>CAZOYE010000001.1:0-39794 GCA_964584025.1 uncultured Ignavibacteria bacterium
GCGCGCCAAGTGACGCTGAATTGAAGAGACAAAAACCAACTTATGGGACAGCCTCGGAATGTCTGCCCTACCGGGCGTGCGTTACGATTGTCGCCGCATTTTATTCGCCAAGAGACAGCAGTCACAGTTACAGACGTTCCGTATGGCAATGATCGGCCAATAAGGTTAGGTGTCGCGTTTTATGAATCGGCGTTTTGTCCGTCATTTACGTATACAGGGTTTTTCGCGGGTAGGAACTGATGGCGGTTACAAACAGCTATTTGGAGTACATATTGGAACGTCTGGCGGCGGCCGGCCCGGTGACGGCGCGGCGGATGTTCGGCGGCGTGGGGCTTTATTTTGGGTCGACATTTTTCGCTCTGATCGACAACGACACTTTGTATTTCAAGGTGAACGAGAAGACGCGCAGCGATTTTGAAGAGGCCGGCATGGAGGCCTTTCGCCCGTTTGGCGAAGATTCTTATGCCATGAAGTACTACTCGGTGCCGGAGCACGTCATCGAGGACGAGCAATTGCTCCGCGAGTGGACCGACAAGGCGCTCGCCGCCGCTGCGAAAGGCAAGAAACGAAGAAATTGATATAGATAGTGGAGGGACGATGGTCACGATGACGGACCGCAAGCAGCAGATTGAGATGATTCGCAAATTGCCCGAGCAGGCACGGGCAGCGATTAAGGGGCTCAATGATGAACAACTGAATACGGCCTACGGCGAGGGCAAGTGGACGGTGCGCCAGGTGATCCACCATCTGGCCGATTCGCATATGAACGCGTTTGTGCGGATGAAGCTCGTCTTGACCGAAGACAATCCGACACTCAAGCCTTACAGCCAGGATGATTGGGCACGCACGAAAGAGGCGGCGGCGTATCCAGTCGAATCATCGTTGCACATCCTGACCGGCCTGCACGAGCGCTGGGCGTCGCTGCTGGATACCGTGCCTGATACCGGCTGGAGCCGGACAGCCTTTCATCCGGAGAATGGTCCGATGACGCTGCAGCGGCTGCTTGATATTTATGCGGATCACGGGGAGAAGCACGTGAAGAGCATTACCGACCTGCGACAGCGGAAGGGTTGGTGAAAGAAGCAATGGCAGGTCTCCGGCGGAGTAAAGAGTAGTGACGGAGAGCGAACGATCAGAGATCTGCCCTACGGTCTATCTGGCCGTTCGTATCTGAAAGAACAGATTGCTTCGTCGCGGCAAAGGGTATTGGGCGATCTGGCGGAGGTGTCGCTCCTCGCAATGACAGGACCTGTTGAGAGTGGAGATGCGATGGGTGGTGACTGGTCACAATACGGTTTTCGCGGGCGCATTGCCATGCACCCATACGCGGTCAAGACCTGACGCAACAATAGAACGGGCACGGCAGGTCTCCGGCGGAGTGAAGAGTAGTAACGGAAAGCGTTCGATCAGAGACCTGCCCTGCGGCCTACGGTCCGCGGTCTGCGGTCGATGATTTCCCACCGCAAGCGGTGGGGCACCGAGGGAAATTGCGTGGAGATCAACTGTGGCGATGGATGAGGAGGGCGGTGCCACGAATGAAGATTTCGACTTCGTTGGAGGCGGCTTCGTTGCGTAAGGTCCAGCTATCGCCGCGATAGACGCGGCGATTGTCGAGGTTCCATTTCGCGCCGCGAATTGAAATGTGGATGCGATCGCTGATCGGAATGACGGAAAAGAGGTCACCCGGTTTGGTGGGAAACCGCAATGTGCTGTTTGCCCAGAGTGAGATGTTTTGTTGGTGGTCGATCAGAGTGCCTATCGCTCCCGGTTTGAGATTCAAGCTGAGGCGTTCGATTAAGTCGAGCAAAAAGATATTGGCGAGCATCTGGTCGGTCTCGAAACTGGTGTCGATAGCGCCGTAGATGAGGATGTCGCGGCACTCTCTTTCAATGGCGTAGCGGATCGCCAATTCACCGTCGGTAGCATCTTTGTCGCGCGGAAATTCCTGTCGTTCGCAGTCCGCGTACTGCGAGAGCACTTCAGTTGATACCGAGTCGAAATCACCGAGGACAACGTGGGGGCGAAGTTGCAGCTTGGCGAACAAGTGCAGAGCGCCATCGACGGCGATGACGATGCGCTCCGGCAACGCGGCTTGAATCGCCCTGCGGTAGAACTCCAGATGTTCGTCCGGGTAAGCGCCGTTGAGAAAGATTGCGGCTTTCGGATATTCGCGCTTGCGCTTCTTTTGTTTCTCCATTGAATCCGCCTCGATTGGGAGTTATTTTCCGCGCACACAATTAAACGCGGAGACGACCTCATGTACAGAGATTTGATTGTCGGCTGGTTGACAGTGGCGTTGATCGTTTCAAGTGCAAGCGCACAAGAGTGGTTGACGGATTACGAAAAATCGGGATATGTCGCGACGCCGCGCTACCAGGAGACGGTCGATTTCTGCGAGAAGCTCGACGAGTATTCGCCCTTTGCGCTGTTCACCGACTTCGGAACATCGCCGCAGGGGCGGAGGCTGCCGCTTCTGATCATTGACAAGGACGGCGAATTCGATCCCCATGGCCCGAAGACCGCCAGGAAGGCTGTCGTCCTGATCCAGGGCGGCATTCACTCAGGTGAGATCGAAGGCAAGGACGCGGGGCTGACGATTTTCCGCGATTTTCTGATCTATAACAAGTTTGCGGAAGCCTATGACTCCGTGGTGGTGCTGTTTATACCGATTTTCTCCGTCGATGCGCACGAACGATTCGGGAAATACAATCGCATCAACCAAAATGGTCCGCAGGAAATGGGTTGGCGCACCACGGCACACAACTTAAATCTCAATCGCGATTTCATGAAGGCGGACGCGCCGGAAATGCAGGCGTGGCTGCGGCTGTTCAACAAATGGCTGCCGGATTTTCTGGTTGATATTCACACCACCGACGGCGCGGACTACCAGTACACGATCAGCCATGTCACCGACACTCATGCCGGCGTTGCGCTGCCGATCGCGCGCTGGCTGGATGACAAGTGGCTGCCGTATATCAACCAGAAGATGACGGAATCGCAGTTTCCGCTGATTCCGTATGTCATGCCGATTCACGGCCACGACTACGCGCGCGGGATCGGCAGTCATGTATTTCCGCCGCGATTTTCCAATGGATACGGCGCCGTGCAGAATCGGCCGTTTGTGCTGATCGAAACGCATATGCTCAAGCCGTATCGCGACCGGGTGCGCGCAACCTATGAGTACATCCGGCATTTGCTGCGCTTCTGCAATGATAACGCTGCGGCGCTCAAGCGGGCGGTTCGCGAGAGTGATCAGGTTACGGCCAATGGGATGAGTGGAAAATACCTGCCGCTCGACTTCAAGCGCACGAAAGATTCGACGATGATCGATTTCTTCGGAGTGGAGTACCGCTACGAAGACTCGCCGATTTCGGGTGCGAAGAAGGTCGTCTGGGGGAAGCTGCCGCAGACTTACAAGCTGCCGCTGTTCGACCGAAATGTGGCGAGCGACTCGGTGCTCGTGCCTTATGCCTATTTGATTCCGCAAGAATGGGTGGAGATCATCGCGCGGCTGCAGCTTCACGGCATCGAAGTGAAGCGGCTGCGAGAGCCGGTGACATTGCCGGTTGAACTCTATCGGATGACTGATCGCGAATACGATTCGGTGTCGTTTGAAGGGCGGCTGCGGGTTGATTTCAAGACCGAGTCCATGAGCCAGACGCAGGAGTTTCCGTCGGGAACGGCGGTCGTGATCATGAACCAGCGCAGCAATCGCATAGCGGCGCACTTGCTGGAGCCGAAGGCGCCCGATTCGTTTGTCAGGTGGGGATTTTTCAACGCGTTGTTCGAGCAGAAGGAGTACGCCGAGGATTACGTCATCGAGATGATGGCGCCGCAGATGCTGGAGGCGGATTCGTTGTTGAAGCGCGAATTCGAGACACAACTGGCTACGGACACGCTGTTTGCACGAAGCCCAGAAAGGCGCCTCAATTTCTTCTATCAACGCTCGCCGTACTGGGACTGGCGGTTAGGGTTGTATCCGATCGCGCGGGTGGTGGAGAAGCGGGAGATGGCGGTGGAGTAAAGCGAAAGGGCGTCGGTTCACATCCCGCCAATTTTAGATGAGTGGTTCTTCCATAGTTTTCGTCGTGGCGGGACAAGCACCGACGCAACGGTGTGCAAATAAAAACCTCCGGGTCGGTTGACCCGGAGGTTGATATCAAAAGTACTTGCGATTCGAAGAGATCAGTTACCGGCTTCCGCCAATTCGTTCTTGCTGACAGCTCCCGGGGGATTGTCGTTCAAATAGTCAATCGAGCGGTTGAACATATCCTCATAGAACTTTGGGTTATGGATTCCGCGTGAGCGATCTTCATTGTAGATCGACCAGTTGTAAACCGCACCGGCAATAGCCACAGGAACAGTCGTTGTGTCGATTGCGAATCCTGAACCAGATACCTTCATCGCCTTGTAGCCCACCAACAGGGTAGCGAGTGAGTCATGAAGGTGATCGAATTCTGTCTGAATGCCCTCGGTAACTCCATCACCGTTAAGATCTCTGAGTTTCCAATCGTCAAACTTCGTTGGAGTTGGTACACCAGCCGGCTGCGGGCCGTAAGCCGCTGAGTGGCAGGTTGCGCAAACGCCAACAAGCGTGTAGGTGGTGCCTGTATGCGATTCAAACTGCATGTTAAAGCTATGGCCGCCGACATCATATCCGTCGTGCTGTTGCGGGTCACCCATGTGACAGCCAATACAAGCATCTGTGACGACCGTCGAGTGTGTCGATGTCTGGTATGCTGATCCACCGAATAGGTAGGCGTGTGTGCCCTGAATGACATCACCCTGTGGGCCGTGGTGCGGACCGAAACGGGAATTCAGTTTCTTGTTGGGGCCGGCACCAATATCAGCAGTCATCGCTGTGCGCGAGTGGTGGCACTGCACGCAGAGATTGGCTGCTCCGTGGTCGAAAACGACGCCGTTCTTGAGTGTGTACGGATCGTCAATGCGCAGAGACAGATCGCCGCGTTCGTGCGGGGCATGACATGTGAAACAATGAATGGCGCTGACCGTCGCCAGCTTGAGTGTGTCTTCGTCCCCAGTGCTGATCCAATCCAGAAATCCCTGGTGGTCGTGGCACTGCTGACAATCGGACTTTTCACGATTCGTGTAGTCGATGCTCGCGCCAGAGGCGTGGAAGGAGTTCTCCCATTCGCCGGCGGCTTGTTGAAGGGCGCCGTCAAAGCTGGTTTCGCCGTGACAGGCGAAGCAGCCGTTGAGGCTTTGATCGTTGTTGGCGATCTCGTTGACGATTTTCCGTTCGCATCCTGCGATCAGTGCCATCGCCAGCACGAGGGCGACAACCAATAGTGCTCTAAGGATCCTCATACTAACCTCCTAGAACGATAATCCTTTAATTAAACTTAGTTCAACCACATTGCCGGTGTAGTAGTCTTCGTACACCGACAGATCATCAAAATTGTAAGCGTTGTATTCGGCCTCGAAGCGATAGTCCTGATAGAACCTAAGCGCTGCCGAGACGCGGATGTTGAAATGCTCGATATCGAGGTCGCGCTGGCTACGGTAGTAGAGCGCGCCGAATCCGAGCGTGATGCCCTTATATTCGGCCGTCGTCACGTCGCCGGAAACGAGATGATCACGGAACTCAAAGTTCTCGCTGAGATTCTCGTAGGTGCCCTGCGAGTGGACGTACGCGCAGTTAAGCGTGCCGTACTTAGCGAAATGGCGAATCACGGCATCGACCGCGTAGCGATACATATCGGCCCTGGTGCCGAGCTGGTCATTTTCGCGAATGACGCTGGTCATCTTGTAGCCGAAGGCGCCGATCTTTTCGGGACGGTATTTCACCGAGAAGGAGTGGCGATTGCGGGTTTCGTCACCGAGCAGGCGGACGCCGTCTTCGACCTCTTCCTTTCGGTTGCCGAACTCATAGCGCACTTCCCAGCCTCTGCGCGGGGTGGTCCAGCCGCCGACGTAGAATGACTTGCCGCGGACTTCGTCCTCGAAATCGTCATTCGCGTCGTACTGGTAACCCAGTGTGATGCCGAACATGAGCGGCCGGGTGTAGGAGACGTAGCCGGTGTGCATCATGTTGTCGGTCGCAACGAAATCGGAGTCGGACGAAGTGCGGTCGAGGACGCCGACGTATTTCAGGCTGATGTTCTGCGGCAGATCGATGACGCCGCCGCCGTAGCCGCGGTTATTGCTGATCATGAAGCCGCTCTGGTCGAATTCCGTCTCAAAGTGGCGGAAACCGCCGATCAGCTTCAGAAAATCATACTTCGGGCAGGTCAGCAAACCGGTGAAGCGATACTCGGCGCGCTTCTGATCGCGCGCAGCATCGTTGTTATCGGTGTACTGATCACTGCGAAATTCACCCAGCACCATCGAACCCCTGTAATTGAACTGGGCGCCGAAGTTGTAGTAGCTGCGTTTGTAGTCGACGTCGACCTCGGTGGGATTCGGCGTCGGATTAAACAGGTCGGTCGTGGTGCCGGTGCGTTCCATCATCAGGACGCCGCCGAAGAGCTCGACATGTTCCACCGGTGTGACGCGCAGGCTGGCGCGCTCTTGATGGCGGCGCGTGTAGCTGCTTTCGTCGAAGTTGTAGATGCGGCGGAATTGGTCATGACCAAGCCGCAAATCGAACACGCCCGGCTTGGCGAGCGAAGCGTTCAGGTTGCGGTTGTTCATGATGATATTTTTCAGGTCGGCCCGGGCGATCATACCGTTAGTAAATCGATAACGGAAGCCGTCGAGAGAGATTGTCGGGCCTTCATAGAGATTGAAGGTCGGATGATATACCGACTGGTTGCCTTCCTCATCGAGGTAGACATAGCCGACGCGCACCTCGCCAGAGCCTGCGGACGCCAGAGCAGAAGCGGCCAGGAGCAGGAGGGCGAAAGCGCCGATCAGAAACGATACTTTCAGTTTCATACTTCCCGTCCTTACTTCTTCAGGTTGTCGTGACAACCGGAGGCGTAGCAGTTGGCGTAAAAGGTGGTCGTCAGCATCGGGTCAAGAAACAGCTTGTTGTCGTTCGAACCGTGGAATTGCGTGTGGCAATTCACGCAGTCGATCTTGACCGCCATGCCGGAATGGGCGACGCGGTGTCCCGGAGGCACGCCGTGGCACTGGATACAGACGCCGTTGCCGGGTTGAGCCAGCAGGCGTTCATTGGGCGAACCGTGCGGGCTGTGGCATTCGACGCAGCCGCCGCCGTTCACCAGGTGATTGTAGTTGACCGGGTGCTCGTAGACGTACGGGCCGGCCACATCGGAGTGGCAATTCTGGCACGTCCAGTCAAGTCCCTTGGCCAGCTGCATGTCCTGGCGATTGTTCATCGGGTGGCAATCGGCACACATGACGCTGCCTTCGTGCACCGGGTGCGCCGAGCGCGCGCTGAACTGGGCGCCGACGGTCTGGTGACAGCCGAGGCAGTAGTTTTCTTCGTCATCCTTGACCAAGCCGGCATTGAGATTACCGTGAATCGAGTGGCAGGTGGCGCAATCGAGACCGGCACGACCGTGCGGATCGGTCGAGACCATCGTGGTCTGGTGCTCGCCCTGATGACAGGAAGCACAAGCATTGGCCTGTTCCGCAAAGCCAAGATTGCTGGGAATGACCGGCTTGTTGGCTTCCGGGTCATCCATGTGCCCTTCCCCGCCGGAGTGGCAGCCGATACAGGTAACCGCCGCGCCGCGGCTTCCGGCGACTGAAAGAGCGTGCTTCGATCCCAAAAGGTTGTCCGCCATATCCTGATGGCATTCGAGGCAGGCATCGTTGGATGCAGTGGTAGCTTCCTCGGCCGTCAACGGCACGGTCGCTATCAGCGCGCCCAGAAGAGCCACCAGCGAAACGGCAATCAGGATTCTGACGGGATTCTTCGGTTTTTTATGCATATAAACCCCGTTGGTGAGTAGAAAGTCCATTTTTCTGTTCCAGATTCGCGAGTAATCGATATGTGAAATCTGTCACAAAGTCCTCTTGTTTACCGGCGCGCAGTTTAATTCTCTGTCACGAGAGTGTCAAGAAAAAAGAGTTACAAATTTGTCGCCTTTACCCATCTTGTTGTAATTTATCGTGAAATCTATCACAAACTTTAGAAGTAAGACGGAACAACATCGGAATCAAAATCCCCTTATGAATAGAGGCAAAATGAACATCGACTTATTTCCGACTTTTCCGATGGGAATAGTCGATTATGGGGATACTTTGCGGATTAACTCGGAGTGACGGGCGAGAGTTTTAGATGGAGACTATTTCGCCCACATTGGAATAGGTAAAATTGGGGCGATAGGGATAGCGGTCAATATCGCCAGACTCTGTCACTCCGGAAAGCACGAGGATCGTGTCGAGTCCGGACTGGATGCCGGCGATAATATCGGTATCCATGTTGTCACCGATCATGACGGTGAATTCGGAGTGGGCATTGATCTGGCGGAGGGCCGCACGCATCATGTAAGGATTGGGCTTGCCGATGTAGAAGGGCTTGCGCCGTGTAACTCGCTCGATCGGCGCTGCGAGTGCACCACAGGAAGGAAAGCCGGAAGGTCCCGAGACGTCGGGATTGGTGGCGATGAATCTGGCGCCGTGTCGGATCAGGCGAATGGCTTTCTCGATCATCTCGAAATTGTAGGAGCGCGTTTCGCCGAGCACAACGAAGTCGGGGTCCTGATCGGTGACCTTGAAGCCATGTTCATAGAGCGCATGAGTCAACGCGCCTTCACCGATGACAAAGACTTTGTCACCGGCATTTTGGCTTTGCAGGAAGGCGGCAGTAGCCATAGCCGATGTATAGAAGTGCTCCGGCGGAATCTCGAGTCCGGCCTTGCGCACGCGATGACTGAGATCTGACGGTGTGAGCGAGGGGTAGTTTGTGATAAACAAGAACGGAATTTCCTGCTCGATCAACGATTCGACAAACTCCTTGGCGCCCTCGATCAGCTTGTTATCCCAGATGATCACGCCATCCATGTCGCAGAGGACGGCCTTATTTTTTACGCACTTGACCATTTAACTCCAATTCCTGCCGTATCTTCGGCAAAGAGACGCTCAAGATAGCGGAATGGGGCGACAAGTCAACACGAAGATCGTGGTTGCGTTCCTCGGAGCCATTGTGGCAATTAGAGATAGAGCCATTCAGGTTATCTGGTGGTTGGTCGAAGCAGTAAAATGAGCGGAAAAAGATTTTGCATTTGGCCGGTTGTCGCGTCAAATTGATACGGCTGAAGTCGGGCTGACCCGGTGTGGAGTTAACTCTTGGTCTCGTTTTCACTTAGAATCGTTCTCATCTTCCTGAGCCTCTTGTGCTTCTCGGGAGCCGCGACCGGGCAATCGCTTTATCTGCGGCATCCGGCACCTTCACCGGACGGATCGCGAATTTGTTTCGGATTCCAGGGGGATCTGTGGATCGTCAGCGCCCAAGGAGGCCGCGCCGAGCGCTTGACCGTCCATGTGGGCTATGACGGATACCCGTCGTGGTCGCCGGATGGAAGGCTGATTGCGTTTTCGTCTGATCGTAACGGTAACTTCGACGTGTTCACGATTGCTGTCAATGGCGGGGTGGAGACGCAGTTGACCTCGCACTCGAACGATGACATTGTCTCGGGCTGGAGCGCGGATTCACGCGCGGTGTTCTTCCATGCCAGTCGCAACTATGACTATGACCAGGTGTGGCAGATTCCGGCCAAGGGCGGGCACGAACGGCCTCTGACTCAAATTGAGTCCTTCTACGGTCGTCCCAGCGCAGATGGCGGAGAGTTGGTCTTCACGCGAGGCGCAACGCCGTGGTGGCAGAAGGGATACCGGGGGAGCGCGGGCTGCGATTTATTCCTGAAGGATCTTTCCTCGGGCAACATCGAGCGGCTAACCAGCTTCAGCGGTAACGACTTGAACGGATTCCTGATTCCTTCCGGCAGCGAGTTGATTTACCTGTCGGATTCGACGGGCAATTACAATTTGTTTCGCAGGAATCTTGTCGGTGGTTCGGTCGTGCAGATGACGAACCACCGGCTTGACGTGTTTCAGCCATCGCTCTCGGCTGACGGGTCATTGGTGGCTTACGAGACCGGCGGCGAGATTTATGTTTACGAGTTGCGTTCCAACCAGGGCCGACGACTGCAGGTCGAGATTGCCCATGCTGCCAAGCGCAACGACCTGGTAGTTGCCGACACAGATTCGGGATTCAGCGAATATGCCGTTTCGCCGGACGGGCGACAAGTAGCGCTGATTATCGAGGGCGATGTTTTCTGCCTGGACCTGAATTCCGGTCAGAGCCGCCGGTTGACGAACACCGCGGCGGCTGAAGCGGGAGTCGCCTGGAGCAGTGACGCCACGCAATTGGCATTTGTCGGGCGCGACGGCGATGCCGCAGTTTTGCGGCTGGCGAGTTCGAACGAAGCGGAGGAGCCGCTGCTGGCGCTCGCGCACGAGTTTCATTTCCAAGATGTTCTGAGTTCGGATCGACAGATTGCGCAGCCGACGATATCTCCGGAGCTCCTGCGAGTAGCTTTTGTCCGGGGCAGAGTGCAACTGGTGGTTGCCGACATCAAGAAGCTAACCGAACGCGTCTTGACTCAACAATCGCCGGTGGGCGAATACGACTGGTCTCCTGACGGCCGCTATATTGCCTTCACGCAGTTGAACGGGGATTGGCTGAACGAGTTGTTTATTGGCGACACGGAGAGCGGCTCGGTCGAGCGGATCAGCGCGGTACCGGGTCATTTCCGAGCCCCCCGCTTCTCCGCGGACGGCAGGATCCTGTACTTTTTGGCCGACGGCGATTTGCACTACGTGTACCTCGACGGCCAGATCGCTGATCTCCCGGCTTACGAACGGCGCGAGCTGTTTCGTGTCGCGAATGGCATGAACACGAGTCCGCTGAGGATTGACTTCGAAGGGATTGCCGGACGGGCGATAGCGGTCGACTGCGGCGGCGAGGTTGTCGAGGCGGTGCTGGCCGCGGATGGGGCTACCTTTGTGCTTTTGAACTCCCGGTCTGAGATTCTGACACTCGAGATAGAGTCTCCAACACCGCGCCAGATCGCCGGCTTTCCGGCGGGTGCGCACCACCTGCGCTCGTCTTCAACCGAAGGGACCATCTCCTGTCTTGACCACGCCGGCCGCATGCACTCGCTTGACTTGACCACCGGCGAGCAGTCTCGCCTGCCGTTGAGCGTCCCGACCAGCTACCGGCGCTCAGAACGTTTTCAGCAGGTATTCGACGAATGCTGGCGGGCGATCAAGGAGCGATTTTATGACGAGGCGCACCATGGCGTGAACTGGAATACGATCCGCGAAAGTTATGCGCCGCGACTTCAGCATCTGACGGAGCTGCGCGATTTCCAGGATCTGCTGCGCGAGATGATGGGACAGCTCAAGGCTTCACATCTCGATCTGTGGTTACCCGACTCCGAGCATCCGGAAACGGGCATGCTGGGGTTTCTGCCCGACTATACCGACAATGCGGCGGGAATGATCGCATTGGAGATTGCCCCGGAGTCTCCGGCAGCGCGCAAGTCCTCGGAAATTCGCGCCTTCGACAAGATTACCGCCGTAGAAGGCCAGAAGCTCGAGAATGATGTCGATCCGTATCGACCTTTCCTGGGTACAGCGCGGCGGGAGGTTCGCGTTGATTTGATCAATCGCAGCGGGATCTCACGTTCGGTAACGCTGACGCCATTGACGGTGGCTGAACACCGCCGGATCATCGACCGCCAACAAACGGACCGCGCCCGGGAACGAGTCGATAAAGTGGGAGGAGGAAGGATCGGCTATGTTCGGGCTACGCAAATGACTCCGGAAGCTCTGGAGCGATTCATGGGAGAGCTGCGGCAGTACGGTAGCGGCAAGCAGGCTCTGATCGTGGACGTCCGCGGGAATAGCGGCGGATCGGAACACGACCGCTTCCTGCAGCTCCTGGCGCGCAAGCAATACATAACCCACAAACCGCGCACGGGAGTCGCCGGCGAGGATGCGCCGCTGGCCGTACCGGGGCCGGTCGCTCTGCTCGTGGATGAGCGCACGAGTTCGGATGCCGAGATTCTGGCGCAGGGGTTTCGCGAACTAAAGATTGGCGAGATTATCGGGGTGACGACGCACGGCGCCGTCATCGGGACGGAGGTTCAGCCTCTGCTTGACGGCTCAACGCTGAAGATACCTACTGTCGGCTGGTTTACGCTGGCGGGACAGAATCTCGAGAACCACGGTGTTTCGCCGGATGTCGCGGTACCGCGTGATCTCAATCGAGCTGATAGAGGGGAGGACAATCAACTGGACGAGGCAATTCAGCGCGTGAAGTCCCAGTTGAAGTAGCTAAAAAGCAGCTTACACACAAAAGCGGGGACGTAATCCTCGCGTTCCTTCTCACCCCTAAGGCTTATAGTAGATACGGTAAATCTTCCCGGCGTAGTCGTCGGAGAGCAGGAGTGACCCGTCGGGTAATTGTTCGAGATCGACGGGCCGACCCGAGACCTCACCCCCTGCAAGCCAGCCTTCAGCAAAGGTCTCATAACTGATGGCCTTGTTGTCTTCCAGTCTGACGAGAGTCACGCGATAACCAATTGGATTGCTGCGATTCCAGGAGCCGTGTTCGGCGATGAATATCTGGTGACGATACTCGGCAGGAAACATCGTGCCGGTATAGAAACGCATGCCCAGGGCGGCAACGTGCGGGCCGAGCGGGCGCGCCGGAGGGGTGTACATCAGGCAGTTTTTACCTGAGCCGAATTCGGGATCGAGGATAGTTCCGCCGTGGCAGTATGGAAAGCCGAAGTGCAGGCCGGCTTGCGGGGCGTGGTTGAGTTCGTCGGGCGGAATGTCATCACCCAGCATATCGCGACCGTTGTCGGTGAACCAGAGTTCGCCGGTGGTTGGATGCCAGTCGAAGCCGACCGAGTTGCGAATTCCTCGGGCGTAGACTTCGAGAGCGGTACCGTCGGGGTTCATGCGCATGATCGTGGCATAGCGCTGATCCTCGCGGGTGCAGACGTTGCAGGGAGCGCCGACCGGGACATAGAGCTTGCCATCCGGTCCGAAGCGGATGAACTTCCAGCCGTGGGAGGCGTCTGACGGAAAGGCGGTGCTCACGACAACCGGTTGGGGTGGACTGGCCAGGTTTGATTCGATATTGTCGAAGCGGATGACGCGATTGACTTCGGCAACGTAAAGGGAGCCGTTTCGCAACGCGATCCCGTTGGGCATGAAGAGGTCCTCGACGAGAATGTAAACCCGATCGGCTTTGAAGTCGCGATTGGTGTCGACGACGGCATAGACGCGCCCCTCGCCTCTCGACGACACGAAGAGTGTACCGTTGGGTGACAGAGCCAGCGAGCGAGCGCCGGGAACATCATCAGCAAAAATCTCGATGTGGAAGCCGGCCGGCAGCTTGATTCCCGGGACACCGGCGGAGACGGAGTTGGAGGAATCAGAGCAGGCCTGGGCACTCAGCAGGAGAGCAGCGGCAAACACAAGCTTTCGCAGATGGTTGAGCAAGGGGGAGAAATTTCTCTTCACAATCGTTTATACGCGTAAACTGCAGACTACGCGCTCAGACGCCGCAGAATTTCATCGTGCATATGCCCATTGCTTGCCAGAATGCAGCGGGAGCCGAGACCGATCGGCTTGCCGGCAAAGTCGGTGCAACGACCGCCGGCGGCCTCGATGATCGCGGTCAGCGCGGCGATATCCCAGATATTGATATAGGGCTGGACGACGGCTTCGATGCGGCCACTGGCGACGAGGTGGAAGGCATAGCAGTCGCCGAAGGCGCGCACGCGCAGGGTGGCGTTGATCAGGGCCAGGAGGTTTTCGGTCTTGAGCTGGCCTTCACGCCGATTCAAGCCGGCGAAGGAAATTGTCGCTTCGGAGAGTTTGTTGATGGAGCTCACCTGCGTAGTCGCACCATTCAGAGTCGCTGTTGCATCGTAGCCAAGCATTAACTCCGAGATAGCGGGCATATTCGAGACCCCGAGGATTAGCTTCCCGGCGTGCAGCAAGCCGATTTGCGTTCCGAAGAGCGGAATGCCGCGAATGAAGTTGCGTGTGCCGTCGATCGGGTCGATAATCCACAAGTATTCGGCGTGCTCCTTGGAGATGCCCTCTTCCTCACCCACAAAGCCATGGTCTGGAAATCGGCTGGTTATCACGGCTCTGATCGCCCGCTCGGCGCCGCGATCGGCAATTGTGACGGGGCTTTCGTCGGCTTTGAGTTCGACCGCCGTGCCCTCCCGGTAGAGGCGCATGATCTCTGGCTCTGCGGCCGCAGCGGCTTCCAGGGCGGCGTCCCGTAGCGACTTCATGGTCATCATGTTGCTTTTAAGATAGCGGTTTGAAGCGGAGTGGCGAGAGCAGATTTCCAAGTTAGCGGTTACTAAGAACAATCAGAATTGCCCGGCAACCTTGATAGCCCTCAAAAACATCTTGACACCGCGAGTTCAAAAGGCTTTCATCCGGCAACAATCACAAGAAAAAATCCGGTCTTCGATCGAGACCGATCCAACAACGAAAGTCATGGCTGAGACGAAGGGTCGATGATTGTTTCATCGGTTGATCTCGACGGTTCGCGGCGTATTGCCGCAACCAGGAAAGTCGGTCGTCGTGGACGAAAGGGGGTGAGAAGAGCCGCAGAACAGGCGGTTTAATCCATCGGCATTTGCTCACATGGACAGTGATGTCCATACAACAGACACGGTTCTCCAGTGGAGGAGTGGAAACTCAATGAGAAAGATCTCTGTCATCGCACTTGGCATACTTCTGGCGCTGACGGCGCTGGCGTTTGCAGACGTCAAAGTCGCCGACGTCGTCCGGCCGGAGACTCCGGATTTCATCGGCTACGTCCCGAACGAATTTGTGGTTCAATTCAAAGCCGATCTCGGCAAGATCCAGCAGGCGCGTACGGCGCTTGGATTGGTGGCCGTCGGCGTGGCTTCGCTTGACGAGCTGGGACGCAAGTACGAGGTTGCTGACTTGCGCGAGCAGTTCCCGGGTGCTCAGCCAACGCTCGTTAAGGGCCAGGTTCTTGATCTCTCGCGCTATCACGTGATCAAGTTTGAGAGCGGACACGACCTTGAGGCGGTCATGGCGGACTACCGCAACAACCCCTATGTCGCCTCGGTTGAGCCGATCGGCATTCACTCGCTATATGCCACGCCGAACGACGGATTTTACGATCCGGAACAATGGCATCTGAATCAGGCAGCGAATGACCGCGACATCGACGCACCGGAAGCCTGGGACATTGAGACCGGCGACCCGGCAGTGATCGTCGCGGTGCTCGATTCGGGCGTGCGTTATTATCATAAGGACCTCGGCGGCTCGAACGCATCATCTACGAATCCTTCCGGCGCCGACGGCAATATGTGGATCAACACGACCGAAAAGAACGGCACGGCCGGCGTTGATGACGACGGCAACGGCTATGTTGATGACTGGATTGGTTACGACTTTGTCACCGGGTTGACGGGCTGCTGGACCGGCGAAGACTGCTCAACGGCGGACAACGATCCGCGCGACTTCAACGGTCACGGCACGCATTGCGCGGGCAACGTCGGCGCGATCAACAACAACGGCTATGCCTCGTGCGCCGCAGCCGGCGGCTGGGGCAACGGCACGCTGCAACCGACGGGCAATGGCGTGAAGGTGATGGCGCTGCGTATCGGCTGGTCGCAGTCGTATCTCGGACAGGAAGCCGGATACGTGCGCATGGATTTCGCGGCTTCGGCGTTTTATTACGCGGCCAACAAAGGCGCGAAGATTGCTTCGTGTTCCTGGGGAGCGTCGAATACGGGCGGTATCGACGCGGCGATTACCTATTTCCTGAACGCCGGCGGGATGATCTTCAAGGCGGCCGGTAATGCCAACAACCAGACCTCGGATTACATGACCGCGCGCACGGATATCATTGCCGTGGCGGCAACCGACCAGAATGACTGCCGCGCCAGCTTCTCCAGTTACGGTACCTGGGTGGAAATTTCCGCTCCGGGCGTGGCGATCCTGAGCTCTTATCACGATCACGCCGATGCGGCCAATGACTATGTCGCGACGTTGGATGGTACATCGATGGCCACGCCGATCGCGGCGAGCGTGGCTGCGCTGATCTGGGCGAAGAACCCGACCTGGACGGCGACGCAAGTGCGCGACCGGCTGTATACCACTTCCGATCCGATCACGGGTCTTTCCTGCAATAGTGCCTATGTTGGCAAGCTGGGCGCAGGGCGCGTCAATGCTTACAATGCCGTGAATAGCGGCGGCGGTTGCACGGCTCCGACGGCGCAATTCTCGGGTTCACCGCTTGCCGGTTCGGCTCCGCTGGCGGTTACCTTCACCAACTCATCGACTGGGACCGCCCCGTTGACCTATTCGTGGGCCTTCGGCGACGGTGGAACTTCGACGGCGACCAGCCCGGTGTACACTTACACGACGCCTGGAACCTACTCGGTGACCTTGACCGCCACCAATGCCTGCGGGACGGATCAGGAGATAAAGAGCGGTTATGTGACGGTGACGACTCCGCCGGCGTATACAGTGATCACTTCTGACAACTTTGAGACCGGTATGGGCAGCTATACCGACGGCGGCGCTGACATGTCACGCGCCAGGAGCACGACTTATTCGCACCAAGGCAGTTACTCGGCCGACATCCAGGACAACAGCGGCACGGCCTCGTCGTTTTACCATACGGCGAGTTACAATGTCACGGCTTACAACACGCTGACGGTTACGTTCTGGTTCCGCGCCAACAGCATGGAATCGGGCGAGGACTTCTGGGTGCAGTATTACAACGGAACGGCGTGGCAGACCGTAGCGAGCTACGCTTCGGGCAGCGGATTCAGCAACGGTGTATTCTACCAGAAGACCGTCACAATCCCGCGCACCAGCTATACCTTCCCCACCAACGCCAAACTACGGTTCATGTGCGATGCATCCAACGATCAGGACGACGTCTACATCGACGAAATCGAGTGGCGCGGATACGTGACGGCGCCGTTGGTGATCGATGAAGACACCGAATGGATCGGCGAAGGCGAATTGGCGCGCGAGGCACCGTTGCCGGAGTCATTTGAACTGAGCCAGAATTATCCGAACCCGTTTAACCCAACGACCACGATCAAGTACTTCCTGCCGGAAGTCGCCAATGTCGAATTGACGATCGTGAATATCATGGGCCAGACGGTACGGACGCTGGTGAGCACGCTGCAGGCTCCGGGCGAGCATGCGGTAACCTGGGACGGACGCGACCAAAGCGGCGTACCGGTTTCCTCGGGCATTTATCTTTATCGCATGAATGCCGGCGACTTCACCCAAACCCGCAAGATGGTGCTGATGAAGTAAACGCCGGAGATTTCAAACCTCCGTTTTACGCGAGGCCGACCGGACATCGGCCTCGCTTTTTTTGTGCATCCGATCTGAACATTGAATTGCCGCCGCCGGCCGGCGCGAACCTAAATCCAGATTGCTTTTTTCTGGATTTCTGCTAATTTCTACCGAACAATCTACATTAGGGGGTGCCGAGCGTAGAGGAGTCAGCCATGGCGATCAGAAGTTACGAGGAATATGTCGCTTCGCTCAAACGGATGCGGCCGAATATCTACAAATTTGACGAATTGATCGAAGACGTTACGACTCACCCGGTGACGCGCCGCACGATTGAGGGACACGGGCAGATTTACAAACTCACGGCCGATCCGGCCAATCACGATACTTTTGTCACTGTCTCGCATTTGACCGGCGAGCCGGTGTCGCGCTACCTGTCCCTCATTCAGTCGCCGGAAGACATGTGGGCGAACAGCCGGCTGAAACGAACGATGTTCCAGAAGACCGGCACCTGCACCGGCGGACGTTGCGTCGGGTGGACGGCGATGAATTCTATGTATGCCGTGACGTATGATATCGATCACGCGCTCGGCACCGACTATCACAAACGGCTCAAGAACTGGCTGCTTGAGGCGCAGGCGCGCGATATCACAATCTCCGGGGCGCTGACCGACCCGAAGGGCGACCGTACCAAGGCGCCGGCAGAACAGGATGATCCCGATATGTTCCTGCGGATCGTCGAGCGGCGTTCGGATGGTATTGTCGTGCGCGGCGCCAAGGTGATGATCTGCGGCGTGGCGGCGGCGAATGAGATTTTCGTGCTGCCGGGGTCGGGGTACAAGGAAGAAGACAAAGATTATGCGGTGTCGTTCGTGATTCCGCGCGACATTCCGAATCTGACGATTGTCGAGACGCGGCACCCGAGCGACGATCGCGAACTAGAAGAGGGCTTTGATGCGCCGGTTGATGAGGGGGGAATTACGCAGGCGTTCCTGCTGTTCGAAGATGTCTTCATCCCGAACGAGCGAGTGTTTATGGCGGGTGAGGCCAAGTTTGCCCAGAGCGCAGTGCTGAATTTCATCTGCAATTATCGCGCGGCGATCGGCGGTTGCGTGGCGGGACAGGGGGATGTCAAGATCGGAGCGGCATTGTTGACGGCGCGCACGAACGGTCTGAATTCGAAAGTCTTCAAGGACAAAGTGATTCAGATGCAGATCAACAACGAGACCACTTTCGGCATGGGGATCGCGGCGGCCGCGATGGGGAAACGCCATCCCTCGGGCGCGTGGTTTGCCGATCAATTGCTTTCGAATGTCAACAAAGTGCTCGTGGCAACGCTTCCCTACGAGACTTCGCGGATCGCGCAGGATATCGCCGGCGGCATCGCCGAGACCGGCTGCATTCCGTCATATAAAGATTACAAATCTACCAAATACGGCCATCTGATCGCCAAGTACATGCGCGCGCGTTCGTCGGCCGAGTCGCGCATGAAAGCCGCGCGTTTGGTCGAATGGGCAACAATCGGCGCGGGCGTGCCGGGCTGCATGCACGGCGGCGGCTCCCCCGATGGCGCCAAGTTGATGATTCGTTCTCTGGGAAAGGTCGACGAGAAGGTTGAACTAGCACGGCATCTAGCGGGGATTACGGAAGAGGTGCCGGAGCCGGGCGGAAAATAGGGGTTCGCCCAGTATCACTCCCACCGCGAGCGGACTATTGAAAAAGTTCTCTGGACTGTGATCGCGCAATACAACCCCCTTGCCCCCTTTGCTAAGGGGGAATAACGAACTCTCAGAAAGCCGTTCGTGCGTAACAAATTCTCCCCTAACAAGGGGAGCGGTTTCAGTCTCCGACGAAGGAGGAGACGGAAACCGAGGGGTGTTATTCCGTTGGCATCGCACTTTTGCAACAGTCCCCGAGCGGTGGGGCACCGACACTGGTCTGAAGTGCAAGATCAAAGACCGCCGTCACGGCAACTCACCGTTTACTCCACCAACCCCGAAATGCGCCTCGCGAGTTCGAAGTCGAAGTCGGTGATGCCGCCGACATCGTGGGTGTAGATCTCAATCGCGACCTTGGAATAGGTCAGAAGCACGTCCGGGTGATGGTTGAGTTCGTCGGCGATTTCGGCGATCTGATTCACGAAATTCACGCCGTTGGCGAAGTTGAGGGTCTGGAATTCCGAGCGCAGGCGGCCGTCGAGATAACCCCATCCAGGGGCGGTGGATAGCTGCTGTTCGATCTCGTCGGGGGTCAACTTTTTTCGTGAAGGCATGAAGATTCCTCGCTTTCCCACTGTATATTAGGTGCAGGTTTCGCCGCGAGCAGCGTGTCCAAGTCTTCGTGGCGATTCGAATGAGATACGATGGCTAACATGAATTTTTCAGAGTCGTTTTTAGTGGCGATCAGCGCGCTGCTGGCGAACCGTATCCGGCTGGTGCTCACCATGCTCGGCATTATCATCGGCGTTGGCGCGGTGATCACGATGATTTCGATCGGCGAGGGCGCCAAGAAGCAGGTGGAGTCGCAGATCCAGTCGCTGGGAACGAATATTCTGACGATCCGCCCCGGTTCATTCGGACCGGCGCAGAACCGGGCCTCCGGCGCGCGGGTTGAATTGACCCACGAACATCTTGATGCGCTACGGCAGGAGGTCAAAGGCGCGGAAGCCATTGTACCGGAATTTTATTCGAATACTCAGATCAAGTACGGCAACGGCGTCACCTATTCGCAGGTGCTCGGCACCGAGGCGGCGTACGAGTGGGTGCGCAACTCGCCGGTAGCGGAGGGCGCGTATTTCACGAATACCGACAACGCCCGCCGCGCGCGGGTGTGCGTGATCGGCGAGAAGGTGCGCGCGGAGTTGTTTGCCGAGAACAAGCATGTGATCGGCGAGCAGATCAAGATCAAGGGGATCAATTTCACGATTGTTGGGCTGCTCAAGGAGAAGGGCGAAGGCTGGGGCGACCCGGACAATACCGTGATCATTCCGATCCTGACCGCGCACAAGCGGGTTTTCGGTACTGAGCGGATCAACCAGATTTCGGTGAAGGTGGCCGATGTCGCGCAGATGGACCCGGTTTCGCTGGAAATGGAACGGGTGTTGCGCAAGGTGCTCAAGTTGCGGCAAGGTGAAGAGAACAATTTTTCGATCCGCAGCCAGCTTGATTTCCTGAGCACGTTTGGGGAGGCCTCCAAGACGATGACGATGCTGCTGGCTTCGATCGCCGCCGTATCGTTGGTTGTGGGCGGGATCGGCATCATGAATATCATGCTGGTTTCGGTCACGGAGCGGACGCGCGAGATCGGCATCCGGATTGCGATCGGCGCACGCAAACGCGATATCCGCTACCAGTTCCTGATCGAGGCCGTGACGATCGCGGTGCTGGGCGGATTGATCGGCATCGGGGCCGGTGTGGGTGCATCGTTTATGCTGGCGAGTTTCACCCAATGGTCGACCAGCATAGCTGTAAATTCCATCATCATGTCGTTCTTCTTTGCCTTGCTGGTCGGGGTGGTATTCGGGCTGTTTCCGGCGGTTAAGGCCTCCAATCTCAATCCGATCGAATCCTTGCGCTACGAATAGCGCCCTCCTTGACAGCATCGACAGCAGCGGCTATCTTCAGCCAACTTACGAAGGAGTCGTTGTGTCTGAATATCTCAATTCCCTGAAAGCCAAACTTCTCGAACAGGTCAACAAGCATGCGGTCGTTCACGGAGACTTCACGCTGTCGTCGGGTCAGAAATCGACCTACTACATCGACGGCAAGCTGCTCTCTTTGATGCCGGAAGGTCTCAACTACCTTTCGCGGGTGATCCTGGAAATGATCAAGGAAGATGACGTTGACGCGATCGGCGGTCTGACGTTGGGCGCCGACCCGATTATTGCGGGTGTCGCCGCGCTTTCGTACGAGAGCGATTCCCCGGTGGCGGGGTTGATTATTCGCAAGGAGAAATCTTCGCACGGACGTGAAAAGCGCATCGAGGGGCCGATCAAGCCCGGCATGCGCGTGGTGGTCGTCGAAGACGTCGTGACGACCGGATCGTCTTCATTCAAGGCGATTGAAGCACTGGAAGAGGCCGGTTGCAAGGTCGTCAAAGTGATTGTAATGGTCGATCGTCTTCAAGGCGGCGCCGAAGCTTTTGCTGCCAGAGGATATCGCTTTGAACCGATTTTCACGTTGAAAGACCTGACACTCTGAGATGTCGGTGCCGCGCGTCTTTCACTCGGCCGATTGCGATCGCTCGCAGATTGTGGGAAAGCGAATCGGCGTCATCGGCTATGGTTCGCAGGGACGGGCGTTCGCGCTTAACCTGCGGGATTCGGGCTGCACCGTGCGCGTGCTGCTGCGAGGTGAAAGTCGCTCGTTGGATGCAGCGCGAGCAGAAGGTTGCGCTGTTGCCAGTTTGGAAGATGCGGCGGTATGCGAAATCGTTATTCTTGCTATTCCCGATCACGAGCAGGCCGCAGTTTATGATCGATTCTTGAGGTCAGCCGCGAGGCCGCTGACGATTGTCCTGTTGCACGGGTCAAATTTCCATTTCAAGAATGTGGCCTTCCGTGCGCAGGATGATGTGGTCCTCGTTGCTCCTCACGGTCCGGGGCGTGATTTACGCGACAAGTATCTCGACGGCTCCGGGCTGTCGTGCTTTGTCGCATGCGGGCAAGATACGTCGGGGACTGCGCTGTCGACGGCTCTCGCCGTCGCAGATGCCATCGGCGCCGGAAAGGCCGGGATCCATGAAACGACGATGGCTGCGGAGACGATCGGCGATCTTTTCGGCGAACAGACGTTGCTGGTCGGCGGGCTGGCGGGATTGACCGATGCCGTTTTTCGCACTATGGTTGACAAGGGGATCAGTCCCGAGAACGCTTATCTCGAAACGATCAAACAGCTCAGGTTACTTGCAGCGATGATCGAAGAGCACGGACCGGCAGGGATGATCGAGCGAGTGTCGAAGACCGCGGGCTACGGTTCGCTGTTGGCGATGCCGTCGCTGTTTGACGACGTGTTCATGAAGCGGCTCGAAGCGATTTACTATGCCATCGAGTCGGGTGAGTTCAACCGGCTGTTGCAGGAAGAAGCGGCGGCAGGCTTTGAGACCTTCAGACAGTTGCTCGCCATTGTTGCCAGGCGCGAATCGCAAAAGGTTTCGGAGCAGTTTAACAAGCGAGATCATGCAGGTGAGTAGCACAATCGAATATCGAAATCTGCGGATTGAGGATTACGAGGCGATGGTCGCGATCTGGAACATCTCCGGCCTGCGCGCCAAGGTTCTTGGCCGCGACAGCCGCGAGCGCGTGAGCGCCGAGATCGCGCGTCATCCTGAGTGGTTGATCGGCGCGTACGACGGCGAGAAACTCGTCGGTTTGATTATCGGGACATACGACGGTCGCCGCGGCTGCTTGAATCGACTGGCGGTATTGCCGGAGTATCGCAAACGCGGTATCGCACAGAAGCTGATTGAGGTGTGCGATCAGCGATTGCGCGAAGCCGGGGCGCTGATTGTTTACGGCTTGATCGACCGCGAGAATGAGACGTCGCGAGGGCTGTTTGCCAGTCTCGGCTATCATTTCCATGAAGATATTCTCTATTATTCAAAGCGGGACAACCCGGAAGTTTAGAAAAGGCAAGGCGCGAAGGAGGCCACCTTGATCAAAGTCCGCGATCTTTCGAAGCACTTCGGCACATTGCGCGCCGTCGACCAGCTCAGCTTTACGATCAATACCGGCGAGGTGTTCGGTTTGCTCGGTCCGAATGGCGCGGGCAAGAGCACGACGGTGAAGATGATGGTCGGGATGCTCACGCCGAGCGGCGGCGAGATCGAGATCAACGGTCGATCGGTGCGGACGGCGATTAACGATATCAAGCGCGATCTGGGCTATGTGCCGGAGAATTGCGCGCTCTATGAAAACCTTACCGGCCGTGAGCATCTTGAGATGGTCTGCCACCTGCATGCGTTCCCGATCGAGAAGGTAGAGAGCCAGGTGGAGAAGCTACTGTCGCTGCTGGAACTCAAGGACTTCGCCGACAGCCGCATCGCCGGCTACTCCAAGGGGATGAAGCAAAGACTGCTCTTGGCCGGGGCGATCATTCACAATCCGAGTGTGCTGGTGCTTGACGAGCCGCTCTCGGGTCTCGATGCCAATGCGCAGTCGCTGATCCGTGAATTGATCAAGGAGTTTGCGCGTGAGGGCCGGACGGTAGTGTTCTGCTCGCACGTGCTCGAAGTTGTCGAGCGGCTTTGCGATCGGCTGATCATCGTCAGCAAAGGCAAGAAGCTGGTCGAGGGCACTCCGGCGGAAATCATCAAGCAGGTGGGCGTTGATTCGCTTGGTGTGGCGTTCAACCAACTCACCGGCGCGACGGACATCGATTCGCAGGCCAAGGGCATTTTGCGCGCGCTTGACAGTGGAGAGCAAGCGTAATGGAAAACGCAGCCGACAAGATCGACAAGCGACAGCTCAAGACTCTCTTGCGGCTTGCCCTGAAGAGCGATTTGCGCGGGTCGCGGAATCCGTTCCAGAGTTACGGCCAGAAGGAAATCAAGTTCCCGGCGATCATCGGCGTGTTGATCATGAAGTTTTTTATAGGCCTCGTGATGGCGGCTATCATCTGGAAGATCAACGACCCGTTTTTCGGGAGTCTGATCGTCAACACGGCGGTGATGGTCTTCATCGCACTGACGATCCTGCTGGAGTTTTCCAACTTGATTCTCAGCCCGGATGATTACCCGGTATTGGCGCCACATCCGGTCAGTTCGAAAACGTTCTTCGCCGTGAAAGCCATTCACTTCTGCGGTTATGTTTCGCTGCTGGCGTTTGCGATTATGATCGGTCCGGCGATCGCGGCGGGAATTCGCTTTGGCGCGTGGTGGATGGGGCCGCTGACGTTTGTGTCGGGCTGGGCGACGGCGCTGGCGTCGGCGCTGTTCTTTGTGGTCTTCTACAGCCTGATGTTGCGCGTTGTCAATCGCGATACGATGAATCGCGTGCTTGGATATGCGCAATTGCTGCTGATTACGGTACTGTATGCCGGATACATTTTTTTCCCCTCGGCGATCAATTTTGTCGGTGCACTGAATACCGCAAACCTCGATTACCCGGCGCTGAATCTGGCGCCACCGGCGTGGTACGCGGCGTGGACTTCCCTGCCGCTGCATGAGTTTCGCATCGACCGCCTGCTGGGAGCGCTGGCCGGGGTCGGAGCGCTGGGATTGTTGGCCTATTTCGGCATGGCGCGCCTGTCGACGGGATATGCCCTGACCTTGACCGAGATGGTCGAGAAGCAGGAGAAGTCTTCGTCGGTGCGCAAGAGCAAGTCGATGATCGGGAGCTTGCTCGATGCAATATCGACTCCTGAGGACTTAGCGGTGCGCAAGTTGATTCGGGCGCAATTCAAGTACGACAATCGCTTCAAGATGGCGATTCTCGTGATCGTGCCGCTGACGTTGTTCTATTTGTTTCTTGGGATCAAAGATGGAAACATGGTGATTGACCCGTTTGCGCCGATCGCGGACGCCAAGTCATCGGGCAATTTCCTGTTTTACTTCGCGGTCGCGATCATGCCGTTTGTGGTCGTATCGAGTACAGGGTATTCATCCTCGGCGGCGGCCTCGTGGATTTTCTTTTCGTCGCCAGCCGATCGCACGAAACTGGTGATGTCGTCCGGGCATTTCGCAATACTCTTTTTCTGCCTGCCGTACACGCTCCTGCTGGTAGCGGTGCTGGGCTATTTCTTCGGCAACTATCTCCACTCGTTCTTGCATTGCGTGGTCTTGTTCCTGATGATGGTGCTGCTGGTGCGGTACAACATCGTCTTGATTCCGCGCATTCCCTTCAGCGTGCCGGCGCGCGCCGGGCAGCGGCAGATGATTTACATGGTTGCGATGGTCGTGCCGATTGCGCTGGTGATGGGGCCGATGTTTCTGTTGGCGAAGTTTGGCTATGGCGGTGTGTTCGGATATGTAGGGGTAATTGCCGCTCTGCTGGTTTTGATTGCGCTGGCGGGATTGCTCTTGAAGAAGTTGATCCCGAAGCGATTGGCGAAGTTGGAGTATGCGGAGATGGAGTTGTAGGGTGGGTGGGAATTGTGAGATTGCTTCGTCGCGGCAAGGGGCGGGGCGGAGAATGGGATGACGTCCGCTCCTCGCAATGACAAGAAATGAAGAGAGTTTGTTCCCCTAGCCTGCCAACTTTACGCGGCCGGATTTTTTTGAGGGTCTTGCCGGTGAAGCGGCCTTTTCGCGGGCGAGTTCTTCGCGCAGAAACTGGCCGGTGTAAGAGGCTTTGACGGCGGCGACCTCCTCCGGGGTTCCGGAGGCTACGATCAATCCGCCTTCGTCACCGCCCTCGGGGCCAAGGTCGATCACATAATCGGCGGTTTTGATGACGTCGAGATTATGCTCAATCACGACCACGGTGTTGCCGCGTTCGACGAGTTCATTAAGCACGCCCAGCAGCATCTTGATGTCTTCGAAATGCAGGCCGGTTGTCGGTTCGTCGAGAATGTAAAGCGTATTGCCCGTCGCGGTTTTGGATAACTCGGTTGCCAATTTAACACGCTGGGCCTCGCCGCCGGAGAGCGTGGTCGCCTGCTGGCCGAGATGGACATATCCGAGGCCGACCTGGTTGAGCACTTCGAGTTTCTTGCGGAGCGAAGGGATGCTCGCAAAGAACGTCAGCGCCTCCGAGACCGTCATATCGAGCACCTCGGAAATCGACTTGCCCTTGTACTTCACTTCCAAAGTTTCGCGATTGTAGCGTTCGCCGCGGCAGATTTCGCAGGGGACGTAGACGTCGGGGAGGAAATGCATTTCAATCTTGATGATGCCGTCGCCCTGGCAGGCTTCGCAGCGCCCGCCCTTGACATTGAAGCTGAAGCGTCCGGGTTGGTAGCCGCGAATCTTTGACTCCGGCAATTGCGCGAACAAATCGCGGATGAAGGTAAAGAGGCCGGTGTAAGTCGCCGGATTCGAGCGTGGCGTGCGGCCGATGGGCGACTGGTCGATGTCGATGACCTTGTCGAGGTGTTCGAGCCCAGTGATGCTCTTGTAGCCCAGCGGCTCGTGTTTGGCGTCCCAGAAATGGCGCGCCATGATGCGATAGAGCGTTTCGTTGATCAGGGTCGATTTGCCGGATCCGGAGACGCCGGTGACACAGGTGAAGACGCCCAACGGGATGTCGATATCGACTTCCTTGAGATTATTCCCGCGCGCGCCGCGCAGGGTGACTTTCTTGCCATTGCCGCCACGGCGCGTGGCGGGCACATGAATCGTTCGTTTGCGCGAGAGGTATTGTCCGGTGAGGGACTTGGGGTTCTTGATAATCGCCTTAGGCGTTCCGGCGGCGACGACCTGGCCGCCGTGGATACCGGCGCCGGGACCGAGATCGATCACCCAGTCGGCGCGTTCGATGGTGTCGCGATCGTGTTCGACCACGAGCACTGTATTGCCAAGGTCACGCAATTCGATCAGGGTGTTCAGCAGCCGTTCGTTATCGCGTTGGTGCAGGCCGATTGACGGTTCATCGAGGATGTAGAGCACGCCGACGAGGCGCGAGCCGATCTGGGTGGCCAGCCGAATGCGTTGCGCTTCACCGCCGGACAAGGTTGCCGCCATGCGGTCGAGCGTGAGGTAGTCGAGTCCGACATTGACCAGGAATCCCAGGCGCTCACGGACTTCCTTGAGAATCTGCTTGGAGATGGTCGCCTGCTTGGGAGTCAACGACAGGCTGTTGAAAAACTTGTGCGCCTGCTTGACCGACATACCGGTGACGCTTGCGATCGACTCGCCGCTGACGTAGACTGAGGTCGCTTCGCGCTTGAGGCGGGACCCCTTGCAGACCTGGCAGGGCGACATCGACATGTAGGTTTCGATCCACTGGCGGATTCCTGAAGATTCGGTTTGTTTGTAGCGCCGCTCGAGATTGGGAATGACGCCTTCGAACTTGCCGCGGTACTCTCCCTTATGGCGTCCTTCACGCGATTCGTAGCGGAAGGTCATCTCTTTGTCGGTGCCGAACAGCACTGCCTCTTGTTGTTCCTTCGTCAAGTCTTTCCACGGCGTCGTAAACTTGAAGCTGAACTTTTCAGCGACGCCGCGTAACATCACGCGATACCAATTGGACATATCGGCACGCCAGGGGTGGATGGCGCCGTCGTTGATCGACAGATACGGGTCGGGAACCACGCGGTCGGGGTCAACTTCCATTTTGTGTCCGAGCCCGGAGCATCCCGTGCAGGCGCCGTAAGGTGAATTGAACGAAAACATGCGCGGCGAGAGCTCTTCAAAGGAGATATCGCAGTTGGGGCAGCCGTAGTGCGTGGAGAAGACGCGCGGGTCTTCGTTGCCCTGGAGCACTGCTGCGACGCCACTGGTGAGTTTGACGGCAGTTTCGATCGAGTCTGCCAAACGCGTCGTGATACCACCCTTCACGACCAGGCGATCGACAACGACCTCGATGGTGTGCTTCTTGTTCTTGTCGAGCTTGAGTTCGGCGTCGATCTCGTGCGTTTCGCCGTCGACACGGATGCGGGTGAAGCCCTGCTTCTTGATTTCCTCGAAGATCTCCCGGTGTTCTCCCTTGCGGCCGCGCACCAGAGGCGCGAGAATCTGGATGCGGGAGTTTTCCGGGTATTCCATGACGTGGTCGACGATTTGCGAAACGGTCTGCTGCGAAATCTTGCTGCCGCAAACGTAGCAATGCGGTTCGCCGGCGCGGGCAAAGAGCAGGCGCAGGTAGTCGTAGATTTCGGTGACGGTGCCGACGGTCGAGCGCGGGTTCTTGCTGGCGGAGCGCTGTTCAATCGAGATCGCCGGCGAGAGGCCGTCGATGAAGTCGATATCGGGTTTTTCCATCAGTCCGAGGAATTGCCGCGCATAGGCGGACAATGATTCGACGTAGCGCCGTTGGCCCTCTGCGTAGATGGTGTCGAACGCGAGCGAGGATTTCCCCGACCCCGACAATCCGGTCACGACGACCAGTTGGTCGCGGGGGATGTCGATATCGATGTTCTTGAGGTTATGTTCGCGGGCGCCTTTGATCCGTATATATTCAGTAGCCACAATGTCCTCCGAAAAAAGTGAACTTCGTATTATACGGCGGAATCGGCGGGGGTGCAATCACATTTGGGGATTAGTCTATCGGAAAGAAAATGCCCGCTGTTCTACTTGAGCAGCGGGCATTGTGACGTCAGAATCGTTTCTGTAGCGCGCTATTTCACGCCAAACAACGGCTTGAATTTCTTCTCGAGATAAGCCATCAACGGCTTGTGCGAGAGCTTCTTGCCGGTGACGACCTTGACCAGGTCTTCGGAGCGATAGCGCTGGCCCTGGCTATGGATGTTCTTGCGCAGCCAATCAAGCAAGGCGCTAAACTTGCCCATCGCGAACTGGTCTTCGAGATCGGGGATATCCTGCTTGGCTTTGGCGAAGAACTGGGCGGCATAGAGATTCCCCAACGCGTAAGTCGGGAAATAGCCGAACAAACCGGCCGACCAATGGACGTCCTGCAGGCAGCCTTGCGTGTCGTTCGCAGGCTTGATGCCAAAGTACGACGTGAACTTCTCGTTCCAGGCGGCGGGAATGTCCTTGGGCTTGATTTCGCCGCTGATGATTCCCTGTTCGAGTTCGAAGCGCACCATGATGTGCAGGTTGTAGGTGACTTCATCGGCCTCGACGCGAATGTAGGAGGCGCGCACGTCGTTGACCGCAAAGAAGAAGTCGTCGAAGGCGACGTCGCCGAGCGCGTCGTGGAAGGTCTGCTGGGCAAGTGGATAGAAGCACTTCCAGAACGATTTCGAGCGGCCGACCATGTTCTCCCACATCCGCGACTGCGACTCGTGAATCCCGAGACTCACAGCTTCGCCCATCGGCATGCCGAAGTGCTCGCGCGGCAGGCCGAGTTCGTAAAGCGCATGGCCCGACTCGTGCATGGTGCCGAAGAGCGCCTCGCCGACGTGGCGCGGGTTGTAGCGCGTCGTGATTCGGCAGTCGCCGGGCCCGATGCCGGTACAGAAGGGGTGCACGGTGATATCGAGGCGGCCGTCGCTGAACGGGAAGCCGATCGCCGCGGCCACGGTTTCGCCGAAGATGCGCTGCCGTTCGACCGGGTAGTCGCGCTGGAGAATCGAGACATCGGGCTTCTTCGGCGCGTTGAGAATCTTCTTCACGAACGGCACGAGTTCCTCGCGAAATTCCTTAAACACCGCGGTCACCGATTTGGTCGAGGCGCCGGGTTCGTAGTCGTCGAGCAGAGCGTCGTAGATGACTTCCTCGTACCCGACGGCTTCGGCGTACTGGATCTTCAGCGAGATCATCTTCTCGAGGTGCGGCAAGAACGACTTGAAGTCGTTCTTCTTGCGCGCTGCGACCCAGGCGTTTTGGGCGACGGTTTCGGTATGGGCGATTTCCTCGACGAGTTTTTTCGGGACCTTGGTCAGCTTGTCGAAGGCGCGGCGGATTTCGCGCACGTTAACGGCGTCGATCGAGAGCGGGTCTTTCACGAGCGCGGTCCCTTCCACCTTTTCGAGCAGGTTGCCGATAACCGGCGAGGTGAATTTTTCATGGCGCAGGCCGGTCAGGTAAGCGAGCTGATTCGCGCGGTGCGCCGAGCCGTTGCGCGGCATATAGACGCGTTCGTCCCAGCCCAGAACTGCGACGGTTGAACCGATCATGGCGACCTCGCTCAATTGCTGCTTGAGTTCGGTCATCGCTTGTTTCGACATTGTCGTATTCTCCTATAGGAAATCATTAAAAGCGAAATCGAGAACGTCGTGGGCAGTATAATACGCGCGGCGGGCGGGCGCAACCCCGTGGGGAGCCCCCGGAAAGCGGAAAATTCCGGAAAAGCATCGGCCCCGCCAAGGGGCGGAGCCGATGCCTGTGAAACGGGAGGTGAATCGATTTACTGTTGCTGGGCCGCTTGGATCTCGAAATTCAACTCAACTTCATTGCCGACCACCAATCCACCCTTGTCGAGCGAACGGCTCCAGGAGACGCCCCAGTCCTGGCGGTTGATAGTTGAGCTAGCGGTGAATCCGGCGACCATTCCGCGCCCGCCCTCGACTGTACCGTTGAACTCGGCATCGAGAGTTACCGGCTTGGTAACACCGCGCATGGTCAAATTGCCGACAATTTGAAACTTGTTGCCTTCACCCGGAATGACCTTGGTGGAGATAAACTTCATCTCCGGCAGCGAGTCAGCGGCGAAGAAGTCGCTGCTGCGGAGATGATTGTCCCGGCGTTCATTTTGAGTGTCGATCGATTTCGGATCAATGATGACTTCGACGGACGCTCTTGAAAGATCTTTGCCGTCGTAACTAATCGCGCCGGAGAACTCACCGAACTGCCCCCGCACCTTACTGATAACGTTATGGCGAACTTCAAATCCAACATAGGAATGCGTTTTGTCGATAGCCCATGACTGGGCCATCAGATGCGAAGACAAAAGAGCTGACGCCAGCACGATTAAGACGATTCTTCTCATTCACTTACCTCCAAAGAGAGTTCATTTTCATCAATCTTAGACTATTTGAGTCGAGTTACTCTCGGTGCTCACCAGTAGTAAACCGAAGATCGATTGGTAGGTTCCCGGCGCGAAGCGGCGATCAGGTTTCGGTCGCCGTGAAGCCGAAAGTCTCAGGGACAGTCAAGTGCAAACGGCCGGCAGCGGGATGCTGCCGGCCGACCTTTATACCCGCAAGAATCTGCGGATTTCCGATACTGGTTATCCCTTGTAGGTCGGGCCGGCGGACTTGATGTCGTCGGGCACGCCGTCGGTAAACTTTTTGAAGTTCTCGTGGAACATCAAAGCCAGGGCGCGGGCCTGCTTATCGAAGGCGTCCTTGTCCTTCCATGTATTGCGCGGATTAAGAATTTCCGCGGGCACGTTGGGGCAGGCCTGGGGTATTAGCAGGCCAAAGATCGGATCGGTTTGCATCGGCGCCTTTTCGAGTTCGCCTGAAAGGACGGCATGAATGAGCGCGCGGGTGTGCGGCAAACTGATCCGCTTGCCGACGCCGTGCGGGCCTCCGCTCCAGCCGGTATTCAGCAGCCAGCAGGATACTTTGTGTTTGGCGATCTTCTCGCGCAGCAGCGAGCTGTACACTGACGGCGGCAACGCCATGAACGGCGCACCGAAGCAGGTGCTGAAAACCGCCTTGGGCTCGTTGCCAAGACCCATCTCAGTGCCGGCAACGCGCGCCGTGTAGCCGGAGATGAATTGATAGCTGGCCTGCTCGGGTGTCAGCTTGGCGATCGGGGGCAGGACGCCAAAGGCATCGCAAGTGAGCATGATGATTGTCTTCGGGTGGTTGCCGACGCCCTCGGGAACGGAATTCGCGATGTGGCTGAGAGGATAAGCGGCGCGCGTGTTCTCGGTGAGCGAGTTGTCATCGAGGTCGACGCGGCGCGTGTCGATATCGAAGCCGACGTTTTCGAGAATGGTGCCGAAGGTGCGGGTCGCGCCGAAGATATCCGGCTCATTTTGCGGTGAGAGACGAATGACCTTGGCGTAGCAGCCGCCCTCGAAGTTGAAGACGCCGGTATCGGACCAGCCGTGTTCGTCGTCGCCGATCAGGAGCCGCTCGGGATCGGCTGAAAGTGTCGTTTTGCCGGTGCCGGACAATCCGAAGAAGAGCGCGGTATCACCGGCCTTGCCGATGTTTGCCGAGCAGTGCATCGGCATGACGCCGTGTTGCGGCAACAGATAATTGAGAATTGTGAAGACCGATTTTTTGATTTCGCCGGCGTAGGCGGTGCCGCCGATCAGGACCAACTTTCTTTCAAAGCTGATGATGATAAACGACTCCGAGCGGGTGCCGTCGAAGTCGGGCATGGCGCGAAAGCGCGGCACGGCGAGGATGGTGAATTCCGGGATATGCTGTTCGCGTTCGCCCGGATCGTGAATCTGGCGAAACATGTTGCGGGCGAAGACGCTCTGCCAGGCGTCTTCGGTGATCACGCGAATCGGCACGCGGAATTTGAGGTCGGCGCCGGCGTGACAGTCTTGCACAAAGATGTCCTTGCCCTGGAAATACGCCTGCAGGCGGTGGAACAGGTTGTGGAAGCGTTCGGCGCTGAAGTCCTTGTTGACCTCGCCCCACCAGACTTTGTCCGCCGAGATCGAATCGCGAACGATGAACTTATCGTTGGGCGAGCGCCCGGTGTGTTGGCCGGTGCGCACGACGAGGGCGCCGTGATGCGCGACGTAGCCTTCGTGGCGATGCACGACTTCTTCATAGAGATGCGGTGTGGTGGCGTTCCAGTATACGTTGCCGAGATTGTGGAGTCCAAGCTCATCGAGTGTCTTGCTGTTGCCGGTGGAAATGACTTTCATTGCTTCTTTCCCGATCAGTTTCAGGCACCCTAGTCGCGACCGGTACAGGCGCAGAATCGCCGGCGAATCTTGCGGGCGCTGGCCGAAGCGGCGCGACGGTTAACGGTGATAATATGGCTCGATTAAGAAGGAAAAGCAAGTCTGGCGTGTGTGTTGGACGATTCTCGCCAGCCGATGGTTCCCCTTTTGCTTGATTTCTGATAGACGGACGGGGCTACAGCGAAACGGCGGCGAGGGTGTCGTCGACGACCGGCACGCGTGTAACCTTGGTGCACAAAAGACCGGCATGTCCGGCGATCATGATCACTTCCGACCGGTCGTCAAGCCATTCCATGAGTTCCAACCCGTCGCCGTCCGGCAAAACGTAGTCGACCAGGGTTACGGCATAGCGATTTTCTTTGACCAGTTCATAAGCGAGACGCAGTGAGATGGCGACGTCGATCAAGGTATAACCTGCCTCCAACAGCGCTATCCGGGCGTCAATGAGATCGCGAGGATTGGCTTCTACAACCAACGCACGATCGGTGTTTGAACCAGGCTGAAGATCGCCGAGGACCTCGGAAATCTGAGCTTTGCGATGACGGCTTGCGGCTAACATGGCGTTTCCTCCTGTGAGCGCTACTGCTCATCTCTGAGTTTCTGATCTTATTATCGGCAATATACACGACCGATTTAGTCCTGTCAATACAAAAGCCGATAAAAATTATCCTTAAGCAATCACTCAAGCATTGAGGGTGCTGAACTTCGTTGTAATGTATTGTCATATAATAATTTTCGGAACTCGTCGTCGCTAAACCGAAGTGTATTTTGACGAGCTATCTGATCCATGTTTTTGTTTGACTTGGGGTCATCCATTCTGCATTATGCGATCAGGATATCGGAAACGCGCACTCCAATTGTACCTTGCTGAGGGACGACACACATGCTCTATCCGCAATCGACAGCCTATGCGATCGAAGCCCTGGGGTACCTTGCTACCCTACCGATGGGGAGCACGATCAAGGTGCGGGAAATGGCGCAAGCGCTGGAGATTCCGGAGCAATACCTCGCCAAGGTGCTTAGCCAGCTCGTTCGCAAGAAATTCGTGAACTCTACCAAGGGTCCGACCGGGGGGTTTTCCCTGGCGGTCGAGCCGGGCAACGTGACCCTGTATCGGATTATGGCGGCGATGGACAGCTTGACTGCTCTTGAGGACGAGTGCTGCATGGGCTTGCGGAATTGCTCGAACGCGACGCCTTGCGCCTTCCACGAGCAGTGGATCAGGTTTAAGGAGCAGGTCGTGACCAAGGCGCAACACCTGACCCTGGTTGAGCTCTCGCAGATTGTCGTTGCCAAGTTCCGGCTTCATGCCGAACCGGGCGACGGCGGTTCTTCATCAGAGCCGCTTTGACTTTGCGGTCGACTTCGCGTTAATTCCCATTCATGACCTCAGAAACTCACTTGAAGATTGCCGTCATCGGTGGCGGCGCCGCAGGCTATTTTGCCGCGATCACAGCGGCGAAGCAATTCCCGAAAGCGGCGATTGCGCTTTGGGAGGCGACGCGGCAACCGCTTTATAAAGTCAGTATCTCCGGCGGCGGGCGCTGCAACGTAACCCACCAATGTTTTGACATCGAGCGACTGCTTGCAGGTTATCCGCGCGGATTCAAGGAGTTGATCGGGCCCTTCCAGCGATTCCAGCCGCGCGATACCGTGCAGTGGTTTGAGTCGCGCGGCGTGCGGTTGAAAGCCGAGGAGGACGGGCGGATGTTCCCCGTGACCGACGATTCGGCGACGATCATTGACTGCCTGCAGCGCACGGCAAAGTCGGAGAGAGTTGAGTTGCGGCTGCACGCACGGGCCAGTGCCATTACGCGAAAGGAGGAGGGCGGCTTTCTGATCGCTCTGAAGGATGGTCGAAGTGAGAGTTTTGACCGAGTGATTGTGGCGACCGGATCAAGCCCTGCCGGTTATGAAATGGCGGCCTTGCTCGGGCACACGATTATCCCGCCGGTGCCGTCGCTGTTTACATTCAAGATCAAAGATCCGCGGATTGCCGGTCTATCGGGAATCAGCTTTGCGGAGGTTGAACTCGTTCTTGAAGTAGGCGAGCACCCGCTTGAGCAGCGCGGGCCGCTGCTGGTAACTCATTGGGGATTGTCAGGACCGGCGGTGCTGAAGTTATCGGCGTGGGGCGCGCGTTTGCTCCACGGCACCCGCTACCAAGCGTCGTTGCGGGTGAACTTTCTGCCGGATGAAAAGCTCGAATCGATTGAGGAGAATCTTCGTCGTTATCGCGAGGCTCATCCGAAACGGGCGGTGGCGGCGCATCCGCTCTACGACATTCCCAAACGCTATTGGGAACGCGTGACGGCTGCGAGTGGTATCTCGGACGAGTTGACATGGTCGCATCTGACGCGCGAGCAGGCGCTGGCGCTGATCGAGCGGTTGACGAATGCGCGATTTGCCATAACGGGCAAAGGGGAATTCAAGGAGGAATTTGTAACCGCAGGAGGTGTGCGGCTCAAGGAAGTCGACTTCCGCACGATGGAGAGCCGCCTCTGCAAGGGACTCTTCTTTGCGGGCGAGATTCTCGATATCGACGGCATTACCGGGGGTTACAATTTTCAGGCCGCCTGGTCGACGGGTTGGGTGGCGGGGATGAGCGTCGGGGAGTAAAGCCGGCGCAAAAACTTCGATCTTTTTCTGTAACATTTCACCTCACACAGTGTCTTTAGGGCGAACGATGGACGACATCGACAGACACGATTGGACGGCCTACTGCCAAGGTCAGAGCGCGGCACTGGCGCGGATCCATCAGCGGCACAGCCGCCGGCTGTTGAGTTACTGCGCGTACGTGCTCGGCGACACCGGCGCGGCGCAAGAGGTTGTGCAGGAGACGTTCCTGCGCCTGCTCACCCAGAACGGCCAACTCACAATTCAGTCGCGGCTGCAGGACTGGCTCTTCATTTGCGCCCGCAACCTCTGTTTCGGGCGGTTGCGCGCGGCTAAGTCGCAGGCGCGGCTTGGGGAGCTGATTGAATCGCCGGCACCCGGGATTGACGCCGAATCCAAGCGCTTCATCGAGGAAGTCCTTGGCCGCCTCGAACCGGAAGAGCGCGATCTGATCCTGCTGCGCGAATTGCAGCAATTCTCGATCGATGAGATCTCTGCCATGCTGGCCATCTCCGCCGAGGCCGTCCGCGTCCGCTTACATCGCATTCGCAAGAAGGTGCAGAAACTGGGAGAAAGTTGAAGATGAGAACTTGTGACGAATTCGAACGATTGATTTCTGACCAACTCGACGGCGAGTTGCCGGAGGCGGAGGCGCGCGCCCTGCACGAGCACTTGGGCGACTGCGCCTCTTGTCGAGAGTTCTTCGACTCGTGCCAACGCGTACGCGATGTGATCCAGCGCCTGCCGCAGCCGATCGAAGCGGCCGTAACCGTTCTGCCGCAGCACGCAGTCAAGGTGCCGTTGTGGCGGCGCCGATTGTCGGTGCCGGTGCCGGTTGCAGCCGGCATCGGGATTCTGCTGCTCGGCGGATGGGCGCTGCTTCTGCGAACGCCGGATACCCCCGCCGACAGATCAAGGGACACTGGAATGGTTCAAGCCGTCGAAGTGATCCGCGTGAAACCGGCAGTCGCACAGCCGGGACAACCTGAAACCACCGATTCGGTCATGCGCCAGGAGGAATCATGAGACGCCTATTATCGATCGCGATGGCCTTTGCCTGTGCGGCGGCCAATATTCACGCCGCCTCCCTGCCCCGGTATCTGCAGGTTCACGTCTACTCCGAAGATAGCAGCGGCAAGGTTCTTGACGAGATGTCACTGGTCTACGACCTATCGAGCGACCCGCGCTGCGACGGGGTGTACTACATTGCCGACGGCACATCGGGGATTACCAGCGACGTGACGCGCTTTCGCCAGAGCGGTCTGAATTTCGAGTTGGTCTTCAACCTGAGAGTCAGCGAAGCGCGAATCAGCGCTGCGACGCATGCCTTGCGGTATCGCGCCCCGTCGAAACCCGGTGTTGCTGAACGAACCACCACCGAACGTGAATTTGTGCCGGGTGAGAGTGTTCTGCTTTGCTCGTACCGGTTGGATGACGCGCGCACGGTCTACCTGGAGGCGACGGCCCTGAGCGACGGCTCGGCGTCGATTTCGGGATTTGGCCCCAATGCCGTGACGTTGACGTCGACACTGTTGCGGGATGGCCAACAGGTTGCCCGGGAGCGCCGGGTCAAGACCCTGCTGGCCGACCAATATGACTTCGACGTCCGCTTTTCTCTCCCGGAGGATGACCCTTCCGGAGTGGAGGAAGTGATGTACCGAGTACAGATCCGGATGCCGGGTGCGACGGGCGCCGCGCAGGAGGAGACGCAATGCGAAGTGACATTGATGCGTCATTACATGCTATCGGCTGCGCGCGGCGCCCAAAAGCCGGTCAGCCAGTCGACGATGCAATACTCCTCGCGCAATACGCAGCAGGTCACCCTGAGGCCGGGCAAAGAGCTGCGGCTGGTGTTTCCGCCGGATATCCCCGCCATCGAAGGTTTCGAAATCGAGGACACGCTGACGATCATACCGGAGCGTTGATCGAGCTTTAGGCGGTATCAACACAGGTGTTACGCTGTCGGGATCCGTTTCCACATCAGATTGCTTCGTCGCGGCAAAAGGAAGTGTGAAGATTGTGGGGGCGTTCGCTCCTCGCAATGACGGGAGAATGAGAGCGTAGGAGTTTCGAAGAGAGTCAACGAGAGATTACCGTTCGGGAAATGGCGGGTATGAACCGCGAACCCACGTTAGAAATGCGTCAGGATCACGGGGATCCTGACCTACAAGTCTGGCTCGACGGTCTCGCTCAGTAGTAGTACCATACCGTCTCGTAATCGTTGGTGTCCTCGCCGATCTGTTCGAGTCGAAGTAAGTAGTCGAGGATGGGCACATCCTCACCCACGTAGGTCGTTATGTGGCTGGTGATGTTCTTCTCCCAGGGGTGAAATTCGTACACCCGCGCTCCGTTCGGGAGGATTGAGATGAGATCACGATGCTGGCGAGCTCGCAGATAGTTCTTGCCGAGACCGGGTACGTTGTAGACAACTTCGTCGGTGCGGGTTAGTCCGGGCAGCAGCCGCGCTTCCTCTTTCTGCTCCTGAAGCAGGCGGGCGATCGGAACGCGGTAGTCCTGCGTTTCATCCTTGCCTTTGGTGCAGAACGTGTAGTAAGGATCGATACCGCAGAGGACGAGCGTGCGACGCAGCTGACAGGCTTCAAATCTCCGGGAAACATGAAAGGTGTAGACCAGTTGGTTGTAAACCGGGATTCCACGCGTCCTTAAGCGCTCGACCGCTTCGACAGTTTCGGGAGCGAGTTCATAGGCCTGCTCAACGTGCGTGACAATTGCCAACTGGCGGCGTCCCGGACTGCGAAAGCGCGCCAACAAGTCAGCCAACTTCTCGGTGATGCGCATAGGCATTGTTACGAGCACGCGGGTGCCGATGCGGATGCGCTCGAGACTGCGGATTGCGAGCAGACGCTCCAGGATGGTCTCAATCTGGTCGTCAGTCATCGCCAGAGGATCGCCGCCCGTGAGCAAAACTTCGTTGATCGAGGGGTGCGCTTCAATCCAGGCAAGGGCGCGGTTGATATCCGAATCCGGAGCCATTGCGCCTGGCGCCATTGCCGCCTCGATTTCCCAATTACGCTGACAATACACGCAGATTTGGGGACAAGTATTGAAAGGCTTGAAGATACAGATGGCTGGATACCTTCGCGTGATCAGATCGAGCGGAGAGGTGTCGGATTCTTTCATGAAATCAAGGCATTGTGCGTTTGGTGCCCCTGCTCGGGCCATTCCGGCGAGATAGCTGGGTGGCGGAAACACTTGAGCCCGGATTCCGCGATCATTGCCCGAATCGGGGAGTTCCTCCATCATTGAAAGGTAGTAAGGCGTGACACCGAACGGAAGACATTGTGACGTAGCCTGCGCGATGGCCTGCCGTTCGCTCTCACTCAATCCCACGAGCTGAGACAGACTCGCGGCGTCTCTCACGATGTTGTCGACCTGCCAGCGCCAATCAGACCAATCGCTTTCCGCGGCCGCCAACACGCGCAGGATTTTTTTCCGGCGCTGTCGTCGTCGTTCAATCTCAGCCGATTCCAAGCCGGTTGGATATCGCGCCATGCGCTGCTGAATCGCTGCCGATAAGACATCCAATTGCCCGGAACGCTCGATCGCTGCTTGGCGTCCCTGCGAGTCGGTCGGTGTCAGGAATCTGTCTGCAGGAGAAGTCCGCGGTCCTTCGGCGCGCAAGCCGAGAAAGAGGTACAGCAACTCGGCGAAGAAGGCTGGAGTCAGATCGGGACGCGCCGTGCCGCGTTCGATATCCCAGATCGCTTGTGCAACCGAAATGTTCGCCAACTTGTCAGATCGGCGCGTGAGAATTCGGAAGAGAGTGCGCGCGCAATCACGCACGCGTATTAGCGCTCCTTCGGAGATCGGGGAGGTGTGATCCTGGGCGTCGAATTCTGCGTTGTGCGCCAGTTTTGTAAGGTTGAGACGCAGGTCGTCGACCGTTGGAGATTTGCGCACAACGTCGAAGATCCAGGGACACGCCGATTTGAGATTTTCTGCGTTATGCTTTTGTACGTCAATGGTCATCCGGTCACCTGACATCTATTCTGAAGACAGTTCCGCTTCAGTCTTGGATACGCATCGTATGCGACCCGGGTATCCGCCCCTATTCACTCCATCGGACATACGCACCATTGGCTAAACCCCTTGGCCTAACAATCGAAGTCAGTTTGCTTCGTCGCGGTAGAAGGCCGTGAGAAGATTGTAGTGGCGTTCGCTCCTCGCAATGACCCTGCGAACAGATTGACGAGAGCGGCGGAATTCTGCGGAGAATTCGCCCAGAAATGTCGTTCGGGATGCGGGGGTTTCCGGCTTCAGCCTTCCGCCTCCGACCTCTGACCTCTGACCTCCGACTGAAGTCGGAGCTACAGGTGACGACAAGGATGATTCGAGGGAGGATAAGAAGTCAGCAAACACGTCAGGATCGCGGGGATCCTGACCTACAGGACCAAGATGATCCGAAGGAAACGAAGATGTCAGGATCGCAGGGATCCTGACCTACGAGACCAAGATGATCCGAAGGAAACGAAGATGTCAGGATCGCGGGGATCCTGACCTACGAGAC
>CAZOYE010000001.1:39894-339738 GCA_964584025.1 uncultured Ignavibacteria bacterium
ACCAAGATGATCCGAAGGAAACGAAGATGTCAGGATCGCGGGGATCCTGACCTACAGGAGTCCATTGGAGAGTGCGCAAGAGTTCCTCGAAAGGTGCGCAAACAAAAGCGTCCCGGGAGACCGGGACGCTTTTGATTAGTCAGACTAGGCGTGCTAGAGGCACGCCGGAAGTTGGGTCGAAACTACTCGTTCATGCGGACGAGTTCGACGCGACGATTCTGCGCGCGGCCTTCCGCGGTCGCATTGTCGTACTTCGGACGATCCGGACCGTAACCCTTGTAGGTCAGGCGCGAGGCTTCGATGCCCTTCGTGATGAAGTAGTCATACACAGCCTTGGCGCGGTTGGTCGACAGGGTGTCGTTCCATTCCTTCTTGCCGGAGCTGTCGGTATGACCCTGGACTTCGATCTGCACGTGCGGGAACGCCGCGAGCGACTTGGCCACTTCATCGAGCGCCGTCTTCGCCTTGGCGGTCAGCGTCCAGGTGTTGACCACGAACTGGACTTCACGCAGGATCAGTTCTCTTTCGGGATACACGAAGTCGGTCGGGCAGCCTTCCGGATTAACGCTTAAGCCGGCCGGGGTACCCGGGCACTTATCGCAGCCGTCGCAGACGCCGTCATTATCGGAGTCAAGCGGGCAGCCTTCGGCATCAACCTTGCAGCAGGTCGGAGTATCCGGGCACTTATCGCGGCAATCCCAGACGCCGTCCTTGTCGGAGTCGAGCGGGCAGCCGTCGGCATCCACCTTGCATTCGGTCGGGGTATCCGGGCACTTGTCGCAGCCATCCCAGACGCCGTCCTTGTCGGTGTCGATCGGGCAACCGTTAAGGTCGACCTTGGCGCACTTGGGCGTATCGGGGCACTTATCGATGCCGTCGCAGACGCCGTCGCCGTCGGAATCGATCGGACAGCCGTTTTCATCGACCTTGCAGCCGCGCGGAGTGTCCGGGCACTTGTCGTCTTCGTTGCAGACGCCGTCTTTGTCGTCGTCCTTGCAGGATCCGAAGTAAGCGGTGGCAAAGGCGCCGCCTTCAAGCAGACCCTTGTGAATATCGAGCGCGTCTTCGTAGCCTTCGCGAACGCTATTATCGCGGAAACCGGAGAGAATTTCCGTGAAGATGTGATAGCGGAAGGCCGCGCCGATCGAGAAGTTCTCGATCAGGAAATACTCGGCACCGCCACCGAACATGATGGCGAATCGTTGATCCTTCAGATCGAACGGATTGCCGTTGAGGTCGTTGATCTTGACGACATCGCCGCCGTCCTTCACGGCCCAGTAGCCGATACCGGCGCCGGTGGTCAGGAAGAGGTTCCACTTATCGTCGGGCGTAGCGTTGAAAGTCGGCCCCAGTTCGACGATGTAGTTGTAAAGCTTCAGGTGGCTTTCATCGTCCTGAGCTTCCCGATAAGACGGCAAGCCATCTTCGTTGGCTTCCAACACGGCTTTGCCGGTCCGGCCATACGTACCGGTCAGGCCGACGGCCCAGTTCTTATGGAACACGAATTTGACTTCCCCACCGTGCATGGTGCGGAGTTTCCATGGGTCTTTCATCACCGAATGGAAACCGAAACGATAGCTCAACCCCAGCCGCCCGGTCTGATCGTAAGCCAGCGCCGGCAGAGCCATGCTGAGGAAAAGAGCCAGCGTCGTCAAGAGAACTATGGCTTTTCGCAAGGTCAATACCTCCCAATTAAGGTTATTCATCGTTAATCATCGTTAGTCCCCGGGGAGAAGCGATACTTAGCGTCTCCGTCCGTGGAAATTCGTCCATTATCCAAAATCATGAGGACTGGGCGTACCTTGCCCAGTCGAAATTAGGGCGTAGTCTAAATCCTTCTCAAACCGAAATCAACAAAAAACATAACTCCTCGAAAGGGCCGATCCGGGAATCCAGACCCGGACTTGCCGGGCATACTTTGTGAATTTTGTAGCTTTCATGAATGTCTCACGAATATCACGGAATTTTGATCGGATATGTAAACATTTAACAATCAAGAGATTATGCCATAGTAGTCAAAGAACGCCATTTTGGTATTTAATTCACTTGACATAGAGAAGACAGTAAATATCTTCGTCCTGTTTTGAAGGTCTTTGTATAATTGGCAAGATGACGATACAAACATCTTGAGGAGGTTTGGGATGAAAAAATTGACGGTTGTGGCAATGATCATGTTCGCGCTGGTTGCCTTCATGTTCGTCACAATGATGGCACAGGATGCTGCCAAGCCGGCGGAAACCAAGAAGAAATTTGATTACGTCGGCGACACCAAGTGCAAGATCTGCCACAAGGTCGAGCACACCACTTGGCTCACCACGGGCCATGCGAAAGCCTGGGACAGACTGAAACCGGAAGAGCAGAAGAAGGAAGAGTGTATTGGTTGTCATTCGACTGGCAAGCTGGCTGACGGTACATTGTTGACTGGTGTCCAGTGCGAATCGTGCCACGGTCCGGGTTCGGAATACAAGGCGCAAAAGGTCATGAAAGACAAGGCGTTGTCACTGGCCAGCGGCCTGATTGAACCGACAAAGGAAGTCTGTGTGACCTGTCACAATGAGAAGTCACCGACGTTCAAGGGCTTCAAGTTTGAAGAAGCCGTGAAGAACACCAAGGGCATTCACGAGAAGACTCCGAAGAAGGAAGAGACCAAGGGCTAATAGTCGACTCCGGCAAAATTCCAGGGGTTTTGCGCAATACATCGCCGGCGGGTCTGATGGACTCGCCGGCTTCGTTTTTTGCAGAATCGAATCGCTTGAGCAAAGTCCGAGAGTGTTGTCAATGAAGCATCTTGCGAGTATAAACAGCTGATGCGTTATGCCTTTCTGATCTTTGTAACGGTCGCGTCGTTGATCGTTATCGCGGCTCATGCCGGGGTCTACTTCACGGCCATCAAGTTGTTTCATCTTGAAGCAGGTTCGTTGCGACGCAGCCTCTTCTGGGTCCTGGCCGGCCTCTCCGTAAGTTTTATCACAACCGCTCTCGTGGTTCACTGGCAGGAGAACCTGGTGACGCGGATGGCCTATTTGGTGTCGTCGGTCTGGATCGGAGCATTTGTTTATCTCTTGCTGGCGTGCGTGGCAGCCTGGATTGTTACCGCGATGCTGCGAGTAGTCGGCATGGGCGGCGCGGTCGGCGACCAGATAACCCTCGCGCTTGCGTTGTTAGCTGCGCTGTCCGCAACTGTGTATAGCCTCTGGAATGCGGCGAACCCGGTGGTGAAGCCGGTCACGGTCCAGATTCGCGATCTGCCGGAGCTATGGGAGGGGCGCAAGATCGTGCAGCTTTCGGATGTTCACATTGGAGCGATTCTGCGTGAGGGCTTTCTGGCCGAGGTCGTCCGTAAGACCAACGAGCAGAACCCGGACCTGGTTGTGATCACCGGCGATCTTTTCGACGGCGCCGGGCTGGAGCTGGGCCGAATGGCGCAGCCGCTGAACGAGTTGAAGGCGCCATTGGGAACGTTCTTCATTACCGGCAACCACGAGACGTATGTCGGGGTGGAGCGATCGCTGAGTGCGTTGGATGGAACAAGGGTGCGGGTCTTGCGTGACGAGATCGTTGAGATTGACGGCATTCAACTGGTCGGGATCGACTACCCGCTGATGGGTCAGCGCAAGAATCTGGATTCAATTCTGACACGCGTCGACCGCGAGCGACCGTGCATCCTGCACTACCACGAGCCGGCATACTCGGATACCATGAAAGTCCTCGGAATCGACCTGCAGTTAGCCGGCCACACCCACCGCGGGCAGATGTGGCCGTTCAATTACATCACGAAACGTGTTTATCGGGGCCTCGACTACGGCCTGCACACGGACGGCGATTATAATCTCTACACCTCGTGCGGCGTCGGTACCTGGGGGCCGCCACTACGCTCCGGCAACCGGCCGGAGATAGTGGTGTTTACGCTGCAGAAGAAATAGAAATCGGCAATTGAGCGCGGCAGGGGCACCTCCTCACTACATACCCACAAGTGAAATTGACGAGGGGTGTTCGACTTCGTAAGTGGCTCGCACTTCCTGCTTCGCACCGGGAGGCAGGGCAATTCTCCAACGATGAATCCCCTGAAACACATCGCCATCAGTTTCGGGGGAGATGTCTGAAAGCCTCACCTTGACACGGTTGTCGCTGGAGACCGGCAATGCCTCCTCCAGATCGACTACCACTGAGTCCTGGCCGTTGTTAATCAGGGCGATGGTGGCTGTCTCTTTCAGCTTGCGGTTATCTCCGTCAATGCTGATGCGGCGATTAATGATCTCGCGGGAAATCGCGACGCGATCATCTACCCCAAAGGCCAGTTCGAACTCCTGCCCCGGGAGCAAGTAGAAAGGCGAATTGAGCGAGCCGACATAGTCGGACGCGGCAAAAAGAGAAATCTGCCCCGGCAGGAGTTGGGTTCCCGTTTCGTTTTTTAGAGCGACATAGCGATACACACCGAGTCGATTTTTCGGTCGGGCAACGAGGCGCGTTTCGCCCTGCAGCGTCCAATCGGTGATCGGGGTCCGCACGGTCAGCGCGCCTGAGGCAATCGATTGCCTGCCCTGCACGCGAAACTGGCTGGAATAGCCGGAGGCGAGCATCGGGACGACTGCGACGTGGTTCATATTGCTCTTTCCATATTCGGCGTCAAATCCTCCCTTAATGATCATCAGATCTTCGATGACATCGCCGGAAATGTTCATCGCCTGATCGACTGCGATGCCGCCGATGGGATCCATTACAGCGACGCCGTCGATGACGTACATTACTTCGTTGCTGCGACCGCCGCGAATGTGTACTCCGCCGAAGCGTTCAGCAGTCCCGGTCTGACTGGTTAGAAGTTCGACCACGCTTTGCGGACTTGTCAGATCCCGGACGCTCAGCAAGCGTGGCACCAACTCGCCCGGTGAGGCGCTACGATTGGGCCGTGCAGTCGACAACGTCAATTCTACATTGTCCCAGTCTTCGCCGGTGTTTTGTTGCACCTGGCCGAAGTAACTGAGAAGGACACGACCGGAGTCGACCATGCGAGCATGGTAGATCGGGGTCCAGCGGGCGCCGGTGATGACGTAGTCCAGTTTTACTTCGCAGCGCGTAGCGGAGTTGGCGACGATTTCCACGGTGGCTTTGCGCGCTTTCTCCCGGCTCACACGCTGCATAGAATCGGCTTCGGCCTGAAGCTTGTTGATCCTCGAGTCGATTTCGTCGCGAGACAGCGTGAGGGCGCGAATCGAGTCTACGACCGCGGTGAGACGTCCGCCGATGAAGTCATAGGCTGTCTCCCAATTGCGCGCATCAAAGCCGGTCTTAACGACGTCCCCGGAAAGCGCGGCGCTGCTTTGCGCCATCGTTTCCAGCATCAGTTTCTGTCGTTCGAGGACGACGATGCGGTCGGTGAGAATAGCGCGGTTCTGATCACGCAAGCGTCTTGCTTCATCCTGCAGGCGGTTGACAGCGGCTGCATCCTCAGCCCGGAACGAAACAACCTCCTGCACGAGGCCCATCACGTTAGCATGCGGGCTGTCGACTTGCGCTCGCAGAGTCGCTTGATCGATGGTCATCGAGAGATCCTCAAAGACAAGAGCGTTGGTTCCCGCCGCGAGTGAGACTTGTGCGGTCCTGGTCACCAATGCCCGATCGTTGTAGACCGTGACGGCTGTGATTCTTGAGTCAATGGTCTGGGTAGCGGCGTGAAGCGGCGCAATGGCCAGCACGATATTCGCCACCACGGCAAGCAGACGATAGCTGCGTTTCATAAGCTCCTCCTTGGGTTGAAGTTTCACCGTCGTGAAGTCAGTTACTCAGACGAATGCGCCAAGCGGAGGCACCGCTGAGGTCGGGTGAAATTCTCAGGTTGAGCTCGTTGTTTTTTCGCCATCGTGGGGAGGAGGGCGTCTATAGGGGTGACGTTGAACCGCCAACGGGTGTGCAAACATGAATAGTAGCGGGGCTGGAAAGAAATGCGGCAGTTCGAGATTTCGCGAGGCAGGACTTCCGTGACTGAAGGCCTCCCGAAAGACGCGCAGAATCTCGAACTACCGCGATTGAAACTCGAGACAGATTACATTCCCGCCACTGTCAATGAGCTGGGGTGTTCGATCTCGTAAGTGATCGCGATTTTGTTCTCTTGCCCTGGAGCAAGCGACAGATTCCAGGTATAGAGTCCCTGGTCTTTGACGGCGTCGGCGCGCGGCGCAATCGACTTGATCTTCACCTTGATACGGTTGTCGCTCGAAACGGGGATTGCGTCTTCGATTTCGACAGCGGCATTGACCTCGCCATGATTGGCCAGGCGGATTTCGACCGTCTCTTCAAGCCTGCAATTGTCGCCATCGACGGAATTGCGGCGATTGATGATTTCGCGGTGAATCTCGAAACGGTCATCGATTCCGAAGGCCAGTTCGAATTCCTGTTTGGGGAGAATCAGGGAGCGCGAATTCAGGGCGCCGACGAAGTCGGACTCGGCGAAAAGCGCAATGGTGCCCGGCAAAAAAGGCGTGCCGGTATCGTTCTTTACTTTGACGAATCGAAATACATGAGAGGAGGTCTGAGTGCGGGCGAGATAGAAGATGGTCCCAGTAAAAGTCCAATGATTGATCTGGGTTCGCGTCCACGTCTCTCCGGAAGCGATCGATTCCTTTCGCCGGGCCTTGAATTGTGTCGAGAATGAAGTTGTCGCCGCCTCGCGAGCCACAGTTTGAGCTGCGACTTCAAGCACCCCAACCTGACTTGCGACGACATCTTGTACAGTAGCCACCGGCATGTTCTTGACGTTTTCCGCCGTGATCTGGCGCAGGTTCGCCGTTTCGGTGATCCGAAGAAGGTCTCGGTTAGCAGTGACAATTTCGAGCGCTGAGAGCAGCCGTGGCCGTGTCTCTCCCGGCGCGGATTCGCGATCGGGGCGCGCAGTAGACAACGTGAGTTCGACGTCCGACCAATCCTCACCTGTTTGCTGTTGAATCAGCGCGAAATAGTCGAAGTCCACTTGTCCGGAATCGCTGAGGCGCGCACTATAAAAGGGGCGCCACGTGGCGTTCGCAACTACGTAGGACAATACTACCGTGTATCGACCCGGGACCCGGGCGGAGAGATCGATATCAACCTGCCGATGCTGCTGCAACGACCGGTTTTGGATACGATCCCACTCGGCTTTCGACGTGTTCAATTGCGCAACGATCTCAGCACGTTTCAAGTCCAGTCCGCGCAGCGAATCTGCAACTTGTAACATTTGGCGGCTGACGATGCCGTACGCAGTTTCCCACGCCCGCACCTCAAGCGCCTGCCGCGACTCGTCAACGATTAGCGCCCCGCTGTTATCAGCCAGTCGCTCCAACATGGCCATTTGCTTCTGCAGGACGGCGATACGAGCGTCGATCGGCGAAATCACCAGATTTTCCAAACTATCGATTTTGACCTTTAGCCTGTCCTGGGTGGCGGTGTCATCGAGACCGCGCACTCGGACAGAATGGTTCAATCCATAGAGCAACGCGTCGGGGCCGACGATCTTGGCCCGCATCGAGCTTTCATCAGCTTGGAGAGGAAGGCGGTCGATCGTGAGGATCTGATCACCGCTGCCCAACTCTACCTGAGCCGTTCGCGTAACGAGCGCCCGGTCGTTGTAGACCGTGACGGATGTGATTTTCGATTCAATGATGCGTGTCGCGGCCAGCGGCGACGAAATGGCCGCCATGACCAGCGCTGCGACAACGATGCTGCAAGAGCTGCGTTTCATAAGCTCCTCCTTGGGTTGAAGTTTCACCGTCGTGAAGTCAGTCACTTCGACAACACCATCCAGGGTGGATACCGTCGAGGACGGGTGAAATTCCCAATTTGAGCTCGCTGCATTTTCGCCTTCGTGGGGAGGAGGGCGTCTGGAGGGGTGACGACCAATCGGCACAAAGCGTTCAAAGAATACGTTGTAGATTTGCGGCCAGGAGCAAAAACAGCGGCAGGCTGAAGGGGCCTGCCGCTGCGTGATGGGTCGAAAGATAAGAGAGGAGAGTTACTTCTTCTCTTTCTCTTCCTTTTCCTTCTCTTTTTCTTCGCGCTTCTTCTCGGTGATAACTTCCGGCTCGGACGGCTCGGCTTCGGCGGCGACCGCTTCGCCTTCGACACCTTCGCCCGCTGTCGGCAGCTTGACGACGGTCGGCGCAGAAATAATCACGATCGTTCGGGACGGGTCGGTGATGATCTCGACCTTGTCGACGGTAATCTCCGAGACGTGCACCGAGTCGCCGATCTTAAGCGCGGTGACATCGATCTCGATATGATTCGGGATATCGGTCGGCAGACACTCGACTTCGAGTTCGCGCGTGACGAATTCCTGCACGCCGCCGCCGCGCACACCCTCGGCGGTCCCGGTCAGATGGACCGGCACCGGCACGATGATTTTCTTGGTCAGGTCGATGCGCTGGAAGTCGACGTGGACGACTTTGTTGGTGACCGGGTGATGCTGGATTGATTTGAGCAGCACTTTTTCCGGCCGCAGGGTTCCGACCTTGAGGTCGATCAGAATGTTCTCGCTCTCCGCGGTATGCAACATGCGGTACAACTCGCGGCCGTTGACCCCGAGCATCTGGGGATCTTTGTCGAGGCCGTACAGGATCGCGGGCACGTCGCCGGCGACACGCATTTTGCGCGTGACGCTTTTGCCGGCGCCGCTGCGCGGTTTGGCCTCCAGGTTCATCTCTTGCATTTCAACACCTCTATGAATTAATCAAACAACTTCGAAACCGATTCTTCGTGCCAGATGCGGCGAATCGCCTCGCCGAAAACGTCGGCGGTCGAAATCTCGACGAACTTCGACGGCAGCCGCGTCATGTCGTGGCTGACCGAATCCGTGATCACCATCTCGGTGATGGGCGAATGCTCGATTCGTTCGAGCGCGTTGCCCGACAGTACCCCGTGGGTACAGCAGACATAGATGTCGAGCGCGCCGTGATCCTTGAGCGCCTGCGCGCCGAGAACGACCGTGCCGGCGGTGTCGACGATATCGTCGCGAATGATGACGTTCTTGCCCTTGACGTCACCGATAATGTTCATCACTTCCGCTTCATTGGCTTCCAGCCGGCGCTTGTCGATAATCGCCAACGGACAATGCAGCTCTTTGGCGAACGCGCGCGCCATCTTGATCGATCCGACATCGGCCGAGACCGACACGAGATTCGGCACGTTCTTGGCGCGAAAATAGTCGAGAAAGATCTTGCTGGCGTACAGGTGATCGTGCGGGATGTCGAAAAATCCCTGCAACTGCGCCGCGTGCAAGTCCATGGTGATCACGCGATCCGCGCCGGCGGTCGTGATCAGATTTGCCACCAATTTGGCCGTAATCGAGACACGCGGCTGGTCCTTGCGGTCCTGCCGGGCGTAACCGTAATACGGGACTACGGCGGTGATGCGTTTTGCGGAAGCGCGCCGCGCGGCATCGATCATAATCAGAAGTTCCAGCAGGTTCTCTGCCGGGGGGTTCGTCGGCTGGACGATAAACAAATCCGAGCCGCGAATATTCTGATTGATCTGCACCCGCACTTCGCCGTCGGAAAAGCGCCGCACATCACACTCGGTTAGTGGCACTCCGGTGTACTGCGCGATCTTCCGGGCGAGCGTCGGGTTGGCCGTGCCTGAAATAATCTTCAGAGCGTTCAGCATCCCGTCACCTCCGCAAAAAGAGACTTGCAAGATAATCACGGAGTGCAGGAAAGCAAGCCGAAAGTGAAGCGCAATAGTTGAATCAAGTGGGGCAGAACTGCGGTAACGGCTTACAAATCAGCGAGATAACAGGGGCTTCTCAGCGAAACGCCACGCCCATTTTGAGCGGGACGAAGTGCACCGCGGGATTGTCGGTGAACAGCAGCGTGTAGCGGGCTTCGAAGAACAGATAGCTGTTGGGGCTGAGGCGAACGTCAAAGCCGAGTCCGCCGCCCAAGCCGACAGCCGTTTGAGCATCGCCCTTGACAACGTACGAATCGCGAATGCTTCCTTCGACTTCGGTGACGAGAGCGTCACCGGCAGAGGCGCGGGCGATCGTCGCACCGATAAGGGCGTAGAGCGCTTCTCCGGTGCGCGCGCGGCTGAAGGAAATTTTCGCGGCGATGTTGGCGGCGATCACGGTCGCCGATCCCTCTTCGACAGTGTTGCCGTCGCCGAAAAGCTGGCGGTCGCGCAGGTAGGTGCGATCATCGAGCGGAAGGTTGTTGGCCTCGATCGAGAAGGCCGCAGCGAGTCGATCGCGCAGCGGAAAGGTCATACCGAGGCCGAGGTTGAGTCCCGTGTTCCAGTGCTCGGCGAAGTGCTTGTTGGCAACCGGATAGGCGACTCCCCCGGAGACGGTAAAGAGAGGCGGCCGCGAGAACGCGCTCAGCGAGGCCGGACCGGCGACCAGTAAGAACGCAACGACCAGGGTGGTTCGTCGCAGGAGGTGTAGCAGAAGTGCCATATATCGAGGTACGTAGCAGCCGCGCTATTGTTCAAGCGATTCTCTGTTCCTAGCTGATCAATCGCAACAATAAGAGCGTTCCGATCCCGAAGATTGCCGCTCCGGGGAAGGTGAAGACCCAAGCCAGGAGAATATTGCCGACAACGCGCCACTTGACGTTGCCCATGCGATAAGCCATGGCGGTTCCGGTAATCGAGCCGGTGGCGACCTGGGTCGTCGAGATTGGAGCGCCGATGAGCGAAGCGATGAGAATCACCGTGCCGCCGGCGGTTTCGGCGGCGCAGCCGTCGATCGGCTCATGGAGGCGGGTCATTTTTCTGCCCATGGTCTTCATGATACGCCAGCCGCCGACCGATGTACCGAGTCCGATCATAAACGCCGAGGCCACACGCACCCACATTGGCACGTGGAATTCGCTGATCGCCCCGGCAGACATCAGGGCTACGGTGATCACTCCCATGGCGTTCTGGGCGTCGTTCATACCGTGAGTCAGCGACACGAAAGCCGCTGACACGACCTGCAACTTTTTGAAGACAAACGCCGACTTGCGGTAATTGACCCTCCAGACCGACCAACTAAACACCGAGAGCAACAGCATACCCATGATCACACCGAACAGCGGCGAAAGTACCATGGCGATCAGGATCTTCTTGATGCCGGGCGCAATCAGGACGCCCCAGTCAAAGTTGTATTCGAACAGCGCTACGCCGGCCAGCCCACCGATCAGCGCATGCGTCGAGGACGAGGGCATTCCGAAATACCAGGTGAAGTAGCCCCAGAGGACTGCTCCGACGACCGCAGCCAAGAGCAACGGCAGAGTAATCAACTCGCTTTCGACGACACCTTTGCCGATCGTGTAGGCGACCGCGGTGTGCAGCAGCGCGCCGACGAAGTTGAGCGACCGCGCCATGATAATCGCCATGCGCGGTGAAAGGGCGTGGGTGTAGACGGTTGTCGCGATCGCATTGGCCGCGTCGTGGAAACCGTTGACGAAGTCATACATCAACGCCGCGGCAACAATCAGGATCAACAGGAGCTGATCAGACATTGTCGGCGACCATGCCCTTGAGAGTATTCGTCGCGTCGGTACACGAGTCGATAGCCCGCTCCAATTCGGCATAGACCTGCCGCAAGATGAAGAAAACGGCCACGTGGCGCGTGTATTCGACGTTGGTCTTGATCAGCGCCAGCACGGAATCCAGTTCGGCCGTTGGCGAAGTTTGATTGATGCGGGTCTCCAGGCTCGCGCGGTCGGCGCGAATCTCCTGAAAGCGCCGGCGCAAACCGCCGTGGTAGATTTCGTCGGCGCGCGTTTCGAGTTGGTCGACGGCGCGGGCATACGGTTCGACGCGACGATCGCGCCTAAGGCACTTCACCGCTTCGACGACCTGCTCGCAGGCTTCGCGAATGATCCCGGCGAGTTCACGCATTTCTTTGTCGCTGGAGGGGATGTCGTATATGACGTAACGGTTGGCCGCGTGGTTGATGTACTTGACGATTCGAAAAACGTCGTTTGCCCACTGGCTGATGTCGACGCGTCCGAACGGCGGCTGCTGCGATCGCCCCAAGAGCTCTTCGATGGACTTTTCGATCTGGGTCGTGCGCGTTAAGCAGTTTTCGATCGTGGTGGCGATTTCCGCGCCGCGCTTGGACTCGGCGGCGAATAGTTCCGTGAGCCAATAACTGGCTTCGGCGGCCGTGTCCGCCAACCGCTCCATCAGACCATAGAATTCGGTGTCACGCGGCGGTAAGAGACGAATGCGTTTGAGCCGCGCCCACAAGCCGGTTGCTGTCATGCTTGGTCCCTCCCCAGGGAATGTAGTCTACGCCTGGGAGAGATAATACACGATCCGGGGTGGCGACACAAGGACGCTGAAAAGCGGTCGATGTAGTCGATGGTCGGAGAAGAAAAACTATCGCGGGCGCAGCAGTCTAATACTGGCGGTGGCCGTGGCGAACGATTTCGCCGTCGGTCATATAGATAACGTCCTCGGCGATATTGCTGGTGTGATCGGCGATGCGTTCGAGGTTGCGGGAGACGGCCAGCATCTGGATCAGCGTATCAGTATGCTCGGGGTTCTGGCGGATTCGTTTGCCGATCGCTTCGTACATCTGGCGGTTGATTTCGTCAATGTCGTCGTCGCAGGCGAGGACTTCGCGCGCAAGTTTGGAGTCAGCGTGAACGAGAGAATCGAGCGCCTTCTGCAGCATCTTCTGGACTTTGTCGGCCATCGTGGCATAGTCGAAGGGCGAATCGATGCGGACCTGTTTGGAGAGCGACACTGCGCGCTCGGCGATATTGACCGCCAGATCGCCGATGCGCTCGAGGTCATTGTTGATTTTGAGCACGGCGATGATCAAGCGCAGGTCGATGGCCACCGGTTGGTGGAGCGCAAGGATCTTCAGGCAATCTTCTTCGACGTCGACTTCCATTTCGTCGATTTCGTGATCGTTGTCGATCACGCGCATGGCGAGTTTTTCATCGCGCTCCGAGATCGATTTGGCGGCGCGCTGCACCGATTCCTCAACGTAAGCGCTCAGGGCGAGCAGCTTGCGTTTGAGGCGGTCGACTTCACGGCGGAGATGTTCTGGCATGGGTTTGGAATTATCTGCTATCAACCGAATCGACCCGTGATGTAATCTTCAGTTTGCTTCTTGTTGGGCTTCGTGAAGATGATCTTGGTCGGCCCGAATTCGACGAGCGAGCCTTCATAGAAGAAGGCGGTAGAGTCGGAGATGCGGGCGGCCTGTTGCATATTGTGCGTCACGATGACAATGGTATAGTTTTTTTTCAGTTCGCCAATCAAATCTTCGATTTTTGAGGTAGAGATCGGGTCGAGCGCGGAGGCCGGCTCGTCCATCAGCAATACCTCCGGACGTACGGCCAGGGCACGAGCGATGCAAAGACGCTGCTGCTGGCCTCCTGAAAGCATATACGCGCTGTGGCTGAGTTTGTCTTTAACCTCTTCCCATAAGTAGGCGGCCTTGAGAGTTTCTTCCACCGCCTGATTGATCACCTGTTTATCGGTTATCCCGTTGACGCGCAACCCGTAAGCTACATTATCAAAGATTGATTTCGGGAAGGGATTGGATTTCTGGAACACCATGCCGACGCGGGTGCGGACCTGGGAGACGTCACGGATGCCGTTATAGATATCGACACCGTCGAGTTTGACAGAGCCGGTCATCCGCGTGCCGGGGATTGTCTCGTTCATGCGGTTGAGTGTGCGCAGAAAGGTCGATTTGCCGCAGCCGGAAGGACCGATGAATGCTGTGACCCGATTTTCGTCGATGTCGATGGCGACGTCCCTGAGCGCCTGATGATTGCCATAATAGAAGTTCAGGCTGTGAACTTCCATCTTGACCATGGCTCTGTCGTTCTTGTCAGCGGGCAACATCTGATCCACTTCTTCCGTGCGAATGTCGAGATTGATTTTAGGCACTGATACGCCTCGACCGGATCCGCGAGCGGATTAAAACGGCGACCAAATTTAAGAGAAAGGTGAGGAGAAGCAACACCAAAACCGTGCCGTACAGAATCGGCAGTGTCTTCTCGACGTCAGGGGATTGCGTGGCCATGACGAAGACGTGATAACCCAGTTCCATGAACTGATCGGTCAGCTTACTCGGAAGGTAGGGAAGATAATAGGCAGCGCCGGTGAACATAATCGGCGCCACTTCGCCCGCGCCGCGACTGACCGCGAGGATCGCCCCGGTAAAGATGCCCGGCAAGGCCTGCGGCAGGATGACGCGGATGATCGTCTGGAGCTTGGTGGCCCCCAGCGCATAGCTGGCGTCTTTGAGGTCGCGCGGAATCGCTTTGAGCGCTTCTTCGGTCGAGATGATCACAACCGGAAGGGTCAGAAGCGCGAGGGTCATCGCGGCCCAAATGATTGCCGGCTGCCCCCAGACGGGGGCTTCGGAACGCAGGATGACGGAGTCAATGCCGTTGCCAATAAAGCCGATGAAGAAGCCCAATCCGAACAGACCGAAAACGATCGACGGCACGCCGGCGAGATTGTTGATCGCGACACGAATGACGCGGGTTATCTTCGAATCGGGGCTGGTGTATTCCTGAAGATAGATGGCTGTCAGTACGCCTACCGGCACGCTGACGATCACCATGAGAATTACCAGAAACACGGTGCCGATGATCGCCGGTAAAATACCGCCGGCTTCCAAGCCTTGTTCCGGTGGACTGCTCAGAAAGTCCCAGGTGATCGTGCCGACGCCGCCGATGATAATGTTTCCGAGAATCAGCGCCAGCATGGCGATGATGATCAGAGTAGCGGCAAAGGTCAGACCGCGCGGGATATAGCCTTGCGTTTTCGGCGCGAAGGTTAACGTCGATGAAAACTGGTCTTGTTTCGGCCGGACGAGAACATTGCTCACTTGAGCCTGCCTTGAAAACGCGTTTTGAGCCGATCAAGGACCAGGTCGCCGCCCAGATTGACCAGGAATGTGAAGACAAACAGCAGCGTACCGATGAAGAAGAGCACGTTGTAGTGGGGGCTGCCGAAGACGACCTCGGCAAGTTCGGCTGCGATTGTCGCCGAAAGCGTCCGGACTGAATCGGTGAAGCTCCCGGAGAGAATGGCCGCGTTGCCGGAAGCCATGAGCACGATCATCGTCTCGCCGATGGCGCGCCCGAAGCCCAGCACAATTCCGGCGGCGATGCCCGGCATGGCGGCGGGCAAGACCATTGTGAAGGAGACCTGCCAGGGGTTGGCGCCCAAGGCGCGGGCTGCGTCGCGGAGCGTCTGCGGCACCGCAGTCATGGCGTCTTCCGAGACCGTAAAGATGATCGGTACGATGGCCAGACCGAGCGCGATTCCGGCGTTGATCGCGTTGAGACGATAAGTCAGACCAAAGGCGGACTGCAATATCGATGCGAGCACGATCAGGGCGAAGAACCCCAGCACTACCGAAGGAATCCCTGCCAGCAGTTCGATCACGGGTTTGATGATTTCGCGCATGCGCTTGGAAGCGAATTCAGACGAATAGACAGCGGCCCCGACACCCAGCGGCACGGCAAAGAGCATCGCGATCAGCGCCGCCTTAAGTGTGCCGACAAACAGAGGCATCAGTGAATACTTCGGGACATTGGAATTGGGCTGCCAGGAGTGGCGCGCTTCCTGCCCCTCTTTCCAGACTTGCTTGGTGAACATCTGATCGAGGGTGACTTCTTCGTGCACTTCGGAACTTGTAAAGAGCGGGATCGACTCTTTGAAGATAAATATGAAGATCAGGGCAATACCGATCAAAGCCGCGAAAGCGTTCAGGGCAATGAACTTTTCACCCAGTACTTCCCGCCATTTGGATTTCGGTTTGAAGTTGTACTTCAGTTGCATCCTGAACTCAATTGCGCACCGTCAGGGTCTGACGACTACTTGATCATGTTGGCCGCAGCGGTCTCAGTGTGAAGCGGAATGTAATCCGCTGACTCAGCCACTTTCTGCCCCTCGGCTGAGAGAGCCCAGTTTATGAAGTCCTTCATTTCTCCGGTCGGGACTCCGCGGGTGAAGAAATAGAGTTCGCGCGAGATCGGATAGGTGCCATTGGAGACGGCTGAAACCTCCGGGTGGATCGCCGCAGTCGTATCGGCCGCTTTGACACCGGCATGTTTGACGGTAGTCGCCCAGGCGATGCCGCCGTAGCCGATGCCGTTCGGGTCTTTGGTGATCGCGTTCACGACCGAGGCCGTGCCGGGAAGAGTCTGGCAACGTTCGGAGTAGTCTTCCTCATCGAGAACGAATTCCTTGAAATAGGCGTAAGTCCCGGAGTTATTTTCGCGGCCGTAGAGGATGATCGTCGCATCCTTGCCGCCGACCTCCTTCCAATTGGTCGTTTCTCCGGTATAGATCGCCTTGATTTGCGCGAGTGTCAGATCGTTAACCGGATTAGAGTTGTGAAGAAAGACGGCAATCCCGTCGAGGCTGACTGCCAAACGCTTGAGATCGATGCCTTTATCCTTGGCCAATTTATACTCAGCTGCTTTCATATCGCGCGAGGCCATGCAGATGTCGGTGGTGTTGTTCAGCAGCGCCGCGATACCGGTCCCCGAACCACCGCCAGAAACCTGAATAACGGTCTTGGGGAATTTCTTCATGTACTCCTCTGCCCAGCGTTGGCCGAGCCGCACCATCGTGTCAGAACCTTTGATGGTGATGTTACCTGCGATTACCGGAACGACCAACATGGCCGTGATCAGCGCGGTGAGAATCAATTTCTGCATCGGTCTTCTCCTCCTGAGTCGTTCGCCACTTACCCGCCCGACAAGGACGGATGGGCGATTCGTCATCCATAGAACCTACCCAAGTAGGCAAGTCGTGTTAATGTTTTGTTAGAATTGTGTTAGAAACCAATTTCGGGATTGTGAGTCACGATTTTGCGAGAGTGATTGTAAAAGTGCTCCCTTGGCCAATCTCGCTCTGCACGGTGACGTTCCCGCCGTGCGCCAGAACGATATGCTTGACGATAGCCAGGCCCAGGCCGGTCCCGCCCTGGGATCGACTGCGGGCGCGATCGACGCGGTAGAATCTTTCAAAGAGCCGGGGGAAGTGTTCCTTGGCAATGCCGTATCCCTGGTCGCGCACCGTGATCGTCACCTGTCGATCGCTGAGCGAAGCGCCGACGGCGATCTGAGTATCCGGGTCGCTGTACTTGACCGCATTTTCGATAAGATTGAAGACGGCCTGCTCGAGCAGTGGCGCGTTGATACGGGCCTGAAGCGCCGGGTCGCAGCTCAGATTTATGGTGATGTTCCGGGCGCGCGCCTGCTGTTCGGCGGAGGTTATCGCGGCGGCGAGGACTTCGCGCAGATGTCCGATTTCGAGCGGGATTTCGCCGCGTTCCGATTCCTGTTCGATCCGCGACAAGCGCAGGAGGTCTTCGATGATGGCATGCAACCGGCTGGCCTGACGGGAGACGATGCCAAGAAATCGCCGTCGCTCCTCTTCATCCATAGCTTCGCCTTCGAGCAGCGTCTCGACAAACCCCTTGATTGAGGTAATGGGCGTCTTCAGTTCGTGCGAGACATTGGCGACGAAGTCGCGGCGCACGTTTTCGAGCTTGCGCAGGCGGGTGACATCATTGAGCACCACGAGCGCACCCAACGACGTGCCGTCGGGATCGCGCAATAGAGTACCGTGCGCCTGGAGGAAGCGACTACCTTGCTCGTCGTCGCTAATGCTGATGTCACCTTCGATAGTGTCCTCCATCGTAAGCGTGCGCGAAACGAGCCGTTGCAGGTCGCTATTGCGGATAACCTCCAGAATGTTGCGACCGATGACTTCCCGGGGATTGACGCTGAGCAGGCGCGCGGCCGCCGTATTCAGGCTCATCACGCGCTGATCGACGTCGATCGCAAGCACGCCTTCCACCATGCTGGAAACGATGGCCTGCTGCTCGAGGCGCTGGCGCTGCACGGTCTTGAAGCGGTCATCGAGTTGCTCGGCCATCTTGTTCATGGCAGCGGTCAATCCGTCCATCTCTTCATAGGCGGGTGTTGGAACCCTCGTGTCGAGATCGCCGCGGGCGATGCGATCGGCGCCGATCTTGATTTCTTCGAAAGGTCTGCTGATGCGTCGAACAATGTAGAGGCTGAGCAAGACGGCCAGAGCTGCGACCAGGAGCGCGCTGATTCCCAGGCGCAGGTAGACATCAGAAAGCGTAGATGTCACGGTATCGTGCGGCCAGGCGACTCGAACGACGCCCGCGATTTCTCCGTTGATTTGCAGGGGCACCGCCAGGAAGTCCATGTCTTCGCCGAAGCGAGTCGTAAAGCGCCGCGCCGACCCGACTTCACCTTTCAGCGCGGCAGCGACCTCCGGGCGGCCCGACTGATTGTCGAGATCAGCGGGATCGTCCCGGGAGTCGCCGACGACTTGTCCGTTGGCGAGTATGACTGTGATCACGCTCCCGATCTGTTCCCCGATCACTTTGCATAATGAGTCCAGCGGTTCGTGATCTCCGGCTGCAAACTCGGACCGCAACAACAGCTCGCTCAGGAGGGCGCGGGCGCGCAGGTCGGATTGAACGTGATCTGAGTAGAAACGCCCCAGCGAGTGATAAGCATACCAGCTTACCGCGACCAAACTAACTGCCGTGATGAGAAGAAAAGATGGATAGATTTGCCAGAGCAGCCGCTTTTGGCGCACCGCTACTCCCGAAACTTGTATCCCACGCCTCGAACCGTCTCGATATACTGGCCCGCATCCCCCAGTTTCTTCCGCAGACCTACTATTTGTACGTCTACCGAACGGTCGGTGACAATGGTTTCGTCGCCGCGAATTTCGTTGACGATCTGATAACGTGAAAAGACCCAGCCGGGATGGCGGGCCAGAAGTTGCAGGATCTGGAATTCGGTCAGGGTCAGGTCGACCGGTTTGCCGGCCACGACGACCTCATGCCGCCCGGGGTGAATCAGCACGTCGTGCGCCTTGATGGTGCTGGTTGACTTGTCGGTCTCACGGGCGCGGCGGCGCAGCAGAGAGCGGATACGAGCGATGAGAATTTTAGGGCTGAAGGGTTTGGTGATGTAGTCATCGGCGCCGACTTCCAGACCGGTGATGACATCCGATTCTTCGCTCTTTGCGGTGAGCATGATCACCGGAACGTGCTGCGTTTTCGAATCGTTCTTGAGTACCTTGCAGATCTCGAGGCCATCGATACCGGGCAGCATCAAGTCGAGTACGATCAGGCCGGGCACGTTGGCTCGGGCGGACTTCAGTCCCTGCTCACCCGAAGTCGCGCCGACAACGCGATAACCTTCCTTGCCGAGATTGAAGCTGATGAGCTCGAGGATATCTTCCTCGTCCTCGATAACCAGTATGTTTTCTTTCGCCATCTTCCAGTCTACTCCGTTTCCCGAGCGAGAGTAACAGTTGTACGGCTAATTCGCAAAAACTATCGTTCGAAGTCGATGTTAAATTTGCGTTAGCGCTTGAATGGGAAAGCGTTAACAGATGCGCGGAAGCTGCTCGCCGGAGAGCATGTCGACGATCCGCTCCGCGCCGATGACGCTTGTCATCGTTACAAGCCCGGGATCTTCGGCGATAACGCTGCCGATCGATTGTGGCTGCAGCAAGGGCTGGACGCGCCGCAACACTTCGATCGTGCGCGCCGCAACCGCAGCGGGGACAAAGGCCACAAAGCGACCTTCGTTCGCGACGTGAAGCGGATCGAGACCAAGCAGCTCGCAGGCGGCTCGAACCTCGCGGGAGACGTCGATAGACGACTCCTGGATTCGGATCCCCAAACCCGCGGCCTGGGCGATTTCGACCAGCACACTCGCCAATCCGCCACGGGTGAGGTCGCGCAGGCAATGCAGTTCGATGCCGGCGTCGAGGAGCGCCTGCACTTCGCGATGAAGCGGCGCGCAATCGCTGGCAATTTCGGATTCAAACTGCAGATGCTCGCGCTCGGCCATGATCGCGATGCCATGGCGGCCGATGTCCCCGGACAGAATGATCGCATCTCCGGGCTGCACCCTCTGCGGCAGGATGTTGAGTTGATGGTTGATTTCACCGATACCGCTGGTGTTAATGTAGATGCCGTCTCCCTTGCCGCGCTCGACGACCTTTGTATCGCCCGTGACGATTTCGACCTCCGCTTGCTTTGCCCATTCTCCGATCGAGGCCATGATTTGCTGGAGATCCTCTATCGGGAAGCCCTCTTCTATTATCAGACCCAGGCTCAAGTAACGCGGCCGGGCACCCGCCATGGCGAGATCGTTGACGGTTCCGCAGACGGCAAGTTTGCCGATATCGCCGCCTTTGAAGAACAGGGGGTGGACGACGAAAGAATCCGTCGTAAAAGCGAGCCGAGTGCCGGCGAAGTCGAGAACGGTCGCATCGTGCCGGGATACGGAGAGCGGGTTGGTGATCGCCGGGGCGATGACGTTGTCGAGCAATTGATGCATCAGCCGTCCGCCGCCGCCGTGAGCGAGAAGCACGCGGAGATGTTCGCTATTGGGCACTGGACATGAAAGGTCAAAATTCCGGTCAGTCATATTACCTTGCCGGTCGCTGCGCGCGGTTACGATACCGATAGTACGCGGCACAGGCGCCTTCGCTCGATACCATAGTTGCGCCGAGCGGCGACTCGGGAGTGCAGCGGGTGCCGAACGCCGGGCATTCGTGGGGTTTCTTGATCCCCTGCAGGATCGCGCCGCTGATGCACTCGGTTGGGCCGGTTTCGGGCGACGCCCTCACCGAAAAGCGCTTTTCGGCATCATACTGACTATACGCTGGGCGCAGCCGGAGCCCGCTGCGAGGAATCGTTCCGATGCCCCGCCAGTTGCGATCGCAAACTTCGAATACTTCCGTAATGATTCGCTGCGCGGGGAGGTTGCCTTCGCGGCCGACTGAGCGGGCATACTGGTTTTCGACTTCACAGTGCCCGCGCTCGAGTTGCTGCACACACATCAAGACCCCCTGCAGTAGATCGACGGGCTCGAAGCCGGTAACGACAATCGGCACACGGTACTGGAATGCAATCGGCTCGTACTCCCAGAATCCCATCACAGTGCACACATGCCCTGCGGCCAGAAAACCCTGCACACGATTGGTGGGGGAGTTCAGGATGGCCGTCATTGCCGCCGGCACGGTCACCTGCGACACCAGGATCGAGAAATTGCCGAGGCCTTGCTGCGCCGCAGCGTAGACGGCCATGGCATTGGCGGGCGCTGTAGTTTCAAATCCCACGGCGAAAAACACGACTTCGCGATCGGGATGAGCTTGTGCGAGAGTCACCGCGTCGAGCGGCGAATAGACGATCCGCACATCGCCGCCCCGGGCTTTGACGTTCAACAGGTCGGTCGAACTCCCGGGCACGCGCAGCATATCGCCAAAGGAGCAGAATGTGACATCGGGCAGCGCCGCAATCTGGCAGGCGGCATCAAGAGTCTCGACGGGAGTGACGCAGACGGGGCATCCCGGTCCGTGCACAAGTGTCAACTCGTCCGGCAGCAGTTGATCGATTCCGTACTTGACGATCGAATGCGTTTGCCCGCCGCAGACTTCCATGATTGTCCAGGGACGGGTGACGAGCCGTCTAATCTCACCGGCGAGAGCGCGAGCGGCATCGGCATTGCGATATTCGTCGATATACTTCACTGAGGGTCGTCTCCGGAAACTTCCAGTTCACCGATTTCGCGCAGGTACTCGAATACGCGGTTGGCTTCGGATTCGTCAACAACGCTCAAGGCAAATCCGACGTGGACGATTACATAGTCGCCCGGACGGGCTTCCGGTACATAGCAGAGGTTGACGTCTTTGATGACGCCGCCGAAATCGACCTTCCCGGGTCGCATCAGGGAATCAGCGTCGCTGATTGTTACTATTCTACCGGGGATCGCCAGACACATGCTGTTCTTTCTCTTTCCATTCTCGAGCGGCGGCGACGATTTGACCCAGCGCGATTCCGCCGTCGTTGGGCGGAATTCGTTGGTGCCAGTAAACGGCGAAGCCGCCCGCTTCCAGACGCCGGATCGCCCGCTCGGTAAGATACCTATTTTGAAAGCAACCGCCAGTGAGTGCAATGTTGCGGCAACCGCTTTGTTGCGCCACTGCCACAATCATTTCGACCAGCGTATTGTGGAACTTGGCGGCAATCGAGGCGAGATCGCATTTGGCATCGCGATCATCGATCACGCCCTGAATCAGTGGAGCCCAATCGACGATCAATTTCCCGCCTTCGGAGTGATCCACCCGGAAGGAGTAATGGCCATCAGCGTTATGAGCGTTTGTCGTGATGGCGAACTCCAATGACATTGCACCTTCACCTTCGAAGTTGCTTACCTGATTGATGCCTAACAGCGCGGCCACGGCATCAAAGAGCCGCCCTGCGCTGGAAGTGAGTGGCGCGTTGGTCTGCGAGCGCAACATACCGTCGATGACAGCCATTTCACTCGTGTCAAAAGCTGATGCGATCAGTCCGGCGTTCCATCCCATCCCGCCCTGACGGCTTTCGTAAAGCACTCCTGCGGCCGATCGTCGCGGCTCTTTGATGGCGGCCTCGCCGCCGGGAAGACGGAATTGGCGCAGATGCGCGTGACGACGATAACCGGTCTCGTCGATGTAAAGGAACTCGCCGCCCCAGATCGTTCCATCTGTGCCGTAGCCGGTACCGTCCCATGATACGGCGAGCACGGGAAATGGAACTTCGTTTTCCGCAATGCAGGAGAGCGCGTGGGCATAGTGGTGCTGCACGCGGATGACCGGAAGCCCGCTTGCGACGGCGAAGCGAGTCGAACGGTAGTCAGGATGAAGGTCGGCGGATAGCGCGACGGGTTGATGTTCGTACAAAGTCGAAAGATCGGAGACGACCTGTGAAAACGCGCGAAACGACTCGACGGCATCGAGGTCGCCGATATGCTGGCTGACGAAGACGTTGTGTCGCTGCGCGATCGCCACGCTGTTTTTTAGATGACCGCCGACCGCCGTCAGCGCCGGTAGCGATTCCGGCAGACGAAGCGGCAGCGGAGCATAGCCGCGCGCACGGCGCAATACCTGCGGCCGTCCGGCCACGATGCGCACGACCGAGTCATCCACATGTCGACGGATCCGACGATTGTGCACCAGGAACAGATCGGCAATCCCGACCAATCGACGAAGCGCTTCGAATTCGTCGATGCAAATCGGCTCTTCGGAAAGATTGCCGCTGGTCGCGACGAGCGGCACGCCGCAATCCCGCAGCAGGAGATGATGCAACGGCGTATAGGGCAGCATGACGCCGAGGTAGGGGTTGCGTGGCGCGACGGCTTCGGTAATCCTGTTTTCCGCCCGTTTTGAAACCAGCACAATCGGAGATTCAACGGAAGTGATCAGGCGTACGTCTGCTTCATTCAGTTCGCAGCATTCTGTGATCTGCCCGAGGTCGACAAACATCACCGCCAGCGGCTTCGCCAAGCGGTGCTTGCGGCGGCGCAATTCCCTTACGGCAGTTTCGTTTGTGGCATCGACGACCAGGTGGAATCCTCCCAGGCCCTTGACGGCTACGATCTTGCCAGCGGCGATCGCAGCGGCGGTTTGTTTCAGCGCCTCGTCGCGTTCGCTGAGAACCTTGCCGCTCGTTGACCAGAGCTGTAGTTGCGGACCACAGGCCGGACAGGCGTTGGGCTGGGCGTGGAAGCGCCGATTGGTCGGATCGTCATATTCCGCCCGGCAGTCGGCGCACATGATGAAGCGCTTCATCGTCGTCTGCGATCGGTCGTAGGGCAAGGCTTCGATAATCGAATAGCGCGGCCCGCAATTGGTGCAGTTTGTGAAGGGGTAGCGATAGCGTCGGTTCTGCGGGTCGTTGATATCACGCAGGCATTCGGGGCAGGTCGCCAGATCGGGAAGCACGAGGGCCGACTTGCCGCCGTTGTCGCTGCTGGGAGCAATCTCAAAAACGGAGTAACCCCGCGGATCGAGAATGCTTGCCTCGAGACTCTGCAGAAACGCATGCGGCGGCAGTTCTGAAATCAGTCGTTGCTGAAACAACTGTATTTGCGGCCATGCGCCTTCGACCTCGATCATTACACCCTGGGAGTTGTTGCAGACGAAACCGGCGAGTTCAAGTTCATTGGCCAGACGGTAGACAAACGGGCGGAACCCAACCCCTTGCACGGCGCCGATGGCGGTCAGGCGCATTCGTGACAGCCCCTGTTTCGTACTGTGCGTGTCCGACATCTTCAGCCCTCTGTCAGGCGAGGCTCTCGTTACGACCCGGCCTCATTGCCGGCGGCAACGTCGACGCCGCAACTCTCCAACAACTGCAGCAATTCGTCAACCGCTTCGGGCACAGCGCGGGAGACTTGCGGTGTCAGCTGCGAGCCCGAGGAAAACGCGGCGCCTTCGATTCCGACTACATAGAGTCGCTCCGGCAATTGCTCGAGCGCGCGGGCGACCTCGATGGCTTCGGCAACGCCGAAGGCATGGGACGAATAGTGAAAGTAATCGGTGGGAATCCGTTCTTCGCGGGCATCGATGAGCGAAATACCGCCCGGATTGGCGCCGCGGCGCAAGGCGTCGACGATGACGACGGTGTCATAATGAGACCAGAGTTGCATCAGCGCGGCTCCTTCGCCCGACTCCAACTTGACCGTAACACCCGGCAGGCCGAGCGCGGCGATGCGTCCGGCGACGATGGTACCGACGCTGTCATCGCGACGAAAGGGATTTCCAATGCCAATAACCAGAACCATACAAACCCCGCCTGCGGCGAGCCGTTGCTCGCCGCAGACAGAAAATCAATAATAATACTATTCGCGCTCGATGCGGAGATCTAAGAAGTGAGTTGCGCAAGAAATACAGGGATCGTAGTTGCGCACGGCCTGCTCGCACTGCCAGGTGAGTTTTTCATCGGACAGCCGGAGGTGGCGCGGAATGAACTGCCGCAAGTCCTCCTCGATCGTCTTCTGATTTTGCGAGGTCGGCGGAACAATTTTCGCATCCTGGATCAAGCCGTTTTCGTCGATCCGGTACCGGTGCCAGCAAATTCCGCGCGGTGCTTCGCTACAACCGCAGCCAGTGCCGGCGCGCGGGACCGCTTCCACGAAGGCGCGATCCGGCTTTTCGTACTGCTTGATAATCCTCAGCGCTTCTTCGACGGCGTAGAGCGTCTCGACCGAGCGCACGATAATCGACTTGAACGGATTATGGCACTGCGGGCCGAGACCGGCAGCCTTGGCGGCTTTCTGGCAAGTCGGCGTCAGCTTGTCAAAGTTCAGATTGTAACGCGCGAGCGGACCGACAAAGTACGCGCCGCGCTCCTTGATATAGGAATGGAGGGCGTGCGTGTGCTTGACGTGCTCTTCGACGAAATGCTGCTCGTACTCGTTCACGGCAATATCGAGGCCGCGACTCGAGACCAGGCGGCCGTCGTGCAGCGGGTATTCATCGGGGTGTGACAGTGACACATACTCATAGTCGCGTTCGAATTCGGGGAAGGTGAAGGTCCCGACCAGCTTGATCGTGGCCAACGAAGCTTCTTTCGCCCATTCGAGCCGTTCTTTGATCTCCGTGAAATCGGCCTTATCCGGCACCTTGTAGAAGCCGCCGACGCGCATGCTGATCGGGTGGATCTCGCGACCGCCGATGATGGTCATCAGGTCGTTGCCGACTTTCTTGAGCGCCAGCGCTTGCTTGACCTCGTTCGGGAAGTCTTTCGCCATCTGAATCGCGTCTTGATATCCAAGGAAATCGGGGGCGTGAAGCATGTAGACATGCAACGCGTGGCTCTCGATCCACTCGCCGCAATAGATCAACCGGCGCAGTTCGCGGATCGGCTTCTCCACCGTGATCCCGCAGATACTTTCCATCGCCAGGATTGAACTCATCTGGTAGGCGATCGGGCAGATGCCGCAGATGCGGGCGGTGATGTCGGGCGCTTCGCGGAAATCGCGATTGCGCAGGAAAGCCTCGAAGAACCGGGGCGGCTCGAAGATCTTGAATTTAAGGTCGCTGATCTTGCCGTCCTTGATCTTGACGAAAAGCGAGCCTTCACCTTCGACGCGCGCAAGATAATCAACCTTGATGGTGCGGCTACCTTTCATGAGCTTCACTCTCCTTCCGGAACGGTTCGGCATACGCGTTGAATCCGCGGAAGGCGCGAACCAGTCCGCCGTCGTCGATGCCCAGTTTCTGGAATTGGCTGCTGAGCGATTCAGGATTCGGGGTTTCTTTCGGGCCAAAACAGCCGTAGCAGCCGCGATGGAACGACGGGCAAATCGCGCCGCAACCGGCGTGGGTGACCGGGCCGAGACACGGCGTGCCGTGGGCGACCATCACGCACGGCGTGCCACGCAACTTGCATTCGACACAGACAGCGTGCTGCGGCGTGACCGGACGCCGCCCGTTGAGGAAGGCGCTGATGACTTCCACCAACTGCGCCTTGTTGATCGGGCAGCCGCGCAACTCGAAGTCGACGAAGACATGATTGCCGATGGGGGTCGAAGTTGCGAGGGTCTCAAGGTGTTGCGGCGACGCATAAACAATCGAGGCATAATCCTTGACGTTGGCGAAGTTGCGCAGCGCCTGAATACCGCCGGCCGTGGCGCAGGCGCCAATGGTGACGAGTTTTTTCGACTGACGACGCACCTTGTGGATCCGCTCGGCGTCGTGCGGCGTGGTGATCGAGCCCTCGACCAGCGATAAATCGTACGGTCCCTTGACGAAGGCGCGGGAAGCCTCGGGAAAGTAGGCGATATCGATCACGCCGACGATGTCGAGAAGTTCATCCTCACAATCGAGCAGACTGAGCTGGCAACCGTCGCAAGAGGCGAATTTCCAAACGGCGAGTTTCGGTTTAACCTTCGTTGTCATGGTTAGATCTCCCGCTTGTAAATGAGGTCGCGAATCTGGTCGTAGGCGTAGACCGGGCCGTCCTTGCAGATGAAGGTATGGCCCATCTGGCAGTGGCCGCAGAGGCCGATGCCGCATTTCATATTCCGCTCCATCGAGACGTAGACGCTACTCATCGGGACGCCGCGCTTCTGCAATTCCAGCGCGACGTAGCGCATCATGATTTCAGGGCCGCAGACCATGGCCGTTGTGTGCATCGGGTCGAAACCGGCTTTGGAGATCAGCAGCGTCACCACGCCGACGTTACCGCGCCAGTTGGCGGCGCCGCGATCGACCGTGACGTGGACTTCAACATCGAGCCGCGAGCGCCACTGCTCAAGTTCTTTGCGGAACAGGATATCGCTCGGTGTGCGCGTACCGTAGAGCAGGATGATCTTGCCGTACTTGCGCCGATCCGCCAGAATCTGATAGATCACCGGCCGCAGCGGCGCCAGCCCGATACCGCCGGCGACCAGGACGACGTCGTCGCCCTCCGCCGCCGAGACCGGCCAATTGTTCCCGAACGGACCGCGGACACCAATCATATCGCCGGTCTTGAGATTGGCCATGGCTTTGGTGACCGTGCCGACCGCGCGGGTGGTGTGGATTAGAGGCCGCGGGTTGGTGGGGTCGCCGGAGATCGAGATCGCCACCTCGCCGATGCCGTACATATAGAGCATATTGAACTGCCCGGCCGCGAACGCGTGCTCGCCCTTGCTGTACGCCGGATGAAGCTCCAGCGTGAAGGTGTCGTGCGTTTCGCGCCGTACCCGGTCGACCCGCGCCAGCGTCGGGACCATCGGGTTGGCACTCGTGGTATTCATAAAGACTTGACCTTTCAATACGTGCTGCTGTAGAGATCCAAGAGCTGCAGGGTCGCTCCCTGCAAGCGGTGCTCGATCACGTGGGCCAGACGTTTCGCCAACTCGAAGCCGAGACTCGGGTCCTGCTCGCACTTGTTGCGCAGGCACTTGGCATCGAGCGCAATCGCCCGGGTCAGTTCCATGGCGCGCGCGTCGAAATGCCAGAGATAGGGCGGGAACAGCCACGACCAGCCTAAGACGTCTCCTTCGCGAACGGTATGAATCGTGACGATGTGACGCTTGGGACCGTGAATCTCCAGATTGACATGGCCGTGGCGCAGAATGTAGAACTCGTTAGCTTCCTGTCCTTCCTTGAAGATGAACTGGTCGCTCTCGAACTTGACGTTGCGCGCGCAGCCGACCATCAACTGCACGTGCTCGGTCTTAAGCCCCTTGATAAACGGGTGCTCTGCCAGAATCGGTTCAAGCGTTTCCATCGTGAAACTCCTCTATCGCAATCAATGAATTCATACCTGAATCGTTGCCAGCCGCATCGCAGCGGCCTCTTCAGTGATATCGATCCCGACGGGACACCAGGTGATGCAGCGGCCGCAGCCGACGCAGCCCGAGGCCCCGAACTGGTCGTGCCAATTGGCCAGCTTGTGCGTCATCCATTGCCGGTAGCGGGCCATCGCCGACGTCCGGACACTGCCGCCGTGGATATAAGAAAAGTCGATGGTGAAGCAGGAGTCCCAGCGGCGCGTGCGCGCCGCCGTAGCGCCGGTCAAATCGGTGGTGTCTTCGACGGTGACGCAGAAGCAAGTGGGGCAAACGAGCGTGCAGTTGGCGCAGTTCATACAGCGCTGGCCCACGACGTTCCAGCGTGGATGCTCATCGTTACGCTGCAGCAGTTCCCGGAGGTGGGCAGTGTCAAGGGTTCGACCCATATTGCGGGAGGCGGTATGCATCAGATCACGCTCGCGTTTCAAAAGGCTGTCGGTCGCCGCCGCGAGTTTCAGAGAGTCGAACACCGCTTCGCCGCGCGCACTGCCGCAGTGGACAATAAACAGGTGATCAGCGCCGTCCTTGACCTCGGTCAGTGACAAATCAAAGTTCTCTTTCGCTTCCGGGCCTGTTTCCATCGAGGTACAGAAGCAGGTTCCGCCGGGGCGCGTGCAGTTGACAGCGACAAAGAACGCGTTTTCGCGCCGCTTGCGATAGCCTGGATCCGCATAAGGTCCGTCGATGAAGATTTTGTCCTGAAGCGCAACAGCCGCCAACTCGCAAGAGCGCACACCGAGAAAGGCATACGGCGTGGTGTCGGTGTCGCCATCCTCGATCGCCATCTCGCCGGCGACGGTCTTGCAATGCCAAAGCACCTGGCGCGGCGGATAGAGGAACTTCTTGACGGAGTGCGGTCCAACGACATACTGAAAATATAGACCATTGTCATCGTGGATGATCCGGTAATGGCCGCCATCGTGCTCGTCGCGATATCCCACCGGCAACAAATCGGCAGCGGGAAGTCGATCGTAGACGATGGCGCCGTCCCGCAGTTGCGGTCCGATTATCGAATAGCCCGACTTGGAGAGGCTGTCGAAGAGTTTTTGCAGGTGTTGAGCCGGAAGGACACCCGAACGAGACTGAGGCGAGTGCGTGTCTGACATAGTCAATTCCCTCTGCTTGGCTAGCGTGAGCCCGCCGTTCGAGTTTGCTCGTGGAGGCGGTGGGAGTCGGTAGCCGTGCGATTTTGCGGAGACGATGTCGTTTCCGCGCAGATCGTGAGCCACTGCGACCTGCTCACGCTTAGTTCCCCGACAATCTATGTCATGAATCGGGACATGTCACGCGATTTTTGACAAGTTTGTGAAAAATGTCTCAAATGCGACAATTCTCAGATCGCGTGTGTTCTTTTAACACAATAGTTAACATTAGCTTATATCGTCAACTGCGATGGCTAATAACTGTCGCCCGGAATATTTCAATATGATCTTTGGAGCCGCTGTGGTCAGAATTCCCTGCACGGACGAGACGAAAGAGTACTTACCCGATGGTAGGCCGATTTTGGTGATTTTTTGTAATCGAAAGAGCGCAATAAAATACCGCTCTAATTTGGGGGGATTTGGCAAACTCTGACGCCGAATGGCGAGCAAAAAAACAAATTAGGGTCTTGCCAAGTTATTGGCGTGCCAATATATTGCTAACCGGAAATACGTATCTGACGAACACTGGACGTTAAACGGTTCAGACGCTTCGTTTACCTCACCGAGCGTTGAATAGTGACGCGGCTCAATCTGTCGAGACTGCCGACAGCCTGAGCGCACCAGTGTCGTTGATTCTTTGCTGCATAAAGAACAATAGGAATGACGTTCATGTTTGAAGGCGCAATTCTCCGCAACGGAAGAATTTGTATCGAGGAGGTGATCGGCAGACAGGCAAACAGTTCTCACGCTGTGAGACGACACGGTTTTCACTCTACAGCAACGTTTCACTCTGAAAGGAGCAACCAATGACGAGAAAATTCTCGCTACTCTTCCTTTTGGCAATTTTTGCTTTAATGCTCGTCGGCACCTCGGTCTTCGCGGCCAAGGCTGTGACCAGCAATAATCAGGTTGTCGACGAACTGGTCGGCACCGCGAGCGCCCCGTGGCGCCCGTCGATGGCTAACGATCTTCCGAGCGAGCAAGGCCGCGGAATCAATAATTCCGTTTCCACGTCGCTCGGCTTCAACATGGCGGTGAATATCACCAACTCCGGCCTTGTGACCCGTTACGACCTGCCGTCCAACCAGTCGGCCTCGCGTAACATCCAGTTGGGATGCACAGGCTTTGTCCATGCGGTGTTTCACCAGACGACCTTGACGCAGCCGACTCGTGCGACTGCCTACTTCGCCTACAAGGGCGCTCCGGCAACTGCCACATTGACGCAGGAAAACATCGGGACGGCCGGCAACGGTTTCCCGGATTTGACGGTCGCCGGCGACGGTCGTCCGGTTGCAGCTTATCATAATGGCTCAGTCGGCACGGTTACGGCCATCGACATTAGCTGTGGCGCCGGCTCGTTGTCGGAGTCCACGACGTATCCGAACGGTACGGTCCAGACCGGCCCGACGGAAGGTCCGTACATCTGGCCGCGTATTGCCACTGACCTTGACGGCAGCGGCAACTGGTTCGTGCACGTGATCGCGCACGAGTCGCCGAACGACGCGACCGGATATCAATCGCTGGTTTACTGGCGCTCGACCAACAATTCGCATCAGCCGGGCGTCGCCAACGCGATCTTCATCGACTCGATGACTAACCTGTCGTCGACGGTCGTGGCTCATCCGAGCCAGGGTGATCAGCGCGTAGCGATTGTCTATCTTAAGCCGCGTGTTTATGGCGATACGCTGTATGCCAACGACAACGTGGTCTATCGCGAATCCAATGACCTCGGCGCGACCTGGGGTGCCCCGCAGAATATCTGGGTGCCTGAGACCGCCCGCGATCCGTTGGGCACCAACTACTGGGAACGCCCGTGGGAAACCTCGGCGATGTACGCCAGCGACGGCTGTCTGCACACGCTTATTCACTCGACCTGGTCTGACACCGGCATAACCGGTGGTTACATCCTGATCTACCCGGCGAAGATTTATCACTGGGATAACTGCACGCCGGGCTCGCTCGAACTGGTGAAGGACGCCTCCACCTTTGCGGGCGGCTTCAGCTGCACCAACAACCTCGGCGGCGTTTCCCTTCGTAACGTAGCCAAGGTGACACTGACCGAGTGCACAAGCAATAACAACCTCTACGCGATTTTCACCCGGTTCAACGACACGACTGAGTGTTCGGCGGGCGGGTTTGCCGTCGCTGAGATCGTGGCGAAGGCCTCTTCGACCTTCGGCGCGAGCTGGGGTCCGGACTCGAACCTGACGCAGACATTCCTGCCGCCGGCCTCGGCCTGCGCTGCGGGTGCTTGCTTCTCCGAGTACAACCTTGGATCGCCTGAACGTGTCGCTGACACGCTTCGTATTGTTTACCTGGAAGACAAGGACGCCGGTATCGCCGTGAACACGAACGGTACCACGACCAACAATCCGGTGAAGGCGCTCAACGTGGGCTGCTTCGCAATGGCGCAGTTCCGTTCACTGTCGTCTGATCCGGCTTCGTTCGTCTATCCGTTCCACACGGTTCCGAGCGGCAATACCGATACCTCGATCACCGTGACCAACGCGGGTAACGTCTCAGTGCCGTATACCTTCGCCATTAACTACGTGTCGGGTACCGGCTGGCTGCAGACGGGTCCGTACAACGGTGGTTCGGCGCATTCGGGCACGGTTCCGTTCCCGGCTAATCTCGAGAAGATCGGTCTTCGTGCGACCGGCCCGGTCACCCAGGGATTCTACCAGGCGAACATTACGTTCACCTATGATACTCCGACTCAGGTGCTCACCGTCCCGGTTGACCTGTACAACTTCAGCCCGTTCTATCTGCCGGTTAACGCCGACATCCGCACCTCGTGCGCTCGTCTGTCGGTCAACCAGGCTTCCGAAGTCGGCAGCAACATCGACGGCAAGCGCTTCAGCTACTTTGCTGAACTTCCGGCCCAGCCGGGTTACCTCTACGACGGTTTCCTCGTCCTGGGTAACAGCGCGACCAACCTCACCTACTCGACCGCGACGGATTTGACCGGCAACGGCATCAACTTCCCGACCGTGTCGAACCCGTGGGGCTTCCTGTACGCTGCGACCGCCGGCATGACCGGTGACTCGACGACCGGTGCGCTCAACCACCGCTTCCTGAGCGGCAAGGGTTACAACCGCGACTCGACGCTGCAGTTTGACGTGACCTGGTACGCTTCGAAGATTCCAGATTCCTGTAACTTCTTCGTCGGCCAGTTCAAGATCTACAAGGGACCCAAGGCGGGTGCGGTTAACAACCTCACTGTGGCCTGGTACACCGACTGGGATGTGCCGTCCGACACCGGTTCGAACAACTACGGCGGCGTTGACGCAGCGAAGTACATGCTGTATCAGCGCGGCGCGTATCCGGGTGGTGCCGGAAGCCACACGTCGCGTTACGCGGCCATCGGTGGCTTGCGTGAAGGCGGCAAGCCGGTTGGCGGCTTTATCGTCGACAACAACGTGTACATCTATCCGGAATCCGGATGGGAAAACGACTCCCTGTGGAATCGGATGAACATCCTGGCTCAGGATTCGTACGATGCGGGTCCGTTCCCGGATCCGTTGGCTGGCACCGGTCCGGCTGACGACTTGAGCATGGTGTTTGTGCTGGCAAAGGGCCAGACTGTTGCTACCGCTGCTGACACCGTGTATGCGGGTGTCGTGCTTGCCGGTCAGCCGCAGTCAGGCGGCACGCTTGCCGGCGTCAAAACGGCCATGGATCTCGGTTACAAGTTCCTGTGTAACCGTAACCTCGTGCCGGGTGCCCAGCAGTGCGCGACCTGCAAGTGCGGTGACGCGGACAACAACGGCATCTGGACGATTTCGGACGCCGTGTATCTGATCACCTACATCTTCGGTGGCGGTCCGGCTCCGGCTCAGACCTGTCTCGGCGATGCTGACGGTAACAAGATCATCACGATTTCTGACGCGGTGTACTTGATTACCTTCATCTTCGGCGGCGGTCCGGCTCCGGCTGGCTGCCAATAAGCTTAGTTGACTGGTCTCACCGCAACGTGAGGCTTCAATAAAGCAGGCCGCATTCGGGTAACACCGAATGCGGCCTTTGATTTTTGGGTTCTTTAGGATCGATTCAGGCCCGGAGTTCGTCAGTACTATTGGCCAGATCTGACTTCACGAAAAGGTGCTTCCCGAGAGATGTGCGCGGGATCTCGTCGACGTATTCGATGCGGAATTGCAGCAAGTCGCCGGCCAGTTGATTGAGTGATGAGAGCAGTTGCGTTTCGTCGCCTGGCGTGAATTCGGGGCCGCGAACGATGCGCACGGTAACGTGATCGAGGTCGTGCTGATGCAGTTGCATCTTGCGCACTCCCATCCTCTTGTCAATAAACTGCGCCAGGTGCCACGAGACGAAGACGTGGCCCTCGCGGGTACAGAGGAAATCCCGCGTGCGGCCGCCCTCGATTACCATCACTGGATGCGCTTTTCCGCAGGCACAAGTCCCGGTGGCGGCGTAGCCCATATCCTCCGTGTGATAGCGAATCAGCGGGAAAGCCAGATTATGCAGATTGGTGCCGATGATCGCAGAGCGCCGGCTGTGGCTGTCGTCATTCGCGGGCTCAAACTCGACGTAGGTGAATTCGCTGTTGATGTGCAGGCGGTGATGTTCGCACTCGCTCGCCGAGACCGCATTCTCCCTCATGCCGTAGGCATCGAACAACTCGCAGCCAAATTGGCGCCGGACATTTTCGCGGTCTATCGGCGCGACGGTCTCGCCGACGACGAAGACAGCGCGCGGCCGGATAGTTTTTTCGTTGCAGGATTCGAGGAAGCGTCCGAACACGCGCATGAATCCAATCGAGCCGATCAACATCTGGGGCTTGAAACGGCGGCAAAGGCTGACGTAGCGCTCGAGGCGATATTCGTCCAGCCGACCGGCCCAGAGCAGGAGTGAGTTACTGCGACTGTCGAGATACCAGCCGGGCTGCTGCTTCATCGCTGCATGATGGATTTCGATCAGAACCTTGCGCGCGCGATAATCTACTCCCGCCCACTGGCGCGAACGCCACGAGACGGCGACTCGCATGTGCTCGGCGCGAGAACTCTTGTAGAGAAAGAGCGGCGCGCCGGTTGAGCCGCCCGTGCGGGTCTCCACCGGACCGAGCTGCTCGAACTGCCGGCTCTTCAATTCTTCGGTATAAGCACGAACCTCATCTTTGGTGAGAACCGGCAAGCGCCGGAAGTCCTCGAAGTTGCGGATATCCCCCGGTTTTGCGCCAAGGTCATCGAAGCGGCGACGGTAGAATTCCGTGTTGTGATAGGCATGGTCAAGCAATAGTGAAATCTGTTGCCATTGGTAGACCAGTAATTGATCGGCGCTCCAACGCTGGGAATCGAGGAGAAAGCGAAAGCAGTCGATCTGTCCGCTCCCCCAGCGGCGCTCGTCGGAAAGCCAGCTCTGCGGCCAGCCGACGACACGGCGAACGGCGTATGTCAAAGCGTCGAGTGAATACTTCATTGGCATACAGGAAGCCGGCTCAATTGTCCGTGCGTAACTTATCGGCAAAAAATTGACGATCCCTCGCCGGGCAAGGGATCGTCATTTGTATTGGTAGCGCTACGGGGAGTCGAACCCCGGTTTGATGGCTGAGAACCACCCGTCCTAACCACTAGACGATAGCGCCGTGAGTGCGGTCAAACAACTCCTCCCGAGGGCGGAGCGAGGAGAAATAAACGACTTCGGGCGGCGAATTCAAGCGATTTTTCGAAGCACGCGAACGAGTCAGCGGTTCTTGCGATGCGTTCTCGCTTCCAGGCTGTCAGTGACGAGTCTATGATATTGAGCGAAGCGTGGCAGGCTGTCGGGCGCCTCGATCCGCGACAGGTAAACTGCAGCCGAATCGAATTGGCCGGTGACGTAGTTCAGTATGGCATAATTGAGCAAGCTCTGGTCGGCCTGAGGCCAGAGCCTGAGCGACTCCTGATAGAAACGTCCAGACTCGGCGTAGCTGCCTCCGAAGAGGTGCGCGGCTGCGAGGTTGTTCAACACAGCATAGCTGTAGGGATTCAATTTGTAGGCGGCACTCAGCTCTTCGGCCGCCTCGGTATAGCGCCCTGATTCGAAGAGAGCAAACCCGGCGTAACCGCGCAACGGTATTGCTCCGTAGTCAAACCGTGAGTGCCAGCGATCGGCGGCATGGGCTTCCTCGACCACCCGGTCATATTCCTTCCCTGCCAAAGCGATCATCGCCTGTTTCGTGTGCAGATCGGAAAGTAAGCGCATGGTGAAGAAGGCAGAGGTAGCCAGTGAGGCAATTAGAATGCTCACGAATATGACACGGTTTTGACAGCGACTTGGCGCCTTCTGCCCCTTCTGCGCGACATCGGTCGAGAGCGACATACCAAGATAGAGCGCGAGGTACATCAAGAGCGCCGGCCGCTCGCGGGAGAAACTGAAGGAGCTGTCGACTGCAAAGGCAATGAGACCACAAAGCGCAATCAATGCCATCCACTGGCCTGCTCCCGAATCTCTGTTGATCCTTCGCAGTGCTTCGCGCAGACCGACTCCGAATATGCCCAAGGTCAGGAATAAGCCGATGATTCCGCTTTCGGACGCGATCCAGAGGAAGTCATTATGCGGGCGCAGGTAAGAGACCTCTGTAGTCTGGCGCTGGAGGGCGTCACCATAGAAACGGGGCGCATGGATTTTCCACTGCCCTAATCCCTGACCCAGCAGCGGCGCTTCACCAATCATGTGGAGTGTCGCCTGCCAGAGGTGAAGTCGATGCTCGATCGAGGCGGTGCTGAGGTTCAGAAGCTGAGTGGGAATTGCCGGGACATTGCGTTTGTGCAGTTCGTGGGCTCCGACGCCGACGAGAAGTCCCAGACAGACGATGATGGTCGTAGTTCGCCAGGGAGTACGCAGCAATCGCTGGTGAGAATCTTGTCGTCGCTTGATATGGCTTCGAACAACCAACCCAGCAGCGACGAGAGTCATCACCCCGATCGCGATCCAGGCGCCGCGCGACCGACTGGCGGCAATCAGTCCTACTTCAAGGACGATGGCGACTGCCGCAGCCAGTTTGCGCCTGTTCGGTCCGGTTACAACGGCGTAGAAACTGAGCGGCAGTGCGAGCATTACGGCAGAGGTCAGGAGGTTCTTGTTCCCCTGGGTTCCATACGGCACGACCTTGCCGGGCAGATCACCGAAAGCGATTCCGGCGTATTGCAGCAGGCCGACGACGGACAACGCCGCTCCGCCAACGACGGCGGCGATTGCCAGATCGGAGACCTTGAGCAGTGAGGCTGAAAGGCAGTGCGCCGTAATGACAGCCAGGCAGCCGACCAGAATCAGATTGGCGAGCGCGGGCATCGCCTCCGAAGGGGCCACAGCCCAGGATAGCGAAAGAGAGCCGATCGCGATAAGAGCACCACAGGTGACGACAAGCAGCTTCAGCGCCGGAGTTGATTTGAATTCTGGTCGCTCGCGATCGCGCAGCGCGATCAGCAGTGGGCAGGTGATGACCGGAAGCAGCGCGATGGCGAGGCTTTGCGGCCACAGCGCGGCATCGGTGGTGGCGGATGAGATGACTAACGGCGATACGACGATGATCGCCACAAAACTTACTCGAATCAGGTCGCCCAATTGCCCAAACTCCCTTGCATCCGGTAGTATATATAATGGTAGTGGATTCGAATGCTGCAGGCAAGCAATGGTCGGAAGTGCTTTGGCTGCTAAGGGGATGGGACGCTACAAGTGAGGCGCTGGCGGATGGACGAGACAACACCCACCTGCACAAGAGATAAGCTCTTGACAGCCATAGGCGCGGCGAGTACATTCCGATCCTTATTGCCGCTGCCGGAAGGCCTTCTGGTGGCTGCAGTTTTCGCGAGAGTGGCGGAATTGGCAGACGCGCCAGACTTAGGATCTGGTGACTTCGGTCGTGGGGGTTCGAGTCCCCCCTTTCGCAGGTTGACGATTCAGACCCGGAATGACCACGGAAGATTCCGGCGATTGAGATCGCACTTTGCCGACTGCACGCGTGCGAACGTGGCGGAATTGGTATACGCGCTAGACTAAGGATCTAGTGGTGAATAACCGTGGGGGTTCGAGTCCCCCCGTTCGCACCATTGATAATCACTGGAAAGGATTCGCCGTTGAGCGTCACTTTTGAGCTTACCCAGGGGGAGAAGTGCAAACGCACGCTGAAAATCACCGTTTCCCAGGAATTAGTCCAACAGAAGTTTGACGAGGTCTTCCGCAAGCTGAAGACGCAGGCGGAGATTCCCGGGTTTCGCAAAGGTCGCGCGCCGCTGACCACGATCAAAGCGCGCTACGGCCAGGCTGCGGCCCAGGATGTGCTCGAAGACCTGATGGACGAATCGTACAAGGAAGCGATCCAGAAGTCCGGCTTGACTCCCGTCGATTACCCGCGAATCAGCGAGGTCGATTTCGGCGAAGGCAAGCCGCTGACCTACACGGCCGAATTTGAGATCCGGCCGGAGATCAAGCTCGAGCAATACTCCGGATTCACGCTGAAACAGCCCGACGACGCAGTTAAGGATGGCGAGGTCAACGAAATGCTGGAGTTCCTGCAACGCAAGCATTCCTCGCTGGAAGTGGTGGAACGCCCGGCGAAGGCCAGCGACTTCGTACTTCTCGATCTGGAGGCGGTCGGCGATTCCGGCGGCAAGGTCGACCAGAAGAAGTTTGAGAACGTTCAATTGGAATTGGTGGAAGGGCCGGTGGCCTCCCAGTTCACCAAGCAGCTTACCGGCTTGGATGCCGGAGCCGAGACAGAGATTGAGGTGGACTACCCGAAGGAGCACTTTGACGAACGCTTTGCCGGGAGCAAGGTTCGTTTCAAGGCCAGCGTCAAGGTTGTCCGCCAGCTCAATCTGGTTGAGTTGAACGAGGAATTCTTCAAGCAGTTCGACGAGAAAGTGAAGACGGTCGATGAGTTCCGCGAGAAGCTGAAGGCCGATATCCAGGCGCGCAAGACCAAGGAAGCGCTGGATGCGGTACGCGAGGAAGTCATCAAGGAAGTGATCGACAAGAACCGCTTCGACCTTCCCGAAGCGCTGGTCGAGCGTTATCTCGACCGGATGGTGGAAGATTACAAGCAAAATTCCAAAGAAGCGATTGACGAAGAGGAAGTGCGCAAGCAATATCGGGCGATAGCGATTCGGCATATTCGCTGGGATTTGCTGCATCATGAGATTGCGGAAAAAGAGCAGATTCGCGTAGAACAATCGGATCTGGATACGTGGCTGCAGCGTTTTGCCGATAACTATAAGATGACGCTGGAACAAGCGCGTAAGACGATTACAGAGAATCGGCGGATTGCCGATCTCAAGGAAACGATCCTGGAAAACAAGGTGATCGAGCACATTCTCAACAAGTCGACCATCGAGAAAGTCTTCTCACCCTTGGTTTCCCCTGAGTGAAGAATTCAAGGAGGATGTTTTGACTTACAACCAACTGATCCCGATTGTGGTAGAACAAACGGGCCGCGGCGAGCGCGCCTACGACATTTACTCGCGACTGCTCAAAGATCGCATCATCTTTCTCGGGACTCCGATCGACGATAACATCGCCAACCTGGTGATTGCGCAGTTGTTGTTCCTGGCGGCGGAAGATGCCAACAAGGACATCTTCTTGTATATCAATTCCCCCGGCGGTGTGGTGACATCGGGCCTGGCCATTTATGATACCATGCAGTTTATCAAGCCGAAGGTGGCGACGGTGTGCATGGGACTGGCGGCTTCGATGGGCGCCTTCCTGTTGGCTGCCGGCGCGGCCGGCAAGCGTTCGGCCCTGCCGCACTCGCGCATCATGATTCACCAGCCGTTGGGCGGCGCGCAGGGACAGGTCAGCGACATGGAGATCCAGGTCGCCGAGGCGGTCCAGCATAAGCAGCGCCTGGCGGAGATCCTGGCGAAACACACGGGCCAGCCGATCGACAAGATTCATACCGATACCGATCGCAATCACTTCATGTCCGCCGTCGAAGCCAAGGAATACGGCCTGGTGGACGAAGTGTACAATCCTGAAGCCAAGAAGTAGCCTGAATTCCGAGCGAGGATCGCAAGCATGACCGGTAGCAACAAACGCGTGGAACGCTGTTCATTCTGCGGCAAAGATGCCTATAGCGTCCGCAAGCTATTCTCCGGTTACAACGCCCATATCTGCGACCAGTGCATCGAACTGACGCACGATATGCTCGACGAAACACCGAAGAAGAAATCGGTCCAGCGACCGGTCAAGATCTTCAAGCCGAAAGAAATCCGCGCTTTTCTCGACCAGTACGTCATCGGCCAGGACAAGGCCAAGAAGACGCTCTCGGTCGCGGTCTACAGCCACTACCAGAGAATTTTCAACGAGTCCGAGACCACCGAAGTGGAGATCGAAAAATCGAATATTCTCATGCTCGGTCCGACGGGCACCGGCAAGACCTTGTTAGCGCAGACCCTGGCGAAGATGCTGGCGGTGCCGTTCAGCATTGCGGACGCCACTGTATTGACCGAAGCCGGCTATGTCGGCGAGGATGTTGAGAATATCCTGGTGCGTCTCTACCAAGCGGCCGACTACGACAAAGAGCGCGCCGAGATCGGCATCGTGTTTATCGATGAAATCGACAAGATCGCGCGCAAGACCGCCAATCCGTCGATTACGCGCGATGTTTCAGGTGAAGGTGTCCAGCAGGGCTTGTTGAAGATCCTTGAGGGCACGGTTTCGAACATCCCGCCGAAGGGTGGACGCAAGCACCCGGAACAGCCGTTTGTGCCGATCGATACCCGCAATATTCTCTTTATTTGTGGGGGCGCCTTTGATGGGTTGGACAAGATCATCGCGCGACGCGTCGGCAAACAGCAGGTTGGTTTCAAGACCGAGTCCCGAAGTGTTGACAAGGACGATGTTGCCGCCCTGCTGCACATGGCGCAGACCGAAGACCTGCTGGAGTTCGGGCTCATTCCCGAACTGATCGGGCGCTTGCCGGTCGTTTCAGTGCTCGACCCGCTGTCGGACGAAGCAATGCTGCAAATCTTGACCGAGCCGAAGAATTGCCTGACCCGGCAGTACCAGAAGCTGTTCCAACTGGACGGCATCGAACTGGAGTTCACGCCGGAAGCCCTCTCGGCGATCGTTCGTGAAGCCAGAAAGCGGAAGACCGGGGCGCGGGCGCTGCGTTCGATTTTTGAAGAGAAGATGCTGGATATTATGTACGAGGCGCCGTCGTATCGCAACGTCGCCAAGATCGTGATTACCGAGGAATGTATTACTACTGATGCGCCGCCCTTGATTGAGCGCTCATCCAAGTCAGGCAAGGCGAGCGCGTAGCACGCTCCTGACGCACGCAATGATCTATCAGTACGGTTCAGAGAAGTTAACCATCAACGAGTTCCTGCCGGTTCTGCCGGTGCGCGACACCATTGTTTTCCCTTATATGGTGTATCCGATGATCGTCGGCCGCCAGTTCTCGGTCGACGCATTGCAGGAGGCGATGGTCCGCGACAAGCAGATCCTGCTTCTGGCGCAGAAAGACAAGGATACCGAGGTCCCGAATGCCGGCGACCTCTACCAATTCGGCACCGTCTCGCGCGTCCTGCAAGTGATGAAGCTCTCCAACGGCACGATGAAGGTCCTGATGGAGGGTATCGGCCGGGCGACAGTCAAGCGACTGACATCGAACGAAGGTTTCATCGGCGCCCACGTCAGGATGGAAGGTGACATTTTTGATGCGGATGATCTGCGCATCGAAGCCCTGACGCGCACGGTGACCACCGCTTTTACCGACTACGTCAATCTCAATCGGCGGCTTCCGGACGAGATTCTCTCCTACACAACCGAAGTCGGCGATCCAGGAAAACTGGCGGACGTTGTTGCTGCGCATGTGTTGCTTCCGATTGAACTGCGACAGAAGCTGCTGGAGACGGTCTCGGTTACGAAGCGGCTGGAGTTACTGGCAGGCAGTTTATCGAGCGAGATTGAGATTCTCAAGCTGGAACAGGAGATCGACACCGGTGTTCGCGAGTCGCTGAACAAGACGCAGCGCGAGTTCTACCTCCAGCACCAACTGAAAGTGATCAAGGAAGAACTCGGACAATTCGATGATGCCGCGGATGTCAGCGACTATGAAGAGCGGATCAAGAAGGCTGCGATGCCTGAGGCTGTTACGAAGAAAGCCTCTGAGGAAGTCACGCGTCTCAGCCGCATGCACTCATACTCCGCCGAGGCCAACGTCATTCGCGGCTATCTTGACTGGCTGCTGTCCATGCCGTGGAACACGAAGACTGTTGATCGCACGGAATTCAAAGAAGTCGAAACGATTCTCGACAACGAGCACTTTGGTCTTGAGAAAGCCAAACGCCGCATCCTCGAACATCTGGCGGTGATCAAGTTGGCGAAGAACGTCAAGGGTCCGATCCTCTGTCTGGTGGGTCCTCCCGGTGTCGGCAAGACTTCGCTCGGCAAGTCGATCGCGCATGCCCTCGACCGCAAGTTTGCCCGCATGTCACTGGGCGGCGTGCGCGATGAGGCGGAAATCCGCGGCCATCGGCGCACGTATATCGGCGCCATGCCGGGACGAATCGTGCAGATGCTTAAAAAAGTCGCCAGTTCCAACCCCGTCTTCCTGCTCGACGAAATCGACAAGATCGGGATGGACTTCCACGGCGATCCGGCTTCGGCGCTACTCGAGGTCCTCGATCCGGAACAGAATGCGACTTTTCAGGACCATTTCCTCGAGTGCGAGTTTGACCTGTCGCATATTCTCTTTGTGACCACCGCCAACACGACAGCAGGGATTCCGCGACCGCTGCTCGACCGCATGGAGATGATCGAGTTGCCCGGCTATCTCGAGTTTGAGAAGGTGCAGATTGCCGAGCAGTTCCTGATCCCCAAGCAGCAGCAGGAAAGCGGCCTCGCCAAGCACAAGGTTAAGATCGGCAAGCCGGTCATAAGTGCCATTATCCGCGACTACACACGCGAGGCGGGCGTGCGCGAACTCGAGCGCCAGATCGGCACTATCATGCGCCAGATAGCGCAGCGTGTCGCCAAAGGCGAGAGGAAGAGGGCTTACAATGTCACGCGCACCGACTTGAAAAAATACCTGGGCGTGCGCAAATTCTCAGACACAGAACTTGGCGTGACAATGATCGGCAAAGCGATAGGCCTGGCGTGGACGAGAACCGGCGGAGAGATTCTGCCCGTTGAGATCACCCTGACCGAAGGCAGCGGACGGCTGACCTTGACCGGTAAACTCGGCGACGTGATGCAGGAATCGGCACGCGCTGCCCTGACGTACTTGAAGTCGAAGGCGGCGACGCTCAAGATTCCCAAGGACACTTTCAAGAATACCGACATTCATTTGCACTTGCCCGAGGGCGCCGTCCCCAAAGACGGGCCATCCGCGGGGATCACGATTCTGGTGGCGCTTTGTTCGGCGTTCACGAAACGTCTTGCTGCCAAAGGACTTGCCTATTCCGGGGAGATTACGCTTTCCGGTGAGGTCTTGGCGGTTGGCGGTCTCAACGCCAAGCTCATTTCGGCCGTACGGGCTGGGATCAAAAACGTCGCCGTTCCGCGGGCCAATCGCCCCGATATTGAAGAACTTCCGAAAGAGCTGACAGCCAAGCTCAACATTCATTACGTAAAGAACGCTTCCGAAGTATTAAAGCTTGCCTTCCCCCGCTGATTTCGATAGCTTCGCGCACCGGTAGAATTTTAAGCGAGGATGAAAGTGGACCTGCGTCGGGTGACATTGGAGAGGACTGCCTACCTGCCGGATCAGTTGATTTTGGATGGCCCCACGCAGATCGCATTTGCGGGCCGGTCCAATGTCGGCAAGTCGTCTTTGCTCAACAAGCTCTTCAATCGGAAAGCGCTCGCCAAAGTCTCCCAGACTCCGGGTAAGACCCAGTCGATCAACTATTACCGCGTCAATGACCGGCTTTGTTTCGTCGACCTGCCCGGCTATGGCTATGCCCGGGCCCCCAAGACCGAGCGCGATCGCTGGAAGCAGTTACTGGACGTCTACTTCGAAAAGAACTCAGCCATCCAGGGTCTGGTGCACCTGATCGACATCCGCCACGAAGCCAGCGACCTTGATATCGGTCTGCACGAGTGGACGGCGACTCTCGTCAAGCACCATCTTTATGTCCTCACGAAGTCTGACAAGTTGAACCAGCGACTCAAGGCGAAAGCGATTGCCGAGCTGGCGAAACAATTTGAGATTAGTCCGAAGCAGATTGTCGCCTTTTCGGCTGAGTCCGGCGAGGGCAAGCACTTGATTCTCAATTGGGTGAGCGCGATTTCTTAGGCAGGGATATCGGCTACAGTGATGCAGAAGATACTAACGGGAGTGAAATAGATGTCAAATCGGGTTGTTCTCGGATTGCAGTGGGGTGATGAAGGTAAAGGCAAGATCGTCGACTTGTTGTCGCGTGACTTCGATGTCGTCGCGCGCTGCCAAGGCGGCGCCAATGCCGGACACACAGTCACGGTTGGTGGAAAGAAATTCATTCTCCATCTTATCCCCTCGGGAATTCTTCACGAAGGCAAGATTTGCCTGATCGGCAATGGTGTCGTGCTCGACATGTTTCAGTTATTCGCCGAAATGCGCGAACTGGAAGCACAAGGGGTCAAGGTAGCGGGCCGGATACTCGTCTCCGGGCGCGCCCACCTGGTGATGCCCTATCACAAGATCATTGATGCCGTCATGGAAGAAGCCCGGGGCGATGCCCTGCTGGGCACGACCAAACGCGGGATCGGGCCCGCCTACCTCGACAAGATCGGCCGCTGCGGCATCCAGTTTGCCGATATTTTTGATGACCACGTCCTGCGCTGTAAGATCAAGGAGAACTTTGAACTCAAGAAGCATATCTTCGACCGCCTGCCGGACGATCAGCGCCCCAACATCGATCTAACTTTTGAGACCCTCGTTGCCAAACGCGATGAAGCCCGCGAATTGGTTTGCGACGTCGCGGAGTATCTTGATTCCGCGTGCCGCCAAGGCAAGCGCATTCTTTTCGAGGGAGCGCAGGGCACATTGCTCGACGTCGACTTCGGCACCTATCCCTACATAACGTCGTCGAATACAACCATTGGCGGCGTCCTGACCGGTCTGGGAATCGGTTTCAAGCATCTCGGCGAAGTCACGGGAATCGTCAAGGCCTATCAAACCCGGGTTGGTGGCGGGCCGTTTCCGACGGAGTTGAAGGATGACATCGGGAACAAGCTTCGCGAACGCGGCAACGAATACGGCTCAACAACCGGCCGTCCACGGCGCTGCGGCTGGCTGGACCTGGTATCACTCAAGTACGCGGTACGCATCAACGGCGTGGACAATGTCGCCCTGATGAAGGCCGATGTCCTTGATGGTCTAGGCGAGGTCAAGATCTGCACCGGCTACAGGTTCGGCGGCCAGGTCCACACGGTGCCGCCGCAGTCGAATTTCCAGTTTCAACATGTCGAGCCTGTCTATGAGACTCTGCCGGGCTGGAGTAAACCGGTGTGTCATGCGCGGTCGCTGGGCGATTTGGACGCTAACGCGCACAAGTACTTGGCGCGGATTCAGGAGTTTCTTGGTGTGAAAATCAGTATTCTCTCAACAGGACCGGGTCGCGAAGAGACCATTATGTGCTAAGAACGACTGGATTATCCATTAATGATTCTATATGTTGGACCCGATGCTCACTTGACCTGTATGTCAGCGAAGGAGATTTACGATGCAAAGGAATCATAGCTCTTCGATAACTGCAACGACCCTGCCGCTGTGGCGGGTCTCCACGGTGATCTGGGCCACCGCACTGCTTGCTCTGGCCGTCGTTCTCCCATCACTTGCTCACCTTACAGGCCTCCCGGTTCGGACTTTGCTGCCAATGCACTGGCCGGTGATTCTGGCCGGGTTGGTTTACGGCTGGCGTGGTGGCATGATGGTCGGAGCGCTTAGCCCGGTCGTTTCATTTGCCTTTTCGGGAATGCCCTTCCCGCCGATGATTCTCCCGATGTCAGTCGAACTTGCGGCCTACGGCGCAGTCACCGGATTCTGCCGCGAGAATCTGCGCCTCAACGGCTTCGTCAGCGTCTTGGCCGGATTGGTGGTTGGCCGAGTCGTATTCGTCGCTACCGTCGTGATTGCCGGCTCGGTGAGTCAACCGCTCGCGGCGTACCTTCAGGCAGCCATGTTGCCCGGTATCATGGCGGCTCTGGCGCAGATGGTCACGCTGCCGTTCATCGCCCGCTGGTGGGTCAAGTCGATGGCGCCTCGCGCATAGTAGTAGTACCACTCTGACGGGAAGGACACCATGGCTACAGAATTATTGGCTGACAAAAAGCTGCTCCCCTTTGTTTGCGAATTGCCGGCGCCCGACGTGCACTACCTTCACTTGCTCGACGACGCCAACACAATCCAGTTTCACTCCGGCTGTGTGACATTGAAGCCCGGCGAGTCTGTCGGTGAACACAGCACCAAGGAGCACGAAGAAGCGATTGTGTTCTTGCAGGGTTGCGCCGAGGTGCACGCAGAAACTCTGGACACGCCGTTGCGGGTTGTCGCACCGGCCGTGAGCTATATGCCGCCGCGGACGATCCACAATGTGGTCAACTGCGGGAACACGACCTTGCGCTATATCTATCTCGTGGCCAAAGTCTGAGGCCAACGAGAATCGCGCGCCGCGCTGCGGTCGCGTCATGTATATTGTCTCCATGCCCGATGTCCGCTATCTTCGCGCCGGACCACGCGCTCTGCCGTTGCTGCAAGACCTGCACGAGCAAACCCTGGCGCCACTTCCGCCCGATGTTGCCGCCATGTGGGCGGACGACTTTGCCGACTTGCTTCTCGAAAGCGAAGAACCCAGCACAGTCTACATCCTCGGATTTGCCGACCATTCGCCTCTTGGCTACGTCAAGTGCTCAGTGGACGATCTGACGATGGAGATTTCCGGTCCGTTTCTTTATCCCGAGTTCAGCTCAGCGAGTTCCGCCACGGGTCTGCTCGACCAAGTTTGCGAACTCGCGCGTTTTCGGGAACGACGATTGATCTACTGCATGTGTCCGCAGCCGCTTCTGGCTGTCCGGGAGGCACTGGGCGAGTCGGGATTTGAAGAGGTATCCTCGGAGCGGGAGTTCATCAAACGCTGGCGCGATGGGCTCCTCGCCGACCACCTGCTCGCTGAGAACTGTCTTCTTTTTGCCTTGCTTCTCGAAGACTGAGCGCGTCACCGCCCGTAGTTCCGGACGTTTCGCTCTGCACCACCCACGGGCGCACAAACTCGCAAATCCTGATTGGGGCGCAAGTTGTGTCGAGATTTGCCGATATAAAAGGAAACACTCTTGCTGGAGTAAAATCTGCATCGACGGATAGGATATGTCGATTACTCAAGAGACCGAGCCCCTGCCGAATTTAACGAAACACGCTGACAAAAACCCGCAGCGCATCTGGCATTGGTCGCTCTACGCGATCGGTGCCCTGATCCTCGTGGCCGGGGTGGTTTCGGTCTACATCAACTCCGAGATCGATGACCGTCACGAGACGCTGAATGTTCTTCAAAGGGAGTGGGCAGGGTTCTCGGAGGCCAGGAATGCTGCAGTTACCCTCTCGTCACAACTTTATTACGATGCCCGGCTCGCGATCGCGGGCGGAGATGGTACTGCAAAGGAGGCACAATTCAAGACCGCGATTGCCGATTTCGACAGCGCACTGGGGGAATTAGGCACACTGGCCAAAGCGATCGGCCGCCCCGAGGCTACCCGCGGATTGCTCCAGGCTTCCAGCAAATTCATCCGTTCCGGCTTTGCCTTGAGCGACTTGTCGCGACGCGCATTTGCCACGATTGCGAGAGTCGATTCCGGTCGCCCGGTCGCGATGCTGGAGCAGCTCGCCGGCGCTCAACGGCAACTCATGGCCGACCACGGTGCTCTGACCCGCGAACAGGCGCAAATCCGTCGCGAGCAGGAGACTTCCGCATTGGCGAGTGCCGATTCACTGCGAGCAGTCGAAACTTCAGCACACATCGGCGTGATCTTCTTGATCGGACTCATTGTCGTGTTTACCTATCGTGTGGCGCGCGCCAATGCCGCGCTGGAAGCGCGGCGACGGATAGATACCGAGCGACTACGGGAGAGCGAAGAGCATTTTCGCACGCTCGTCAAGAACGTGCCGGGAATCACCTTTCGTCTGCGCGTGGCGCCGGATTGGCCGGTCGAGTACATTTCCGAGAGCGTCGAACTGTACACCGGTTTCCCGGCTTCGGATTATGTCAAAGGGGTTCGCCCTTCCGCCAGCGGCTTTCACCCCGAGGACCTTCCACAGGCGAAAAAGGCTTTGACCGCGGCAGTCGAAGCGAAGACTTCTTACCAGGTTGAATACAGGCTCAGGCACACGGATGGTCGCATTACCTGGATGCTCGAACGCGGCCAGGTTATCTGCGACGATGGCGGGAATCCCGCCTTTGTCGACGGCATCATTCTGGACATAGATGAGGCCAAAGCAGCCGCAGAGTCATTGCGCCAAAGCTCCGCCCGGCTCGTAGCGCTCCTTGACGCCCATCCGGGTCCGGCGATGCTGATCGAGCGCGGAGGAACGATCGAGGCCGCTAATCGCGGAGTCGCAGAACTGTTGAATCGCCCTCTCACACAGATTGTCGGACGCCGCGGCGTAAGTTTGCTGCCGCTGGAAGTCGGAGAGCAACTGGCGATCGCTATTGAGCGCGCCTTTGCCGACAACGAACCAACCGACCTGACCCTGGAGTGGAGGCAGCGGGCGACGCGCGTGTCTGTCCGGCCTATCTGCGACCCGCAGTCGGCTCGTAACCTCGTGGCAGTATTCGGGCATGACATTACCAAGCTCCTCGAAATTGAACGTGCCTTGCGCGAGAGCGAAAAACTACTACGGGATACCACATCAGGAATTCCGGGGGTAGTCTTCCAATGTCGCCTGGAATCCGACGGCCGTCTCACCTTCCCCATGATTTCCCCGGGTCTGGACGGCGTTTACGGTATTACCGCGGACGAATGCAAAAAAGACCCCGAAGCCTTCTTCCGGTTGATCCACCCGGATGACCTTGAATCCGTTATGGGTTCGATTTGGAAGGCGATCTCGGAGCGAAGTTCGTGGCTCGGCGAGTTTCGCGTCAAGTCGGGTGATGAGGCGCGCTGGGTGAGGGCGCAGTCGACCCCGCTACGTCAACACGATGGTCGCATGGTCTGGAACGGCGTACTTTCTGATATCACCGACCAGAAGAAGCTGGAAGAGCAGTTGGTGGAAAGCGAGGAGCGCTATCGCGAATTAGTAGATCACCAGGACGACGGTGTTTGCCTGATCGATACTGAGGGTCGCTTCCTGGTCGCCAACCCTGCTGCTGAAATGATTTTCGGTGTGGCTGCCGGCACTCTCGTCGGCCGCAAGACCGCGGAGTTCATCGAAGAGGAGCGCCTGCTGGAGCTGCGCCGGGAGCGCGATCGTCTCTTGCAGCAGGGCCGGGCGAGGTTTGAGACCTGGGTGACACGTCCCAACGGCGACAAGCGCCACGTGGCATTGTCGACTTCGCCTCGATTCGACTATAGCGGACAACTGATTGGGTTCTTCTACGTGGCTCGCGACATCACGGAGTTGCGGGCGGCGCAACAAGCCGTTCAGGAGAGCGAAGCGCGGTTCCGCTTGCTGGCCGAGCATGCTACTGACATCATTACCAGGTGCTCGGCTGAGGCACGCATCAACTATGCATCGCCAGCAGTGACAACAATACTCGGTTGGACTCCAGAAGAGTTGATCGGACGCAGCCTTTTCGAATTCACTCATCCTGATGACGCGGAGCCTGTAAAAACGAACGTTTCGGAGACAATTGAGATGTCGAAGACGATTACTTCAGTCGGTCGGTTTCGACACCGAGACGGCCACTACGTGTGGCTCGAGTCGTGCGCCCGTGCGGCCGATAACCCGGAAGTCGGCCAAGCATTGGACATCATCGCCGTCTCGCGAGACGTGTCAGAGCGCGTTCGCGCTGACGAAGAGCGCGCGCGATTGGTCAACATTCTTGAGGCTACATCGGATGTCGTCCTGATTGCCGACAGCCAGGGCCGTCTCCTTTATCTCAATCAGTCCGGGCGCGCGCTGCTTGGCTTCGAGCAGGCTGATGAGGCAGACGGGACTTGCATCGACGAATTCTTCTCCGCCGCTGCGCTGCAGAAACTGCGGGCCTCGGCGATTCCCGCAGCAATTCGCGACGGCGTCTGGCTCGGCGAAAGCGCGGTGCGTCGACGCGACGGCAGCGAATTTACCGTGTCCCACGTCATGATCGCGCGCCTTGACGAGCACGGTGAACTGGTTTGCCTCTCGAGTATCCTGCGGGACCTTACCGAGAGACTAAAAATCGAATCGGAGGTCAGGGAGAGCCTGGTACAGATTCATACGCTGATTGAATCTGCGGCCGACGGCATCATCACCTTCCGAGCTGACGGCACGATTGAATCGGCTAATCCTGCGGCCGAGCGCATCTTCGCGCTGAGCCAGGCCCGGCTCACGCTGAGATCGTTCCTCAGTTTGCTGGCCGAGCCCGTGCGAACGACGCTGGAAGCGCGCCTGGTATCACCGTTCACAGACGATCAGTCTCCGACCGTTCTCGTGCGTGAGGCCGTGGCAATACGCGACAGCAATACCGTATTCTCGATTGAATTGGCGATCAGTCGCATGAATCTCGAAAGCGGAACGCGCTACGTCGCGTTTATTCGCGATATCTCGGAGCGCAAAGCCGCAGAACAAAAGATTGTGGAGAGTGACGCCAGGCTGCGGGCGATCTTGAGCTCAGCGGCCGATGGAATCGTCGTTACCAACGCCGCCGGAATCATTCAAATCACCAATGCTGCGGCAAGCCAGATTTTTGGTCTGGATCAAGGTCTAACTTCCGGTTCGATCCAGGATCTGGTGCCGGCGCTTGACAGCCGCACGCTGCTGGAAATCAAAGACTCGCGATCCTTTGAAGGAGTCGGGCGCTGTGCCAACGGGCGCGAAATCCCGGTTCAGCTTTCGATCAGTCGGGTGCAGATCGGCGAGGATCACACCTTTACGTTGATCGTGCGCGATCTGTCCGAGGAATTCGAGAGGCGTCAGAGACTCCAGGAAGCGGATCGTTTCACCTCGATCGGAACCCTGGCCGCCGGTATCGCGCACGAATTCAAGAATTACCTTGCCGGCATCATCGGCAATGCCAGTTTTGCGCAGGACTTGCTCGACGAACCAGGCGGCCTGGAAGAAGCGCGCCTCGCCTTCGCGCAAATTCTCGAGGCCGGCGAGAAGGCGAATGAGATCGCGATGTCCCTGCTCAGTTATTCCAGCCATCGCAGTGACAGCGACGGACCCGTGCTCCTAACCGATGTCGTTCATTCCACCCTGCGCTTCGTCCGCAAAGAGCTCAATGAACGCAAGATTGAGCTACAGACCGATTTCACTGACATTCCGAGCGTGAACGGCTCAGCCGGCCGTCTACAGCAAGTCGTATTGAACCTCGTCATGAACGCGGCTCAAGCCATGAGCAGCGGCGGCACACTCATACTCCGCTTAAGCAGCGACCAAGCTTGGGTGCGACTGCAAGTCGCCGACACCGGCATCGGCATCCCCGCCGAGAATCTCGGTCGCATCTTTGATCCCTTCTTCTCGACCAAGGGGGTCTGGGGTCGCGACTCCGACTACGGCACCGGATTGGGACTGTCGTTGTGCCGCAATATTGTCACCGCTTATGGCGGCACGATTACGGTGGAAAGCGAGCTTGGTAAAGGCAGTGTGTTCACTGTGCAGCTTCCCGCTTCACGAAAGGTCACGCCGCTCGAAATCGAAGACTGCTCACGGCTACCCGTTGGCCGGCTGCTCATCTTCAGTTCCGAACTCAAGACCATCCGCGATTATGAGTCTGAGGGCCAGTCACTTGGGATTGAGGTTTCCGTCGTGCAAACTTGCGAAGAACTCCCCGCCGTACCGCCGCACCAGCCCGCTTTGTGCATTGCCGACGGCCGGACTCCATTCAAAGTCGAGCTACGGAGGTTGTTTGACCGCTGCCGCGAACTTGGCATCAAGGTCGTACTAATCAACGCCGGAAGCTGCGGTGACTGCCGCGTGGAGCTGCAGGCGGCCGCCGACTTAGTTGTAGATTCCAACCCGGGAGTCGAGTTTCTACTGCGGCAGGGGCGTCTTGAGTCGCAGCCGATTCCCTAGTCTATATCTCTCTATCTTTCAATAGCTTGATCCATTGCCGTCTACCCGATAGCAGTGCGCGGGGGTTGCATTTACCCCACTTACTGCGTATATTTATCGACTGCCGCCGGGCTCGCAGGAACCAGCCCCGGCAAAAGACTGATGCAGGATATTGCTTTGTCATCGCCCATCGCGCCTTCGCGCTCAGAAGTGCATCACATGTTCGACCGCATTTCCCGGCGCTACGATCTGTTGAATCGGATTCTGTCGCTAGGGCTCGACCGTCGATGGCGCCGACAGGCCGTCGCTCAGATCGCCTCCGGCACAGATCGGATCGTCCTCGACTTGGCCTGCGGCACGTGTGATATCGCGATCGAGGCTGTCAGGAATCGTCAGTGTCGCGTGATCGCGCTCGACATGGCCGAAGAGATGCTCGCTCTCGGCACAGCGAAAATCGCAGCCGCAGGGCTTGACGCGAGCGTCAGCCTCGGGCGCGCCGATGGACATAATCTCCCCTTGCCTGCCGCTGCTGTCGATGCCGCCATAATCGCCTTCGGGATTCGCAATATGGCCGACGCCGGGTTGTGCTTGCGTGAGTTGGCACGAGTCGCACGTCCGGGCGGCAAGCTGGTGGTGCTTGAGTTCTCCCTCCCGAGCCATCGCCTACTGCGCTTCTTCCATCTGGCTTACATCCGGTATATCGTCCCCCTGTTGGGAAGAATCCTGTCCGGGGATGCCGCGGCCTACACCTATCTCAACAAGACGATTGAGACCTTTCCCTACGGCGACGCGTTTTGCCGCCTGATGACGGCGGCCGGCTGGCAGGAAGTCAGCGCGAAGCCGCTGAATGGTGGGATCGTGTCACTTTACACAGGGATACGGTCATGATTTACAGCTTCGGCGCCGCGGATTTGCGCAAGCAGGAATTTGTTGCCATGCTGGAACAGCTCGGCATCGACTATGAGATGTCGGAGCACAATCACACGGTCGTGCGCGTGTTGGGCCGGATCACGCCGGAGATTCGCGAGCAGTTTCAGAATCGGGGTTTTGAGCAGGGGCGGCTGACCCTACAGCGCGGTAGAGAGCAGGATTGTTATTCGCTGCTGACCGATCGCGAGCAGTTGACAGTCATCGCCGGGCCCTGCGCCGTTGAGGATGCCGAGCAATTGAATGTCGTGGCCCGATCGCTTTGGGAGCAGGGTGTGCGCTTCCTGCGGGGCGGGGCTTACAAGCCGCGCACGCGGGTCGATTCCTTCCAGGGACTCGGCGTCAACGGATTGCGTCTTCTGCGTGAAACCGCAGACAAATACGGCATGTTCGTCGTCACCGAAGTTATGGATCAATCGCAGATCGATACTGTGTCTCAATATGCCGACGTACTTCAGGTCGGCTCGCGTAACATGTTCAATTATACCCTGCTGACTGCGCTCGGATCAGTGAACAAGCCGATCCTGCTGAAGCGCGGCATGGCGGCAACGATTCGCGAGTGGTTGGCGGCGGCGGAATACATCAGTCGCGGCGGCAACAATAGCATCATTCTGTGCGAGCGCGGCGTCCGCACTTTTGAGCCGGAGATCGCGCACACGCTCGATTTGGCCGCAATCATACTTACGCAACAGCAAACCAGCTATCCGGTGATTGCCGATGCCTCCCACGCTGCCGGGAGCTCTGTTCTGGTCGAGCCGTTGGCGTTGGCGGCGGTCGCAGCGGGAGCCGATGGTATCATGATCGAGGTTCACCCGCAGCCGCAACTCGCGCTCTCGGACGCCGGTCAAGCCTTGACGCTTGCGCAGTTCTCATCGTTGCTGAAACGCTCACAGCAGTACTACGCCCTCAGGCGGACATCTTAAACGATGGCGCCCATCCGCGATTCCCAGACCTCTGATTTGATTACGACCATCCCGCCGTCCGACTTATCCGACCTGATGCGGTCGCTCGCCGCGACGGTGCCGACTGTTTTCCCTCCGGGATCGGGATCAGTCTATTTTCAGAGCTTTGAGCTGCCGCCCGTCAATCTCATCGACTGCCTGCAACACGCTGCGATCTTCCCAAAAACGTACTGGCACGACCGCGAACACCGCATTGAAGTTTGCGGCGCGGGCCAGGCGATGAACGTCCAACAGCTTAGCACGGCGTCCGGCTATAAGCAGTTTACTGACTTGGTGTGCAATTACCCCGCCGCGACTGGAGCGGCGCTTTTCATAGCGGGTCGATTCGACAACTCCGGACGATATGCCGGCAAGGACTGGAGCGATTTCCCCGAGCTGTGGTGGCAACTGCCGAGCATCACCTTGTGCCGACGAGACGAGAAGTACTCGGGAGTTATCGCCCTTCGACCGGGACAGGAATCAGCGCCGATCCTGGCGCAACTCGAGTTGATGCTCGGCGATAAAGACAATGGTAAGAAGTCGGCATTGGAACGGCCGATTTTGCTCAGTCGACGCGACCGGCCCGACCGCGCGGAATGGAACGACGGCTGCCGCAACATCCTCAGGGAAATCGAGATGGCTGCGCTGCAGAAAGTCGTTCTGGCGCGTCGCACGGCCCTGGAGTTTTCACATCCGATCGACCCGTACGAGTTTCTGAAAGCACTCGCGAGCAAAGGCCAGGTATATCGCTACCTGTTCGCTCCTGCCGCGAATACGGCATTTGTCGGCGCTTCGCCGGAACGGCTATTTCGTGCGACAAACGATCGCGTAGAGTCGGAAGCCGTTGCCGGAACGGTTCCGCGCGGACAGAGCACAGCCACAGACGAACAACTCGCCCGTCTCCTGCAGGAAAGCCGCAAAGACAATCGTGAACACCAGTTCGTGGTCGATGGGATCGTTGCCGGACTGCAGCCGTTGTCGGAGAGCGTCGCTGCCATGTCCGCACCGCAGATCGTCAAACTCCAGCGCGTGCAGCACTTGATTTCACCGATCGTGGCCCGACTGCGGCCCGGGACCTCTCCGATTGAGGTCCTTGAGGCACTTCACCCCACGCCCGCAGTTTGCGGCACTCCGCGCGACCAGGCGATGCTTTCGCTGCGCCAACTGGAGCCGTTTGATCGCGGCTACTACTCCGGGCCGCTCGGCGTGGTTTTTCCCGATCACGTGGACGTCTGCGTGGCCCTGCGTTCGGCGCTGATCAGCGGCTCGTCGGTCAATCTCTACGCCGGCGCGGGTATCGTGGCCGGATCGGATCCCGATATCGAGTGGCTGGAACTCGAGCAGAAGTTGCAGGGATCGCTGGAAGTTCTCCTTGGCGGTGCGCCATGAATGCGACGTCGCTGAATCAGGTGTGGGGGCGGTTGCTCATTGAAGAACTGATTCGCTGCGGTGTCAACCACTTTGTCGTCGCACCGGGCTCGCGTTCGGCGCCGCTGGCGCTCGCCGTTGCCGAAAATCCGCGTTGTACCAAGACTGTCCACTTCGATGAGCGTGGCGCAGCCTTTTACGCGCTCGGATACGCCAAAGCAACGGGCCGCCCGGCTGCAGTGCTGTGCACGAGCGGTACCGCCGCCGCGAATCTCTTTCCAGCCGTCGTCGAGGCCAACTACTCTGGAGTGCCGCTGATCGTCCTGACAGCCGATCGCCCACCTGAACTTCGTGATACAGGTGCCTCGCAAACGATCGACCAGATAAATCTCTTCGGATCGCAGGTACGCCGGTTCTTTGATGTCCCGACGCCGACAGCAGAAGTCGGACCGCAGGTGTTGTTATCTACCGTCGATACAGCTGTCGCCCATTCGCTGGGACCAGACCCTGGTCCTGTTCACTTGAATTGTCCATTTCGCGAGCCGCTGGCGCCGATCGGGCTGGAGAAGGACTTTTCGGAGTATCTCAAGCCGGTGGAAAATTGGCTGTCGAGAGCGACACCATTCACATTGTATGCCAAGCCACATTCGGCAATTGCCGACAGCGACATCGCGGTGCTTGCCGAGCAAATCAATAGCGCAAAACGTGGCGTCATCGTTGCCGGGTATGGACTGGCGGGCCGCGCTGCCGAGGCGATCGCGGATTTGGCCGAGAAACTCCAGTGGCCCCTGCTTGCAGAGAGTACTTCGGGCTTGCGGGCATCCGATCGCTCCGGTCCGACGACGATGGCGCACTACGACCTCTATTTGCGCAGCGAGGCGATTGTGCGACGTCTTCGGCCCGACTTGATTCTGCAATTTGGACGCTCACCGATCTCGAAGGCGACAATGCAGTATCTCAGTGATTCCGGCGCTCAGTGGATCGTGGTAGCGGAGACTCCCCGGCGAATCGACCCGGTGCATCGAACGGGATTGCGTATCGGTGCCGATCCTGCCGCCATCGCAGCCGCCCTGAAAGGGAACGTTCAGGAGAAAACGTCGGGACTTCTTGCCCACTTCCAATCGCTTGACGCCCTGGCCGTGGAGTTGTTGGAACCGCTCTCAAATTCGAAGTCCGCCGAATTGCACGAATTGACGATTGCATTTCTGGCGCTCAAGTCTGCCTCCTGCGTGTTTCTTGCCGCCAGCATGCCGGTACGATTGGCAGAGATGGCTGCCGCAGCCGGCGGAGTGGTTGCGCTGATTTCAGCTAATCGCGGCGTCAACGGCATCGACGGCACGGTTGCCACCGCAGCCGGATTCGCCTGCGGGGCAAGTGCCGCGACGACTCTTCTACTTGGCGATCTCGCCCTGCTGCATGATCTTAATTCACTGGCGCTCTTGCGCTCAAATCCGCAACCTGTGGTGGTGATCTGCTTTAATAATGATGGCGGGGGAATTTTCTCACACCTGCCTATTGCCAAGGTCGGCGAGATGTTCGAGCCCTATTTTGGGACGCCGCACGGCTTGACATTTCGAGCCGCAGCCGAGCTGTTCAACATCAAGTACCACGAGCCCAAGACTCCCAAAGACTTCGCGACTGTCTACCGGGCGGCGCTGAAATCGAAGAAGCCGGCGCTGATCGAGATCAGAACCTCGCGCGAAACCGAGGTCGAGTGGCTGCGCAAGCTCTGGATTCGCGTTGAAGAGAAGGCTTTACGGCGGCTCGATGAATTGGTAAATTCCTGATCGTATGGACTGGACGTACCTCGCCCACGGTAACAAGCGTCAGCCTGCCCTGATCTTCCTGCACGGTTTCATGGGTCTGGCAGAAGACTGGCAGCCGTATTTCTCACACCTCGCCAGTGACTACTACTGCATTGCGCCGGACCTGCCGGGTCACGGGCACAACGGTTTTCCCCTGCGCAAGGGGAGTATCAGTATGGAGTCGGTCGGCTGCGATCTGGTCAAGTTTATCGACAAGCACGAGCTCAAGCATGCGACCCTGGTGGGCTACTCGATGGGCGCTCGACTGGCATTGTATGTTGCGCTCAAGCATCCGGACAAATTCGATGGTCTGGTACTTGAGAGCGGCGGACCCGGCATCGATGACGAGTACGAACGACGGGTCAGGATTGCGCTCGACGATGACCGCGCCTACAACCTGCGAGTACAGGGGCTTGAGAAGTTTCTTGACGAATGGTATCGCGCGCCGCTGTTTGAATCGCTTTCGCGCAATCCGGCGCGGCTCGAGCAGCTCAAGAAAAGGCACTCCGTGCACAATTGCGAAGGCTTGGCCGAGGCGTTGCAGGGACTTTCAACGGGCCGTCAACCGTCGCTCTGGGACAAATTGCCGCAATTACATTTGCCGACGTTGTTGTTGACCGGCGCGCTTGACCACAAGTTTTGCCGCATCAACCGGATCATGTCGGAGGCGCTTCCGGTTTGCGAATGGAAGATGATCGGCAACGCGGGGCACAACACGCATCTCGAGCAGCCGGAAGCATTTCTAACGACGCTGCAGCGATTCCTGCACGAGCATGTTTACCGCACTTCGAAAACATAGGATGATCGAGAGATGACCGATATCAAGTGGATCAAGGCCGGTGACTATACCGACATCGAATATGATAAGGCGGAAGGAATTGCCCGGATCACGATCAATCGCCCGCAGGTCCGCAACGCGTTCCGGCCGCTCACGGTCACGGAAATGGAGCGCGCCTTCGCCGATGCCCGCGAGGACTCGGACATTGGCGTCGTCCTCCTGACCGGCAAAGGCAAAGAAGCCTTCTGTTCCGGCGGCGACCAGAAGATCCGGGGCGACTCGGGGTACAAAGACGACGACGGCGTACATCGCTTGAACGTTCTCGATCTCCAGCGGCAGATTCGTACACTCCCGAAACCGGTCATAGCGATGGTCGCGGGCTATGCGATCGGCGGCGGCCATGTGCTTCACCTGATGTGCGACCTGACGATCGCTGCCGACAATGCGCGTTTTGGACAGACAGGCCCCAAGGTTGGCTCGTTTGACGGGGGTTACGGCGCCAGCTATATGGCGCGAATCGTCGGACAGAAGAAGGCGCGCGAGATATGGTTTCTCTGCCGGCAGTACGACGCTCAACAGGCGCTTGAGATGGGGCTGGTCAATCGGGTCGTTCCGTACGAGCAACTCGAAGCGGAAACGATCAAGTGGTGTCGGGAGATTCTCGCCAACAGCCCCCTGGCCTTGCGTTGTCTGAAAGCCGCGCTCAATGCCGATTGCGACGGCCAGGCCGGACTGCAGGAGCTTGCCGGCAATGCCACCATGATGTACTACATGACCCCTGAGGCGCAGGAAGGCCGCAACGCCTTCGTCGAAAAACGCAAACCCGATTTTCGCAAGTTCAAGCGCAATCCCTGACGGTGACCGATGACGGCGCCCCCAAGTCTCAGAAGACCGCAGATCTGGCTTCTGGCTGCGCGCCCGAAGACTCTGCCCGCAGCGGCAACACCGGTTGTGATCGGTGCTGCGCTGGCCTTCGCGGATCAGGCGGCTCATTGGCCGTCGCTGGTCGCCGCGCTCCTGGGTGCGTTGCTGATCCAGATTGGGACCAACTTCGCCAACGACTACTTTGATCACCAGCAGGCGGTCGATACAGCAGATCGGCTTGGTCCGCTGCGCATGACGCAGGCGGGCCTGGTCACGCCGCAGCAAATGCGGAATGCGACGATTCTGGCATTCTCGCTGGCGTTCCTCATCGGAGTCTATCTCGTGGTTCGCGGCGGCTGGCCGATTGTGATCATTGGGCTGGCGTCAATTCTCTTCGGTGTTCTTTACACCGGCGGGCCTTATCCTCTCGGCTACAATGGACTCGGTGATATTTTCGTGCTGATCTTTTTTGGCCCGGTCGCCGTCGGCGGCACATACTACGTATCTGCGCAAGCAATCACGGCGGATGCGCTTATTGCCGGTTTGGCGCCGGGGATGCTTTCGACAGCCATCTTGGTTGTCAACAATACTCGCGATTTGCCAACGGACCGTGCTGCCGGCAAGAAGACCCTTGCTGTACGCTTCGGCCGAAGTTTCTCAGTTGCGCAATTTGGGTTTCTTGTCATGGGCGCGGCGCTTGTTCCGATTCTGCACTGTCTGGTCACGGCTCAACATCATGGGGCGATGCTGGCTTCGGTGATTGTGATTCCCGGGATCTTCCTGATGCGTACGCTGGCACAACGCGAAGGTGAGGTTTTGAACGAGACGCTTGCGGATACGGGCAAGTTGCTCGCTCTCTATGGAGTGCTCTTCTCGATCGGATGGGTCGTACGCGTATAAAATCTGCACAGCTCTACGAATATTCCGTTCCGTTTCGCCGCCCCTTCGCGACTTCGGGACAAGTGTTTTCCAGTCGCTGTGGCTTGGTGATCGAACTTGAGTCCACGGAGGGCGTGTCCGGCCTCGGGGAAATCGCTCCATTGTCTGGCTTCAGCCGGGAGACTTTGGAAGAAGCCCGGACCGCGGCACTGGTTTCGATGAGAAAAATCGTTGGTGCTGCGATACCACACGCGTGGTCGGAACTGCCGGCGTCAATCGGTCCACTGGAAACGCCCGTCGCTCTGCCGGCTTCTGTGCGCTTTGGTTTGGAAGGCGCCGTGCTCGACCTGGCGTCGAAAGCCGCCCATTCTCCGGCAGCCCGCTGGATCAATCCCGCTGCACACACCGGTTTGTCGGTCAATACCGTGTTGACGGGCACAGACACCGAGATCGCAGAATCGGCGAGAAGCAAGTATTCCGAAGGCTATCGGACGTTTAAGCTCAAAGTTGGTGGACGGGCGATTCAGGAGGATGTCAGGCGTCTCCAGATCTTGCGCGCGACTACTGGCGCTGACTCGCTGATCCGGCTTGATGCAAATCGGGCTTGGGATTTCGAGACTGCAGATTCGTTCCTGGAGCAGGTGGTTGGTTTCAGCATCGAGTATATTGAAGAGCCGCTGGCCAAGCCCTCGTGGGCCGATCTTGCCCGACTGCGCCAGTCTTCCGCGATCCCAATCGCCTTGGACGAATCGTTGCCGCCCTGGGTGCAGCAGCATTATGAATCGCGAGTGCCCTTTCCCTCGGATGTTGCGATCATCAAACCGCCGGTGATTGGCGGCCTCACCAGAGGTCTCGAGTTGATCGAGTGGCTGCAACGTGAGGGCAGCAAGTGTGTGGTGACTTCAGCATTGGATACCGGCATCGGGATATCGGCTATATTTCATCTCGCGCTTGCTGCGCGGCTTGGCGCAACAGCCTGCGGGCTCGACACGCTCGAATTGCTAACAGACACGTTAGTTGAACCGGGATTTCGTCGCACCGGCGCGCTGCTGACAGTTGGCGCTGCAGCGGGGCTCGGTGTTTCGTTGACGGGCACTGCCCGAAACTCGCTAACAGCTATTGCCTATGAAAATTGAGTGTCCCGTTCGCAATCTCGCCATTCGCAGCGGCGAAATCATCGCCATCAGAACCGTCGAGAGAACGCTGAGCTACAGCCAGCTTGATTTGGCGGTTACCTCTCTTGCGGACACATTACGGGCTGACTTGGTTGCCGGTTCGAGGGCGGCGGTCCTCGCAGCAAACTCGCTCGACTACGTTGTCTTGCTGTGGGCGATGTTTCGATTCGGTGTGACAGCGGTGCCGCTAAATCCGAGGCAGTCAGCAACAACGCTGGCAGCGCAAGTGCAGCAGGCCGGGGCGAGCATCGTGTTTCACGATGACGAATATTCATGGCCGGCGCAGAATCTAGGTGTGCGAGCCATCCCCCTGACGAAGAGGCTTCAGTCGGGAGCGCCGGGGAAAGTCCACTTCAGGTCCGAGTTTGAGTTGGATTCTGAACAACTCTGCACGATCTGTTTCACTTCGGGTTCGGGCGGGACTCCAAAAGGCGTGCAGCTTTCACTCGGAAACCTCTATTACAGTGCGATCGGCTCCAACGAGAATATTCGCGTGGCGCCCGGCGACTGCTGGCAACTGGCTCTGCCACTCTGCCATGTCGGCGGCCTGGGGATTCTCTTCCGTTCCTTCATCGCCGGGGCAGCTGTTTTCGTGGATGCAAAGTTCGATGTGCAAAGAACCACTGAGCGAATCGATCACAATGAACTCACCCACCTTTCCCTTGTGCCGACCATGCTCCACGACTTGCTTATCGACAGAGGAAATCGGGCATTTCCTGACTCGCTCAAAGCTATCCTATTGGGCGGAGCGGCCGTACCCGAATCGCTCTCGAGGCGAGCGTTGGCTCTCAAGGCGCCAATCGTTACAAGCTACGGCATGACAGAAACGGCCTCGCAAGTAACGGCAACTCGCCCCGGCGATCCTTCCGGCCGCACGGGCACCAGCGGTAAAGTGCTCAACTTTCGAAGACTCCGAATTGTCGATGAAACCGGTCAAACGCTGCCTGTCGGTACAGCCGGCAATATCGAAGTGGGCGGCGAAGTGCTTTTCAGAGGTTACACGGGACGGCCAGGATCCTCTCCGGCGCATGACGACTGGTTTGCCACGGGTGATGTTGGTTATCTTGACGATGAGGGCTACCTGACTGTCGTCGGCAGACGCGATCGGATGTTCATTTCCGGCGGCGAGAACATCCACCCGGAAGAAATTGAGCGCGCAGCGCTGGATCAACCCGGAATCTCTGCCGCCGCTTGCATCGCTCTACCAAACGAAAGATGGGGACAAAGGCCGATTCTCGTCATCGAGACGAAAGTCGATGACCCAGAATTCGTCGGTGACTTGCGTAGTTTTCTATCAAAGCGCCTAGCCAGGATGATGCTCCCCGATCGAATCATCCTGATACAAGATCTGCCCCGGACTATACTTGGGAAGATCGATTTCACTCAATTACAGCAGATTGTTGGTACGTTGGACGGTGGGCAGTCCGGCTAAACGGAATCGCGAAATCGCTCAAGCGCCTCTCGCAAGTGGTGCGGCAGTGATATCTTCTTGCCGGTCGTGCGATCAACTGTGACGTGGACCGTCTTGGCCCGGCCGGCGATCGCGCCGCGGCTATTGCAGAATTCGTAGGCGAGCGTATATGAGGTAGCGCCCAGCCGATCTATCGTGACGACCGCTTCGACTTCATCGCCGGTTCGCAGGCTTAAATGGAATTGCGCCTCGGTGTGGACGATGGGGACAAAGAACGATTCAGAGGCGAGAATTTGTTCCATCGGCAAGCCGATCGTGCGCAGCAGTTCTTCGTAGGTGTCGTGTGCAAAATGCAACTGGCGGGCGAAAAAGAGGATTCCCGCGGCATCGGTATCATGAAGGCGAATGCGGAATTTGCGCTTTAGTTGTGCCACGGCTTTGGCTTCCTTTCGGTGGTCATTATAACCCGCCAACCTTCAATCGCCAAGCGACAATCAGTTGCGCAGTCCGATGTTGAACTCTAATATCGTCGTAGTCGGAGGATCCATGAGACTACTGTTCTTTTTGCTGCTAATGCTAAATTTGCCCGTCACAGCGCAGGCTGACTTGCTCGATGACGCTCTCGCTTCTGTCGGCAAGACCAAGGCCGACCTGGGTTACCATCCCAAGGGCTATTGGAATCGCTTTCCCTACGACGTCCCGTACAAACTGCCCGCTTTCGATGACTTGTTGGCCGAACCTCTGCGACTTTATGACTACAGCCAATCGATGAAAGCAGCATTCGCTCATTACATGCAAGATACGACTTTCGCCAATACGAACCATTCGGCGCTCTATCAGCTGACCTATCAACTCGCGTGGGAGCGACGTATCGGCGGTTTTCGCAACTACGCGCCGAATCTAATCGACTCGGTTTCAGCCGAGCGACCATTAGCCGATGCGCTTGAGCGTCTCTATCGAAGCTGCGGCGCGGAAACAGAGTATCGCGCGTTCGGCCAAGGCGCCGGCAGCGCCATCAGTTCGACGTTGCTGGACAGTCTCGAAACCCACCTCAGTCCCGACGTCAAGGGCGTTCTGGCTTTCTGGATCAACAATGTCGCCGAGGCTTATCGTTATCACCAGCTCGCGTTTCGCAACGTGCCTCCGGCGTTGGTTTACCGTCTGAGCACGATCGCCGATATCGACGCAACCCAGGGCGACGGCCAGAAGTACTACCCCGAGTTTGACGACTGCGCAGCAGCACTTGATTGGCAATCGCTCGTCTATGCCCATTTCAAGGTCATCGCGGCAACCGATCTTGCGGCCAAGCGCCTTGCTGCAATCACTGGCAGTCCAAGGATGGTGTCGATTGAGATTCCGACGCCGCTCGGGGTGATCAGACTTGGCGATCGAGGCAAGGGTATCTTCGCTCGTGACGATTATCTCTTGATCTGTGACTTTGGCGGCGATGATGTCTACCGCAGCGGCGGCGGCTCGTCTCCGACACGTCCGTTCAGTGTGATAATCGACCTTGAGGGCAACGACAGCTATGGGGACGAATCTTCGTCACGCCAATTCGGCTATGGCAACTGCGGACTCGGCATGTTGGTTGATCTGTCAGGAGATGATCACTATCGCGCCGAACGACTCGCCCAAGGTGTCGGCATCTTCGGTACCGGTCTGGTGCTGGATGCCGCCGGTCGCGATGACTACAAGCTTGCAGTATCGGGCCAGGGTTGCGGCTACTTTGGCGTCGGGATGTTGTTCGATCGCGATGGCGATGATTCCTACTATCTTGCCGGCGACGGCCAGGGCTCAGGCGGTATCGGAGGTGGGATCGGCATCCTGGCCGACTACCGAGGCAATGATCGCTACACCGCCGAACCACTCGCTTCGACGTTTAATCGAGGCGATTATCACTCGCAGGGGACGATCAACGCCAACAACGCACAAGGTTTTGGCGGCGGTCGCCGTGGCGATGGATCGGATGGCCATAGTTGGGCGGGCGGACTGGGAGCGCTGATCGACTGCTACGGCAACGACGAATATCACTCCGGCAACTGGACACTCGGAGTCGGCTACTGGTTCGGCATTGGCATCGTCTACGACATTGACGGCAACGACCTGTATCGCAGTTGTTACTTCACTCAGGCGTCAGGCGCTCATTATTGCCTGGGCGCGATGTTTGATGAGTCCGGTGACGACCGCCACGAGCTCTATGAAACTGCCGGTGCGGGCATCTCGTTTGGCTGGGATTTTGCGGTAACACTTCTGGTCGACTGGTCTGGAAACGACAGCTACAGCGGCAAGATTATTTCGATCGCCAACGCGCAGATTCGGTCGAATTCGTTGCTCTGCGATTTCGGGGGCGACGACGAATATCAACTCAATGCCGGCAGTGACGGCTTCGGTGAAGCGACCTTTCGAGACGACTACCGGACACCGCGCTCGACGGTTCCCTTCACGTGGTACGCGCAGTCTTATGCCATCCTGATCGATGTTGGCGGCGCCGACCGCTACCTGGATTATCTGGATTCAACGAAGGCGACGCAACCGCGGCCGGGAACCGGTGACAACCGCACCTGGTATCGACCGGCGCGCGATTCGGAGAACTTCGGCTTTGACAATTACGGGATCGGTGTCGATGCCGATTCCGGTCGCGTCGACGACTTGTTCAGGTTTCGCAATCACAAATGAAAACGGACGCCGTTGTGGGCGTCCGTCAAGCTTTGGTCCATCTGCAACGGCTCGCTACATCTTGAATTGCAGGGCATTGATTTTCTCGCCGATGCACTTGCCCTGCTCGATGCCGTTTTCGATGGCAGAGCGGAAGTGAATCCCGCCGTAGAGCCGGGAAATTGCCGCTTCATCGGCAAACTCGAAAAAGGAGTCGAATGAGCGCGGCGTAAATCCCAGATCGTCGTGGGTGTGGTCAGTAAACGTGAAGTCTTCTCCGAACATATCGGTGAGTACTTCGGCGACCGCGCCGGACTGCACCGAATGTCCGGACGGGTACTCCGGAAACGGCGGCGTGGCCACCGGAGAGAGCCAGTCGGGATCGACCAGGTCGCGAATGCACGTCACCGGGCGAAGCAGCAGATAATCGAACTTGGCGTTCCAGCAAGCGATAAACGCATCGCCTACCGCAATTCCAACCCGCACGAAACACTCTGCTGCCGCTCCAAGATCAGCCTGCTCCTGTTCGATGATCTGGCTTGCAATCGAAATCGAATGTCCCGGCGGTGTCATCGTCGCGCCCGGATTGTCCGCCCAGAAATTCGCAATAGTGGTTTGTTCGGCTGTCAGGTTCTCGACAGTGTTATAGACTTCCATCATCTCGTCGTAGAAGGGTGTGCCAACGCCTTCCGAGAATTGCGGCGGCGGCCCCGGCTCGCAGATCGTTCCGTTGTCGATGACAAAGGGCCGCAAGTTCCCCCAGCAGGGCTGAAGCGCCGCGGCATAGGCCGGCGGTGTCGGTACCCACAGGCCAGCGCCGGCGGGCGGCGTCCAGGCGCAGTTGTTGAGCGTAGGATAACCGTCGCGCAGCGACCAGTCGAAAATCGCCAGCCCGACGAGCTTGCCCTTATCGGCAGAGCGTTCAAAGGTATCGGCATCGGTCTCGCCCGCGTAATCCTGATTCAACTGGTCTTCGAGCGCCGAGATGGAATTCAGCGTCAGCGCCGAACCGTTTGCCAGGAGACTGCGGAGAATCGTAGCTACCGCCGCGTTGGCTACAGTCGGCCAGTGATAGCGCTCGTCGCCGAAATCCGGCATCTCGCTCAGATCGTTTAGCTGGCCGACCAATGAGCGATTTCCCGGGATTCCGTTGACTACCGCTTCATAAAGCGCGACCGTTGCATAGCCATACAGCCGCGCCGCCACGGGCGGACTAAGGCGCTCGGTCTTGACTGCCGTCATCGCCAGATCCATCCATGCCACGGCTGCTTCGGCGTCAAACTCAGTCGCCGACGGTCCCGGCGAGAGAATTCCCTCATCGCTACCGCAACCGGCCAGCACAGCGGCACAGGCGATCAGTAAAAGGCTTTTCAGACAATTTCTAATACTCATGATACACTCCTGGGCGCCGGGGTCGAAATTCCGCGTCTATATTGTATCGGCATTGTAGACGATTACTGGACACAATCAGTCTAAAATGAAACTCGACGTCAAGCTTTTACTCATCTATTCTGGACCCTTGCCCCTGCCGCTTCTACATCAGCACCGGCTTTTTTATGCTCTCAAGCGCCGCGGCACTGTGATTGACTTTGGCTGCCGTACCTCGTATCATCAGGCCAACAATGAATTCGCCTTGGGAGGACTGATGCTCAGGTATTTTGGCTACATCGTGGTACTGTGTTTTGTTTTGCTGGCCGCCGGCTGTTCGAAGAAGGAGGCGGAGACCGAAAAGCCGCAGACATTGCAGCCGATCGACCCGACGACGGGAATGCGTCCGCCGAATTTTGTCTGGGGCTCAGAGCGCGGGCAATTGGTAAACTTCTACTTCGAACCGACCGATTCCTTGCGGCCCATCGCACCGGCAATGCGTAACAAAGCTGAAGAAATCTACCTCTTCTGCTCGCAGATGCTCCTGTTCCAGCCTACGGTGCAGATCGATATGTACTGCTTCAAGGATCCACCGACGCTGGCCGCTCACACTTCGCGCAATGAACCGTTTATGGTGGAGAACAAACTTTATTACGGTTATGGGCCGGCGTTCGGACGTCCGATTGCAGAATTCGTTCTCCAGCAATTGCCCCAGGGCGCGTCGCGCTACGCCTTCATCCGCGAAGGGCTCCCGGTGCTGTTTGATTTTACCAGTCGCAACTACCACCATGCCGTGAACAATTTCCTGATCGACGGCATGCTGGCGCCGATCGACACTATGGTGATCAACGAGGCTTATGCCCGTCGCAAGGCCACCATGCGCGAAATCGAAGCCTCCAGCCTCTGTGCTTACATTCTCTGGGAGTGGGGGAACGAGAAGTTCATGCAGCTCTATGCCGGGACCGACGATTTCAACACGACCCTCAAGAACGTGATCGGCATTGATACCGATCAGCTATATCGGCAGTGGGTGGCGTTCCTGCCTGAGCACACGATTGAGAAGGAGGAGGAGCGCGAAAAGCAGATGCAGCAGGGAGGCGGTCAATGACAGCCGAAGCGCAATGGCAAAGCGCGATCAGCGAGATTGCCGCTAATTCCATCTGTGTCCGCGGTTACGACGTGGCCGAATTGATGGATCACACCAGTTTCAGTGATGCCGTGTTTCTTGTGCTGAAAGGCGAACTGCCGTCGCCGTCGGAGTCCGAGATGTTTCGGGCGATTCTTGTATCGTCGGTCGATCACGGGGTAACGCCGCCATCAGTGCTGGCGGCGCGCACTGTCATGTCTGCAGGCAATTCGCTCAACACCGCAGTCGCCGCTGGGATCATGGCAATCGGCGATGTTCACGGCGGCGCGATCGAGCAGTCGGCGCGCATCATACAGGAATGGGCGCGCAAGGAGGGCGACCCCGATCAACTCGCCGGCGAATTACTGCGCGACCTCGAGGCACGCAAGCAACGGATGCCCGGATTCGGGCATCGCCTGCACACGGCCGACCCGCGCACGGCCAAGCTTTTTGCCATCGCCAAGAAACACAGCTTCAGCGGGCGACACACGGCTCTGGCGCTCGGGATCGAGAAGGCGTTTGCAGCCAGCGGCAAGCCGTTGCCGATCAATGTCGATGGCGCGATCGCGGCAGTGACCTCCGATATGGGTTTTGATTGGCGGCTGGGAAAAGCGTTTTTCATGATGTCGCGCATCGTTGGTTTGGTGGCACATGCCTACGAAGAGAAGACGACCCAGAAACCGATGCGCAAACTGGGCGACACCAACGCCACCTACACTGGACCGGCAAAAAGGCGCGTCCCGTAGGTCCGGGCAGACACAGAATTCATGGGCTCATCGCTTCGCACTCTCCTGATTTGTGGCTTAGTCTGCGCCATCCTGATCGTCGTAGGCTGCGCGCCGGCGCCGCCGGTTGAACCGGCGACGCCTGCGATTCCGTCTCAGACTCTGATCGCACCGACCGATTTGCGCGCCGACCTCGGCCATTTGACGGCTACCCTGCGGTGGACGACCAACCAACCGGAGAATCGCGTGATCTCCGGTTATCACATCTATCTTGCCGAAGCGGAACAGGCTCCTGCCCGCATCAGCAACCTTCCTTATCCCGGAGACACCAATCCGGATCATGCCGTAGAAACATATCTGCTGGAGAATCTGGTGTCCGGCCGCGAGTATCGAGCCCATGTCACCGTGGTCTACCCGGGCGACCTCGAATCGGCGCCGACGAATACCGTGGCTTTTATTGCGCGCCCGCAGGGTCGTTTCCAACTGCGCGAGTCGTTCAGCGGCCCGGAGGGCGGATTCTCATTCAGCCGAAGGTCTACCGTTCCTACCGACGATCTTGGCAATGACCTCTATCTTGCCGTCATTCGCGGCACGCTGCACTTGGCATCGCCGCGAAGAATCGATACTATCCTGCGTGCTTCCGAACTCTACCGACTCAAGACTACGCAACCGCTGTCGAAATTGGCGGTCATTGAAAAGCCGGAGGTCGCCGAGTCAACCTGTCCGGTCTCCGAAGGGGAAGTGATTCTCCTGCGTGATGCCTCCGGTTGTTTCGCGCTTCTGCGGATCGAGGCGGTGGATCGCGTAGATCGTATCGTTACCATCGACTACATCTACCAGACGCGCCCCGGCGTGCTGCGTTTTCACTAAGATGCAAGCGGGCAGCCACGATTCCGAGGTTCTCCTTTGGTGTGACATTAAGGCGGCGAAGGCCTCGAGTCGTCTGCTTTCCATCGAACGCTTCAGTCTCGCTGAAGGTGAACCGCAGATCGTCGACACTCTGATCGCCCCCGAGTACCCTGAAGTACCCCCGCCGGCTGCGCGCACCGATCGCTTCTTTCTCGATCTGCAGACAGCTACCGGGTTCGTCATGGTCAACGCCGAGCCGATCTCCAGTGATCGCGAATGGCAGCGTATCGACAGCTTCCTCCGCGCCGTGCCGTTGATCGACTTGCGTTTCCTTCTGCGGTTGTTTTTCCCCACTGTCGCAGCCAATGATCTGCATGACTATGAGCAAGCTTTTGGTCTTCCCGACGGAGCTACTCCTCCCCAAGCGCTTTCTCGACTCGTTGAAATCGTAGCAACGCGCGCCGCTGCACTGCCGTCAGCAGTCGCGAGGCCGCTGCGCACAGTCATTCGGGGACTTCCAGCCCAGTACCAGCGCTGGCTCGAGCGGTTGCCCAAGGCTGCGCCGATAGAAGAGCTTTCGATCAATCCGGACTATCAGATCGATCTCGATCGCTTCGAAAATCTTACCAGCGGGGCGCAGTTGTCCGCCAAGGAAGTGCTCCTGCTCTTTGCCGACGACCAGCGCTTGCGCGACAAAATCGCCGGCTACGAACCGCGCAAGGGGCAGGCGAAATATGTTCAGGCGGTACTCAAGACTCTCGAACAGCGCGCCAGCTTGCTTCTCGAAGCCGCCACCGGCACCGGCAAGTCGATCGGCTACCTCCTGCCAGTGATTGCCGCCAGCCAGGAGAATAGCACGCGTGCCGTTATCGTGACGCGTACGAAGTCGCTTCAGGAGCAGCTCTTTCGTTCCGACCTGCGGAAGATCCGTGCGTTGGTGCCGGACGGGTTTAGGATCAGCTTACTCAAGGGCCTGTCAAACTATCTCTGCCTGCTCAAGTACAAGCTGTTCATCTCTGATCTGAGTGAGCTGATGGGGAGGATTCCCCCAGAATTGATGGCTGCGCTGATCGTCTGGGAGCAGTTTACCGAATCGGGCGATCTTACGGAAACCGAGATCTTTGACCAGCCCAACAGCGACCAGTTGTTGGCGCGTGTTACGCTGGAAGAAGGGAGCTGTCTGGGCAAGAATTGCCAATTCTACGGAGACTGTTATGCGTTCCGCGCCCGCAAGAACGCCGGCCGCTCAAGCGTCGTGATCACGAACTACGCCCTGCTCTTCGCAGACTTAGTCTCCGGCGGCGATATCCTCGGTCGATTCTCGTATGCGATTTTCGACGAAGCACATCGCCTCGAGAATGAAGCGATCAATTCCTTCGCCGAATCGCTGCCGGTAATTTCCTTCGCCCGTGCTATCGAACGCCTGCTCGACGAGAAAAATCTCGTGATTCTGCGGCAATCGCTTGAAGAGGATGACCAGGCCCTGCTTGGACTGGGCAGCCTGGTCAATCGCTTGCACTCCCGGCTCGTGCTCTGCGCCGAGGAGATGCGCAAACAGCTTAGGAGTCGAATCAACTCCGCCCAGGATCGGATTCGATTCAAGCAGGATGACGAACTTCATACCGCCCTGGTTGACCTCTGGACCACCGAGCGTGACCAGCTCTTCGAACTGCGCGAATTGTTGATTCGTTTCCAACAGGGAGCCTCCGCCGTCACCGCCGAAGATCAGGCTGAGGGACTCACGGCGCTGCGGCGCACAACATCGACAATCCTCAAGAATATTGCGTTTCTGGAGCGTCTCCCGAAAGCCGGCGGCGAGGATGATGTCATGTGGGCGACACTGCTTGATTCCGGCGAAGTCTGGGTAACAATCGCACCGCTCAAGATCGGTGAATTGATGGCGCAGCGGCTCTATTCGCGCTTTGACGCGATGGTTATGACGTCGGCAACGCTCGACTCGGAGGACAATTTCGAGTGGATCGCCCGCCGGCTCGGATTGACCGAGGAACTGGGTCACCAACCCTATCGTGTCAAGATTCGCTCACCTTTTCCGCTGCAGGAGCAACTTCGGCTGGTTCTCGCCCGCTACCTGCCGCCACCGACCGCACCCGAATATACCGCCCGCCTGGTGAGCCTGATTCTTCGCTTCCGTTCGGCCGCCAAGCTGCCGACACTCGTGCTCTGCACGTCATACCGCATGGTGGATGCCATCGCCCGCCCGCTCCTGGCAGAGCCTGCCAAAGCCGGTGAGGTGCTGGTTCAAACCCCGGAGACCTTGCCGCAGACCCTGCTGAACCGCTTCAAGCAACTGCGCAACGCAGTACTGATCGGCACCGAATCGTTCTGGGAAGGAATCGACTTGCCCGACGAACTCCTGCGCCTGCTCTTCATCACGCGACTGCCCTTTGCCGTGCCTGATGATCCCCTGGAACTGGCCCGGCAGGAACTCGCCGAGAAGCGCGGCGAGAATCCCTTTATGTCGATTTCACTGCCACAGGCGGTACTGAAGTACCGGCAGGGATTGGGGCGTATGATTCGCAGTGCCACCGACTGGGGAGCCGTGATTATCTCCGACTCGCGCATGGCGCGCAAAAGCTATGGCCAGGTACTTGTTGCCGCTTCACCAGTCGAGATGCGCGTTTATGACCAGGAAGCCACTCTGGTCAAGGATACCTCGTCCTGGCTCAAGGAGAAGCAAGACGCGAGTTTCTTGCCGTAAAAATTGGTTGTCCGGCAAGCTCTTACGTCTTATAATCAAACGATGCCGGCTCCCGGCGCCGGACACTCCATCACTCAAGGCCAAGATACTAAGTCATCACGGAGGACTAAAATGCTTCGCACTCTTGCGACCCTTTTCCTGTCAGCCGCTTTCGTCTGTTTAGCCGGCTGCAGCGATGAGGACTGCCCGACCTGCACGGAAGGTCCGCTCCTCATGCTCAACAAACACAAGATTGACTTTGGCGCTATCGCCACAACCGCTACGTTTACGATCGACAATATCGGCAGCGGCTCGATGCCCTGGGATGCCACTGTTTCGTACCGCTTCCTATCCAAGGCGGCGGCGCCGACCCACGGCGGTTGGCTTGAGCTTTCGGTTGAGGCGGGCGAAGGGGACGCGACTATCACAGCCACCGTCGATCGAGAAGGCTTGGACGAAATCGGTATTTCCCGCGCCATCATCACAATCAATGCGCCCGATGCCGAAAACATGATTCGCGATTCGATCGACGTCTACGTGCTGAACGGCGGGGAATGGCTTGTCACGGATGATGAAGCCTACGAAGATTGCTGGGAGGTTGATTCCCTTGACTACTATTGGGTCAAGGGTTTCCATATGCCGCATGGGCAGTCGCGCATCTTTGTCGACTCCGTGGCCATCAACTTCTGCCAAGGCGACACGATCATCCAGATCCTCGCGTACGAGGCTGCACTGTACGAAGTGCCTCAAGGCGAAGGAACCGTGGAAGTCTATTTCCCCGATTTCCTGATCTATGCCTCGGAGTTCGCCTACGAAGCCGTGCCGGGATGGAATATCTTCCCGGTCGATCTCTACTTCAGCTCCGAGCCCTACTATGTCGGATACTATCAACCCGGCTCCTCCCGTCCCGATCTGCAAATCGACCGATCGAACGAGTCCGACACGCTTTGCTTCCGCGCCCGCGACGTCTCAACCGAACCCGGCGAGGTAGAGTTGCAGTGGCAATGGCAACCGGGCTTTGAATCCTTTGCCATTAGGGCCTTCATCACCCCGGTTCTCGAATACCATCCCAAGATGGCCAAAGATTACCTGAACCATCAGGCCGAGGCCACGCTACGCACCGGCTTTGCCCACAAGGGGACAAATCCGATGAGTGTTCGCCCGCTGCCGCCAAGATGATCTCTCCACGGCGCAAGAACACGGGCGACTCGATGATTATCGTGTCGCCCGTTTCGTTTTGGCCGCTCTTGACAAACACCCATCCTGCAAGTAATCTGCCCTGCCATGGTTAAGAAGAAACTGCTGCGCTTCGCCGAAATGGCCAACTTCCCCAATGTCATCCAGATGACGACGCACTTGCGCGGCTGCTGGCATCGTGACTATTTTCACAATGAACATCCAATTACTCTTGAATTGGCCTGCGGCAAAGGAGAATATACAGTCGGCATGGCGCGCCTTTTTCCCCAGCGCAACTTCATCGGCATAGACATCAAGGGCGCTCGCCTTTGGCGAGGCGCCAAGACCGCTCTGACCGAAGGGCTGACCAATACCGCCTTCTTGCGGCTTCCGATTGAGCAAGTCGCCGAGTGCTTCGCACCGGGGGAAATCGCCGAAATCTGGATTACCTTCCCCGACCCTTTCCTGCGCGAGGGCAAGGCGAAGAAGCGACTCACATCGCCGCGTTTTCTCAGCCAGTACAGGCGGATTCTTCGACCCGGCGGGATCATTCACCTCAAGACTGACGAGCCCAATCTCTTTGCATTTACCCAGGAGATCATCGAATCCGGGGGTCTCAAGGTCATCAAGAAGATCGACGACTTGTACGCAAATCCGATCGAAGATCCGCTATTAGCGATTCAGACGACCTACGAAAAACGACATCTCGCTGATGGTCGAGTAATCCGCTACATTGCGTTCTCTATTTGACTTAGCAGTCCTTAATTTCAACTTGTTACTCCACAACAATTAATCTGCTTGTGAAAAAAGTAACAAAATCTCTCAATTTTCCCTTGACATATCCGATCCTGTTAGTTAGTGATAACTACAAAGTAGTCCATTTGGTCGAATTTGGCCTCGACCTGGAGGAGAGAATGAAACTTGCCGCTGAAGATAGACGCCTACAGATCATTGAGGAAGCCACGAAGCTTTTCTCGGTGGAAGGCTACGACAAGGTAACGACCAAGAAACTCGCCGCCGCCTGCGGTGTGACGGAGCCGGCTCTCTATCGCTACTTCGCCTCCAAGGAACTGATTTATGATGCCGTCCTGGACGCACTGGAGCACCGCTTGCAGTGCGGCGAGCTCTTCGAGGAACTCGAGGGGTGCGAGGATATTGATCTCATTCTGCGTCGCCTGGCGGAGGAGGTACTAACTTGCGCACAGAAGCACCACGAAGTCTATCATCTCCTGCTATACTCCGCGCTGGGAGGTCATGCCAAGGCTAAATCTGTTTACCATTCGATTCGCGGCCGGCACGTCAAATTCCTGCAGCGGCAACTCGACCGCCTGTCCGAGAAGAGACTGATCATCGAGCGCAACAACGAAATCACCGCGCGCTGCTTTGTCGGCATGATCTTTGATTGTTCGCTTGGGTTTAGCCTCTGGAAGGGAACTCAGGGGCGCTCCTATCGCTGCGAGGACCTCATCGAAAACAATGTACCGATCTTCGCCGTCGGCCTGCGTCGGCCGGGGAATGGCAAGTAGGCGGAGAAGATGATCATGAGTACCACCAGTATCTTTGGACTCCCGGTGAAATCACGTCCGTTTATCACGGGACTCATACTCGCCTGCCTCTTAATTCTATCGAGTTCGACCTCCGCTCAGGAAGAGGACCCCAACCAAGCCTGTCTTGACTGCCACAGCGACGAGACGCTGCAAGCGGAATCGGGAAAGTCCGTCTTCGTAAAGCAGGATGTCCTTCATGGTTCGGTCCACAAGGGGATGGCCTGCCTGAATTGCCACCAGCAGGAAGGCGCCGATTTCGAAGACGTCCCGCACTTCACCGAGTACAAGCCGGTCAATTGTGAACCTTGCCATTCGGTCGTCAGCGCCACCTGGATGGAGTACTTCTACAAGATGCTCAAGGGGAAGGGCAAAGAAGATATCCCTGACTGTAAGGAATGCCACGGTACTCACGATGCTCAAAAGGAATTGAGTATGAAGCTGGTTTGCGACCGCTGTCATCCGAAGCAGGCGGAGGCCTATCGCAACAGCTACCACTTTCAGAAGTACCAGGAAGACACCCGGAAGTACCCCATTTGTACGACCTGCCATGATGCGCACTTCAAATCGAAGAAGGACGTGATGTCGGAGACCGAATACCGACAGGAAATCGTCGACATCTGCTCCAAGTGCCACCAGCGTGATATTGAGACTTATATCCATTCGCGCCACTTCCACGAGATGGAAGGCGGCAACACCAAAGCGCCGGTCTGCACGAGTTGTCATGAGAAGCACGATATCCGCAAGCCGAGCGATCCGGCCTCGCGCGTCCATGCGACCAATATTTCCGACATGTGCAACAACTGCCATCCGGGCCACAAAGAGAGCCTGCACCGCAATCCCGGTGTCGACCCCGCTTCGATTTCATGTGCTTCTTGCCACACCGGGCACCAGACCGACATGGCTTCGATCAACCAGGCGATTTTCAAGGAGGGTGGCATTGTCAACCGCTGTAACGTCTGCCATTCGGGCGAACGACACACCAAGGAAAACCTCGCGCATGGCGAGTTAATGCTGATCAATGCCGATGGCAGTGAAGCCAACTGCACGCAATGTCATACCTACCACTGGAACCTCCCCGGGCTGGACAATGAGGAGGTCAAGCATCGCCGCACCGAATGCATCAACTGCCATGCCGAACAGAATCGGCAATACAAGCAGTCGATCCACGGCCACGCTCGGGCCCAGGGAATTCTCGAGGCGCCGACCTGCACCGATTGTCACGGCGAGATCGACATCAAGAAGACGAAAGACCAATTCACTCCCGAGGGCGTCATTCAGCTCTGTTCCAAGTGCCATTCCGACAAGGACAAGATGCTGAAGTTCCAGATCAATCCTTACGTTGTCGAGGGATACAAAGAAACCTATCACGGCAAGTTGTTCGAGACCGGGACCGAGCAGGTGAAGTTCGCCGTCTGCACGAATTGCCACGGTTCGCACTCGATCCAACATCCAAGCGATTCGCTTTCGAGCGTCAATCGCGAGCATATCGTTGAGACCTGCAAGCAATGCCATCCCCGCGCAAACGATCGATTCGTCTCGTACCTCGTCCATCCGATCAAACCGACCGAGGCGGAGTTGGCACAGGGCCGTGAGCGTGCCCAGCAGGACTCTACGCTCGTTGCGCTTCAGCGCGACACCCTGCAGACAGGCGCCCAGAGCGCCAGCGGCTGGGGCCGGTTCAACAGCCTTGTGACCGGGATGATGACGGTGCTTCTGATCGCCGTGCTTGGCGCTTTCGGTTTCCATACCATGCTCTGGTTCCAGCGCGGCATTCGCGCGCGTGTCGTCAAGCCGGAGACCTATTACGGCCGCATCGACGGCTTCCACCGTTTCCTGCATATCCTGGTGAACATCAGCTTCCTGACGCTCGCCTTCACCGGACTGCCGCAGTCTTACGCACATACCGAACTGGCAAAGTGGCTGTTCACCAATGTCATCAGCCTCAAGACGGCACAGATCCTTCACTACTGGGCAGCCGCTGTCACCGGTTTCTATTTCCTGGCGCACATCGTGTTCCTGGTTTTCAAGCTGCGCCAGATGAGCATTAGAGAGATGCTGACTGGACCGAACACGCTGATGTTCCGCTGGAAAGACCTGAGCGATTTCTGGCAACATATGAAATGGTTCTTTAATAAGGGCCCGCACCCGCGTTTTGACCGCTGGACCTATTGGGAGAAGTTCGATTATTTCGCAGTGTTCTGGGGTGTTTTCGTCATCGGTTTGTCCGGCCTCATTCGCTGGCGCGAGGAGTTCTTCGGTAATCTGTTCGGCGGTGGAGTCGTGTCATTGGCTGATACTGTGCACAAGGAGGAAGCGTTGCTGGCGACGGCGTTCATCTTCATCGTGCACTTTTTCAACACGCACTTGCGCGCGAGCAAATTCCCGATGGATGTTTCGGTTTACACCGGACGCATCAGCGAGAAGGAAATGATGGAAGAACGCCCGCTCGAATATGAGCGCCTGAAAGCCGCTGGAGAATTGACCCAGCGCGAGAAGAAGCCTCTCGGCCTGGTACTCTCGATTATTTCTTATGCCTGGGGTACCATTGCATTGCTGACCGGATTTTTCCTGTTGTTCTTGATCATCCTGGGGCACCTGACTGCCTAAGGTGAGTCTCAAATAGAGTTTGGGCTTGAGTTTGTGTAATTAGCAATAGATACGGAGTGAACCTTGTGATGAATAGAATCAGGCAACTAAGATTGCGAAGAGCTGACTCTGTCCTTGGCACGATCGGCGCGCTGCTCGTTGCGTTTCTCCTCGCTCTTCCGGGTGGCCTGCAGGCCAGTGATGATGCCTGCATGGAATGCCATGGCGATGACACGATGACCGGCACCGACCGTTTCGGTGGCGAACGATCGATGTTCGTTCACAGCGATACGCTGCGCGCCTCGGTCCACAGCGGTCTTGACTGCGTCAGTTGTCACGTCGATCTCGATGGCGTTACCGATTTTCCGCACACCGACGAAGTCAAACCGGTGAATTGCGGCACCTGTCACGACGATGTCAACTCGATTTTCATGTCCTCCGCGCATGGGCTCGCCCTGGACAATCCCAACTCGCCGGACTGCCAATCGTGCCACGGCGGCCATAACGTGCTGCCGCAGGCCAACCCCGGGTCGATGGTCTCTGCGAAAAACCTGCCCTACACCTGCGCTTCTTGCCACCACAAGATCGTGCTCAAGCAGGACCCTGACATTCGCATTACCGATTCCTTTGACCGTTACATCAAGGGAATCCACGCTGAGGGAATTCAGAAGGGAATCGGTTCGGCGGCCTCGTGCAACGACTGCCACGGCACGCATGATCTGAAGAAGGCCTCCGATCCGACCTCAAAGGTTCACAAGATGAACCTGCCGAATACCTGCGCGAAATGCCATAATGATATCTCGATCCAGTACTTCCGCGGCATCCACGGCAAGGCGCTGCAGGCCGGGATCATGGATTCCCCTAATTGTACCGACTGTCACGGCGAGCACGAGATTCGCCGCATCGATGATCCCAATTCGCCGGTCAACGCCTCCAATCTTGCCGACTACGTCTGCGGGCGCTGCCATAATGATCCGCAGTTAATGGAGAAGTACGGAATGGCCGAGGGACGATTCACTTCCTACCAGGACTCGTATCACGGCTTGGCGATTCGTGGCGGTTCGGTTAAAGCAGCCAATTGCATCTCCTGTCACAAGGCTCACGATATTCTGCCGTCAACCAATCCGGCCTCTTCGGTGAGCAAAGAAAACATCGTCGCCACTTGCCAGACGTGCCATCCCAAAGCGAATCTGGCTTTTGCGACTTCCTACACACACAAGACCGCGCAGGAGGCTTTCAATCCGATTGACCGTTGGGTGCGTTTCGCCTACATCCTGGCAATCGTGGTGATCATCGGCGGCATGCTGGCGCACAACGGCATTATCATCGGCGCCTTCGTTGTCCAGAAACACCGGCAGAACAAAGCCCAGCCGACCGTATTGCGGTTCACGGGGAACATGGTCTTCCAGCACCTGGTGCTTACGGTGGCGTTTATCGTGCTGGTCATAACCGGTTTTGCATTGCGCTTCCCCGACTCCTGGTGGGTCGGCATCCTGAATTTCTTCGGCATCTATGAGGACACGCGCGGAGTCATCCACCGGATCGCCGCCGTGCTACTGATCTATGTCTCAATTCATCATGCGGTCTTCCTGCTTTTCGCAAAGCGCGGCAAGGAACAGCTTAAGGGTCTGATGCCGGTGAAGCAGGACTTCCGTGATGTCATCCAAAACGTCAAATTCCATCTCGGATTAACTGATAAACGCCCCGAATACGACATGTACGACTACACCGAGAAAGCCGAATACTGGGCGCTCGTCTGGGGTACCTTTGCGATGGTGCTTACCGGCTTCGTGCTCTGGTTCCCGACCTTTTTCACGTCGTTTATGCCGGCCTGGGTTGTGAAGGTGTCCGAGACGATTCACTATTATGAAGCCTGGCTGGCAACGCTGGCGATCGCGGTATTCCACTTCTTCTTTGTAATCTTCCATCCGGAGCAGTATCCGATGTCCTTTGCCTGGCTGACGGGTCGGGTCACCGAGGAGTCGGTGAAACATCACCACCCGCGTTGGTATCGCAGGATGTTCCTCAAGCAACCACCCTCGGCTGCGGCAGGAGAATCTGATAGTAGCGACAAGGAAAGTTGATCCAACATTGCGGGGATTAACAAGCGACCCGGCGGCCAGCAGCGCCGCCGGGTTTTTTTTCGTTCCGACCGCAGGCGGGATTAACGAGCGCTCGCTCCGTCCGATCTTTCCCGTTGACACTCACGCCGGCATTGCTATACTTGACGCGGGTAAGCCGCGGATCCACAGGCGCTCGGTCTGCGATCCGGCTGCGGCTCGACCTGTAAGATTTCGCCGGAGAGGTGGCCGAGAGGCTGAAGGCGGCGGTTTGCTAAACCGTTATACGGGTAAAACCGTATCCAGGGTTCGAATCCCTGCCTCTCCGTAATCAAGTCCTTTGCGCCCACGGGTACGCTCCGCAGTAACCGACCAATAGCAGAGACTGATCTCTTCGCGACAAGGCTGATTTCGCTTGTAAAATCGCTTAGATTAGTCTATTTTCGCCCCGTTTGCTATTTCATTCTCTACGCTCATGCCGATACCTTTCGAGGGAGACGTATGCTATTTTCTATCCGAAATCCCCTTGCGGTTCTGCTGTCTGTCGCCTGTTCTCTCTTCACTACACTCCATTCGGATCTGCTCAGCCAGACACGCGAACCTGCCCGCTGCGGGACATCATTGACATCAGAAGAAGCAGAACGAGCTCAGTCGCGGCAGTTTCTTTTCGAACAAACCGGCAGCTCACTCCGCGGTCCCCAGACAATCAGTCTTCAAGTCCCGCTGGCGATGCGGATTGTCCGAAGTTCCGACGGTACCGGGGGTCTCAATCCCGCGGATCTTCAACAGGTGTTGGATAGTCTTGACGTCCTGTTTGCACCGATGAACGTCAGCTTCTACGAGCTAGTCCCTCACAGCTTCGTCGATGATAACTATTTCTACAACGATATGGCTTCGGGCTCTCACTGGGATAGTCTGAGAAATTGCAGTCCGATTCCCGGAGCCATCAATATCTTTTGGGTGCCGGAGGAATCCGGATTCACAATCTGCGGCCACTCGACCTTTCCCGGCAGTTCTCCTCAGGGAATTCTCATGAACAATAATTGCGGGGGAGCAACCTCCGACAACTCGATCCTGGCGCATGAAATCGGCCACTACTTCTATCTTTTTCATACTCATGAAACCATGTTTGGCATTGAGTGCCCGAATGGGGGCAATTGCACCCTTAGCGGCGATCTCCTCTGCGACACTCCCGCGGATCCGAATTTGTCCACCCACGTCGGCGCGGCGCCGGCATGCGCCTACGATGATTTTGCGCCGCCCCCGGGGGGGTGCGACGCAACGCCGTACAGTCCTCCCGTCCACAACATCATGTCCTACTCCCGGCAAGCGTGTATGATCGAGTTCACTCAGCAACAAGTAGACAGATCGCGTACGACGATTGAATTGCTGCGGCCGGAGCTGTTCACCGGATTCAACGGTGTACGAGCCACGCCGGCGGCTGTCAGCCCTTTTCTTGCCACGATGGGAACGGTGCGCGATACGGCCATTTCGGTACTCAATATCGGTTCGACACCGGCTACACTCACGGATGCCAGTTTCTTGTTTGGCCGCCTGCAAGCAATCAGCGGCTATCCGGAAGATCTGGACTCAAGCGAAATGACCGAGATCATCGTCAGATACGATGCTTCCAGCGCTGCATCCTCCTGTGACTTGACGGAGATCACCGACACTCTGGTCCTGACATTCTCACCGCCAAACGAAACGATCGTACGCGTGCCGATTACCGTACAAATCGTGTACGACTATCCCCTGGCGACCGTCATGGACATTGGCCCCGGTTGCTTTACTGTCGAATTGCCGCCAACTCCGGGTCTTGGAGGTGGATACGAATCGCTGACAGACCCGAGCGGCGAACACTTCCTCGGTGGATCACTTCTCCTTGGAGTCATAGACGGGCCAGATACAACCGTGTACATGGACCTATACAACCAAAACGACTTCCTCTACGCCGATGGATTCATCGCCGGCAACGACGCCTACGGGCGCAAAACGCAGACGATTCGCTTTGCAACGAAAGACGCGCGGTTTCATGGTGATGTGGTCTACAAGTACGGCTACAGCCCGTCGATAATCGACAGCTGTTTGTTCATCGAAGTCGAATACAGAATCCGAAACGAGTGCGGTGCGCCGGTGACGGCGACGGTCGGTGTTTTCGCCGATGCGGATATCAGCCCGGGTGGTGGTTCTGATGAGGCTGTTGTGGAGCTAATCTATGAATTCGCAAGCATCCAGTACGGAGGACTCACCCCCTCTTCTTTCGGGCTTGTGAACCTGGCGCCATGCAGTAGTGATCGCAATTTGCGCGCGATCATGAATTCAAGCCTGATCTATCCGAACGGCGGTCTCCGCGATGGCGATGCCTACAAAGAGATGAAATCGGCGAACTCCGGGAGTATCTCGGGTGGCCACGATGTCTCAATCTTGCTGACCTTTGGGGAGTTCACAATTCCCAGCGGCGGTGAGCAGATACTGCGAGCGGGCCTTGTCGATGGTTACGAAAGCGGGCCAAGCGTCGCCGGGTTGTTTGCGGAGGTTGTCAAAACGCAAATCGATCCCCGCGAGTGTGAATTGTCAGTACCCACCCAGTTTGGCACCATCCAGGCTGCCGCAGACTTCGCCGCCAGCTATGACAAGATCATTCTTGAACCCGGCACGTATACCGGCGCCGGCAATCGCGACATCTCGTTTTTGGGCAAGAGAGTATCGCTCCTGGGTCGAGAGGGTGCGGCAGCGACTATTATCGACTGCGAGGGCACTGAACTGGATTTACACCGGGCCTTCAGGTTTGCGTCCGCGAGCGAGGACACCAACGTCGTCATCTCAGGACTCACCATCAGAAATGGCGCGGCACCTTTGCAGGGAAATTTCGGCTATGAAGGCGGCGCTGTCCATATCGATTATGGCGCCAGACCGGTATTCCGCGACTGCGTTTTCGAGAACAACTTCGCGATCGGCCAGGGGGGCGCGATATCCGTCCAAAACAGCGGCGCGACCACAACCTGGCCAACGATTGATCGCTGCATTTTTAGGAACAACGGCTACTCGCTCGCACTATCCGGCGCGATCGCTGTCTCCTCCGGCGCTCGACTCACCATCCGGGATTCCCACTTTGAGGGGAATTTCGGCACTTACATTGGCGCCTTAGGCGTATACGAAGGGTGCATCGCCGACGTCACGGGCAGCCGGTTTGTCGGCAATCATGCCGATGTCGCCGGCACTGTATTCAATGCCGGCCAGTTAACGGTTTCGGAGTGTGTTTTCGACTCCAATTCTGCCCAAGGAGGTGGAGCGATCTATTCCAGCGGATCCGGGGACATGACCGTCACCAACTCCACGTTCACTCGGAATTTTCTGCTTCCGCATCCTGCCGCTGACGCAAGTGTCATTGGCATGGAGGATGGCAACATCAGTCTCATCGAGTGCCTGATCGCGTTCAATGATAGCGGGAATGTAGCGATTTGCGATGACGGCACACTGACAGTAGCTTGTACGAATGTCTTCGGCAACACTCCGGCTGACTTCACCGCTTGTCTGGCGGGGCAAAACGGAGTGAACGGCAATTTCTCAGCTGATCCGCTCTTCTGCGGCTTGCCGAATCGGGATTATAGAGTGAGCAGCGCTTCACCATGCGCGCCGGCGAACAATACCTGTACGGAGTTGATTGGAGCCGGCTCGGCCGCGTGCGGAAATACCCCTGCCGGGACGAATGTCATGGTCGCGTTAAGCGATAGCCTTTCTATCACCTTCACAGCGGTCGCTACCGATGGTGAGACGTCAGTGACGATCGCCACGACTGGCCCGAATCCCCCTGCGGGCTTTCAGATCGTTCCCAGTTCACCGGAGCTGTTTTATGACCTGACAACGACAGCACCCTATTCCGGGACGATCGAGGTGTGCTTCGTGTACGAACCTGCTGAGGTCGTGGGCGGCAATGAGTCCGATTTGGCGCTTTTCCACTACAATGGCTCCTCATGGGTTGATATCACGAGTACGTTGGATAGCGAGAATAATTCTATTTGCGGGGAGACAGCTTCGTTGTCGCCATTTATCTTGGCCGTGCCGTCGTACGTCTGCGGCGACGCTGACGGCTCATCGATAATGACTATTTCCGACGCCGTGTACTTGATCAACTACATCTTTGCCGGCGGACAGCCGCCGACCCCCTCGGCTGCAGGTGATGCCGACTGCAACGCTATTATCACGATTTCGGACGCCGTCTATTTGATCAATTACATTTTTGGCGGTGGTCCGGCGCCGTGTGCGAATTGCCCGTAATGAAGACCACGTTCCAGACTTGAAGTAAAGGATTTAGCTATGATGAAATTCTTTCTAATCATCCTGTTGATGGCCGCGCCACTGCAGGCAGCGGTTCCGACGATCATTCACTATTAAGGGTACTTGACCGGCTCGAGCGGCCATCCAGTCAATGATGGAAACTATCAGCTGACGTTTTCCATCTACGATGTTCCCTCCGGATGCTCAGCGCTCTGGAGCAGTGGCGGGCAGATGGTGCAGGTCCGTACCGGTTTGTTCAGCTATGATCTTGGTGCGAGCGTGCCGATTTCCCCAGAGTTGTTTACCCAGAACTCTGAACTTTACCTGGGAATCACTGTCGCGGGCGATGCCGAAATCACTCCGCGCACGCGGCTAACCAGTTCAGGATATGCCCAGATGGCATTAGCGGCCGATACGGCGGCCTATGCGGAACAATCGCGCATCGCCGACACTGCGATGTTTGCTGCCCACGCGCTGCTGGCCGATACTGCTGCCTACGCTACGGCGCTGGCCGACAATAGCGTTTCCAGCAGTCAGATTGTCGATGCTTCAATCGCGCTGGCCGATCTGGGACAAAACGACGCAGCCGTCGGTGAAGTCATGAAGTGGGATGGTGCGGCGTGGGTGCCGGCGGACGATGACAACAGTGTGCATACCGGCGCCATCTATCGTTGGAATACCTTCGATACTTACCACAACCATTCGTCATATGGGGGTTGGCTCATGAACAATGACGCGAGCATGTACGGTGGCATTACGCCGTCGAACTGGACCGACGGGAGCGCGACTGCTTCCCAGATGAGTTCGAACCCGGAGATTCTGAGAACGTTACTTACGCGGAAGGGGTATGGCGGGAAGAACGCGACGGTGGTTTCTGATGTCTTCCTGCAGTACAGCTCGACCACGGGACGCATCACGGTCGTCTTGTTTCGGGTTCGCAACACGACCGACGGCGCGATACCCTGGACTATTCAATTCTACTACAGCTGTTATGGCGGCTGGAATGAAAACGCCTCTGTTTCCCTGAACGGTGCAAGTTCCTGGAGTTCGGCGGGTGCAACAAGTTCGTACAACTCCAACACCTCGGTAACGTTGATGATCCCCGCCAATCAGACCAGCACGATTATTGTCGTGACGGCAACTGGACCCGGCAATCTGCCCGCCGCCAATGATCTGAGGGTGCGTGATCATAAGCTCGGCTTCTTCAACAACTCGCTGGAGTTACCGGCTGGGTTGCTCTATGTCGATGACTTAGACGTTCTGCAATGATCAGACGATGGGCCGCCCTCATCAACTCTGTCCGGGAGCCGAATCGGACTCCCGGACTGCTTTTCGAGTACCGCGACCACACAGTTCACCTGAGGAGATGCGCGGTACGAATCAGAAACGGCTATTGACAATGCCGAGTAAAATGTCGATTATAAGAACATAGGGAACACTCATCAACTGGGGATACTCTGAATCCGACGAGCAGTGTTCGTGCCGTCAATTTTGAGATCCCGACGTTCATTTACGCATACAGGCAGTCGTGCAGTTTCGTGCCAGATTTCCCTGCCAACAAATTGACTGCCTCTCAGACTCTTAAGTGGAGGGCAGCAAGATGAAGAATTTTCGGAGCGTGTGCTCGAAGTCGTCGCTGCTATTGGCTGCGTTGATATCAGCCTCGGCGATATTCCTGGGCGCTGGTGAGCGACCGTCAGATCCAGGAGCGGCTTCGTCTCTCGTGAGGCATTATCCGTGCGAAGAGGGTCTGATTGAGGTGATTTTTACACCGGATCTGCAAGTACGGCTACGCGAGGGAACTGTGATCGATCTCTCGGGGCGATCACTCAGCGCGGTGAAGGCCAAGCTCGCTGAGCGGGGCAGGCACGAGTGGCGCCGCAGTTGTGACGTCTCGGAGGATCAACTTGACAAGATGCAGGCGCAAGGCGCCGAGAGCTCGGGACAGGAAGTCCGCAACCTGAACAATATCTACCGCATCCACCTCGATGGCGCTCGCGATTTGTGGCAGCTCTGTGCCGAGCTGGAAGCCCTGGACGAGATCGTGTGGGCCCGTCCGGTTCCCCTGCCGATGCGACCGCCGATGATTCCGCCTCCGTTTGACACCGGCCAGGGATACCTGCGACCGGCGAGTTCGACGCCAGCCGGTATCGATGCCCTCTACGCCTGGACTCAAGCAGGCGGGACCGGTTCGCTTGTCACAGTGTGCGATCTCGAATACAGTTGGAATTACAATCACGCGGATATTGGTCAGGCAGCCGGCTCGCAAATCAACACAAATGTCGTCGATCCGTTTGCCGACCGAGACCACGGCACGGCAGTCATCGGCGTGCTCTGCGCCGACAACAACGGCTGGGGAACGACCGGCATTTGCTACGGTGCGACGCTGAAGACGTGCGGCACCTATTACGGCAGCCCGTCCCCGGAATGGAATGTTGCCGGAGCGATTGCGTTGGCGGCATTGCAGCTTCAGCCGGGCGACGTCATTCTGTTGGAGCAGCAGTGGGATTACAACGGTGTTGGCCAATTCATACCGATCGAGTGGTGGGCCGATGTTAATAATCAGAGCTGGAATCCGGTATTCACGGCGATAGTCAACGCAGTAACGAACGGAATTCATGTCGTTGAAGCGGGTGGCAACGGGGCCTATAATACCGATCTGCTCAACTGGCATCCCAACGGCTCCGGCGCGATCATAGTTGGTGCCGGCGGAGCCTATCCAGGCGGTACGTACACCGAGGGCGACCGGCAGCGATTGTCATTTTCCAGTTATGGCAGCCGTTTTGATTTGCAGGGTTGGGGTGAAGATGTTTTCACGACTGGCTATGGAGATGCATACAGTGCTGAAGACACGAACTACTACTTCACGAACTCCTTTGCGGGCACGTCCAGCGCCTCGCCAATTGTTGCCGGCGCAGTTGCCAATTGTGTCGGGCGCTGGAAAGCGATCGGCGGACATGGCCGGACACTCACACCGGCGATTCTGCGCAGTATTCTCAAGAATACGGCTACGGCGCAAGTGACTCCGCCGACGGGAAACATCGGCGGCCGTCCCAACCTGCTGGCGGCCTTCGCCCAGATTGCAACGCCGCCTGAATGGAACGATGTCACGCCCGGTCTTTTGTCGCGCTACGGATCGATTGCTGCGGCCTCCTGGGCTGATTATGACAAGGACCAGGACTTCGATCTCTTCTTGACTATGATGTACGACCCCGATTCCAGTCACCTGTTTCGCAATGACGGCGGTAACTTCACCGAAGTCACACCGGGCAACATGGCAACGGCGGCCACCGGAATTCTGGGCGCGTGGGGCGATTTTGACAATGACGGCGATCAGGATGTTTATATCTCTCGCAACGATAGTCGCGCGAACAAGCTCTATCGCAACGACGGTGGCGGCACCTTTACCGACGTCTCGAGCGCGCCCCTAAACGACGGGCTCAGTAGCTCGGGTGCCGCATGGGTAGACTACGATACCGATGGCGACCTCGATCTCTACCTGTCGCAGCTCTCTTCGGCGAACAAGCTCTTTCGCAATGACGGAGGTTCCGGGTTCGTCGATGTCAGTGCCGGAGCACTCAATGATACCTTACAGACGCAGATGGCAGCTTGGGGTGACTATGACAACGACAATGATCCCGACGTCTATCTGGCAAATTACAATGGTCCCTGCAAACTCTTGCGCAATGACAATGGGGCCTTCGTCGATGCAACACCCGCAGCTTTGGCTATCGCGTCGCACAGCTACTCCGCTGAGTGGGGCGATTATGACAATGACGGCGATCTCGACTTGTTCGTTGCCGTCTACTGGTCAAACCTGAGCAATAAGCTCTTTCGCAATGATGGCGGCGGCGTTTTCACCGACGCAACCCCGGCGGTCATGGTGGACTGGTATTACACGACAGGTTGCTCGTGGGCTGATTACGACAACGATGGTGATCTGGACCTCTATGCCACCAACGGCGCCAGCGAACCGAATCAGCTCTATCGCAACGACGGCGCCGGCACCTTCGTCGTCGCCTATGCCGGTGCGTTGATCAATCCGCTTGAGGAGCTGAGTTGCTATAGCCGTGGCGGGGTATGGGCTGACTACGATCAAGACGGTGATTTGGACATGTATCTGGCCAACAACTATGGTTCCAGCTGTCGCAGCCGGCTGTTTCGGAATGAAGTTGGCGACAACAACCGTTGGCTGCAGGTGAGACCAGTGGGGACCGTCTCCAACAAGAGCAGTATCGGTGCGCGCGTGCGAATTGTCGCTGGCGGGGGGCAGCAGATTCGCGAAATCACTACCGCTTCCGGCGGCTGGAATCAAAGTCCGCCGGTGGCGGCTTTCGGCGTCGGCGCAGCAACGACCATCGATTCGCTGATTGTCCGCTGGCCATCCGATACCGTGCGGATTCTCGTTTCAGTTCCCAGCGACACGCTGATTACGGTGTACGAGACAGAGGCAAGTTACGTCTGCGGAGACGCCGACGCTTCCGGCGTTGTCACCATTTCCGACGTTGTGTATCTAATCAACTACATCTTCGCCGGAGGACCGGCGCCCAACCCGCTGCTGGCCGGCGATGTTGACTGCAATGCCATCGTTACCATCTCGGATGCGGTTTACTTGATTAACTACATCTTCGCCGGCGGTCCGGTGCCGTGTGCGGCGTGTCCGTGAGATTGGATAGACCACAGGTCGCACTCGACTTGAACAGAAGAATTGGAAGATTACTCGGTTGACAAGTGTTGGAGATGGAGAGGAATGGACATGGAAAAGAGACCGTTAATTCACATGCTTGTTGTCGTATCCAGTCTCTGCTTGCTATGCTGGAGTAACAAGGGGGTCTCCGCGGCAGATGGCACGGGAATCGCCTTTACCCCAACTTTGAAGGTGGCAATCGACAAACTGCAGACAGTATCCGATACGCATTTTGTCGCCATCGATCTTGCTTACGTCCAGACCGGTCCTTTGGGCGAACGTAGTCAAGAAGAGATAACGCTTCGTCAGCCCGACGGAGTCGAACCCAGTCCCTTCATTTTGTGGCGCAACGACGTAACGTCAAGGAGCGGTGTCTGGATCATGACTCTCGATCCGAATACTGGTGCCCAGCGCGGGAATCGCCTCAGCGTACATTTCCCGGACTCCTGGCATCCGGTTGACGTACTTTGGGCTGATCAGTTCTCAAGTTCACCGACGCGCGGAGTCGAGCCGAGTCCGTTTATTGTTTTTCGCGACTATCGACTCTACACATTTCCGTTGACGCACGGCCTTGACGGGACTCCAGTGGCCGGATCGCCAACTACCTACCTGCCTGTCATCGATTCAACTATTTATGGGCACGCTGTGTGTGCGGCGGAACTCCCGGGCTCGGAGTACGCCGACGGTGAATCCCGCCTATTGATTGGTACTGACAATGGATACTTGGTGGTTCTGCATTTTTCAGCAGTTGGAGGCGACCCCATCGCGGAATTCCTTCACGTATCGTCAGTCCCGATCATCAATCTCCAACCTCTGCCGCAATGCGGCTACATTGCTCTGGGCGCTATCACGGGAAACAACATCGCGGGCATTCGATTCCGTCAACCACTCCCAGGTCCGTATGCAACGGCCTTTACGCTGACAACCCCTCCCGGCGCGCTCGTGCCCCTGGATTTAGACTCGTTTGGCCCCGATGATGCCGTATTGCCCGATTGCCAGTCCACACTTCGGTTAGTGCTTGCCGATGGTACGGCAGATTTGGCTTTGGCCAACATCGCGGCTAATCAGACCGGAGTTGCAGCCCTAACTCCGACACTGGAACGCCATGATTTTGGCATTCGGTCTGCAGTGACCGGCTCATTGTTAATGCTCGCCAGCGATGGTTCGGGAGTCACGTTTGATCCCAGCTATTCACAGCACGCTGGTTCCAGCGGCTGTGACCTGAATATCACCGACGGCATTGACAATCAATGCTTTCTCTGCGGCGACGCCGACGGCTCATCAATGATCACTATCTCTGATGCGGTCTACCTGATCAATTACATCTTTGCCGGCGGCCCTGCTCCAGACCCGCTGCTGGCCGGCGATGTTGACTGCAATTCCATCGTTACGATCTCGGATGCGGTCTACTTGATCAACTATATCTTCGCAGGGGGAGCCGCACCCTGTGCGGCGTGCCCGTAGAGATAAGTACTGGCTGTTGCCTTGCTGCCAATTAGCTGACGGCAATATTGAATAGACAGAAAATGAACGCAGGCAAGCTACGTAGACAGACCCGCCGACGTTAAATGAACACTCATCTCCGCCTCAAGATAAGTCGCTCTCTAACCATAATCGATATTTATATCTCTATTATTGACTTTCGGTTCGCGTTCGCCCGCGGTGTCGGTTAGGTTCCCTCTGCAGCAATATCACTTGCGTGCCACGTCTGTGGCTGCACAGATGCCAACTTGCGAGATTTATTGTTGACAATTGTGTCATCGTTAGTATACTTCGATGATTCATGGCAGCTACTTCCGGGCAATCCCGCGTATGGTTAGTTCAGGTTCTAACCACGACGGGTATCCGAATAAGTGTGTGAAGCAGGTAAGCACTTATTGGATATCGCCCGAAAGCCCCTGCAAGAAACAAATCCAGCCACGATCTTCTGACTTTAGTTTGTCCACATCACCAGCGGAGGAACTGATGAATCGCTTTCTCAGCACCGCAATCATCGCGGTAATCACGATCAGTCTGTTCGTAACCTCGGCGTCTGCCGCCGTACCGCAGATGCTCACCTACCAGGGACGGTTGACCAACTCGTCCGGCGCGCCTCTGACCGAAGTTGTTGCGCTGACTTGCCGGATCTACACCGATTCGCTCGGGACAACCACTCTCTGGACCGAAGTCCACCCGACAGTTTCGGTCGACGACGGTCTGTTCACCGTCGTTCTTGGCAGCGTGGTGCCGATCCCGGGATCGGTCTTCACCGGCGAGATTCGCTGGCTGGGCATACAGGTCGATGCTGATACGGAGTTACGCCCTCTGCGGCCGTTGCTCAGCGCGCCGGAGGCTTTTCAGGCATTGCGAGCCGATACCGCCGGATTCGCCAAGAGCATCGCCGATAACTCGGTGACATCGACCAAGATCATCAATGGCGCGATTCAGTTTGCCGACATTGGTCAAAACGGCGCTGCGACCGGCCAGATAATGAAATGGAACGGATCCGCCTGGGTGGCGGCCAAGGATTCGATCGCTCCCCCCGGCGGCGGCTGGGTCGACAACGGTACCGTCGTCTCCCTGGTAACACCAACCGACACCGTCGCCCTCAACACCTCATCGCGACTCGGCAAGTTGAACCTGAGCGGCAACATCGGGCTTGACGCGCTGTCGAGTATTTACTTCGGCAGCGATGCGACGCGCATCACCGGCCTCACGGGCGGCGATTTGCGTTTTGTCGCCGAGGATCTTAGCGTTCTGACCACCGAAGATGTCACCTTTGGTCTCTACGGGGTTGAATCCTGGATCAAGTTCGACAACGCCAATCGCCGCGTCGGCATCGGCACGCTGGTGCCCGACGATCGCCTGCATATCGAAAACAAGACTTCCGGTGGAACCTGCTGGTTCAAAATCCAGCAGTCGAACGAAACGAGCTGGGGGCAAACCGGCCTGCGTATCCAGACACCGGCCAACACCTGGCATCTCCGTCAAGACTTGTCGACCTTTGCCAACTTCCCAGATGGCTCGCTGTCGCTTTACAACAGCGGTGGAGCGATCGAGTCCATGACCTGGCTCGAAAACGGCCGCGTCGGCATCGGCATCACCAATCCAACTCGTAAGCTCCACGTTTACGGCAGCATCCAGGTCAAGGACACCCTGTATGGCGGCGCGATCAATCCTGCTCTCATGGCCGCTTCGCGCCTGCCCGACGAACCGGGAGTGGCATCAATCAAGCGGTTTGATGTTATGGGATTCTTGAATCTCACTCATGACTGGCAAACGATCCTGTCGCGCCAGATCACCGTTCCCGCCGCCGGTTACGTCGTGGCGCTGGGACATACGTGGATCTCGTATGATCACACCTACAATGACTATGACGCGGTCGAGGTCGGAATCTCTGATGATGGTACGACTGTCGACCTCGAACGCACCGCACATTTCGGCACCGCGGCCAATGTCGGCACCGGCCTTTATTCCTGCTCGCTGTCGCCGCATGCGATCTTTCGCGTGACCACTGCCGGTACCTACACTTACTACCTGCTTGGACAGAAGTACGATGCCGTCAGCGCTCCGGTGCTGAATGCCGAGTTGATTCTCCTCTACGTCCCGACCGCTTACGGCACGGTGCAGGGAATCGCTGACCAATCCGGATCGGCCGATGAGTTCTATCGACCCGAGTCATTCCGCCCCAAATCGGCAGGTCAACCAGCCGGAGCCGATCCGGCGGAAGAGCTGCGCCAACTGCGAACGGAAATCGAATTGCTCAAAAAGCGAATGGATGAACAACAACGTTAAGGAGAAAGCGCACGAGAGTCGCTAAATCGGATGCGATGAACAGGACCCCAGTGACAATGCCTCAAGCAGCCACTGGATCAGGTTGACTTGGCGCACCCGTCCGCTCAATAGCCAAAGTGTCGGCCACGTCAAGGTTCGCTTCTGACCTGTGACAATGCTATCGGCGGCCGTTTCTGCCAACAATAGATGTCTGGAGTTGGAAAGAGCCGGCTCCGCCATCGGAATTACCCCTGCCGGTAGAGATGTCATGGTCGTGCTAAGCGACAGCCTCTCAATCATATTCGCAGCGGGTCGCTGCTTGCAACGACCCGCTCTTCACTTCTTCCCGTTACGAGACGACATCCACTGGGGATTCCTCTATCAGCGCAGCATTTAACTGCAGATCGCTTAGTGGAAAATCATCCCCTCGTCTACTTCCTGTTTCGGAAGTCCGGGTCCTGAAACGAACAGGTTCAGTCCCTGTCCGCCCTTGCACTGAAACATGCGGGCTTCGATCGGGTGCAGGCCTTTCTTCAGGGCGACTTTTCCAGCGAGCTCACCCTCGCCGTGCAAACCGTCATTGTCGACGACGAGTGTATCGGCTACCCACAATTTGCTGCCGTCGTCGGAACTGATGCCGAATTCGTACATGCCGTCTGCCGGCACGTCAATGTAGCCGCGAAAGATCAATCCATAGTCTTCTGGGCGGGCTGTGGCCGGAATTCTGACCGATTCCGCCGTAAACTCGCGCACAACTTTTACGGTGTCGAAATCCGGCAAGCGGTGCCACTCGCCCTCATAATAGCGGCAATGCAGGCCGGTCTTGAGTCCGTCGGCGGTTACTGCCGGGCGCGGTATCAGCTTCTTAACAGCCAGGGTTGTCGTTGCGCCGCCGACCTGGTCGCGGTCGAAGGCCCTGGCCTTGATCATTGTCGATTCTGTCAGCCGCAATGGCTGATCAAACAACGACGCCTGCAGTGTCGGCTCGCTGCCGTCAAGTGTGTAACGCACTTCCGCACCCGGCATCGGGCTATACATCGAAGCCAGCGTTGAATCGATGAAGATCGTCTCCGTTGCACCGATGCGCGCCAGCGAGGTCGACGCGGCATCGTACAACTCCGCGACCGCCGTCACTTGATCATGCTCCGGTCCGCTGACCGACGCCGCCAGCAGTTTGATATTCGGATTGTCAGGCAGAAGGAAGCTCTGCGCGCCGATCGGAAGTTCGAAGCTCTGTTCGTAAACGTACGTAAAGCGATAGATGTCGTTCTTGCCGTCACTTGTGTGCCGATGCGTCCCCGCCCAAGCAATCGGTGTCTGGTTGATGTAGGGCGGGAGAATTTCGGCGGCTTCGGTTACCATTCCGCCGTTGACCATCCGGTTATTCCATTGGCCAACCGCCTCGGTGTAATCGTACAAAGAAATCGTGTGATTTTTCGCACCGGCACCGTCTTCAATTGTAACCTCTCCCTCCGCCGGTCCGTCGGTTGCCATCATGAGCAGGTGAACCTTCGACCAATTTCGAGCCGTGGCTTGCGGAAGATCAATCTTCTGTCCCGAACAGGAGACCATGTTCAGCGCGCCATCGTTTTTCGGGCCGAATGTAAATAGGACACTGCGATAGATGAGCGAGTCCGGCAGCAACTCCGCGACCAACGTATTGCCGTCTCTGTCCAGTTTACCATCCGTGCGATTCTGATCGGAAGAGATTCCGTCGAAATCGTAATCAAGGGCTATCGGCAGCGATGTGAGCGAACTGACAGCCCTCACGCGCGGCTGCCCCAATCGCACGGCGAAGGCCTTCGGCTGATACGGCGTCAGGGAAAACTCTACCTTGTTCTTGACTGCCGTTGCCTCGCCCAGAGCTTCTTCCTGCCCGTTGACTTCGCGTACCGACACCACCGGATTACTAAACACCAGCGTCATTTTCTCCGCCGGTTGACCTGCCGGCTCCTTGACTCGAATAATCAACTCATCAGACAACTCAGCCTGCTTGATGGCGTTTACCATTACGGCGCCCTTGCCCTCGACATGAAGAAGCGAATGGCTCTTGCCGTGCACTCCGGGATGTTGCGGCACGGAACACAAAATCAAGGGTTGATTCAATCGTGCCGCCTGCCACGCGATGTCCGATTCCTGCCAGCTTCCTGCATGTCCGGAAACTGAATAAGTGAAATGATGGCGACCGATATCCTGCGAACTTTGGTCGCCGACCCAGCTCCAGGAATCGAAGACGCCTGGCGTATGAATCAAGGTCAAGCGCAATGTGCCGGCATCCGGATGGTCCCAGCCGTACTTACAGTCATTCATGATCGTGATGCCGTACGAGCCGTCCTTCGCGGTCAGATCGGCCCATTGATGGCCCGGGACTTCGTATTTTTTGTCCGTGCTGATTCCACGCTCGATTGCGCCAAGACCCAGATCGTAAGTGACTTGCTCATTAGCGAAGCTCGGCCTGAAGGCGACCTTAAGCAGCGTCTCCTTCTCGGCCCACTGGACATCATTGACAAAGTCAATGCGATCGCCGGCCGAGCCCGCAGCCAGGACAATCGTTGTCGAGTAGGTCGAGTTGCCGTGCTGCCGCGTTACCCGCAAGGCACCGCGAACGGCGCCGGATTCCAGTATCTCGATTTGCGGCTTCCCCTCGACTTTCCCGCGCGGGCCCGCTTGAAGGTCTTCGTACTGAATCTCCCAGGCCGGCCATTGACGCGGCTTGTTGAAAATCAATTGCCACTCGATCGGCTGTGCCAATAACTCGCGGTTGGTAAGCTTGTCGAAAATCGATGCGACATCGCCGTTAGCATTGAGTCTGACGACATATCTCTCGTTCTCCAAAGACGATTCCGTTACGGCGACACCCTGCGCTTGCGGATACGCCGCGCCGGCGCGCACATCGTAGACAGCGAAGCCAACCGAGGGGACACTTGCGAGAAAAGCGACTTTCAGTGATCCGTCTTTATCTCGGAAGATCTGGCTCGGTACGGCTTCATTGTCCGGTCCCACAACCTGAACCGGGTCGTTCGCGCCGAATTGCTCATTGAGAGCCACCTCAACAACATCATGCCGATGGATTGCCAGCGGATTATATACCACATAGCTCTTGCCCTCGCCGCGCGTATCAAGCGCCGGTGTGATCGCAGCGACGGCAGAAGTGAGAATGTTGGAGAACTCATTCAGGGAGAGCAGTTCGTCGCTCCACGAGTATTCGTAAGCCTCCGGAATAGAAGTCCCGGTGAGATCGTCGTGAAATTGATGCCAGAGGAAGCGCACCCAAGCCTGTTCAAACGCCTTACGCGGATACGTGTATCCGCCCAATAAGCTCGCTGTGACTGCAGCCCGCTCGGCAGCGTCTGCCAGCAGTTCGTTACGGCGGTTCCAGCGCTTCATCGCAGCCTGTGAGGTGTAACACCCGACACCGTGGCGCGTCATGACCAATTCGCCATCGTAGCGCGGAAGTTTGGCTTCGGGAAATTCATTGACCAACTTGGGCAGGTCATCGGCGCCGATACTGGCGACCTGTACCGGACCGTCGCTGTGAATCGACTTGCTGAGCCAATCGACCGACAGCGATTCCGGAGCGCCGCCGACGTCCCCGGTTCCGAAGTAGATGTAACCAGCGTAGCAGCCGCTCGCCTCGCCAAGCGCGTCGATCTCTCTCGTCCACACGGTGTCCCGCGACAGATCGCCGCAGAATTTCGCAACGTAATTGCCGGTCTTCAGCCCGGCAAGCACGGTCGAACCGTCAACGCCCTGCCACTCGCCGATCGAAAACGGCACCGGAACCGAGCAACCCCAGGTTAGCTTCTGAGTTGAAAAACTCTTCAGCCCGCAATGCGCTGCAATCGAAGGGAGTGCGTAGCCAAAGCCGAAGCAGTCCGGCATGAAAATGTCGTAGCTCTGCTTGCCGAATTCGCGCTTGTAGAAACCGTTGCCGTAGAGTGCGTGGCGCACCAGCGATTCGAATGACGGGATGTTGACATCAACCGCATCGACCCAACTTCCCGAAACCCGCCAGCGTTCGGCAGCTATGTACTGCTTAAGGCGCTCGTAATCCGCCGGGTAATATTCCTTCGCCAGCATATAGCGAAATGATCCTTCAAAGCTGAAGACATAGTCGGGATAGATCTCGAGCAACTTGAAGTTGTCATGCAGCGTATTTGGAATGTACTCTTCGATTGTATTCTTGATCGTCCAGCGCCATTGCGTGTCCAGATGCGCCGTGCCGACCACTCCGAGCTTCTTCAGTCGCGGCGTTGAAGCCGACGGCTGGGCAACGACTTGTGTTGTCAACAAGCACAAGGCGCAAAGTGCCATGATGATCCCGCGATTCATGTAAGTCTCCTTCCCACTATCCCAAATTAGCAGTCTTCTCTTCAGGTGGTCCGCTCTTCGTCAGCCCCGCGCGCTTTTTGAATCCGCGCTGCTTAAGGCGATCAAACAGGACCGCAGCCAGAATGACCAATCCCAATACCACCTTTTGCGTGTAGCTCTCGATATTCGTCAGGTTCATTCCATTCTGAATGACGCCGATGATGAACGCGCCGATCAGCGTGCCGAAAATCCTTCCCTCGCCACCGCTCAGGCTGGTACCGCCGACCACGACGGCAGCAATGACATACAGCTCGTAGGTCAGACCGTAAGTCGGCGCACCGCTTTTCAATTGCGACGCCATGATGATTCCGCCGAGCCCCGCCAGCAGACCGCACAGTGTGTAGACGAACAGCAAGATGCGATTCACCCTGATCCCGGCCAATCGGGCCGCTTCGGGGTTACCGCCTACAGCGTAAATATGCCGCCCCAGCACCGAACGCTCCATCACGACCCAGGCGAGGAAATACATGACAAACATCAGAACAACAGCCACCGGAATCCCCAGCAGCGGATCGACGCCGCGCCCCAGCCAGACAAATCCTTCCGGTAGTTGGTAAATCGGTTTGCCCTGCGAGACGATGTAGGCGAGGCCGGCCGCAACCTGCATCATTGCCAGCGTCGCGATAAACGGAGGAATGCGAAATGAGGTGATCATCACACCGCTGAATGCCCCAATGACGGCGCAGGCCAGGACGGCTGCCATCCCGCCCAGCAGCACGCCACCGGCAGAGGCCTCTGCACCGCCCAGCGGTTCAATGACCCAGGCGATGACGACGGCCGACAGGGCTATCAGGCTGCCGACCGAGAGATCGATTCCTGCCGTGATAATCACCATCGTCATGCCGATAGCGATGATGGCGATGACGGTAATCTGATTGGCGACATTGCGAAGATTTTCGGCCAGTAGAAACGTCGGCCAACGTCTGCCGGTCGGACTTTCGATTCGGCTGTCTTTGAGCGATGGAAATTGTGCCGCGATCTGCGACACCAGCGGTCGATAAGCTGAACTGGTGATGACAATCCACTCGCGATCGGCGCTCGAGTCGATTTCGGCAAAGGCTCCGCGCACGGCCGCCGGGTCGCCGGTAACGCTGCGCACGGTCCAGCCCTGTGATTCTGCAGATCGCTTAAGCGATTCAGCGAACTCGATCTCGGATTTCCCTTCGGACGAAACGACGAGCAGACCGCGCTGCCCCGCCGCTTCGCCACTTAGTCTCTCGATGATCTGCGCCGCGCCGTCTTTACCGCTGACAGTCTGGTCTCTGATCGTGAGCACCGAGAAAAGGACACAGAGTAACAGCAGCACCGGCAGCATGCCGTAATCGCCGAGCAGGCGCCTGAGCGCATTCTTTTCGCCGCGTTGAGTCATACCGCCAATGCCATGATCATTTCCTGGGTGGCCGATTTCATGTCGCTGACCTCGCCGGCGATCCGCCCGGCTTTCATAACCAATACCCGGTCGCACATGCCGAGAATTTCCGGAAGATCAGATGAGATCAGGATGATCGCTTTGCCCGCTGCCGCGAGCCGCCGGATAATCACGTACATCTCGTACTTAGCGCCAACGTCGATGCCGCGCGTCGGTTCATCAAAGATGAGCACTTGCGAGTCGGTCTCCAGCCACCGCGCCACCAGGAGCTTCTGTTGATTGCCACCGGAGAGGTCTTCCGTGCGCTGAAGCGGATGCGCGATCTTGATCGCCAGTGATTTCACATGCCGCTGAAACGACTCTCCCAGGCGTTTCAGGTTTAGCAATCCAAAACGCGACCACTTGGGATAACTCGTCAGCGCGAAACTGTCGACGGCAGGTGCGCACAGTACCAGGCCCTGCCGTTTGCGGTCTTCGTTCAAGAGGCCGATACCGGCTTTGATCGCCTCGCGCGGGGTGAATAGGACTAAGGCTCTACCGTCAAGTTGAAGCGTGCCGCGGCTGCGTCGATCGGCGCCAAAGATCAACCGCGCCAGTTCGGTGCGTCCGGCACCCATCAGACCGGCGATGCCGAGAATCTCACCGGAACGCACGTCAAACGAAACATCGTGCACCCGGTCCCCGGAAAGTCCGCGCACAGAAAACCGTGTGGCGCCGGGTTGCGAACTGCTCGGTGGAAACTCGTCTTCCAGCACGCGGCCAACCATTAGCTCGATCAGCGCCCGGTGGGACAGTTCCGCTGCAGGCCGGGTAGCCACCGTAAATCCGTCCCGCATGACCGTCACGCGATTGGAAATTGCAAGGACTTCTTCCAGCCGATGACTGACGAAGATGATGGAGATACCCTCCTGGGTCAACTCGCGCAGAATCGCGAACAAGCGGGTGACTTCACGTGGCGTTAATGCCGCCGTCGGTTCATCCATGACGATGATTCTGGCGTCGGTAATCAATGCGCGGGCAATTTCGATGAGTTGTTGTTCGGAAATCGACAACTCGGCGACCAGACGGCGGGCATCGAGCGTCAAGCCGAGTCGCGCCAGGACCTTTTCGGCGGTGCTGATTTCCTGTTCGCTCCGCAGCAATCCGCCGCGCGTGAGTTCGCGACCCAGGAAAAGGTTGGCAGCTACCGACATGTTCGGCACCAGCGAAAGCTCCTGATAGATCGCGGTTATGCCGTTGCGATGGGCGTCAACGGGCGAATTGAAGCGTGCCTCCCGACCCGACAAAGTTATCGTTCCGGCATCGGGCTGGTGGACACCCGTCAGCACCTTGATCAGCGTGCTCTTGCCCGCCCCGTTCTCACCAACCAGCGCATGAATCTCGCCGCGACGGAGGTCCAACTCGCCGTTACCGATCGCCTGAACGCCGGGGAAGGCCTTCTGGATTCCGGCGGCGCGCAACAGGATCGCTTGCGTACCAGAATCGATTTCGTCGGCAGGATTATTGCGCATCCGCCTGCGTAAACAAACCGCACGGGATCAGGATCGTAGGTTGAACCTGACCGCCTGCCATGTAAGTCTTGATCGCTTCGATAGTCTGCATGCCGATCTCGCGCGGCTGCTGGATGACGTCCGCGAAGATCTTTCCCGCCTTGATCGCCTCGCGCGCCTCGGGCACGGCATCGAATCCAACGATTACCACCTTGCCCTGTTTCCCGGCCTTCTCCACTGCCGCAAGCGCTCCCAGTGCCGAATCGTCATTGATGCCGAAGAAAGCGGCGAGATCAGGATGAGACTGCAGAATATCTTCTGCCGTGCGCATCGCCTGATCCTTGACGCCGCGACCGGTAAGTTTTGCCGCGATTTGGATCCCCGGTGTCGCAGCGATCTCAGCCTCGAAACCGCTGACGCGCTGAATGACCGATTCCACTTCCGGATGATCGATGATCGCCACCTTGCCCTGCCCGCCCAGCGCTTCAGCCAGTGCTTGTGCCGCCAGGCGGCCTCCGGCAACATTGTCGGAGGCTACGTGCGTCACGACCTTGGCATTGTCCGCCAGGCAGGCGATATCGGCGGTGAAGACCGGGATGCCGGCGTCATTGGCTGCTTGAATCGCCGTGCCAATCGAGCGCGAGTCGCAGGGACTGACGACAATCGCATTCACCTTCTGCACGATGAAGTCCTGCAATTGATCCTTCTGACGGGCAACGTCAAATTCGCCTGCTGTAACCAGCAATTCGTAGCCATTGGCTTTGGCCGCTTCCAGCATTCCCGCTTCCAGATCCTGGTAAAACGGGTGTGTGCGAGTCAAGAGGCTGACGCCGATCTTGATCTTGGCGGCAACAGGTTGACCTTCCTGTTGTGCTGCGTCATTCTTGCCTTTTCCGCAACCCGACAATGACAGAGTGAGCGTCGCCAGAACCACGGCGAGCATCGTGCGAAGATGTGATTTCATTTTGGGACCTCGACTATTTCCGGGTCAATGTCGCGACCGACAGCCCGGCGCCGGTTAGCATTCTTTCGGGAGGTAATATATCTGGAGATGTAGCCGCGAGGCAATGTAATACGGAAGGTCTAATTTCGGGAATTCCGCGCCTGTTTTGGCGCGCCGCGGCCGACTATTTCGTGGTGGTCGTGGTTTTCTGCACCAGCTCGCGCAACCGATCGCGCAGCGCCCCGCGCCGATTCCGGCTCACAGCCTGTTCGGAGCCGTCCTTGAGAATCACGTAGCACTTGCCGAGGGCCGCCAGACGGAATTCTTTAATCGACCTGAGGTTGACAATCGTCGTTCGGTGGATGCGGAGAAACGTCGATGGATCGAGAGAATCTTCGAGGGCGCCAATCGAGGAATAGAGCATGTAGCTCCGCCCCCGTGCGTAGATCTGCACGAAGTGATCGACGGAACGAATCCAATCGATGTGGGAGACCTCGATCGAAATCGAGTGCCGTGCCGACTTGACAAAGACTCGCTGAAGGAACCCGGGGTTGTGCGGCGTTGGCGGCGCAGGCTGAGACGTGTGATCCCAGTACTGCAATAGCTCCCGGATACGAGGCGCCTGCCGCTGTCCGGGCGGCCGCTGCAATTCCTGCCGCAAGCGCGAGAGCGTCTGCGCCAGTCGTTCGCGCCGAAACGGCTTCAGCAGGTAATCAAAAGCATGATACTCGAACGCCTTGACGGCATACTCATCGTAAGCGGTCACAAACACCACGGTCGGCGCGGCTTTGCCCAGCCGCTCGAGAACGCCAAAGCCATCGTGCTCGGGAATGCGAATGTCGAGAAACATGATGTCCGGATGCAGCTTGTTGACTGCGGCGATCGCCTCACGGCCGCTGGCGCACTCCCCGACGATCTCAAAATCCGCTTCTCCGGCCAGGAGCTGCACCAGCAGTTCCCGCGCCGGCTTTTCGTCGTCAACGACCAGGGCGCGGATTGTATTGACCGAGCTTGACATCACTCGCCGACTCCCTTTCCAGTCTTGACCATGGTAATACCAGTTGCACGGCGAACTCACCGTTCGCTTCTTCGACCTTTATGAATCCTTCCGTACCGTCGTAGAGACATTCGAGGCGCTCGCGCAGGTAGAGCAGCCCGCGTCCGCCGTTCTCCGATTCCATCGGCTCGCTGCGGCCGATCGGGTTGACGACTTCGAGGTGCAACCAGTCATCACTGCGATAAGCCTTAATCCGCACCCAGCCGGCGCCGTCGCAGGTGCCGTACTTCACGGCGTTTTCCACCAGCGGCTGCAGGATCAGGCTCGGTACTGCTGCGTCGAGGCACGATTCGTCCACCTCGTATTTGGTGTCCAAGGCATCGGGAAAGCGCCGCGTCATCAAGTTGAGATACAATCGCGCAAATTCCATCTCTGCGGCGAGACTTACGAACTGCTCGTCGCTGCGGTCGAGACTCAGCCGCAGCAGGTGCGCAAGGTCGGCAAGCGTGTCGTAAGCCAGCGATTTGCGGTCGCTCAAGACGAGCGAAGAAATCGTATTCAGAGTATTAAACAAGAAATGAGGCTGCAACCGTCCCTTGAGGCGCTCCAGTTCCGCCTCGACCAACTGCGTCCGCAATTGTTCGGCTTGCCGCTCGCGCTCGGCAAGACGACGGTGGTACGATACCGTGTGCTCAAATCCGACCACCACCCAAAACGCCAGAAAATACCACGTCGAGTGCATCGTGATCATGAAGTCCCAAAGCTGGCGAATTCCGTAACTCGTGGGTTCGCTGATGACGGACAGCACCACAAACGTGTAGCCAAGAATATAGGCAAGAGTCAAGAGGATGCCGAAGGCAGTCAGCACGGCGGCGTTGCGCAAGCGAAAGCCGACTTCAAGACGAAAACGCGCTGCCACCGCAAACATGAGCGGAACGAGCGCGCCCCAGAGCAACCAGACGCCGCTCTTAGCAGCGACCAATTCCCACCACGTGTAGGGGTAACTTCCCTGCGGGAAAAACCACCAATGCGTCGCCGACCCCAGCGCGACTACGAGCCAGAGCCCAATCGCCGTTAACCAGCGCAGGACCCGCGATGGCAGCAACCGGCGGTAGAGCTCCAGAGCGGCGCTGCGCCTTTCGTTGGGATCGATAGAATAGGGGATCTTGTCCATATCAATTTAAACGAGAAAACACCGGCGATTGTCTAACGAAATTCACGGTCGTCCCGCCACATCCACAAGAACCGGTGGCGGTCCTACGCCACCGGTTTTGCGTGCTGAACGGTCTGGTGAGGAGACCGCTCATCGGCTTATGGGCAACTGGCGCAAGGCGCGGGGCCGCCGCCAAAGATGAATGTTATCAGGAACACGGCGTCGGAGATCGTCACGATACCGTTGCAGTCGGCGTCACCGGCGATCACCGGGTCGGGCGCCGGCCCGCCGCCGAAGATGTAGGTGATCAGGTAGACCGCATCCGAGATCGTGATGATGCCGTTGCCGTCGGCGTCGCCGCAAGTGTAGTCGCAGGCATCGCCAACACCGTTGCTGTTCGAATCTTCCTGACCCGGGTTTGAGACATCAGGGCAGTTGTCGCAGGCATCGCCGACACCATCGCTGTCGGAATCCAGTTGGTCGTTATTGGCGTCTGCCGGACAATTGTCGCAGGCATCACCGAGGCTGTCGGCATCGGAATTGGCCTGTTCATGGTTTGAGACGCTCAGGCAATTATCACAAGCATCGCCGATGAAATCGCCATCCGCATCCGCCTGCGAAGCGTTGGCGACCGACGGGCAATTGTCCAGACAACCTACGCCGTCGCCATCGCCGTCCTCACAACTCTCGATGAACGTCAGCGTTTGGTTGATTCCTACCATCGTAGTATCGAAGACAATGCCCGACGGCCACTCAATCCGCAGTGCTTCGACCACCGATGCGTCCTTCAGGCCGAAGTGAACTTCAAACGAATTGTGCCCCAGGAAGGTGTTTTGTGCCGAGATGTCGCGCGTCTGCCAGACCGAGTCGCCGTCGATCGTCGCCTTGATCCAGACCCGTGCACCGATTGCCGCCCAGTTCGACTTCTGCCCCACCAGCTTCAGCTTGAGCCAGCCATTGGCGCCGGCGTAATCGTTGCGCAGGAGAAGACGCTTGTTCGCTCCGGAAGCCACCGCGAAGATGTCCATGTCACCGTCGTTGTCAATATCGCCGGCGGTGCCGCCCGATCCCTGCTGGCTGGTAGTGACATGATCGCCCATGAAATCGCCGAAGAACGTCCCGCCCGCGTTGCGGTAGTACTTATTCATGCCGATGTTGACCGTATAGCAATCCAGGTCGCCGTCGTTATCGAAATCTTGCCAGATTTGCGACAGCGACACCGTCTGATCGTCAACGATCTCCTCGCCGCCCACTTCGGTGTAGGTTCCGCCGTTATTGACATAAAGGTCGTTGCTGCGCAAGCCGATGGCCACGCCGCCCCAGTTGGTGCGGTAGGCGTCCAAGTCCATGTCGTTGTCGATATCAATCCAATTCCACACCTGACCATCGCCCGGGTCGTTCGCGATCGGCGCCTGCAAGATGCGTTCGAAACCAGGGACTCCGGTCTCGATCAGCAGATTCTTGTAAAGATCATCCAGTCCAGAAACCGACGAGGCCGGGCCGCTGCCGATGAAGAAGTCGAGGTCGCCATCGAGATCGTAATCGGCCCAGTTGCCGGAGGTATACGGCTTGAGCCCGGTAACGATAACGCCGGTGTCGATCACCTCGAAGGCGTAATCGGGCGGGCCCTGGTTACGGAGCATCCGGTTCGGCCGTTGCGGGTTGCCGACGAATCCCGTGGGAAAGGTGATGACCAAATCAACGTAACCGTCGTCGTCGTAGTCACCCCAGGCCGGGCTCCAGCCGCGCAGGTCGGTTGTCCCCATCAGACTCGCCGAGACCTGGGTAAACGTCTCGTCGCCGTTGTTCTTATAGAGGGCGCTTCCGCCGGTACCCGCCAGAAGGCAGTCAAGGTCACCATCGTTGTCGTAGTCTGCCCAGGACGTTCCCAACGCGAAGAAGGTCCCGGTTGTGATCGGCGTGTTGGTAATGCGAGTAAATCCTCCCGCGCCATCTCCTTTGTAGAGCTTGGTTTGGTTCGGATCGACAACAACCAGGTCGAGATTCCCGTCATTGTTGTAATCGACGAACGCACACCCGGTGTAGGTTTGGTTGGTAACGTCGGAAACAACCGGGTTGCCGGCATCAGTAATTCTTGTGAATGCCGTCTGGGCACCGGCCGGTACTACACCGACCAGGCAGATGGCGGTAACCACGAGGGCGATCGGGACAAATCGCTTTAGAGTAAGGTGGCGCATGCTCCTCTCCTTTAAAAGGGATAGCGGCTGGAATTGAAGACCATCGGGGGCGATCATACTGGTGCCATTCAACGGTCGCGAAAATTCGTTGTACTCAGGCTCTGAGACGAGCGGTGTTGCGCAATGGTCAATCGGATTACGCGAACGGCAAGGTTTGATTCGTAAATGGTCATTTCCGCCCGCGCGATTGGGCTTGATTCGCGCGCCGGGATCGCTAACTTGGACTCGGAGTCATTTATTCAGGAGCCGACATGGTATCGAATCAATCCCCGCTCAGCGACGCTCTGCTCAAGGCTGCCATGGCCGAGCGTGAAGGGCACAGTTTCTATATGATGGCCGCCAACACGACGCAGGACCCCAAGGGCAAGGCCGCTTTCGAGCAACTCGCTCATGAAGAACTCGAACACCTGGGCTTCTTAAAGAGTCACTACGATTCTCTGCTGCAGACCGGCAAGTTGAATCCTACCGCCCGCCTCGGGCAGGGCACAGCGTTTTCGGGGAGCTTTCCGATCTTCACTGACAGCATCAAGCAGCGTATCCGGGACGCACACTTCGAGATGAGCGCACTGGCGATCGGCATTCAATTGGAGCGCGACGCCATCAAGTTCTATCAGGAACTGGCGCAGACGGCTAGCGAACCTGAAGCCCGCAAGTTCTTCAGCGAACTGGCAGATTGGGAAGCGGGCCATTACAATGCGCTGTTGCGTCAGCAGGAAGAGCTAAAGGGCGAGTACTGGTCCGGCGCCGGGTTCTCGCCGTTCTAGGCCGGTACCGCGACGGCGAAAAGACATGGCCCATCACCTCATCGTGGGCGGTATCGCCGGCCTTAAGCTTCCCTCCCCCGCTACCGATAATTCCTAACAAATCTGCAGTTGCGGCACTTGCGCTGTAATCATATACTTTAGGGATCGCTATTGTCCCACCAAAGGTCGGGACTCCGGTAGGAAACATGAAACTCGAGGCGACCGACAGCATGGCCGGTTATTCCGATACCCCCCTGATTAACAAACTTGGCATCAAGTCGGGTCTCACGATCCGCCTGGTCAACCAGCCCGATAATTATCTGCGCCTGATCGGCAAGTTGCCGAGTGACGTGACGATCGTTGATGCGCGCGCCAAAACCGCCGACTTCATCCACTGCTTTGCGACCCAGCGTCCGCGCCTGGCGGCGCTCTTGCCGCAGTTTCTCAAGCAACTGACCAAAGACGGCATGATCTGGATTTCCTGGCCGAAGAAAACCGCCAAGGTGCCGACCGATTTGACCGAGGACGTCGTCCGTGAAGTCGCCTTGCCGCTTGGATTGGTCGATGTCAAGGTCTGCGCTGTCGACGATTACTGGTCGGGACTCAAGCTCGTAATTCGCAAAGAAAATCGCTAAATCGCCGGTATTGACGCCTCTCCGCGCCCGTTGACTTCCACCCGGACGGTCGGTATCTTTTCTCCAGTTTTGACTTATTGACAGACATTGGAGAGAATTCGCCATGCCGCAGACACTCGTCGAGAAAATCGCCCAGAAATTCGCCTTCGGACTTGAACCCGGCCACGAGGTTCACGCCAGCGACTACATCTCGATCAAACCCGCTTACGTCATGACGCACGACAACACCGGCGCTGTGATCCCGAAGTTCAAGTCGATCGGCGCAAAGAATGTCTTCAACCCGCGTCAAGTGGTCTTCACCCTCGACCACAACGTGCAGGACACCGGTGAAGACAATCTCAGGAAGTACGGCAAGATCGAGGCCTTTGCCAAAGAGCACGGCATCGACTTCTATCCCGCCGGGCGCGGCATCGGACACCAGATCATGTGCGAAGAGGGTTACGCCTGGCCCGGCACGCTGGCGGTCGCTTCCGATTCGCACTCCAATATGTACGGCGGCCTTGGTTGCCTCGGAACGCCGATCGTGCGCACCGATGCCGCCGCGATTTGGGCGACCGGACGCACCTGGTGGCAAGTCCCGCCCGTCGCCAAGGTCGAGCTGCGCGGCAAACTGCGCCCCGGAGTTACCGGCAAGGACGTGATCGTCACGCTCTGCGGACTGTTCAACAAAGACGAAGTCCTCAATCACGCCGTCGAATTTGCCGGTGACGGTCTGAAAGCCCTATCGATCGACGAGCGCCTCACCATTGCCAACATGACCACCGAATGGGGCGCGCTGGTGGGGCTCTTCCCGATCGACGAAGTCACCATCAAATGGCTGCGCGCGCGCGCCGACTATGTCGCCAAGCGCGGCTTGCAGGGTGTGCCCTCGGATGCCGACGGCGCTGGCACACAACCGCGCATGAATCACAAGCGCATCGACGAACTCGAGAGGAATATCCCGATCGCCGACAAAGGCGCCGCCTACGCCCGTGAACTCTATCTCGAACTCGATTCAGTGCAGCCACACGTCTCCGGCCCGAATACCGTCAAGGTGATGAATTCCGTTGCTTCGATGCGCGCAAAGAAAGTCGCCATCCACAAAGCATATCTCATGTCGTGCGTAAACGGCCGCATCGAAGACATCGCGCAGGCCGCGGCCGTTGCACGCGGCAAGAAATTCGCCCCCGGGGTAAAGTTCTACCTCGCGGCAGCCTCCTCGGAAGTGCAGTCAGAATCCGAGCGGCGCGGTGACTGGAAGGTACTTGTCGATGCCGGCGCGATCGTGCTTCCCGCCGGTTGCGGTGCGTGCATCGGTCTCGGGACAGGGACGCTCGAGGACGGCGAAGTCGGCATCTCGGCCACCAACCGCAATTTCAAGGGTCGCATGGGCTCGCGAGAATCGCAGGCGTATTTGGCTTCGCCGGCGGTGGTGGCAGCCTCGGCGATTGCCGGACATATCGATCTGCCCGGCGGCAACGGTGAAGGCAAACCGATCGGCGGCGTGTCCGGTACTCCCGCTAAGCCTTCTGCGCCAGGCAAGGTAACGATCATCAACGGTTTCCCGGCGCAGATCGAGGGCGAGTTGATTTTCTGTCATCAGGACAATCTCAACACCGACGGCATCTATCCCGGCAAGTACACCTACATCGACGATTTCACGCCGGAGCAACAGGCTTCCGTCGTGATGGAAAACTACGATCAGGAATTCGGCAAGATCGTCAAGAAGGGCGACGTGCTCGTCGGCGGCTTCAACTTCGGGACCGGCTCGTCGCGCGAGCAAGCCGCAACTGCCCTGAAGTATCGCGGAATCGCGTTGGTAGTAGCGGGATCGTTTTCAGAAACCTACAAACGCAATGCGCTCAATAATGGCTTTCTCGCTGTCGAAGCGCCCGAACTCGTCAACGACTTGAAAAAGCAGTTTGGCTCAGACAAACTGACCGTCAAGACCGGCATCGCCGCGAAGGTCGACTTCGCAAACTCGAAGATCGTCGCTTCCGGCAAAGATTACCCGATCGGCCCGGTCGGTATCGCCGCCCAGGAACTGATACTCGCCGGCGGCCTCGAAGAGTGGGTCAAGGGGAGGTTGTAGGGGGGGATTAGAGGCATGATTGGGAAGAGACGACAAGCAGAAATGGAAAGAGCGAAAAACAAGTTTGAGAGGATCGTTGCTGATTTGTTCATCGATTGGTACAATGCCCGCACTGGTCATAGCCAGTAGGTCAAATCCCGTCTCTCCTCACACCGCCTCGATCCGCCTGTTCCCGACAGACGTGCGTCTTCCGCACCGATATTCCGTGATGCAGGGATTTGACACCTGACTTGCACCTGTTCCGTCATCCGCCCGGGCAGGCGAACCCGGCCCCTACGGTGCTGCCGTCCTTGCGAGGTGCGAACGACTCGCTGTCCACAAACCCTGGATCCCCGCCTGCGCGGGAATGACATTCAGCGCAACTTCCGCCTGCTCAATCTCGTAACCTAAACTGCCCAACCGTATGCGATTAAACGACGCAAGCCTCACTGCGTCTCATATTTATTGGTAACCGATTACACAATTATCCTGACACAAGGAGAACCCGATGCAATTTGTCAAGGCTCGCCGCGGCGCCGTCCTCGCGCTGGCGCTGTTGACACTCGCCGCTCTCGGCTGCAGTTCGACGCCGGTCGACGACGGTAAAGTCCCGATCACGACCAATTCCGACAAGGCCAGACAGCTCTTCGTCGAGGCGCGCGATCTCAGCGAAAAACTGCGCGGCAACGAATCTCTGCCGCTGCTCAAACAGGCGGTCGAACTCGACCCCGATTTTGCCCAGGCCCACCTCTTGCTGGCGCAGGTTTCAGCCACGCCCGGTGAATTCTTCGCTGCGCTCGATAAGGCGCGCAACACCGCCGCCAAGGCCAGTCCCGCCGAGCAATTGTTGATCCAGGCCACCGTCGCCGGCGTTAATGGCGACCAACCGAAGCAGGAGGAACTTCTCAAGCAACTCGAAACCGCCCGTCCCACCGACGAGCGCGTCCACACGCTTCTCGGCAACGTCTATTTCGGCCAGCAGCGTTGGGAGGATGCCTCCCGCCACTACATGCAGGCCGCGGCAATTGCGCCGAATTACTCGCCGGTCTACAACCAACTCGGCTACGCGCACCGATTCAATAACCGCATGGATGAGGCCGAAGCCGCCTTCAAGAAATACATCGAGCTGACTCCGACCGACCCCAACCCCTACGACTCGTATGCCGAATTGCTGATGAAGCTCAGCCGCTTCGAGGAGTCGATCGCGCAATACGAGAAGGCGCTTAAAACCAACGCCGATTTCCCGCCCTCGTATTTCGGCATCGCCAGCAATCTCAATTTTATGGGCCGTCATCAGGACGCCCGTGAAAAATTGCAGCAGTTTCTTGATCAAGCCAAGAACGACGGCCAACGCCGCGCTGCCTATGCCGGCATGGCGATCTCGGCGATCGACGAAGGCAACTTCGAAGCTGGTCTCGACATGCTGCACAAGATGTACGACATCGCCGCCGCGAGCAACGATTACGCCGCCATGTCGGGGGATGTCAACCTGATGGGCAATGTCTTGCTGGAAGTGGGGCGCTACGCCGACGCTCTCCAGCGCTTCCAGGAAACCGTTGACTTGCAGGCCAAGGCGGAAAACAACTCCGAGCGTCTAATGGCGCTCGCGCAGCTCAATTTCCATTACGATGCCGGCCGCGTGGCCGCGCGCTCCGGCGATCTGGAATCGGCTAAGCAACATTTTCAGACTTACCAGGCAGGCGCCGAGGCCAACCAGAACACTTTCCAGATCTGGGCAGCGCACCAACTCGGCGCGATCATTGCCCTGCAGGAAAAGAACTGGGATCAGGCTATCTCCCATCTCGGCCAGTCGAATCCGCAAAACCCGTACAATCTCTGCTTGATGGCTGAGGCTTACCGCGGCAAGGGCGACACTGAACGCGCCGAGCACAGCTTTCAGGAGGCCTTTACCTACAACTCGGTAAACAATCTCAACCAGTCGCTGGCGAGACAGCGGGTGATCGCCCTGACCGGGAAGGTCGGAGCATAAGTGAACCGCCAATCCTTCATCCCCAAACGCGAGGGCGAGCCACCGGCTCGCCCTCACAGCTTTCCCCTTTGTTTCACCGCCAGGTGATGCCCTCTTTCATCCGGTCAGTGGCAGCCTCCAACCACTGAAGGATTCTTGAGCCACTATTCGCCCTTCAGGCCGAGCGGCTCCCCGTTGAGATTGCGTTCCTTGTCCTTGCGCATGCGGTCGGCCTTGGCAATCAAGTCCATCAACTCGATGACCTGATCATCCGGCCGCTGCCGTTCCACCGAGCGCGCCACTTCCAGCACGTCGCCAAGAGCGCTGCCCTTGGCCCAGTAAGAACTGCGCATGATCTCTGAGAACTCCGCCGCGGCCGCCGCCAAGCGGAAATCCGCCGAGGTCTCTTCGAAACTGCGGCGCAGGATTCTCCGGTCGATCCGTTCGGAAATCTCCGTCACGGTAAAAGTCTCGGGGTGCTTGAACCGCACGTAAATCGTACCGATCTCGCTGCTGGCAGCGTCCTTGCGCAGCTTGATTTCGTAAAGCGCGGTCACCTTATGCCCCGACCCGATTTCGCCGCCGTCTTCCTTGTCGTCGCGGAACTTCTCGTCGGCGACATCGCGGTTTTCATAGCCCAGCAGCCGGTAGCGCTCGACCGCGTTGGGATTGAAATCGACCTGGATCTTTACGTCCCGCGCAATCACCTGCAGCGCGCCGGTGAGGTTGTCGCGGAATACCCGCTGTGCGTCTTCCCAGGTGTCGACATATGCATAGTAGCCGTTCCCCTTGTTGCCGAGCTTTTCCATGAGGACGTCGTTGTAGTTGCCCATGCCGAATCCGATGGTCGAGAGCGTAATCCCCTTGTCCGCATACTGTTTGATCGACTTGAGAATTTCTTCAGCCCCGGTCTGTCCGACATTCGCCACGCCGTCCGAGCAGAGAATCACCCGATTGATCTTACCTGTCTCGAACATCCGGTCAGCCATCTGGTAACCCAGACGAATTCCCGCCTCGGCATAGGTCGAACCGTTGGGATAAAGCTGCTCGATCGCGGCGATGATTGTCTCGCTGTTCGCAATCGAAGTCGGCTCCAGAATCGTCCACGCCTGGCTGCCGTAGGCGACAATACCGACGCGATCACGCGGATTGAGTTGGTCGACCAGCATCCGCAAGCTGCGCCGCACCAGGCCCAGGCGATTCTCGGAGGCCATCGAACCCGACACATCAACAACGAACACGAGGTTTGCATCGAGCCGCATCTTGGGATCGACTACTTTTCCAGCGATGCCGATTTTGAGAAGCTGGTAATTCTGCCCAAACCGCGAGGGCGCCGCTTCCAGTTCAACTGCGAACGCGCGATCGTGCGGGTGCTGATAGTCATACTTGAAGTTATTGACGAACTCCTCGACGCGGATTGCTTCCTCAGGCGGCAGATTGCCGTCGTTAAGGTAAGCCCTCGCCATCGTGTAAGCGGCATTATCGGTGTCAATTGCGAAAGTCGAGAGGTGATCATCATCGGTATCGATAAAGGGATTAACGCCGTAATTCTTGAAGAACATGGCATCCACCGGTTCGCCGTTTGGCGGCGTGGTACCGCCATGCGCTGGCGGCGGATAGCACCCACCCGGAAGCACTGCTGGTGGCGGCGTTCCGCAGAAACCGAGGGGAGAAGGCTTCACGCGCATGCGCTGCTCTTTCTTTGGCGCGACAGACTGGTAAGGAACGCCGAGAGCATCTTGCGCGTTCGTGACCGGCATGTTCTTGATATTCTCCGGTGTAATCTGCCGCAGGTTAGCGGTCTCGGTAATCTTGAGTAGGTCTCTCTCAGCAACGACAATTTGCGCATCGGTCTGGATAAGCGATTCCTCGAGCGCGAAATCCTGCTGCGTAGTTGAATTGGGCGACACCGTCAATTCCACGACCCTGACTGATGTATATCCCGTCACTGAAGCCGTTAGCGCGTACTTCCCCGGCGGTACATTGATGATTATGTACTCCCCGAGCGAATCCGCCTGCGCGCCGATGGTTGTGCCGTCGATAACAACGACCGCCGATGCAATCGGCGCCTTCGTCATCTTGTTGATCACTTTTCCGCGGATTTTGCCGGTCTCGCCCGACATCACTTGCGAGGCTACCACCGCCAGTAGCCAGACTGCTGCGATTGCAGCCGTCAGAAGGAAGCGTTTCATTGATTTCCTCCGTTTTTCAGGTTGATTCTTCTTCCTTGCACTCAATACAGCCTGAATGCGCGGATATTCCCATCATGGCGGTGAATCTGTTTGTGAATGGCGGATCAGGACTTAGCTATTGAACCGTGACACCTCCTCATTTGCGCAGGATGTCATAAACGTCGCCGCTCGGCATGTAACGAATGTGTTCGGCAGTAAGCTGATACATCGATTGAGTTTCGTATATTCTTAGCCGCCAGTTTGCACGTGGAACTATTGGACAGCCATCGATAACGATTATCGTTTCCTCCAGACAGAAAGTCACCCAACTCGTGCAAGCCGCCGCAACTTCAACGCCTTCAACAGCCACAGACCTATAGCCTGCAGTTGCGCCAACTACCGTGTACACACCTGCTGTCAGACCGCAAATACAAAATACTCCTGAAGTATCAGTTTGGCAGCCTTTGGTAGTGCCTGCGAGGTACACAACAGCAAACGGGATTGTGCTACTCGTATCCGCGCTGGTCACCTTTCCGCAGATACACCCTACTCCTGTCGAGTCCTTCGCTGCGAGTGATACCGCACCCTGCAGCAGCAGGCAAGCGAACAGCAGAGCACAAACTCCGCGCACGACAACCTCCTGGCGTAACATTCCAACTACTGTGAATCCCCCAAAACTCACAGATACTTCCCATTTCCATTGTTCGAATAGCTCGTGTGTCGCAACGAAGCCGGTGGGCTGGCCTCTATCATCCTGACGCGTCACCTTGTGCCGGCGTTCAATCCCAAAAAACACTTTGCCGCAAGATTTCTGATTCGGTTCATTCGTACCACTATCGAGACCATTATGTCGCCGTTTTTCTCAAAGTCCGTCACCAACATCGGCGTGCGCGAATGCCGCCGCCGCGAACGCGTCTCGCTCGTCGCTTTCGTCGCCACGATCATCATCTTTCTGGCGCTGAAGGTCTACGATGTCAGCCGCGGCTGGTACATTCCGCTCTTTCTGTCCGCCTTTGCAGCCGTTCTTGGCCTGCTCCAGGCGCGCGAAAAGACCTGAGCGCTTTTGGCGATGCGCGGTCGGCGCAATTTCGATCAGGGCGAGGAAGTCATCATTAACTCCGAAGAACTCGCGCAGGTTCGCAGTAATGCCTTTCGGATCAACTGGCTGGCTCTCGGAATCTCGATGGCTTTCACGCTCTTGACCTTCTTCCTCGCCTGATCGATCAGCCCCTTTCTCCTTGCCGCAGCGCCTGAAGCGCCTATCTTTTTCCACCATGAAAGATGTTTTCGAAATCCTTGCTTCGCACCGTTCGATCCGGCGCTACAAGAGCGATCCGATCCCAGAAGATCTGCTCACTCGCATTCTCGATTCCGCGCGCCAAGCGCCGACTTCCTCGAATCTGCAGACTTATTCAATCATTGTTGTGACCGATCCGTCAAAGAAGGATAAACTGGCGGGCTATTGCGGCAACCAATCCTATGTCGCCGGCTGTCCCGTATTTCTCGCGATGTGCCCCGACTTACGTCGCATTGAGCGCGTCTGCGAACTGCGTGGCTACCAGTTCACCGATCGCTATATCGAGATGATGATGGTCGCCGTCGTCGATACGGCGCTGGTCGCCCAGAACATCGTCGTTGCCGCTGAAGCTTCCGGGCTCGGCATCTGCATGATCGGCGCCATCCGCAATAACCCGGCGCAAGTCAGCGATCTGCTCAAGCTGCCCGAGCGCGTCGTTCCGCTGATGGGGATCTGCCTCGGCTATCCCGATCACGAGCCGATGATCAAACCGCGCCTGCCGCGCGAACTCGCCGTCCATCGCGAAGAGTATCGCGACGACCATCTCGCCGACTTGATCGCTGACTATGACCGTATCATCAAGGCTACCGGTCTCTACGAGGGCGATAAACGCAAGATCGCAGCCCCCGATGGCCGCACGATTCCCGATGACGCCTATAGCTGGAGCGAGCACTCGGCGCGCCGCGCGGCGACCACGAATCCCGCTTCGTTGCGCGTTCACCTGCGCGAATTCCTTGAAGCAAAGAAGATCGGATTGGGTTGAAGTCGACGAAGAGTCTTAGCTGATTTTCTGATAGACGCGCCACGCCTGCTTGACGCAATCATTCAGCCCGATGCCGTAATAAGCGTTGCTGGCGAGATGAAGTTGCCCGAGCGCTTTCAACTCCCCTTCCACAACATCCATAACCGCACGGTGACCGATGTGATACTGGGGTATCCCGTATTGCCAGCGGTAGACTTTCACCGTCTCCGGCCTGCCGCTAATGCCCATGATCTCCGCCAGATCGTTTGACGCCAGTTCGGTGAGTTTGGTGTCATCCAGCCTGATCGAGTCATGATCGCCGTCCCCGCCCAACATCGTGCGAAACTGCACCTTCCCCTGAGGAGCACGGTCGGCGAATATCGACGACGTCCAGATCGATCCCAAGATCCGCCGCCCCTCTTTCTGCGGCACCAAGAACCCGAATCCTTCCACTGAACGCTTCACTTGCGAGGCATCATAGCCAAGGCAGACAACCGCAATCGGCGCATACTTGATACGACCGAGCGCTTCGTGCAAGGTTGGCGAGAGGTTCCTGACGACGTCGGCAGCGACATACGAAGGAGTTGCCAGGACGATATGCCTTGCCTCAAGCGTAGTTCCGTCGGCAGTCGCGACGCGCAGGAATTCACCCGATCGGGTGATAGACTTCAGCGGACTGGAGCATTGGATAGAGTCTCGATACAGCTCTTCGAACCGCTCAATAATTCGGTAAAGCCCGCCGCGAAACGAAGTCAGCCAACCGCCCGGTCCGGCCGGCCCACCGCTCTTCTTCCCGGCCGCGCGTGCCGCTTTCGCCTTGGCCATCATCGCCTTGAACAACGAGCCGTGCTCGTCCTCCATCTCGCGCATGATCGCGAAGCACGATTGCAGCGAAAGCTGTGAGGCTACCCCGCCATAGACACCAGACACCATCGGCTGCACCAGATAGTCTGCGGCCTCCTGCCCGATCCGCCGCTTGGCAAAATCGTAAATCGATTCGTCGATTCCGTCCGACCGCGGCTTCGCCCAAGGTTCTCGCATGATGCGCAGCTTCCCGCGCCAACTGATAATATCCGCCATCAGGAACTTCGGCGGCGACATCGGCACCGGCCGTAGTCTTCCCCCTCGCAGGATAAATCTCGCATTGACGCTCTCGTTGGCGCGCTCGAGTTGATCCTTGAGCCCCAGTTCCTCGCAGAGTTGCAGCGTCAGAGGCTCGCGATCCAGAAATCCGTTCGGACCCCAGTCGAAACTGTAGCCGTCGATCCCGTCTGTACCGATAGTTCCCCCGAGACGCGGTTCAGCTTCCAGGAGTCTGACTTGAAGATGCGGCTTGTGGCGCCGCAAGTAGTGCAGTGTCGCCAGGCCGGAGATTCCTCCGCCAGCGATGATTACATCATACTTTGACATCAGCGATCACCGCCCTTTGCACCAGCTTCGCCAGAATCACGCCAAAACGCCGGTCGTCGTTGAACATCGGCATCCGGCGAATCCGCTCGCCCTGTTGGGCGCCCACGATTTCTTTCAGCTGCAAATCGATCTCAAACAACGTCTCAATATGATCGCAGACAAAGGCGATCGGCACGATGAAGAGTCCGCCAGCACGTTCGCCTAACAATCGCCTGGTCTCGTCGATCGTATCGGGACCAACCCATTTCACCGGCCCGGTGCGGCTCTGAAATGACAAAAAATACTCGCGCTTGCCGGCCGCCAGCTGGGCGGTGCGCCGGATCTGATCAACATACGGGTCGCCTTCGTCGACGAACTTCTGCGGCAGCGAATGTGCCGAGAAGAGCAGAGTCTCGTCCTTGCGGATGTTCGCTTCGATGTAATCGTGCAACAGCGCAATGTACTCGGCATCGTCATGAAATTCCCTGATCCACTCCGTCTGTACGTGCGGATGTTTTTTCAGTTCCGCTTGCGCAACGGCGAACGACGATCCGGTTGTTGCCTTGCTGTACTGCGGATAGAGCGGTAGAAACACCAGTCGGCTAAGTCCCTGCTCGACCGCGCTTGCGATCGCCGTGGGAATTGCGGGCCGCGAATAGCGCATCCCGACAAAGCACTTGACGTCCGGCATGGCCTCATGAAGCTCGGCTTCGATATGACGCGCTTGCGCCTCCGTCCACTTCAAGAGCGGCGAGCCGCCGCCGATGCGGCTGTAGTTGTGCGTCACCTCCGGCGTCCGTCGCTTAGAGATCATCCGCGCAAACGGCTTCTGAAAGAGCGCGCCGCCTGGTAGCCGGATGATGTGACGATCCGAAAAGATGTTGAAGAGATATTCGGGAATCTCAGCGGTCGTGGCCGGACCGCCCATCGCCAGAAGTATGACTGCTGTCTTATCCTGCATGGCCGCGGCTCTCAGATTGTGCGGGAGAACTTCACGCCCCGGGCTTCGCCGTTTTCATCCAGATAGGCGTCAAACGTCATCGCGATGTTGCGGACAAACGTCCGTCCCACCGGCGTGATCTGCAGCCCGTAGTCGTCGAAGCTCATTAATTGGTCGGCGAGAAACGGATCGAGTCGCCCGTGCTCTTTCGCAAAGTAATCGCTATAGCGAATCTCGAAAAGTTGCTCCAGCGCCTGGTAGTGCAGGCGGAAATTGCACATCAGTTGGCTGATCACGTACTGGCGAATCAGGTCGTCCTGCGAGAGGTTCATTCCGCGATAGACGGCGAATTCCTGCTCCTTGATCGCCTTTTCGTAGCTGTCCAGTTTGGAGGTGTTCTGGAAGAACGCGTTGTTGACGTAGCCGATCGCCGACATGCCGAAACCGATCATCTCAGGCGCGCTCTGAACGGTGTAGCCCATGAAATTGCGGTGCAAGCGACCGTCCTGCTGCGCCAGCGAGAGTTCATCTTCCGGCAGGGCGAAGTGATCCATGCCGATCTGTCGATACCCCGCCTTCGTGAACTCCGCGACGGCAGTGGCAAATAGCTGATACTTCACTTCGGTCGCGGGAAGCTGAAGGGAGTTAATCACCGACTGGTGCGGCATGTTCTGCGGTAAGTAGGCAAACGAATACATCGCCACGCGATCGGGACGCAACGACAGCGCTTTGGCAATCGTCGCGGCGAACGAATCGACGTTCTGCTTCGGTAAGCCGTAGATCAGATCCAGGTTGATGCCCGTGAAACCCAACTGCCGGCCCTTCTCAAGAATATGCTGCACCGATTCAAACGACTGCACCCGCCCCATCGCTTCCTGCACCTGCGGATCAAAGTCCTGCGTGCCGATCGAGAGGCGGTTGAAGCCTGACTGGGCGAGAAATTCCAACTGCTCGTCGGTTGTCACGCGGGGATCAACCTCGATCGACTTCTCGCAGCCTGCGGCAAACTCGAACTTGGCGTCGATCGCACTAAGAACGATCTCCAAGCCACGGCAATCCAGAAACGTCGGCGTTCCACCGCCAAGATGCAACTGGCTCACCCGGCGGCGCGCGCCGAGAAGAGCGGCTGTATTCTTGATCTCCGTCGTGATACTGGCGACGTAGCTGTCGATACGCTCTTTGTGTTGGGTGACAACCGTATTACAGCCGCAGTAGAAGCAGCGTTTCCGGCAAAAGGGAATGTGACAATACAACGCCAGCGGCGTGTCTTTCCGCGCGGCGGCTGCACCAAGTGCCGTGCGGTACTGCGCGACACCGACCTCCGCCGACCAGACCGGTACGGTGGGATAACTGGTGTAGCGGGGTCCCGGACGGTCATATTTCCGGAGCAGTTCGATGGGGATGCGCGTGAATGACTCTGCCATGTTCAAACCTGATTGCGGAATTTCTTTACCGTCTGGATCATCGCCTCGACGGAAGAGAGCGGCGTTTCGGGCAGGATCCCGTGGCCAAGATTGAAGATGAAGTTATTATGACGGCTGAGACTGTCGAGGATTTCCTGGGTACGTGACTTGACAACATCCGGCTTATCGAATAACACCGTCGGATCGAGATTGCCCTGCACCGATTTGCCGTTGAGGGCGCTCGCGGCCGTCGCCAGCGCGATACGATAGTCGACGCCGATGACTTCGCAATCGATCGCTTTGATGATGTCGAGATACGGCGCCACGTTGTTGACGAAGAGGATTCGCGGTACGTTGTGTTTCTTCACGGCGGCGAAGATTCTCTGATTCGGCTGCGCCGACCACTGGCGGTAATCCTCGTGGGAAAGAATTCCGCCCCAACTGTCAAACAGCTGCACAGCGTCGGCGCCGGCATTGATCTGCTCTGAAAGGTAGTCCGCTACCGAGTCGGCCAGCAAATCAATCAGTTGTCGGGCCGCATCGGGATAGCGATGGATGAATTGTTTGGCTTTGTCGAACGTCTTCGAGCCTTTGCCCTCGACCAGGTAACAAAACAACGTAAACGGCGAGCCGGCAAAGCCGATCAGCGGCGTTTGGGGTAAACGCTGCTTGATTTCGTCGATCCCCGCCAGCACAAACGACAGATCACGCTGTACGTCGCAACGATGCACCCGGCCGACGTCCTCTGGCGTGCGTATCGGCTGAGCAATCAGCGGCCCGCCCTCCGGAAAGCTGACCTGAACGCCCATCGGTTCCAACAACGTCAGGATATCCGAGAATAAGATGGCCGCATCGAGATTGAACCGCTCCACCGGTTGCCGAACGACTTCAGCTATCAGTCGCGGCGAACGGCACAGTTCCTGAAACGAGACCTTGCTGCGCACCTCCTGGTACTCCGGGAGATAACGGCCGGCCTGACGCATGATCCAGATCGGAAGCGGCCCGTCGTTCTGGCCGTAACAAGCGCGGATAAACGGGCTGTCTTTCACGCCCACGTATGCGCCTCGCTCTGGATCGCCTGACCCAGGACATTCGCTGCCTGCATGAGGAGTTCTTCGGTGTGCGCCGCAGAGAGGAAGCAAACCTCATAGCCCGAAGGCGGCATGTAGATGCCCTGCAGGAGTATCTTGTTGTGCAGTCGATTGTAGTGGCTGATGCCGTCGGTCGAAATCGCGTGTGCCGCGCGCGGCAACTCCGGCTGGAACACAATCCAGTAGATCGAGCCGACGCCGCCGACCGTTACCTGGCTGTCGCGGAAATACGAGGTCAGTTGGCCGACGAACTTGCGATTCAGGCTTTCCAAACGCTCGTGAATCTTGCCGTCCGCAAGTTTCTTGAGCGTTGTCAATCCCGCCGACATCGCGACCGGATTGCCAGACAGCGTACCGGCTTGATAGACCGGTCCCAGCGGCGAGAGCTTTTCCATAATCTCCGCGCGGCCGCCGAAGGCACCCACTGGCATGCCGCCGCCGATAATCTTTCCGTACGTTATCAAGTCGGGGCGAATTCCATAGTAAGCCGCCGCACCGCCCATGCCGATGCGGAACCCGGTAATCACTTCGTCGAAGATCAACAGCGCACCGTGCTTTTCGGTCAGAGCGCGCAGCAGGCGCACATAATCGTGTCTTTGAATGAGCAGCCCGTTATTTGCGGGAATCCCCTCGATGATCACCGCCGCCAATTCATCGCCATGCTTTTTGAAGAACTCCTGCAGCGAATCTTCATCATCCAGGGGCAGCACCGCTGTCTTGCTCGTTATCGCTTCCGGTACCCCGGCTGACGACGGCTCGCCAAACGTCACCAGCCCGGAGCCAGCCTTCACGAGCAAATGGTCGCTGTGGCCGTGGTAGCAGCCTTCGAATTTTAAGATCAGGTCGCGGCCGGTGAACCCGCGCGCGACGCGAATCGCCGACATCACCGCCTCGGTTCCGGACGAGACAAAGCGAATCTTCTCCACGGCCTCGACCGTCTTGACGATGAATGACGCCAGTTCATATTCCAGCTCCGTCGAGGCGCCAAAGGTCATTCCTTTTTCGACCTGCGCTTTGACGGCAGCGACGATATCGGGATCGCCGTGTCCGAGAATCAGCGGTCCCCACGAATTGCAGAAGTCGAGGTACTTGTTGCCGTCGACGTCGTAGAGGAAAGCGCCTTCACCTTTGGCGATGAAGCGCGGTGTTCCGCCCACCGATCGAAACGCTCGCACCGGCGAGTTGACGCCGCCCGGAATCACTTCCGAAGAGAGCTCCATCAGGCGGCGCGATTTCTGGTGGTCGAAAACGACCTTAGAGATGCCAGCCATTCTTGAGAATGTCCCTGAGATGATAGGTAAGAATTATCGAGGCACCGGCGCGTGTGATCGCCGTGAGATTTTCAAGCGTCATCGTCTTTTCGTCCGCCATTCCGGCCTGCGCCAGGAGCTTCACTGCCGTGTATTCGCCGGAAACGTTGTAGGCGGCGATTGGCAAACTCGAGTTCTCCGCGAAATCCGAAATGATGTCCAGGTAGGCCAGCGCCGGTTTGACCATCACGATGTCCGCGCCTTCGGATTCGTCAAACTCCAGTTCTCGCAGCGCCTCGCGGCGATTGCGAAAATCCATCTGGTAACCCTTGCGGTCACCTTTGCCGGGCGCCGAGTGCGCCGCTTCGCGGAAGGGGCCGTAGTAAGCCGAAGCGTATTTCGCCGAGTAAGCCAAAATCAGCGTCTGACTCAGACCTTCCTTCTCGAGCGCCAGGCGAATCGAGGCGATCCGCCCATCCATCATGTCGGACGGCCCGACGCAATCGCAGCCCGCCTTGGCGAGCGCGACCGCCATTCGCGACAAGACGGCAACCGACTTGTCATTTTCGATTTCGCCGTCGATCGTCAGTCCGCAGTGGCCGGTGTCGGTATAGGCGCAGAGGCAGACATCGGCGCTCACGAAGAGCGACTCGCCGAATTTCTGCTTCAAGTCCTTGCAGGCCCTGATAACCGGGTTCTTGTCGTCCCAGGCGGTTGAAGCGAGTTGGTCCTTGCGCTCCGTGACGCCGAACAACATGACTTTATTGACGCCGATCTTGGTGTCGATCGTGATCGTGTCGATCAACTGGTCGACTGATTCGCGGAAGATCCCCGGCATGCCGTTGATCTCTTCGCGGACACCGCTGCCGTCGGTTACGAAATACGGTTGAATCAGCCCCTTGATATCCAGGCGCGTCTCAGAAGCCAAATCGCGGATGACGGCGTTGCGCCGCAACCGGCGCGGGCGAAAGGCGCGCTCCACTCTACAAATACTCCAGGACCGTGTTGACGTCCGCCTGTTTGAGCACGACGATATTGCGCCAGCGGTGACGCTCCATCTCGGCAGCGGTCGTGTTGCCGATCGCCAGCAGTTTCGCCTGCGGACTGCCGAATTGGCGCTGATAGGCGCGCACCATCGAGGGGGCAGTGAATAGAATCGCGTCGTTGCGCTTGATCCGGGCCATGACCTGCGGATCGATGCTCCGCTCCACCGATTCGTAACACGGCACCGAGTAATACTTGTAACCGCGCCCGAAAAACAGCGGCGCCGGATCGTATTCGACGTCGCGCGCGCGCGCGTACATGACAACTTGCTTATTGTCGGGGTAGTGCTGAATGAACTCGGTAAACAATGTCTGCCCGTAAGAATCTGACGGCTGGAACGAGGCTTCCTTCTCCCACTTGCGCAGCGAGCTGTCGGTGCGAGCGCCGACGACGGCAAAACGCGTTTTGTCGGAAAGCTCCAGATCAAGTTCGCTCAGCCGCAGGAAGAACGAGGCGACCCCTTGCGCGCTCGTAAAGAACATCCAATCGATATCCTTGATCTCCAGCCCACGCGGCCAGTCAAACTGCAGCGGCACGATTTCCATTAGCGGCAAGGGCACGACTTCGATATTTCGTTCGGCGGCCTTTTGCGTCAATTCGGTCAACTGGCGCGCCGGTCGGGTGACGACAACTCTCATTGTGCCCCCCGCTGCAACATCAAGAACGCCTCTTCGATCAGGCTCGCGATATTGGCTCCCTTGACCTCGGCCCGCGCCAGACCATTCCAGCGCCCCTCAACCTGCTGTCCCAATATAGCCTTCAAATGGTATTCCCCGTTTCTCCTGTCAGACCATACCCCGAGCGGCAATGAACAGCCGGAATCGAACATCTTCAATAATCCGCGCTCTAACTCTGCCTGAAGCATTTCGTCCTTGGATCCAAGTTTTGCTACGATGTTTTCCACGCGCGGGTCGCGGTCGCGAATTTGTATCCCCAAAATGCCCTGGGCCGGAGCCGGCAGAAAAACCTGCGGATCAAGCTCGACAACTTCCAGATCAGACAAATCCAATTGCAGACGCTTCACCCCGGCGCACGCCAGGAGGATCGCGTCGTATTGACCTTCACGTAACTTACGGACTCGCGTCGGTACGTTTCCGCGCAGATCCTTAATTTGCAACTTTGTCTGGTGGAAGGCAACCTGACATTTGCGTCTGGCCGAACTTGTGCCGATCACGCCGCCATCCCGGACGGGAAGAACACCGCTTCCAATTCGCGCTTCCTTGCGAATCAAGAGCATCTCCGCGCGGTCGGCGCGGTATCCGGCAGCCCCCAGCTTGAGGCCAGCCGGTTGGCTCGTCATTAGGTCTTTGAGCGAATGGACGGCCAGGTCGATTTCGTTCTTTAGCAACGAGTCTTCTAACTCCTTGGTAAAGAATCCCTTACCTTCCATCTTGTCGAACGAAACGTTGTCGATCTTGTCGCCGGCAGTGTGGATGATCTTGATTTCAACATCGCAGCCGTGCTCGCGAATCAAGACGTCCTTGATGAAATTTGCCTGGTAGAGAGCGAGATCAGACCCCCGCGAGCCAATAATCAGTTTTTCAGTCATATCGCGTTTTTGCGGCGGCGGAGCTCTGAAAGGTCGATTTCGTCGGAGAGATTGGCCAGTTTGTCCGAAAGCACCTTGGCCGGCTGGTACGCGGAATTGGCAATCAGCTTGGTCACGAGGCGATAAACTGCGTCCTTTTCTTCGTCATTGAGCGAGGTCACCTTCTTCGCGAAGAGATCGTCGAGGGCGCGCTTGGCTAATTGCATCGATTCCTGAAAACTATCAGTGAAGATCGGCTTGAGCGAAACCTCGATGCGGTCGGACATATAGACATTTACTGCCTCGCGCACGATTTCGTTGGCCTTTCCCGTCTCGATAAATTTCTGCCGCAGATTGCTCGAACATCGTGATCGCAGATAGGCGATGTCAACCAACCGTACTTTCTCAGAATCCCCGAAAGTGCTGGAAAAGTCTTTCGGGATCGCCAGGTCGATACATACCACCGGAGTCTTCTGCTCCGGCAGCCGCTCGAGAAAATTCTGGTCGAAGATCGCCTCGGTGGCAGCCGTGGCTGATACGATCGCATTAACCTGCGGCGGTTCGGCAGTGAATTCGTCGAGTGACATCGCTCTTCCGCCAAACTGCTCGACAAATCTCGTTGCCTTCTCAAGAGTCCGATTGACAAAGAGAATCTCGCCCCGTTTGTGGTCGATGATATAGCGCGCCAGCTTGATGGTCATTGTGCCGGCGCCAATCAGGGCAATCAGCGAGCTTTCGTTGCAAGTGGAGGCCAGCTCATCTGCGGCCAGGGAAGCCATCGAGACCGAACCGCTGCCGACCGCCGTTTCGCGCTTGACCTTCTTGGCGACGACCAGCGCCTCTTCCGAAATATCCTTCAGCGCGACCCCCGCCAGACCGGTCGCCAGGGCTTCCATGTAAGCTTCCTTGTACTGCCCGGCAATCTGCGCCTCACCGACGACCAGCGATTCGAGCGAGGCGGTCGTGCGAAACAAGTGCGCAACTGCCTCTCTGCCTGTGTAATGATAGAAGTCGTTGGGGAAAAACCCGAATCCCTGCTGTCCGCGGAAAAAGAAGTCGATCAATCGGTGCAGCAACTTCGAGCCGCCGAATCGTCCCGAGGAGACATAGACAAATTCGACGCGATTGCACGTTGACAGGTAGATCAGTTCATCGAGCGATAAGTGATCTTTCAACCGCTTAAGCGTCTCCACGCGGCTGTCACGATCGATCGTCAGATGCTCAAGCAGCTTGACGTTTTGCTGCCAGATTGATGTCCCGATGATCCCAAATTCCATATCTACCTATACTCACCTAAGACTATCGTCTTTCGTTGGGCTGAAGTTAAAGAAAACTCGACTTCTATTGTCATATAAGTGTCACAGCTTGTGAAAAAAGTAACAAGACACACATTGTCTTTAATTAGCACTAACTAACGCAGATTGTCAAGAAGACGTTGCGATCTGCCATTACTGCATTGTTACATAACATCTTACAACGGACTCTGTGCTTCGCGATCCAACTCTCGTGATTATTGCCTCAGGCATTCCTCGCGGACTATTCCGACCATATTCGGTCGGTATGTTCCTGAGTTCACAAGATCATTGGAGCTGACTCAATTTCTTTTGTCGACTTGCCAATATGGAAGGCGGACGCCGGCCTGTGATCCACCAAACCAGAAGCGGGAGTCTGCCGACTCCCGCTCTTGCCACACACTATCTTCTCTTCTCAATCACGGACACGCGGCGCACGGCACAGCTCCGCCCCCAAAAATGTAATTGATCAAGTAGACAACATCGGAAATCGTCGTCACGCCCGTGCAGTCGACATCCCCGCGCTCGTCAGGATCAGGGGCCGGACCGCCGCCAAAGATGTAACTAATGATGAATACTGCGTCCGACACCGTAACGATCCCACTGGCGTCGGCATCCCCGCACAGAAAATCGGGGTCGGTAACGACTATCCACACGCTCTGCGTATCGGCGCTTGGCGGCAAGCCGGCGTCTAGGACCGCGATAGTGAAGTAGAAGGTAGCCTTGTAGCTCGGTGTGCCAGCCAGGATTCCCGCCGGGCTCTGAAACTCGCAGCCAAACGGCAGGTCACCGCCAAAGAACGACCAGCTAAACGGCCCGGTCCCACCGACACACTCAAACTGGTAATTGTAAGGTTCGCCGAAGTACGCATCCGGAAGCCGGGTCGCTGTCACATGTACCTTGCCGTCGCAGAAATCACCGATCCCGTCGCCGTTTTCATCCTCCTGGCCGGGATTCGGGTAGTCCGGGCAGTTATCGCAGGCGCTGCCGATCAAATCACCGTCAGGATCTTCTTGCGCCGGATTGGGGTTAAACACGCAGTTATCCTGCGTATTGAGCACCCCGTCGTTGTCGAAATCGCCGCCGTTCGCCACCGCATAAACCATGGCCAGCGAAGCACGCACCATCCGGTTCATGTATTCAAAATTCATGTAGCTGGTGCTGTCCTGCGGGCTGTGATAGACGTACGAGAAGATGTCCTCGATGATGAACAGCGCATCGTAACCATTCTGCGTGAACGGATAGTGGTCAGACCCCGAGCTGTTGCCGCTCAAGTAGCCGGTGATACCAAAGCTGGCCTGAGCGATGTTGGACCACCATTGCGCATAGAACGGATCTGTGCCGTGATACACCGTTGCGGCATTGGAGTTGTACAGGAATGCGATCATGTCCATGTTGTGCATGACAAGTATCTGATCGCCCCGCGCCGCAGCACCATTGGCGTAGTGATATGATCCGTAGAGTCCAAATTCTTCAGCATCAAACGTAATGAACTTGAAAGTCACTTCGGTCGGCGTGTCGGCTAACGCCCGCGCCATTTCGAGCACGCCGGCCGTGCCGGAACCGTTGTCATCCGCCGCCGGTGAATTGTAGACGCCGTCATGATGCGCCCCTACGATAATCTCCAGGTCCGGATACGTCGTTCCGACCTTGACGCAAACGACATTGTAGCAGTTGTTCGTCTGGCCGTTGAAATACTGCTGCCAGCCGTCGAGATAAACGGAGTCGTAGCCAAAAGACTCAAACTTAGCTTTTATCCAGTCGCGCGCCAGGTAGATACTCGGCGTTCCGGCCAGCCGGCGATAGTAGCTCTGCAGCTTAGCGACGTACGAGTAGAGCGAGTCCTGCGAAATCGTCCCCAGCAACGATTCCAGAGCCGCAGAACTTGGCTGTGTTCTCGGAGCTGCCGTGCGCGCTTCGCGATAAGTAATCCGCAGCGTCGGCGGCAAAGCCATCAGAGAGGGAGTGAACTCGCTGCCCGGGTCGTAGCCTCCGGGCACAAAGAACAAACGCAAACCGCCTTCCTGAAACACCAACTCGAACCGTGAGACGTTCTCATCGGTGGTGCGCAAATCGAGGGCGAGCTCTTCGCGGTTGACGTCGGTGAAAATCTTGACAGACTTCAATCCGGAATCGATTAATTGCAAGGCCTGCTCCTGATCGACCAAAACCAGATAGCCGTCGCTGCTCTTGACGACGGCATCGAGTTTGAGTGATTGCAGTACTCGAGCGGCCCCAGCATCGCTGATCGTAACCTTATACAAATCAGCACCTTGCAAGACACAGGCTGTGAGGACGATTATAGCAGAAAGAAGTAGCAAACGTCTCATGGCAGACGACTCCGTGTTAAAGAACACCCCCTCCGAAGTATCATCGACAATATACGCCATGACGCATTTTTGTAAAGACACATTGTCGATATTGGAGTCCTGGCTCCACTACGTCGCGGAATGGAAATGTTCTCAGCCGCAGCGGTCTTCGCGGCCGCATCGAACCTCGCATTGCAGCCATGACGGCTGGAATTTCCTGTTGCATCCCTTTGTTGATTTCATATTTTCCCGCGTTACCGTGCTGAGGTCGACGACTTTAGACAAAGGAGTTTGAGTTGAACTTCGTACCGACAAAGATTTTCTTAACCAAGGGTGTGGGCCATCATAAAGAGAAGCTCGCCTCATTCGAGTTGGCGCTGCGGGACGCCGGAATCGCCTACCTCAACCTCGTCAACGTTTCGTCGATTTTTCCACCGCACTGCAAATTGATTACGCGCCGCGAGGGACTCAAGTATTTCGAGCCCGGCCAGATCGCCTTCTGCGTTATGAGCCGCGATGCCACCAACGAGCCAAACCGTCTCGTTTCCGCTTCGATCGGCTTGGCGATGCCGAAGGATAAATCCAAGTTCGGCTATCTCTCCGAACATCATGGCTTTGGCCAAACCCAGAAATTCTCCGGCGACTATGCGGAAGACCTCGCCGTCCAGATGTTGGCCACCACGATGGGTCTCGAAATCGACCTCGACAAATCGTGGGACCAGAACAAAGAGCAGTGGAAACTCAAAGGCGAAGTAGTTTACTCGCGTAACATCACGCAATCAGCCGAAGGCGACAAGAACGGTCTCTGGACGACCGTCATCACCGCCGCCATGCTGATTCTCGACAACGACGAATAACCATCTGAAGACGGGACGGCCATGAGCAACGGCGAAATCACCAGGTTCCTCAAGCACCACTATCGCCATTTTAATGCGGCGGCGATGATTGATGCCGCCAATGCCTACGTGCATCACCTCGAAACCGGCGGCAAGATGATGGTCGTGCTGGCCGGCGCCATGAGCACTGCCGAGCTCGGCCTCTCTCTTGCCGAGATGATTCGCCGCGACAAAGTGCATATCATCAGTTGTACCGGCGCCAACCTCGAGGAAGACCTCTTCAATCTGGTCGCCCACGATCACTACGAACGCGTGCCGCACTATCGCGATCTGACGCCGCACGATGAACAGGCATTGCTCGACCGTCACCTCAATCGCGTGACCGACACCTGTATCCCGGAAGAGGAAGCCCTGCGCCGCTTGGAGAAGGTCCTGCTCGACGAATGGCTCAAGGCCGACAAGGCCGGTGAGCGCTATTTTCCGCACGAGTTTATGTACAAGATCATCCGCTCCGGCGCGCTCAAGAAACACTATCAGATCGATCCGAAAGATTCCTGGATGATCGCGGCCGCCGAGAAGAATCTCCCGATTATCGTCCCCGGCTGGGAAGACTCTACGATGGGCAATATCTATGCCGCGCACTGCATCGAGGGCGACATCAAGAACGTCCACACCGTCCGCACCGGTATCGAGTATATGACAGATCTGGCGGAATGGTACACCGCCACCACGAAAAATTCGACGATCGGTTTCTTCCAGATCGGCGGCGGGATCGCCGGTGATTTTCCGATCTGCGTCGTGCCAATGCTCCACCAGGATCTGCAACGCACCAATGTCCCGGTTTGGGGTTACTTCTGCCAGATCAGCGACTCGACCACCAGCTACGGCTCTTATTCCGGCGCCGTCCCCAACGAGAAAATCACCTGGGGCAAACTCGGCATCGACACGCCGAAATACATCATCGAATCCGACGCTTCCATCGTCGCCCCGCTGATGTTCGCCATCGTGCTGGGGTGGTAAGCACAGCCTACTCGCGCAAGTTGGCAAGACGATTTGCTTCTCTGTTACTAAGATCATTCTACGAGGAATAGATACGAGGTATAGAAATGTCATTCCCGCGCAGGCGGGAATCCAGTGACTACCCTCGGCATCAATTTCACCGGAGTTGCGGCAGTTCTTGATTTCGCGCAATTCGCCGAAAATCCGTGATGTTTGCGGTCTCTGAGCGCGAAATTGTGAACTGCCGCCCTCACTTCGCTTCAGTGCCCCACCGCCTGCGAAGCGTCCCGACGCAGGAGGGATTGCGGTGGAATTGTCATTCCTTCCCCAAGCAAAAATCGCCGCCGATGTCTCCACCGACGGCGATCCGATGTCGAGTCTGTTGTCGTTAAACTCTAAAATACCGAAGCAAAATCAATCAGCTTCTCTTCGTCAATCAAGCTCACCGCCACGCATTCATGCGTTTCACACTCCCAGATAACATACTGGAATTTCGGACAGGAGCCGGCGAAGAGGGTCTTGCCATCGTGTTCAATGCGTTCGAAGTGCGACTTGTCGATCGTGTTCTTATCGAGCACAAATACCGAGATGGCATCTCCCTTATAAGAGTAGTCGAGGTGCACCCGGTCATGATTATTGACATGGGCAATCGCCGCGCCCGCCAATTGGAACTGGCCGTCGGTCGCGGGAGCAAACAAATCGTCCGGCATCGCGCCGATGTGCTGCAGCGCCGCTTTGACCTCCGACGGATCGTGTGATTGCACGATGTACTGCATCACGTGATCGAGGCACTTGCTGTGCTCGTGCGCAAACGGATAGACCGCCTCAAGCACCGAGCCTTTCGATGAAAACGGATTGATCAAGATCAGCGCCACCAGCGCCGCCGCGGCAATCGGCAGAAACAAATACAGCACATTGCGGCTGCCCGCGGACGCCGCGCCACCCTGCTGGTCGATTTTGGCAATCTCCACCAGGATTCGCTTCTTCAACTGGCTCGTCTCGCACGGCGAGTTGACTTTGCCGGCGATGACGCGATTGAATTGCTCTTCAAGATTGTATTTGTGGAGACAATCGCTGCAGTGTTCGAGATGCTTTTGCAGGTCCTGACGGTCGGAGGCAGTCAGCTCTTCGTCAAGGTAGTCGTACAGCTTGGCTAATACTTCACGGCAATTCACTGTTCCGCTTGTTCCTTTGCACGATCCTTGTCATTCGCATACTCCCAGAGCAGCTTCTGCAGGATCTTGCGCCCGCGGTGAAGTCGCGACTTGACGGTTCCAACCTGAATTCCCATGATGTCTGCAATCTCCTGGTAGGCAAAACCCTCGTTAAAGGCCAGCACCACCACCATCCGGAATTCTTCCGGAAGTTTCTCGATCGCCGCGACCACGTCGCGGTCGATGATCTTGTTGAAAAAGTCCTTCTCGGGATCGCTGCTCTCGGCAACCAACCCCGGCAACTGCGTGTGCATCACGCTGTCGTCGATGTCATCGAAGGAAACGCTGGTTGACTCTTTCTGTCTCGCCCGGTAGTTGTTGATAAACGTGTTGGTCATAATCTTGAACAACCACGCCTTGGCATTGGTGCCTTTCTCGAACCGGTCGAAACTGCGGTAAGCCTTTAACAACGTCTCCTGGACTAGGTCCTCCGCATCGGAAGCGTTCTTGGTCATCCGGAGCGCCGTCCGATACAGCGCATCCGTATGCACCATCGCTTCTTGCTCGAATTCGCTTTTCAGGCTCTTGGCTTTGTTGCGAAACATGTTGTCGGTATCTAATGAACCAAGAGCCGTTTGTCAATAGGAACACCTGTCAGGCCTATCTGTTCCCGGTCGCCGCCCCCTTTTTTCGTGCCCTTTCTGTAGACTGAATCGGGCAATGTTATCCCCATCTCTCCGCCCCAGCCGCGATCCTGAAGCCGCTCCAATGTGAAACGGCAGCAACGGCGCCTTGACATAGGGGATTACGTGGTATATGTTCAGACTGTCGAATCATCGAATTTTGAGCACCGTACGCGACGTGAGCAGTCGTCTGGAGGGCTTGTTATGCGATTCCCGTCCCTGGCATTATTGGCTGCGGTTCTTTTTGCCGTATGCCCGGGCCGCCTGCCAGCGGAAGATTCCGGTTCAGAAGCGGCGGCCCGCAAGTGCGAGAGCGCCCATGAGGTCACTTTCTATCCCGGCATAATGGTTCTGCAAATCGAGGGACTGTCCACCTGCGGCCATATTGACGACTACAACGCTACCTGCCTCGGAAGCTATGACAATGGTGAAGATTACATGATCCGGCTTGAAGTGGAAGCGTTCATGTTCGCGATGATCGAATTGGACCCGCATGGGACGGCCTGGACCGGAATCGCCCTCGACGACGTCTGCCCCCCGGACGGCGACTGTTTGGCCATGAGCACCAAGACTTCCGGAGTGCCGCACTATACCCCGCCGGTTATGCTTGAACCCGGAGTCTACTACATCATCGTCGATACCTGGCCCACCCCCTATTGCATTCCTGAATTTGATGTCACCATCAGCGAGGTCTTCTATGACCCCTGGGGAGTTGACTGCGACCTCCCCATCGGTTTCGGAACCATTACCCCGGCCGTGCTCCCTTATACTGAAGGTCCGTTCTCGACCGCGGGTTCAGGTAACCAGTACACAGCCACCTGCCTGAGCGGCTACGATCTCGGTGAAGATCTGTTCTACTCTTTTGAGCTTACCAGTGCCCTGGGACTGAATTTCACTCTTGATCCCGGACAGGTTGCCGGCAGCGCCTTTCTGATCAGTTCTGACTGTCCCGTGGGCAGCAGCTGTATCGCTTCCGCAACCAGCAATCTCGCCGACCCGTTCGGAATCGAACAACTCGTGCTCCCTCCGGGAGAATACTATTTAATGATCGATACCTGGTCGACCTCGACTCCGCTCACCAATGCCGTGCTTACTATCGAGTTCGCCTACCTCTGCGGCGATGCCGACGGCAGCCAGGTGATTAGCATCTCCGATGCGATCTACGTCATCGGCTACATCTTCGGAGGTGGACCTCCGCCGGTGCCGCTCCGGGCCGGTGATGCGGATACCAACGGCATCGTAAACATCTCCGATGCCATCTACTTGATCAACTACATCTTCGCCGGCGGTCCGCCCCCGTGCTCCTAAAAAAATGGCGCCGGAGTCAGTAACCCGGCGCCAGCGCACACCACTTTTGAGGTATCGCGTCTCCTGCGACTATTCCTTCACGATGTTGAACTTTTTCACCTTGCGCCACAGCGTTGTTCGCCCGATCCCGAGCTTGCCGGCTGTCACCGAGTAGTTCCAGCGGTTCTCGCGCAAGCTGCGCACGATATGCTCTTTCTGCATATCTTCGAGCGAGGTCGTGTCGCCGGGCATTCCCGGGCGATCGCCGCGCTCTTCCCGCTTCGGCATCGGCTTCATGAGGAAGAGATTCTCAACATCGATAATCTCACTGACCGAGAGCGCCACCGCGCGCTTGATCGTGTTTTCCAGTTCGCGGACGTTCCCCGGCCATTCGTGGCCCATCAATTTGTCGCCCGCCGCCTGGGAGAAGCGCTTCATGGCCTTGTTGAAATGCTCGCAGTACTTCGCCAGGAAGTGTTGCGCCAACGGCACGATGTCCTCGCGTCGCTCCGCCAATGACGGCAGATGCAGCGAGATCACGTTGAGCCGGTAATAGAGGTCTTCGCGGAACTTCCCGCGCGCCACCATCTGTTCGAGATTCTTGTTCGTCGCGGCAATCACGCGCACGTTCGTCTTGAATGTCTCGTTCGAGCCGACCGGCCGGATTTCTTCTTCCTGAAGAACGCGCAACAGCTTGGCCTGCAGCGATGCCGAGGTATCGCCGACTTCATCGAGAAAGATCGTCCCGCCGCCGGCCTCTTCGAACAGGCCCTTCTTGTTGGCTGTCGCCGAAGTGAATGCGCCTTTAACGTGTCCGAACAACTCTGATTCCAACAGCAGTTCCGGCATCGCCGAGCAATTGATGGCGACGAACTTGCCCTCGCGCCGCGGAGAATTGTTGTGGATCGCCTTGGCAATCAGCTCCTTGCCCGTTCCCGAATCGCCGGTGATCAGCACGTTGATTTCCTGCGACGCCACCTGCTTGATCACGTCGATCACGCTCTTGATCGCTGGCGAGGAGCCGATGATCGCGTCAAAATTGTAGGTCTCCGCAAAGGCGAGTTTCAGGTGCTTCAACTCGCTCTTCATTTTTTTCTGCGAGAGTGCCTTTTCAACCGTCAACAGCATCTCGGCTTCATTGAACGGCTTGGTCATATAATCGAACGCGCCGGAACGCATTGCCTCAACAGCGGTATCAACCGAGCCAAACCCGGTCAGCATGATCACCTCGGTCTCCGGCATGACGCGCTTGGCGGTGCGGATCACGTCGATCCCGAGTCCGTCAACCAATCGCAGGTCGGTTATTACCAAATCGAAGAACTTCTTTTCGAGCCATTCCTGGGCGGTAGCGGCTGTAAACGCGCATTCCACCGTATGTCCATGGCGCGCCAGGAGCAGTTTCAGCGCATTGCAGAGATTGCGATCGTCATCTACAATCAACAAGCTGGGCATGGGTCATTCCTTTCCAGAATCTATCAACATTTATTCAACTCGTTGCCGAGGGGTATTGCGATCGTAAACTCCGCTTCGCCGTGCACGCAGCGATGGCGGATCGTGCCGCCGAGCAACCGCGCATAATGCTGCGCAATCGAGAGCCCCAGGCCGGCCCGGCTGGTCTTGGTCGTGAAAAACGGTTTGAACATGCTGTCCGACACGTAGGTCGGCAGATCGCCGCAGTCGTTGCGGAACGACATTTCGAAATAGTGGTCGCGATTCGCCACATGGATCACGAGGCGGTGCCGCGCGCTGGCTTCGAGACCGTTCTCCACAAGTTCGTTCAAGATGAAGGCATACAGCGTGCGGTCAGTTTCGATTGCCACTTCGCGCTCCAGACCTTCGATTTCGATCTGATTGCCGTTGATGGCGGCGTAACGCTGCAGGATCGAGCGCAGGATCGGCGCCACCTCGACGCGGGCCAAGCGCACCACCAGTGGACGCGACAAGAGCACGAAGCGGTCGATCAAACGCCGCTGCGCTTCCGTCGCCGACTCGATGATTCCGAGCAACATCGCGGCATCGGCGCCGGCTTTGTCCGCCAGCATCTCGTTCAGCTGGCTTGCGGCCGTCACTGTCGCACCCAGGTTGTTGCGCAACTTGTGCACGAACGCCGATAGCAAATCGTCCGGAACACTGGTCGGTGCCAGGGCTGCACGGACAGCGCTGCCGCTGTCGGAGGTCGCTTCGGCAGCTTCGGCCTGAAAACGGTTGTTCAGGGAAGCGAGCAAGTCGCTGAGAGTGACGTGGACGGTATCAAGAATCGCCTCGCGCGCCGTCGTTGAAAGTTCCCCTAATGTCGGCGTCAGCACGAGGCGGCGCTCCTGGCCACGGCTCTCAAAATGGACATCGAGCAGCGAGCTCGCGTCAGCCTGTTCAGAGTCGGTCGCCGGAGTTTGCAGCTCGATCCCGGCGACACGCAGGAGCGCGCCGCAGCGGTGATCGATGGCCGTTGCTAACTCTGACTCGGACAAATGTCGCGCCAGACCACTGATCAATTCGCTCCAGTCAAGTCGTTGCGAGTCTGAAGCAACTATGCGCTCTTCTGCCGACAACATTGTGTTCAAAGCGGTACATCCTGTTTCCGGTTGGGGTTTCATCCGTGAACCGAAGTTCAATATTTTTCATATCGGAACAGGCTGACAAACCTTGAGGGACAAAAGGCGGAAAATCTTTTCGAGTGACGGCGGTCGACTTCTGAGTTGAGATGGTGCAGACTGAAACGGTCATCGGGAGGTGGCTGCCCCAAAAAAGAAGCGCGGTGATCTGTGTGATCACCGCGCTTCTAACTCCTGCTCTTGCGCTGGAACCTACATGGTCTCGCCGAAAATCACCTTGCGGTTATCCTCGATGTCGGCCTTGTTGATCAGTTCCGTAAACCACTTGTCCCAGAAAGCGCTTTGTGCTGTCTGCAACGCCTTGGTCCGCAGCGTATCGCGCTCGGCGGCGAAGCCGTCGAGGCTGGCGGCCGTGCGTTCCTTGAACTCGATCACGGCGGCGCCATTATTCGTCAGCACCGGCTGCGAAAACCGCTTGCCTTCCGAGAGCGAAAACGCCGTACCGATCAAAGTCGCGTCATTACCCATTCCCGGCAACCGCCCGCTGCGGGCAAAGAACCCAGACTCGACGACCTCATGCCCCGCAGCCTTAGCGGCATCAGCCAGCGAACTGCCCGCCATGACGGAACTGTGGATGCGCTGCGCGACTGCCAAGGTCAATTGCCGCTGCCGCTTGTCGATCAGTTTGCGGGTAATGATCGGGTAGACGTCTTCGAAGGCTGCCAAACCCGCCGGTTTCAGCCGGTCCTTGCGCACGAGATAGAATGCTTCGCTACGATCGATCAGTTCCGAGAACGAGCCGTCGGAGGCTTCGAACAGGAACTTCTCCAACATCGCGTCCTTGCCGAAACTGCCGATCGGTTGGTCGCGGCCAACCTTGCGCTGAGTCTCCTGCGTGATTCCGAGTTCCTTCGCCAGGGTCTCGGCGTTCGTAGCGTTTCCTTCAGACTTCAGCCGCATCATCTTTGCTTCGAGCGACTGCACCGTGCCTTCCGACATCTCGGGGCGGAACAGGATATGCGAGGCTTCCACCTCCTCCAATTCATTGGTCTTGCGCTGGCCTGTGCGGTAGATGATATGGTAGCCAAATCGCGTCTTCACCGGCACCGAGATATCGCCGTCGCTCATCGCAAATGCCGCCGAGTCGAACTCGCGCACCATCGCGCCACGGGCGAAATATCCCAGCGCGCCGCCCTTGCCCTTGCCCGAAGGATCTTCCGTGTACTCATTGGCCAGCGTCGCGAAATCGCCCCCTTCGTCGAGCAGCTTCTTCACCTGGTTCGCCTTCTCGAGCGCGACGGCGAAATCCTCCGTCGAGGCTTCCTTGCTCAAGCGAAACTGGGTGTAGTAGACCTGCTCGGCTTCACGAAACTCGTCCGGGTTATCGTTATAGTAGCTGCGCACTTCGTTCGAGTCGATCTCGTTCGCGCCCACGGGGAACTTGGAATATGGCACCAGCGCGTAATCGACGCGGATTCTCTCGTTGTCGCGCAAGTACTGCTCCTGCAGTTCGCCGTCCGAAACGCGCACCATCGAGGTGACATATTCCTGCAGCTTGAATGTCGTCAGCCGGGGTCTGACCAGGGCTTCCACCTGCCGCCACAACTCGGCGTACTGCGGGTCGCCCATCGCCGAAAGATACTTGTTGTAGTCGAATTGGCCGTTCGTCTGGAAGACCTCGATCTGCTGCACTTCCTGCGGCGGGAAGCGGCGGATGAAATCGACCACTTCAGCGTCGGTCAGTGTAATACCCAGCTTTTCGATCTGGTCCTGTTGCAGGTAGCTGTTGACGAACTCGTTCCAGGCCTGGCGGCGCGCATTGCGATAATCAGACTCGGTAAAGTCCTTGTCCGGCGTCCGCTGCCGCTCCTGGTCGATAAACTGCTCGGCGAGCGCCCCGAAGTTCTGCAACGGTATTTCGCGGCCGTTAACCTTGCCGACCACGTTTGTGGCCATGCCGCCGGCATTGCCGCCGCCGATATCCATACCCCAGGCGAAGATGATTGTGCCCACAAACGCAATCACCAGTATCCAGATGATGATCTGCGTGTTATCCCGTAAGACTTGCATCATGGCGTAGCTATTCCTCCGTACATAATACTACCAAAACTTATAGAATATATCATCGGCACCCGTTCCGACAAGTGGAATCTTGGCTGGTTATTACCCCCGCGGCCGCTCTCATTATGTCCCACCTGTCAGGTCCCAAAGCGCAATCGCTGTAGGAATCACCCTGTCCAGTAAGCGGTTACACCAATCCAGCCGGCATCGTGACCGCCGAGCACGATCATTGTACAACTATTTCCACCTTTGCGACCAAGCAGTTGGCGGTACTCGCATTCGGATTCCGCGCACACCTCCTGGGCCTCCCCCAGTTTTTTTCTTGACCAAATCGCGCCAAAGTCCGTATCGTGATTCAGATTAAGTCGTGGGAGGGTCATGGAGTATTCTGCCCGAAAAGGCAAGGTCTCTATGCAGGGGGAGCAGTCTGCCTCTGAAATTGAGACCACAGAAGTGGCCTCTGGCGACACCAAGATCGGGCATGACTTCGCGCGTCAGGCAGCCATTTTGATCGACGCCGGCGAATTGGATGTCGCCTACGACCTGCTTCAAGCGGGGATTCGGCAATACCCCAATTACGCCAACGGGCTTCAGGTGCTCGGTGACCTCTATATTCGGCGGGGCAAGTCGGTATCGGCCACCTTTGCGTACTTGGAGGCGCTGAAGCGCGATGCCGACAACCCGCTGACGCTGGTGAAACTCGGCGATCTGTTTCGACACGCCGGTCAATTGGCTGAAGCGCTGAAGTACTATCTGCAGGCTGCCCAGTTGGAACCTGGTTCCCCCGGCGTAACGGCGCGTCTGGAGGAACTGGGGCGGTATCAGGAGTCGGTCGATCGGCCCGAACACGAGATTCTCTGGACGGAAACTGCAGCCGACCTTTATGCCCAACAGGGGTATAAAGACAAAGCGCGCGCAATCTACGCTCGCCTGCTGCAGGACTCCCCGGGCAATCCCCGGCTCTACGAAAAACTGAAACTGTGTGGTTAGGAGCTTATGCAAGGACGGATCAAGAAATTACAGGCGCTGCTCAAGGATAGCAATCTCGACTGCCTGCTCGTCAGCGAGTTGTCGCAGGTCAAATACCTTTGCGGCTATTCCGGCTCAAACGGATTGCTCGTCGTCTTCACCAATGAAGCGCACTTCATCACCGATTTTCGCTACAAGGCGCAGGTGCGCTCTGAAGTCAAGGGCGCCAAAATCCTGATCGCCCAGCGCGAGCTGTACACCGAAATCCCGAAAATCAAACGGCTGCTCCAAAAGAACCTTCGTGTCGGCTACTTGGAAGCTTACCTGTCCGTCAAGAATCTCAACATGATCCGCGCGCTGCTGCCGCAAGCGCTGTTGGCACCAACCGGCGGTATGGTCGAAGCGCTCGCTTCAGTCAAGGAACCCGACGAGATCAAGAAGATTCAGAAAGCCGTCGATATCGCGGATGTCGCCTTCGAAAGAATCCTGCAGATTATCAAGCCCGGCGTGCGCGAAAACGAGGTCGCCGCGGAACTCGAGTATCAGATGAAGATGCTCGGCTCCGAGGACCCGTCGTTCGAGACTATCATCGCCTCCGGCTATCGCTCGGCGCTGCCGCACGGGCGCGCCTCCTCGAAAATCATCAAGAAGGGGGAATTCGTTACGCTCGATTTCGGCGCCATCTATGGCGGCTACCATTCCGACATCACGCGCACGGTGGTGGTCGGCAAGGCTTCGGCACAACAGAAGAAGATTTACAACCTCGTCCTCAAGGCGCAAATCGCCGGAACCAAAAAGGCGCGCGCCGGTTTGAAAGGGTCGGCAGTCGATAAACACGTGCGCGATATTATCGCCAAGGCGGGCTACGCGAAAAACTTTGGCCACGGCCTCGGCCACGGCATCGGGCTGCTGATTCACGAAGAACCCCGCTTGTCGCCGCTGTCGGACACGGTCTTACAGCCGGGGATGGTCGTGACGGTCGAGCCCGGAATCTATCTTGACGGCTGGGGCGGTGTGCGGGTGGAAGATGATGTGGTGATTACCAGAAACGGTTGCCGCGTAATGAATCGCGCGGACAAGTCGTTGCTGGAGCTTTAGTTTTTGCTGGAAAACTCGATAAACAGGAGTAGGGTTGATTCAACCCGGTCATAGAACGTAATGAGAGAATCAACTATCCGGAAACTGGTGAAGTTGGTGGAATCGTCGGAAATCGAGTCGCTCAACATCAAAACGATGTTCAGCAATGTAACCATCGTCAAGCGTAGTACGACCGGAACCAACGGTAACGGCCACGGCTCGACGATCACGATTCCCAAAGCGCAGGTGGCGCCGACCTTGCCGCCGCTCGAACCGGCCGCCGCAGTGCCTGTCGCTGCCGCTCCGGTCGCGCCCAGCGCGCCGCAGCCTGTCGCCGCTCCGCCCGCCGTGGCGGCTCCGGCAGGCAAGGAAATCAAGTCGCCTATGGTTGGGACCTTCTACACCTCTCCTGAGCCCGGCGCACCCGCGTTTGTTGACGTGGGCCAGCGGGTCACGAAAGGCCAGACGGTCTGCATCATCGAGGCGATGAAACTGATGAACGAGATCGAAGCGGAATTCGACGGTGTGCTGATTCAGCGCATGGTCGAAAACGCCTCCCCGGTTGAGTTCGGTCAGGTGCTTTTCCTCGTCCAGCCGGCGTAGGCGCGCGTACTCCGCCCGCAGCACCAGCAGGATTCCGGAACAACCATAAGGAGTGACCGATGAACCTGCGTGACATGCTGGTGGAGATGCAGCATCAAGCTGCCTCCGACCTGCACCTGCGTGTGGGGATCAAACCGACCCTGCGCGTCCACGGCAAACTGGTCGTCATCAATACCGACCCGATCTCCAAGGAGTCGATGACCGAAATCGTCTCCCAAATTCTTTCTCCCGAACAGCAGAAGCGATTTGCCGCGCGCAGCGAAATGGACCTGGCCCTTTCGGTCACCAAGCTCGGCCGTTTCCGTATCAATCTTTATCGCCAGCGCGGTACTCCCGGCATCGCGATCCGTGCCGTCAACACGCTGGTGCCGTCCTTTGAGGACCTGAATCTACCCGAAGTTATCTCCGATCTCTGCGAAACCCGCCGCGGTTTGATCATCGTCACCGGCACCACCGGTTCCGGCAAGTCGACCTCGCTGGCGGCCGTCATCGAATACATCAATTCGCACCGGGCGGAAAACATCGTCACGATCGAAGACCCGATCGAATACATCTATCGCGACAAGAAATCGATCATCTGCCAGCGCGAAGTCGGCGCCGATTCCGAGAGCTTCGCTGCCGCACTGCGACACGCCTTCCGCCAGGACCCCGACGTCATCCTGATCGGTGAAATTCGAGACGCCGAGACGATGGGTATCGCCCTCGCCGCCGCCGACACCGGCCATTTGGTGCTCACGACGCTGCACACCATGAACGTGGTCGAAACCATCAGCCGTATCATCTCCTTCTTCCCGCCGCACCAGCATCAGCAGATTCGTCTGCTGCTGGCCGGCACCATGAAGGCGATCGTCTGCCAGCGTCTGCTGCCGCGCGCCGATATGCCGGGCCGTATCCCCGCCGTCGAGGTCGCCGTCACCACTGGCGCCATCCGCGATTGCATTATCGATCCGATCAAGACCTCGTCGATTATCGAGTTTATCGAAGCCGGCCAAGTGCAGTACGGCATGCAGTCGTTCGACCAGTCGATCATGAAGCTCTATCGCGCCGGCCACATCACCTACGAGGATGCCATGCGCAACGCTTCGAACCCCGACGACTTCGATCTTCGCGTCAAGGGTATTACCAGCTCCTCCGACACTTCCTGGACCACAATCCAGGGCACGCATTAGTTCGACCACAGTTTTTGTATATCTGCAATTCAAGAGCGGCGCACCATCCGGTGCGCCGCTTTCGCTTCAAACCATGGATTGTTGCGTCAGGTCTTCTCGCGCCCACTGAAGCCGGGAAGAACCGCTCCTTCGAACCGCGAGGCGACCTGACGCTCTCCAGATTCCATCCCTTCTGCGGTCGTCATTGCGAGGAGCGAGCGTACCCCCGGCAGAAAATCGCACGCTGCCGCGACGAAGCAATTCCTTCCCCCACTTCGCCTTCCTCTCTCCGCCTTCCAAATGCGATTCACGACCCCATTCCTCTTGTCATCGATTCTCGCCGCGAAATCCGCTTTCGAACTCAGACGCTAACAACCTCGCCCTCATCAACATCGCTCCGATTACGGCGCGATTTTTGTAGCGATTCACTCGATAAATCCAAGTCCGGGTATTAGTAGAGGGACGAATGTAGCCGCAGGGCCCGGCCTCGCGGTGAAGGCTGCGCAAATCACAGGCGCTCGCCCGGTAGTACTGCAACAGGTGAGCGCTCACAACTCCGCGGTTTGTGATTGACGCCACCCGCTGTTCGTTCCTCGAAGCTCGATCGATCGGGCGCTCAGAAATGAGCTAAAAGCGCCGAAGGCGACCCGAGTAACACCGGATCGCCTTCGACCGAAACGTAAACAAAGGAAGTGAGATGATTCTTTAACGCTCGCACACAGGCGGGCAAATCGCAATTCGCTACTTCATCAAAACCATCTTGCGCTGCTCGCTGAACCCGTCAGTCTGCAGGCGATAGAAGTATATCCCCGAAGCCATATTGGCGGCATCAAACGTCACCTGGTGCGCGCCGGCCGCCATCGGTCCGTCAACCAGCCGCGCCACTTCCTGCCCGAGAATGTTGTAGACGCTCAACGTCACCGGCGAGCTCTTCGGCAACGCGAAGGAAATCGTCGTGGTCGGGTTGAACGGATTCGGATAGTTCTGGCTCAGCGCAAAGTCGGTCGGCAAAGCCGTCGCACCCCGCTCAAGCTCTTCGATCTTGCCTTCCGTCAACTCTTCTTCATCCGCAATCGCAACGATCGCACTCGGCGCCACCGCCGGCAAAGCGACCACCGCGCCATTCGGCAAAGCCGCATACAGCCCGAACGCCGGACCGTTGTTGTTGGCCGCCGGATTCAGGAATCCCGAAGCGAACACTACGGCCGCGCCGCCACCCAGGCCGCTGAGATCGGCGGTGAACGAAGCCACTCCCGTCGTGCTGTTGCCCGGGGTAACGGTCAGGGTGTAGTTTCTCGCAAAGAAGAACTTGTAGTTGGAAAACTCACCGTAGGTCAGGTCATTGACGGCGCGATAGGTGAAATTGCCGAGACGCGCAAAGACGTCAACGGTCGGCGCATCGGTCGCGCCATGGAATACGATCAGGTTGACACCTAAACGCGAGCGGCCCTCTTCGAGAACGCCATCAACCGGGAACAGCTTGAAGCCGATATCCTCGCCATCCGGGTTGGCCGCAAAGCCGGAACCCAGAATGCCATTGGCGATGGCTACGTAAGTCTGATTCGCTTCGAGCGTCACTGGGATCGTCGCGATCGCCTGCGCCGAGGACGAGCTATTGCCCGGAGCGATCTGGAGATTCAACTGAACTCCGGCCGGCACATCGATAAACGGCGTCGCCGTGCGGAACGCGAAGTTGTCGATCAGGGGAGTCGCGCCATCGTTAACATAAACATCAACGACCGACGCAGCCGGATCGGCGGCGTTGTGAATCACCTGCAAGCGAGCGGTCGCCTGATAGGCAGGGAAGGCCACGACCGTGCCATTCGCCAGCGCTGCAAACAACCCGAACGCCGGACCATTGTTGTTGGCCGCCGGGTTCAGGAAACCTGAAGCGAAGACGACCGCCGAGCCGCCGTTCAGCCCGGTCAGATCCGCTTCAAACGAAGCCACGACCGTGTTGTTGTCGTCGCCGGGAGTGACATCGAGAACGTACGTTCGCGGAGCCAGCGAAGCGTAGCCGCCGAAGTCTCCGTACGAGGCATTATTGACAACCGGACCAAACGGCCAGCCGCGCGCAACGATGTCAACGTTCGGCGCATCGGTGGCGCCGTGGAATCCGATGACATCCGTGCGATAGAACCAGGAAGCGCGCTCGCGAATGCCGTCCTTGGCAAAGAGGCTGAAGCTGATGCTGCGGCCATCGGGATTCGCGGCAAAGCCGGAACCGAGAACGCCGTTGGCAATGGCGACGTAGGTCTTCCCGTCTTCCAGCGTCACCGGGATCGTCGCGATCGCCTGCGCCGACGACGAGCTGTTACCCGGCGCAATCTGGATGTTCAACTGGACACCAGCGGGAACCGTGCGAAATTCGGTGGCTTCGCGGAAATCGAAATCGTTCTCGAAGAGATTATCGTTAACATAGATATCGACTGAGGCCGCAGCCGGATCAGCGGCATTGTGAATCACCTGCAGGCGCGCGGTCGGCACGACCACGGGCAGAGCCGCGACAGCGCCGTTCGGCAGCGCCGCAAACAGGCCGAAAGCCGGGCCGTTGTTGTTGGCGGCCGGGTTCAAAAACCCGGAGGCAAACACGACGGCAGCGCCGCCCTTGAGACCATTGAGGTCGGCTTCGAACGAGGCTACCACCGTCGAGGCATCATTGCCGGGGGTCACGTCAAGAATGTACTTGCGCGCCGCTACGGGGCGATAAGCGCTGAATTGGCCATACGTAAGATCATTGAAGAGCGGAGTCTTTCCACCCTTGCGGATGCGCACGTCAACGGTCGGCGCATCGGTCGCGCCGTGAAAGGCGATTAGATCAACGACCTGATTCCAGTTGGCCTTCTCGCGCAAGCCATCGCGCGCGAATAACTGGAAACTGATCGCTGCGCCGTCAGGATTGGCGGCAAAACCGGAACCCAGGACGCCGTTGGCGATCGCAACATAGGTGCGATTAGCGGTCAGCGTCACGGGGATTGTGGCGATTGCCTCCGCCGAGGAACTCGAGTTGCCCGGAGCAATCTGGACATTCAATTGAACGCCGGCCGGTACAGTGCGATATTCGGTAGCCTCCCGGAAAGAAAAATCATCTTCAAAAAGTGCGTCATTAACATAGATGTCGACGACGGCAGCCGCCGGATCGGCAGCGTTGTGAATCACTTGCAGGCGCGCATCGGCGGCCTGCGCTACCACGGGCAGGGCGAACACGGTCGCCAGAAGCACCGCCAGAAATCTCAGTTTCAACATTGTTCTCTCTCCTCCTGTTTTTCTCCGCTCTCCGCGGATCTGTTACTGTTACTGTATCAAGTTTGATGCTGCCCTTCGGCACTGGCCGCTACGGGCGATGTATCTGCTCGAAACAGGCGGACACCGACGACAGAAGTCGATCGTGGAAGCAAGGGTAGAGTCGAACGGTGCCCGGTCTGCTTCAGCTCGGTCATTATGACTTTTTATCTTCCTTGGGAAGAATCACGGTATCGATAACGTGGATTACGCCGTTCGAGGTCGCAATGTCCGTCTTGACCACCTTGGCGTTATCAATCATTACGCCGTCCTTGCCGACAACGACCTTGGCACTCTGGCCATTGACCGTCTTGGCTTCGCTGAGCTTTACAACGTCAGCCGCCATCACCTTGCCCGCAACGACGTGGTAGGTCAAGATGCTGGTCAACTTTGCCTTGTCGTTGAGCAGGGCTTCGACAGTGCCCTTCGGCAGCTTGGCGAAAGCCTCGTCTGTCGGGGCGAAGACAGTGAAGGGTCCTTCACCCTTGAGTGTCTCGACCAATCCTGCCGCCTTCACCGCGGCCACCAGCGTGTTGAAACTGCCGGCGGAAGCCGCCGTTTCGACGATGTCCATCGCCTTCTGCGTCGCGCTGGCCTTCATAATCTCACCTGACTTCTTCGATGACGCTTCTGCCTTATCACTGGCGCAATTGTCCGCCAGCAGCGCCTGGCTGCCGGTCGTCGCCATCAGGGCGAAGGCGACGAGCAGGGCCGAAATTCTCTTTTTCACGTTTGTCCTCCTATTGCTTCTATATGTCTGTTTTCTTGATTTTCAGTGACGCCGGACAGAGAGAGCTCGGTCCGCCGTATGCGCTTGTTTCTATCCGCTTAGGCGGTCGCCATTCCCCAACGACGCTGGATCGCCTTGAATCCAGCGGCTTGGTAGACGGCGGATATACCGACCAGCGTGTAAACGATCTTCGCGAGTATCGTGCCGTCTCCCAGAAGAGTGGCGACGAGGTCGAAATTCAGCAGGCCGACCAAACCCCAGTTCAGTCCGCCCACGATGAGCAGGACTGCGACGATGACATCGAGTGTTTTCATTTTCTTCTCCTTCTCTCTTAATATTTCAGTTTCTTAATTCTTACTATTTGTCTCACTTCTGTCTATTAAACATCTGGACATATCAGCTAGTTTTCGTGTCTAACTTCTGCTTGTTTATGTTCTGTCTAAGTTTCGTAGCATTAATGCAGGGCAATTTAAGTGGTGATTTGACAAAGAATTGAGCCGTGGGATAAGAGCAATCCACGGAATTGGAAGCGCAAAAAAAGAGGTCCGGATGACAAAAAATCATCCGGACTTCGAAAGGAGATCGCTCAACAAACCATTGAGTTCGAGGAGCGAATTCGCCGACGTTTGTCTATCGCTGGCTGCGCAAGGCGTCGCGAATCTCGGTGAGCAGGGTTTCTTCCTTGCTCGGAGCCGGCGGAGCCGCGGGCGCTTCCTCTTTCTTGCGCTTGAGTGTGTTCATGGCTTTGACCACCATAAATATCGCAAACGCCACGATGATGAAGTCGACCACGGTTTGGATAAACTTGCCGTACGACAAGACCACTGCCGGAGCTTCCGCAGTTGCCGCCTTCAAGGTAATCGCCAGGTTGCTGAAATCGACACCACCCAACAGGACGCCGAGCGGCGGCATGATCACGTCACCAACGATCGATGTCACGATCTTGCCGAAGGCCGCGCCGATGACGATACCGACCGCCATGTCGACGACGTTGCCCCGCATCGCAAATTCTTTGAATTCCTTGAGCATAGGACTCCTTCCGTAGAGACAGGGTTATCTACAAAACTTCAATTGCGAACTGTTACAGAGAGCCTGAGTATCGAACCAGATAATGGAGAGAAGAGGGTGATTTGTCAAATCAGAATTTGTTGGTGATCGGCCAACGGCGATCCTTACCAAAGGCCCGCGGCGTGATCCGCGCGCCCGGCGGCGACTGGCGGCGCTTGTACTCGGCGGCGCCAACCATGCGAATGACGCGATGCACGATCTTCGCATCGAATCCGGCCGCCACGATTTCCTGCTCGTCGGTGTCGTGCTCGACATAGAGCCGCAGGATTTCGTCGAGCACTTCGTACGGCGGCAGCGAATCGGTATCGAGCTGGTTGTCCTTCAATTCCGCGGTCGGCGGCCGCTTGATGATTTCTTTCGCGATCGTTTCACGCTTGCGGTTGAGATGCTTGCTGATCCTGTACACCAAGGTTTTGGGAATGTCTTTCAGCACCGCGAAACCACCCACCATGTCGCCGTATAGCGTCGTGTAGCCGACGGCCGCTTCCGATTTGTTAGAGGTATTCAGCACCAGCGCGCCGAACTTGTTGGAATACGCCATCAGCAAATTGCCGCGAATGCGCGCCTGCAGATTCTCGCCGGTCAGTCCGCCGGTGCAGTCGCCGTAGACTGGATTCAACAGTTCGGCGTAGTCGTCGATCAGATCACCGATCGACAAATCATCCATTTCGACGCCAAGCAACTTGGCCTGCCTTGCTGCGGCGCGATGCGAAAGATCCGAGGTAAACTGCGACGGCATAAACAGCAGGTGGACATTCTTCTTGCCCAGGGCTGCGACCGCAACAGCCGACGTCAGCGCCGAGTCGATTCCGCCCGACATGCCGATCACCACGCTCTTGAATCCGTTCTTGCTGACATAGTCGCGCGTTGCCAGCACTAATGCCTGGAAGACTTCTTCTTCTTCCGGGAGACGCTTGGCGACCTTGAGCTTTCCGGATCGACGCGCTGTTGCCGCCTGCGTTTCGACTTCGGCGTAGCGGATCGGAAACTGCTGATTGGTGTTGGCGCCGGCGCGCTTGAGCAGGTCAAACGTTGCGCCGTTCGGCCTGGGGCCTTCGGCGATATCGACTACCAGCAATTCTTCGTTGAACAACTCCGCGCGGGCAATCACCTTGCCTTTAGGGTCGATCGCCAGCGATGCGCCGTCAAAGATCAGTTCGTCCTGCCCGCCAACCATGTTGCAATAAAGCACGTGGCACTTGTTGCGCAACGCGCGGTCGCGCAGCATCTCGATGCGTTCTTCCGCCTTGTGCACGTGGTAGGGCGAGGCGGAGATATTGAGGATCACGCGCGCACCGAGAGCGGCTTGTTGCTCGGTGATTCCGGGGCAGATCCAGATATCCTCGCAGATATTGATCCCGACCAGTGTGTTGCGCAGCCGCAGGATCGGCATTTCGGAGCCGGGCTGGAAATAGCGCTCTTCATCGAAAACGCCGTAATTGGGCAACGCGACCTTTTCATACGACAACAGCAGCTTGCGCTTGTTGATTACCGCCGCCGAATTGAAGACGCTGGTGCCCTCCGAACCCGCCCAGCCGCAGACTATCGCCGGGCCGTTGCCGCGCGCGATCAGTTTGTTGAGATATTCAAGATTGGCTTCGACGAAACTGCGATTCAGCAGCAAATCTTCCGGCGGATAACCGCAGAGCGACAATTCCGGAAACGCCACCAGGTCGCATTTGAGTTTGGCGGCCGACTCGACGTAAGCGAGAATCTTGGCAAGATTCCCCGCGAAATCTCCGACCGTGGGATTGATTTGTCCTAAGGCGATGCGCGTAAGTGCTCTGCTCCTGTTGTCCGCCGATGTTCAGGCGGCGTCAGCAATTAATACGCGATTTTCCCGATTGCAAGGGGAATGGGGGGTGATTAGCGGAGTAGGTCAAGACCCGCAGCATCGTCGACCAATCGCGGCCGGGAAATGGAGCAAGTTCGATTACAGTAGCGGAGTTGCCCAAGACGAAGGGTCTTGACGGTGCAGTGTCAATGTGAGCGCAAACGTCAAATCCCTTCGGCATGCTCGATCAGCTACGCCACTCGAGATTGAACGACACACAATGTAGTTCTGCGGTCAAGAAGATCGGGATTTGACCTACGCTGACTAAGCACGAGATTTCCCGGGCTTATCTGGCTGTTCAGGCAGTGAGAGAATGGGCTGACCGACTAGCTTCAGGAATTGCATGTTTGCGGCAGCGCTGCGTATCAAACTGACCGCATCGATTGTAGCTTGGTCGATTGGGCCATCTTCTTGTTGAGAATCTATCGACTCTACCCTCACTTCGATGTTGAACCCGCGGTCGATTCGATTAGCAAGTTTGAAGAGGGAAATTCTCACTGCATTTCTAAGCTCATTCAGTCGGGGGGCATTTTTCTTCTCGTGATACTTTGTCATTATTTCATCAGCAATGCTATCAATTCCATTTGCCATTAGGTTGTTTGCGTGGTCCTCGATTCCCTTTGCGTTTTCTTCAGGAACGCCTTTAGATTTCAATTCAGAGTGTAGCTTTCTGATTTCAAGGAGATTCTTGTACAAAGCGACTATTCTCTCAATTGCCAACGCAACACAAGCTGCGTAGGGTGCAAGCGCCTGCAAGTACACAAGCAATTCACTCGAAGATATCGCCCTAATCTTCAGATCGTCTTTCTTGCCCGTAACGACTTCCGAAAACGTATTCAAGATGAAGCTCAAGTGCTCTAATTCACCGCACAATCCGTCAAGCTGGTTGTTTACCTCACGCCTAGGAATCAACAACCCGATCTCACATTGCCCCGGTTCTAGTTTCTCATTCCCAATCCTGAAGTGCCGAAGAGAAAAAATGCACTGCTCAGTAGCCTTCTTGAACTCCTGTAGCTCTTTGAGTATCATCTGAAGCTCGTCGGCAGCCACCGCCGGCATGATTTGCCTAGACTCAATTATCGCCGTAACTTTCGCTCTTAGGGCGTTGCCGAAGAGCTCCGCGCCTCCAATCTCGTCAAGAATCAGTCTCCAGCCTGGACTGAAGTTATTGCTTTCCGCTTCGTTCAGCGCAGAGAAAAGGGAACTCAGATTTTGGGTTAGTCTCTGTTGCTGTGACGGATCTCCACCCGTCATTGCTTTTAGAGCATTAACGACCTCTTGAAGTCTGTTTACGATTCCCCGGGTGTCGATTTCGTGCTTGAGAGCGCTAACAATTGCGTGAAGTCTTTCTGCATTCAATTCAGTTTCCCTCCTATCGCTGGTTACTATCGGATAAGCAGGCGCATCGCCGTCGTGAATCACTCGTGTTGCAGGCTGATGACTAAGTGAGTCGAAGCTAAGTAGCGAACTTCCAATTAGTTCTCAATCTTTGCTGTGCGAATCGTGCCACGGTGCCAAAACCCTCCTCGATATGTTCTGCCCAGAAAGGCTATTCCTAAACATGTTAGAACTGAGAGTGAAGTGATTGCGACGTAATACCAATTCACGGGAAGAGACCAGTCAAAGCTTGGCAAGGCATAGAACAGAAGGATACACCACATGATGGTAACAAACAGACTTATGAGTTGATTAATCTTCGACACTGAGAATGGCGTCGGCCCACCCAACAAATGCAGACCCCGTTCTTTCAATGAAGTAGGGCGACTTCGCTCCAATACTACTTTATAAAGTGGGCCTTGGACTGGATCTTCGAGCATGTCTACGTGGTACTCCCAATTTTCCTGCCAGAACTTACTTCCTCGATTTGCGCACAGCCAGCCAAAAGAGAATACGACTCCCAAGCAGCACAGCAACACGGACAGATCATTCTTCTTATCAGATTGAGAAGCTTGAACTGCAATGAATCCAGCGAGTGCTGCCGCGATAAATGTCCAGAAATAGCTGGCACGCCTCCAGTACAACTCGATCTCGAACTTTCGTATGTCCAATGCACGACTAAGAGCTCTGGCGTTTATCGACTGGTCGCAAGAAGGATCACCCTGAACAAACTTCGACCGATAATCACCATCCGAGAATTCTGTTGTAGGCATGCTTAACCACCCTCATTGATTGGACGACTCCCCATTGACACCATAATGTCGCATGCAAGCTCCCCGCTGTCAACCCCCTTCATGTCCACATTTATTCCCCCTATCGACAATACTCCGGCGCTGGTCCTGACGAGAAGATGTAAGTAATCAAGAATACCGCATCCGAGATCGTGATCATGCCGGAGCAGTCGGCGTCGGCGGCTTGAAGATTCGACGGCGCAGGACCGCCGCCGAAAATGTAGGCGATCAGAAAGACCGCATCCGAGATATTCACGAAGCCGTTGCCGTCCACATCGCCCGCGGCGTAGTTGCGCAATCCCTGGTCGGCAAGAAATCCGGAAACGACGCGGCCGGAGAACCCCGCGACGTTCTGGCCGATGATCGAATCAAGCCGCAGTGCCCCTGAGGCAGCGCGGCCGGAACCGGCGGCGCCTGCCTGGTGACGCGAAGCGGCGGTGAGAGAGACGGCTGAAAGGGCAGCGAGCAGCAGCGCAATGATGACAGTCTTCATGGTCAATACTGCGTTCGAATGTATACCACCTGCAGCGCACCGTTACTGAAATCCACCACACCCGCAGAGAGCGCTGTCGAGCGGACGTTGCCGTAAATCGTAATCGTAGCGGCCGAAGCGACCGGGATGACATCCGAAATCGAAATCACCGTATTCATGCCGACGCTGGCGGTCGGTGAAGAGATGCGCGCCTCCCCGTAACGGCCGAATCCGGAAGGTGTCGTCGAAATCGACATCTGCGCGATCTCGTTGCCGCCGAGGTTGGCCGTGCCGTTCATGAATACCAGCAGGAATCCCGCAGCCGGAGCGTCGATCGTCGCTGTCATCCAGGTGACGACGGTCGTGCTTACCGAAACCAGCGTGCCGCCGGTCGTGAAGGCCAAGCCGGGTTCGTCCGAGGTCTTGGTGGCGTCGATGATGTTGTTCACGATATGGCGTTCGATGATCGAGTTGCTAGCGATATCCGCGCCGGTAAGCGACTCGTCGACCACTGTGCTGCCGCTCACCGAATTGGCAGCCAGGTCGGCGCCGGTGATGGTGCCGTCGGAAATATGATAGCCGGCGAGCTGCGCGGGACCGACATCATTGAAACCGATCGAGGCATTCTTGATGTCGACGCCCTGAATCGTCTCGTCGGTAATCATCGCGCTGGTGATCGCCAGTCCGGAGAGATGTACTGACTCGATCGATGCCGGGGCAATCTTGGCGCCGGTGATAGTCGAGTCTTCGAGATCGACGGCGGTCAATGTGCCGTCGGTAATGTTGGCGCCGGTGAAGGCGGAAGAGGCCAGGTGCTCGGCGGCGATCGTGCCGGAAGCGATCTTCTGCCCCGTAATTGTCGAGTCCTGCAGGTCGGCGGCCTGAAGCGAGCCATCGGCGACGCCGGTCGAATTGACCGCGCCGGAACTGATGTGGCGCGAGGCAATCACGGAATCGGGCAGCTTGGGATCAGTGACGGAGGCGTCAGCAATCTTTCCTGATGTCACCGCACCGTCGGCGATCTTTGTTGAAGCAACGCTGCCATCAGCGAGATCGGCGGTTGAAATGCCGCCATCGGAAATCTCAGAAGAGTCTACTTCAACAGCCGGTAAGCGCTCGGGAGCAATTACACCAGTCGCAATCTCGGAGGCGTCCAGAGTGAAGGGCCGATGCGCCATCGGATCGTTTTCGTGCGTAGAAATCTTTTCGTCAACCAGCGCGCTGTCGGCGTAGTGCGAAGCCGGAAAGCCTTCCAGGGCGAGCGCGTTGCCGGCGATAAAAGAAAACACCGCCGAACCGATCATGTGGCGCGGCGAAAATTCCGGTTCGCTTTCGAAGGCAATGCCGAGCCAGAGCGGCGAGTGATTAAATAGCGCCGGCGAAAACGGCACCACCGAACCGAGATAAGCATGCATTAAGCCGTCCGTTAATGTCACGACTTGTGTCTCGGTCCAGAGGGCGGCGCCGAAGGTTGAATCGTTGTAGATTGAAAAGGTAATGCTGTAGCTGCCGTCGGCGTAGGGCGCGCCGGTTGAGTCTTTGAGACTTCCCTGATAACTCAACACGGGATTGATCGCGGCCGCGACGGGGCTGGCCGGAACGCAGAGATTAGCGATGATCAAACATAGAGCGCCGATAACAAACGATCTCAATGTGACCTCCGAGAGGAAGAGGTGGTGTAGCTGTAAAGACCTTGAAGACCTGGTAAGCTAATATACTACGAAGCGGCGATTTTCCAAGGGGTTTGTGGGGTGGACGACCGCCACAGGTCCTGTAGCGGCGGGGCTTGTCCCCGCCTCGCTTAGACTCGCCTGTACGATAATCGCTTGATTTGCAGTACCTTCGGAAGGAGCGCGCGCCACCGTTTGCCTCGACGCACAATCAGAATCGCCGCTTCCCGGTCGAATCCAGTAGTGTGACTTGCCCGAATTCACAATTCGCAAGCCCTGCTCGTCACTAAAGTGGAAAAGAAATTCAAGATTTCCCTTGACAGGATTGGTAGGGGGGGGGGGGGCTATCTTGCGCCAACAACATCGGAGGGCTCGATGCAAAGGGAAACGAAGTTCAAGAAAACCGAACGCCAAAGACGGTGGGGCAGATGAATAATCGGCTGGTGTACACATTGCTGGTTCTCACCGTCGCCTTTTCGATTCTTCTTCTTCCCGGTTGTGAGTACTTGGATGACGTAATCGCCCTAGCGGGTCTCATCTACGTTATTCTGGACAATACTTCAGAAGATCGACCGGGTGATGAGCAGAAAACTGAGGATCCTGATATCGAAGTCGAAGAGGAGGCACCTTGTCAGTGCAGCGGCGAAGGCGGGTTAGCGCGAATCACTATCAGGGCGGGAACTAGTCTCACGCCGAATCCGCAATACTGTTTTATCAGACTCAGAGGCGGAGTGAATTGGGTCAGCGCACCCCAGGCGTTCGGTCCAGGAGCGAACATTCTTGAATTCTCGAACATGCCAACAATCGATGCTGACTGCGAATTACTTGCGTGCGTGACAGCGGATTACGCCATTGCGGCAAGTGGCAACTCCGACGCCGTCGCTTTTTTGTCGAAATCATACATTTCCGGTATCATTGCGGCGGAATGGAAGTCGACAAACATCGAGTACGATTGTATGAGTGGATATGACATCCAGGGTGGGGTCAATGCACAGGGTTGTTCCGAGCTTCAGATCTATGTCGAGATGAAATATCGCTCGGCCAAGATCTGTCCGATCGTAGAACCTGACGAGATCAATATTCCACCGCAAATTTACACCTCATGGGAAAGCTTACATCTGTTCATCCTGGAGCATTGGGAACTGAAGTTTGATCAGTACAAAGATGATCCTTCGTGGGCATTTGATTTCGGAGTAATGGCAATTCAAACATGTGCCAATCGTCAGTCATATCCCTACCCACTCGAAGACGATGCGATTGGCTGGACATTGAGCTATCCTGGCCAGTCAAACGGAAAACGCGGAGCGGCGACGCTCATCTTCGTTCAAGATGTTCGGAATCTAATTGCCGATGCAGACGAATTGGAGGCGTGTCACTGGGACGTAGCACATGAATTTGGGCACTTGATAGGCGGAGTTTCTGACTATACAGCGTGTCCCAATTGCCACAGCAGTGGAAACTGCCTCATGAATAACATCTCTTTTGACCAATACTACCGGCTGGTAGATCAGACGAACCGCTTCTGCGGAAGATGTAACTCAAACCTCAAAGCTCATTCATGGTTATGATGGTAGAGAGGAGGATGAAGATCATGAGCTGGTTCTTACAGACTCGGACAGCCCGGATCGTATCTGCAGCCGCCGTAAATCTGCTTCTGCTGCTTGCACCGTCCACTCTTTTCGGTAATTCTGAAGAGAATTCGCTTCGTGACCTGTACATCAACTTCCGAGCCGAGAAGACCGTGTTGATGACAGCTGAGCCGATCTTCTTTACCGGAGAATGCGAAAATCGAGGCAATTCTGAAATAAGGTACAGATACGATGACTTGTGGAAGATTCGTATTGTCGATGCCGACGGCAACGAAATGCCCTTTCGGGGCAGAGAGATAATCAAACACTACACCCCCAAGTACGACCAAGCGGGCAGCCTCATAGACACTCGTCTGCGACTGTTTCCTGGCAACAGCGGCCCACTCGGTGAAAAGTGTATTAGCGACGAGTTCGGCAATGGACAAGGTGGCTTCGATCTTTATCTTCCGCCAGGAGAATACCGGGTCTTTCACAAGATCTGTCCGTCCGACACTATCCTTCTGACAGTAAAGGACCCAGTAGATTCGCTCGAGTACATCGCTATGCGAGAGCTGACATCGGCGATCGACAGCACTTATCGCCGGCTCGGTCGGTCATCGCAGCGATTGAAGTTCTACGAAGAGTTCTATGAGGAATTCCGGAACACTATCTACGCTCCCCGTGCTTTGCGAAACCTTATAAGTATTTCACCCATAGAAGTGCCCGAATACAGCGAGTCCAAACGTCAACACTACGTACGTGAATTGATCACTCGCTTTCCAGAGTCTCAGTTCAATTTCAACGCAATGATCAACTTGAAAATAGAGTACGTGCCCGCAGCCGCCCGCCTGAGCTTTGCCCAGGCGCTCAGAACCCTGAGGAAACACTTGATCAATCTGGCTCAGCGAGACGAAGCCGAGCAATATGCCCGCGAGCTTGAGAAGTGAGCAGAACGATGATCAAGTTTCTTGCGGTCTTTTTCGCACTGATGGCAGCTGCCGTTTCCGCGCTCACCCTCGACAGTGACCAAGCGCTGCAAGACAAAGGTCGCAGCTTCGCCACCTCGCTCGACGGCACATCACAATTGCATCATCTCGTGGCGCTCTTGCAGAGGAGCATCCAGCAGGCCGATATTGACCTGTTGCTGAATCTCTTTGTCACGGATATTAGCGAAGATCAATCGTCATACTTCTCCTCCGAAGTGGTTGAACCGCTAATCGAGCGGCTTGGCTACAGCCCCGGACCGCCGCAAGGCTGGAGACAAACTGATTTTTCCGACTTTTGTCTCTATGTTGATTCAGTTTCCGTGGTGGACAAGGCAGGAACACTTCGAGTCAACTGCTCGTGGAATTCTGGCGACAACAGGAATGCGTTCAATCTCGCTGTGTCCTGCACGGGATTTCGCTGGCACCTGTCTTCGCTCGCTGACGTGCTGACCTTGATCGACAGTTACAGCCAGTCTGGAAGCGACGGGCGTGCGATTGCCGAAGAAGGTGGCGTACGCAAGTCCAGTCAAATCGCAATTGCTGAAGCAAATCAATCCGATCTGATGCTGAACCAGGTGAGTTTTTGGCAGACTCCGTCTGTGCCTCGCGTCACGCGCCACGCTTCTCGTACCAGAGTCCAGCAAGGTGTCGATATGTTTGGCTGTGCAACCAGTGTCAGCACGTATATCAACATTCATTCTCCCGACTTCACGCATGACCTGATGGCGGTTACTGACGAATGTTGGCGCAGGCTGATCGTCATGGACGACGCCTCTGAATACATGGTAGGCGTCGGCCGACGCGGTTCGAGTAGCACTCTTCACGACTTCGCAGCACCTCAGGGCCTTGAATTTATGGGGTCCGGTTTTCTCTATGTCACCGAGGACTATAACAACAGAATCAAGGTCATCTCGTTGAACGCTGCGGGTAACGACAAGCTATATCTATTCAAGATCATCAGCCTCCCTGAACTCAATCGTCCGATGGATCTCGACGTCACGCTGCCTGGTGTCGGTGGTGAACGCTTGATTTGCGTCGCCAACTCGGGTGGAAACAACATCCTAATCCTTGAAGACCGCGAGCCCGGTAACGGCCATGTCGAAGCGGTGCTGAGTTCTAGTTCTGGGTCGGTAGGCGCGTTCGTCGCACCGACGTCGGTGGCATTTGGTCGCGATCCATTGACCGGCGAGAAAAACAGCTCGGTTTTCTTTATCGATTCCGGCGGCAAGCGCATCGTCAAGAAACCCTATTGGGATGCGGCCACCCCCTGCATAGCCTTCACCGACTTCACAGACCCACACACTAACGTGTCATCCATCGGTGTCGATAACAAGGGCGAGGTTTGGGTGACCGACAAAGGACTCGGCAAGATATATAAGTTCACGAGCCAACTTGTGCCGATCGCGCAACATGGGTACGCTGGCTCTGAGATAGGCGAGTATCAGCATCCGACTTCTATCTCGTTTACTCAGGGCTGGGACCAGTGGAATGGCCAGCCGCTTTCCAACCTTGGCGAAGTCGTACTCACCGAGGATTGGGCGGATTCGACCGGCATCCGCCGCCTCGTTCCGGGCACGGAAATTTTCGACGAGTCGATCATCTTCCGCCCGCGCACGGTGGGCGGGCAGCCGGCGGTCGTTCATGGCGAGTACTTCATTTCCGGTTATTCAAACATCACCGAGGAATTGTTGTCGCCTTCCGGCGTGGTCTTGGAAACCCATCAGCGCTTGATGTCGCCCTCCGGCCCGCAGACTTACTGGTTCAATGTCAATCCTGCCTGGCCGCTCGGAACCTATCAGGTGCGGATCACTGTCGCTTCGATCTATACCAACTCCAATACCGATCTGACGACGTTGTCGGTCGTGGTCGACAACTCGATCATGAATCAGCCGCCGGTCGTGACCAACATCTGGTTTCCCGATGGTGATACCTGCTTCGTTTTCTATGTGTCCAAATGGGTGCGCGTCGGCGCCTATGATCCTGATGGCGAAGTCGTCGGTTTTACTGCCTCAGTGTCTCATCCGGGACTGGGCGAGGTGCTTGAGGTTCGAGGAGATTCTATTAGTGTTGTTTCTCAGCACAGCAGCGTCGGTGTACCGTTCGCGACATGGACGTTCTTGCGCGTTCAGGCAATTGACAACCAAGATGCAGCTTCTGCAGTCTACTCGTTGAATTGCTCGGAGATCACTCAGTACACCGCAGGCCAATGCCCCTGCACCTGGCAGGTCGGTGATCCCGACTTCAACCATATCGTGAATATCAGTGACGCTGTCTACCTGATAACATATGTCTTCGGCGGCGGCCCGGCCCCGCGGCCAGTGCAAATGGCGGGCGATGCCGACTGCAATGGCATCATTACGAATTCCGATGCCGTGTTTCTGATTACGTTTCTCTTCGGCGGCGGCCCGGCTCCGCAATGCGATTGCTACGCCTACTGATGCACTGACTGTCACTCGCACAGGCACAGCAGACTTCTCCTCGACTGTGACTTCCCGGTCACAGCAGGTCACACATTTAGATTTCAGCGAAAATCTAATCCCCTCAATTTCAGCCACTTAGGTTTTGGCACACGCTTTGACTCTTCTTTCCGGCAGAAAGTACAGAAACCGGAGACATCGGAAGGAGAGCCAATATGCTCAACAAAATCAAATTCGCAGCCGGGCTTGCCGCCCTCACCACGCTGGTGGCCCTGATCTTAGTGTTCAGCCTCAAGAAGAAGGACACGCTTGAACCGCAACAGAACACGCTTCATGAAGACTTCATCCCGCAGGTTGAACTCGCTAATTCCGTCGCCGACGAGCCGGAGGATGGACGCTTTGCGCCGGAAGATCATCCGCTTCCCGAGCAGACGCCGTATGACGAATTGACCGACCAGCCGCAACTTTCGATCGGCGAGGGATTGTCGGTCGAAGATATCGCGCTGCTCGATTCGCTTGATTTCGGCAATGTCCGCGACGTGGCGCTTGATGACGAACGCGCGTTGATGGCGACTGCCGGCGGCGTGCTGGAGTATTACCTCAGCGACTCGTCATTCACGCTTTACAGCTATCCGCACGAGCTGGTCAACCACGACTGCTATGCGGTGCACGCCTTCGACAACAACATTCTCGTCGGCACCGAGCGCGGTGTGTACCTGATCAATGCGATCGGCCTGGTCACGCGCGTGTGGGAAGAGATCGACGACACCGTGACCGTGATCAAGAATTTCGACGGTTGTTTCTATGTCGGCACGCGCAACGAGGGGCTATTCGAAGTCAACGGCGAGCTTGTGGGCAATATTCTTCCCGACAAGCAGATCGTCGATGTGTCGTCCGATCAGTTTGCGCTGTGGGTGGCGACTGCGGAAGACGGACTGCTCTACTTCGACGATAACGGCTGGCACGAACGCTATCTCATCACCAATCGCGAGGCGTTCGCGCATGTAACCGCGCTGGAATCGGCGTTCGGCAAGTTGTTCGTCGGCACAACGACGGGGCTGTTCATCTACAACGGCCACAACTGGCAGCATCTCGACGGCAGCGATTACCTCTTCCAGGAGCACGTCACTGCTCTGGCGGCGGGCAAGAGCTACATGTATATCGGCACAGCAAAGGAGGGCGTCTTCGCCTACTACGAGGGCTGGATTTCGCCGCTCGACTGGAGCGATGATCTGGAAGTGACCTCCCTCGATGTCAAAGGGGGCAAGTATCTCGTGGGGCGCAGTCAAAGGGGTGCCATTTTGGCAGACCGCAAAGGGGAGCTGGAACTCCTCCCGCTGATCAAGCAGACCATGGCCATGCTCAGCAGCTTGTAAGCAATCACGCTTGATTGGCGCAGAAGAAACCCGGGCCGAAACGGCCCGGGTTTCTTGTTTGACGATGTATTTCGTAGGTCGGGTTCCGAATTCCGCGCGAGAGATTTCTGGGATGAGATGTTCAGGAATCCGCGGAATGAGAAGCCCGACGTTTTCTTGGTCATGTATAGGAGGGTGTCGGGTTTCTCGCTGCTGTGAGTCTTCTCAAGAACGAAGTGACAGCAGCACTCGGAACCCGACCTACAAAAGGCACGTCAGGATCGCTACGGATCCTGACCTACAAAATCACAGTGCCTTCTTCAAGATCGCGATCTGTCCGGCGTGATAGAGGTTGTGCTGGATGACGCCGTGGATCAGGAAATAGAGGTTGTAGTCGCGGCCGGGAACGGGTGCCAGAAGTCTCTGGTCGTCGAGGGCGGCGACGGCATCGCGGAGTTGCTCGTAAGCGTCGCGCAAGCTGCGGACGGCTTTTTCCCAGGCGGACTTGCTCGTATCCGAGACCGGCGGCCAATCCTGCTCGTCCGAGAGTTCGACGGCCTTGCCGCCGATGCGTGTCCTGACGGCGCCTTGCCACGCGGCGATGTGCAACGTGAGTTCCCAGATAGAGTGGGCGTGATAGATCGGTCGTGCCGCCGCTGATTTGGCATCGACGCCGGCCAGCAATTCCATAACCGCCGGGCCGTGCCAAGCCTCACCGAACATCGAACGATGCAACTGATCGACGATGCGATTGACTTCGCTCATTGTGGCTCCTTGAGATATGATTAGTACACAGAGTGTACGAGTTTGCCGGAAGGAGGGAAATCACATTTTACGGTGTCAAGGCGAACCTGGATTCCCGCCTGCGCGGGAATGACGGCCCCATTCAGGTTGTAGGTCAGGATCCCTGCGATCCTGACGCGAAGCCAATCAAGATCTGAAAAACGTCAGGATCGCAGGGATCCTGACCTACAGGTTTGCGGTGCGTATGGCAGAAGGCAGTATCAGCAGCGGCAGGTCTCCAGCAGGGATGTTAGCAAGACAAGCCTGTATTCGATCAGAGACCTGCCCTACTATTGTTGTCAGGATCGCAGGGATCCTGACCTACGGGTTTGCGGTGCGTTTGGCAGAAGGCAGTTCGGCAATAATCATGGCGGCAAAGATCAGCAGGCCGCCAAGTGCGCTGCGAAGAATGAATGTCTCGCCGCCGAGAGTCCAGGCGAAAATCGCCGCGAACACCGGTTCGAGCGTGAAGATCAGACTGACGCGAAAGGGCGAGGTCATTTTCTGCGCGTAGAGCTGGATCACGAATGCGCTGATTGTCGGGAAGAGCGTCAGAAAGATGATCGTCCACCAGGCAGAGGGACTGGTAACCTCGAGCGGGAGGTCGAGTATGACCGCGGTCACGAAACTCAAGATGCCGACGAAAATGAACTGCTGACAACTGATGACCATCGGATCGCGACCGGCCTTGATGTACTTGTCGCAATAGAGCAGGTGCAGCGCGTAGAAGAGGGCGCAGACCAGCGTGATCAGATCGCCGAAATTCATGCCGTGGATACCGCCGGTGAGAAACCAGAGGCCGACGACGCTGAGCGCAATCGCGAGATACTCCCAGCGTGACGGGAATTTCCGAAATAAGAAATAAGCCAGAAGCGGCACGAAGACAACGAACAAGCCGGTAATAAATCCAGAGTTCGCGGCGGTGGTGTATTTCAGCCCGATGGTTTGCGGCACGTACAGCAGCCAAAGAATGATTCCGAGAATGATGCCGTCGCGCAGACCCGTCAGCAGCGATTCGCGCCGCAGGAGCAAATAGACGGCCAGAAGAATCCCAGCGATCAGGAAGCGATAACCTACCAGCACGACGGGATCGACGGCGGCGATAACATCCTTGACGATGAAGAACGTCGCGCCCCAGATGGCAGCGGCGTACAGCAGGCCAGTTTCGGCGAGCAGGCGCGATTTGCGGGAGGCGGGAAAAGTGTTCACGCAGTTATGAATGAGGAACTCCGGCTGATTTGGCAAGGCCGACTTCAGGCCGTAACCAGGCGCAAAAACGCGGCGGCAAATTTCTTGACAGAGAAGACGATATTGATATATTGACGCGCAACATTTTGCGTTGTGATTAGACTCCCCGGTAGCTCAGTCGGTAGAGCAGCTGACTGTTAATCAGCGGGTCGCTGGTTCGAGCCCGGCCCGGGGAGCTTTTTATTGGCAAAGGCGGGGAGAGGGCGAGAGTTGCGGAGTCGGGCCAACGAATCTCGACTTGACAAATCCACAAAATCTACTAATTTTTCGGCCAGCAGGATTATCTGCCGCCCCATCCAGCCGATTCAGACAATACGGTCGATCCAGCGACGAAAACGAGTACGGAGGAAGAAACGTGTTCCGCGAAACTCTCCACCGGGCATTTCCGAGACTGCAGGCTCTCGCAGTTATCGCGCTGCTCGCGATTACAACTGCGGCAGGTCGCGCGATCGACGAGCTCCCGGCGGCGTCAGACGACTTCGAGCTTCCCGAAGGCACTCGACTGGAGATTCGTGACCCGGGGACCGGGGTTACATTACGGGAGTATCAAAGCGGTGTTACTGGGGCGCAGCAGGACGCGCGAGAGTCGCAAGCCCATCGATGGTGGACACGAGAGGCGATCGTCGCCGCCAGAGTGCGCCGTGCCGAGCGTCACGAGTATTTCTTGCAGACGACTGCCCGGCTGCAACGCGGTCTGGCGACGCAGGAAGTCTACGACCGGCTTCGGCGCGACAGCGAGCATCTCCTAAAGCGCTCGCCGCAGACTGTTTTCACGGTGACTGAAAGCGGCGACATGCCGGACACGAACTTGCTTGACGGCTTGCACAGCCCGGCGACACTAAGGTCGGCGGTTCAAAACGCGAACCTGACGCCGGAGGTTGACGAAATTCAGTTTGCCGTGTCGAGTGTACTGATCTCGAGCCTTTACGGGGCGATTGTCGCAAACACACCCGTGATGATCGACGGCGATCTGGGAGGCGGCGCCAAGGCTGAGATAATCGGCGAAGTCGTTGGTTCGATGCCGACCGGGCTGTGGTTCCAGAACGGCGGGTCGGTGATTCGCAACCTCGAGATGCACAGCGGCAACAACTCGGCGATCGCGCTACTGGCGAACGGGGGCAACGCCAACGTGGTCCAGGGCTGCGAGATTCACAACTGGGAAGGTCCGGGTATCAACTTCAATTTCTCCAGCAACAATCTCATTGGCGGTCTTGGCTTGGGAGAGGGCAACACTATTTTCAACCTCACCGGCACCGGCGGCAACGGCATCTCGATGATCCTGACGAGCAATAACAACGTAATCGTCGGCAACTACATCGGCACCTCCGACGGAACGACGGCGGCTCCTAACAGCCGTAGCGGGGTCTTCAGTGAGTCGTCTTTCAATCGGATCGCGAACAACCTCGTCTCGGGAAACGACTGGTATGGAGTTTACCAGTCCTATGGCTCGGATACGGCGCGCGCCAATGTGGTTGAATTGAACTTGATTGGAACGACAGACAACGGCCTGGGTGCGCTGGGCAACGGCGGGACGAGCGGCTACGGCGGAGTTCAGTCCTCGTTTCGCAATTCCCAAGATACGGTACGCAACAATGTTTGCAGCGGAAACAGCGGTTACGGGATCGGTACGGGTTCGGTCGAAGTCGTGATCGAAGACAACATCGTCGGACTGGACATTGACGGTACGGCTGCCCTGCCCAACGGTTACGGAGGGATCTCACACAGCCGCAGCGGCGTGATTCGCCGCAATCTGGTGGCAGGAAACACGGGAGCTGGCATCGCCCTCGGGGGCAATTGCCGGGTGATCGGCAACGTCATCGGAGCCGACGACCCGGCCAAGTCGACGGTCGGCAACTCGGGCGTTGGGGTGAATGCAAGCGGCAACGGGGCGACGATCGGCGGGCCGGAGCCGGGCGAGCGCAATATCGTGAGCGGCAATCTGGGCGGGGGTATTCGAATCGTCGGCGCGACGGTCAAGAATGTGGTCGTTCAAGACAATTTCGTCGGAGTAGATTCGCTCGGAAACAGCGCCATCCCGAACGGAGGCTTCGGTATCGGCATAATCAATGGCCCCGATTCCAATCGCATCGCCCGCAACGTAGTGGCGGGCAACGCCGGGCACGGAATCCAAGTCGGGGGATTCGCCAACGCGACGACAACCTTTTGGGCCGAAGGAAACCTCGTGTACGCGAATCTCGTTGGCGTCGGCGCCGACGGTACCACAGCGCTGGGTAATGGCGGACACGGAATCAACAGCTTCCTGAGCCGCGGAAATGAGATCGGTCGGGCCGACTCCGGAAATGTGATTGTAGCAAGTGACTCCAGCGGCATCGTCCTCTGGAATGCCCGGCAGAATTTCATTTATGGCAACCACGTGGGGACGCTTGTCGCAGGCGTGGCCGGATACGGTAATGCCGGGCACGGGCTCCTGTTCGTCGACGCCGACCAGAATGACCTCGGCGGCGTGGCGACACTGCGCAATGTGATTGTCGATAACGACTCGTGCGGATTGGCGATGTACTCGAGCGCCGCGAATGTCCTGGTCGGCAATCTTGTCGGCGTCAATGAAGCGCTGGAAGCTCGCGGCAATGGCTTGCAAGGAATATTGTTGGTCGACTCCGACAGCAATGCTATCGGTGGATCGGGATCGGTTGCGGGAAACAGCATCGCCGGTCACGACTCGGCCGGAATCGCCCTTTACGGGACATCCAGAGAAAACACGATTGTCGCGAACTCCATCGGTGTCGTAGCCGACACGTTACAGCCCCCGCTCGGCAACCGGATTGGCATCCTGATCGAAGGTGGCAAGCTTAACCACGTCGGCACCGAAGCCGCGGAGATTCAGAACGTCATCGTGGGGAATCTCGAAGCCGGTGTCTTGATTGCTGCAGACTCCAATTTCGCCCGCAACAACTACATCGCGCTCACGATCGATGACGGCACAGATCCGAACGGGGCGGGCGATGGAATCTTGATCGCCGGATTTGACAACCGGATCGGCGGAGCTTATCCCGAAGCCACTAATACGATCATCAATAACACGGGTACCGGTATCTGGGTGGAGTACGGCGAGGGCAATACGATCCGCGGTAACCTGATCCATGACAACGGTCGGCTCGGCATCGACTTGATTCCCAGCCCCGGTGTCACGAAGAACGATTCGGGCGATGTAGATACCGGCGCCAACGAGCTCCAGAATTTCCCGATCATCGATTCTGCCAGGGTCTTTAACCAGCAGACGACGGTCTTTGGCCACGTCGAATCCACCGACGATACCGCTGCGCTAATGATCGAATTCTTCCTGACCGAGGACTGCGATTCGAGCAAGTACGGCGAGGGCGATACGTTCCTCGACTCGTTACCGGTGTTCGTCGTGTTTGGGCGCGCCGATTTCAGTCACACCTTTGCGCAGGAGTTTGATTCAACGCGCAAATTGACGATGACGGCGACCAACGCGCGGGGATCGACATCCGAGTATTCCGGCTGCTGGCCGGCGAAGGTGCTGGAGCTCGTTGATGATTACAGTGAGTACATCCCGGAACGGTCGTTTGAGTTTACCAAGATGCAGCACGACATTCCGGTCCTGACAGAAACGCCGCTCGGGGAGTACAGCAGCGATAACCAGGGCCTGATCTACCTGGGACAGGAGTTTGTTGACGAGGTTGACTCGCTGAAGATCAGCAAGTTGCAGTGGGAGCAAACCAGCCCAAAACGGCCGACGATTCTCCCCGTTGCCTACCGCGTCTGGCTGGACAACGGAAAATTCGACAGTTCCAACAGCGATCTGTACTTCACCGAATTGGATTCCAACTACCATCAGCGGGTGGAGCTGAACCACACGACGATCAAGTTCAACCTGTTGACCTCGATCGAATGGGATGTTTCGCGGGCCTATGTTGATTCGCTCAAGCAGATGTTCCGCTATGCAGCGAATTTCCTGTACGATATCGGTGACGGCCAATTGGCACTGGATTCAGTAATGATTGTGGACGAGAAGCTGGCCTGGAATTCCTGCGATATCCGTCTGCGTGCGAGCAATGACCAGTGGCCGGAAGCTTACACCAAAGGCCTGTTGAGCGCGGAGCCGATCAAGGCTCTCTACATGCCGCGCGAGCACGGCGGCACCCGGGAGACAAACAGGCTTCTCTCGGCAATCAACAACCCGCCGCAGCCGAGTCATTCCGAGATGTTTCGGACGGTTGTCCACGAACTGGGCCATTATGCCCTGGGGTTTTACGATGAGTACATCTTCCCTGAGCCCGACACGTTGCGGTGCAGCCAAGTCAAGAATTACGGGTTCATGGACAAGCAATACCTCGGGAACGAGCCGAATGCATCGGAGATGTCCTGGAATGAGCAATACCAGTTTGTGAGCTGCCGGAACACCAAGCAGTACCTCGCGAATTTCACGAATTGCTGGGCGTTCCTCGAGAACTCGCACGAGAAGGAGTACGACAATCTCTTGTCACCGATCATCCGCCCGATCGAGCGTGGCGTCGGGCCCGGTGCAAACAGCTATTTCTTTGGGCCGAACGAGTTTGGCGTGCCGACGGATTATGATGTCGGGGCTCGCGTGGCTTTCCGCGAAACGGTACCGCCACAATCGGGAGTGAATCGCGTGATCGTGGCCGCAGACGCTGTCAGCCACCAGCCACGCGGCGGTTTGCGGGTGATGCACTACCGCAAACAGGCCGGTTACGTGCTCGAACAGGGTTTAACCTACGACGATGGCCGTCTGGTGCTTCTTGGGGTGCAGGATGATGACGTCGTTTATGTCTCCGGCCCGGGGTATATTGTGCCGCCGAATCCGCCGTTACCGCCGCCACCGCCAAGACCGATCTGGAGTTTCGGAAGTTTCCAGGCGGTCGATACCGGATTCGTGCCGATTAGTCCTTACGACACGCTGCCGGCGCTACGCTTGCCGGTCGGCGCTGCTGATGATGAAGAGCCGCTGGGGGTACCGACGATTGACTCGCTGGTTCCGATTATCTGCGCTGGAGCCGTTAGTCTGGGAGAATTTGCCGTCGAGTTTCAGGCACAGTCTGTCCTCGGTGCGGCGCCATCCGTGCAGATGCACAGCGACCAGGGAGCTGTGACGGGTTACGCAACGACCCCCAACGGATCGAACTATGCCGCGACGATCGGCGATGATCCTGGTGAGGCGGGGGTGCTTTTCACGTGGCTGCCGGATCCGGTGATCGATTCGTTTTTCTTTGCCGTGGATTATGTCATCGAGAATTTCTCGGACACGCTTGAATTTGTCGAGTTTGCCAGTCTCAACGGCGACGCTGAGATCAGCCTGCGTACAGCGGCCGGAGGATTCCTGCGCGGATTGTTGTTTTCGACGGACTATCCAGTGCCGTACTCCGGGCTGACCGGCGAGTTGATACCTGCCAGCCGCGCGCAGACTCTCGCCAGCTACCCGCCGCTGTCTTACGATGAGGGATCGGAGATAGCGATTGCCTACGACTTGTCACGCTTCACTCCAATCTCGCGAGACAAACTGGATCCCGGGACACTGGCGATCTACCGCTGGGACGAATCAGCGGAACAATGGGAAGAAATGGGGGGCCGGATCGACACAACGCAGTCAGTAATAGCTGCAGGGATCGTGAGTCCGGGGACGTACGCGGTGTTTGCCAAGGCGACGGACGACTTTAGTCCACCGTGCGGCGATGCCGACGGCTCGGGGCAAATCGACGTAACCGATGCTGTCTACCTGATAACCTATATCTTCGGCGGCGGTCCCGCGCCCATTGATGAGGTTGCGGGAGATTTCGACTGCAGCGGGCAGACCGACATTACCGACGCCGTATACATGATTACCTACATTTTCGGCGGCGGCCCGCCACCGTGCGCGGCCTGCAAGTGAGGATACCGGGGCTGAGTAACTCCTAAGCATGGAGCCGAATCTTCCGAAAAGGGAACCATGGCCCTTAGAAGGCGTTATTGTTGCATAACCGTTCGATGAGATCACTGGCAAAAGTGCGGTCTTGGACGTTTTGGAGACGCGAGCGCTGAAAGCATGTCCGGTTTGTATCATAAATTCTACCTGCTGAGCCCAATCCTTTTGCAAACGATTGGGATTTCGCTCTATGGTCTGAAGCTCTATTATCGCGAGTATGGCCGCAAGTTCCGGAAGCTGCTTGCTGAATTCGAGAGCCACGCCGCGTTTTCTCCGGCAGAGCTGGAGGCGTATCAGGCGAAGAAGCTGCACGAATTGATCGTTCATTGCTACAACAATGTCCCCTACTACCGCCGCACGATGCAGGATCGCAAGCTGACGCCGGCGGATATCCGGTCGGCTGCCGACTTGGAGAAGCTACCTCTCTTGACGCGTGAACAAATGCGCGATCACAGTGAGGAACTACAAGCGGCCAACGTGAAGAAATCGGACTTGATCGTGGGATTCAGTTCGGGAACGACGGCGAATCCGATTCGCATCGTCTGGGACAGAAACGTCTGCCTGGTGAAGACGGTTGTCGACTGGCGCCAGAAGCGCTTGGCGGGGGTCAATCCGTTCGACAAGATTGCTTACTTCATCGGCCGGCAGATCGTACCGGCAGAGATAAAGAAGCCGCCATACTGGCGCCATAACTGGGTGCTGAATCACTTGTTCTTCTCGGCGTTTCATCTGTCGGAGAAGAACCTTGGTTATTATGTCGAGAAACTGGCAAGCTTCCAGCCGAAGGCGATCGAAGGGTTTCCGTCGACGCTTTCAATTGTGGCCTCGTACCTGAATCGCCGCGGAGAGACGTTCCCCGTAAAGGCCGTGTTTACCTCCGCAGAGCCGCTCTTTCCCCATCAGCGGGAGGCGATAGAACGCGCCTTTGAATGTAGAGTTTTCGATTTCCTCGGGATGTCCGAGCGAGTGATTTTTGCGACCGAATGTCACGAGCATCAGGGCAAGCACCTGGATACGGATTTCGGTCATACGGAGATCATCGGTGAAGATGGACTGCCGAGTTCGGGTCTGGGCCGGATTGTCGCGACCGGTCTTCACAATTTCGCGCAACCGCTGATCCGGTATCAATCGAGCGATGTGTCGGCACTTTACTCAGAGCCGTGCGCTTGCGGGCGGCCGTTTCCGCGAATACAGGATGTCACGACGCGCGACGAGGATATGGTTTCCACGCCAGACGGCCGCTACTTGTCGCCCTCGGCGTTGGGCACCGCGACCAAGGACCTCGAGGCTGTGGAGCATATACAAATCTGGCAGGAAGACTTGCACTCGATTGAGGTCAGGCTGGTTCCGCGCCCAGGATATCGTCCCGAAGAAGGCGAGGCCGTGAAACGATCACTGCAGAAAATGGTGGGCGACAAAGTCAGGATCAGCGTAACGACCGTCGCTGATATTCCCCGGACCCGCGCCGGCAAGTTCCGCTGGGTGGTTTCGAAAGTTCCCCTCAAATTTTAGCGAGCTCCGCCTCCGTTTCAGGAGAAGCACTTGACCCGGGTCGCTGCGATTGGTTATCGTGGCGCTGTGAGACTTACACGAATACGATGAGACCAATTTGTCATGGAGACAGCGCATGAATGAACCAATCTTCATAGGCCGGGGCGAAGCTGAGGTCTTTCTGCTGCCTGCGATGGCGAATCGCCACGGCCTGATTGCCGGCGCTACCGGAACCGGGAAGACGATTGCGTTGCAAGTAATTGCCGAGCGCCTGAGCGCGCAAGGCGTGCCGGTATTTCTCGCCGATGTTAAGGGCGATCTGGCCGGCATCAGCCAAGCGGGAACGGAAAAGCCGAAGATCGTCGAACGGATACAAACGCTGCGGCTGGATAATTTTGCCTTTGGCGGTAGCCCGGTTGCGCTTTGGGATTTGTTCGGCGAGCAGGGTCATCCGGTGCGCACCACCGTCTCCGATATGGGTCCTTTGCTTCTCAGCCGGTTGCTTGGACTAAACGAGACCCAGAGCGGAGTACTGTATATCGTCTTCAAGATCGCTGACGATCACCAGTTGCTGCTGTTGGATCTCAAAGATCTCCAGTCGATGCTGACCTTTGTGGCCGAGAACGCCAAGCAGTTAACGACAACTTACGGTAATGTTTCCTCGGCAAGTATCGGCGCCATCCAACGTGCGCTCCTGGCCCTCGAGGAGCAAGGCGGTGATCACTTCTTTGGCGAGCCGGCGCTTGATATTGACGATTTGATGCAGGTTTCAGATAACGGACGCGGTGTCGTAAGTATTCTTGCCGCCGATAAATTGCTGCAATCACCGCGGGTGTATGCGACATTTCTGCTGTGGTTGCTGGCGGAATTGTTCGAACAGTTACCGGAGGCCGGCGACGTTGACCGACCGAAGCTGGTGTTCTTCTTTGACGAGGCGCATTTGCTGTTTGACGAAGCCCCCAAGGCGCTGCTGGAAAAGATCGAACAGGTGGTACGGCTGATTCGCTCAAAGGGCGTGGGAGTGTTTTTCGTTACGCAGAATCCTCTCGATGTGCCGGATACCGTGCTGGCGCAGTTGGGAAACCGAATCCAGTTTGCGCTGCGGGCGTTTACGCCGCGCGATCAGAAGGCAGTCAAGGCAGCAGCAACGACTTTTCGGCCGAATCCAAGTCTCGACATCGAGAAGACTATCACCGAACTCGGAATCGGCGAAGCGCTAGTGTCGTTGCTGGATGTCAAAGGCGCTCCGACCGTCACACAGCGGACGCTGATTTGCCCGCCGCAGAGTCAAATCGGGCCGGTAACGCCGGAGCAAAGACGTGAGTTAATCAGCGGTGCAGCAGTACACGGCAAGTACGAAAGCGCGATCGATCGTGAATCGGCTTACGAACACCTGCAGGCGAGGGCGAAGCAGGCCGCGACGGCGACGCCGCAGGTAATCTTCGATCAGTATCCGGCACCGCCGAAGTCGAGGAAGACAGCGAGCACGCGATCGACCGGCACAGCTCGTGCGCCGCGACAAAGCGAGAGCGTCCTGGAGAGCGTGGCCAAGACGACGCTACGCGCAGCGGGCAGCCAATTGGGGCGGTCGCTGATCCGCGGCGTGCTCGGCTCTCTTCTCGGCGGCAGGCGACGCTAAACTGACGCCAAGCCCTAAGCGGGCTCTTGTCCGACACCCCACACTCCTGCGGTCGGAATCACTGAGATGTGCGAGCCGGTTTGGATCCATTCACCCTCGCGGCGTTGATAGATATCGATTGACCTCAAGGGGATCGAGCCGCTGATCCCGTCGACTCCGGCGTGATCTTCAGCAGCCACAATGAGACCTATTCAAGAGAGCTATCTCGGCGGGTCACGGCGCTGTATGAAGAGTGAGCACGAAGTGTTTGATTTCTTTCCAGCGGCGTTCAGGGGTTAGATGGTTCTTCTCGAAACTCTGGCAAGTCGCGCTGAGTCTGGGCAGAGATACGCCCCCGGGGGAGTCCGGAAAACTGCAGATCGGTAATATTCGAGAGGTGTTAGTCCGACACTCTGATTGGAATACGTCGCACAATACCTTTCAATCCGGTTCTTACCGAGTCGGGAGATCACACATTATGAAGTGCACTTACTGCGGCAGTGACGAAGTGGTCACGGGCATTCTCGATGGCATTGCCTTCCTGCCGAAGGGCAGTTCTCCGAGGATGCAGCCGAAGGGATTCTACGGCATACAGGCGAATTTTTGCGAAGTCTGCGGTCACATCGACCGGTTGCAGGTCGAACGGGCTGCGAGCACGAAGAAGGCGGGCAACGGCGTGCTACCTCGGCTCTAGAGGGGCTGGAGAGTTCGCTCCTACTTGTCTGTCAGGACTGAGCCGCCGCCGGTAGCCGTTGCGAGACCACGTCCGGCGTGGTCCGCGATTTGTCCTTTGTCTGAAATAGTTACGAGTCGGCAAAGCCTCATACGAGCTCATGTCGATTGGCACCGCCTTCGCGGCACCGGCAGCATTCGGAATCAACCTGACAACTCCAACCAAGAGCTAACTGCGAGCAACGAGAAACTGTGCTGACGACGCGGCCAAGCCGTGATCTACACTAACCTCCTTTGGCGATCTGGCACTGCGAGAGCATTCCGCACGAAAAAATCTCCCCCTGCAAGTTGATAATAGGTCTACGTTTGTAGCGTTTCCAATTCGCAATGCCGACAAATCGGGAACATGCTTTTGCAAAGCGGGGTAGAAGCAGGTGCCGGAACAACAAGAAGGAATTAAATCCGGCCCCCAATGGGGCAGGCCAATCATTGTACCTTTCCGATCGCGCAGACCCGTACCTTCACAATTCAATTCGGCGCTCCAGCCATCGCGCTTCGCAGTTTGCAGGCACCCTTGACTTATTGAGTGTCTGATGCTGCGGGCTTAGTCCTTGAGAAATGGCGGACCGCTTGTGAGAGACAGGAGGAACGTATGCTTAGGAAAATCAGCATCGCGGTATTTCTGGGGCTTGTAATCCTGACTTCGATGTCGACGCGCGGCCAATCGCAGGCCTTGTTTGGGCCGCAGATCGGCGTGCAGAAGGCGCAGGACGCGGACAAACACAATTACCTCGTGGGCGCAACCTTGCGTCTTCGGTTGATGCCGGTGATGGGCGCAGAGGGAGGCATCGGTTATCGCCACGAGGATTTCGGCAACGACGCCTTGACGATCCGCGAATGGCCGGTGACCGTCACTGCGCTATTATATCCGCTGCCGATTGCTTACGGCGGAATCGGGGGCAGCTGGTACAACTCCACGTACGATTACAATGATGTCTACAATGCGGCCGGGATTGACGACGAGACGGAAGGCGAATTCGGCTGGCACTTGGCTGCCGGACTCGAGCTACCGGCATCGCCAAGACTGCGGATTTACGGCGACGTTCGTTACGTCTTTCTCGACCGCAAGTTCAAGGAGCTTCCTGATGCCGTCCTGGAAGGCGCTGATGCGGACTTCTACTCGATTAATGTCGGACTGCTCTTTGGGCTCTAAGTGGTAGTTGCGACGGTCGAAGCGCTTGGCGACAGGATGTGGCGCTTTGACCACGCGGCGCGGGGCTCCGGCACGACAATCTTTGCGAAGATAGGAGTGATGTCGGAGCCTTTGCGCCCGTTAAGCTGCTCGTCTCTCGGTACGGGGTGAGAGCAGACTTTCGTGAGCCAGTTCGCAGTGGAATCCTTGCTTCCCTTCAAGCCCTTTCGAGACCTAGCGCAATGGCAGGCGAGACCAATGACCTGCTGGTATTGGTGCGAATCAACTGCAGGCCATCGTTGGGCGCACTGCCGTGCGCCGCTACGCGGCAGAAAGAAGTTACTTACGGTGCACCACCGTTGAGCCAGCCTGGGCAGTTGGAAAGATGATGATCTCGGCGATTTGGACATGCGGCGGGCGTGAAGCCACCCAAACGACGGCATCGGCAACATCGTCGGGGGTCAACGGCTGCATCCCTTGGTAGACCTTTCTTGCGCGGTCGGAATCGCCGTAGAAGCGCACGAGGGAAAATTCCGTTTCGACCAATCCGGGATCGACTGTTGAAACGCGAATCGGCGTGTCGACAACTTCTATCCGCAGACTCTTTGTAATGGCGTCGACGGCAAACTTAGAGGCGCAGTAGACGCTGCCGCCTCCGTAGGCTTCATGGCCGGCGATCGAGCCAATGTTAATGATGTGGCCGCTTTGGCGCTGCAGCATTCCCGGCAGCACGGTACGCGTGACATAAAGGAGGCCTTTGACGTTGGTGTCGATCATCTCATTCCAGGCTTCGGGGTCGGCCTCGTGGAGTTTGACCAGCTGGCGCGAAAGGCCCGCGTTGTTGACCAGCAGGTCGACGGCCTGCCAGCGTTCGGGAAGCGCAGCAATCGACTTCTCAACGGCGGCCAGATCACGAACATCGAGCTTGAAAGTGTGGGTTTCGGTGGTGAGAGATTTGGCAAGTTCCTGAATGCGGTCAAGACGGCGCGCACAAAGGAGCAAGTCGTAGCCGGATTCCGATAGACGGCGCGCGGTGGCCAAACCGATTCCGGAGGACGCGCCGGTGACAAGTGCGATTTTGCGCTGGGTCATGATCTGACTCGCAACAATGTTCTTTTCATAGACGTGAACTTAGGTAATCGGGCGTCGAATTTCAAGGGGAGGATACAACAGCTTGACAATACCAGTCGTCGCTTTTCATCCCGCCAATCTGGGACTGTTGAATGAGCCCGAGCGCAACGGCTGCGGGCGCCCGGAGTCGTCGAGCGGGATCAAGGCTCCCTCCGGAGATCGAGCCGGTTGACTCGGAGGGCGCCAAGGCCTATACTCGGACGATGGAAGAGCAATTCCCTGATCTGTTTCGCGAACGTTATGCGCAGTTGTCTGAGTCGCCGGAGGAGTTTTTTGCCGCGCTCTCTGCGCCTCTCCCGCGCACCGGGCGTGTCAACACGCTCAAGGCGACAGTTGAGCAGGTACGCGAACGGTTCGAGAAGTATGGACTTCCCTACGAGCCGGCGCCGTGGTACGCAGAGGCGTTTACGACCTCCAGTGCGGCGGTGAGCCGGACGCTGGAGCATTTTATCGGGGCGATCTACCTTCAGGATTATGCTTCGATGCTGCCACCGCTGGTCGTGCGGGAGGAACTTCAGACTGCCGAGCTGGTGCTCGATGCCTGCGCGGCGCCGGGGTCGAAGACGACGCAGATGGCGGCGCTGATGAACAACCGCGGGACGATCGTCGCCAATGACGTGGAGTACCAGCGGATCAAGGCGTTGAAGTTCAATTGCGAAAAGACGGGGGTCTTCAATGCGGCGATCACGAATTTCGATCTGCGGGACTATCCGGCTTGCGAATTCGATGTGGTGCTGCTCGATGCCCCGTGCACTTCAGAAGGGACGATTCGCAAGGATCGGAAGATCGTTCAGTGGTGGAGCATGAACTACGTCTACGGGACGGCGCAGCGACAGAAGCAGTTGATCTTGCGATCCTTCGATCTGTTGGCGCGCGGTGGCGTGATGATTTACTCGACGTGCACCTTCGCGCCGGAAGAAAACGAGGAGGTAGTCGACTACCTGTTGCGCAACCGGGAGGCGACACTGGAGGCGATCGCCGTGCCGAAATTCCGGCTGATACCGGGGCTGACGCAATGGCGCGACAAGTCATTCGATCCGCGCCTGGCGTTGACAGCGCGCGTGCTGCCGCAGCATAACGATACCGGCGGCTTCTTTCTGGCGAGGATTCGCAAGTGATCATGCCCTGCCCCGACGAGATGCGGGTACGCACGCTGACGTATCTTGAGGAGCGCTTCGGTCTTTCGCCGACGCTGTTTGAGTCGTTTGTGCTGTACGCCGGCGCAAAGGGGCGGATTATTCTTGGGCCGAAGCTCATTCCACAGGCTTTTGATCCCGATACTGCGGGGCTGGTGATTGCGCGGGTGAATCGCAGCGTCAAGCCGACGACGAATCTGTTTCAGGTGTTCGGCCGACTGGTTGTGCGCAATACGATCACTCTCGCGCGCGAACAGGCGTTGCGCTACCTGGCCGGAAACGACATTGCGGTCGGGACGGAGGACCGAGTGGATGCTTATCTGGGATATGTGCTGATTAAGTACGACGACTATCCACTGGGGTGCGGGCTGTTTCAAGAAGGCCAAATCAAGAATATGTTGCCGCGGGCAAAGCGGTTGGAGGTAGAGTATCTGTAACTTGACCGCCGGCGACGAGTCGCGGTAAGCAGTTAGATGAAAGTCACAAAATCCGGGAGCGATTTCTTCGTGATCACAGGGACCATCGCATCTTCCGCCGGATAGCCCGCCACAAGAATCAAAAACGGGGATTCGTGCGCGGGACGACCGAGAATCTCGCGCAGAAATTTCATTGGTTGCGGCGTATGGGTAAGCGTCGCCAAGCCGCAATTATGCAAGGCCGTAATCAGCAGACCGGTGGCGATACCGACGGACTCCGGCAGATAGTAGTGCTTCAACTTTTCGCCATCGGGCCGCAGCGTGTGCAGTTGCGTGAAGATCACGATAAGATACGGTGCCGTTTCCAGATAGGGTTTGTGTTCGTCGGTCCCGAGCGGCTTGAGAGCCTCCAACCAGTAGTCGGGGGCGCGCTGGTGATAGAATTCGCGCTCGACTTCTTCGGCGGCAATACGAATCCTCTTTTTGACTTCGGCGTCACTGACAACGACAAAATGCCACGGCTGCATGTTGGCGCCGCTGGGGGCGCTTCCGGCAGTAAGCAGGCAGTTTTCGATGATTTCGCGCGGTACCGGTCGCGGCGAGAAATCCCGTACGGTACGGCGACGGCGCATGAGGTTGAGAAATCGTTGCGAGCGTTCGAGCATTTCCGCGGGCGGATACTCGGTAAAATGCGGCAGAGGAACAAAACCGGATTCGTGATGCATTGTGACCTCCGTAGAGAACTTGCGACAATATAGCCGGAACGCGAGCGTGCGGCAAACTGTGCAGAGAAAGGGCTTGGAAATATCAATCCTGAACCTATATTGTCGATTAACTACTTACGATGCTGATTGGGGTGTAGCTCAGCTGGCAGAGCGGCTCCCTGTTAAGGAGATGGTCGCAGGTTCGACCCCTGCCACCCCAGTTTAAAGGCGGGAATATTCAGGAAATGAAAGCACTTTGGGCCGGGAATGAGACTGTAGCCATGCGCTTTTGGACTCAGTGCCTTACAAGGAATGGGTGGCGAAAATCCGACTGAAGTCGGAGCTAAAATAAAGGGAGATAGCTGCGTTAATGAGCGAAGCGGCTTCAGAATTGCACCGGGTGTGATCAAGGGATGACTTGTCCCATCGCAAGCGATGGGGCACCGAGTTGATATCAATTGGAGGCGAGTTTGCGGCCGTCGATGGAGAGCCAGCTCTTTTTAGCCCACAAGATCAAGCCGCAGGCGATTAGAAGCAGGATGTCCCGCACTATGAGATCCTGAACAGGGCCCTTGGCACGTGAAGTGGTGGAAAAGCAGCCGCACTCAATATTGACGCCCTTGACAAGAGCGTTAGTAAGGGCGATGATGAAGACGACCAGGAGACCACCGAGAATGATCGTGGCGGCTTTCTCCCAGTAGCCAATGATGATCATTACACCGGCAATCAATTCAAGCCAGGGCAGGAAAAGGGCGAAGAGATTGATGATCTGGCCCGGCACCATGTGGTAATTGTAGATGATGCGCGCGAATTGGTCAGGATAGAGGGCTTTGTCCCAGGCGGCATAAATGAAGGTGCCGCCAATGATCAAGCGCAGAAGGAAGATGAAATACTGGTTAGTGAGCCACTTCTTCATAACTTCCCTCGATCGGTAATTGGTGCTTAGCCCACTGCGCCCAGCCTCCGAAGAAGATCTCGACGTTAGTATATCCGTACTGCTCGACGAGGAGGCGCGCGAGGTAAAGCGATGATTCGCATTCGGAGCCGGAGCAATAGGTAACGATTAACGTGTCTTTCGGGAGTGTCGCAAGAATCTTATCGGCGTAGTCGTCGAAGTAGTCGTAAGGGAAACTGATTGCGCCTTCGATATGTCCCGACTTGTACTCTTCGGGTTCACGGGCATCAAGGAAGACATGGCGCTTGCCGGTCCAGCGGTCGAAAGCCTCGGCCATACGCAGCGTGGGCGGGTCGCCCGGCTCATAGGACGGCGAAGTCCAAGTCGAGTCGGAATCGGACAAGGCGCTCGGCCAGTTACCGATCCACTTGATTTTGTTGGGATTTACGAGGTTGTTGACGCCCCCGAGAATCGCAGCGAGCAGGACAATGATGATGATTCTCTTAATCATTTAGCTAATGTAAATCGGACTCCACAAACCCATTCAGAACGTGTAACGGTTATACGGATACAGCTATCGGCTGTTCCAACCAGAAATTGCGGGAAACATCCCCTGCGGATCGAAAGCCCGTTTGATGCGCTGCGACACGGCGGCGGCGGCATTCGCCCCTTGCGGTACCGTGCCGGTTCGAGTCAGCACCGGAAGGCGCGGAGCAACCGGCTTTAAGTCCTTGCCGTACGGGCGAGCATTCCGCGGATAAAGGCGCAACGAGGCCTGCAGAATTATCCCGAGCGTCCCAAAACTACCGCAGAATAACTTGGGCAGGTCGTAGCCGGCAACTGATTTGTAGGTTACGGCTCCAGTATCCATGATTTTACCATCGGCGGTCGCGACTCGCAGGGCCAGTATCCAGCGCGAGATATTGTAGTAGTCAGGGCCGTTGAGTAGCTGCCCCGTGGCCACCATGCCGCCGACCGTTCCCGGGGCTGACTGATTGAGAAAGGGAAAGTGCAAAGATACTGCCTCCAGGGCAGCGGCCAATTCCACGAGGGGAGTGCCGGCGCGGCAAGTAACGTAGAAGTCAGCGCGTTCGAGTCGGGTAATCCCGGGAAATGCCCTCGTCGTGAGGCAGGAATCCGTTGCGGTACAATCGGGGAAGCTGACTTGGCTGGATGACAGCCCGGACACGCAGATCAATGAGTCGGGTTCGGCGTCGCAGAGAGCACCGGAAAACTCGCCTTCCGTTCGAGGAGAAAGTCTTCGGGCGATCTCCGTCATAGCCGAGGCGCCATACCGCCCATAAAGGCATTCATCATGTCGGCGAATATATGCGAATGGGCCCGGAAGGTCAATTCGAGCAGCGAATCTCTTCGGAGCGCACTTCGATCGTGATCAGATTGGTGGGACTGACCCTGCCCTCTTGCACATACACGCGGTAATCAGGACACTGTTCCGGCAGCCCGGAAATATTGATGCGGACGCTGAGATAGTAGAAATCCGGCGCAAGATCTTCGAAGAGCACGGTCGACTGGATGTTGTTCTTGACGACGGCGGCTTCCGATTGCATCAGTCGCGAGTGGGTAGAGTCGGTATAGATGGAAAGCAACAAGGGTATATTGACTGTGTCGGGTAGGGTTCCGAACTCATCGGTGACGATAACGCGCACCTGCAAGTCGCCGGAGCGCGGGGGGAGTTCGTCGTCGCCCTTGCGCGAGCAGCCGAAAATGACGAGCAAAATCAGAAGCAACGAAGGCAGATATTTAAGCATGGGTCTCCCATCAAACAAGTAAGCTTAAATCTATCGGGAGATTAGACGCCCGACAAGGGCAAATAGTGCAATCGCGACGGAGAATCGCTGCCGGGTCAAAAAAACACGGAGGAGACGTTCACCGCATCTCCTCCGTGCCTATTGCAACGTTCTCAACCCCGAATCAAGAGACTCGGAGCAGCAGTTTCTATTTCACTCCAAAGGTGCGTTTACGAACTGGGACCGGCACCGGTTTGGGTAGCAATCCCAGCTTGATTCCGATTTCTACAAGTTTGTCTATCAAACCAGCCATATTATCGACTCTCCAAGAGAGTATATGTCAAAGGAAACGAAAGGTTCCGACGAAGGAGCAAGTCTGCCACAATTTTGGCAGAGATTGTTCTTCTGTAATGCGGATTGGGCTTATCCCTTTTTATCCTTGAGAGACTTCAGGGCTTGCGCTGTGAAGTGGATCAGATCTGAGGCGTTCATCCCGAATGTACCCATTGCCGATTTCGCCAAGTCTCCCGCCAAACCATGGACGAAGACGCCACATAGTGTAGCCTCTAATGGGGGGAGTTTCATACCGAGGAAGGCACAGATGATTCCACTAAGAACGTCACCTGCTCCCCCTGTTGCCATGCCGCAGTTACCTGTCGAATTTAGATAGACCGTACCATCGGGATTGGCCACAACTGTCGGCGCACCTTTCAGCACCAATATCTTGCCAGTTTTGCAGGAGAAATCCTTGGCGTTCTCGATGCGACTCCCTTCGATTTCCTCGACAGACATTCCTGACAGGCGGGCGAATTCACCTGCGTGGGGAGTCAGGACGATCGGGGCTTTGGTCGCAGCCAACATATCGGTATTCCCGGTAAGTGCATACAAGCCATCAGCATCGACTACGGCAGGCCGATCGATGAGAGGCAAGAGTCGGCGGCATAGTTCCATCGTTTCGTGGTTTCTTCCTATTCCTGGCCCAAGACAGATGGCATCACTGGAGCGGATCCCGTCGAGAATGTCGCCAAGAGATCTCAACGCCAGACACCGCTGTTTACGCAACTCCGGGAGAGGTCTGGTCATTGCCTCAGTAAGTTTGACTTCAAGGATGTCATTGAGGCTTCTTGGGATTCCGACGGTGACAAGGCCACTTCCTGCCCGAATGGCAGCCTCAGCAGCCAAAGTGGCCGCACCCGTGAGACCGACCGATCCAGCGATGATAAAGACCTTACCAGCATCACCCTTATGAGCAGTGGCTGAGCGATCTGGAATAGTACGACGGACGAAGTCTTCGGTGATCAGGGACAAAGGAATCTCGAAGCTATCGATGACCTCAGCCGGAATTCCGATGTCGATAACGCGGATTTCGCCACAGGCAGCCCTGCCGGGATGTAGGTATTGTCCCAGTTTCGGCAGAGCCAGAGAGCCGGTGAAGGTGGCCCGGATACACTGCGAGGCGATGGCCCCGGTATCTGCGTTCAGGCCTGACGGACAATCGACCGCCAGGATCGGGCGACCCCCTCTGTTGAGGAGCTCAATCACTTCGGATGCTAACCCTTGGATCTCACCCTGGAAGCCGGTGCCGAAGATGGCGTCGATGAGAAGATCGAATCCGGCAAGATCGGGCAAGTCTCTTGGAGTTCGCGCGAAGATAACAGGCAGGCGCAGCTCCTCGAGATTGACGCGTGCATCCCCCTTGACTTCATCGCGAGCAGCGATGACGACGACCTGAACCTTGGCGCCCCAGATTGCGAGATGGCGCGCGATAACGTAGCCGTCGCCGCCGTTGTTGCCTTTCCCGCTGACAACCAGGTACCGCTTGCCTGCGACGTTACCGCCGGCAATTTCACGGACCCACTCGGCGATACCGCGGCCTGCGTTCTCCATGAGGCGCAAGCCGGGGATTCCGCGCTCGTTAATCGCCCTGTGATCGATAGACCGCATTTGCGCGGCGGTGACTAGTTTCATCAGTTTTAGTATCGGGATTTGGCGGTGAGGGTTCAAGGATAAATCGGAACGGGCGGCGGTGGAGATACCAAGATCGGCCAGCTATGGACAGGCGGCGCAGGGCAAGGCGGTGCCGTGAAAGATGAAATCGAGGAGGTAGATGGCGTCCTGGAAGTCGATCACCAGATCGCAATTGCAGTCGCCTGAGCCCGCAGGAGCCACGCCGCCGAGAATGACATACGTGATCAGATGAACCGCGTCACTGATCGTAAAGATGTGATTGCCGTCGGCATCGCCGCAAGCCGCCGTGGGTTCGGGATCTGAGACAGTCACAGAGACTCCCAGGGTATCGGAGAGAGGGGGTACACCGGCGTCTGTAACCGTAAAGGTGAAGTAGAAGGTAGCTTTGTAGGTGGGCGTTCCGGAGAGGACTGCCTGCGAACCGCCGGTGAAGGTCAGACCGAACGGGACATCGCCGCCAAAGAATTGCCAGCTATACGGCGGCGTACCACCGATAGCCGCCATCTCGTAGTTGTATGGAACACCGATAGTGGCAACGGGGAGCTTGTAGCTCTGGATGTGGATGCGGCCGTCGCAGGCATCGCCGACGCCATCGCCGTTTTCGTCAAACTGGTCGGGATTGGCGAGGTTCGGGCAGTTATCGCAAGCATCGCCGAGGCCGTCAGCATCGCTGTCGGCCTGCGATGGATTGAATTGCGCGAGGCAATTGTCATCGGGGCAAACGTTGCTTGTGAAACCGGGGTTGCCGAAACCGTCGCCATCGGAGTCGACACATTGGTCGCAGGCATCACCCTCGCCATCCCAGTCGGCGTCGGATTGGTCGGGATTGGCGGCGGCGAGGCAATTGTCGCAAGCATCGCCAACGCCGTCGCTGTCGAAGTCATCCTGATCGTTTGGAAGGAAGTCGCAGTTGTCGGAGAGATTGGGAATGCCATCGCCGTCGGAGTCGTCGTCGCACAGGTCGCCGGCGAGATCGTGATCGATATCGAACTGGCAAGGGTCATAGGTGATTGGACAGGTGTCCTCGACGTCGGGAAATCCATCGCCGTCTGAGTCCGCCAGCGACGAGACCGGGCCATTAGCGGTGTCGCGCCAGCGCAGGATGAAGAGATTGCCGTCCATGTTGGAGCCGTAGACGTAACCACCGGACGAGTGCGGGAAGACACCCCAGCAGCCATTGAACTGCGGGTTATCGCTGGGCCAAGTATCAAACGAGGCGATTTCGCGCGGATCTGAAGGGTCGGCGAGATCGACGGCCATGATGCCGGATTCATAGTGTGAGACGTAGAGCGTGTCTCCTTCCAAATGGGCGTTGTGAGCAAGGGAATTTTCACCGAGGAATTGACCGACAAGTTGGATATCGGAAAGATCTTCGATGTTCCAAATCTTAATCGTGTGGAAGGCGGTTTCCTCGGTAGTCACGGCGTGGCGGCGATCGCGCGTCGGCCAAATGTTGTGAACATAGCCGTTGCCGGGAATAGTAACCTTGGCCAACTGCTGCGGGAAGAACTTGTCCGACATGTCATAGATTGAGAATGACGAGGAGAAGCCATTGGCGGAGTAGAGAGTGTCGTTGTGGGCAAAAATATCGTGAATTCCATCAGCGGGGCCAAAGCTGCTGACCCAGGTTGGATTCTCCGGATTCGCGAGGCCGAGAATATGGATAGACGTTCCTGCCGGGCTATCGCCTTCCGCGTAGAGATAGCCGGTTACGGTATCAATCGAGATGTTGTGGCAAGTGAATGAAGAAGGCGGCCGCACAGGAAAAGAGCCGACAATACGGACGAACTGCGGCAGCGGGCTGAGGTCGAGGACAGTGATACCCTGCCGAAGGCCGCTGCACTCAGAGACGACATAGAGGTAATTGCGATAGGATTTGATGTCACGCCAATAGGCGCCGCAATTGTTGTTGCTGGTGGGACCGCTGATGACGGTAACGACTTGCTGCTTGGTGACGTTGACGACGGCCAACCCGTTCTGGACACCCATAAAAGCGTAGTGCGTGCAGTCCTCGGGATCAACCCAGCCCCAGCAATCGGAGCCGCCTACAGCGCCAAGTGGCTGAAAGGTGAAGGTGGTTATGCTGTCGAGTTCGACAGCGGCAGAAAGAGTGACCGGAATGATACAGCCGATGAGGGCAGACAATATCAGTAGGGCGGCGCGTACGGGCAAATTCAACCTCGATCAGAGTTGGGGACTATGACGATCTATTATAGCTATATACGCGGGAGAGTGCCAGGCGTTTAGAGGGGATGTGCGCTCGAGGTGGCAGAGAGGGATGTCTACCCTACTGGGGAGATTGCGCGCGTCAGGATCGCGGGGATCCTGACCTACAACTGACGCGATGACCGTGATTGGCAGGTCTCCGGTGGAGATTGTTCGTCAGCCCCGGTATGTGCGATCAGAGACCTGCCCTACGGCTGGCATCGGGTTTCAGGGAGTGGTGGTAGGCCGTAGAAGTGGCAGGCAAGAATGTCTACCCTGCCAGGGAGATTGCGCGCGTCAGGATCGCGGGGATCCTGACCAACGGCGGTGAGATCGACGAAACAAAAAGGCGGAGAAGTGATCTCCGCCCAATTGAGACATCGTCCGATATTGAGCCCTGCAGCCCCGTCCCAAGACTCAGTTCTGAATTCGTCGACTGTGCCCTATTTGCCTTAGGTGCCCATCTCCCAACTAGCGAGGTATTTCTTTTGTTCCGGCGTCAGGCGGTCAATGGCGGTGCCCATTGAACGGAGCTTGAGGGCAGCGACATTCTGGTCGACGGCCTTGGGCAAGGCGAAGACGTTCTTGGTGAGTTTCTTGTGGTTCTTCACAATGTACTCTGAAGCCAGCGCTTGATTGGCAAAGGACATGTCCATCACCATAGCCGGGTGACCTTCGGCGGCAGCAAGATTGATGAGGCGGCCCTCGCCGAGGATGTTGATCTTGCGGCCAGACTTGAGAGTGAACTCCTCGACCAGGTTGCGGACCATACGGCGCTTTTTCGACATTTTGGCAAGGCCGACCAGGTCGAGTTCGACGTTGAAGTGGCCCGAATTGCAGACGATTGCGCCGGATTTCATCTTGGAGAAGTGCTCTGGCCGAATGACGTGGATGTTCCCCGTCAAGGTGACAAAGATATCGGCAAGCGGGCAAGCCTTGGCCATCGGCATGACGCGGAAACCGTCCATGACGGCTTCGATCGCCTTGATCTCGTCGACCTCGGTCACGATCACGTCGGCGCCGAGGCCCTTGGCGCGCATAGCGACGCCGCGGCCACACCAACCGTAGCCGGCAACCACGATTGTTGCACCGGCGAGGAGGAAATTGGTGGCGCGAATGATACCATCGATGGTGGACTGTCCCGTGCCGTAGCGATTATCGAAGAGATGCTTGGTCTGCGAATCATTGACAGCAATGATCGGGTACTTGAGGACTTTGTCGGCTGCCATGGCGCGGAGCCGAATCACACCGGTGGTAGTTTCCTCGGTGCCGCCGACGACGAATTTGAGAAGGTCTTTGCGCTCGGAATGCAGGACACTGACGAGGTCGGCGCCGTCGTCCATCGTCAATTGCGGTTTGTTAACCAGAGTTGACTTGATGTGGCGGTAGTAGCCCTTGGTATCGATTCCGCAGATGGCGTAAACACTGATGCCGAGGTCTTTCACGAGCGCCGCGGCGACATCATCCTGAGTCGAGAGCGGATTGGAGGCGCAAAGGGAGATCTCGGCGCCGCCGGATCTGAGAACGCGCATCAGATTGGCGGTCTCAGTGGTGACGTGTAGACAAGCCGCGAGGCGGTAGCCCTTCAGCGGCTTTTCTTTCTTGAAGCGGTCCTCGATCAGTTTGCAGACCGGCATGTAATTGGACGCCCATTCGATGCGGCGTCGGCCCTCATCGGCGAGCTTGAGGTTTTTGACGTCGTAGGATTTCAAACGAAAACTCCTGTTAGAGTGAAACTATCTTCCGTGTGTGAAGTCCCCACCCTGCGCTGCGCTCCGGGTGGGCTACCGGGTACCGGTCGGTTTAGATTGCTTCGTCGCGGCCAATTGCGTCCTGAATGCTATGGTTTTTTGCGCTCCTCGCAATGACAGTACTCTGCTCCCACCCTGCGCTGCGCTACGGGTGGGCTACCGGGTATCGGTCAGTTGAGATTGCTTCGTCGCGGCCAATTGCGTTTTGAGTTCCATGCTTCCTTTCGCTCCTCGCAATGACGTATCTTTGTCCCACCCTGCGCTGCGCTCCGGGTGGGCTACCGGGTACCGGCCAGTTTAGATTGCTTCGTCGCGGCCAATTGCGTTTTGAGTTCCATGCTTCCTTTCGCTCCTCGCAATGACGTATCTTTGTCCCACCCTGCGCTGCGCTCCGGGTGGGCTACCGGGTACCGGCCGGTTTAGATTGCTTCGTCGCGGCCAATTGCGTTTTTCAACACAAAGGTCCTCTCCGATCCTCGCAATGACAGCATTTACCCCCACCCTACGCTGCGCTACGGGTGGGCTACAGATGCCGGGTTGGTGACACTCAGGCATCCTTCTTCAGCGCAGCAGCTTTGTCGGTCTTCTCCCAGGAGAACTCCGGCTCGGTGCGACCGAAATGGCCATAGGCTGCTGTTTTACGATAAATCGGCCGGCGTAACAGGAGCATATCGATGATGCCCTTGGGAGTCAGAGCGAAGTGCTTGCGGATCAGCTCGATCAAGCGTTCCTCACTAACCTGCGAGGTCTTGTCGGTATAGACCATGATCGAGACCGGTTCCGGAACGCCGATGGCGTAAGCTAATTGTACGGTGCAGCGCGTAGCCAGACCGGAAGCGACGATGTTCTTGGCGATATAACGGGCCATGTAGGCCGCCGAGCGGTCGACCTTGGTCGGGTCTTTGCCCGAGAAGGCACCACCGCCGTGAGAAGCCATACCCCCGTAGGTATCGACGATGATCTTGCGGCCGGTCATGCCGGTATCGGACTGCGGACCGCCGATGACGAACTTTCCGGTCGGATTGACATAGATCTTGGTGTTGGCATCGAGCATGGCCGCGGGGACGATCGGCTTGATTATGGTGTCGATCATCTGCTGGCGCGCCTGTTCGGTGATCTTCTTGCCGGTGTTGTCGAGGATGCTCTCGTCGTGTTGCGAGGAAAGCACGATCGCCTCGCAGCGCGCGGGTTTGCCATTTACGTAATCGATGGTAACCTGCGACTTGCCATCTGGGCCGAGGAAAGGAAGCACGTTGTGTTGGCGAGTCTCGGTAAGCTTGCGGCAGAGGCGGTGCGCGAGCATAATCGGCATCGGCATAAGTTCGGGTGTTTCGTCGCAGGCATAGCCGGTCATAAGACCCTGATCGCCGGCGCCGCCGGTATCGACGCCCTGGGCAATATCGGGCGACTGTGAGCCGATCGCGTTGAGGATGGCACAGGAATCGTAGGAGAAGCCGTAGCCCGGTTTAGTGTAGCCGATTTCCTTGACAATCTGGCGCACGAGGCGCTGGATATCGACGAAGCCTTTGGTCGTGATTTCGCCGCCGACCACCACCAAGCCGACAGTGACAAAGGTCTCGCAGGCGACGCGGCTCATTGGGTCCTGGGCGAGCAAATCGTCGAGGACGCCATCGGAGATCTGGTCGGAAAGTTTGTCCGGGTGACCCTCGGTGACTGATTCCGAGGTAAACAAGAATCTTCTATCAGTCATAATCCGTCCTTATTCAGAGGTCGCAGCAGCGACGCAGTTATTTTCCAGGTTTGGTCTTGCCCGATACAACCGAAGAGTCACCCAAGTTGAAGCTTCCGGAAGCCCCCTGAACAGTCACCTGATTGCCAATGAGCGAATCGGCTATCACCGACCACTCGGCAACAACATTATCGGCCAATATTGAATCAGAGATCGTGCAACTGTTGATGCGGCAGCCGCGGCCGATCGATACGTACGGTCCGATAGTCGAATTGGCAATGACGGCATCCTCAGCGACAAAAACGGGAGGACGAATTGTCGAGCCCGTACGTTCGGCAGAGGATTTGTGGCGTTCCAGGATATAGCGATTGGTTTCGAGCATGGTTTCCTTGCGGCCACAGTCGTACCAGCCCAAGGTCGGGAAGGTATAAAGCGAAATGTCCTTCTTTAAAAGCAAATCGAAGGCATCGGTCAACTGAATCTCGCCGTGGGTGGTGACGCCACGTTCGATGATCTCGCTGGTGGCGGCATGGAAAGGCTTAACGTCTTTGATGTAATAGACACCGACGACGGCGAGACTGGTCGGCGGATTGGCCGGTTTCTCGACGAGACGCAGAATGCGATCGCCCTGGGTTTCGACAACGCCGAAAGCGCGCGGATTGGGGACTTCCTTGACGGCCAGGCAATTGCGCCCCGAGGCGATCATCCCTTTCCAGTCGATTTCGACGATGGTATCGCCGAGAATGATGAGCAATTCTTCATCGGTCGAGGTGATTCCGAGATGGACGGCATAGCCGAGACCGTAAAGAGTGCGTTGTTCGACAAAGGTGGATTTCAGCGTGTAATGATCGCGCACGAAGCGCTCAATCTTGTGACCCTGCGGGCCGGTGATGAAGATCATCTCGCTGATCGGCAGGTCGATGATCTGATCGACGATGTGGCCGAGAATCGGTTTGCCGGCGATCTGAAGGAGGGCTTTCGGGGTGGTGTAAGTATGTGGTCGCAGGCGGGTGCCTTCGCCGGCAACCGGAATGATAACTTTCACGGTCGAGTCGTCCTTTAGGTAAACAGTCCTAATAACGCCTGCTTGCAGTCAAGGAACAGGTATTGAACCCGTCCGATCAGCAGGCTGATGCGCGCCATGACAGTGTAGCCAAAATGGGCACCAAATGCAACCATGATGAACCAGATTCCGACGCGGGCTCCGACGCCGAGGACACCGACGTGCTCTTTGGAGAAGTAGAAATAGATCAAGGTGGTGATGACACCGACGAAGATGATGATGTTGACCGGCTGGGACAGGTCGACGAAAGTCGAGCTCACCTGAGCGAGCAGGCGGCCGTGAAGTTCGGATGTCAGGTAGATGCCGGCGGTGATGCCCATGACAAAGGCCAGCGGATAGCGCGAAATCCAGGACATATTGGGGAAGAAGCGAGCGAACATGAGAACGCCCAGTAATCCGGCGATGACCAGCATGATCAGTTTCAAGCCGTGATTGGCGTCGGTAGCGCCAGCCTGCATGGCGACCCAGTGCTGCGCGATTGGATCGGCGAGTTGTTGAACGATGACCGACTGCCAGACCAGGCCGACGTAGTAGCCTGCCGACAACCCGGCAAAGATGTGCTCGGCAAGGCGGTAGACGGGGTTGTCTTTATAGAGGAATGAGAAAATCGCCAAAGTCAGGAATCCGGCGAGAAGGATACCAAACGTGCCCATTAGTTTTTCGCCTTTCCCGCGCGTCTGAGTGAGAAGTAGGCCAGGTTGCCAAGGACGACGAAGCCGATGATCAGCAGGTGCACCAGCGACTGTGCGTTCATGCCGCTGACGGCCATCGCCGGATGGTTGACGAGAACTTCATATTCGGCAGCGCCTTTCATCCCGCCAAGCAGACCGATCATCTGATTGGCTTGGACGTAGCTATAGAACTTGGGCGCCATGACGGCGGTGACGCCGGCGCCCATCGGCTTACCGAATTGCGCGTTCACGATCGATACCCAATTGTCGACGATGCCGTTGTCGGCGACGATGAAGATGAAATCGATATCGGCGTAGTTCTTGACTTGTTGCATCAGGGGCAATTGGGCCAGCGGCGTGCCGTATTGATCGGAGGGGTAGATCGATTCGATTGAGGTTCCCATGCCGAGCAGGACGGCAGTATAGTTCGCCTTATAGCCGAGATTCACATAGTCGGTGCCATAGGACTTGTTGTAGATCTGCGCGATTTCGCGCGTAACCTGGCTGGCCATTGACGGACCGCCAAGGGGGATCGTGGTCATAGTGACGACCTTGATATGCTTGCGGAACAAGTGATGCAGCGCCGCGACGGAGACCGGGCGGGTCTCCGGGGTAGCCGAGGCATAGTAGTCGAAGGTGAGCATGACGATCGAGCTGTCGGGAAGCGCTTCGACAGCATCGTAAAGCTGGCGTGCTTCGGGCGTAACGGCCATCGGCAGTTGGACGGGAATGACCACGGGAATGACGACGGTGATGGCCACGAGCAAATAGACCCAGCGGCGGTCGAGGACTCCGAGTTTTTCCCAAACGGTCATCGACTACCGCCCATGTAGGTGCGTTCGATACCGAGGATGATACGCAGCCCCATCGTGGCGGCGCCCATGGCGGCGCCGATAATAATCGCGCGTTGCACGGCGACGTTGATTCCACCCATGACGTACTGATTGATCAACTGCGGAAGGTCCTTGTGGATGGCTGCGATCACGTATTCGCCCATCGGCACGCGCCAGAGCATGACCAGAATTGCGGTGATCAGAAGCAAAGTAGCCTCGGCATTACGAGCGCGGAAGGCACGGAAGGCTGCAGAGGCTATATAGAAAGCCAAGAGAGCAAACATGGTAGCCATCATCGGGGCATTCATGTTGTTGAAGAACCAGTCATAGATAGAGCCGTCACCGGTGCCAAAAGCTGAAGACCAACTTACGGGCAGAATCGCGGGCACCGCGGTGACGAAGACCGCGAGCAGGAGGGCAAGTTTATTGTACCAGCCTTTTTCGAGCCTGACCAAGGGGCGCCAATTTACGCGTACCAGCGAGACCACGCCAAGTAGCAGTGTGAAGCCGCCGATGATTGAGGTCCATTGCAGCAAGCGATCCTGGATATCACCGAACTTGCCGGGGTTGAGCAGAAAGCCCGCCACCATAGCCATACCGGCAAGGAAGGCGATTGCGACTGGAAGCATGGTTTTCATCAACGTACCTCGAAGATCTTCTGCAGCCAGTCGCCGCTCAGGTTAAAGGTCACGAGGATAGCGCCGACCAAGACGGCGATCAGGATCAAGACCTTCATGAGGTCTTGCCCTTTAAGGCCGCCGAGCATGAGCGGTTCGTGCGACAAGTACGCACCGGCTGCGAAGAGCTCTTCCCCCATCAGCGTGTAGTCGCAGGCGGCAATGAAGAAAGGCAGTTGCTCCGGTTGAGCGGTGCCGGCGATCTGGATGGAACCGGCGGCGTTGCCGGTCTCGGCGAGCAGCAAGGATTCGGCGTAGAAAGCGCCCATGAAGATATTGGCTGCAGGGCGCTCACGCATCATGTAGCCGTTGACGGTTGCGGTGAAGGCCATTTGTTCACCGGCGACGTAACAGACGGTGTCTTTGTTATAAGATTCGCCGCGGCCCTCGGCGATGTAGGATTGCTGAACGACTTCCTGCGCGGCCGCCATAACCATCGGGTAGCGCACCGGCACATAGAGTGGCGTTTCGTAGCGCGCCGTGATCTTGGAGACGCGGCCGAGGATTGAAAGGCCGGCGATGGTGTCCATGACATCGATCTCATTGATGCCGGGGATGAAGAGCACGGGGCGTCCCATTTCGGTGGCGCGACCGACGGCTTCCTCGACGGCATCGAGGCCAGCCATTCTCCGAATAAACAGCTTCTCACCGCGCCGGGCGCGGCGGGTGTACCACAGAATCGCCGACGAGAACAGGACAATGAGGATGACGGCGTTGGTGCGATCAACGCGGAACCAGCCATCAGCCTGGGCGGGTTCGGTTTGCGCGAAAAGCGACGTCGAAAAGATGAGAACGAGGATGAACGGGAAAAGTACGGACCGGGCAAATCTCACTTCATTTTCTCCAACGCCGATTTGAGCTTGTTGATTACATGTACGGGCGAGGGGTCGGTTTTGTTGATCAGAGCCAGATAATAGCTCATTAAATCGCCGAATTGGACGAGTGAGAAGATCTCGGACAGCCGGTTCGGACCTTTGGCTTTGAGGACCAGGGTCGCGATCCGCTTAGATTTGAGAATCTTGTCGACGACCTTGACCCGATTGGTCACGCCTTTCGAGTCGCCGGGGCCGGTGAGCCAAATGACATAGAGTTTCTTGACCAGCGCTTTGGGGTAGTCGAAACCGACGAGTTCGTTATGGTTGAATTCGGGCGAGATGTTGGCGTACGAAAGGTGCTTGCCGTTTTCACAGACCTGACCCTTGAAGCGGATCGCAGCGACATCGTAGTAGTCGGCGCCGGCGTAGACGATGGCGATTTTGTCCTTGAGCTTGCCGGCGAGTTTCTTGGCTTCGTTGCGGGCGGTTGGGACGTTGATAGCGAGCTTCTTGGCGCTTGAAGTAAGGGCTGCCACGGTGTCGGCAATGATCTGGTCCTGGTTTTGGACAAAGCCGATCAATTGCAGGAGCTTCAGAATCGGGCCGAACGAAAATCCGAGGGCGGCGCGTGGTTCGAACCCCCCCGGCAGCACGATATAGGGGCAGTTATTGGCCTGAGCCATTGCCAGCAGTTTGCCGCCGGTGGTGGCAACGATAATCTTGCAGCCGCGGCTCATCGCTTCCTCGAAGGCTGAGAGCGACTCTTCTGTGTTGCCGGAGTAGGAAGACGCGATCACGAGCGAATTGGAATCGACAAACAGCGGGAGGCCATAGTTGCGGTTGATGAACATCGGGACGGTAAGTTTGTCGGCCAGATAGGAACGGACGAAATCGCCGCCGATGGCGGAACCGCCCATACCGGCGACGATAATGTTGCGGAACTGCGACGGCGAAAAACCGGAAAGGTCGCCATTGACGGGCAGGTTGAAACCGGCTTGAAGTTGCTGCGGGAATTCAATCACGCGCTGGTACATATTGGTCGGGTCGAGTTTGGCCACGACCTTTGCGGTTAAGTCCATTTATTCCTCCGGGAAATCCTTGCCTAAGTGCGATTCGAACCAGGTACGACTGACAGCCTCCACTTTCTCGGTGGTCGCAAGAGCCAGAGCACGCTCAGCAAGCAAGCGGCACTCTGAGTAACTAAGCGAAGCAATGATCTTTTTGACGCGAGCGATCCGAGGCGGAACGACGGAAAATGACGTGAGTCCCATGCCGACGAGCAGCGGGATGGCGACCGAATGCGACGCCAACTCTCCGCAGAGAGTGACGGGAATTTTTTGGCGGGCACCGGCGTCGACGGTCAGCTTGATCAAGCGTAATACGGCGGGGTGAAGTTCGCGATAGTACGGTGCAACCTTCTTGTTGGTGCGGTCGACGGCAAGCGTGTACTGCACCAGGTCGTTCGTGCCAATCGAGAAAAAGCACACATGGCGCGCAAGCTCCTCCGCGAGCAGTGCGGCGGCGGGAACTTCGATCATCACGCCGATATCGATGTTTTCGTCGAAAGCAACCCCTTCGGCGCGCAGTTCTTTCATAGCGGCATGGAGCAGGCGGCGGGTCTTGACGATTTCCATGGCGGTGGAGATCATCGGCAGCATGATCTTGACATTTTTCATCTGCGAGGCGCGCAAGATAGCGCGCAATTGGGTCTTGAAGATCTCGGACAGATCAAGGTTGAGCCGGATGCCGCGCCAGCCGAGAGCAGGATTGGCTTCATCGGGTTCGCGATAGTCGCCGACAACCTTGTCGGAGCCGAGGTCATAGACACGCATGGTCACCTGGTTGGGAAAGAAGGTGCGAGCGATATCGGTGTAGATCTTGGTCTGCTCTTCCTCGGTCGGAAAGCGCATGCGGGTCAGGTAGAAGAACTCGGTACGATAGAGACCGACGCTGACCTTGTTGGCTGCGAGGACTTCATCGGTTTCCGTTGGAATCTCGAGATTCGCGTGGACGTCGATCTGCCGACCGTCAAGGGTGGCCGACGGTATTTTGGCGATGCCGCGCAGCTCACGAGCCAGTACCGTCTTGCGTTTGCGTTGTTCGCTACGATAATGTTCGAGGGTAGCCTTTTCCGGGTTGACAATGACCTGGCCCGACTCACCGTCGATGATGACGGTCGAATGATCGGGTACGCGGTCGAGCAACTTGCTGATACCGACCACTCCCGGAATCGATAGGGATTTGGCTATCAGCGCCATGTGCGAAGTTGCGCCGCCGAGCGAGGTGGCAAAGCCGGGAATCTCGTATTTGTTCATCAAGACCACCTCGCCGGGTGAGAAATCTTCGGCAAGAGCGATGCGTCCCTTGTTATTGACAAGTTTGTTGACGTGGTGGCCGATCAGATAGCCGAAGACTTTGGCGGCGGTGGCGTTGATGTCGTTCGCCATCTCTTTCAGGTAGTTGTCGTGGGACTTGCGGAGCGAAGCCAGAGTTTTCTGCAGGTGCTTGTTGTAAATAAACTCCGCATTGAGATGTGATTTGGCGATGTCATCACAGACCGTCTGAAAGAAGGCGGTATCCTCGAGAATCAGCAATTGGGCTTCAAAGATCTTGGCGAGCTGTTCGCCGACAGCATTCCCGGCCTCGGCGTGGATTTGTTCAATTTCGTGTTTGGCGGCGGCAAGGGCGTTGTTAAGTCGCGCGATTTCGGAATCGACCTGGTCTTCAGCGATGCTGCGTTTGGCAATCGTGTGCGGGCCATTGTCGTGTTTGAAACAACGGGCAATGGCAATTCCGGGAGACGCAACCAGGCCGCGCAGTCTGATTTCTTTGAAGGAGCCGGAATCGGTATGCTTGGCTTTCGTAGGCATTGATCGTTAAACAGGGGCCGCCACAGAGCGGGAGCGTGATTGGTTCTCAATCAAACTTGGACGCGAGCACTTCGCTGAGCACCCGCACCGCATCTTCCTCATCCTCACCGTGGGCCGTGACGGTGACCTCGGAGCCGGCTTCGGCGGCGAGCATCATCACTCCCATGATCGATTTCCCGTTGACCTCAAGCCCCTCCTTCTCCAAGGTGATTTCTGACTTGAACTTAGTCGCGGTCTGGACCACTTTGGCGGAGGGTCGAGCGTGAAGTCCGAGCTTATTCGTAATCTTAACCGTTTTCGATACCAACTTCAAATCCTTTTACACCGAGCGGAGAAAAAGTTTGCCCGGCAATTGTCTGGCCAGCCCCGCCATCTCGAGCGAAAGCAGGCTCGAGAGGATTTCCTGCACGGGTCGATGAAGGGAGGCTGAAAGGTTGTCGATTAGCTGCGGCTGATCCGACAATTGGTCAAAGACGGCTTGTTCGGATTCGGGAAGCAGCACTGGTGGCGCGGCACGCACCTTTCTTTGGAGCGGGTGAATACCCAGTGCAAGAAGCACATCCGCGGATTGCGTGACCGGTACGGCTCCCTGCTTGAGGAGTTCATTGGTTCCGTAGGATGCCGCTGAAGTGATATTCCCCGGCACGGCGAAGACCTCGCGATTTTGTTCGACGGCATGCTGGGCTGTCAGCAAAGCCCCGGAGCCCTTACGGGCTTCGACGACGATGACGCCGCGCGAAAGGCCGGAGATAATCCGGTTACGGCTGGGGAAATTGTATTTGTCCGGTTTTAGGCCGAATTCGAACTCTGTGAGGATGGCGCCGCGTTCAGCAACCTCGTCATAGAGAGACTTGTTTTCGGGTGGGTAAATGATATCAAGACCACAGCCAAGGACGGCGACCGTGCGGCCACCTGCAGCGATAGTCGCTGAGTGAGCGACCGAGTCGATGCCGCGGGCAAGGCCGGAGACGATGGTCAAGTCTGACTTGCACAAATCACGGGCGAGCATTTCGGTGACTTGTTTTCCGTAAGCGGTGCCGATGCGGCTGCCGACGATAGCGATCGCAGAGGCATCGTCTTTAGTCAATGTGCCCTTGCAGATCAGGAATGGCGGCGGATCGAAAATGCGTTTGAGCGGGTCGGGATAGTCGGCGTCGAGTACGGTGATCAGGCGCGCGCTGTGTTTGTCGAGCGAGTCGATCTGGCGCGCGGCAGCATCGTCGTCGATATCCTGGCGCAGGCTTTCGATGGTCTTCTCGCCGATATCGGGAATTCTCGCGAGTTGGGAATCGGTAGCCTCGAAGACGGCTTGGGCCGAGCCGAACTTGCGCACCAAGGCGACGCAGCGCACGGCGCCGATGCCGGGCACGGCATTGAGCGCGAACCACCAGAAGCGGGGATCATCGCGATGGGACATTAGGGGCCTCCTTTGTTTCCTGCAGTTTTATCCAGAGCCGGGCAATGGCGCGATCAATGGCGGTCTTATGCAGAGCCGAGATCAGGAACAAGTCATCGTTGGACTGCTTTTCGAGTTTCTTGCGCGCTTTGTCGTCTAGCGCATCGACCTTGTTGAGAAGGACGATTTCCGCGCGATTCAGGAGAGTCGGGTCATAGGCGCCGAGTTCTTCCTTGAGGGAAGCGAACTGTTCTTCATACGCCGGATCGCTGGCATCGAGGATAAAGCAGAGCACGCGGACGCGCTGGATATGGCGCAGGAACTGAAAACCAAGACCTTTCCCCATACTCGCGCCCTCGATAATGCCGGGGATATCGGCGACTGTGAAGGTGTTGTAGTCGGGCATACGAACGACGCCGAGATTGGGGGTTAGTGTCGTGAAAGGATATGAGGCAATCTTCGGTTTGGCGTCGGAGACGGCGGCCAGGAAGGTGGATTTACCGGCGTTGGGATAGCCGACCAGCCCGACATCGGCCACGAGCTTAAGTTCGAGAATGATGCGGCGTTCCTCGCCGGGAATTCCTGAATCGGCGCGGCGGGGCGTCTGATTGGTGGCGGATTTGAAGTGGTTGTTGCCGCGGCCGCCCTTGCCGCCTTTGCAGACGACAAACTCCTCGCCATCAGACTCAAGATCGCAGATGATATCGTCGGTTTCGGCGTGTTTGACCAAGGTGCCGGGGGGGACTTTGATGCGAAGATCGCTGCCGCCCTCGCCGGAGCGCAGACCGGCCTCGCCGGGGGCGCCGTCGTTTGCGATGTACTTGGTGCGGTAGGTGAAGTCGCGCAAAGTGTTGAGATTGGAGTCTGCTACCAGGACGACATCGCCGCCCTTGCCGCCGTCGCCGCCGTCGGGACCTCCCTTGGGGATGTATTTTTCGGTGCGGAAGCTGACTCTCCCGGGGCCGCCGTGACCGGCACGGACGTAAATTTCACACAGATCGACGAATCTTAGCATAATTGATCAGTCATAATAGGCCGAAATGGGCAGGTTTTCAACAGGATTCGGCGAAATGTGATGTACGGGAAATGTGCCTTTACGGGCGAGGATAGATTGTATAAACTGCTGATTCTACGAAGGGTGTAATATTGACTATTCTTCGATACCTGATATTGGCATTCCTGCTCGTAACAAGCGCATCGTGGGCGACAATCATGCGGCTTGAGCGCGCATTTCCGGTGGAGTATGAAGTTGATCTTATCGCGGTACATGCCAACCGGGTGCTGGTCAAACCCGACTCCGGTGTTGCCCTCACCACAGACTTTGTCCTGCGATTCACCAGCAGTAGTGGAGACGAATTGGAGTGCGGGATTGCAGGCACTTTGTTCGGATTCGCCGCGAGCGAATCGCTATCTACAGCCGCGATCGAGTGGATTGGCAGCGAGAAACGACTGAGTATTGTCGCTCTGCTCGACACAGCCCAGGTCTCGGAACGATTGGTGATCGGCCTTCCCGAGTGCCTGCGACCGCTGGCTTATGATCTCAGTCCCGCGCTGGCAGCGGACTCCGGCAGCTACGAGTTTCGCTACTACGATTCGGCACAAGAGGCGGAGATTGAGAGAAAACTGGGGCGATGGGATATCTACATTGTACCTGAGACAGAGGTTGAAGCTGAATCGGCAACCGTGCTTGCCAATTACGGCTTGGGAGAATGGCACCTGCTGCTCAAGGACGAGGTGGACGACCTGGCGGCAACGGCGGTGAACTATTGCGTCAAGGGCGCGCTCGGGGATGCCGGCAGCTCGGAGATTTCGACTCTGATTCATCGTGAAGACATTGCGTCGATTTTCCCTCGTAATGCTCAGAAAGCGTCGGACCTGTTTATGGGTCTCAAGAAGAAGCATCGCATCAGTGAAATCTACTTTGCATTTGCCAAGCAGCTGCCGAGGAGTAGCGAGGCCATTTGCGAACTGGTTTCTGCTTGCCAGGGCGAACCGGTCGGTCTCGCCAAATCAAAGGATAGTCCATCTGCCATCGATTTTGGAGTAATACCGCCGTTAAGAGCGGGCAGCGGTCTTTCGTCTATGAACTCCAATCTATTGGGACACCGTGAAGATTCACAAATCGTGCGATTGGTCGCCATCGACGGGATCACAGTGTTGACCGCTGCTGATCGGCTCTCGATTAATTGGCGAAGCGGACTCGACTCGCTGCTTGTCGGCAACGCCATCGAAATGGCCGCCGATTCGCTCCTTTCGCGCCAGTTGTCGGAGCGCTGTCGGATTATTCCGTTGGGACGAACGCGGCTGGTTGCGAAACTTGGCATTCACGCCCGCTGTCTGCAACTGCCGGGACATCCCGCAACACTGAGACACTTCTACAGCAAGGTGCGATGAAGCTCGCAAGCAAATTCCTGACGGCTTTTGCGCTGGTGGCGATTGTGCCTGTCGTGTTGACCGCCATCCTTCTGTATCTCTATGTCGAGTCCTCAACGAGCGAGTCGTACGCGAGGCGCTCGGAGGCAACAGTACGGCTGACAGATTTCCTGATCAGCGGTGAACTGACTCGCCTCGATAGAGCTGTCACCGGCGCGATTGCCGAGACTGATCTGGTGGTGGCGGTGATTGATTGGGAGAAACGTAACACCGATCTTGAACAATTGCTGCGCGGGCGGATTGCTCGCGGCGATTTTGATTTCGCGGTCATTTCCGAATCGTCCCTGAATCGCTCGCTGACTGTAGTCGCCGAAGCAAGCCAGGGTGCGACAGCAGTGATCGACCTGGAAGCCAACTTCGGTGGTGAGAGCCTGACCGGAGTAATCCACACGTCCGGCGACGGAAAGCACCCTGCCCTGATTGCACGCACGCCGATCATGTTTCGCGGGACGGTCATCGGTGAACTGACGGCGGGGCGATTGCTTGCGGACGCGCTGAGGCCGATGCGCGAGGTCGGCGATCTCGAGGCCTTTATCGGAGCACAGGGAGAGCAACTCGTCTTTGTCGAAGCGGCAGATACGGCCATCATGAACGCGGCGGCGAGCATCGCACGGATAGAGACGCAGCAGGAAATCTGGCAAGCTTCACTCGGCGACAGGCAGTTCATTGTGCGCGAGGCGCCGCTTTACGGATTGGATGGCAAACCCGCAGTTTCGATCTTGTATGTCTTTGCGGCTGACGACATCACCGCAGCGCGGCAGCACCTCTTGCGGACTTTGGCGGGCATCGGCACCCTGGCAATTGTGCTGGCTCTGTCGGCCGGGTATTTCCTCCAGCGATCATTGACGCGGCCGTTGGAAAACGTAGCGGAGTCCGCCCGACGGATTGCCTCAGGAAATGCACCGGAGCGGGTTCACTACTATGCCGACGACGAAGTCGGAGAAGTGGTGGCGGCGATCAACCGGCTGGCTGAGGACCTGCGGGATACCGAGGTGCGCCTGCGGCAGAGCGAGCAGGTGGCGGCGTGGCAGTTGTTCGCGCGGCAAACGGCGCATGAATTGAAGAATTTTCTAATGCCGGTGGCGACCAGCTTGAGCCAGTTGCAGCGGCGAGTGGACGCCGGCGAATGCGACCGCGCGGCGGTCGAGACGACGATTCGCGATGTCTATTCTGAAATCTCGCGGATGAAGAACCTTCTGGGTTCGTTCAGCGAGTTTGCCCGGATGCCGGCGCCGGAGAGGCGGACGGTGAACCTGCGGCACGTCATCGAGCGCACGTTGCTTGGATTTGGGACGGAAGTCGCCGGAGGCAAACTGCATTTTGAGACGCCGCCGCTGATGGAAGCGGTGAGCTGCGATCCCGATCAGATTCAACAGGTGCTGCATAACCTGGTGAAGAACAGCTTTGAGGCGCACGCCAGCGTCGTGCTGATCAAGGCGGAGCAGGACGAGCGCAGGACGACTCTGGACGTCATCGATGACGGCGAGGGGATCGACACGAGCCGCGGGATCGATCCGTTTACGCCGCTGTTTACGACCAGGGAGCGCGGATCGGGACTGGGGCTGGCGATTTGCCGGAGAGTTATCGTTGATCACGGCGGCGAGATCGCGTGGATGCCGAATGCGCCGCGCGGAACGGTATTCACGATTACGCTGCCGCGGGAGAGGGCATGAAGAAGACGCGACTATTATTGGTAGATGACGACAGTCGGATCCGGGCTGCCCTGGCGGAATACCTCAGCGGCAGCGGATTCGACGTGATTACAGCAGCCTCCGTTGCCGAGGCGAAACGCATCAACAATGCCGGGGTTGATATTGCGCTGCTGGATCTGGTACTTCCCGACGGCAGCGGGTTGGAGGTGCTCCAGGATCTGCGGCAACGATTTACGGATCAGGTGGCGGTAATGCTCTCGGGTGAGGCCGGAGTCGCGGATGCCGTCGCTGCGGTCAAGCTGGGCGCGTTTGATTTTCTGGAGAAGCCGCTCGGACCCGAGAAGGTAGAATTGACATTGCGCAACGCCCTGCAAATGCGCGCGCTGCAGCGCAGGGTGGAGAGCGAAACGACGGCGGCGACCGAGCGCTATCAGTTGGTTGGCAATAGCGCTGTCATGAAAGAAGTCCGCGCGCAGATTGCCGCGGTGAGTAGGACCGATTCGACGGTGCTACTGTTGGGTGAATCTGGGACGGGCAAGGAAGTCGCAGCAAACCTGATCCATCTCCAGAGTGCGCGCAGCCGGGAGGCGTTTGTCGCGGTGAATGCGGCGGCGATTCCAGATGAATTGCTTGAATCGGAAATGTTCGGCCACGAGAAAGGCTCGTTTACGGGCGCGACGATGCGGCGGTTCGGCAGATTTGAACAGGCGGCGGGGGGAACGCTTTTCCTGGACGAGATCGCGGAGATGCCGGCACATCTGCAGGCCAAGCTGCTGCGGGTATTGGAGGAATACAAGATCGAGCGCGTGGGCGGGGAGCATCCGATTGAGGTGAATTTCCGGCTGATTTGTGCGACGAATCGAAAGTTAGGTGAGGAGATTCAACGCGGGCGGTTCCGGCAGGATCTATTTTATCGAATCAACGTTTTTACGATCGAACTGCCGCCGCTGCGATCGATTCCGGAGGATATCGCGGCAATTGCGGTGTTTCATGTGCGACGGTTATGTTTGCGAATGGGCAGGGCGGCGCCGGAGTTAAACAGTGAATTGATTGCTGCTTTGAAAGCCTATCGGTTTCCGGGGAATATCAGGGAATTGCGGAACATCCTCGAGCACCTGCTGATCACGCATCGCGAGGGAGAATTGGGCGCAGCGGGTGTCGAGCGACTTCTGCAAAGGGGTAAGCAAGCGTCCGAGTCGCAAACGCTAAGCGAGGCGGTGGCGCGCTTTGAAGAAGAGTATATCGGCAAGGTTCTCAGGGATTGCGGGGGCAATATGAGCAAGGCGGCGGAGGTGTTGGGGTTGGATCGGAGCTACTTGTACCGGAAAATGAAGGCGTTGGGGGTGGAGGGGGAGGACTAGGGCAGCAACTCACATTTTTGCGCTGGAAGACGGGAAACATCAGGAGCTTTCTAATGAGCGCGCGAAGTCAAGAACTGCCGCGGCTGCGTCAAAACAGGCTTATGGGACAGCCTCAGAATGTCTAACCTAGTTGAGGATCTACGCGTCAGGTCGCCCGTCTCGGCGCGTGAAGATATAGCGGTGATCGGGTGGAGGGAGTGCCTCGACGGAAGACCTGACGCAACTGACTCAAGCGTTAAGTCGGTAAAAGTGCCTCCGACTGAAGTCGGAGCTACGGGGGAGTCAGCGTGTGATAGAAGGTCCGGCTAAAGTCGGAGCTACAGGGGCATCGCGGCGCGATATTCAGTTGAATATTGTCAATCAGTCGTTGGGGGTTCCGGGCTGCGAAGCTATATTCGCTCGCGATGAGTGCGGAATTTGGATTTGAGTTAACTGCTAAATCGGGGCGGGCGCGGGCCGGGGTGGTGACCACGGCGCACGGGCGGATCGAGACGCCGATTTTTATGCCGGTGGGGACGGCGGCCTCGGTAAAGACGCTCGATGCCGACGATCTGCGCTATATTGGTGCGCAGATCATCCTGGGAAACACCTATCACTTATTCCTGCGGCCGGGGATTGAGATTATCAGAAATGCCGGCGGATTGGCGCGATTTAACGGCTGGTTGGGACCGACGCTGACGGATTCGGGGGGCTATCAGGCGTTTTCCCTGAAAGAACTGCGCAAGATCACGGAAGAAGGAATTCACTTTCGGTCGAATATCGACGGATCGCCGCATCTGTTCACGCCGGAAGTTACCGTCGATGTTCAGACCGCGATCGGGGCGGATATTATCATGCCGCTCGATGTCTGTATTGAGTATCCGTGCACTCATGAGGAAGCAGCGCGGGCAGAGCGACAGACGTTGCGGTGGGCAGAGCGATCGAAGGCGCATTGGGAGAGAGTGTGCGAGCGGATTCAGGGTGAAGTGTCGGGTTTCTCGCGGCCGAATGCAGAGAATGATCACGAGGTTGGTGACGCTCGGAACCCGACCTACGAGGGCAGAGCAGGCATCGAGCATCCGAGTGATTCAGGTAGCCGGCCAACGTACGGGCCGGTGGTGGGAGAGTTTGCACCGACATTGTTCGGGATAGTGCAGGGGTCGGTGTATCCGGACTTGAGGGAGCAATCGGCGCGGTCGCTGGTGGAGCTGGATTTTCCCGGATATGCTATCGGGGGCTTGTCGGTGGGCGAGCCCAAGAGCGAGATGTTCCCGATTTTGGAGGTGCTCGATCCGATCTTGCCGGAGCACAAGCCGCGTTATCTAATGGGGGTCGGCACGCCGGCCGACCTCGTGCTGGCGATCGAGCGCGGGATCGATATGTTTGACTGCGTAATGCCGACGCGGAATGCGCGCAACGGCACAGCGTTCACACGATTTGGGCGGATTAACGTCAAATTGGCACAATATTCCGAGGACTACCGCCCACTTGACGAGGGCTGCGAGTGCCTTTGTTGCCGCCATTACAGTCGCGCCTACCTTCGGCATCTGATTAATGTGCAGGAGATTGCCGGAATGCGTCTCTTGACTTTGCATAACCTCTACTGCTATCTTGATTTGATACGTCGGGCCCGGCAGGCGATCGTGGCAGACCAGTACGCGGCCTTCAAAGAGGCTTTTTTCCGTCTCTACAAGGACGAACCCGACGGCGTATAACATTCCTGGAGGAAGGAACTGATGGACTTATTATTGATGGGAGCCCCGCAGGGTCAGGGTGGATCGGCGGGCGGTGGATTTGTGAGCATGATACTCATGTTCGGGGCAATATTCCTGGTGATGTATTTCTTCATGATTCGCCCGCAGCAGAAGCGGCAGAAGGAACACCAGAAGATGTTGTCGGAGTTAAAGAAAGGCGACCGGATCTTGACGAACAGCGGGATGTACGGGACTATTTTCGGGTTTTCCGACGACGAGAATAAAATCATCGTCAAAGTTTCCGATGAAGTAAAGATAGAGTTCCACAAGTCGGCGATCGCCAACAAGGTTACTTAGTTCGCGTGGCCAAACAGCAAATCGTGATATACGGAGACGAGGTTCTCCGGACCAAGTGTACGCCGGTAAAGGCGATTACCGCGGAGCTGCGCGAGTTTATCGCCGACATGTTCGTAGTGATGAAGAAGGTCAAGGGGCTGGGGTTGTCGGCGCCGCAGGTGGGACGGTCGGAGCGGTTTTTCATACTAGATATGTCGTCCGTTTCACTGGAGCACGACCGGGTGGTGATGATCAACCCGGAGATTTTGACAACCTCGGGCGAGCAATGCGGCGAAGAGGGCTGCCTGTCGTTTCCGGGGCTGTATTTGGAAGTCACTCGCCCGAACGAGGTGGTCTGCCGTTATACCGACCTTGATAGCAAACTGCAAACGGTGCGCGCCGAAGGATTATTCGCGCGCGCGATTTTGCACGAGAACGATCATCTGAACGGCGTGTTGTTCATCGATCATATTGAACCGGCGGAACGCGAGTTGATCGCCGGGAAGTTGAAAAAGATAAAGGTTTCTTAATACAAGATTTATTCTGGATGCGGTTGGTTTTCTTCGGTACGCCCAGGTTCGCGCAAATTGCGCTCGAGCGGCTGCTGCAATCGCGACATCACGTCGCAGCGGTAGTCACGGCGCCCGACAAACCGAAAGGCCGCGGTCTCAAGCAGGCAAATTCCGAGGTCAAGGACTTTGCCCTCCGCAACAATCTCGAGGTAATGCAGCCGGAAAAATTACTGGATGCAGGATTTATGAAGCGCCTGATGGAAATAGCCGCCGACTTGTTTGCGGTGGTGGCGTTTCGCATTCTGCCGGACAAGCTGTTTTCGCTGCCGCGTCACGGCGCGATTAATCTGCATGCCTCACTTCTGCCCCGCTACCGGGGTGCGGCGCCGATTGAACGGGCATTGCTCGACGGCGCCGAGTCAACCGGCGTGACGACTTTTCAGATAGCGAAGTCGGTTGACACGGGAGGGATCCTGCTGAAGCGCGCGGTTTCAATCGGGCCGAACGAGACGTATGAAGACCTCTACCCCAAACTGGCGCAGATCGGCGCCGAGGTTCTGGTCGAGACGATCGACCAGCTTGAGGAAGGCCGTTTACGGCCGGTTCCCCAAGATGATTCACAGGCCTCGCCAGCGCCGAAGATTACGCCGGCCGACAGTGTCATCGACTGGTCACGCCCCGCCGTGCGGGTGGTGAACCAGATTCGCGCGCTGGCGGGATCGGCGGATGCGTTTACCGGCCTCGAGGGCAAGCGCTTGAAAATCTTGCGCGCGGAAGCCTCTGAGACGCTAAACGGGCAACATCCGCCCGGCGAGATTGTCACCGCCGACCGGCAGAGCGGTCTGGTCGTGGCTGCCGGATCGGGTTCGGTGCGCCTGTTAGAGGTTTGTCTCGAGGGGAAGAAGCGCATGGACGTTAAGGCTTTTCTTAACGGCGTACGCCTGAGCCCGGGGACCGTGCTGACCACCGCATCCTGACAACTGTCAGGAGTCACACATCGTGAAAAAAGAACTACTCGTCAATGTAGGCGAGCATGAAACGCGCGTCGCGGTAACCGAGGACGACAAGCTCGTCGAGTTACACGTCGAACGCGCCGACGACCAGCGCATGGTCGGCGACATGTACAAGGGCCGGGTCACGGGAATCGTACAGGGGATGCAGGCGGCGTTTGTCGATGTCGGCATGGAAAAGGCGGCCTTCCTGCACATCTCGGATATCGGACTGGAATCGGAATCTTCGGGACGCTACGATCTCGACTCGGATGAGGACGAAATCAATGCCGAGGTCACGCGTAAGCATAAGTACGAGAATATTGAATCAATCCTGAGCGTCGGGCAGGAGATCGTTGTCCAGATCATCAAGGAGCCGATCGGTACCAAAGGGCCGCGCATTACGACCGACCTGTCATTACCCGGTCGGTACTCGGTGCTGGCGCCGGGGACAAACTATATTCGCGTCTCGAAGAAGATCGACAATTTTGCAGAGCGGCGGCGGTTGCGGCGGCTGGTGTATGATGTCAAGCCGGACGGGGTCGGGATTATCGTCCGCACCGAGGGCGAAGGGCGAACCGAAAAGGAATTCAAGAATGATATCCGGCGGCTGCTGAAGATCTGGTTCAAAGTCAAACAGAAAGCGGACAAAGCGCGGCCGGGGACGCTACTGCACAAGGAAGAGTCGATGACGGCCTCGGTGCTGCGAGACGTGTTTACGACCGATGTCAACCGGCTGGTGGTCGACGACAAGGGGACGTTCAAGGATATTGTCAAGTATGTCAAAACGATCGATCCGCAGTTACGCGACCGCGTGGAGCTTTACGATTCGCCGGTGCCGGTGTTCGACACCTATAATATTGAACCGGAAATCGACAAGATGCTGGATCGCAAGATCTGGGTGAAGAAGGGCGCTTACATCATTATCGATCACACCGAAGCGTTGACGACGATCGATGTCAACTCGGGGCGGTTTGTCGGGACGAAGAAGGATCCGGAAAACATGATCCTGCAGACAAATCTGGATTCGGCGCGCGAAGCGGCGCGGCAAATCCGGCTGCGCGATATCGGCGGGTTGATCATTGTCGATTTTATCGACATGTACTCGCACCAAAACCGCAAGATTCTCTTCGAAGAATTCAAGCGCTGCTTTGTCAATGACCGGGCGAAGAACTCGATTTTGCCGGTATCGGAGTTTGGCCTGGTCGAAATGACGCGCGAACGGACGAAGCCGTCGATTATGTACACGCTGTCTGATTCGTGCCCCACCTGCTCCGGGTTCGGGCGGATCATGTCAAAAGAGACGGTGGCGATGAAGGTCGAGCGGTTCTTCATGCGTGCGAAGGTTGCCAAGGCGGGCAAGCGCTACCAGGTGCATTTTCATCCGGAGATCGCCAAGTTCATGCAGAACCGGGATGAAAACCGTATCCGCGAGATTGAGAAGGCGCATCGGTTCAAGATTGAGATTATTCCGGACGACCATCTGAAGCCGGATGAGTACCGCGTAATCGATGCGGCGGAAGACTTGGATATTACGGCGTTGTATCAGGGGGTGAAGTAGGGGGGGATGGCAGGCGATTGAGTCGGCGCACACCAAGGGCAAGGTGTATACCATGCAGTGAGCAAGATCAAATCCACCAAGTGGCGGCTCTTTGGCGCCGCGCTCTGGCTAGCGGTCGTGACAGGTGCGACGGCGGCGGCGATGACGCAGACGGCGGCAGAAGATTTCATTCTACGCTTGTGCCGAAATGACCAAGGGATCTGGGCGCTAGTCGACTCAGCGGAGATGGCTCAAGCAGAAAAACTGGGGATCGAATACGAAGGGGTGGTCTGCAAAAGTCTGATTGGCCACGATCTCGATGAGGAAGTCAAGGCGGCGCTTCTTAATGGGAGTTTGCAGTACACTCTTAAAATCGAGGCGCTGGAACAACCGTACGCCAAGCTGACGTTTCGATGCGAGCGTCCAAAGTACTCGCGTGAGTTTTTCTTCCATAACGGCAAGTTCATCACCCCCGCAGCTTACTACACGCGGGAGTGGAGACGGGTAGAGAGCGCGCATTTCCGATTTGTCGTCAGTGATTCCGCGCAGCCGCATCCGTATTGTGTCGAGCAGATGGAGGCATTCTACGCACGGACGGCGGGGGTGCTTGATTTGAATGAGGCACAAAGCCACCGGATTGCGCAGGAGAAGATCGAATACGTGTTGTGTCGCGACGAGCGCGAAGTCGCCAAGTTGACCGGCTTCGAAAGCCGCGGAATGTACGAGCTGGCTAGCGACCGCATCATAACACATTATCCCTGCCACTACCATGAGTTGGTGCATTTGATGGTCAATATCAAGTTGCAGCGACTGCCGCTCTATACACATTCATTTCTGCAAGAAGGGATTGCCGTGGCGCTTGGCGGACGAGGCGGTATTGCCGCGCCGGTGAGCGACGAGCTAGGGGTGTTCCTGCATGCTTCCGGGGCGACTGACTATCACGATCTGCTGACCATGAAGGGGTGGAATGAGACGCATGCTTCGTTGAGTTATCCAGCAAGCGGGACCTATAATCGGTTCCTGGTCCAAGCCATCGGGATCAACAGGTACCTTGCACTTTACCGCCAGTTTAGCGGCACATCAGAGCAAATTGCGCAGATGATCCTGGTGCCGACAATTCTACCCGACTCGGCGTCATGGTCGAAGTGGATTACGCTGCAGTCGAGTCGGTCACTGATCGACACAGCAGGTACAACAGCTGGATTTGCGCAAGTCCGACGCGGCGCGGCGCTGATACTCTGGCAAGACAGCGCTCGCTACTTGATTGAATGTCGCGACACAGTACTGATCGACGGAGACAGCTCAACGGCATTTCCGGCGAGTCGGAAGTTTGGCGAAGTGTTTCCAGAACGAGAATATCGGGGGGAAAAATACTTGATAATGGCTTCTAAGGAAGAAGTGCAGATCTACAATCTGTACACCGAAGAACTGATCGCGAGTCTGGTGGGGTCATTGCGATTGCCACCGGTAACGGCTGCTGTCGGGGATGGTCGCTATCGATTCTTGGTGAAGAAAGAAGCATTCGATGGGGCGCTGCAAGGACGTGTGAGTGAGCTATTGAAGTAGCTAGGTACAGGCGCGCCCTCACCCCCGACCCCTCTCCCAGTGGGGAGAGGGGAGAAGCTGCTATTCCCGACATATAAAAATCTGGGATGTTCGGCTGTGTGCGTTGAAGAGCACGACAGGTCGTACCACGAAGTGCGCTGAATTTGTGATGCGCTTGGAGTCGACGGAATGGAAGGCGCGGGCGGAGCAATCTCCGCTCGTTGTGACAACCGCAAGGGTGTCAGGATCGCGGGGATCCTGACCTACAGACGACTACAGACGTCTATCCCACCGCAAGCGGTGGGGCACCGAGCTGTTACCGAGCAATTCCTTGAACACGGCAAGCGGCAAGCAGTAACCGGTTGCCGGTAATTGGTATTTGGTAGTTGGTAAGGCAGCGGGCGGGGACGAGCCCCGCCCCTACTTCAATAGCAGCGCTTCGAGTTCGTCGACGAGGCGGCCGAAGAGGCGTGCGGTGGCCTCGATGGCGTCCGGTTTGGTCAGGTCGACACCGGCAGCCTGCAGCGTGTCGATCGGATACTTCGATTCGCCCGATTGCAAGAACTGCAGGTACTTCACCCGCTGATCTTCATCACCCTTGAGCAGGCGCTCTGCGATCATCGTTGCCGCCGAGTAGCTGGTGGCGTACTGGTAGACGTAGAACGCGCGATAGAAGTGCGGGATGCGCAGACAGGCGATATCGGAATACTCTTCGAGCTTCATTTCCGGGCCCCAGAATTTCTGGTAGATGCCGCGGAAGGTCTGGCGCAGGCCGTCGGAAGACAGCGGGCGTCCGGCCTCGACATCGCGGTGCACCTGATCCTCGAATTGCGAGTACATCACCTGCGTGAAGAAGGTCCCGACGATCTGCTGAAGGTAATAACTGAGCAGATAAGCCTTCTGGTCGCGGCTTTCGGCACGGTCGAGCATGTAGTGCATCATTAGTTCTTCGTTGGTGGTGGAGGCGACTTCAGCAGTGAAGATCGAATGACCGGAATAGATGTAGGGCTGGAACTTCTTCGAGTAATACGAATGCATGGCGTGGCCCATCTCGTGCGCCAGCGTAAACATGTTGTCGAGCGTGTCGTTGTAGTTCATTAGGACGTAGGGATGGGTGGCGTAGGTCGACCACGAATAGGCGCCGGAGCCCTTGCCTTCGGTTTCGTAGACGTCGATCCAGCCGGCTTCAAAGGCGGTCTTGAGTTCGCCGACGTACTCCTTCCCTAACGGCCAGAGTCCTTCGAGGATGCGGCGGATGGCGTCGTCGTACTGCACCTTGATCTTGGCGTCGGGGACGAGCGGCACATAGATATCGTAGGGCTTGAGTTCGTCGAGGTTGAGCACGCGCTTACGTAGCGCGGCGTAACGATGCAGGACGCCGAGGTGGTTGTCGACGGTGTTGACGAGATTCTGATAAGTCGCCAGAGGGATATTGTCGCCATCGAGCGCCGATTCGAGACAGGTGTTGTAACGGCGGGCTTTGGCGAAGAACAGGTCTTTGTAAACCGACGTTGACAGAGTCGCACCCAGTGTGTTAACGAACGCCTTGTAGCCTTCGACGAAGGTTTCCATCGATTCCTTGCGGACACGGCGGTCTTTGGATTCGAGCAGATCGTAGTAGCGTTGCTTGGTGAGCTGGATTTTGTTGCCGTTTTCGTCGGTGACTTCGCCGAACTTGATATCGGCATCGTCGATCATGCGGAAGATCTGCGAGGGACCGCGAACGACATTGCCGGCGAGCGCCATGAGTTTCTCTTCTTCCGGCGAGAGGATATGGGCACGCATGCGGCGCATTTCGTCGAGATGATGGTCGTAGAGCTCCAGGTCGGAGCATTCGGCGCGCAGCTCGGCGAGGCGCTCATCGCTGATCGCCATGATTTCGGGCGTGATGTAGGAGCCGGCCTCGGCGAAAATGGTTGAGAGGGCGGCAATTTCATCGGACATGCTCTGGTACTCTGAGGAGCGGTTGTCCTCATCGAGCTTCAGATGCGCATAGATATAGAGCTTGTAGAAGAGGATGGCGGACTTATCGCGATGATCGAAACAGGCAAAGAGGGTGGCGCCGGACTCGGCCAGACGGCCCTTGAACGACTCGATGCGGGGGATCATCTCCTTGACGACGGCGAGATCGTTGCGCCAATCGGCATCGGAGTGGTAGATGTGGTCGAGCCGCCACTTGTGGCGATCGTCGACTTCGTCGCGTTTCCTGACGGCGCCCGGTTTGGGCGCGGCGACGACGTGAAGTACCAAGGGAAGCTTGCGCAAAATGCTGCCGATTCGATCTATGCCCGGTCTTGCCATCGGGATTCCTTTCCAGTTCGAGCGCCTGCGATCTGAAGTAATAACCGTTAGTCGTTACGGTTTGTTCAAGCCCGTTGAGATTAATTTTGCAGAATTTAAGGAATTCCGCCACGAAAAAACGGGCAGCCGTTTCCGGGCTGCCCGTTGATTGACCAGTCAGCAGGTAGTCAAGATCATTTGAAGCGCTTCGGCCGGCGAACTTCCCACTCGACAACCAAGGTCGAGGCAACAAAGACCGAAGAATAGGTACCGACAATCATCCCCACAAAGAGGGCGAGCGCGAAATCCCGAACGACAGGGCCGCAGAGGAAGAGGATCACCAGGATGCAGATAATGGCGTTCAACTGGGTCACGAGGGTACGCGACAGCACCTGGTTGATCGAGGCATTCACGGCCGCGATGAAGTCGCCCTTTTTGCGGAAGGTCTTGAGATTTTCGCGGATCCGGTCAAAGACCACTACCTTGTCCTGCAGCGAGTAGCCAATCAGCGTCAGCAAGGCTGAGAGCACCAGCAAGGACATTTCGCGCTGCAGGATGAACATGATACCGAGAACCGCCAAAATGTCGTGGAAGGTAGACACGATTGCAGCAACCGAGAAGCGGAAGTCGAAACGAATCATGATGTAGATCAGAATTCCAAGCAGCGCGATGACCATTGCGACGCCGGCCTGACGCTGGAGTTCCTTGCCGATAGTCGGGCCTACTTCCTGTACCGAGTCAAGCGTGAATTTGTTGTTCGGGAAGGAGCGGTCGAGGGCGTTGATCAGTTTGCGCGCTTCGGTTTCTTCGCCGGTTCCGGCCGTCGCCGTGGCGACACGAATGATAAACATGTTCGGAACGGATCCGAAGACTTGCTGGATACTGGCATCCGAATAGCCTTCGGCTGTGATGGCGGAGCGAATATCAGCGACGGAGATATTCTCGGCGAAGTTTCCGCGAATCAACGTGCCACCGGAGAAGTCGATCGAAAGGTCTGCCTGGCCGATGAAGATGAAACCGAGCGAGGCAATACCCAAGAGAACGAGAATGGCGGACACAATGTAGGCATACTTGCGTTTGCCGATGAAGTCGATATTGGTTTGGCCAATTAATTGCATGGTTCTATCTCTCCCGGTCCTAAATACTGAGTTTAGCCGCACCGCGGCGCATGTTGAAGGCCAGCTTGCCGACCACGAGGGCGGTATAGAGTGAGATTAGGATGCCGGCGCCAAGCGTCACGGCAAAACCCTTGACCGGGCCAGTTCCGAAGTAATAGAGAACACCGGCGGCGATCAGGTTCGTTATGTTGCTATCGATAATCGGAATGGAGGCGCGCGCGTAGCCGGAGTCGATCGCGGCCTTGACCGTCTTGCCGGTACGCAGCTCGTCGCGGATGCGCTCGAAGATCAGCACGCTGGCATCGACAGCGAGGCCCATGGTCAGGATGATCCCGGCGATACCGGGCAAAGTCAGGGTTGCGCCCAGGCCCGCCATCACGGCAAGCAGGAAGAACACGTTGGTGAACAGGACCACGTTCGCGATGATCCCCGAAGTGCGATAGTAAATGATCATAAACAGGGCGATCAAGATCAGAGCCACAGTCAGACCAATTTTGCCGGCTTCGATTGAGTCGCGCCCGAGGGTCGGGCCAATGACGTTATTCTCAACGATCTTCACCGGAGCGGGGAGCGCGCCGGCACGAAGAATGGTAGCCATGTCTTTGGCGTCAAAGAAGGTAGCCTGCCCGCCGAGGGTGATTTGGCCACGGTCGCGAATCTTGGAGCGGATATTCGGAGCGGACTCAACGCGGCCATCGAGAAGGATGGCGAGCGGCTTGTTGATATTGGCACCGGTCAGTTTGCCGAAGATTTCGCCGCCGTCGCGATCGAGTTCGAAGTCGACGACGGGTTTATGGAACTGGTCGTAATTGGGGCTAGCGGCCTTTAGATGGGCGCCGGTCAGTTCGACCTTTTTCTTCAGCACATAGAGCACGCGGCGTTGCCGGCCGTTGATCGTTTCGGGGCGGATGCTCCAGGACAGTTCAACATCCGGCGGCAGCGCGGCCTGCATTTCCGCATTGTTAATGATGCGATCAACCGCCTGGTAGTCTTCTTCTACGACCTGATACCCAACACCGTTAAACTCGAGATATTGGGTGAGCACATTCGATTGATCGGTGCTCTCGGCGGCGGTGCTGGTGTCGGCCGCTGTGGTATCGGCCGGCTTGGTTGTGTCGGCAAAAGGATCAGCGAAAGGATTTGCGGCGGCATCGATAGCCGGTGTAGTGCTTGAGGCCAGCTGCAAACGTCCGGCGATCTGGTCGAGACGCTTGATCAGGAGGTCGGAATTCTCCGGGCTTTCGACAAGCTTAAACTCCAGCAAAGCGGTCTTGCCGATAAGATTGCGAGCGCGTTCCGGGTCTTGCAGAGCCGGCAATTCGACGACAATGCGGTCACTTCCCTGCGCTTGAATAACGGGCTCAGCGACTCCAAATTGGTCGACGCGGTTACGAATGATCTCGAGCGCGCGCTCGCGGGCGTCTTGAGCCGCGTTGTCATCAAGTTGGGACTTATCGACTTCCAGCACGACGCGCATACCGCCCTGCAAGTCGAGACCCAATTTCAGGGCTTTCTTCTGCAGATCGGCGAGAGCATCAGGGTTTGACTGCCGCTGAGCTTCCCGTTCGGTTTCGCTCATGGTGAAATACTGGAAGGTGGGCCAGAGATAAAAGATAGCGGCCACGATCAGGACGATCGTCAACACTATCTTCCAAGTATCGCCTCTCATAATCGGAATATTCCTCCGTCGTTATTCTCAAACCTTACATGAGGTTAATCACAAATAGACGGGCAATATAACCGGAAGTCTCGACGAGTCAACAGGTATTTGCCCGGCAGCTAAGCCATTGGCCGGCATGGTATAGGCGCTGTTTTGCAGAATTATCGCAGGCGAGAGCGTTCACTGGCAAGGGCAAAAGAGGCCGGGTCGATGGCACGCATGGTTGCGAGAATGCCGTCGAGATGGTCGAGTTCGTGTTGCAGGAGCTCAGAGAGGCTGTCGTCGAGGGCCAAGGTTTGTTCTTGCCAGTCGAGATTGCGGAAAGTGATCCTGCAAGAGCGATGGCGGCGGACCTTAACGAGCAGGTTGGGAAATGACATACAGTCGTCCCAAAGCTCAATCATGTCCGAACTCTGATCGTGCAGAAGCGGATTTATGAGGGCGACCGGAGTGCCGACGTGCATGTAAACGAGGCGTTTCAGAACGCCGATCTGGGGGGCAGCGACTGCGCGGCCGAAGCCGTTGCGGGCGCGGAAGTCCATCAGCGTATCGTGAAGGTCCTCCACAACCTTAGCGATATCAGGAAGCTCTTCCTGACCAATTTCGCCGCACCGTTCGTGCAGAAGCGGGTTACCCAAAAGGATAATTTCGCGAACAGCCATACCGAAATATACGCAATTAGCAACCGTTACGCACGCTTTGGCTAATCGGAAATGCGAACGGCGGAATTGCGGAAATCGAAGACGGGAAGGGGCGCATTATAGCGGCGTTTGATGCAGTCAGGCAGCGGCCCGGCAAAGCGCGCGCCGGCAGCTACGGCCGGTGAGCCGTCTCGCTCGACGGAGCTTCGACCGACGAGCAGGACGTGCCCTGTCTTGTCGGAGAACGAGTTGTCATCGCACTTCTGCCAGGCGAATCGCAACGGAAAGGTCTGGCTGCGGAAATCGCGATCGTCGGTAGAGTAGAAGTAAAGCCGGAGGATTTCCCCGGGGCCAGTTTGGGAGCGCTCGCTGGGATGGCGGTTAGCCTTGTCCTGCTGATCGGCGATGGTAACGATGCGAATGAAGGAAGAGACGGCAAGAGAATCACCGGAAGAGACCCTCCCGGTTCGCACGGCGATGTACTCCCATTCGCCGGCTGTCAGGCTCCCGAAAGTAGCCGAGTCGAGGACGAGGGCGTTATGGTCATATTCGAGATAGAGATTGAAGCCGCCGAGGGCGATCGTGGTATCGAGCAGCCGGACTGCGACGACGAACGATGTCCCGGGGGGAACCAAGGAATCGGATTCGAGTGCGACGCGGCCGGTAGTGGCCGTTTGCGTGGGGCGCGATTGCGCGAAGAGGGCGACCGTGCACATGAGCGTCAAGATTAGCAAGAGGTAGAGAACTCGCATATTTACTTATATGCGCAAACCGGGGCGATAGCACAATGCTTTCCCCTTGTGTCGAGGCACACGGCTGGGTTTCTTCTCCCTGTCATGCAAAGTATCGAGCGACGATCAACTGAGAGAATGGAAGATTGAATTGAAGCGCTGGGGTCCCTGGCTGGTAGGCGCGGCGGCATTTGCGGTCTATTTCATGACTACTTGCCGCTCAATCTGGATTGGTGATTCGGGGGAATTCGCGCTGGTGCTCGACTCGCTCGGCATTGCCCACCCGCCGGGATATCCGCTCTTCACGGTGCTGGGAGCGGTGTGCGTGCAGGCGCTCGGATTCCTGCGGCCGGCGTTTGCCGGCGGCATCTACGCTTCCCTGCTGGCAGCGGGTGCCGTGGCGATGATTTGCCTGATCTTTCGGCGTAGCCTGAACAATTGGACAGCGATGGCGCTGGGACTGGTCTGGGCGTTTACACCGATCTTTTGGGCCGAAACCAACGGCGTTGAAATCTATACGCTCAACGTGCTGTTGATCGCCTTGTGTTACTGGGCGCTGGAGAGAGACGGGGAGAAACGCTGGCCATTAATTGTCTACCTATTCGGACTTTGCCTCTGCAACCACCCTTCAGCATTGGCGCTGTCACCTGCCCTGCTCTATGCCTTCCTGGCCGACAAGGAGTATAAGAGGGCTAAGCGCCTACCGTCGTATCTGGCGCTGCTTGCCGTCGCTGGGATCTTTTATTTCTATCTTTGGATACGATCGATGCACGATCCGGCGACCGACTGGGGCAATCCCGAAGGCTTGACCGCATTGTGGCAACATATGTCGCTCAAGCAGTATTCCGGGTGGGTGGGCAATTCGTGGGATAATCTGTGGTTTGCGACCCGCTTGTTTGGGCGAACGATCGTGGAGTGCTGGACGTGGCTGGGGGCGGTTCTTATTCTCTCGGGAACGGTTCTCGGTTGGCAGGTGGCACGCCGGCGGACAATCTATGCGGTTATGATTATGGTCACGGCTGTCATCATGGCGGCATTTCACCAGGCGGTCAACCATGAACCCTTCTATTTGCCGCCGTTGTTGGCGGCGCTGCTGCTGATTGGCAACAACCTGATCTGGCTGGAGCAGCGCCGAGTGCCGCAAGCGGTAGCACCGAGCTTTCTTGCTGCGGCGGCGACGATTCTTCTGATAGCCAATTTTCATTCACAAGATCGCTCGTCTTATACCGACTACGAGGAATATTCGCGCAGCCTGCTCGATGCGGCGCCGGCTGGGAGTTTGCTTTTCGTTGCCGGCGATATCAATTCGTTTGGTCCGCTTTATTTGCAGTGGGCGGAAGGATACCGACGCGAGGTTGATGTTTATGACCGGTCGATCCGCAAGTGGCCGCTGATCGATGCGGCGCGGGAGTACTTTCCATCATTGGGGGACGATGTGTTGGCGGCTCGCGCGGTGATGCTCGAGAACTCGCCCAAGCGGAAATTCTTTGGCAAGAGTCACTACCAGAATGAACCCAGTTGGTGGGATGGGCTGGACTCGCTCTACTCGTACGGCTTGTTGTACGAGACTCAAGCCCCCCGAGTCGAGGCGCGGAATGTCAAGACCTACCCGGCGGGATACGAGAGCGCCGATTTGATGACGCGGGAGATGATTGTGAATCTCGATCTCGCCCGCGGTGAACAGAAACTCCGGGATGAGCCGCCGGACTCTTCGGGAGCGCTGGCGGATTTTCGATTGGCGCTCAGCCGTTATGACGAGGAGCCGCGCGGGGTGCTGCTCAATCAATTGGGAATTTTCCTGCGCAAGATTGGCGCTCTCGATTTGGCGCTGGAGGCGTACCGGCGCGGGCTAGGCAAGCCGATCCTAAGCGGCGGGCAGGCGGCAGAGATTCGGTACAATATCTCGAATGTGCATAAGGATCGCGGGAACGCGGCACTTCAGATCGGGGATTATGGCACCGCCGTTGCGGCATTCGAGACGGCGGCGGAGTATGACCCAGGCAATGCGCGGCTGCTTTTGAATATCGGTCTACTTCACGCGCGAGAGTTGGACAATCCGGGCAAAGCGAGACTTTATCTTGAAAGATACCTGCTTCTTGAGCCGAATGACTCGCCGGCCCGTCAGCTTCTCAACTCACTGCAGCAATCAGAACTTCCTTAACAAATAAGCCGGAAACCTGGTGAGTATAAAGAGGGAGTAAGGGTGCGATGTTAGCGCCGGCGGGCGGCCGGCTAATCGCGCCTTGGAGGGAGTTTACAAATGCGATTTGACAAATACACGACCAAGGCGGCCGAAGCCGTACAAGGGACCATGCAGTTGGCGGGGCAGCTCGGGCATCAGGCGGTAACGCCGCTGCACCTGCTGCTGGTGCTGATGCAACAGCGTGACGGGATCATACCGGCGTTGCTGCAGAAACTTGAAATCGACGGAAGCCAATTGACGGAACGGACCAAGGCTGAGTTGGCGCGTCAACCGCAAGTATCGGGCGGCGAACCGTACGCCGACAACTCACTGCGCAAGGTATTCGACCAGGCCGAATCGGAGGCGGGCAAACTTCGGGATGAGTATATCAGCACGGAGCACTTGTTCCTTGCCCTGCTTGAGTTGAAAGATATTCGCGCTTTCGTCAAGACCGATCGAGACACCGTATTGAAGGCGCTGGCCGGAATGCGAGGGGCACAGCGAGTGACTGATCCTGATCCGGAAGGCAAGATGCAGGCGCTGGAGAAGTACACGCGCGACTTTACTGCGATGGCGCGGCGCGGTGAGATTGATCCGGTGATCGGACGCGACGAAGAGATTCGCCGGATTATGCAAATTTTGTCGCGACGCACCAAGAATAACCCGGTGCTGGTCGGCGAGCCGGGCGTCGGCAAGACGGCGATTGTCGAGGGATTAGCGAAGAAGATTGTCGACGGCGACGTGCCGGAGACGATTCGCGACAAGACGCTGCTGTCGCTTGATTTGGGCCAGATGATCGCGGGGACGAAATACCGGGGGGAGTTTGAGGACCGACTCAAGGCGGTGATTCGCGAAGTTGAAGACTCGGAAGGGCGGATCTTCCTGTTTATCGACGAACTGCACACGATCGTCGGAGCGGGTGCCGCGGAAGGCGCGATGGATGCGGGCAATTTACTCAAGCCGGCACTGGCGCGCGGGAAGCTGCGGACGATCGGCGCGACAACGCTCAAGGAGTACCGCAAGCATATCGAGAAGGATGCGGCGCTGGAGCGTCGCTTCCAGCCGGTCATGGTGGAAGAGCCTTCGATCAAAGACACGATCTCGATTCTGCGAGGGATCAAAGAGAAGTACGAAGTTCACCACGGTGTGCGCATTCGCGACAATGCCATAGTAGCGGCCGTGACGCTGTCTGCGAGGTATATCACCGATCGCTTCTTGCCGGACAAGGCGATCGATCTGATGGACGAGGCAGCTTCGGTGCTGCGGATCGAGATTGACTCCAAGCCGACGGAAATCGACCGGTTACACCGTCGGATTCGCCAGTTGGAAATTGAACGCGAGGCGCTTAAGAAGGAGAAAGACGATGAGTCGAAGCGCCGGCTGGGAGAACTTGAGCGCGAATTGGCGGAAGTCCGCGAAGAGAACTCTCAACTCGAACTCCACTGGCAGAATGAACGCAGGATTATCGACCGGATCAAGGAACTGTCGGTGCAAATTGACCGGCTGCGTGAAGAATCAGCGCAGGCCGACCGGCGGGGCGAGTTGCAGCGGGTAGCGGAGATTACCTATGGGAGAATCCCTGAGTTGGAGAAACAGATCAAGGCTGCAAAGGACGAGCTCGCTGCCGTGCAATCGGACCGGTCGATTTTGAAAGAGGAAGTCGACGAGGAGGACATCGCCCAGGTCGTTTCGCGTTGGACAGGAATTCCGGTGACGCGGATGATGACCGAGGAATCGGTGAAGCTGGCGCGGATGGAGGAGGAACTGGCGCTACGGGTCGTGGGGCAAGAAGAAGCGATCACCGCGGTGTCGAATGCGGTGCGGCGTTCGCGGGCCGGGATACAGGAGGAAGGCCGGCCGGTGGGATCATTCATCTTTCTCGGGCCGACGGGAGTGGGCAAGACCGAGCTTTCGAAGGCGCTCGCGCAGTTTCTGTTTAATGACGAGAAGATGCTGATTCGCATTGACATGAGCGAGTATATGGAGAAGCACTCGGTGGCGCGGTTAGTCGGCTCGCCGCCCGGATATGTCGGCTATGAAGAAGGCGGACAGCTCACTGAAGCAGTACGGCGGCATCCGTACACGATTGTGCTCTTTGATGAGATCGAGAAGGCGCACCCGGAGGTGTTCAATATTCTCTTGCAGGTCCTTGACGAAGGTCGACTGACTGATGCCAAGGGGAGAACGGTCGACTTCAAGAACACGGTGATCATTATGACATCGAATCTGGCGTCACCACAAATTGCACAATTCGCTCACGACCGCAAGGCACAGGAGCGGGCGGTTCAGGATGTATTGCGGCAAACTTTCAAGCCGGAGTTTCTGAATCGCGTCGACGATGTGATCATTTTCCAGCAGCTCACGCCGCTTGAGATTGCCAAGATCGTTGAACTGCAGATGCAGTTGGTGGCCGGCCGGCTATCACGCAAAGGTGTGGATCTGAAGATTACATCGGAGGCCATCGAGTATCTGGCGCGGGCCGGGTTTGATGAGGTGTTTGGCGCCCGGCCGCTTAAGCGGTTGATCCAGAACGAGATACTTGACGATCTGTCATTGCGGATTATTGAACATAAGATCAAAGAGGGGGATCGGGTGACGGTTGACGTTGAGAACGGTCAGATCGTGGTCCGCTAGTCCCGCCACGAAGAAGCCCTGAGCTAAGGCCCCGGGGCCACCACCGGATGGCCTTTATGGCTCCAGAATGTCTTTTTTAGTTGCTCGCAGCCTCGTCCCTCGTTAACTTTGGGCGAGCAGAACAATCTACATCGAGACAGATCTGTATTGCAGCGGGGGTACGAAAGCGGAACTGCAAGACGGTCGCTCAATCCAAGGTTCAGAAAGAAAGTAAAGTCAATTTCCGAGGAGACGCCATGACTCATTGTACCCGTACGGTTCTATCCGCTTGCTTGCTGACCCTGTTGCTGGCAACGACTCTTTGGGCCGGAGCAACTCCGGCGCGGCTCAACTACCAGGGGTTACTGACCGATGCCAACGGGCAGCCGCTAAACGCCCAAGCGCTGCCAATAACCTTTCGTATCTGGGCGCACCCTGTCTCCTCCGATCCGGCCGATTTGAAATGGGAAGAGACGCTGCTGGTGAACGTTGTAGATGGGCTCTTTAGTGTGATTCTGGGCGATCAGTTGTTGATCGCGGACTCGGTGTTTTCGACATCTGAGCGATTCCTGGGGATTCAAATCGGCGACGAACCGGAAGGATTTCCGCGCACGCGGCTGGTTTCGGTGGGCTACTCGACGCGCGTCGAGACGCTTGATGGCGCGCGCGGCGGCGTGATTTCGGGCGCGATCGGGCTGGAGCCGGCGCCGGGAACGAAAGAAGGCGAGGACGAGGAACTTCGTTACCAGATCGTGGATGAGGCGCTCAACGTCACCTATTACGCCAACTCGGAAGAAGTGTTTACTCCCTGCGTGCTCTTCGCGGACGACAATAGCCGGCAGTGCACGGCAGCATTGAATTCCGGAGTCGCTCACGGAGAGGGGCCGGCCGGCGTAACGGAGCTGGGCGAGCTGCCGACGATCCTGGCGCAGCAGTCGATTCAATGTCCGGCGGACGGCTTTGTTCTCGTGCTGGCTTCGTGCGAAGCGGCTCTGGATTATGCAAGTGAAGATCTCGAGGGTGCGGCGCCGACGGTGATCCCGACGTTCACGGCGGCATTCGGGGTGTCCGACTCGCCGAGCGAATTGCCGGCTGGCCAACAGAAGCGCTGGTCGATCAAGGAAGTCGAGCCGTTTTACCGCGCGCGCAACGTGATCAGCGTGCAGGGACTGTTCAGCGTGGCGGCCGGGCCGGCGACGTTCTATTTCCTGGGTACGCAGATCGAGGGCCCTGAAGTTTTCACCAGCGAGCAGAAATCGATCACTTTGGTCTTCATACCCAAGGCCTATGGGGAGGTCAGCGCGACGGCCATGAGCAGTGCGAGTCATCCGGCTACCGGTCAGGGTACGGCAACACTTAGCGGCGAGAGCGCAGGCGCGGGAGTTCGGAACGGCACCAATTCGGAAATTGCGCGCTTGAAGAGTGAAATGGCCGAGATGCGCGTTCTCTTACAGCAGGCTTTGAACGGCACGGCGAAACCATAATGCCGTTGAGGAGCGAAAGATGAAGAGAATAGGCTTATCTATCTTAGCATTATCGTTGCTGGTCGCGATCTTTGGATCCACCAGCTACGGCCAAAACTACAAAATCCGGTGGAAGGTACTGGGCGGCGGTGGAGCTTCCGCCACCTTCCCGAGCGGCATGACGTTGTCCGGTACAGCCGTGCAGACCGCTGTCGGCGATGTACAGACGCCCACCTACACAATTGCGCAAGGTTTCTGGAACAAGGCGATTGCGCCGTGTCGCCGCGGCGATGCCGACGGCAACGGCAGCTCGAGTATTTCTGACGCCGTGTATATCGTCAACTACATCTTTGTCGATGGCCCTGCCCCGGTAACGTCGTGCGGCGGCGACAGCGACGGCAACGGCTACGTGAATATTTCGGACGCCGTCTGGCTGATTCGCTACATCTTCCTGATACCTTAGGTCGCAGCGCGACAGACCGATGAGGCCGGTTGATGGAGCTTGATCCAATCGACCGGCCTTGTCTTTTTACCATCTCAGTCCGGTTGCGGCGGCTTTTTGATTGAAGATATTGTGGGGCTACCGTATCCTTCATGGGAAAGAGGCAGCCTCAAACCGGGTCTGCCGCGATCGTCAAACAACCGAGGAAGAGCGTTGAGCGAACTGGATCCCCAAGAGAAAACGTCACTGGCGCGACTGAATACCGACTTGCGCGCGATCGGGCGTTACCGGATGATCGAAAAGATCGGCGCCGGCGGGATGGGAGAGGTGTATCTTGCCTTCGATCCGAAGCTGCAGCGCAATGTCGCGATCAAGCTGCTTCCCCCCTCGCTGGCCGAAGATCCCGATACGAAAGCGCGTTTTATCAGGGAGGCACAGACTGCCGCAGCTCTGAATCATCCCCAGATCGTGACGATTTTCGAAGTTGACGAACACGAGGGGCGGCACTTCATCGCGATGGAATTGGTCGAGGGAATTCCTCTGAAGGAATTGATCAAGTCGCAGCGCTTGCCGGTTAATCACGCAATCGACGTCGTCTTACAAGTCTGCGAGGGTCTGGCGGCGGCGCATGAGCGCAACATCGTGCACCGCGACATCAAACCGGCAAACCTTCTGGTGGGAGGAAAAGGGCGGGTCAAGATTCTTGATTTCGGACTGGCCAAGATCCAGAGTGTGTCGGGTTTGACAAGCACTGGGGTGCGCCTGGGCACGATTGCGTATATGTCGCCGGAGCAGGCGCAAGGGGTCGAGGTCGACCAGCGATCGGATATCTTTTCTCTGGGCACGGTGTTCTACGAGATGCTGACCGGGGAAGCGCCGTTCAAGCGGGAGACCGAAATCGCTACACTGCTGGCCATTCTGCAGCAGCCTCACCGGCCGATTCATGAACTGAACGCGGAAGTCAGCCCGGCGATCGCGGAGGTCGTCGACCGGGCACTGAAGAAGAGCCCCGCTGAGCGTTTTCAGCACGTGGAAGAGATGGCGCGTGAGTTGCGCGCGGCAACATCCGGGGCGGCTGCCCAGGGGAGCGGGATCAACACCGGCTCCATCGCCGCAACACCGACACGGGCCGGATTCGTAGATGCCAGTTCGATCACCAAGACTGTCGCGGGTCTCAAGAAGGCGCTAGCGATATTGCCGTTTGATAATTTGGGTCCGGCCGAACACGCGTATTTTGCCGACGGGATTACGGATGAAATCACAACCAGTCTGGCCAAGATCAAGCTGCTGAAGGTCATATCGAGCAACAGCGCGCGCCAATTAAAGAACGAGACGAAGAGTGTGCCGGAAATCGCGCGCGATTTGGGGATCGAGTATCTCTTGACCGGGACGATTCGCTGGGACAATTCGCAACAACCATCGCGTTTCCGTCTCAACTGCAAGCTGATCGATGCCAAGGACGAGTCATACGTCTGGGCCGAGTCGTATGATCGCGTTCTGGAGCAGATCTTTGTGTTGCAGTCAGAACTTGCTGAGGAGATCTCGAAAGCCCTGGGTGTGGCCCTGGCGACACCGGAATTAGACAGCCTCGCGCGGACACCGACTTCAAATCTCGAAGCCTTCGACCTGTACCTGCGCGGTAACGAATACTATCCGCGCAGCACGGCGCCGGCGGATATTTCGAAAGCGATTGAGTCGTATGAACAGGCTGTAGCCCTCGACGGGGATTTTGTCCTGGCACACGTGAAGCTGGCTCTGGCGAATCTGAGCATGTATTGGTTCTGGCACGATCGCAGTCCGGCTCGCGTGGCGCGCGCGAAGGTATCGGTTGATGCTGCCGTTCGCATTGCGCCGCAGCTTCCGGAAACGAGCCTGGCGCTGGGGTATTATCACTATTACGGCTGCCAGGAGTACGTCAAGGCGCTGGAGAATTTCGCCGTTGCGGCGAAGAGCCGTCCAAACGACAGCCAGCTCTTGGCCGCGACCGGGTTCATTCAGCGGCGATTGGGAATCTGGAATGAGGCGTTACGGAGTATTCGCAAAGCGGCCGAGCTCGATCCGAAATCGGCGTTGCTGGCCTATGAACTGGGCAACACGCTGGTTTTGCACCGGCAATACGACGCGGCGCTGACTCAATTCGACCGCGCGCTCTGGCTGGCGCCTGACTGGGTGGACCTTTATGCCAAGAAGGCGCACACGATTTTCCTTCGTGACGGCGACAGCCGGGCGGCGGCAGAGGTCTTGCGTGAAGCGGAGAGCCGGATCGCGCCAGCCGAGACGGTGATCGAGTATCCCCTGCTTGATGTGTTCGTGGAGTATTGCGGGGGTGATCCCCAGACGGCGGAAGGAAGACTGGCGGTTGACGAGACCGAGATGGAGCTTTTCTTCATCAATAAGGCGCGACTGGCACAACGCGCGGGGCGCCCCGGAGAAGCGCGAGCCTATTTTGAGTCAGCACGGGCAATTCTCGATTCAAAACTGAAGGCCAATTCTGAAGATGCCCGCTATCACGCGAATCTCGGGTTCGTATACGCCGGGCTGGGGAATTCCGAGGGAGCGTTGCGCCACGGTGAACGTGCGCTGGAGCTTTACCCCTTTGAACGCGATCATGTTTTCAGCGTGGCGTATATGGAGACACTGGCTTTGACGATGATCCAGCTTGGTCAGCATGAGCGGGCGATTGCCACGCTTAAGTTTCTCCTCGGCGTGCCGTCGTTCGTTTCGCGGCCCCTGCTGATGAGCGGAGTTGACTTTGCGTCGCTGCGGGGTCTGCCCGAATTCCAGAAGCTTCTCATCGGCTAGTTTCAGCCGCCGGCACCCCCGATTGTCGGACTGCGCCCATAGAGCCTTGGATACTTCCCAGAGAATTTGCGGAAAATCTTGATGTTGAAGCGATGACCGTGGTCGCGCGCAAAAATGGAACACGCCGGCAAGCGGCGAATGCGGCGTGACTTATCTCAGTTATCGATTACATCGATCCATGATATGTTTCTTCGGCGCACATTCTGCTTCATCCTGAAATCATGAAGACATGCGAAGAACGGAGTGGAAGAATGATGAGTGTCAATAGCAAGAATACGCACAACCACGAGGAGGAATGCGTGAAGTCAAAGCGGTTAACGATCCGCCAAATTCTACTGACGTCAATCGTGGGGCTGACCACCGCTGTCTCACTGCTGGTGTTCGGCTGCAGTTCGTCGACCAACCCGGCAAGCCCGGAGGGCAACGACCCGGTGGCGGATTTCTTCTCGCGTGAGTACGTTGAGGGCGAAAACGGACCGCAGCAGGGACCGTTGGTTTCGTTTGATCTCCGCCGTGATGCCGAGCGGGTCGATGCAGAGGCCGGTGGAGCGGTAGAATTCCGGGTGTCCGGAAAGGCGAACCAGTTTATCGTGCCGCCGGGTTCGATTCCCGTCGACACGACGATCACTGTGAAGGTCGTGGGTCTTGAAGCCAACGTGTTGAGCTTGTTCAGCGCGCGCATTGTCATACTCGACTTCGGACCGGATGGCCTGCACTTCAGTCCGAATGCCACTCTGCGCTTTGACGCCAGCGTGCTGGGCAAGTCGAAGCGGACGGTAAACCTGTTCTGGTTGAATCCGCTGGACAACAAATGGGAGTCACAGGGCGAGTACAAGATTGACCCGGACGGCAAGGTCAATATCCCTATTCACCATTTTTCGAAGTACGGCATTTCGTAGACTCGAACTACCCCACTTGCTTCATCTACCTGATCGCCGGCCGCTGCAGGCCGGCGATCCCTTTATTGAGCGGCTTAACGGCAAAGCCAAATTCCCTGCTTGAAAATCGGTAGAGGAAAACAACGTACTGACTATCTTAGCGCACGATGTTTTTGCGGAGGCTTAAGTGCGCGCCGGCGACATTGCGCGGTTGATCCTGCTGGCTGCTATCTGGGGCAGCTCGTTCATTTTCATGCGCGTGCTGGCGCCGGTGGTTGGTGCGGCAGTCGTCGCGAATATGCGGCTGTTGATTGCGGGCGTGGTGATGCTCGTGTACTTCCGCTTGACCCGCTACGAATGCGATTGGCGGCGGCATTGGCGACACTACGTGATAATCGGTATCGTAAACTCGAGTATTCCGTTCTTACTCTATGCTTTCGCCGCGTTGCACATACCGGCATCATACTCGGTGATTTTCAATTCGACCTCCCCGCTCTTCGGAGCGATTTTTTCCGCGCTGTGGTTATCGGAGCGCATGACCGGGAGAAGGATCAGTGGGCTGTTGTTAGGAGCCGCTGGAGTCGTGCTGGTTAGCAAGGTCGGAGCTACAGAGATGGACGACATGTTCTTTTGGGCCGTGGCGGCTTGTCTGGTCGCGCCAATGTGTTACGGGTTGTCGGGGGTGTATGTCAAGAAATATGCCGCCGGAGTCAAGCCAATGGCGATAGCGGGAATGAGCCAGTTGGTTGCCGGACTTGCCTTGATACCGGCTGTAATCGTATCACCGCCGGCTGGCACAATCACCGCCAGTGTCGTGTTGAACATGCTGGCGCTCGCTTTGTTGTCCGGCGTCATCGGATACATGCTGTACTATCGCTTGCTGGCGGATGTCGGCGCGACGCGCGCTTTGACGGTGACGTTTTTGATGCCGGCATTCGGGATGTTGTGGGGCGTGATGTTCCTCGCCGAGACCATCACCGCAAGCATGATTCTGGGCAGCGCACTAATTGTCGGTGGCGTGGGATTGATTGTGCGAAAGTGATCCACGACTACCGTGACCTCTTCCGGGCAAAGCGCATGCAACTTGACAACGGTGATTACGTAGTATACTCAATTCACCGCGCCAGCACGCGATTGATTGGTATCACGAAAGTCTGATTCTCAGAGGGAGCCGATCATGGGTCGCGTTTTTCTCCTCAGCGCAGTTGTTCTATTCTCATCAGTCACTGCTTGCCGCGACACAGCAATCGATCTGGGGGCGCAAATTGTTGGACACTGGGAAGGCAATCTCGTCCGTCAGGGCAAGAGCTGGGCGGTGTCGCTCGATCTTTGGCTGGAGAACGGCCACCTCTGTGGTAGTGCCGACGCCCGTGACCAAGGGCGGTACGGGCTTGAGCTTGAGCAGCTGAAATTTTCCGGTAACAAATTCAGTTTCGAAATCGGGAGTGGGGACGGGGCTGTTCTTTGCTACGGTGAAGTTGCAGGCAAAGAATTGACCGGAACATTTGAAGGAATGGGCATTGAGGCCGCACTGCACATGACGCGGCAATCCGGTGAACCGGTACGCGTCCGCGAAGAACCGGTTACGATTCAAGCCGAAGGCGCAACCCTGGCCGGAACCCTTATTTTGCCGGCAAAGGCGGGGAAATACTCCGGAATCGTCCTGGGACACGGATCGGGTCAATGGCTGCGATCAATGTCATCGTACCGTTCACGCGCTGTATTGTTCGCTCGCAACGGGGTAGCTTCATTCATTTATGACCGCCGCGGCAAAGGACAATCGAGTGGCGATACGACGCGGATACTGCCGATCGCGACTCTGGCCGGAGACCTTCTTGCGGGTGTCGAGTTCTTGAAGTCTCGCGATGATATTCACCCAGAGCGGATCGGTGTTTACGGTCTTAGCCAAAGTGGTTGGGCTGCGCCGCTGGCGGCTTCGCTCTCCCCGGATGTAGCGTTTGTCATGGCAATCTCTCCACCGGGAATAAGTCCCGACGAACAAGATCAATTCGTAATTGACAAACTTGTCGAGGAACACCTGGACAAGGCGTTGCCGGATGACATTCCAATGGGCGTGAGAGAGAACATCCTCGCCCAGAGCCAGATCGACAGAACGGCGAATGCAATTAAGCAAGGCCGCGATTCAATCGAAGTCGTACCGGGCGTATCGCGATTTGATCCAGTTCCGGTCTGGCAACAAGTCAAGGTTCCGGTGCTTTGCCTTTGGGGTGAACTCGATCGCCTGGTTCCGGCGGAATTGAGCCGCGCATCAATTGCCGGTGCCTTGCACAAGGGCGGCAACAGCGAGACGTCGTTAAGGATAATTCCGGGGGTATCGCATACTCTGCAGATCGTCAGACGGAGAGATTCTGAATGGGATTGGGAGCGGCAGGCACCGGGAGTCGACCAAGAGCTAGTCAGCTGGTTGAATGCTCATGCCGGGGCTACCAATGAGGGTGGCGCGGATTAGGCACCTTTAGAGCTCCCCGCCTGGGCCGCGCTGCTTTCGTTGTCCCGCCCGACGCGCAAGTTCGGTGGCGACACATCCTCGATATGAGTGGCAATGCACCATTGATTTCCTGGCGGATCGACAAAACCGGCGGACACGAATTTCGTACCATGACTGATGGAAGTCTCGATCATCGCTGCCAAGCCACAGCACATCTCCGTGGTCCGAGAGTTGTTCCTCGAGTACGCCCGTTCACTTGATTTTGACCTGTGTTTTCAATCGTTCGATCGTGAACTCGCGGAATTGCCGGGAGAATACGCTTCACCCAAGGGCGCTCTGCTATTAGCCTATCGCGATGCTGAGCCAATGGGCTGCGTGGCGCTGCGGCCGCTCACGCCGGAGATCTGCGAAATGAAGAGGCTGTACGTCAGACCGGAGGCCCGGGGGCTCAAGCTCGGCTACAAGCTAACGGCAGCCGTGATCGAAGCGGCGCGCACGGCGGGATATCAAAGCATGCGGCTTGATACGATCGGAACAACCATGAAAAAGGCGGTGGAAATGTACCGACAGTTTGGGTTTGTCGAAATCCCGCCTTACCGGGAGAATCCGATTGCCGGGGCGCTGTATATGGAACTGCAGTTATCGGCTGCGGGCCAGAGCTGACGATCGATCGCCAGGTTCGCCGACCTATCTAAGTCTCGTTTCCGAGGGGCAACGCAATAGTTATCGTTGTACCGACCTCGTCAATGCTCTCGACTTCAATACTCCCGCCATGCGCTAACGCAACCTGGTGGGCAATGGGCAGTTCCAGACCGAGTCCCACACGATTTTCCCGCACCGTTAAACACGGGTCAAAGAGGTGAGCCTGCTGCTCGGCAGACAATACTGCGCCGGAATCGCGAATCACGATCGAGATTACGCCGAACTCGCAGCGGGTTGATAGCGAGACGGTTCCCGCGTCTTCGATAGCTTCGATTGCCCGTCGGATAATGATGGCGATCATCTGGTTGATGTTGCGCGCCTGACACCGGAGTTCCGGGAGCGTCAGCAGTTGTGTCTTGACCACGATGCGTTCCTGCAGCCGATACTTCAGCAACTCGAGCGTGTCAGTAATCGCGCGATTGACATCGATAAACTGCACTTCGGCCTGATCAAGGTAGGCAAACGACTTCAGTGTCTTGACGATCGAAGAAATCCGATCGGCGGCGCTACGTGCGGCACCGCAAGATTCACGGATGGCTTCGTAGCAACGTTCGATGGCCCGGTCTTGTGTCCGGGAGTCTCCGGCGATCTTCGATGCCGCGCGAGATGTGAGGTCGACGTTGCACTGGACGACGGCGAGCGGGGTGTTGAGTTCGTGTACGACTCCGGCGATCAGGTCAGCCATGGCGGCATTCTTTTCGGCCTGAAGCAAGCGGGCCTGGGTGGCGACGATCTCGCGGTTGGATCGTTCCAAGGCGGCGGCGTATTCGCGAATCGTCTGCTCGGCGCGCATGCGTTCGGTGAGATCGCGCGCGATTCCGGCAGTCAATCCCGAGCCTGAACCTCGATGGATCGTGACATCGCAAACATGGACTTCGCCGGTTGCGGGGGCGATGATCCGGAATTGATATTGGCTTGGCGCAGCTTCGCCGCGAATGCGACGCTCGTGATGTGCCAACACCATGGGCCGGTCATCGGGGTGGACGATTTCCAAAAAGCGGGTTTTCTGCAATTCGGAGACAGCGACGCCCAGCATGCGTTCCAGAGCCGGATTAACTTCGCTGAAACAACCGCTTGCGTTTTCGATGGTGAAGATTGCATCTGAAGCGTCGCGAAAGAGCGAATGGTAGCGTTCTTCGGAAGCGGAGGATTCCTGCAGTGACTCTGATTGCCGCTTCCTTGAATCGTAAAGGAGCCCGGCCAGCCAGCCACCAAGGATTCCCAACACGATGAGAAAGACGATGCTGTCAAGATCGAGGGAGGTCTTCGTAAAAAATGCCAGAGCCAGGTAGACGACAAGAAGCCCAAAAGCGACTCCGAACATCTGAAGACGGCGGTAAGGCATGGCGCCAACCGCCACCAGGATCAGCAGGGCCAAGTAGTTCGTGGAGAGCGCCGATCCCGGGTGCACCATGTCGTCAAGGAACATAACGGCACCTGCAATCCAGACGAAAACGGCAAACAGAAGTCGTGCGTTCCGGACCGCACGTTCTGAGAAGGAAAACCACAGGAGGATCCCGGCCAGGATTACGATCGACAATTCATCCCAGATGGCCGTACTCTGGCCGGGCACGCCGATCACTGCAATCGGCAACTGCAGAACCACGATCGGTACGACGATGAGAAGGGCCGGCAAGACGATTCCAGCCAGAGCCACGATTCGCATGCCGGAGCGGGCCAGCTCGCTTAGTTCGCTGCGAAACTCAGGGGACTCTGCGGGAAATCGGCGTTGTATCAGTTTCCACTCACTCAAAATGCACCTCGAGTCTTGTGAATTCCAACTCGCCTGGGAGCTGTGCAGTGTCGAAGCGGAAGTGAGTTGATTCACAGGGAAAACGGTGTGAGCTAAAATATTGCATTTCGTGGCGAGAATTGCCAGAATTATGTGGTTGTAACGGTCGACGAAGCGAACACGCGAAGGAAGCTTCGATCTGAGATAGCCGAGACCAGTGAAGTCACAAGGACAGTACACGCCAGAAGGAGATGTCGATGCAGGAGCAGAACTTCAAGAATCACACACAATTGGTGCCGGGGTATCACATTGTATTGGCCGGCATACTCGTTTTGTCGTTGATCGGGGCAATAGTCAATCTGATCAAGTCATTGGACAGTCACAGCAATCTCTATTCGGCGGCGCTGCTGGTTGTCGTATTCATTTCGCTGATCTTGCTCTATTGGTATGCACGGGTGTTTGCGCTCAAAGCGCAGGATCGGGCGATCCGCGCAGAGGAGAACTTGCGGCACTTTGCCATGACGGGCAAGTTGCTTGATTCTCGGTTGTCGATTCGCCAGATCATCGCCTTGAGATTTGCTGCTGATGATGAATTCGTGGAATTGGCCAGACGCGCGGCGGCGGAGAATCTTGCAGCGAAAGATATCAAGCTGGCGATCAAGAACTGGCGCGCTGACTACCATCGAGTCTGAGGCAGCGCAGAGCTGCCTTGCTCGATCAAGGCAGCCCAAAGAGCGCAGTTACATTTTGACCATTGTCTCGAAGCCGCCATACGCCATCTTCTTGGGGTCAAAGAGCGGCTTTTCTTTCATCATTCTCAACATTTTGGGGTCCGTCATCAATGCCTTGTTGACCTGATCGCGGTGCTTGCGCGAACGATATTCGACCACCGAGAAAATCAGGACCTCTGAGGCTTGCAGTTTCATCATCTTGGGAAAGAGTTTGGAGTACTTGCCATTGATATCCTCGGCGAGGAATTCGCGACACTCCAACGCTCCGTGACTCGCCGCAAGTTTGGCAAAGCGGCGCGCGAGGCTCTTGTAGGCTGTCAGATTCTTCTTGGGCACTGTCAGGCAAAAAACGTCGACGTAGCCTTTCATGTTCATCTCTCCTATCGATTGCTTGTTGTTGTAGTCAAATAAGCGCCGAGGCGGGCCAAGTGTTGGTGCATACCTTCGATGGCGCCATACTTTTCGCAGATTTCATTGCGTGCCGCCGCCGTCTTGAAGACTGCACGCATTGAGAGGCGCGTCTGCGCTCCGACAGATTCGAACAGCACGGTCACGACAAACTGATACGGGTCATCATCGATGCCGGAACCGTGCGTATAGACCAGCCGCTCTGGCGGAACGACTTCCTTGAAAACAATGTGATTCGGGTAATCGACGCCGTCTGGGCCGTGCATGGTGAGCCGCCAGACGCCGCCCGGGCGCACGGCCATTTCGTGGATCGTACTGGTGAATCCATTCGGGCCCCACCACTGGGCGACATGCTCCGGTTCGGTCCAGACTTTCCAAACCAATTCTCGGGGCGCCGCGAAGAGGCGCGAACTGGAAACCTCGCGGTCGGCGGTTGTTGAAGTTACTTGCTTGGGTGTCATCGACGTTCTCCCTTCTCTGACAATTCGACAAGTCGCTGTCTTAGGCTGTCACCGACTGGCGATTGCGACGCCGTTTGATGAGTGCATCCAGGCTCCATTCGCCGCCGCCGTAGGCGGCCATGAAGAGAAAGACGAAACTGTAAAGAGCGGCCGGCACACCGTTGTTGAGAACCGGCCAGGCGCCCGAGGGTGCGTGAAATTGCCAATAGGCGACGGCCATTTCACCGGAGAGCACGAACGCCGTTACGCGCGTAAACAGTCCCAGCATGATCATGATCCCGCCGATGACTTCGAGCCACCCTCCGAAGCCGACCTGCGTAAAGAAGTCCGCAGTCGCGCCGTTAGAGCCCGGCATGCCGCCGAACCACGCAAAGACTTTCATGGCGCCCGCCTGGAAAAACATCAGCCCTGCCGCCAGGCGGAGCAGCAGATAGGCAGGGGGGACGAGTTTCTGTGTGTTCACAATACGTCTCCTGTGACTCGGGCCGATTTTCCGGCCGGTTCAAGCAAAATAGTATGGGTCGATAAAGCCCATGTTAGCTTTACGATGCGGCAGCACGCCCTGAGTGACCTGCAAGATTACTGGAGATCATCCACAGGCAATCGCTACTTGGGTTTCTTCGTCTTTAACGCCAATGCGAGATTTTGTCTCAGCCTCGCCTTAACGATTTTCTTGATCAGAGTTGCCGGCAGCGGATTGTCGGCGGTGAAGTGGATTGTCGTTCCGGACACCTTAAATCCGGCCAACTCTCTCTGAAAGCCGGCGAGTACCGTCTTGTCGACCGTGACAAAGCTGCAGTGGTTCTTCCCGGCCATGAAGTGGACGAGCGGGCCATTGAGTTTGTAAGTCGGAATCTGGTAGCTGATGACCTCTTCCGCCTTCGGTGCTGCTGCCAATATCGCGCGACGCAGTTTCTCGAGAACGCTGCGGGTGTCCTCCGGCAGCGCGGCAAGATAGTCGTCGACTGTCGTTGTCGGCTTCGATTTCTTCATTTTGACTTCTCCAGTGAGATGGCCAGCTTGTCAAACGATTCGTTCCAGCCGTGGCCGGTCATATCAAACATATCTCCGGTCGGCAATCCGACGTGGCGAAGTGTCACCTTGGTTTGGCCGGCTTCTTCAACCAGGGTCACATAGACATACGATTCGAGCGGAAACCCCGGAGGCAGACCGTAGTGCTCGGCCGAGACGACGTTGCCGTCCTGGTCGGCAAAGCAATCGGTATAGACAATGCGCTCCGGCTTGACAATCTCTTTAAAGACGCCGGTTGTGTAATAGTCTTTGCCGTCAGAGCTGCGCATGCACCAGAGGTACTTACCACCGACGCGCAAATCCATTCGGCAAACCGGCGAAGTGAAGTCTTTGGGGCCCCACCAACGCTGAAAGTACTCGGGGTCGGTCCAGGCGCGCCAGACGAGCTCACGCGGGGCGTCAAATACGCGGGTGATGACCAGATCGCCGCCGGTCGGGTTAGGGTTTGGGTTTTCGTTGGCGGACATGAGTCCTCCTTTTGTTTTGAGTTCGCGCTGTCTTTCGAGTCCTGGCGGTAATCTTTGGCGCAGCGGTTGCCGATTGGGCGGAGTCGGCCTGCAGTTGTTGCAGGTATTTGTCGAGGCGGTCGAAGCTGGCCTCCCAGAAGCGACGATAGTGCTCGATCCAACCGGAGGCCTCCTTGAGCGGTTGGGCTTTCAGCCGGCACGGCCGCCACTGCGCCGTGCGACCGCGTTCGATCAGGCCCGCGCGTTCGAGCACTTTCAGGTGTTTGGAGATTCCCGGCAGGCTCATTTCGAACGGCCGTGCGAGGTCTTTGACGGAGATTTCGCCGCGCATCAGGTGCGAGAGGATGGCGCGCCGGGTCGGATCGGCGAGGGCGGCGAAGGTCAGACTGAGATGGTCTTGAGTCGTCATATTTTAATAAACCACTTGGTTAATTAACTTATCGGTAAAATAACAGTTCTAATGCAGTCTGTCAATCACTAATTTTGGATTTTGTGGAGCCACGTTCTAACTCAAGGTTAGGCGGCTTTCTCGGTTGCTGTCAGGAGGTCGTACTAGAATCCGGGTTCGACTCGCCAAGTGTCTGCAAGTCCGACTTGGTGATATAGCGGCTCATTCGTCCGTCAGGGCCGGCATACAGCTGGAACTTGGCCGCGGCAAGTTCTCTGATGGCTACATCGTGGAATTGCTTAGTCTTAGTATGGACATCCACACATGAGTGGTGGCTTACTTTCAAGAAATACTCGCTACATCCGCCCCAATTCCATCTTGGGAGGTAATAGGCGTCCCAGCCAAACACCATTGGCTGAATCAGCAAGCCGAGCGCTTTGACGAGTTCATCAGCCCGAAAGCTATAGCCCTTGGTGTTGCAGAATGACAGTGGTTGCCCCACGCCATAATTCATTGACTCGAGGATTTGGTAGCCTATTCCTTCGAGAAACTCATCCCAAATGCCAACATCGGTAAGCCAGATCGTAGCTCCTGCATAGTGTACTTGTTCGTAGCCAAGCAGACCGAGATTACGGACAAAGAAAGGTAGCTGCTCGATTCTATCAGGAAGCATCACTGTGAACTGGGCCGCTTCAGGATGCGAGTAACACAGTCTATCTCCGTCAATTTTCACATAATCTTCACCCATTTTATTGTACCACTCGAGCGACTCTGCGAGCATTTCACGGGTTAAGACTTTCATACGCCGGTACCAAGCCTTTGCTCTTCTCGATTGACTGCGGGCAGAAGTTTATGGCGGAGTGGCAGGGATTCGAACCCTGGAGACCTTTTTGGGGCCTACACACTTTCCAGGCGTGCTCCTTCAGCCAGCTCGGACACCACTCCGTATTCACTCCGGCCGCTTCAGGAGCGACCGGAACGCCAAGGGCAACAATGTATCGACCGGGCGGCCAAAATCAACCGATTCTTTGCGGCCGACCGCGAGCGGTTGAGGCTACTTGAGGATCTCAGCGAAGAAGTCCTTCATGGCCTGCCAGGAGCGGCGATCGGCATTGGCGTTGTACGCCGAGCCCTTCGACTTGTCGTCGCCGGCTTCTTTCTGGGTGAAGGAATGCACCGCGCCGGAATAGGCGATAAACTGGTAGTCGACGTTGGCGGCTTTCATCTCGTCCATGAACGCCTGGACGTCGGCCATCGGGACGTAGGTGTCCTCGGCGCCGTGACAGACGAGTACCTTCCCTTTAATCTTCATGGCGTCGGCGGGATTATTGGCCTTGAGTGAGCCGTGGAACGAGACGACGCCGGCCACGGGTGCACCGGAGCGAGCGAGTTCAAGGGCTGACATGCCACCGAAGCAGTAGCCGATGGCGGCAACGCGCTTGGTATCGACCGACTTGTTGGCGAGCAAGGTTTGCAGACCGGACTCTAGACGACCTCTCAGTAGAGGGACGTCGCCGTAGTATTTCCCGGCTTCCTTTGAGGCTTCCTCAGAGTTTGCGGGGCGAACTCCTTTGCCGTAGACATCAACAGCAAAAGCCACATATCCTAGTTCGGCGAGCATCTTGGCGCGCATCATTTCGTTTTCAGTCAGACCACGCCACTGGTGGATAATGAGCACTCCGGGGCGGGCGCCCTTAACGGCATCGTCATAGGCGAGGAAGCCCTCGAGTGTGACATCGCCGTGTTTGTATTCGACGACTTCAGTCTTGATAGCGGCCTGGAGCAGGCCGGTCAAGAGTAACAAGACGAGATTGCAGAAAATGAACGTTCGCATACTTCCTCCATGAGCTGATCAAAGTAATTCCCTATTTCGTAGAGATTATACGCGGCTGAGGGTTGGCATATTTCAGCAAGTTTGCGCAGAGTCGGAAATGAAATCGGCCACATCACAAAGCGATGTGGCCGACGGTCTTTGTTGAATAGCGACGCGGCTAAAATTCGGCGCCAAAGCTGAAGTAGTGTTTCGGCTTGCTGACATCGACCAAGTCCCAGCCCCAGGCAAGGTCGTAGCGCAGCAGAAAGATGCCGAGATTCACGCGAGCACCGGTACCGAAGCCGGTCTTGAGACTGAGCAGCCGATCTGAGCCTGTCGAAGTCATGAGCCGAAATTCCTCATTGCGATTCCAGGCCGCGCCGGCGTCGAAGAAAACGGCACCCGAGAGACGCGCGAGGACGAGCGGCAACGGGAAGCGGAGCGCGAGGTACTCGACGAACGGATAGCGAAATTCGAGATTGACGACGCCGTACTTGCTGCCTTCGAACTCGAAGTAGTCGTAGCCGCGCAGCGGGGTGACGATCTTCGAGAAGTAGAAGCCCTGTACGCTGTAAACGTCGTCGTCGGTCGTCGTTGAGCCGATATAGTTGGTGTTTCCGCCGACGTAATAGATCTTGCGGTTGTTGCCAAACGAAGCGCCTCCGGCCATGCGGAGGGCGAACGAGTACTGCCCACCCAGATGCCAATACTTGCGGTAATCAAACTCGCCTGCCCAGTAGTCCTGCGAGCTGTTCGAAATCGGCAAGGTTCGTTCGAAGCGCAATTTCCAGCGGCTGCCGTTGATCGGTCCGGTGTATCCCCAAAGAACGTTGTCGTGGATCATCGCCAGATCCGCGGTGGTTGCGTTTTCGTTGGCGTCGTCGTAGACCAACTGGTTTTGTTCGTTGATGCGCGGGTCATAGTAAGTGCGATCGATGTATATATGGGAAACATCGAGCTGAATGCGGCGGAAGAGACTGAACGGGTGCGAGACGCTCGCCAACAATCCGTAAGTGCGGTCAGAGAACAGGCGGTCGCGATTGTCTTCGAAGTAATTCTTGTTGTGGAATACGCCGAAGCCGAAATCGGTGCGATGAGTTGAGTTGATATAGTACAACTGCAAGTTCGTCTGATTGATCGAATTGACGATATCGGTGCCAATCAGGAACTGATGATTACCCAGGAAATCGGTCACGAGCACGAAAGACTGCCCGCGCAAGCCATAGAAAGTGTCATACGACAAACCACCGCTGACGATATCGGGGGAGAATTTCGCCTTGTAGCGCTTGATTTCGTATTCGCCGTCAGGGCGGGCAGCATAGATCGTGTCGCGGCCGTCGTCCTCGTGCGCGGTCTCAACGACGGCGGAATCGCCTTCGATGCGGACATCGGGGCCGCTCTTGGCCGGCGGCGTGAAAACAAAATCGGTGTTCTCACTTTCTACGGGAAAGTCCTCGTCAAACAGTGAATCGCGCACGGCGGAGGAATCCTCGCCATTGTCGATTACGGCTGCGTATTCGGCACGCATCTCGCCTTTGACAAACTTGGTGGCCACCAGCGGGGCGCCGTCCTCAGTCACCGGCTTGATGTCCTTCATCAGATAGATGTCGTAACCGCCCTTGAAGAAGGCCTGGAAGACGATCTGGTCGCCTTTGGGAGACCAGGAGGGCGAACCGATGCCGCTAAGGACATTGGTGATCGGAAACGCCGGTGTGCCGGCTTCGAGGTCGACGACATAGAGGTTGTCGATGCCGTTGAGATTCGAGACGTAACAGAGTTTCTTGCCGTCGGGCGACCAGGTCGGATAACGGCAGATGCCGTCTTCGAAAGTGACCGTGTCGACAATGACGCCAGTGGCGAGATTCATGAGAAAGACATTGTAAGTGCCAAACGGGAAGCGGCGTTCGGGATCCTGCTTGACGGGCCGGTCAGAGGCGAAGGCCAGGAAGGTACCGTCGTGATTGACGGCGGCATCCTTGTCGTCCCAGTCGTCGTCGGTCAACTTGCGGACCGATTTGGAGGCAACGTCAACGTAGTACAGATCAGATTTGCCGTCGGTTACGCCGGTCATGATCACATTGCCATCCGGGGTAAATGCCGGGTTGTAGATGGAGCCGAATCCGGGGCTGACTTTCTTGACGATCTTTCCTTTTTCAACATTATAGACCATCAAGGCGTCCTTGCCGCCCGACTTGGCGGCAAAGGCAATGAGCTTGCCGTCGTACGACCAGGAAAGGCCGGAGACGAAAGAGTGCAATGATTCAAGATCGCCCGAGCGTTCGCCTTTCACGAGGGAGCGCACGACTTTTCCGTCGCCGGAGTTCATCAAGTAGATTTCCGTGAAGTCGGAGCGATCGGAATAAAACGCGATCAATTCACCGTTCGGCGAGAACGTCGGTTTTTCGTTAAAGTAGGAACCGTCTTTCTCGTGGTTGGTCAGTCGCTTGGAGAACTTGGCCGGTTCGTCGCGCGTCGCGATCTCCGGCCAATAGATCTTCTTCAAGTAGAGTTGGAATTTCTCGTCGAACTCGGTGGTTGTCAGCCCGATCGAGGCCTTCATCGCGCGCGAGATAGACAAGCTGCGGCGTCCCTTGTTGATGATGTCAGCGATTTTTTCCTCGCCGTAAGTCTCAGCGAGGAATTTTATCGCAGCTTGACCCTGTTTGTAGGCCAGGTAGCCGCCGAGATAGTCGACAGGAGCAAGATAACCGTGGATGGTGGCATCACGTACGATCATATCAGCAAAGTAATCCCAGCCGTTGCGCGACGAGTACTCGGCATAACCCTCCCCGAACCAGAGCGGCAACTGAAAGAGATATTGTCGCGAGAGCAGCGATCCAAGAACGTTGCCATAGATGAGATCGACGATAACGGCGTGCGTCAGTTCGTGGTGCAAGACGTGGCGGAGGTCTTCATACGAGCCGTTGTAGGGTACGACGACGCGATTCTTGAAATACTCGGTGAAGCCGCCGACACCCTCGGGGAGAATTTCCATGGTGACGTTGGTCTGTTGGAACTCGTTGGGTGAGTTATAGATGAAGACCGGGACGCGGCCCTTCAGCCGGTAGTCCAGCTCGCGAGAAACCTCGACATAAGCGGTTTCCAGTTCGGCGATGCAGAACTTAGCGAGTTCATATTGCTCGTCATAGAAATAGACGTCGAAATTCGGCGACTGGATGTAGGTCCAGTTGAAGGCTTTATACTGCACCTTATTCTTGCCGAAATATTCTTCCTGGGCCAGCAACGAAACGTTTAAAAGCGCGAGGGCTGTCAGCAACAGCAGGAAGATCTTCTTCATGGCAAACACCTTTCCATATTGGTGAACCGGCGGGCTAATCCGGGACTTTCGTGATTGAAGCGCCGACGGCGCGGAGTTTTGCATCGAGGGCGTCATAACCGCGCTCAATATGATATATTCGACGGACTTCGCTCGTTCCTTCAGCGGCAAGACAAGCGGTCACCAGCCCGGCACCCGCCCGAATATCAGACGCCATAACACCGGCGCCGTTTAATCGCTCAACGCCTTCTATGGTAGCGACATCACCAATGATTGTCACTTTAGCGCCAAGTCGTGCTAATTCCATACAGTGCGAAAATCGGTCTTCAAATACAGTTTCTCGCATATGTGAAGTGCCTTGGGCCTGCGCGGCCAGGGCGACGAAACAAGCCTGCAGATCGGTGGGAAAACCGGGAAACGGGAAAGTGACGAAGTCGGCAGCGCGGAGCTTGCCATCCGAGCGAATCGTGATTGAGCGTTCGCCGGAAGCTATTTCGCAGCCCATTTCGCGCAGTTTGAGCAGCACGACCTCCAAATCGCGGGCGATGCCGTCGGTGACCGTCAACTCCCCACCGGTGCCGGCGGCGATACAGAGGAACGTGCCCACTTCGAGCCGGTCGGGCATCGGCTCATAGCTCACCGGTTTGAGCTTGTCGACACCGTGAATCGTCACCACGGTGGTGCCGGCGCCGCGGACATCGGCGCCCATCGCGTTGAGGAAATTGGCGACGTCGACCACTTCGGGATCGCAGGCGGCATTGATGATACGTGTGACGCCCGAAGAGAGAGCAGCGCCGATCATCAGATTTTCGGTGCCAGTGTGGGAGGGTCTGTCGAAATAGACTTCCCCACCCCTGACTTTTCCATTCGCGACCACGTAACCGGCTTCCTCGGAGATTTCCACGCCGAGCTGCGCAAATCCTTTAAGATGGAGATTAACCGGGCGCTGTCCGAGCGAGCAGCCTCCCGGCAGCGAGACACGGGCGTGGCCCTCGCGTGCAATCAATGATCCTAATACCAGAAACGAAGCGCGCATCTTGCGAACCAAGTCGTAGGGCGCTTCGGTCGAGGTGAAGTTCTTGGCCTGGATCGTCACCTTGCCGGATTTGCGATCCCAGGTCGTTTCGGCACCGAGTTCGCGCAGCACTTGTAGCATGATGTCGATGTCGCGCAGGTCGGGGACGCTCAGGAGTGTGGATGCTCCGGAATCCGGGAGCAGGGCGGCTGCCATAATCGGCAGCGTGGAGTTTTTGGAGCGCATGGCGCGAACCGTTCCATGGAGGCGATGGCCGCCTTCGATTACGTATTTATCCATCCAGGTAGTTAAACCTCTCGTTGATCAGGCTGTTCCGGGTCTGCGGTAATCCGCCGTTATTCTTAGACAATCTAAGAGGACACAAACCATTGTACAATCGGCAGTGCGCTTCCGCGAGGATAGAGGAGAGAATTCGGGGCGGCGGACTGGCCGCCCCGAGGGCGTGCGGCTAAATCTTCTTAGCGAGGACGGCGTCGCGCATGTCCTTTTTGAAAGCGGCGAACTTGTCGAGCAGGGCTTCGCCTTCTTCGGGTAATCCGGCACCGAGAATCTGGACGGCGAGGAGTCCGGCATTGTAGGCGTTGCCGATCGCCACGGTTGCGACCGGGATGCCTTTGGGCATCTGGACGGTCGAAAGCAGAGAATCGGTACCCTGCAATGGCGCGATGGGAACGGGTATTCCGATGACCGGCAGTTCGGAATGGGCGGCCATGGCGCCAGCCAGATGTGCGGCGCCGCCGGCCCCGGCAATAATGACGCGGATGCCGCGTTTACGGGCTTCTTTAGCGAATTGGGCGGCCTCATCGGGGCAGCGATGCGCCGAAAGCACGCGCATCTCGTAGCCGACGCCAAACTTGTCGAGGGCTTCGGCTGCCCCCTTCATAACAGGGAGATCAGAATCGCTTCCCATGACAATACCGACACGGGCGGTCTTGGAACTCATTGGTAGATGTCCTCCACTCTATTAAGCACCAGAATCTACAAGATTTCGGTCCCGGGCGCAGACGACCGGCCTATTTATATGATACGGCTCGACCGCTTCTCCTGCAAGCCCTCGCCGTTTCGGATCTGCTCACCGAAAGATTTTTCCCTTCCGGCGGTGATAGTGGATCGCTATCATTTAGCTATGAGCCTCAAAGACAACATCTCAGATAACCTGTCGCTGTTTGCCGAATTCTGGCGTTTTATCCGGCACCGCAAGCGTTACTGGCTGGTGCCCTTTCTGATTATTGTCGTCTTGCTTTCGGTGTTCATCGTATTGACCGAGAGCAGCGCCTTTGCGCCGTTTATTTATTCCCTATTCTGATTTGCGGGTGGGTTGATGCGGATTGCTGAATTTCTCATTTCCCTGGGTGGGACATTGATCGTCCTGTTTCTGGCCTTGTTTCTTTCGAAACGCGAGGTCCCGGCAGTCGTCTACGATGCGGCCTGGAACGATTTGACGCTCAGGCATACGAATCAACGGAAAGTCATAGGTAAGGAAGAGTCGGCTCGCTTTGATGTCGAGATAATCGGCGGCCTGCTTCCGGATAGCGGTTCGCTGGCAGTCTATTTGCGCCCGTACTTCCACGGAGCCACAGGTGAACCGGCAGAATTCAAGTCGGCGCCGATGTTGACGGTACCGGGCGAGGGCCTGGTTTATCGCCGGGAGTTGGTGAATCAGGGAGTTGGAAGCGAGTTCGAGTATTACCTGCGACTGTCAGCCATTGTCGACTCGACCGGCACAGACTCGACGCTGGCGACAATTCCGGCGCAGTTTCTTCTGGATCAGTCTTCGACTCTCAAGATTCGGTTTGAGGGCAAGCCAAACAGTGTCGTATTGGTGGCCCATATCGCCTTTATGTACGCGGCGTTACTGGCCGTGTTTCTTGCAGTGTTCTCTGGGTTGGCTGACAAGAACGCCGTAAATCTTTCTGCTCGTTGCGGCAAGCTCGTCCTGATAGCGACCGTGCTGCTGTTCGTCGGCGTATTCTTGCTGGGGACCGTCGTCGAGAGACAGAGCTATGGTACTTTCTGGAGCGGGATACCGGTCAGTACAAATCTGACTGACACTTATTCTCTGTTGCTCTGCCTCTACTGGGTCGGCCTGCTAGTGTGTCTTAAGGGCTCAGCCTTCAAGAGCAATCCTGAGAAAGACCTGGTCTCGCGGCAGACTGCGCGGATTCTCACCGTAGTAGGCTTGATTGCCATGATTATCATCTTCCTGTTGCCGCACGGTACCGGCCGCATGTAACGGCGGAGGCGCGGTGCCACGACGATTGAAGCATCTGACATTCGGAGTGATCGCGATCCTCGCGCTCCTGGCGAGTCTCGAAGGCGGTGTACGTCTTCTCGGGATCAAGGCGCGCGTCGATAATCCGTTTTTCATGCTGGTTAGGGTGTTCGAATACCCGGACTTCTTTGAAAAGGATGAAGATCTCTTCTGGAGACTCCGGCCGAATATCGCGGCAGATGAAGAGTTCCTGGTACCGGGATCGTACCGCACGAATTCTCTGGGTTTCCGTGGCGCAGAACTGGAAGAGCAAGCGCTGTCGACCTACACGATCGCCTGCTTCGGTAATTCCTGTACATTTGGTTGGCGACTCGCGGAAGAACAGACGTTTCCGGGACAGCTGCAGCAAAGACTGGCGCCCCTGAGCCGAGCGCAGTTTCGAGTGTCAAACTGCGGCATTCCCGGATATTCATCGTTTCAAGGACAACGGCTGATTAAGGAAACCATAACGCTCCTGAAGCCGCGAGTGATTACGATTTGCTATGGCTGGAACGATCATTGGGCGGCCGCCTTTGATCTCGAGGACAAGGAGCAGAAGACGGCACCACAGATTATCCTCGAAATCCAGAATTTCCTGGCGAAAAGCCACCTGTACCGCGCAGTCAAGTACGCCTTGTTGTCGCGCAGCGAGAAGTCGCGGGAATACACGTATGATCGGCAATCGCCGAAGTACCGCGTATCACTGCCTGATTACGAGGCTAATCTCCGCTCCATCATTGAAGAGTGCCGGGCGCAGTCGATTGTGCCGATCCTGCTCACCACCCCGATTGGTGATACTGATCCGGGAGTTATCAACGCGGTGGAGGAATATCATGAGCGGTACAATGCCGTCGTCCGAGACATCGCGGCCGAATCGGGAGTGCTCCTGGTTGATGCCGCGAGACTTCTCGACGGGAAGCCGGAGTGCTTCGACGATCCCAAAGCCGATTTCATCCATTACAACGCTCGTGGCGCGGCTTTGATCGCCGATACCGTAGCCGCGGTGATCGCGACGATTCCCTAAACCGCAGTCTCGCGCAGCAACTTCCCCTGCAACTTCTCAAGCGTGCCGACGTACCCAATTGATGTAGCTCGAGAAAATCTGTTATCTACGATATATAAGGACCAGCGATGAAAAAGATCATTTTCGGAGTTATAGGAATTGCCGTTATCGCGACGGTAATCCTGCTCTTCTTCAATCGGGGGGATTCTTCGAACAACGGACAGAAACAGGGCACGAAGGTGGAAAAGGGCGAGATCGTTGAGAAGGCGATGGCGATCGGAACGATCCAGCCCTACAAAGAGGTTGCGGTAAAGTCCAAGATCTCGGGCATCGTCAAGAGGCTCTATGCCGACGTGGGCGATCTTGTCAAGGAAGGCGATTTGTTGTTGGAGATTTCACCGCAGCCGACGCCGTTGGAATATACCGAGGCACAACGAGAGATAGATCGGGCGACACTGCAATTCGATAACGCCAAGCTCTCGTTCGATCGATCTACCGAATTGTTTGACAAGAAGCTGATCTCGAAACAGGAGTACGATGATCGCAAGGTGGCCTACGAGCAGGCGCAATTGCAGTTGAATCTTGCCAATGAGCGCATGCAGCTACTCGAGAAGGGCGCGATCAAGACCAAGAATGTCAACGTCGAAAGCACGATCCGTTCTCCCATCACGGGTTCGGTGCTTTCGAAAAACGTCAACGAGGGTGATCCGGTGGTGCCGCTTACCTCCTATCAAGATGGTACCGCTCTTATCACCCTCGCTGATATGAAAGATCTGATTTTCCGCGGGACGGTGGATGAAATCGATGTCGGCAAGTTGACCGAAGGAATGACTGTAACACTCAAGGTCGGTGCGCTGCCGAAGGATACGGTGACCGGAATTCTCCACAAGATTTCGCCGAAAGCGCGCAAGGAGCAGTCGGCGACGGTGTTTGACGTCGAAGTGCGCTTCGCGGAGGCTGACATTTCGAAGTTACGGGCCGGGTACTCGGCGAATGCAGAGATCATCATCAAGCAAGCCAAGGACATTCTCGTGATTCCGGAACGGCTGGTCGATTTCCGTGGTGACTCGGCTTTCGTGCAGGTGCTCGATTCGCTGGGTGGAAAGAAAGAACAGGTGATCGAACCTGGACTTTCGGATGGTATAACGCTCGAAGTTGTATCTGGTCTGACCGAAGGCCAGATGGTAGCTGAAAAAGCGGCGCCAAAGACAGAATAGGCGGTGCCTCAATCCCGGGTCGGCGGCAACTCACCCTATCCTTCGTTTCTCGAGACGCCGGCAAGCAGTGGAGCACCGCAAGGAATTGGAATTGAATTCGAAGCATGAGATTCTCGTCGTTTAAGCTCTATATCAAGCAGTTTCTTCATGATCTGCGGGCGCAGAAGCTGCGGACGTTTCTGACACTTCTCGGCCTGGCATGGGGGACAGTGACCGTGATTTGCCTGCTCGCGTTCGGCTATGGGCTTCAGCGTCACCAGGTCGAGGCGATGAAGGGGCTGGGCGATGATATCGTTATCATGTGGGCGAGCAATACGAGCAAGCCATATGCGGGCTATCCGAAGGGGCGCTGGTTTGGTTTCGTTCCGTCTGACATCGACATGATGAGGCGGAACATTCCAGAGTTAGGGGGTGTTTCGGGTGAATTCATGCGCGGCAATATCATGATTAAGAACGGCCGCAAGTCGAAATTGGTGCAGTCTTCAGGGGTCGAGCCGGAATTCGCCGCGATGCGGACAATCATCCCTGAGGAAGGCGGGCGCTTTGTTAATGAAATCGACATGGCCGAGAAACGACGAGTTTTGTTTATCGGCAATACCCTGCGCGACGAAATCTTCGGTGAGAATGTCAATCCGGTTGGGCAAGCGGTTTATGTCGACGGCGTCCCGTATACCGTGATCGGCGTGATGCAGAAGAAGAAGCAGGATTCGTCCTATTCGGGGCGCGACCAGGACAAGGCGATTATTCCGGCGACGACGTTCCAAGCGACGTACGGCGACCGTTACCTTGACAATATCGTCTTCAAAGCGGCGCGTCTGGATCAACACACACGGTGCGTCGATCGGGTCTATGAGGTCTTCGCCAAACGTTACAAATTCGATCCGACTGACCGCGAAGCGCTGGCAATGTGGGACACGGTCGAGGGGAATGATTTCCTGATCTTCTTCGTGGCGATGCGGATGTTTGTCGGTTTTGTCGGATTCATGACACTTCTCGTGGGTGGAATCGGACTGGCAAACATCATGTATGTCGTGGTCGAAGAGCGGACAAAGGAGATCGGGATCAAGATGGCGTTGGGAGCCAAGAAGGGTTTTGTGCTCCTTGGTTTCATCGTCGAGACGCTCATTCTGACGGCCATCGGCGGCGGCGTGGGGTATGGAATTGCGCAAGTGATTATCAGTGCGGCGCCGCATATGGGGATTGAAGACTATGTGGGCATTCCCTCGCTGTCGCTTCAGGATAAGCTTGCGGTGATCGGTATCCTGGGCTTTATCGGTCTGCTGGCAAGTTTCTTCCCGGCGCGACGCGCGTCAAACATGAACCCTGTACAGGCGCTGAAGCTGTAGTATGTCACGGTCACTGCTGTTTGTGCGCCTTTTCTGGCGCGATCTTCGCGCTAACAAGAAGCGAATGACATTGACGCTGATTGCGGTGCTTTGGGGGACGCTCTCGATCGTGCTGCTCCTCGCGTTTGCCAACGGGCTGAAATCGCAATTGCTGAATAATCAGAAGGGGATGGGCGAAGGAATCATCATCATCTGGGGCGGCCAAACGACGATTCCCTATGAGGGCTTGGGCAAGGGCAGGCGCATACGGTTCTATCCTGAGGATCTGGAGGAAATTCAGAAGCAGATTCCCGAAGTTGAGAAGGTCGGTGCGGATTACTTCAACTGGGGAACCTCGATCAGTTACGGCAAGAAGACGGTGTCCGCCCGCACTAACGGCTTATTCCCCTCGTTCGAGGTGATGCGCGCGCATTTCGCGGAGCCGGGAGGGCGATTTATCAACGAGCTCGACATGAAAAAACGCCGACGGGTTGCCTTCCTCGGCGACCAAATGAAGGAGAATCTGTTCGGCTCGGAGGATGCAGTCGGCAAGGTGATCACGATCGACAACATCCCGTTCACGGTCGTCGGCGTGCAGGTGAAAAAGCAGCAGATGGGATCCTACAGCGGGCCCGACAACAACAAGGTGTCGATACCGGCGACTACGTATTCGGCCATTTGGGGCCAATTGCGCTACAACAACCTTGTCGTCAAACCGCGGGACCCCGATCAAGTCGAATTTGTCAAGGCGCGGCTCTATGAAGTCATCGGCAAACGGCAGAAATTCGACCCCAACGACAAGAGCGCACTGTCGATTTGGGATGTTATTGAGACGCAGCGGGTGTTGGAGAAAATGATGTTGGGGCTTGAGATATTCTTCGGCGTGATGGGATTTTTCTCGCTGTCGATTGCCGGGCTGGGCGTGGCGAATATCATGTATGCCGCGATCAAAGAGCGTACTGTAGAGATTGGCGTGAAAATGGCGTTGGGAGCGAAGCGGCGCCAGATCATGGGGCAGTTCATACTGGAGGCGCTTCTCATCTGCGGCATTGGCGGGTTATTAGGCTTGCTGGTCGCGCAAGGCTTCTGTTCGGCTTTTGCGAATATCGATTTGAACAACGAGGCACTGAGTTGGCTGGGCAAGCCGACGATATCGACAACGATTGGTTTCATTACGGTTGCGATTCTGGCGTTCATTGGGCTGATCTCGGGATTTTTCCCAGCCCGCCGGGCGGCCTCGGTGAACCCGGTAGAATCGTTGCGTTACGAATAATGCGAGGTGTGAATAGATGATCAAGATGCAGGGAATCCGTAAGCTCTACAACACCGGCAAGGTGGCCGTGGAAGCGTTGAAAGGCCTGAACCTGGAATTGGGCGCCGGCGAGTTCGTCAGCGTCGTGGGGCCTTCCGGTTCAGGGAAATCGACGTTGATGAACATCGTCGGTTGTCTTGACACACCTTCCGAGGGAGAGTTCTATCTCGATGGCGAGCGGGTTGACCAGTTGACCCCGAACCAGCTAGCCGAGATCAGGAACCGCAAAGTCGGATTTGTCTTCCAGAATTTCAATCTGCTTCCCTACGCCACGGCGTTCGAGAACGTCGAACTGCCGATGATTTTTGCCGGCATCCCAACGAAGCAGCGGCGCGAGCGCGCGACCAAATTGCTGGAGCGCGTCGGGCTCGGGCATCGGCTGGATCACAAGCCGACGGAGTTGTCCGGGGGCGAGATGCAGCGCGTAGCGATTGCCCGATCGCTGGCGAACAATCCCAAATTGATTCTTGCCGACGAACCGACCGGAAATCTTGACAGCAAGTCCGGTGGCGAGATCATGAAGTTGTTCGAAGAGCTGTGGCAATCGGGAACGACGATCTTAATGATTACGCATGATCCGAATGTCGCCAAGAGAACGAAGCGGACGATCATGATCAAGGACGGGCTGATTGTATCATCGCTGAATGGGAATGGAAATGGGGCAGCGGCGCGCGAGGAGATTTCAGGAACTCAGGGATCCTGAACTACGGCGCAGGTTAGATTGCTTCGTCGCGGCAAGGTGTGTTTTCTTGCCGGAGAGCCCGCTCGCTCCTCGCAATGACAGCTCGTGAAATCGGCTAATCCACCCAGTCGGCGATGAAGACGTTGGTCTCACCTTCTTTCTGATTATCCCGATTTGAGCAGAAAACGAACTTCTTGCCGTCGTGAGACCACATGGGGAATCCATCAAAAGTCGGGTTAAACGTGATCTGTTCGAGCCCAGTGCCATCCACGTTGATCATAAAGATATCAAACTCGCGCGGATTGCCGCGATGGTTGCTGCAAAAGACGAGGCGCTTGCCGTCGGGATGCAGATACGGCGCGAAATTTGCTTTGCCAAGGTTGGTAATCTGGCGCTTGTTTGAGCCGTCGGCGTTCATGATCCAGATCTCCAATTCCGAGGGCCGGATCATGTCTTCTTTTAACAGCGAGACGTAGTCGGCAGAGTCTTTGGCCGTCTTGGGTCGCGAAGCACGATAGATGATCTGCTTGCTGTCATAGGAGAAAAAGGGACCACCATCGTATCCCAGCTCGTTGGTAAGTTGGCGGATATCGGATCCGTCGGGATTCATGGTGTAGATTTCCAAATCGCCGGAGCGCAGCGAAGTGAAGACGATCTTCTTGCCATCGGGAGAATAGACAGCCTCAGCGTCGTAACGCGGGGAATTCGAGATATTCTTCAGGTCGGAGCCGTCTGGTTTGGCGGAATAGATCTCGTATCCCGGATACAGTGCCCAGACGTAGCCGCGACTGAAATCGGGCGGCGGCGGACAGGCGCTGTCAGCGGCATGTGTCGATCCGTAGATGATGCGCTGACCGTCGGGTTGGATAAACGAGCAGGTAGTGCGCCCCTTGCCGGTCGACACCAGGCGGCGATTGCTGCCATCGGAATTCATCGTATAGATTTGATCGCAACCATATGGCGGGAGATTGGACTGGAAGATCAATTGCCCGGCATCGTAGGAGAAGTAGGCTTCGGCGTTTTCGCCGCTAAAAGTCAGTTGGCGAATGTTCTTGAGATGCCGTTCCTGGGCGCGCCAATTTGACGAGTCTACTGATGCCGGCGTGCCCGCGGATTGCGGGACAGGATCGCCGAGTGCTTGAGTCGTGACGAGCGACACGACGATCGTGAGAGTCGCTATGTACAGTTTCATGATATCTCCATTCATCTACAATTCGAGTCGATAATAGACGAATCCCGGCGACTGGTCAATGGCAATCGGCAGTTATCGCGATGGCGCCAGCGTTTTTGACATTCGGTTGACGATCAAAGGTGGAATTCGAGGATATCGCCGTCGGTCAAGGGGAAATCCCGTTGCACACGCTGACCGTCGTGCTTGCCGACGCCCCAGATTTTCGCGAACTGCAGCTTCTCAGCAAAGTCTTTATGAATCTTGTACGCGGCAGCCTCGACGCTGGCAGGAATCGTGAGCACGACCGGATCGGAAAGATCGGCTTCGTGCCCGGGAGTTTTGGTATAAACGCGCAGAAGATTGAGCGAGCGAAAAAGTGCAGTCTCGAGTTGCAGGATGCCGTCGCGCGTCAGCGAGTTCACGGGAAAGATCGGGAAGCGCGAACCGAATTCCTGGCGCAGAAAGCCCAGCCGGATGTCGTCTTCATCGAGATCGCTCTTGGCCGCCACGAGAAAGGTCCGTTTGGCGACGGCATCAAGCGAATAGTCCTCTTCATCTTCAACGTGGTCGGGCGCAACAAGTGTGATCCGATGTTCCTGCAACAAGGTCAACGAGCGGTTGAGATCATCGATCAGATCATCGGATGAAAGGTCCGCAAAGAGGAAAACCGCGTCGGCGCGGAAGAGCAGCGAAGTGATCCAGCCCTCGTAGCATTCGACGGCAATCGGGGGCAAGTCGATCAGCTGGAACTTGACGTTTTCCCAGACCATCATGCCGGCAACGGGAGTGCGGGTCGTAAACGGATAATCCGCAATTTCGGGGTGTGCATGAGAGACGGCGGCCAGGAATTGCGATTTACCGGCATTCGGGGGGCCGACGAGGGGAATCTGCGCGGCGCCTTCGCGCGGGATGTTGTCGAGTCCCTTGTGTTTGCCACTACTGCCCTTGCTTTCCGATGATTTCTTGACTTTGGCAATCTTGGCTTTGATTTCGGCCTGGAGCTTCTCGGTGCCCTTATGCTTGGGGATGATTTTGAGCATCTCCTGCAAGCAATTCAGGCGCTCCTGGTCGTCAGTGGCAGAGCGGAAGCGCTGTTCGGCTTCCTTGTATTGCGGTGTGAGATTTGCCGGCATTGAGAGCAAGATAAGCCCGCGTGAAGCGCCGTCAAGCGAATCGCGAGAGTGTCTTTAGCGGCCGGCCGGCAGAAACCGTTCGCGCAGAGCGCGGATTCGGATGTCGCTGGAATCCGCCTGGAATGCCCCGGTAATGAGTTCGCGGGCAAGACTGGTATCGCCGACCTCGAGGGCGCTGAGGGCGATCTGGTACGGCAATGTCGCCTCCGAGACAGTGAAGGGTGTTTTCGTGACGAGCGACACGGCGAGTGCATGCTCTCCGTGACGTGAGGCCAAACCGGCATAGATTGAGACGTAGCGAGATTCGTGACGCCTCTCGGGGGGGACTTCACTCAGGAGCGACATCGCCTCGGCGTTGTGGCCGGCCGCAAAGGCTGTATAGGCGGCCCGATAGTGAATTTCGTCGTCATGAGGGCGGTTCGCCTTCAGGAGACGATAGCTGCGATAGGCATCTTCATACTTCTTGAGAGCAAACTGCACCGGCGCCAGCATTGACACGACGTTGTAGTCTTCGGGGTCGATGGCCAGTCGTTTGAGAAAGGCAGCTTCGGCGCCTTCGCGATCGCCAAGACGCTCAAGCAGCAGCCCCCAACTGCCAAGGCGGAAGCCATCGTCATAGTGTTCGCTGTAATGCAGGTCTGAATCGACGCGGGCTTTGACGTAGTCGATTTGCGGTTCGGAGTTGAAAAGGATCCAGGGGACAACACGCAGGCAAATGATCGCGACCAGGATGGCGGCGACCCAATGTCGGCGCGGCGCGCGCAAGGCGATGAGAGCCGCGAGGGGGATGGCAAAGATTGAGAGCAGATCCCAATCACGAAATGCTCCGATCTTGGGATCGACCATCAGTGTAAATCCCAAAGCGCCGGCAAGGGCGACGGTCACGAAGATTTGCCGACGGTCAAACTTCCCCGGCCAAAAGGCAAGGAAGAATGCCGGTGCCGAGAGAAGAAGCACATTGAGCAGATCGACAAGGTGCTCGCCTGAGAAAAGCGAGTAGGCTGAATACTCGGTTGGGAGAAAGGGCACGATTACTTTGGAGATGTCGGTGCTGATCGCCACCACAAGTCCTGCGATGCCCACGATGACGGCGAGGAGCCAGACATTGGCACCGAGACGGCGGCGATAAAGGTAGATCACTGCCGGCAACAACGTGATGGCGCTGAAATGTGATACGAGCGCGAGAAAGAAGAAGAGCAAAGGGATGGCCGTCAGGGCGCCAGAATCGATGTCGCGCCAGGCGAAGTATATAAAATAAAGGATGAAGACATGGAGCAGCGTGTAGCTTTCGACGTAGCCGAAGTAGAATTGCACGGTTGCGCTCGCAAGAAAAGTGAGAGCTACGATCGAGCGTTCAAGTCCAGCATCAAATCGACCTCCGATCTTGTAGACTCCATAGAGAAATGCCAGGCAGCACAGCGCGGCGATGATGCGATAACTCAATTCGGCTGAACCGACGAGGAGGAAGACAACGTGATGGAGGAAGATGTCGAGGGGCTCGGTCGCTGAGAAAATTCTCTCCGTATTACCGAGGTGGGTCAACCCGTCGCCCATCAGGTGGTTTTGGGATGGCAACAGCAACGATCCCGCCCAAATCAGTCCGCAGACGATCAGCCAGCAATACCAAGAACCGGTAATGCGTCGCCAAAGTCCCGGCATCAACGCCAAGATGACGCAGATGCAGGCGATGATCCACAGGTAGAAAGGAATTGGTATGTGCCAGATCACGATCTCTGCTCTCTCCAACGATGTCAGGCCCAATGTAGAGATCAACGCGCAGAGGGGCAAAGGAAGATTGCGGCAGCGGCCCGGGTTGATGGAAAAGCTCTTGCGGAAAGACGATAGCGCAAACACTTTTGCGGCGATGCGGTCAATCATGAGAGTCGAGCGATGAGTATTTTCACCCCGTTCAAGTTCCGTTACGATCTTTGGCGCCGCGGCGCACCGACCAGGAGGACCTACGGTGTTTCGTACGGAACACAGCTGAAGGAGGCATGGGAGCTATTCAAGCTGAATGAGTTGGAACCGTACGAATACAACGACTTTCATCTTGCCGACCCGAAGCTCAGTTATGAAGAGAAGACGCGATTTATGAGTTACAACCAAGCCTGCGTTTTTCACCGCGAGTTGAATCCGTCGATCGCGCGCGGAGTGCTGAACAAGTGGGTCTTCGCCGTATACATGAAATCGTACGGCATTGCGACACCGCGGGTCTATGGGCTGTTTGATCCCCAGTACGGATATGCCGCCAATGGGGATGCACTGTGCAAGCGAGACGACGTGAAGCGCGTCTTGGACAGAGAAAGTGTCTCGGAATTCGTCATCAAGCCGGCATCGGGGGCGAAGGGGTTTCGGGTAACCGTAATTGTTGAACGCCGCGGCGAAACGTTCGTTTCAGGTGACGGACGGGAGTACACAATTGACGGAATCTACGAGCTCTTACTCGACGGTTTCCGCGCTGGACAGCCGTTGCATCGCGACGGAATCCTGATCCAGGAGCGCGTGCAGCAGCATGAGTTGTTGGACCGAATCAACCCGCATTGTGCAAACACGATGCGTGTTGTGACCTTCATCAATAATCAGGGGGAGATCGAGGTATTGATGACGCAATTGAAGTTTGGTCGCGGGCGAGCGATGGTCGACAATGTCAAGCAAGGCGGTTTCCTCGCCAATGTTCGGGACGATGGTACAATCGAGCCGGGGTCGAATCCGCTGCCGGGCCGTCTTGAGTGGTTCGACAAACACCCGGATACCGGAGAACAGATTTCGGGATTGCGGCTTCCCCACTTTCACAAAGCGGTCGAATTGGCGAAAGCAGCCCAACATCGCCTGCCGCAACTGCGTTCGCTCGGGTTCGACATCGCAATCATCGACTCGGGCGCGACGATTATCGAGGGGAACGCCTGGTGGAGCAACTATCCGCAATTGGCGATGCGCAAGGGGTTTATCAGCGACGGCATGCGGGAGGTTCTCGATCAGATCATGCCGCGCAAGAAGATTTACGGCTAATACATTCGCAGAATTCCTTCATTTTCGGCACCGCAAGAAAACGAAATTGGTTATTGTCTAAGTCTGTGGGGCGAGAACTTGATTCGGCTTGGGTGGGCGAGGGACGTATAAGGAACGTATGAAAAAGATCATCATCATTGTTTTGATACTCGGTGTAGTCGCCAGCGGGGCGTACTTCGTTTTCGGATTCGGTAAGTCGGACCAGACGGCGGTGGCAAGCGCCACCAAGCCGGTGCTACCGACTCGCGGCGATTTGCGCGTCACGATTACCTCCACGGGTAAGGTCGAGCCGGTAAAGACCGTCGATATCAAGTCCAAGGCTTCAGGGGAAATCACAAGGATCCATTATGAAGAGGGCGATTACGTCGAAGGCGGCGAGTTGTTGCTGACGATCGATAAGGAGCAAGTACAATACAACTACGACAAGGCCATTGCCGATCTCGAAGTCGCCAAGGTATCGCTGGAAACCAGTGAACGGGTCTACAATCGGCAAAAGGAGCTGTTTGACAAACAGATGATCTCGGAGGCAGATATGGACGCCTCCAAGATGAGCCTGGAGCAGGCGCGGGCGACGCTGGTGCGCGCCAAGGCAGCGGCCTCCGACGCAAAGAAACAATTGGATGACACGGTCATTCGCGCGCCGCTTTCCGGCCTGATTATCTCCCGGAATGTGGAGGAGGGCAATATTATCGCGTCCGGAACTTCAAATGTTTCGGGCGGCACGTTGTTGATGCAGATTGCGCAGGTAGACTCGGTGTTCATCGTGGCCTCAGTGGACGAGACTGATATCGGCAAGGTCGAGTTGGGTCAGAAAGTTGAAGTGGAAGCGGATGCATTCCCCGACAAGAAGTTCAACGGCGAAGTGTTGAAGATTGCTCCCAAGGCGCTGGTTGAGCAAAACGTGACAGTATTCGAAGTCACCACCAAGGTTGACAACACCGAACGCAAGTTGAAGACAGGTATGAACGCTTCAATCGAGATCATTACCGCGTTCGCCGAAAATGCGTTGCTTGTGCCGAATGCTGCGGTCAAAGATCCGAAACGGATGGGCGCCGGCGGTGAAGTGATGGCCGGCCGCAATCAGGGTACTGGGGGCCAGGGTCAGCAAGGGCCGACAGCGGGGGCGAACCCGCAGATGGCGGCGCGATTTGGCAACCGTTTCCAGGAGGGTGAGCGGCCGCAGAAGGACACCAAGATTGTGCTGGTCGTGGAGAATGGGCAACTGTCGCCCAAGCGGGTGGTGGTCGGAGCGAGCAATCTGGACTTCACGCAGATATTGGAAGGGATCTCCGAGACCGATTCTGTTGATGTCACGCCGTTCTCACAAATGATGCAGGATCGACAGGAATGGCGTGATCGGATGTCATCGCGAATGGGCGGTATGCCGGGCGTGCCGGGCGGCGGACGACGGTAGCTTCAGAACAGATATTGGAGTATGCTTAAGGGCACGCGGAGCGTGCCCTTTTTTTCCTCTGCAACCATTCAAGCCCTTCTCTTCTGCAAGCGCTACTTGACTTCCACCTTCACGCCAATTCCGCGCTGATCGAGGAGTTGCAGGAAGCGCTTGGAGTCGATCCCGAGTTCGGAGCGCAGAGTGCCGCGCTGAGTGACGGCGCCTTCGGCGATCATCTGCGCGACGATGCCGACTGAATAGGCCGTAGTGCGCTGCATCGCCGAGTGGCCGGTTTCTTTGTTGAGATAGTCTTCGATGTAATAGGTCGCCTTCTGGGTGCGACCACCTTTCTTGCCGATAGCTTCCACATACACCAGCACGACGTCGGGTGCGTTCCGCGGAAGTCGTCGATAGAGACAATCGCGCAGGACCTGATCGGGGCTGATCTTGACGCCATCGATTTCGTACGGGCGTTCGTCAGCTAAGCCGAGATCGAAGAGGAGGTTGATCTTATCGAAGTGGCCGACGTAGCGGATCGTTTTGTAGTCGAGCGTCTTGATCTTGCCCTCAAAGGTGTACGGCAGAGTCGACGCGCCGCCGGAGGTGTGGTAGGCCTCGAGTTGCGGGAAATTCGGCGGAAACGACAGGCTCTCACCTTCGGTCAGGCTCGACAGTTTGGTGAGCTTGCCGTTGCGTAATGCTACGGTTGGCTCACGGTACTCATTGAGGAGTCCTTCCGGCGAGAAGAAGATTGCATAGTTGAGCGGCGGCATCGGATTTTGCGGCAGGCCGCCGACGCGGAGTTTGAGCGTGTCGACTTCGTCAAATTTCGCGATAGCATCGGCAGCCAGTACCGAGGCCATGCCGGGGGCAAGCCCGCAATCGGGTATGATGGTCAAACCGGCGGCGGCGGCCTTGTCGGACATGGCGAATTGCGCGTCGACGACTGAATTATTGCCGCCCATGTCTACGAAGTGGGTCTTGGTGGCGATTGCCATTTCAGTCAACAAGGCATTGAGCTTATAGCTGGCAGCGCCACAGGCGACATCGGCCTGGGTGAAAAACGGCTTAATGAAGGCTGGATCGCTTAGGTTTCCGATATGTTTTTCGAGTTTGGCGCCGGAAATCTGGCCCAGCCGATTGGGGTCAATATCAAGGACGATAACGCGTTCCGGGGACGCGAATTTCAACAGGTCGTAGACCAGCGCCTGGGACTGGATTCCAGCGCCGCAAACGAGAAAAGTGGCCATTTTCGTGCTCCTTCGGGGCTATTGTCAAATCGCTAGAATGTACAACCGGCAGTAGCCCGGTGGCAAGCCCCGCGGGCTGGAGAAGGGCATTTTCAGTGAAAATTTCTTGCTTATTCTTAAATTCGAGTGTATAATAAGATCGAGGTACGCCTCAGTTGTGTATCGACAGGGGAAGCGCTTGACTGATTCCATTGGGTGTATCAGTGAAGTAGGAGAGGACTGCTTCCCCTTGTTGTTTTTGTGTCCTATCGAGATTCCCCCGAGATTAAAGACAAGCCTGATCGAGTGATCGCAATTAACGCAGCACTTTGAGTTTCGCGTAACGCGCCAGTAGTTTCTTGGTACCGGCGAAGTTAAAGCGAACTTCAACTTCGGTATCGTCGCCGCTGCCGGTACGGGTGACTACCGTACCTTCGCCCCAGCGGGCGTGCGCGACGACGGAGCCGATGCGAAGTGCGGCAAACTCGTCGGGGGCTGTTGGCGATGAATCCCACAGGTAGTCGGAATCTACGCGGCCAGAGGCGTCGATCATCGTCAGGCGCTCGGCAGTGACGACGCTGTCGGGAATTTCGTCGACGAAGCGGCTGCGCAGAGTCTGGCGTTCACCGAAGCGGGAGCGCATGAGCGCATACGAGATCGTAAGATGTTTCTTGGCTCGTGTCATCCCGACGTAGAAAAGGCGGCGTTCTTCTTCGAGATCGTCGGGGTTTTCACTGGCGCGCGCCAGGGGGAAGAGGCCTTCTTCGAGACCGGTTATGAAGACCGCATCGAATTCCAATCCCTTCGCGGCATGGAGGGTCATGAGGGTGACGGCATCGGCCTCGCGATCCCAGTTGTCGATGTCAGTGTAGAGCGCGATCTCCTGCAGGAATTCGGCGAGGCGCGCTTCAGGGTTGTCTTCACCGTAGTCGCCCGCAGAAGCCGCCAGTTCGGCGACGTTGTCGGCGCGGCCCTCGGCGCCAGTCGGGTCTTGCTCTTTGAGATCCTGCATAATTCCCGTCTTGTCCGCGATCAGCTTGACCAGGGGTTCCAGCGGCATGGTCCGGCTCATCTCCTTGAGATAGGCCATCATTTCGGCAAATCGCGCCAGCTTGGCGGCGACGGTCTTGCTCACTTCTTGTAGTGCAGTACGATCGACGATCAACTCAAAGAGCGAGATATTGCGTTCGCGAGCCAAGGCTTCGAGAGTGGTTACGGCAGCATCACCGAGGGCGCGTTTAGGGTAATTGATGATGCGCTTGAAGCTGACGTCGTCGCGGGGGTTCTCGAGCAGCTTCATATACGCGAGCATATCTTTGATTTCCTTGCGCTGGTAGAAGCGCAGGCCGCCGACGATGCGATAAGGAATGAAGCGGCGTTTCAGCGATTCTTCGAGCACTCGCGACTGGGCGTTGGTGCGATAGAGAATGGCGATTTCTTTACGCAGAGTTCCCTCGCGGACGGCTGTTTCGATCCGCTCAGCAACTTGCTCGCCCTCGTCGCGATCACTGTCGACGATCAAGAGTGTGAGCGGTTCGCCTTTGTCGCCGACGGAAAAAAGCGTCTTGCCCTTGCGGCGACGGTTGTTGGCAACGACTTCGGAGGCAGCCTTCAGGATCGTCTGCGTCGACCGGTAATTCTGTTCAAGACGAATCACGCGGCAGTTGGGAAAGTCGGATTCGAAATTGAGGATGTTGCTGATATTGGCGCCGCGCCAGCCATAGATTGACTGGTCCTCATCGCCGACGGCAAAGATATTGTGCCGGGTGTTAGCGAGCAGCTTGGCCATGACGTACTGGGCATGGTTGGTATCCTGATACTCGTCGATCAGGAGGAAGCGGTACTTCTGCTGCAGGCGTTCGCGGATCTCGGAGTCATCGCGCAGCAGCTTGACCGTGTAAAAGAGCAGGTCGTCAAAATCGACGGCATTGGCGGCCGCCAGTTTCCGCTGGTAAAGCTCGTAGACCTTGGCGACGCGCTCGGCGATGAAGTTTCCGACCATCGTCTGAAATTTTATGGCATCGACCAGTTGAGACTTGGCGTCGCTGATGCGGCCACGGATCATGGAGGGCGCCGAGGTTTTGGTGTCGAGGCCGAGCTCATTGATAGCGGTTTTGATGACGCTCATGGCGTCTTCCTCGTCGTAGATCGTGAAGTTGCTGCGCAACCCGATGCGCTCGCCGTAGAAACGGAGCATCAGCGAGGAAAACGAATGGAATGTAGAGACCTGCATCCGGCGCTGGTCGATGTTGGTGAGCCGTTCGATGCGGGCTTTCATTTCGCCCGCTGCCTTATTAGTGAAGGTCACGGCCAGAATCTGCTCGGGGGCGGCGTGGCCTCCGGCCAGGAGATTGGCGACACGAGAGGTGAGAACGCGCGTCTTGCCGGAGCCGGCGCCCGCTAAGACGAGCAAGGGACCTTCGACGTGGAGCACAGCCTCGCGCTGGGGTTCGTTTAGACCTTCGAGGATTCGTTCTTGACCGCTCATGGGGTTGCCAATATACTGGGCGAACCGTTGATCTCAAGGGAAACTTTGCCTCGAGGAGTTCGTGAGAAACGATGACCACAAAATTCAGCGATACATTCTACCGCGATCTGGCGCCGGTCTATCATGAGAAGGTCGACTGGGGCAACCGCCTAAAGAAGGAGGAGCGACTACATCACCAGCTCGTTTCGAGAGGCGATGTGAAGCGCATCCTTGATCTGGGTTGTGGTGATGGCGGGCATGCGGAATTCTATACGAAGAAAGGCATTCGCTACACCGGGGTCGACAATTCACGCGAAATGATCGCCAAGGCAAGACACGCGCACCAGTCGCGTCTGGCGAGCTTCCGAGTGGGAGAAATGCAGCGCCTGTCGAGCGATCTCAGCGGCCGATTCGACTTATGTCTGCTGATCGGCAATACGCTGCCGCACCTGCTGACCGAACGCGCCCTTGGACAGACGTTGGCACAGGCCGCAAGATGTCTGACCGTCGGGGGGCGTTTTGTCATTCAGACGGTGAACCCGGGGATTCTGCGCGGGAAAAACGTGAGCTTTCTGGCGCCAAAGCTTGCCAACGGACGCAGGCTGTTCTTGCCTTTCTATGTTTGTCGGGGCACACACTGGGATTTTCACATGGTGATTGTCACCATGTCGGGTCAGAAACTGGAGGGATCGCAGGTGTTGATTACAAAGTTGCGGTTCTGGTCGAAGGCCGAGATTGTGCGCGCCGGGCGGGCGTCGGGACTTGCATTGGAGGCAACCTTTGGCAGCGCGGCGTTATCTGCGTACCAACCGCGCAAGTCTGATAACTTGATCCTCATATTTACGAAGAAGTAATCGTGCCGGAACTGCCAGAAGTGGAGACGATTGTGCGCGGGCTGAATCAAGCGGTCACGGGGCTAACGATTCGCCGAGTGGCGCACGTTTCGAGACACCTGCTCCAACGCGAGCCGCGGATGCGGTCGCTGGCAGGCGAGCGGATTGTTGAGATCCGCCGTCGCGGCAAGTATATCGTGACTCGGCTCGGCTCGGGGCGCGAGTTGTTGATTCACTTGCGCATGAGCGGGAGAATCCTGTTCGAGCGAAGGAAAAACAGGCGCGAGCCGCACGATCATTTGCAACTCGAATTCCTCGAAAAGCGAGAGCTGCTGATTTTCAACGATGTACGGAAATTCGGGAGAGTCGAGTTTCTGGAAAAGTCGCGCCACTCCGGTTACTATGCTCTTGGGCCGGAAGCGACCGACGTGACAGGCACAATGCTCGTGCCGATATTCAGGTCACGAAGGCGACCGATCAAGGCTCTCTTGTTGGATCAGGAAGTCATTGCCGGAGTGGGCAATATCTATGCGGATGAAGCCCTGTTTCGCAGCCGAATTCGCCCGCAGCGACTATCGAGGCAAATCTCGGCCAAGGAAGCAACGGCGCTGGCCAAGGCAATCAGGGGGATCTTACAGCTTGCGATCAAGAACATGGGAACGACTTTCGACAGTTATAGCGGTGTCAATGGCAATCCGGGTGAGTTTTCTCGTTACCTGAAAGTGTATAATCGGGGAGGTCTGCCATGCCGGCGCTGCGGAGGCACGATCAAGAAAATCCGTGCGGCAGGACGCGGAACACACTATTGTCCCAAGTGCCAGGTTTGAGATGTCACTTGCTACATTGAGGATTAACACAGTGAGTCGTCTAAGAATCGCCATCCTTGCCCTTTTCGTCTTTTCGGGAATTCTCCCGGGGCAGTCAGTCATTCCCCAAGCCGTTAACGAAACGATCAACCTGGCGCCACGCGCGAAGAAGGGCGATCTGCAGCAATATCTGTTAACGTATGAGATATCCCGGATGCTGCCCGACGGCACTGTTATGTCGATCAAGACCGACTATCTGAACTACTCGCAGGTATGCACGAGTAATTCGCCTGAAGCCGGGATTTCCTACCAGATCACAGTCGATTCACTTGTCATCGGCACCGGCCGCAAGCCCGGTGAACCCGAGGGTCTGCTTCAAACGGCCCACCAGTTCGATGGCTACACTTTCAAGTGGAACTTCAATCGAAAGATCCGTGTTGAGAATGGCTGCTACGATTTCCAGGTACCGCTGCCTGACTTCTTGGGATTCGTAGAGGGTTGGGAGTTTCAGGTACATATGGCGTATGTCCAACTCTGGGAACAAGGTCGGTTCATGCTGGGTCGGCAATTGGCTAAGGTGGGCGATACCGCCTCATTTGCAATCGGGGCACCAATCTGCATTGGCATACCTGATGTAGTCAAGAGCCATCGACTCTCGTGGTCCCGGCAAAAGTTCGAACTTGCCGGAATCAGCAACTACAAAGGACGCGCTTGTGCCGTGGTCAAAGTCCATGAATCAAGTGCGCCAACCTTCGTGGACCTGGCGACAATCCCTGATTCGACCTTCGTAGCGCGTGGGAAGACTTCCCTCGCCGGCGAGGTCTGGATCTCGCTCGACAAGGGGGCAATTGTACAGGCGATCTGGCGCACGCGAACAGACGCCGCTTACGAGGACCCTCGGTTCAAGGGAACCACGAGCCATGTGTCGGACGTTTATTGGCTTCGCCAGCTGAATTAGTGCAGACTATTCAGGTGGAGTGCATACCGGAAGCCGGAAAATTCTCTGAACAATCCCCGAATCGCTTCGTAACATCTTCTTGTAGACAGACGTCCGCTCGTATATTGGGAAGTAGGCCATTGACAGTTACCTCGACTCCGCCTAGATTATGCGTAAGCGCTTACTGAGTTTTACTGTTGTGCATTCAAATCTGACTAATTCTGAACGAGCATTTTCGAATTTCATTTACACCCCTAACCACTCCATGGGAGGAGCCGTTATGCGCCGCTTTCTGACGCTGCTGGTTCTTGGAGCTTTTGCGTTGTCTTTGATTACAGCGACCAACAGCGCCGAGGCCCGCTACTGGCACAACAAGGCCGCATCGAGCAGCAAGAAAAAGCCAGATGCCGCCGAAGCCAAGAAGCCCAAACTCAAACCGTTTGGCGAAGTTTCCAAGGGATTTACGAAGATCCCGGGCTTGTTCGATTTCTATTTCGACAAGGACGAAAACAAAGTTCTGATGTCGGTCAAGAAGGACCAGTTAAACAAGCTGTTCCTCTGCAACCTGACCCGCTCTGCCGGTGATGGTTCCTACTTTGATGCCGGAGCTCACACCGGGTATTTCCCCTTCGAACTGCGCCGCGTCGGGGATCAATTGCAGTTCCTGGTAGCGAATTTGCGGGTGCGGGCTGATTCGACGGCGCCGATGGCGCGGGCGATCGATCGCTCGATATCTTACTCGATTTACGGCAGCACCAAGGTGTTGTCGAATCCGGATACGGCCGGCGCGTTCCTGATTGATCCAACCGAGGTGTTTGTTCAGGACGTTCCAAACGTCGGATATTTCCTCGGACAACAGGGGCGGACGGGGCATCGCTTCGATAAGGGCAACAGTTTCTTTGGGACAATCAAGTCGTTCCCGCAGAACTCGGAACTGGATGTGGTGCTGCACTACGCGACGAACCAACCGAGCGACGCCGAGACTGCGGCCTCGCCCTACAGCATGCTGCTGACTTACCACTACTCGTTGTCGACGATTCCGGAAAGCGACTTCCGGCCGCGCGTAGCCGACGAGCGGGTTGGCTACTTCATGACGCAACATCAGGACTACACCGTTTTGGACAAAGACCAATCGTATGTTCGCTACATCAATCGCTGGCACTTGAAAAAGAAAGACCCGAACGCCGCGGTCTCCGAGCCGGTGGAGCCGATCGTGTTCTGGATCGAGAATTCGACACCGGCCGAGTATCGTCCTGCGGTGAAGGCTGGCATTGAATTCTGGCAGAAGGCCTATGAGCAGGCCGGATTCAAGAACGCAATCATCGCGAAAGAGATGCCGGATACGGCCGACTGGGATCCGGCTGACGTGCGCTTCAGTACGGTGCGGTGGTTCGTATCGCCGGGCGCCGGCTATGCCGTGGGTCCGTCGCGGGCCAATCCGTTTACCGGTCAGATCTACGACGCCGACGTGCGGATCAGTGCGGATTTTGTCCGCGGCATGTTCACTTACGCCGAAAAATTCCTTGAGCCATTAGCCTCGGGCAACGGCCCGGAAGCGCGACTCCGCAATCCCGGCGACGATGTTTGGAATCACACTCACGGGGCTGAAATCTGCGATTACGGTCCGAAGTCAGCCGAACTGGCGGCAGAAGGCATGGCAACACTCATGCTTCGCAATACGCTTGACGGCAAGAGCGAGTTGACCAAGCAGTATGTTAATGAGTATATCACCGAATTGGTAGCCCACGAAGTCGGGCATTGCCTGGGGCTGCGCCACAATTTCAAGGCATCGACGTTGTTCAACCGGTCGCAGCAGAGCGACAAGAATTGGGTAGCGCAGCACGGCGTGGTCAGCACGGTGATGGAATATGCGCCGCCGAACCTGGTGCCGGATGGCGTTGCCCAGCCGAATTTCTACACGACCGAGCCGGGACCCTATGACTATTGGGTTATCGAGTACGGCTACAAAGACATGAGCAACCTGACACCGGAGCAAGAGGCCGCCGAATTGCAGAAGCTGGCCTCGCGCGCCGGCGAACCGCAATTGGCCTACGCGACCGATGAAGACTGCTTCGGCAATTCCGGCCGCGCGATCGATCCCTACGCGACGCAGTTCGATCTCGGTTCCGATCCGATGGAATACTGGAAGATGCGGATTTCGCTCGGCAAGGAGATCTGGTCGAAGGTCGAAACCGAATTTGAAAAGCCGGGCACGAACTATCAGCGTCTACGCAGCGTGTTCCAATACGGCTGGAGCGGATTTACCGGTGGCGGCGCACAGATGGCGCGTTTTATCGGCGGTATCGAGAACAGCCGCGCCCGCGTGGGCGATCCGGGCGGCAAGCTGCCGTTTACGCCGATTCCGGCGGCGCAGCAACGCGAGGCGATGAAATTCATCGCCGACAATATCTGGAGTGCTGATGCGTTCCAATTCAGCCCGCGGCTGTTGCAAAAGCTGCAGCCGGAACGCTTGCCGGATTTCAACTGGTCGGTCTACGAGATGAATCGCATCGACTACCCTCTGATCCAGCAGGTGAAGAGTGTTCAATCCTCGCCGCTGAACTACATCTACAATCCGACGCTGCTGGCGCGTGTTGGTGACATGGAACGTCTGGTTGGCTCAGGTGGAGACGTCTACACGATGACGGAGATCTTCCAGGATGTCCGGCGCGCGATCTGGTCAGAAGCCACGGCGTCACGCAATGTCAACAGCTATCGTCGCAATCTTCAGCGGGCGCATCTCGATCGCCTGATCACGATGGTAACCGAGAAGAATCGCGGGTATCCGGACGATGCGATCACATTGGCGCGCGTCGATCTGCGGACTTTGAAGACATCGCTGGGCAATGCTTTGAATGCCGGTTCGCTGGATACCATCTCGCGCGGGCATTACGAAGAATCGCTGGCGATGATCAATGCGGCGCTTGACGCCAGTCTTGATCTGAAGCTGTAGGCGGGAGCACTTTAGAGATACAATCGAAGTCGATTTCGATTGCGGAGCCGGACGAATCAAACGATTCGTCCGGCTTCTTGCTTCTATCCTATTGCGCGCGACTGACGATTGCTATTGTCCGAGGATCAGGGGCAGACCGTTCTTGGAGCTGCCAATGATCACGACCTTGGCGTTAGGCGACTGCGCGAGCTTTTCGGTGGTCTCGATGCCTTTCCATTCCAGCAGCTTGTCGTTGATCCCCTGCGAGACGATTTTCTGGAAGTCGGCGATACCCTGGGCTTCGATTCGTTTGCGTTCGGCCTCCTGTTGTTCCTTCTGCAGGATGAACGCCATTCGCTGCGCTTCCTGCTGCGAAGCCAATTTCTCGTTGATCGCGTCTGAGATGCGCTGCGGCAGGGTGACATCACGAATCATGATACTCTCAAAGTGTACGAATTTGTCCTTCACTTTCTCCTGAACCGCAGAAAGCATCAGACTCGCGATTTCTTCGCGCTTGGTTGAATAGAGTTCCTCGGGGGTGAAGCGTCCAGCAATTGAGCGCGATTCACCGCGCAAGGCGGGGGCGACCACGACGTCGTAATAGTCGGGCCCGATGGTCACCTGCAGGCTGTCGAGTTTTTCGATCACCGGGCGGTACCAGACTGACACGTCGAGAGTGACCATGGCGCCGTCGGATGTCAAGAGCTTCAGACTCTCTTTGGCCTCCTGTACCTGGACTTTGTAAGTGTAGATGGTATTCCACGGCATGTGCCAGGCGAAGCCCTCGGGGTAGATGGCTCCCATTTCAGTGCCACTGCCGAACTTGAAGTACTTGACGCCGCGCTCACCCGATCCGATCTGGGTACCGCAGCCGACCAACAAGAATGCCGCCAGGAAGATGATGACGACCGTCATCAGTGAGCGTGTTTTCATGACCTGTTCCTCCATGATATGATTGTGCTCCTCCTCATTCTGGGTGATCTCAAGACGATTGACAACGCAATTGCGAGAGGAAAACGTTGGCAAGCGATAGGGATGTTTAAGCTACGGGGGAAAATTGTCGGCGTCGGGATTGAGGGCACGGGAAGACGTGATGCGAAGTGAGCCCTCACCCTCGACCCCTCTCCCAAGAGGAGAGGGGAGATTGCAGGTTAGCTGTGTCTTCAAGTTCACAGGGATCGTGACCGGTAAAGGCGGTGTGGAGGTATCGAAGGACACACCTCGTCTCGAGCCCGCTTGATGGGCGGCAGAAGTGGAGTCGAGGCGAGTGGTGGAGTCCAGTTGGTCGAGGTGTTGACGAGGCGGGCTCGAGCCACCCCTCTTGATAGAGGGGAATGACCCTTTGGCGGTGAAAGTGCGCGGTGGAAGTTAGCGTCAATGGTCGTGAGAGTCGAGGGCGAAGGATCAAAGCAGCAGCTGGGCGTCAGGATCACGGGGATCCTGACCTACGTGTGGGATCGTCAGGAAGAGATTCCTGACGGCGCGGGGACTGCGAGTGGGACGTGCTCGTGACGGCGCGGCGGTTACTCTTTGGTCAGGACGAAGCGGGCATCGACGGCGCGAGTCTTGCCGGTTTCGGCGGTAACTATAAACGGGTTAATGTCGATCTCGGCGAAGTCGGGAAAATCCAACACTAACTGCGAAAGCTTGGTAATGGCATCTTCGATCGAGGAGATGCTCACCGGTTTGGAGCCGCGGAAGCCAGTTAGAAGTTTGTAACCTTTCAGTGACTGGATCATCTCGGTCGCATCGACATCGGTGAGCGGCGCAATACGGAACGAGACGTCTTTCATAACTTCAACGTAGATGCCGCCCAGGCCGAACATGATTAGCGGACCGAACGAGGGATCGGTGGTCATACCGATGACGGTCTCGACCCCGCCGGTAATCATCTGCTGGATGACGACAGAGAATCTCTCTTTCGATTTCGGCATGGCTTTCTTGATGCGCTTCTGCATTTCGGCGTACTCGTCCATCACCTCCTGCGGAGTGCGCAGGTCAACGGCAACGGCCTTGTACTCGGTTTTATGGAGAATGAAGGGCGTGTTGACCTTCATGACTACCGGGAAGCCGATCTTCTGCGCGATCTTAGCGGCTTCCTCTTTCGAGTGAGCATATTGATAGGTGGCGACCGGAATCTTGTAAGCGTCGAGAATCCGCAAAGCATCGTCGCCGATGACGGCTGCAGACTTCGCTTTGCGTGTCCTGGTGATGATCTCAGCGACACGCTCCTTGTCGCCCTTGACTTTTGCGATCTTGCCTTCAGGTCGCTGGAGCCAGCGGCGATACTTGTCGATATGCGCCAACATCGTAGCGATAGATTCGGGAAAGATCATGGCAGGAATGTCGGCCAGACGGAGGCGGTCGAACGCCTCGGAACCGTAAGTTACGCCCATAAAGCAAGCGAAGGTCGGCAGTTTCGATTCGCGCGCGGTGTCGATTATCGCATCGGCAACGAGATTAAGATCGATTGTCACCGGCGGAACGCAGATGGCGATGACCGAGTCAATATTGGGATCTTTGACGACGTGCGACAGCGACTTGCGAAACTCAACACCGGTTGCGCCGGCCACCAGGTCGAGCGGATTGTTGACGGGAGTTCCCTTCGGCAGAATCGGCTGAATAGCTTTGACAGTCTTGTCGTTGAATTGCGGCAGCGTCAGACCGCTGGAGATCAGAGCATCGGTGGCGAGAATCCCCGGACCGCCGGCGTTGGTAACGATAGCGACGCGATTTCCCTTCGGTACCGGCATCTTGGCCATCGCGTTGGCGACATCGAACATTTCTTCGATCGTGTTGGCACGGATGACGCCGGTTTGTTCGAAAAGAGCGTCAACGCTGACGTCGAGTCCGGCGAGTGCGCCGGTATGCGAGGATGCCGCCGCCGCACCTTGCGAAGTCTTGCCCGATTTGACAACGATGATCGGTTTCACGCGGGTGACTTCGCGCGCAATCTTGCTGAAGGTGCGCGGGTCGCCGAAGTTCTCCAAATACAATAGAATTATCTCGACGGTCGGGTCATCACGCCAATAGTCAATGATATGATTACCGTCGATGTCGGCCTTATTTCCGATCGAGGCAAACATCGAAAGACCGAGGTTGATTTCCTGCGCCTGCGCCAAGATCGCTTCGCCGAGCGCGCCGGACTGCGAGATCAGGCCGATCTTGCCGAAGGAGGGGCGAATCTTGGAGAACGTGGCATCGAGGTGAACCTTGGGATCGGCGTTGATAATGCCGAAGCAATTGGGCCCGATCATCCGCATGCCGTAGCGTTTGACGGCTGCGGTAACTTGTGCCTCGAGTTCAGCGCCCGCCTTGCCCTGCTCTTTAAAACCGGCGGTGATAGTCAGGACACCTTTGACGCCCTTCTCGCCGCACTGCTCGACGGTGGCGAGCACGAGTTCCTTGGGGACGACGATGACGGCCAGATCGACGGAATCGGGCACGTCGAGAATGGTGGAATAGCACTTGATCGAATGGATCACGGACTTGGTCGGATTGACCGGGAAGACTTTGCCCTCGAATTCGTAGTCGATGATATTGTGAAGCAGTTCGCGGCCGATCGAGCCACGGCGATTTGTGGCGCCGATGACGGCGATCGATTTGGGTCGGAAGATAAAATCGAGCGAGCCTCTCACGGCGATGGATCCTTTCGTCACAAGCCCTCTTGCGCGATATGATACCGGAGGAGGTATGAAAGTCAAGGGGGATGTTGGGGGGGTGGAGTCGGAGAAAGATCGGGAGGGGACAAGCCCCTCCCGTACGAGATGCCGGTTACTTCAGCAGCGTCATTTTGCGAGTCTCGAAGACGCTGCCGACCTGAAGGCGGTAGAAATAGATGCCGGAGGCTACCCCTTGGCCGGAATCGTCGCGGCCGTCCCAAATAACCTGGTGTCGGCCGACCTGTTGGTCGTGAGCAATGAGAGTGCGAACATGCTGACCGAGGAGATTGTAAATGGTCAGATTCACCGGCGCCGTTTTGGCAAGACGATATTCGATCGTGGTGGTCGGGTTAAAGGGGTTGGGATGATTCTGTGATAGGGCGAATTCAGACGGGAGCGGTGATTGGATCTCATCCTCGGCGGCAGTCGCAACGCTGACATCCATCTTCGCAATGAAGCCGTCCTGAACGCCGCCAGCGATTGTCAACGTTGGAGTTGCGAAAGTCACGTCGAAATTGAATTGACCGCCGACATAGGCCGCTGTGCGATTCGGACTCACGGCGAGGCAGAGCGGGAAGGTATTCGTGATCAGGCCCGTACTGCGCACGCTCCAGAGAATGGTGCCCTCGGCATTGATGCGCAAGCAGAGGACATCGGCTGAGCTGGTGATATTAACGATCGAACCGGGAAAGGTCACACCAAAACCAAAATCACCGGCAACGAGAAGGTCACCGTTGGCAAGCACGCGAATGCCGCGGGTGCGATAGTAGGACGCGGTCGGTCCGGTGGAACCAATCACCCATTGGAGGACACCGTCGGCGTTGTACTTGACAATACACGATCCCGCGATTCCGCTTCCCGTGTTTACGGTGTCGGCGTCGAATCCGGCTTTGCCGGTATAGTGCCCGAGAACGTAGACATCGCCGTGGTCGGAAGTTGTGACAGCATGTCCGATGTCCTCCTGACCAAAATCCGAAACCGCGCCGCCGCGACGCGCCCACATGATTGAGCCGTCAGGCTCGACTTTGACGACAAAGATGTCGGCATCAATTCCACTGGAAGTGGTAAGAACATCGGTGCCGTAGGTGATCGTTCCGGTCATACGGCCGGTGACCAACAGACAGCCCCAGGTATCAATAGCGATATCGCGATAACTGACAGTGTTAGTGCCGCTGGCAGGTTTTGTTTGAGTCCAAACGGTATCGCCATCGAGGGTGAACTTGGCAATCGTGCGACCGGCGGCGACATAGATGTTGTTGCCGGTATAGACGATCCCCCCGGGTGCGCTGATAACATTGGGTATAAGTGAAGCCCACTGCGCATCACCGTTGCTGTTGTACCTGACAAGAGCCGCCATCGAAGTGGCTGTACTGGCCACTTGAACACCTCCGCCGCAGTCGAGCGTACCGCTGAACGAGCCAGCGACGTAGACGTTGCCGTCGAAGTCTGTGACGATATCTATCGCTTGATCAAGAAAGAATGACGAGCCGAGTCGTTTGGCCCATACAAAGCTCCCGTTAGTGTTCATGCGGGCGACGTACATGTCGGCTCCGTTACTGCCGCTCTTGAGTTTGGTGACACCAAATTGCGCGCTGTCGCCGAAATCGCCGACGAGATAGATGTTTTCGGAAGGATCGGAGGCGATGGCGGTCACACGATTAGCTCCGTAGCCACCCGTCGAGTAGGCTGCGACCTGAGAGCCCCAATACCAGCTTTGCGCACGAGCCGTTGAGCCCGCAATGACGAGAACAGCGGCGGTGAGTCGAATAATATAGATTAGTTTCATATACATTATCCTGATTAGATGTAAGATAACGAGAAGGCCGCTTCTGGCAAGGGGAAAGAAGGACAAGCAAGAAGTTTGACAGTGGTTGGCTAGGATTTTCTCGGCATCAGGCGCCAAAGCACCTGGGCGTTCAGCAGGCCTCGCAGCCAGGGAATAGGTGAGAAAACTTCCCTTTCAATATCAAAGTGCCGATTCAGGATGTCCCTCAGCTTTCGATAGTCGAACCCCTTGTGGGGTATGAACGCGTCGACCTGATTGCGCGGCACCGGCAATCCAAAGGTAGCCCGCAGCACTTCGCGCCAGGTGTGCCTTCGATCGGAGCCGGTGAGCAGGCGAGACAGTCCGTACTTGATCAGGGCGGGGGCGCCGATTTCGATGGGAACGCTGATGACGATGATGCCGTCGGGAGCGAGCAAGCGGCGCAGCTCAGCAAGGGTGGACAAGATATGCTCGTCTTGCAAGTGCTCGAGCACCTCCAGACAGGCGATTCGATCAAAGCAGTGGTCGGGAAGCTCTCTTGTGGCGGTGAGAATCTGAATCGAGCGTTCGGCGAAGCGGGCCTCAATCTGAGCCCGCAAGTATTCGAGCGGCTCCAGTGCCACAAGATTTGTCAGTGGAATTCTGGCTGACAACAAGTCGAGTAGGAAGGCGTCGCCTGAGCCGTAATCGAGTATCCGGGTATCGGGACGGGCTTCGAGAAGGCGCAATGCATGCACAAAGCGGCGCTGATGAGAAAAGCGGAAAGCGCTGCGGCTGTGGGCGTGAGTGCCACGGGCGTATTCGTCGCTGTTATGCGTGATCATTGCGAGATATATACGGAAAACGGCGCCCGAATTCCAGTCGGGGGCGGTAAGGCGGATCAGCCTCTGCTCTCAGGTGCCGGAAGTGGGCCAGCCTTTTTGACTTTTCCGATAGCATTTACGACGAGTTTGTATATCTATCCCCTTAAGTTCAGTTGTAGCGCCAGGGAGTTTGGCCCCGGGCGGTTTTGCACATTCTTGATCTTAATGATGCGAGCGACGAAAAATGAACAGCGAGCCGAGCCGTCCTTCGAATTTTATCAAGGACATAGTTGAAGAAGACTTGAAAACCGGCAAGTATGAGGGCCGGGTTCACACACGGTTTCCCCCCGAGCCCAATGGCTACCTCCATATCGGGCACGCCAAGTCGATCTGCTTAAACTTCGGATTAGCTGCTGAATATGGCGGCAAGACGAATCTGCGGATGGATGACACCAATCCGGAGAAAGAGGAGGACGAGTACGTCAAAGCGATCATCGCGGATGTGCGTTGGTTGGGGTTTGACTGGGCGGATCGTTTGTACTATGCCTCGGACTATTACGACCAGTTGTTCGAGTGGGCCGTCAAACTGGTCAAGAAGGGCAAGGCGTTCGTTTGCGATCTCAGCGCCGACCAGATCCGAGAATATCGCGGTACGTTGACAACGCCGGGACGGCCGAGCCCTTATCGCGATCGCAGCGTTGAGGAAAATCTTGATCTGTTCGAGCGAATGCGCAAGGGTGAGTATCCCGATGGCTCCAAGACATTGCGGGCGAAGATTGACATGTCCTCTGGAAACATCAATATGCGTGACCCGGTGCTGTATCGCATCCTGCGCAGTACGCATCATCGCACCGGCGACAAGTGGTGCATCTACCCGATGTACGATTTCGCCCACGGCCAGTCGGATTCGATCGAACGGATTACTCACTCGATCTGCACGTTGGAGTTCGAAGATCATCGGCCGCTGTACAACTGGTTCCTCGATGAACTGGAAATCTATCATCCGCAGCAGATCGAGTTTGCGCGATTGAACCTGACCTATACGGTGATGAGCAAGCGGAAGCTGCTGCAGTTGGTCAAGGAGAAGCTCGTCTCCGGTTGGGACGATCCGCGACTCCCCACGATTCAAGGAATGCGGCGGCTGGGGTATACTCCGGAGGCGATTCGCGATTTTTGCGATCGCATCGGCGTTGCTAAGGCGAATTCGACGGCCGACATCGCTCTGCTCGAACACTGTGTACGCGAGCACCTCAACAAGATTGCGCCGCGGGTCATGGCCGTGCTGCGCCCGCTGAAGCTCGTCATAACCAACTACCCCGAGGGCAAGGTTGAGCAGCTTGAAGCGATCAACAACCCGGAGGATGAGAAGGCGGGAGTCCGCACTGTGCCTTTCTGCCGCGAGCTCTATATCGAGCAAGATGATTTTCGCGAGGACCCGCCGAAGAAGTATTTCCGTCTGTCGCCAGGCGCTGAAGTCCGCTTGAAGCACGCCTATATCATCAAGTGCACCGGCCTTGAGAAGGACGCTGCCGGCAACGTCGTTGAAGTGCATTGTGAGTATGATCCTGAGACCAAGTCGGGTGGCGCCGCCGCGGAGACCAAGAAGGTCAAGGGGACGCTTCATTGGGTCTCGGCGCGGCACGGAATCCGTGCGGAAGTGCGGCTCTATGACCGCTTATTCATGGCCGAGAACCCGGACGACGTTCCCGAAGGTCAGGACTGGAAAGCCGGACTCAACCCGAATTCGCTGCAGGTTCTTTCTGATGCGGTGGTTGAGCCGTCGCTGCAGGCCACCAAGCCGGCGATGCATTATCAATTCCTGCGTCTGGGCTACTTCTCGACCGATCCGGACAGCAAGGACGGACGGTTGGTATTTAATCGCACGGTCGGGTTGAAGGATACCTGGGCAAAGATCGAAAAGAAGGGGTAGGCCGCGGTCGCACCAGAGCGATTGTCCAAAGCTCCTCAAGGATAAGGATAGGGAATAGAAACGCCGTCAGGGACTGCTCTCTGACGGCGTCATCTTGAGCATAGCGGGTAGCGGTTCCGCCCTCCGCTACATCTGCCCGAACAACTGCGCCAAACGCGTGTCGGTGCGTTCGTCGAGTACGAGAACGTTGGGACACTTGATGTCGGTCGCCTTGATCTGCGTCGGGTAGACTTCGAAACGCGCCTTACCATCCCGTGTGGGGAACTTCACCGAAAACTGAGCGGCGCAGTCCGGAGCGGCTTCACGGGCCGGCAGCAACTGTGCCATTTCCCTCGCCAGCCATTCGTGGCTGTGGGCGGCTCCCGAAGCTCCCCCGTCGGAGGCGTGCATGATCTGCGCGATGATCTCCAAATTGGCGCGCCCGCTCAGCGGTTTGCCGAGCGCCTTGATCGGCTGACGCCGGCCTTCCCAATTCGTGATGGTCCCTTCGTCTTCGACATACGAGTTGAGCGGCAGGACGACATCCGCCATTTTTGCCGTCTCGGTCATATATAGGTCTGCCACAACGAGCAGTTCAAGCTGCTCGATGCGCTTAGCCCAATCGGGGTCGATGGCCGGGTTCTCGCCGAGAATGACCGCGCCCTTCATCTTGTCGCTGCCAAGCGCATCACGGAAACGCTGATGCGGATTCACGATGCAAGCCAGGTCAGACTTCCAGATCCCGGTGAGCTTCTGTACGTCTTCAAGTGACGCGGCGATTCCGCCCGGCAGCAGTCGCTGGTCGAATCCGGCCAACTGCATTCCGCGCGAATTCGCCTGGCTCGAGAGCAGTATGAGTCCGTTACCGGGGGTCCCGACACGACCAGTGAGCAGCATCAGCGAGGCGAGTGCTCGCAAGTCGTTCGGCGAACGATCGCGGCGGCTGTCAAGATTATAGAGAGCGACAACCTTCTTCCCCGGATCCATCAGCAGGTGCGCACACTCAGAGATTTTTTCGGCGCGGACGCCGGTTACGGCTTCGATCTCTTCGAGATCGAGCACTTCGACATACCGACGGAAGCGCTCGAATTCGAGAGTGCGAGCGGCCAGATAATCGGCGTTGTGTCCCTCTTGCTGAATGACTTCTGCCGCCAGAGCATTGAGCAGCAAGGTTGCCGTACCCCGACGAGGATCGAGCCAGTGGGTGGCGAAGCGGTTGATACCAATGTCGGCCGAGTTTATGACGATAGCCTCTTTGCCCTTCTTCAGCATTCGCTTCAGTCTGAAGCCCAAAACGGGGTTCTCGCGGAACGGATCGCAGTTGACCATCAGTATCACGTCCGCGGCTTCAAGCTCCGCGGTACCGCAGGTGGAGACGGTCGCACCAAGTATGTTGTCGAGAGCGTGGTAGTCGCCGTCAGAAGCCAATTGCTGGAAGCTGCCAATCGTGTTGGTTTCGAGTGTGACACGCGCCAGTTTGCCGGCAAGGTAGAGCTCTTCATCGGTCAGTTTGGGCGATGCCGAGACCAGCATCGCGTTGCGGCCATGTTCGATGTGCAGGTCCTTGACCCCTTGCTCGATGCGTTCCCAAGCCTCCTGCCAGGTAGCTGCGACCAATTCGCCGCCGCGTCGTACGTAGGGCTGGCGAAGTCGTTCGTTGCCAAGGAGCTGCTGATAGCCGTAGCGGCCGCGGACGCAAAGCTCGCCGAAGTTTGGCTCTCCGGCAAATGAGCCGGAGACGTAGAAGAGATCGGGCGCTTTGGCGTTGATTTCGACATTGCAGCCGACGGAACAGAAATTGCAGACGTTCTTGACCTTGTTCATCAGCCAGGGGCCGCTGCGACCGAAGGGCATCTTGTCGACAATGGCCCCGGTCGGACAGACGTCGACGCAGTTACCGCACGATATGCAGTTGGTTTCCGCGAGCGGTTTGTCGAGTGCCGGCTTGACCATAGTCTTGAAGCCACGATAAACGAAGCCCAGGGCGGCAACATCGAGAATCTCTGAGCAAGTGCGAACGCAGCGACCGCAGTTGATGCACTTGTTGGAATCGAGCGTGATGTAAGGGTGCCGCGTGTCGACCTTATAGCGATTAAACGCACCCGCAAACCTGGTTTGATCGGCGCCGTACTCGCCACAGTAATCCTGCAGCTTGCAGCTCATGGCGACCTGACAGCCGCATTCGACACAACGGCAGGCTTCGAATTTCGCCTGTTCTTCCGTGAGACCCAGTTCGACTTCCTGAAAAGTGCGGATACGCTCGGCAATCGGCAGTTCCGGCAGGTGCGTACGCTGACTCGGCGTCGGATCGCAGATGTCTTCCGCCGTGAACTTCTTCAGATTATCCTTGCGGCTGGCAAAGATCGGGCGCAGCCGCTCGTACTTACCGGTCTCGATGTAGTTCATAATCGCAAATGCGGCGAGGCGACCGGCAGCGATCGCATCGATCGCATCAGCCGGGCCCGTGACCACGTCACCTCCTGCAAAAACGCCTTCGCGCGAAGTCTTGAAGGTGCCTTCGGCGGCCATGATCGTATGCCACTTGCTTAACTCAATCTCGGCGTGATCGCCGTTTTCGACACCACCAAGATCGGCCTCCTGTCCGATGGCTGAGATCACCCAGTCACAATCGAGGACGTAGTTGGAGCCCTTTTTCTCGACGGGCCGACGACGGCCGGAGGCGTCCGGTTCGCCCAACTCCATCTCGAGGCATTCCATAGACTGAAGCACACCGTCCTTCGAGTTAATCTTTACCGGGGCTGCGAGGTACTTGATCTGGATGCCTTCCTGTTCGGCCGCGACGATTTCGAGTTCGTTTGCCGGCATCTCCTTGCGGGTACGGCGATAGAGGATGACGACTTCGGAGGCGCCAAGACGCAGGCTCGTACGAGCCGCATCGATGGCTGTATTCCCGCCGCCGACAACGACGACGCGACCCTTGATGGCCGGTGCATGATTCATGGTCACATCGCGAAGGAAATCGACACCGCCGAGCACGCGCTCGACTTTTTCGTTGGCGATGCCCATTGTCTTGGCCAATTGGGCGCCGAGGCCGACGAAGACGGCTTTGTACCCGCTGTTCATCAAGCTATCGATCGTGATTTCATTGCCGAGACGGGTATTAGTGTGGACATCCACGCCCATAGCGGTGATCCAATTGATTTCCTTGTCGAGCACTGCTTTCGGCAGGCGATACTCGGGAATACCATAGCGCAGCATGCCGCCAAGTTCCGGGAGAGCTTCGAATACAGCAGGTTCAAACCCTTCCAGAACCAGGTAGTAGGCACAGGTCAAACCGGCGGGTCCACCGCCGATGATAGCGACCTTCTTGCCGTTTCTTGGCTTTGGCACCGGCGTCCACATGTCTTCAAGATCTTTGTCGGCTGAAAATCTCTTGAGGTAGTCGATCCCCACGGCGTCATCGATCAGCTTCCGTCTACAAGCAAGTTCACACTTGCGGGTGCAGACACGACCGCAGACGGACGGAAACGGATTCTTCTCTTTGATGAGCTTGATCGCATCGTGGTATTTGCCGAGGTAGGTCAAGGACATGTACCCCTGGATATCAATATCAGCCGGGCAATTCAGGCGGCAGGCACCGAAACACTCGGCGAAGTGATTTGAGGCGAGCAGTTCTAGGCAGGTCTTGCGCGCGTCAACTACCTTGGGTGAGCGCGTCTGGATATCCATTCCTTCCCACGGCTTGGTTGCGCACGAAGGAACCAGCTTACTCATTCCGGCAACTTCGACGACGCACAGGAAGCAGGAGCCAAACGGTTCGAGCTTTGGGTCGTGACACAAAGTCGGAATCGAGTCGAGTTTGCGCTCGTGCACGATGTCGAGAATTGTCCGGTTAGGATCGGCGGCGATTTGCTGTCCGTTTATCTTGATATTTATCATGGGTCACCTCAATCCTTCACCACAGCAACGGGGTTGCAGACCGTGTAGCACTTGCCGCACTTGATGCACAGCTCTTGATTGATCACGTGGGCGAGTTTCTTCTCACCGGTAATGGCGTTGGTGGGACAGGCTCGCGCACACAGCGTACACCCGGTGCAGGCCTCGGGGTCAATCGTATAGGTAAGCAGCGGAGTGCAGACGTGCGCCAGGCATTTCTTGCGCCGGATGTGTGCTTCATATTCGTCGCGGAAGTAGCGCAGAGTCGTCAGTACCGGGTTCGGCGCTGTCTGGCCCAGGCCGCAGAGCGAAGCAATCTTGATCTGTTCGCCGAGTTTGTCGAGAGTCTCCAAGTCTTCTTCCCGGCCATTGCCCTCGGTGATGCGTTCGAGAATCTCCAGCATGCGCTTGGTACCTATGCGACAGAAGGTACATTTGCCGCACGATTCGGCCTGCGTGAAGGTCAGGAAGAACTTGGCTACATCGACCATGCAGGTCGTTTCGTCCATAACCACCAGACCGCCAGAGCCCATGATCGCGCCGGTCTTGTTGATTTGCTCGTAGTCGATTTGGGTATCGCCCATCGTGGCTGGTATGCAGCCGCCGGAGGGACCACCCATTTGCACGGCCTTGAATCTCTTATCGTGATTGATACCGCCGCAGACATCGAAAATAATCTGGTTGATCGTGATCCCCATCGGGACTTCGACCAAACCGGTGCGTTTGACCTTACCGGCCATGGCGAAGACCTTGGTGCCTTTGCTGTTTTCGGTACCGTGACGGGCGTAAGCGGCACCGCCGTTCATGATGATCCAGGGAATGTTGGCGAAGGTTTCGACATTGTTGATTGAAGTCGGTTTGCCCCAGAGCCCCTTCTGGGCCGGGAACGGAGGCCGAAAGCGCGGCATGCCACGGCGCCCCTCGATGGAGGCGATCAGCGCGGTTTCTTCACCGCAGACAAACGCACCGGCGCCTTCCTTGATCTTGACATTGAAGTTGAAAGTTGAGCCGAAGATCTTCTCACCGAGGTATCCCTGCTTCTTGCATTGCGCTATCGCTTGCCGAAGCCGCGCGATGGCTTTGGGATACTCCGCACGGCAATAGATGTAGGCCTCATCGGCGCCGATGGCGTAGCCGGCGATCATGATCCCCTCAAGAACCGAATGCGGATCACCTTCAAGTACGGAGCGGTCCATGAAGGCACCGGGGTCGCCTTCGTCGGCGTTGCAGATGATGTATTTCTTATCAGACTGATTTGCGCGGGTGAGTTCCCACTTCTTACCGGTCGGGAATCCGCCGCCGCCGCGACCGCGAAGGCCTGAGATCTTGACTTGCTCGATCACCTGCTCCGGAGTCATCGATGTTACGACCTTCTCCAGTGCCTTATAGCCACCGGCAGCGAGATAATCGCTGATTGAGCCCGGATCGATGATGCCGCAATTGCGCAAGACAATGCGTTCCTGTCGATCAAAGAAGCCAATTTCGCGATCGGCGCCGGAAACAAGCCATTCGTCGATGGGCTTGTCCTGCATGATGTGTTCGGCAACGATACGCTTGACGCGATCGGGGGTTACTTCGCCATAGAGATACGCATTACCGTTACCATTTGAGATGGATACCAGCACTTCGCGATAGCACATCCCGACGCAGCCGGTTTCGCGGAGAACGAAATCCGCGCCATTTTGAAGTTCACTTTGGAAGGCTTCGTAAACCTTCTCCCCTCCCGCGGAGATACCGCAGGTTGCCAGTCCTACCATGATTGTCTTCTGTGCCATAACGTGGGAGCCTTCCTCACTTGCGGCGCAAGTCTTTTACCAGCTTGCGCGTCCGGATCGGGGTGAGACGACCAAAGGTTTCGTTGTTGACCATGACTACCGGGGCCAGAGAGCAGCAGCCGAGACAGGCGACCGAGACCATACTGAACTTGCCGTCTTCCGTGGTCTCTTCGTAGGTAATGCCCAACTCATCGCTGAGGGTATTGGCAATTTCCTTGACACCATTGACGTGACAGGCAGTCCCGTTGCAGACTTTGATAACTTTTTCACCAAGTGGCTTGGTGCGAAACTGCGCGTAAAATGTAACTACACCGAAAACCTCTGCGGCCGGAATTCCGGTAACGCTGCTGATATATTCGATAGCGCGTTCCGAGATATAGCCATAAGTATCCTGGGCTGACTGCAAAAGCGGGATCAGCGCGCCCGCATGCCCGTCATACTTCCAGATGTCTACATTGAAGGGCTTGAACTCTTGTTGTTTGGTGTCCATATAGCGCGCTCTCCTCAATTGGGCTCACCGCATTGCCAGCGCCGACAGAACCTGTCGAGTAACTGGGGTGCACTCAAATAAGCTAACTGCATGTGAAAAAAATCGCAAGCAAAATCATCCGGTTTCTGACAAGTGAGCAAGGCTTGAAGTCTCCTATTTGCGGATTAATTTTATCCTATTAATAGATCGGATTAGAGGTCGGCTAACTTGATTACGGGATATTGGCGGGCCCTCAGAACACCCGGAAGACAGCGGACTTTCTCGTTGATTACCTTGTTCAAGAAATCGAAGCTTGTTCCTCTTAGCCTGACGACCAAGGAACAAGGGGGCTCGGCTACTTGGCAAGAAGTCATTGCGCTCAAAAGACTTATCGCTTGAAAGACCCCGCGGAACTCGGTATCCGCCACTTCGACGAAAAGAAACGACTCGCAATCTTGAGACTGGGACTTCTCATTTCCATCATTTTCCACAATCGTGTCTACTCTGCAGACCTCGACGCGGTCAACAAACGGCAGGGTCTTAATCTTTATGTCGATAAGTCGCTCCAGTCCGACGCCGGGTAGAGCTTCGATCGACATGATCAAGTCGAAGTCCCCTTCGATCGCCTCGCAACTCGCGATGTGGTCGAGCTTTTCGAGCTCGCCGACAAGCGTTATCCGTGATTCCGGGTTTTTGCATTTCACCAGCACGAGTGCAGGCGCAAGTTTCTCGTCATGAAGGTTCTGCATAGTCTGCTCGTAGATAGAGGTGTAATCGCGAGCCTTTGGACCCAGAATTGAAGCGGGCACGGCTCCACTTGCTCCAAAGGGCAGAATATATCGATGAGATTGTCATGATTAAAGGACTTTTTCACACTTGGCGTTTTTTTTGGCAGTTACGCAGCCAAGCTACGTTGTTGCGAAGTAGTAGCTTCTGAAGTAAAATGGGCAGGATGTTGAATTCAGCCGACAACCAGATCGTCCTCCTGCGCACTATCGCAATCGCTTTCCTATTTTGTGCCGGCTCTCTATGGGCAGAGCCAGCTAACGAGTCGATTCAACAGGCAACTTTCAGTCGAGTCGCTGCGTATCGTGCAGTCCAGCAACGACTTGAAAGTTATTTTGATCTGAGACAAGAACAAGATCTCAAAGTCGCCATAGAGATGGCCAGGGCATTGGCGGAACAATCTGCCGACAGCTTCTGCTTGCATCAGTGCTTTCGATACCAAGGTTGGTCTGTGGAAACTCGGGTGCGCCGCAAGGCACTCAAGGACAAGTTCGAGAGGAACCTGGAATGGCGATCGGCAAAGATCCCTCCTGATTCAGCGGCCCTGGAGCTTGACAGGCTCGCCAGAGCCTTAATGGAGATTGGCGATTCTGTTGCCGCGATCAAAGCTTGGCAATATGCCGGCGACCTGTTCTCGACTCTGGGCAAGACTGTGAACGCGACCGTAACCCTCGCTTCGGCATTGGCTATGTCGCAAATGCTGGGTGATCTCGAGGGTATGGGACGGACGTACAACGTCATCGGCAGCCATCAAGAGCGAAACGGGGAGTATCTTGCAGCGGGAGACTATTTTGATTCCTCGCGTGTGATTCGGGCCATGATTGGCGATAAGCGGGGTGTGGCCGAATGCCTATCGAACATTTCGTCGATCTACTTGGTCTTTGAGCGTCGTGATGAAGCCTTACGATTCGCGGGCGAATCGCTAAGGATCCGTGAACAGATCGGGGACACAACCGGCGCGCTCCAAGTCATCCTAAACCTGATCCCGTCCGTCCACGACGCGATCCCTCTGGACAGCTTGCAGGGGTTGTTTCGCCTTGCCACAAGCTACATGCCGAGCAGCCGCGACGACCGCTTGGAAATCCGGCTGGAGCTTTGCCGGGCGTTAGTCCTGAATCGCGAGGGAGGAACCGGCGATGCCCTGGCAATTCTGGCTCAGCTCGCCACGGATATCAAGCTGACGGTTGACCGCCGATTGGAGCAGCTTGTCCTGCAACACCTGGCTTCCCTGCAAATGGAAGCAGGGGACTTTCGAGCGGCAATCCGAGTTTACCAAAGAGCGCTGAGTCTTGCCGAGGCGAGCGGAAACCGAATTGCACAGGCGACGATCATCCACAATATCGGCGTTGTGCAACAGCGCTGCGGGAATCTGGAAGCTGCGAGCAAGCTCTACTTGCGATCGCTTTCGCTGCGTGAGGCGGCCCAGGTGGCAAGTCCGGCGCTGGCAACACTTGCCAATCTCGCGGACATCATGATCACTGCGAAAGATTTTGAGTCGGCAGAGCAGTACCTCGCTGCTGCGGTGACGCTCGCCGATCAAAGCAGCGAGTTACCGGCCAAGGAGAGAGTTGCGTTCCTCCAAGCTCGCTTCGCCGCAACTCGAGGTGACTATAGCCAGGCAACTGAGTGGATCGATTCCGCAGAAACGCTCGGCGCACTGCCTTCTCCAAAACGGGAGTTTGACTTGGCATGCATGCGTGCCGATCTAGCCCGTAAGAGCCGCAATCTGCAGGCAGCTGATTCACTCGCCCAAGCCGCTGAGGCAATCGCGGGAGATAATTCCAGTAGTGAGACATTGATGAAGCTCGAATTGCTTCGAGCCGAAATCGCACTGGATCGACGAAACTGGTCCAAGGCGCAGGCAAATCTCACCCGGCTGGTAGCGCGGCTCGAGCGTTCGCGCGCCGAGCTCCCAGACCTGCAGATGCGCAGCGATTTTCAATCGCAGTCGCGAGCCGCCTATGAACTGCTGGTTTCAGCCTACTTTGAAGGTTTCCGCAGTACCCCCCAGGAGGCCATGATTGACTCGATGCTGGTCTACATTGAGAAGGCAAAATCGCGAAGCCTCCTTGATGCTCTCAGTTCACCGGCTTCTGAACAAGCAGTACCGGACCAACGAGAGCAACAATTGCTTGCCAAGTTGGACAGCCTCGAGTCTCTGATGAATTCTTCACCACTCAAGGCCGGCGGAACGGAAGTGGATCAAATAGACGTCCTGGAGGCGGCGCTCGCAGAAGAACGATTCAAACGGATCGGAATCGTAAACCCGGCTGTTTATCGCGCGAGCCGACTTTCGACCGCGATTCTTCGTCGAAAATTGGATAGCGAGACAATGCTCGTTTCGTACCTGCTCGCACCTGACCGCTCCTATGCCGTGATGATTAGCCGCGATACAGCGGTTGTGGAGACACTCCCAGGACGAACACAAATCACCAAGCTCATTGGCTCGTTTAGTCGTCTCATTCAGCTCTCGATCAGTGACGAATCCCTTTTGGACAGCCTGCAATTGGCAGCGTCGGAGTTGGGCCGCATGCTGCTACCCAATGTCGGAAGCATCGGCGAGTCGGTTCGCCGTCTCCTGGTATGCCCCGATGCCGCCTTGAGCGTGCTTCCCTTCGAGGCGTTGATTCTGCGGGATAAGTACCTGGTCGAGCGATTCGCCGTCGCGACGATTCCTTCGGTTCACATGCTCACGGGCCGCAACGACGCGACAGATCGAGGAGCGCAGCGGCTCCTGGCGATCGCTGATCCGCGACCGGCGACTCAGATGCGGCAGCTTCCCTACTCGGACGACGAAGTAGCAGGCGCTGCGCGAGCGTTTGCGGCGGACGCAAGCACTGTCCTGGCCGGACCGGCTGCAACGCGAGCCAATCTCCTGAAGCTTGACCTGTCCAGCTATACTCACATTCATCTCGCCACGCATTCGACCATCGACTCTGACGATCCCTGGAGATCGAAGATCTGGTTATCGCAGGATTCGCTTGATCACGGAGCGAACGACTTCCTGGCCCTGGCCGATATTCGCAGACTGCGATTGCCGGCCGCGCTTGTAATTCTCTCTTCGTGCGAATCAGGAGGCGGGAGCTTTGAACTGAGCGAGGGTCTGAACGGTTTTGTTCGCGCCTTCCTTGAAGCCGGAGCACAGAATCTTGTCGTCTCTCTCTGGGAGGTAGAGGACTTCGCCACGGCAGGTTTCATGGCGAGTTTCTACAGGCACTTGCACCTGGATTACGCTACTGCCCTACAACAGGCCAAGAAGGAGATGATTGCCTCTCCTCGGCGGAAGCACCGCCATCCGTACTACTGGTCGCCGTTTTTACTAACAACGGTTAACCCAAAGCAACGCTGATAGCAGTAAGTCGACACGCCATTCACGCTCCCCGCGATGAAATCCGTCACGAATCGGTTTGTGCTCCGTTGAATTCTCGTTAGAAATTCGTTAGGTCGTGAGTTGAACTTGACTCCAAACTGAACTTTTGAGAGACTTGGGGCATGAAAACTATACTAGTGCTAGCCGTAGCTCTTCTACTGCCTTTGGTCGCGCGAGCGACCGCCGCAGAACCTCTCAGCAAGACGCTATACGAGCTAGACGATTTCTATCTTGCCTGCGTGGGCTACCAGACATCAAGTGAAAGCCTGGCCAGTACAGCAGCGGCCCCGGCGCCGGGTAAGCTCGAGACCTTCCGCCAGACCATTCAGTTTGAGGTGACGCGCGATACGGTCTGGGTGAAGACCTTCATAACAATCGACAGCGGCGCTGGCGACGAGGCACTGGTTGCTCTGCGGCGCCTCAGCCTGCGCGGACTGTCGCGCTTCGGTGACATCTGCGCGGCGCAGATCCCAATTCAGACGCTACCTCGCATCGAGCAACTCGAAGCAGTCCGCTCAATTGAGCCCGTGACTCCGGCGGGCGCATTTGCGCAAGCCGCTCGCACGGCGGCAGCGCCGACTGCAGTTGAGATTCCGGTAAAAAAAAACTAACCGACATTGATACAGCAATCGCGGGAGCAGGGCGACGCCCGATTATCGGCATAATCGATACCGGCATCGATTTCGATCACGAGGAATTTCGGCGCGGCGACGGCCACAAGATCCTGGCTCTTTGGGATCAACTTGATACGACCCGCAACAATTACCGCTTTGACGACGGGATGGTTCTGGGATCGGTTTACGCCGGCGCGGAAATCGACCGCACTCGGTGCGCTTCTCGCGATATCGACGGCCACGGCACGGCGGTTGCGTCAGCCGCTGTCGGTAACACCTGCGGGGTAGCACCGGAGGCTGATCTGATTGTGGTGAAGCTGGACTATTACAATTTTGACGAGATGATGCTGGCCTACAGCATGGATTTCATCCGCAAACAAGCTACGGAGTTGGGGAGGCCGTTCATAATCTCGCTCTCTTATCTTCCCAAGGGCGGAGCCAAGGACGGCGCTACCGGCATTTTGGCAAGGATCACGCAGAACGAACTGGACACGGACATGAATGGCGGGTTGCTCAAGGGCATCGTCGCAGCCGCCGGTAATGAGAATTATGATTACTACAATCCTTGTCGTGACGAAAACAACCGGATGCACGTGCATAAGGCGGGGGCGGGCTCTTTCGGGTTGGAAATTGAGGCCAGCGATGACGAGAAGGTTTCAGATGCCTGCGTGCTGGAATTGTGGTATCCCGTTCAAGATTCTTTCCAAGTGACGTTGACGTCACCGGCGGGGGTGGTCTACGGTCCGCAGAAGCCTGATGCTCAGTCGCTGCGGACTGCCGGATCGGATGGTGTTGTCCTGATCTCTAATAATCGGCGCGGCCTCGAAAAGTGGGGCGCCATTCGCATCGTGCTTCGCGACGGAGACTCGCCGGCTGATCCCGGGAGGCGAATGGGACTGCGCGCTGGCGAATGGCGTGTCGCTGTGGAGGGGGGCAACGGTGTTTGGCACGGATATGTAACCTACGTCGACCCGACGAACCTGACCAAGGCGATCAGCAAACGCGATCACAACAACTATTTCAAGATTCGCTCGGCGGGAAACGTAAAGGATGTCGTCACGGTGGGGTCGGTCAATAACGGGGTTGTGTCATGGCAGGACATTTATGGTGCGACAGCGGACTTCAGTCTATGTTACGAGGCCGAACGAATCTCGCACTTTTCGAGCCGGGGTCCGACCAAGGCGGGTGTGAGCAAACCCGATATCTATGCCGACGGAGCGTGGGTACGCGTTGCAGCATCGCAGGATAGAGTGGATCAACCTTTAGCTGCACGAGGGCGGTTGCTGGTTGGAAGTCAGCCTGCCTACAGTATGCAGGAAGGTACAAGTCTGGCCGCACCGAAAGTTGCGGGAGCCATCGCACGCATGGTGGCGGCGGATGATGACAACACATTGACACACGCGCGCATTAAGTACGTTCTTGAAGTATCTGGACAACAGCGCGGTCGCGGCAGCGATTCTTACTTGTCGCTGGATATCGTGCGGGCGCTTGAGCTCAGCGCGAAGTATTGAGTCTTTCAATCGATCTTGATGAGTGCGTAAGCAGGCTGACGACGACTACCAGAATCAAGGCAACGAAAAAGCCGGGGACGAGTTCGTACAGCCATTCGGAATAACTGAACACAGATTTCCAGAATATCACTACAACGGTACCTGAGACCATTCCTGCCAGCACACCCCATTTCGTGACGCGCTTCCACCACAGAGTCAAAAGCAGGCCAGGGCCAAAAGAAGCCGCGAGACCTGCCCAAGCGTAAAGCACGAATCGATAGACAGTGTCTTCAGCAGTGAAGGCAAGGGTATAGGCGATCAGACCGATGACTATCGTGGCAATCCGTGAGAGCCAGACCAATGACCTCTGGGACGCGTCTTTCTTGATCATCCGGTGATAAATGTCTTCGGCTACCGCGGATGTCGACACGAGCAGCTGGCTGTCAGCCGTAGACATCATAGCGGCAATCGCACCAGAGATAAAGATTCCAGCCAGCCAAGCAGGAAGCAGCGTCCGGACCATTTGCGGCATGAGCTGTTCGGGATCGGTGATTGTTCCCTGTGAGAAGATCGCGAGGCCGAAGACTCCGACCAGGACAGCGCCCCAGAAAGCGAGGACTGCCCAGACAATCGCGATCAATGACCCCTTTTTCAATTCACTGCTCTTACGAATCGCCATGAATCGGGTTAGCAGATGCGGCTGTCCCATGTAGCCAAGGCCAATTGCGAGTCCGCCGATGACGACCGACCACATTGCCCAACCGGATTTGCCTTCGCTGACAGCGAGTAGCGACGGATTCACGGCGTGGAGTTTGTCGAAAAGCGCCGCCGGTCCGCCGATTTCGATGAGGGCGACCAAGGGAAGAATCACCATTGTCGCGACCATCAGCAGGCCCTGAAACAAGTCGGTCCAGGCCACAGCGAAGAATCCCCCCATGACGGTGTAGAAGATGATAATCACGCCGCCGATGATCATGCCCCAGGTGTGGGAGATCCCAAACGACGCGTTCAGCACCTTGCCGGCGCCGATCAATTGCGCAGCTACGTACATGGTGAAGAAGATCAGGATGATCAGTGTTGAGACGACACGAATGATCTTTGAGTTGTCGCCGAGCATGGCTTCGAAGAAATCAGGCAAGGTGATGGCGCCGAGTCTTTCTGAATCGACGCGCAGGCGCTTCGCTACGAAGACCCAGGCAAAGAGGATCCCAAAGGTGCAGCCGATCGCCGGCCAGAGGGCGGAAAATCCTGAGGCCCACGCCAAGCCCGGCAGCCCGATGACGAGCCAAGCGGATTCACCGGAGGCGCGTTCGGAAATCGCGACAACCCAGGGACCGAGTTTGCGGCCGCCGATGAGAAAATCATCGAGCGTGCGGGACATCCGCACGGTCGCAAAGCCAACGGCCAACACGACGATGAGATAGAGTATGAATCCAGCCAGAACGGGATCCATGATCAATCGTCCTCATCCCGGCGGCGAAAGTGAATGATCTCCAGCGTCAGGAGGACAAAAGGCGGAACGATCAGAAAGAACCAGGTCCAGAATGGCATGGGTCAGACTCGCATTGAGGGTTTTTGTATCGCGCAGAGAATAAGCTGCAGCGGCAAGGTGGTCAACAAGAAACATAGTATCGCAGGGGGAGCCAGGAAAGTCGCGGCAGTCGAATTGGAATTGGAGTAACGATAATCAGGACAGTGGTGGGCCGCCGATCCCTCGTCTGAAAGGCTAATATGGCTCACATGCCGTCGTACTATTTTTTCTCAATTGCGTCTCGGGCATAATCAGACACTCGATTACTCGGAAACTCGTCGATCAGGTGCCTCAAGTACTTCTCTCTTTCGTCCGTGAGATAGAAGCGGCACATCCGATGCATCACTTCGAACGAGGCTGGATGGTCTGGGTACTCGTGGATGAAGTCCGAGGCAGCAGTCGTGGCGCCGGGCTGGTCATTCAAACGTACCTTAACACTCCAAATCGCTTTCAGAGCCTCTAGTCGATATACGGTTCCGGAGCTTTCTCTGAGGAGTTGCCTCAGCTTCTCAATAATTGCGGAAAGCTTTGTTCGATCGAACGAGTCAATGAGGCAGGCATCGAGCAAGTTCAATTCAAGCTGCTCGGCCGAATCGGGTTGGATGACTTGAAACAACATACTATCAGATCTTGCTGACAAACCCAGGAAAGCGGACACGCGGTGATGACCGGGCACGATACGCGACAGCCTCAATTGACTGCTGTTGCCTGAATCCAGATCATTCTGTATCGAGTCGGTGTAGTAAAGCGAATCTCGAGCTTCGAGACTCAGAGTATGCAACCTCGCCGGTGATCCTTCTCCCCTGATCCCCCGCTTGAGTGATCCACTATCGTCAACCACCAGGACGAGTTGCCCCTGCTGCCATGGCGAGACAATCGAGAGTCGCCTGTCCGTCAGATTCTTGATGATTACTTCGACATAGATCCTCTGGCCATAGACGTAGCTGGTATCCGGAATGCGGATATCGATTCTCAGAGTGTCCTCTGCCCCTTCCGTTTCGGCTAGCGCCGCCACAGCGGCAAGCAACAGGACGGTAGCTGCCAAGAGACGAAATGACTTCGCTGTGAGTGTTTTCATTTTCATACCGGGCTGTTCATCTACACAAATTCGATGCTCTCCAATAGTTGTCAATGCGAACCTCACCCTCGACCTTTGGCAACTGTCCTTGGAACAGCCGACAACTTTCCAATGGCTGCATGGGCATCAACGAGCTCTTTAGGTACCGGAAGATATTACGTAGTTAGCTGCGTTTTGGCAAATGACGGTACGAGGGAGTCGGATTCAGTGACGCTATGAGAGACTACGCGTTTACTAATGAAGCCCTACTCGCTGACGGTAACTTTGAAGTAGAATTCGTATTCGGCGGGGGCGAGGTTGACGCCGGCGGGGAATTCTTCCTTGATTGAGAGCGAGAAGCTGCCGCCCTGCTTGAGGGCGTTGAGAATCTCCTGATCGGTGACCTTCAGTTCGCACTGGTTGGTCAACTCAGTCGGAGTGCATTCGAGCGGCTGGTTGTCGAGCGCCAGAGAAGCTCCCTCACTGCCGCGGCGGAGCAGGTCGATATCGTAGCGATAGTCGGGGACATCAAGACGGTCGGTCGGGAAAGTGAAGATCAATTCGCGGGTATTCTTCTTGAGCGAGACCGGCATCTCCGGGAGGTTGCCCTCGTCGAACACCGAGCGTTTCTCAAATTGCGGCGAGAGCACGATGCGGGCGGTGTCGTCACCGGCTGGACGGTTGAGAATCACAACCGAGGCAAAGACGATCACCAACACAGCCGCGATCGGCGCGACAAGGCGGGAGATCACGTTCAATCGGAAGAACGAACGCAGTCTGCCGGGTTCGGCCTGCGCGGCAAGCTCGGCGCTATCTTCGGGAAGCACCTTAACGGACTGGCGCAGCATTTCGACGTCGTCGACGCAAGCGGGGCATTGCTGCAAATGAGTCGTCAATTCTGAGTATTCGGCGGAGAGTTGATTGATCCGGCCCTGGGCATAGCGATCAAGAATATCCGGCGCCGGATGGTTGGAGAATTCGTGTTTCGGCATTTCGCGACGCACCGCGCGGATACCCTGCCAGAACGCCAATTCGGAGGCCAATTCCGGAGAGGCGGCAATAGCGGCTTCAACGCGTTTGGCTTCGCTAGCGTTGAGCTTTCCCTGCACAAGCAGTGGAATCAGGGCGGTAATCTCTTCGTTGGTGCTCATAACCGATTTCTCCTTCCGACACAACTGTCGGAAAGAATCTTTGCTGGTTCAGACTAAATCAGCTTTTCCTTCATTTCCATGGCCATCTTCTTGCACTCGTGTACCTTACGCTTAACGGTGCCCTCGGGGAGATTGAGCTTTTCCCCTATCTCCTTGTAATTCAACGACTCCGAGAATACCATGCGCCACAATTTCTGGCATTCGGAGCCGATCGAGCGGAAGATCTTGACGAAAATCTGGTATTCGACCGACTTCTCGTGGATGACATCGGGAGCGTCCTCGCCCGAGGGAGCGGGGAGATCGTCCGGAGCGGCATCACGCTGGACTCGCTGGCTGCGGACCTGATCGATGCAGGTGTAACGGGCGATGCGCTGGACGTACGTGCGAAAAGTCGACTCGCCGCGAAACTTCCCTGCCTTGAGAGTGGAAAACAGCTTCAAATGGACGACCGAATTGACATCCTCAATATCATCGACGAAGTGCCAGACCGAGAGGCGGGTAACTTGATTGATCCAGGAGTCGACCTGCTTGTAGGTATCGCGCTGCCCTGCCACATAGCGGTTGGCAGCCTCGATTTCGGCCGCCGGAGTAGTGTTACTCGGCTTGTTGATAATGGAAATCACTGAAGACGAATATATCGAGCAATGATGCCGGATTCAAGATTTTACTGATTGTGATCAGACGAAGTCGGGCAGAAGCATCGACATGATCAGATCAGAGCGGAACATCCCCTGCGGGGTCAGACGGAGGCGGCGATCGTCGAGGATGGCGTCACCATCGCGCTGTAGGGCGGCAACGAGATCGGCACGGTTCTTCAGAATGTCGTAGCCGAAGTCGGTCTTGAGGGTAACGTGATCGAGGCCTTGTTTCAGGCGCAGGGAAAGCATGATCGACTCGATCAGCCATTTGCCCGGAGTGACATACTCGGTATCGGCGGGTGGCAGCGAGTTTTGCGCGAGGGCTTTGACATAACGAAAGAGATCGGGTTCGTTCTTGTAACGCGTGTTCCCGACTGTTCCGACGGCAGCCGGTCCGAAAGCGAGGTAATCGCCGCCCTGCCAGTACGCGAGATTATGGCGGCAATATTCCCCTGGTTGGGCGAAGTTGGAGATTTCATAGTGCTCGTATCCAGCCGAGGCAAGCTGATCGATCGCACGGTGAAAGCGGGCCGCAATGGTGTCATCGTCCGGAAGTGTGACTTCGCGACGCTGAACCTGGTAGCGCAACGGTACGCTGCCTTCCAGCATAAGCGAATAGAACGAGATGTGTTGTGGCTGGAGGGCGATAACCGCGCTCAGATCAGAGCTGAGTGTCTCGTCGGTTTCGTCGGGAAGGCCGTACATGAGGTCGACTGAAATGCTGCCTATGCCGACCGCTCGCGCCGTATTGACGGCAACTGCGACTTGTTCGGCCGAATGTAACCTGCCGAGGCGCTCGAGATTGTCGCTGGCGAAAGACTGAGCGCCAAAGGAGATGCGATTAACGCCGAGACCTTGGAGCGCAGCAAGTTTGTCGCGCGTGGCCGATTCGGGATTCGCCTCCGATGTGAACTCGACTGTGGTGGCAAAATCGAACTGGCTCCTCAACGCTTCCAAGATTCTTTGCCAGGAATCAACGGACAATACCGACGGAGTGCCGCCGCCGAAGTAGATCGTCTCGAGCATGGGTTTGGACGATGTTCCTCCGCGGTAAGAGTTTAACGCACCGGAGTTTTGCCAGTCACGGCAACGCAGTGCAATCTCCGCAAGGATCGCATCCACGTAACGACGCTCCCACTCCGGGTCATGTACGAGGCGATAGAAGTCGCAGTAGGTACAGATCTTCGCGCAAAAGGGCACGTGGACATAGCAGGCCAAAGACATACGGCTAAGATAGCGATTTTCGATCGGCAGTCACTACCCCAGATTGGTAGAACGAGAAGGGTCGCGAGCTTGCAGGCTGTCATTTGACCTTGATCGGCTTGGGGAGTTTGAATATCATCCTAGTCAACATGACTGACAAGAATGACAAAGCGATTGCGCCAAAGGCTGATTCCGGCCTGTGGCTGGATGTGGCTATCATCGGTGTCGTTGCGCTGGCCCTGCGGTTGGTGCATCTCTATGCCGCGGCTGCATCGCCTATATTCGGGTATCTCACGTTCGATTCGATCTATTATCACACGATAGCCCAATACATGGCGGCCGGAGAGCAGCTGGGGCATGAAGGTGTGTTCAAGGCGCCTTTGTATGGGATGCTGATCGCTCTCAATTACGGAATCTTCGGTATCAACATCTTTTCGACACTTTTCCTTCAAAATATCCTGGGAACGATTTCGTGTCTTCTTGTTTACGCGATCGGCCGCAGCATTTTTCCGCGCCGCATCGCCCTGACGGCCGGGCTGCTGGCTGCGGCTTGCGGGACCATGATCTACTTTGACTCCGAGGTCTTGCCGGTATCGCTCACGATCACGTTCTTGCTGCTCTCGCTGTGGCTGCTCTTAATGTACGGCGGATCGCGGAATATATTCTACCTGATCGGGAGCGCTCTGGCCTGTAGTATCGGAACTTACCTGCTGCCCGAAATTCTGCTTTTGATTCCGGCGGCTATGTACTGGCTGGTACGGCAACGCGACCCGGGACCAGTTTCGCGGGTGCACCTGCTCGTTTTTGCCGCGATCGTTGTGCTGTCTCTTGTCCCGCTGCAGATTCGCAATCAGAGTATCGGCCGCGAAACGATACCTCTGGTGACTGATGTTGGTTTACGATTGGCTGTAGCCAACAGCCCGACATCTACCGGTCGCGACTTGACGCTTCCCAACTCCGATGAGGAGTTTGGAGAGTCTTATCTAAGCGCAGTAGAGGCTGCCAACCGAACAAACGGCCGCGAGGTGCCCCTGGAGAACTTCGGAGGATTCTGGTTCGGACAGGCGCTGAAGTACATTTTCGGGAATCCGATTGACTGGGCGAAACTGGAATTGCGCAAGTTGGGGCTGCTGCTGTCCGGATACGAGATCGCGCTCGACAAGCCGATTTACTTCTTCGCGGAGCAGAGCCCGGTTCTTCGCTGGCTTCTCTGGGAGGGGATGTTGTCTTTCCCGTTGGGGCTGCTCATGCCGCTGGCATTACTAACATTTTTCACCGGTAGGGGCTGGACCTCCGGTGAACGTCTTGTGCTTTTGTCTGCGATCGCCTGGGTGGTAGCTGTCCTGGTCTTTTCTCCGTTCAGCCATCAACGCTTGCCGCTGGTGCCGCTCGTCATCATCCTGGCTGCTGCCGGGTTCTGGGGCCTGGTCGGCTTCCTGCGCAACGGCGATTACCGCAGGTTCTATCGCAATCTCGCCGTGTTCGCAGTGGGACTGGTCGTTGTTAACGGAGTGATCTACATCGCAAATCCCGATGTACGGGTAAACTCCAAGTTGGAGGGGCACCTGTTTACAGCCAATGCTCTGCTCACAGCCGGACAGCCGCAGGAAGCGCAACTCGAATTTGAGCAGGCGTTGAGGCAGGATTCCCGCTCACCGCGGCCTTACAGCGGTATTGCCGGCATTCTCTTGCGGCAGGGCAGCGATTCGCTGGCGGTTCTCAACTACATGCGCGCGGCGGGCTTGGCGCCGGAGGACGACCGGCCTTACAAGGGTGTGGTATCGTCGCTAAAGCGGCGGCAGAAGGTTACGGAACTGAATCAGACTCTTGTGGAGGTAATCCGGCTGTTTCCGAAGGCGCGATGGGCATACGTCGAATACGCCGACTTGCACATGCGATTGAAGGAGTACACGCAAGCGGCGGACATTTATGAGGAGGCCTTCCAAGCCGATTCGACGTACTTCGACGCGATTTTTCGCAGAGCCGAATGCTACTTGCTGGGAGATATGCGCCAAGAGGCCGAGGTCGAGTTCAAGCGATTCCTGGAGTACATCCCAAGTTCTATCGAGGCGCATGCAAATCTGGGACAGGTTTACGCGCGGCAGCGCCGGCTTGATCTTGCCCAAGAGCAGTTTGAGTTTGTCAGAAGAATCCAACCCTACAATCCGGCATCGTACTTCAATCTTTCCTCACTTGCCCTGCAGCGCAATGAGTTCGATCGCTCGCACGCATACTTGGACACGGCCCGCATGCTGAACCCACAGTTTCCCGGTCTCGACTTGATGCACCGCATGATTGATTCACTGCGGACAGCACAGAATTAAGAGACAAGCCCGCCTCAGTGGGAATGGCCGTCCTCGCCGACCCAGCCCAAGCCCCAGGAGTCCGTTCCCACTTCCACCGAATCGACCTTGCTCTTAGTAGCAACATCGATTTCGTACACATAGCCATGCGCCGGCGGAATGCCGGAGGCAGCGACGTAGACGCGTTGGTCGTCCTTGGTGATGGCGACGCCGAAAGTGTGGCTGATGCCTGTGGGTATTTCGCCAACAACCTGTTTTGTCTGCAGATCCACGACGACAATCGAATTGCCCCACTTGGTGCTGAGGAAGAGATACTTGCCATCATGAGTCGTATGCACCATAGCCGGGCCGGAGGTTGACGTCCCAGGAGTGATCGGGATCGAGAGCGAATCAACAATCCGGCGCTCGGCAATGTCGAGAATACGAACCTGATGCGCGTTAAGACAAGTGATATAGGCCTTCTCGCCGGTGCGATCGAGCGCGATACAGTACGGGCCATAGCGGATATTGTCGGGGTCGGAGGGCACGTCCGGATCAATCGGTATAAAGGTAACCGTATCTTCGTCGGTGTAGAGCATGGTGATGTCATCCGAGCGCAAATTGCAGGCGATCACGATTCTGCCGTCAGCCGTCGCGAGCAATTCGTGCGTTTGTGCGCCGGATTGCACGCGCTTCTCGACGGCCATAGTCTCAAGGTTGACTTTGAAGATGTGGCCGCGTTCGCTGCCGGCGTAGTAATCGCAGATGTAGCCGTACTTCGAATCGGGCGTGATGGCCATACCGGCAGGCGTGATTGATCGTTGACCCGGGTATTGTGCTTGCGCCGCCGTCGTGATATTGAAGGTTTGAATGAGTTGGTCGGTCGCGGCGTCAAACTTGGCAATCGAGCCGCTCAGGTCGACCGTCATCACATAGTATGTCGCGCCGTCAGGAGCGAAGGCGATGTAGTGCGGTTTGGCAATTTGCGTATCGATCGTCTTGATCTTCGTCATCGACTCGGTGTCATAAACAAAGATCGAGTTATCGGCCTGGTTCAAGACATAAAGCTTTCCCGCCGGCCCGCCGCGTGTCTCGGAGGGTTTGGCGCCTTTGTCGCTACACGAGGCTGCGAGCAGCGCGAGGCAAACGGCTGCGCAATGTGCAAGATACTTAGCTCGGCTCAAATTCAGGTCTCCTTGAAGATCATCCCACCAATTGATACGTAAGGGGAGCGCATTTGTCAATTATGGCCGGAGGCTCTCAACTACCGATGCAGGTTGAGCAGGGTGCGGGGCCTCCGCCAAAGATAAAAGTAATTAGAAAGACCGCGTCAGAAATCGTCACGATTCCGTTGCAGTCGGCGTCGCCATTGAGCATTGGGTTTGGCGCCGGTCCGCCTCCGAAAATGTAAGTTATCAAGAAGACGGCATCGGAGATCGTCCAAAGGTCGTTGCCGTCGGCGTCGCCGGCCCGATACGGCGTGCCGCCATCGCTGCGGAAAAAGTTGATGCCGCCATCATCCTCACCGATAAAGAGGTCTTGGTCTCCGTCGGAGTCAATATCGGCACGTGCCAGTGTCACACGCGCTCCGGCATCGGCGAAGGCGAACGAATCGGGCTGCGCGATCAATGTCAGAGAATCGGGGAAAGTGCCTCCAGCGGCCGTATTCTTGAACCAAGTCATTCCGGCGTTTCGACTCCCAACCAGAAGGTCTGTCTTGCCATCACCGTCCCAGTCTACTGCATGCGGTATTGTGAAGTCGCGCGCACTCTTCTTGAGGAGAAACTTGGTTACTAGCGTCAATTGGGGACTGCCGGTGGTTCCAGTATTTTCGTACAACCAGACATTGGCAAACCCATTGAAGTCCCATTCGCCGACCACGAGGTCGGTTTGTCCGTCTTTGTCGAGATCAACTGGAACCGGCACCGCTAGCTGATCGGTCTTGATCGCGGCGTACTGGTTTGAAGCAAGGACCGCATTGAAATCGCACGAGCTGCCATCGTTACGCCAGTATTGAATGAAGCCGTTTTCGTTGCCGATGAGGAGGTCGAAGTCACCATCGCGGTCCCAATCAACTATCGCGGGCATGGAACTGAGGCCGACATCGATTCCCTCAAAAAACTCGGTCACGCGTTGGAAAGAGGGATTTGCCCGCGTTCCGATGTTTTCATAATGCGTCAGCCGCCCATCACCATTGCCAATTAGCAGGTCAATGTCGCCATCGCCATCGAGATCAGCCAGCGCGGGGAAGCTGCTGCGTCCAAGATCTATCTGGTCGATAACGTTTTGCTCCTCCAAGAGAAAGCTGGCGAGCGAAGCACTGCCGATGTTTCTCAGGAGACGCAGGTTGTTGAGGTTTTCGCCGTTGGCGAGACCCATGATCATGTCGAGATCGCCGTCGCCATCGAGATCGGCAACCGGGACATGATTGAAGCCGAATGTCGAATACGAATTCGACAGGTAGGTATCGGTGAAGTAGGCGTAATCTGAGGATGCAGCACTCCCGTTGTTTCGAAACAAGTAAACATTAGGGTTGAATAGATCGCCCCACAGCAAATCGAGGTCCAGGTCGGCGTCGATGTCTGCAAAATTCACGGCGCTGAATCCATGTTGGGGGCGGGTTGCCTTACCCAATCCGGGACCGCTTCCGCCGGGGAAGGCAAGGATACTGTCATAGAAGTCGGTGACAAAGGTGAAGCTGGCGGTAGTCGGTGTCCCGGTGTTGCGGTAGAAGACCAACTGCCCTCCGGGGTCACCGAGGAAGAAGTCGTAATCGCCGTCGGCATCGATATCCGCAAAATCGGGTGTGTTATTAATGCCGCTGACGATACCGCCGAAATTGTTACTAACGAGGACAAAATTGAAATTCGACCCAACTGATTGATTATTGTAGTAGGTCACTCCATTGGCGTTGTTGTCACAAAAAAGATCGAGATCGCCGTCATCATCGATATCTACGAGACGGTGCCAGGTGTAAATGTTCACATCACCCAGTCGCTCCGTAACCGGCGACCAAACGGGGGCTAGTGCGGATCCTGTGTTTTTCAGGAAGTGGAGCTTACCGTGGGGGTCGCCAAGTAGCAGATCGATCAAAGAGTCGTTGTCAAAGTCTTCCAGCGACGGTTTGGGGTTATTGAGACCGCCGAAAAACGGCAACTCAAGCGTATCGCTGTCGACGACTACGGGGAAAGGCGTGTGAAGCTTAGTATATTGCCCATACAGCGCCTGCGGCAAACAAGCCAGAACAATCCCGGCAATGATCATCAATAAGCGTAGACTCATTCTCTCCTGTGTCGGCACATACGACGGTCGACTATAAGTGAATACGACCGGAAGCAGTATCCGTTGCGAAATCCGGCGATCAACCGGGTAGGCATGTACCAATATAGTCTATATTCGGTTTCTGTCAAATCCGGCTGTTTCAACCGCTTGCAGAATTCATCTGCAATTCCGGCGTTGTTGAAGTATAATGGAGGTATGAGACGATTTCTGTATGCGCTCTCTGCCGTCGTTATCGTAGCGATCGGCTATGGGTGCGGTGATGACAGCCCCCAGACGCTCCCGGCTAAGGCGCCTGCAACAAATCTGCCGGACCAGATTATGACCGATTCCGAGATCTACTTGACCAGCGACGGTATTCGAAAAGGCACAATCAAATCGGAGTCACTCAAGGTGTACTCGCGGATCGACACGACGCTGCTCTACAAAGTGGAGATGATGTTCTTCGACACACTCGGTAACCACACGTCGACGCTATTGGCCGATTCCGCCTGGGTAAGCCAGCGCGCGAATACAGTTACCGCAATCGGCCATGTCCGGGCCTGGCGCAACGATAACCGTCGCATCGTGGCAGATTCCCTGCGCTGGGATGCAAAGACGGAGAAAATTGTGACTGAGGGCTATGTCGAAATCTATCGAGGCGATGACGTTCTCACTGGATATGGCCTGGAGACCGACCAACGCCTGGAACAAACGATCATCAAACGCAACCCCAGAGGGACATTCAGTGAACCGGCTGACGATAGTCTATAGTGTGTTCATCGCAATAGTGCTTGCATTCCCGATTCTGGCCGCCGAACCGAACGCCGCCAGTCTTCGGAAAATGACAATTCAGGCGCGTCAAAGTGAAGGATTCAAGTCCGACTCGGTTGGCACACCGCTAAAAGTCATCGACTTGAGCAGCCGCAAGCAGGATTTCTGGATGATTCCGGTTCTGCGCGAGGGCCGACTCGTTGCCGTCTTTCGCGACGATCCGCGACGCGAATCGGTGACCGAGATTGCTTCGACGGCCTCGTTGCGGACGGCAAAGAGCCAATACTTCAGCACAGAGAATGTTGCCGTAGCCCTGAACGAACACGGTATCGAGCAGAGCAATCCGGTTTTAGTCACCTGCGGGCCGATCTCGGCGCTTGGCGCGACAAATTGCGGCTGGTTCCAGCGCGTGGGCGATTCATTCGTGCTGTTCTCGTTGAGCGGAAAACTGATTTCGGAAGCGGAAGTCGAGCAGTTTTGGCCGGAACGGCTGGCGGCGCTCCGGGCGTTCAGGAAATAAGGATCGGCCGAGAGCCTCAGCGACGCTGTCCTGCAAGCTGCGCTAGTCGCTTGGGGATACCCTTGCCGGCAGCCTGCGCAATCGACTCCAGTTTGACTTCAACACGCCACACGGCGCCGGGAGCTAGCGTGATGCGCCAGCGCGGCAGCACGATGACACCCTGGAGGACTTTCTCAAATCCGCCTTCGGAAAGCGAAACCGTGTAAAGGGGGTGCGACCACCAGTCGGCGTTCTGATTGACGGCGACGCGGAGGGCAAAATCGTAGAGTCGGCTGACCAAGGCAATCTCGGACCAACCGTCCAGTTCAAGGAGTTCGTCGAGCCGATACGGCTGATCGCCAGCATACAGATCAGATTCAGTCGCCGGCCAAGTGTAGCTGCCCAGTCCGAATTCGACCCCAAAATGCAAGTTGACGGTTGTGCTCTGCAAGTTGGCTAAGTGATAATTGACTGCGATTGTCTCGCCGCTGATCGAGAACTCATACTGCTTGAAGACGTGGACTCTTGCCGGTTCCGGAGTCGCTGGGACCACGGATTCCTGCGACAATTCCACAGTCTCCTTGGCGCCTTCCTTGCCCTGAAGACTAAGCAACGACATCGGAGAGTCGGCGACCGACTTTGTGGACCGCGAGGAAGCAAATTGGTCGAGTGTCTCATCAGCCGCGAGAAAATGGTCGACAAAGAGCGCGCGCTGGTACGTGTCCTCTATCAGCAGCCTCTCCAAGCCTTCTTCCTTGACCAGAACAAGATCGTGAATCGACTTCGTGCCGCCGGCTGTTTCGGCGTGGCGGTTCAGGAGTTTCTTGTGATAGCCCTCCTTGCGTCGTCCGACGACATCGACCAGATTTTTGGCGATTTCGAAATTATCCAGTTCGACGAGAGCGCCGCCGAGTCGTGGCGAGATGATCGCCTTCTGCTTCTTGCAAGTGACGACGATTTCATCGTAACCATCGCAATCAAGGTCAATTCGCTGCGTCTCTGCGCCCTTGGCGTACATTCTGAGACAACGCCGGATCTTGGCCTCAGCTGCGATCGTTTCTTGATACACGGCGCCCCGCAGGTGCGGGAGATAGAGGCCGCCGAAGACGCCGTGCCAATAGGGACAGTTGCACTGTCCGGCGTAGAGCAGACGGCGGGCAGCTTCGTAGTCGGCTGGAGTCAATTTTGTCTTACGCGCCTCCAGCAAGTTGCTGACATAGAGCATCCGCTTATGCAGTTGATTGCTTTCAACATACTTCGTCTGGAAGTTGCGCCAGTACCCACCCTTGACGAAGGCCTCATTCGTTTCGAAGAGCCCAAGATTGCCGAGGCGATGGACGAAAGCGTCGTAGCGCTCGATGACGTCGGCCGGCATGGCCCATTCGTTCATTTCCGAGTAGGAAGCGGTCGGCAAATAGACACGGCCGCGTGGCGGGCACTGGGCGTAGACTTCTCCGAATGTCACCATGTCGATCCAGTCGCGGTTTTCCGAGATGGCGCGCAGAAATCGCTCTAACCAGCCATCGACGAAGCAATGTTCATGGGTCTTGGGCCAGACACCGAATTTTTCGCCATCGTCGGCATAGATGCCGAGACGGTCTCCAGTAGGAGTGGCCAAGTCCCGCAGGAAGGACACGGTGTCTTCGGGGTCGGCAAACGGGATCGTGTAGCGGAGCCGTTTGGCGATCGGGAACAAGCCGACGGTGGCACCCTGGTCTTCAGTCAGGTAATAGCCGTCGAGTGCTGCAGCATCAAGACCAGCATAACGAAAATGAATGTCATCCAGGATGGTGTATTTCGCTCCGGCACGATTGAGGTGCAGCGGCAGATTTGGCTCCCAGACGCGCTCGGCAAGCCACATGCCGGTCGGAGTCACGCCGAATTCCCGTTTGATGAACTCGGTCTGCATTTCAATCTGGCCGACTTTGTCGCGATCGGGTATTGCGGGGAGGATGGGCTCATAGAAAGCGCCGGTCAAAAGCTCAACCTGATTACGGACAACCATCGATGCAATAAGCTCGAAGAGCTCGGGATGGTTCTGCTTTATCCACTCGAAGAGGACGCCCGTGAAGTGAAGAGAGATGCGAATATCTGGATAGCGAGACAGCATCTGCAGAAAAGGCAGATACGATTTTTGATATGCCTCTTCAATGACCCAGCCGAAGTTACCGACTGGTTGATGATTATGAATACCGAAGCAGAATTTGACCTTATTCAAGCGCGTGCCACCATCTCAATGGAGTCTCATTATAACGCCTCACCTGAGGCTTATCGATATTGATATCGGCGAAACTCCTTGGAGTATTTGCCGTTCTGTGCAAGATGCGTTGCGGAAAGGGGAAGCACAAATTAAACTCTTGACAGACCGACTAACTCTATTTTATCCTCTTTCATCCAGCTTTACGGTAGAGGGAGGTGAGACCACATGCGTAAAGTCCTCGGTGTTCTCCTCGTCGTGTTTGTTGCCGCATTCATTTTCGGAGCGACGGCTCCGTCGGCTGATGCCGGTCCTTGCTATTACAAGTGTAGTTGCACCGGCGCCCCGCTGAAATGCTGCATCAACAATTTCGGCGTGGAAGTTTGCAAGCCGGCCGGCGGTGTGATTTACTGCCCGGCAATCATTACCTGCTAAGCGAGGATTCAGCTCTGCTGGCTTCTTGCCAATGCATCGCACGGCGGGAGGAGGCCACAACCTCCCCCGCTGAAATCGTACTGCAATTTGAGACTAACATTAGAAATGCAAGTGACGAATTTATTCAAGAATCTCGGGCTGGGTTTACTCGTGCTGGTCATTGCGGCCGTCGGTGTCTATTTGGGGATGACTTTTCGCGAAATGCGCGCCGCGCAGGATCATCAATTTCTTCAGACCGATGGGCCGTCTTCAAAGCTGCTGGTCGGAACCGGTTTCCCGGATGCTTCACTACTCGCCGCCGATTCCAGCACGACGACTACCGGTGCATTGATTCGCGACGACGGCTCGGTTTTTCTTTTTTTCGAGCCGGGATGTCCGCCGTGTGAGAGTATGACCCGCAAGTGGCAGGCGCTGATTGATGAAGGCGAGTTCCCGCGCACGCAGTTGGTGGGAATCGGCTTCGATGAACCGCAGCATCTGCAGAGCTATGCCAAACACAACGCTCTGACTTTTCCCGTCTTCAGCGATACGGCAGCACTCTTTATGAAGGAGTATGGAGTTGCCGAGTTTCCGCTGCTGGTGGTCGTCGGCAAGTCGGGGTTGGTGAAAATGTATACGTTTGATCATCGCGTTTCCTTCGATCCCAAACAACTGGCTCTGCAGTTATCGAACTGAGCGTTCCGACAGCATGCAACAACTGAACAGTCGTTCAGATCATGAGCGGCGCCGATCGTGGTGCAGTTGTCGGCCCCGACCAGTCTGCCTGTGATTCGCGTTAGCCCGCAACGACTTGTCTGTGCCACCAACAATCGTTTCACTTCGGCACAAAGCTTGCCCTACTTCTGTGGATCAGCAGTTCAGGATTTTCAAGCGACTTGCCGGATTAGACGGGAGCGGATATGAACCTCATCAAGACGTTACTGAGCCCCTATCACCTGTTGAGTTACTTTTCGTTGATGATGATAATGTACGTTCTCACCAGGGGTCACTGGACGTACTGACCGTCTGCATGCCTCCCGGTATTCAGTTCGAGCCCTGAGAATCTTGATCAATGTTCGGAGGGCAGTTGATTCGTCTATTTCCTTCGAGAATAGGCAATAGTCTGAGGCGATCGTAACTCGTTAGCACTAGGGACACGATTCACAGGGGCGCTGGCCACCGCCAAAAATAAAATTAGCGAGATACACGGCGTCTGAGACGTCAACTAGCCCATCGCAGTTAGTATCGCCAGCCCACTGTGTGTATAAGTCTGCAGCTCCCTCGAAAACCAAGACTAGTACTCGTATCACATCGGAGATGTTGATGAAGGCACTACTGTTTGCGTCACCACACTGAAACGCTCGGACTCTCGCGACAAAGGCATCGCCAAGACCTTGATATTCTATGTTAGAGATGGTAACTGCAAAATCCGACGAATAGGTTGTTCCCGTTACTACACCGAACCCTTCTCTGGTCGCCGCTACGGAGTAACCTGATTCATTTTCGGTGCCTCCAAGATAAGATCCTGTATTGATCCTCGAACCATCAGGGCTGAGACAGAGGAAATAGGCGTCATTCCCACCGTGTGAAGAACTTGATCCGCTCGGCAATGGCAAGTCTGACGAGCTAGAAAGACCAGTGAGGTATGCTTCTCCAATGGGTGATACTGCAATAGAATACCCGAAGTCGCCACCTGTTCCACCTAGATATGTCGAGTAGACTAAAACTCCGGCGGTGTCGACTCGTGTCACGAAAACGTCCCACCCGGGCTGATCTTGCTGGATTTCATTGTGAACGGGGAAATCAGAAGAATTGGTGTAACCGACAACAAAGGCAGTCCCGATTGAATCGCTGGCGACGTCTGTGCCCTCATCCCAACCACTCCCCCCCAGGTAGGTACTCCGTCGCACAATTGTACCGGTTGCATCTATGAGCACTAGAAACGCATCCCCACTGGGCTGATTCGATTGGTATTCTCCAACTATAGGGAAATTGCCTGAGTGTGTTGTTCCTGCAATCCACGCCCCATCGCTGATAGTTGCCACGCCATAGGCATAGTCCCAATCGGCGCCGCCGACAAATGTACTGAATTCGACGGCATTCAGTGCTGGAGCCACCTTCATCACAAAAGCATCCGCCATCCCATTGTTGGTGGCATAAATCGGCTGGACGGTTGGAAAGTCCGTCGACTCGGTGTTACCTACCACGAATATCGAGCCATCTGAACTGAGTGAGATGCCATGGGCGTAATCGTCATTGGCTCCTCCGATGTAACTGCTGGACAAGAGAGAGGATCCATCTCCACTCAGCTCAAGTAGAACTGCATCTAGTCCTTGACTGCGTTGATAGAGTGAGTTCATGAGCGGAAAGTCACCGGAGTTGCTCCAGCCGCAGACAACAAGATTGCCAGCGGGGTCGATCTCGATATCGCTGGCGCGATCGTTGAATTCCCCACCGATATAAGTGCTGAAGACGAGATTCTGCCCTGTGCCATCTATCTTCGCAACGAAGATGTCATAGTCCCCTTGATAGGTTTGAAGAGAATCTCGAAGTGGAAAGTCCGTCGAGGCCGTAAATCCACAAACATAAGATTGCATCTCTGAATTGACAGCCACACCCGATGCCTCGTCGAGATCGCTTCCACCTATGAAGGTTGAAAATGATGAAGGCGACATCCAACGTGTCTGCGCAGCTGCAAATGTCATTGTCTTCGGTTCTATTGTTATTGAACCGTCGTTTCGAATGACGTAACCACACTGCCCAACCTTCTTCGATTCGGTATTCTCAAAGGAAAATTCTGGAGCTGGAAGTGTGAACGTTCCCCATGCTGTCGTCAACCCCAGATCACCGGAACTCTCAATAGATTGTGAGATAGCACCTTCGATCTTCATTAAAACTCGCGAGTAGTCGATGCGCGCAGCTGCGTTGAAGTCCTCCCCGAGGTTGCCTTGTTCATCAAAAAAGAGATTGAAATCAACTTCACTGTAGAGGTTCTTGATAGTTACAGACTTAAAACAAGGAACATCTACAATCCATTTATCCGGGTTATTGCCCATGAAGAAACTGGACGTATTAGCGAGTTGATGATTACCGACCACCACCGCTTCAGTACTCACATTGTTAAAGAATTTGGAGATTGTCAGTACTTCCATCCAGCGCACCATTGATGACCCTGGCATGACGCTACCGGGCAGCGTCGGCGGTTGGTTCGCGCTCTGATTCTGCGTACCGTCATCGTGCGTTCGATAAAACTGGTAGACAACGCGATCACGGCAAACCAAGACAGCACATTTCCCAAGACTCGCCTTGAATCTGATTTGCTCATCCCACTGGCCGAGGTTCATCGTAAATGATCGCGGTACGCTGACTGGTACAACAGACTCGATCTGACCGGCTGGTGCTGCCACAGTCTGAGCACTAACCAAGAAGCTGTAAAGGATCAAAACTGAGGATTGAAATCCCAACCTAGCCATAACTTTGAGTTTCACACTTAGCCTCCGGGGAGCAAACGATTCTACACTAAAAATATACTCCAATTACTATTTTTGTCAACGAAAAAGACTTCATTGGATAGGGCAAGTCCGTTACAGGCCTGTGGTGGTTCGAACTTGGACGATTGGTTTAGTGGAATTCAAAACCACGACCAGAATTCGAGGCGGAAGAAGCGCGAGATTTTGCGCCAAGCCAGGTGGGCAATCGACGCTTTTCCGCAATCGACCTTGGCGTAGCCGGTCATCTCCGGCAACAATAGATGCGATTCATTCGAAACTGAAGCGACCGCTTTGAGATGCGGGGCGAGCGCCAACTTGGTAACAACGCCTTGATGTTTGACACCGGGGAAAGCGCTGACGCGCAGTTCAACCGGTGAACCGGGCGAGAGGATATCGAGATCGGCTTCATCGAGTGCGACTTCCACAACGAGCGAGTCCATGCGCGCCAGATGCAGAATGTCTTTGCTCTCCGAGGCTCCGACCATGACCCCAGGGAACGGACTTACGATAACGGAGGAATTGAGTTGATCGCTCAGATACTGCACGCGGGACTTAAGCTTTTCTATTTCCGCATCCGAGCGCTCGACTTCCTCGGCTTTGGGCGCCGAGCGGAGCAGCTTCAGTTCCTCCTTGCGCGAACTCCAGACCGAATTCGCCACGTTAAAATTCGCAGCAGCGCGTTCATACTCGGACTCGGATATCAGTCCCCGGGTATGCTGCTCCTTGACGCGGTTAAACTCCTTGCGCGCAGCTTCATACTTGGCCTCCGCTTCTTTGATCTCGGACCGTTTCTTTGAGATCTCTTCCGCCTTGGGATCGGACAGCAGCAGACGGCGATCGGCTTCAGCTTTCTTGAGTTCCGATTCGGCTTCCGCCAGCAGACCAGCATTGAGGGTTGAGTTGATGATCAGCAGCGTGTCGCCGCCGCCAACTGTGTCGCCGACGGAGACCAACGGCTGAATCTGGGTGACAGCGTAGTCAGAAGCTGAAAGTTGAAAGACCTTTGCGGAGTTCTTTTCGAGGACGCCGCCGCGAAAGTGGGAGCTTTCAAGCAGCGAGGGGGCCACGCGGGTGACAACAAACGATTCGGCCGCGATCAGGCGCGCTTCTCCGCCCGATGTCTGCCCGACGCGAATAAACACCGCGAGCAGAATGACTACTACCAGCGTTACGCCGTAACCGACGATGCGCTTCGGTTTCATCCAGACCTGCTTCCTTTCACGCCATACATCCCTGAGGCGCCCGGCTGTGGTTGCCAACAGCCGCCGGAAAATAAGGAAACAAAGAGCGACGAACAAGACAAATCCGGCGCCGCGCCAGTGCCCGACCATAAACTGCCCGCCGCGGTAGATGACGAAGACAATCAACGCCACTGAATAGAGTATCGAGAAGATGCCGTAACGCCAGAAAATGCGGCGCTCGCGTACTGTGGGCTGGACGAGCGAGTCGTCGCGCGCACCGAGCAGGCGGACCTTGAGGCGCGTCCAGATGAAGTCGAAGGCCTTCTGGCGGAGATTGGGAATCTGTAGGAAATCGGCGAGCAGGTAGTAGCCATCCAACTTAATCGCCGGATTAAGATTGAAAACGAGCGTCGCAAAACAGACGGCTGCCGTCCAATAGAAGATTCGATTCAGCCAGACGCCTTCGATGGTCATGCGCCAAAGGATCGAAAACAGCGCCCATAGCAGGAGCTGAAAAAAAACGCCGGCGATCATGACAACCAGACGCTGGCGCTTGTTCGGGAAGAGATAAGCGTCGGAAAGATTACAGTAGAAAGACGGTTGGAAGTAGAGTAACAAAAAGCCCATCTCGCGGGCGCTGCCGCCATAGCGCTTGCAGGCGTAGGCGTGGGCAAATTCGTGCACCGTGATCACAATGAAGAGCGAAACTATGATCGTGACCAGGTCGCCCGCGTTGAGAATCGCCATCAGACTGAAAGGAAAGTGCTCGATGTTGGCGAAGAAGACACTCATTCCCAGTACGATAAAGAGTGACTGAAGGAACACTATCGGCGGCGAGAATACCCATCGCAAAAATGGATAGGTTCGCGTCAGGAAGCCGTCAGGATTGAATGCTTTGAGCTTGATGAAGAGAACCGATTTGCGCGTCTCACGATGGGCGGCTTCGATGCCTTCGAGGAAACCCAGTTTCCCCAAGCTCTCGGCGAAACCGGCAACTGCCGCAGGCGTGATCGTGAGCTTGTATGTGCGGACGAACTCCTCGGCCGCCTGTTCAGCGCTGCGGGTGCCGTCGAGGGAATTCAGAAGTCCGTACTCCGGTTCGCGCAGTCGGATGAACTTGCCTGTCTCGGGCGACTTGACCGTGTAGTAGTCGACGCCTTCGACGCGTTCGACCTGCACCAGCAGGTCGGCTCGACGTTTAGGGAATTCGTTCATGTGTGTTGTCACTTCCTGTGACGGGGGAATGTAGGGGTATGGAGTGTCGAGGTCAAGGGTTGAGGAGGATAGGCGCGGGGCAAGACCCGACGTAACTGTCACGACTTCCCGTTTGTTCTGTAGGTCAGGATTGTGCTTCCCCCGATATAATGGACAGTTTGTTAAGCATGTTTGTTTCTCGCTTCA
>CAZOYE010000002.1:0-156262 GCA_964584025.1 uncultured Ignavibacteria bacterium
AAGAAGTGGAGACGAATCCTGATCTGGTGAAGAATGCGCCGCATTCCACACCGGTCTCGCGGTTGGATGAAGTCGGCGCCGCGAAGGAACTGAACATTAGTTTCCGCGGCTGATTCTCACGGCGAAGCGAGTAATGCTCAGGTGCGGCACACAAAGTTGCCGCACCTTTTCTTTTTGTCCGGAGGCGGTAGCGTCGTATCCTTCGCACCGAGTCGTATGCTTCAGATTATTGATGCCAGCTATCGCTATCCCTCGGGCAATGAGGGCCTGAAGCGGATTTCCCTGCGCCTAAAGTGCGGAGAACGCCTTTGTCTCCTGGGTGCGAATGGCTCTGGCAAATCGACGCTATTGCGGCTCGCAGCCGGGATTGTCAAGCCGGAGACCGGTTGCGTTCTCATCAATGACCTTCCTGCCGAGGAGTACAGTGAGACAGGATTCATCTTCCAGAATCCTGAGGATCAGATTATTGCAGGAGCGGTAGACCAGGAACTGGCGTTTGCGCTCGAAAATCGTGCCGTTGACCGTGCCGAGATGCAGAATCGCGTCAATGATGTCGCCGTTGAGTTTGAACTGTCACCGTTGCTGCGGCGCCATCCCCTCTCGCTGTCGGCAGGCGAAAAACAAAGGTTGGCACTGGCATCTACTTTCATAGTCCGGCCGCGACTACTTCTCCTCGATGAGCCGACCTCGTTTCTTGATCTTCGCGGCCGTCAAACTCTCTTCAATGCTCTCAGAGCACAAACTGACCTGTCGATCATTGTTGCTACCCAGTACTCTGATGAAATAGACCAATTTGAGCGCGTTGTCTTCCTCGACAAAGGGGCGATCGCTTTCGATGGTTCGGTCGCCCAGTTCAAGCAATCTCGACTGTTCTCCGAGATAACCAGGTCGGAAACACTTCCTTCCGCGTCGCCCGCGCCTTCGATCACCCCTGGTGATCATCTCGGGCTGGAAATTGATCACGTTACCTTCGCATATGCTGATGGCGCGAACGTGCTTCAAGATGTTTCGGCCAAGTTCTTGCCAGTACAAATCACGGCAATCCTCGGGAACTCCGGCAGCGGGAAAACCACGCTGGCAAAGATTCTCTGCGGCCAGGAGCGTCCGGCTACAGGTCGGGTGAGCTTGATGGGGACTGCTGCGGGGTCGCAGGAGCTGCTCGATCGCGTGGCGCTGGTCCTGCAGTTCCCTGAGAGTGCGATCTTTGCCGAAACGGTATTCGACGAGATTGCCTTTGGACTGCGCAACGCCGGAGCAAGTTCTGATGTCATCGCCAGGGCTGTCGAGGAATCGCTGCACCTGGTGGGACTCGAGATTGCTGAGTTTCGTGATCGTAGCCCGCACAACCTCTCGGCGGGAGAAAAGCGCCGTATTGCGATCGCGTCGATGCTCGTACTGAACCGGCCGATTCTTCTGTTTGACGAGATCACAGCCGGGCTGGACTGGTCCGGCGTCGAAGCGATGAACAAATTGCTCTTCAGCCTCAAGCAGCGTGGAAACACCGTGATTGTTATCAGCCACGATGAACGCTTCATAGAACGAATCTCCGACCAAACGCTAATCCTCGAAGAAGGAAAACTTCGAAAATCCCGGCCTTAGCATGGACTTATCTCGCTGCCGGACAACGACCTAAAAGCAGTTGCCGCACCGAGTCAAGTTTCTACATTGTGGGCGGAAATATCCGCCTGATTGTGATGTATACCTATTACAATCGGCGGGAAGCGCATCGGTTTTGGAACGGAGTATCCTTTGGCGTTGGCTAACGTGCTTTTAGTATCGGACGGCTTGTGGGGGTTGCTTTCGCACATGTCGGCATTCGGTTGGGTGATCCTGATCGTCCTGCTGATCATGAGTTTTATCACGTGGGCGGTGATCATCAACAAATGGAAGGTCTATCGTGCTGCCGAAGCCGACGGACGGAGATTCTTCCACACTTTCCGGCGGCGTGCCAGCCTGAAAGAGGCTCACGGGAAGTGCCTCATCTACAAGTCGACGCCGTTGGCGCGTGTCTTTGAAGAAGGTTTTCGCGAGTGGGAGTCGCTGATGTCGGCCAAGCACGGCGACCGCACGCCGGGACAGATGATCAAGCTCGAACCGGACGAGATGGAGGCTATCGACCGCATTCTTGAGAAGGAAGCCAACGAGCAGATCAAGCAACTCGAGAACAAAGTCTCTTATCTGGCGACTTCCGCCAATTCCGCGCCGTTTATCGGACTGCTCGGAACGTGCTACGGTATTATGAATGCCTTCATGAATATCGGCCAACAGGGTTCGGCCTCGTTGGTCGTTGTCGCGCCGGGTATTGCCGAAGCCCTGATCGCAACCATCGTCGGATTGGCGGTGGCGATTCCGTCGGTGATGGCCTTCAACTGGGCCAACACCAAACTCAAGTTCTTTGCGGATGATTTGAACAACTTCTCACTGGAGTTCCTGGCCGCAGTCACCAAGGAGCAAATCTAATGGCGCATAAACGCCGCCCGCGCTCTTACGGCACGATGCACGACATTAACGTCGCCAATCTTGTGGACGTGGTGCTCGTGATCCTGATCGTATTCATGATCAGCGCACCGTTGATGCAGTCGGGAATTAATGTCGATTTGCCGCAGGTCAAAGAAGCTGATGCGACACTCTCGGAAGGCATAGTTGTCACCATTGACCAGCGCAGTGTGTATTACATAGACGACCGTGTGGTTGAAGCGTCTCAGTTCGAGAGCCGCATCAAGGAAGCGCACGATGCGGCCACAGATAAGATGGTCTTTTTGCGCGCCGACAAGTCGGTGACACATGGCGAGGTCATTCGAGTCATGGGCTTCATCAAAGCTGCCGGAATCAAGGAAGTCGGGCTTGTGACCAAGTTGCCGGAGGGCAAGTTGACCATCGGCAAGAAATAGCATTGCGATTGCGATAATAAGTATGTCACGAAAAGACCTCATACTTTCGATCATCATGCACCTGGCGCTGACAGGTGTTATCCTGGTCATCAGCCCGGCAATCGGGATGTTCAAGCCATCAATTGAAATTATGCGCGTGCCTCTGGTTGATGCGCTCCCCGGTGGCCCGCCGGCAGGAAAAGCCGCTTCTGAGAAGGAAACGACAAAGATCAACCCACCGCCAGCCGGTGAGCCGATGCCGGATGAGTCGATTACTGAGAAGCAGATACTAAAGACCGACAGCAAGAAAGAAAAGATCATCGAGGACAAGCCAAAGCCAAAACCACCCAAGCCAAAACCCGATCCGGTCAGCAAGCCTGATCCGGAACCTGATCCCGGTGAGCCCAAAAAACCCGCCGAGGCTGAAGATCAACAACCCAAGGAAGATGGCAAGGGCGGACTAGACGTAGCCTCCGCAGTTGGGGGTTCAGGTACCGGCATCGGCAAGGGATCATCTAATTTACCGTACAATCTTGGGCTCGTCTTGAATATTATCGAGCGCAATTGGCGCAATCCGGTCTCCTCTCCGAAGCCGATTTCATGCACTGTCTACTTCCAAATCGATCGCAGCGGTAGCCTGATTGGACAGCCGGTGGTAGAAAAATCATCAGGTTTCAGCACCTTTGATCAGGCAGCGGTTTTTGCGGTCATTCGCGCCGGGCAGTTTCCGGCCTTCCCTTCCAACTTCAACTACGAATACATCGGGCTCCATTTGGACTTTGAGTACGTACCGGGAAAGTAATTGAGAATGTTTATTCATCGCTATCTAACGCTCTTCGTACGTTTGTGCAGCTTTATGACTCTGGCATTAGTGCTCTCAAGTGCAAAGGTTGCTGCACAAGGCGGATTGGAACTCGATACGCTTAAGATTATAGGCGGGAAGTGGAAGTCGTACAAAATCGCCGTCGGTGACTTCAAAGTAGCGGGGCAACTTTCGCTTGAAGCCGACTCGCTTGCCAAATCAATTCAGAAGATCGTGACCGACGATCTCGACTTCCATGTCTTCTTCGACACGATACCGAAAAGCCAGTTTTACCTCGACGTCTGGGAGATCAAAGATATTACTCCGGAGATCTGGCAACGGATGGGAGCGGATTATCTTGTCGAGGGCGAGGTTGAACTCACCGAATCTGAAGTGAAGGTGCTCTACAAAGTCAGCGAATTGACGCCCCGAATCCAGGAACTGACTTCAGAGAAACTCAAGACCGCCAGGTCAAATCACCGGCGCATCGCTCACTTGATAGCCGACGCTGCAGTCGAGCATATCACGGCCGAGAAGGGCTTCTTCACGACGCGAATTGCCTACGTGTCAACGGCTTCCGGTCACAAGGAGCTGTACGTTTGCGATTATGACGGGGCCAATGCGATCAAGATAACCGATGACCGGACTCTGAACCTATCACCTGCCTGGGACAAGAAGGAAGATCGCTTGCTGTTCACGACCTTTCGAACGGGCAAGATGGAGGTCTGGGAGCGGGATATTCGCACGGGGAAGTCGCATCCGATTTCGGCGTATCAAGGGTCCAACAATGCGGCGGAAGTGAGTCCAGACAATAAGGAGATCGTGATAACGCTCTCCAAGGATGGTAACTCTGAGCTTTACGTTCTCGACCGGAAGGGCAAAATCAAACGAAGATTAACCTCTTTACCTTCGATCGAAGTCTCGGGCTCATGGTCACCGACTGGAAGGGAGATTGCGTTTGCTTCCGACCGGTCGGGTCAGCCTCAGATCTATATCATGGATGCTGAGGGCTTTGGCGTGACGCGGCTCACATATGATGGAAAGTACAACGATTCACCCCGGTTTTCGCCGACAGGGGATGTTATTGCCTTTGTCTCGCGCGGTGAGGATGGCAAGTTCCAGGTTTGTACCATCGACGTCACCGGCCTGAATATGCTCAGGCTCGACCAGACCGGATCCAACGAGAATCCGCATTGGTCGCCGGACGGCCTGCACCTGGTGTACACGAAGTATACAAAGCAGGCCAGTGACGTTTACATCATGGATCGTTACAGCAAGAAAATGAGAAAGATTACGGCGGACGGGAAGTCGTCAAATCCCGCCTGGCAGCCGTTCGTAAATTAGTCGTAGAAGTTACCAAAAGCTCCGGTTTTGGTTGACATGGGTGGCCGGGCATGTTATTAGATCACTGGAGAATCTTTGAATGCGAAGACGTGCTTCGCGTGTTTAAGTTGTGTGGAAGATGATGGATAAGATGATAGACCAAGGAGGAGAAGCATGAGAAAAGCTCTGATCCTGCTCTCGATTTTGATGATCGCTTTGTTGGCGATCGGTTGCGGCAAGAAACCCGAAATGGAAGACCAGACTCCGCCGGCGGTGACGGATACCGGAAAGGACGATGGTAGTGGCGATGGCAATCGCCCGCCGGACAAACCCGTCACCCCCGAAGAGGTGTTGAGTTACGTCACCATCTACTTCGATTTCGACAAGTACAACCTTCGTGACGACGCCATCAACGGACTACGCAAGAACTACGAGCGTATGAAGGCGAATCCTGATGCCCGCGTCCAAATCGCCGGGCACTGTGACGAACGCGGTACGGTTGAATACAACCTGGCGCTGGGCGAACGTCGCGCACGCGCGGCGATGAGCTATCTCGAAAGCCTCGGCATTCCGCGCGATCGTATGTCGATTATCAGCTACGGCAAGGAACGCCCGGCCGTGCTGGGATCGAACGAAGATGCCTGGTCAAAGAATCGAAGAGCGGAATTCGAAGAACAATAGCAGCGAGCCGACAAGGGCGGTGTGAACCGCCCTTCGGCATTAATGGGAGACACTATGCGGCGCATCGGAATACTTCTCGTCATCACGGCTACTTTGCTGCTCGTTGGCTGCGCCTCGCGCAGTGAAATCGTCACCATGAAGACGCAGCTTGAGTTTCTCGAGCGTTCGTCGCTGCAGACGCAGGAGCGGCTTCGCGACTTGGATTCGTTGTTCCGTCTCACCGTCGAGAAGAATGTCGCCTACCAGGCCGAATTAGTCGTCAGGCTCGGCGATATGATGGACAAGATGAACACGATCGACGGTCGGCTGACCGATATCGAAAGCAAGGTTGCCACCGGAATCAAGCGGGGCGGCGGGCCAACCGTGATTCCTGTCAATCCCGTGACCGGTGATACCGGTAGAGCTGCGGAGGAGCAGGACCAGACGCAGGTCAATCAGAGCATGGTCTACGACAATGCCTCGAAGGATATGCGGGAAGGCCGCTTTGACCTGGCGATCATGCAGTTCAACGAATTCCTGACCCAGTTCCCAAACGGCCCCCTGGCAGACGATGCGCAATACTGGCTGGCGGAATGTTATTACGCCAAGAAGGATTATGCGAAAGCGATCCCCGAATTTGAGAAGGTCGAAAAACTGCATCCGCAAAGCGACAAGCTGACGCAGTCGATATTCAAGCTGGGGCGGTGCTACCAGGAAACGGGAAATATCGCGCGCGCCAAGCCCATATTCAACCGCCTGCTCACGGAGTTCCCCGATTCGTTTGAAGCGCGCCAGGCTCAGGAACGTCTCAAGGAATTGGAATGAGCCTTGTCACGGTAAAGACGACGCCGCTGACTCGTCCTTATCCGTGCCGCGCTTTCTACGACACGATCGGTGATACGCTCTCAGCGGGAGTCAAACAAAGGGGACAGTTCAAACAAACCATTGATGGTAACGACTGCTCGTTTGATTTGACTCGCGAGGGCAAGATCCTCAATATCGACGTCTGGCGACCGCGCAAGTTATGGCGTATTGAAGCTGCGATTCACCCGCCCGAGGAATTCCTGCGCAGCAACGTCTCACTGCAAACCGACGGCGAGAGTCTCTCCGACATCGAATACCTGACCGATCATGAGCGCAGCCTGCTCAATATCCGTTTCGCCCGCGAACGGGTTGCCCGCTTCGTCTCACCGGCAACCTCACTGATCGTCGAGCTCAACGAGCAGTCCGAATTGATCGGCTTGTGGCTGCTGGGAATCGTCGACGATGTCAACTTCGTCAAAGAAGGCGAGTGGCGGCGTTCGATCAAAGCCATCTAAGCCGATTGCGCACTCTACAAGTTAAGAATGACTAACTTTTCTTGTGAATTTTTTCTCATAAATCTCCTGCGGCAGCGTACATTCTGAAGTATGGATCTCCTCATGCTATCCCGCGTGCAGTTCGCGTTCACGGTTGGATTCCACTATCTTTTTCCCCCGCTCTCTATCGGACTCGGCCTGATCCTGGTGATCATGGAAGGGATGTATCTCAAGACCCGTAATCCGCTGTTCCAGCAGATGACGCGCTATTGGGTGCGCATTTTCGGGCTGATTTTCGCGCTCGGTGTGGCGACCGGCATCGTGATGGAATTCCAGTTCGGTACGAATTGGTCAACCTACTCGCGCTACGTTGGCGACGTATTTGGCAGCGCGTTGGCTGCCGAGGGAATTTTCGCCTTTTTTCTTGAGTCAGGTTTCCTGGCAATCTTGCTCTTCGGCTGGAACCGTGTCAGCCCGACGGTGCATTTCATTTCCACGATTCTGGTCTGCCTCGGTGCGCATTTTTCGGCAGTCTGGATTGTCGTGGCGAACTCCTGGCAACAAACACCGGCCGGACATCATATCGTGGGTGAAGGGCTGGAGGCACGCGCAGAGATCGTCGATTTCTGGGCGATGGTGTTCAATCCCTCGAGTGTCGATCGCATCTGGCACGTCTACATGGGCGCTTGGCAGGCAGGTGCGTTCTTCGTGCTGAGCGTCTCGGCATTCTACCTCCTGCGCAAACGTCATGAAGAGTTCGCCAAGTGGTCGATGAAAATCTCGCTGGTGGTGGCCGCTGTCGCATCGATTCTGCAGCTAGTTTCCGGCCACGAGAGCGCTGCCGGCGTAGCCGTGAACCAGCCGGCAAAACTGGCAGCCTTTGAAGGCCATTACCCTGCCAATGAACCCGCGCCGGCTTACCTGTTCGGCTGGGTTTGCGAAAAAGAAGAACGAGTCAAGTATGGCGTAGCGGTCCCCGGGCTGCTGAGTTGGCTGGTCTATGGCGACGCGAGTAAACCAGTGACCGGCCTGCAAGCGTTCCCGCCCGAGCAACGCCCGCCGGTGAACATCGTGTTTCAATCCTACCATGCGATGGTCGCCATTGGCATGGGCTTGATAGTGCTCGCCTGGGGCGGGCTATTTCTCTGGTGGCGCAAGCAACTTTTCAATCTGCGTTGGTTGCTCTGGGTCTTTGTCTTCTCGGTGTTGGGGCCGCAGGCGGCCAATCAACTCGGTTGGATTTCTGCGGAAGTCGGCCGTCAGCCTTACATCGTGCACAATCTCTTGCGGACCGAAGATGCTCTGTCCAAAAGCGTGACTTCCGGCGAAGTGATCACATCCCTGATCCTGTTCGGCGCGATCTATCTGCTGCTGTTTATTCTCTTCCTTTACCTGCTCAACGAGAAAATTCAGCACGGTCCGCTTGCTGATGATCTCGAGATCCGGAGGCGAGCCTGATGTTCGGACTCGATCTGCAGACGATCTGGTTCATCCTGATCGGTGTGCTATTCACCGGCTATGCGATTCTCGACGGCTTCGATCTCGGCGTCGGCGCGCTGCACCTCTTGACGAAGACGGATGAAGAGCGACGAATCTTCCTGAATTCGATCGGACCGGTCTGGGATGGCAACGAGGTCTGGCTGGTGACTGCCGGCGGAGCATTGTTTGCAGCGTTTCCCGAGGTCTACGCCACGGCTTTTTCCGGCTTCTATCTGGCGCTGATGTTTCTGCTCTTCTGTCTGATCTTTCGCGCCGTTGCCATTGAATTTCGCAGCAAGCGACCAATGCTCTGGTGGCGCAAAATGTGGGACATCTCTTTCAGTGTAAGCAGTTTGTTGGCAACTCTGATCATTGGTGTGGCGCTCGGCAATATTGCGATCGGTGTTCCGCTGGATGCTCGTCACGAGTACGTCGGCACTTTTCTGGGGCTCTTCAATCCCTATGCAATACTCGTGGGAATCACTACGGTCGCGCTCTTCATGATGCACGGAGCGATCTATGTCGTGATGAAGACCGAGGGTGCCTTGCACGACAAGGTGCGCAGTTGGATTAACAATACGATCATCTTTTTCATCATTTGTTATGCAACGACGACGATGGTGACCTTGCTGTACGTTCCTCACATGGCGGCATATATCAAGAGCCACCCGATTTTGTTCTTTGTTCCCCTGTTAAACATGCTCGCGATCGCGAATATTCCGCGAGAGATTTATCACGGGCGCGACTGGCGGGCGTTCATTTCCTCAAGCGCGGCGATCGCCTTCCTCTTAGCGCTGTTCGGGATCGGCATGTTTCCGAATATGATCTACTCAAGTCCGAACCCGGAATTCAGTCTAACCATCTACAATGCGGCGTCTTCTGAAAAGACTCTGAACATTATGCTAATCATCGCGGCGATGGGGGTGCCGTTGGTGCTGGCCTACACGATCAGCATTTATTGGATTTTCCGTGGTAAGGTAAAATTGGATTCGAGCAGTTATTAGATTCTTGGCAGGTCTCCGGTAGAGAGTCTTAGAATGCTAGTTGTGTCCGATCAGAGACCTGCCCTACGACACGATGCTCTGATCGACTAAATCTCGATCGCTTCACCGGGGTTGACAATCAGGCACTCGATGCCCTGCGCGCGGACCAGCTTGGCAAATTCGTTAGGATCCTGCTTAATCATATCGAACGTGTTGTAGTGCATCGGCACGACCTTCTTGGGGCGTAGAAACTCGACAGCCTTGGCGGCATCGGTTGGTCCCATGGTAAAATTGTCTCCAATCGGCAGAAGCGCCAGGTCGATGGCGTTCATTTCGCCGATGAGCTTCATATCCAGAAACAACCCCGTGTCGCCGGAGTGATAGATTGTCTTGCCGCCGATATTCACCAGAATTCCGGCCGGATTGCCGCCGTAGTCCTCGGCTTCCTTGAGCGTGGAACCGTGGTGGGCGATGGTCAGTTTCAGCCAGCCAAAGGGAAACTTCGCCGATCCGCCGATATGCATCGGATGAACCTTCAGCCCCAACTTGGCGGCATACTGTGTGAGCTCGAAGTTTGAAATCACGGTTGCGTCATTGGCCTTGGCGATGGCGGGCGTATCGCCCCAGTGATCGCCGTGCCCATGCGAGACGACGACATATTGCACCTTGATATCATCCGGCTTGGCTTTGGCGACCGGGTTGCCGGAAAGGAAGGGATCGATAATCAGACTGTGACGATTATCGGAAATCTCCCAGCACGAGTGGCCGTGGAATTTGAGTTTGAGCATGGGGTACCTCTTGAACAATAAACGCTAATCTTAAGTAGCATTCTAATCGATGCTGACCTGGGTGTCAACTACGCTGCGATTGTCTAAAGCACCAGGTTACACTTAACTTCGCATCGCCACGACGTCGACGTAAGTGAGATATTCTCGACTTCGAAAGGCCAGACTCTCACTGCCGCCTCGTGAAGGACTTGAGTTGACAGTAGGCCGCTGACACGAAGCGATTTCAATGGTTGCCAGCGTAGGTTTGTTCCAAAGTCCCAATATTGGCGAGTGTTCTCACTGGCTCCATAGTCAAGATGGCTCAGTCGATAACTGAAGTTGCCCTGGATATCAGTGGTTTCGGTCAACCCGTGGACGGCGGAGAGTACTACTGTGCATTCAGTCGCTCGACGTCTCGAATAATAGGCGTCGTAGGTTGGCACTCCGAAGGTGGTTGGATAGAATTCATGGAATCTGGTTTCGATTTCAATGTTGATGCGGTAGTCATGCTCCCGCAACAGCGGCCCGAGAAGATAGTCCATCGCTGAGATTTCCGACCAGGAGATCTCACGTCTTTGAGTGGGATCCCAGGAATAGGACCAGTAGGCGAGTGAGAGGCGGCCACTAATGCGTTCCAGATTGGGGTACGCCCCGTCGGGGTCCTTACTGAAATTGGGCGTGTGGAGGACGGAGAGAGAGGCAATTCCTTCGAGGTTTCGCTTGAGGAAGTGAGTCGCTGTCAGGCCCAGGGTTAATTGATGCTCCAGTGCATCGGAGTGCGCAACTACCACACTGTCTTCATCTTCGCTATCGAATCTCTCATACGAGTGACTTCGATCATCGACCCTCCAAGAGAGGCTTGTTTCGAAGTGAGTTGTGCCTGCAGGCAACTCGAGACCGTAGTAGCCACTGAATCGGTCCAATAGAAACTGGATTGGCTTGTTTTCTATCTGCGTGAGCCAATCTAAACTGACCGCAATCTGGCCGTGATCGCTCGAGGTCTCAGACTGCAATGAGTCGAAGGGGGATGTCTGCCCGGTAGAATATCGGCCAATGTCATGGGATTCCCGCGGAGATCTGAGTCGCCCGAATTCCAGAACCAGTTTACCCCAGCGGTTCGCACGCCAGAGTCTTTCGATTCCGATTTGAAACTCTGCCTCACGGCTTATATCCGATTGACCAGCGCTCCGGGAGTACGCATACGTCATGCTGGTGGAGGAGTCTTCCGAAAGTGATTGTCTGCGGTTACGCAGGCGACTGACAATGAGGCGTTGATTGAGCACAAGGCCACGACCCAGACCGAATCGTAAGTCCTCTTGTGTTTCGAAGTTAGAGAGTTCTGATCCTGACGAGTGCGTGCCGATTCTGGTACCGCTCGGAGTCGAAGAATATGACGAATAGACAAAACGGCGTTCTGTGCTTACATAGCGGTTAAGAATCCCAATCGAGTGTTGTCTGCTGTCGAAAAACAGTTCTCGTCTTACAAGGAAGTAGGGCACATGCTGCGAGTCAATTTCGAACTGACTTGCAGACCAGTAGTTTAGTCGATGCTCCAAATTCCAGTCGGCTGTCTTTTCGGTCCCATTGCTTCCAAGTGACCTGAATTCATCGTTGGCATGATCGTAATCGAGGTATCCCAACGAATAGCGAATCAGCGGACCAACTTGAACTTCTCCGGCAACCCTCTTGTTGAAGTCCCATCTTCGCTCGTCTCCGCGCGGGAGATAGCTGAGCGCTTCAGGTAGCGTCAGCGAGAATCGGTTGGCGATTCCGGATCCGCCACTGAGATCGAATGCGGCAACGCCGTCTCTCTGGTCTGAGAAACTTAGCGCAATCCGGGGGGCGCCGATGATGCGACCAAGGAAGAACTCGAGAGGAATCGTGTTGGCTGTGAGTGTAGCCCAACTAAGCAACGCGGTGGCCCAAACCTTTGTCATCCAACCTGTGCGCATGCACGCTCCTTTTACCTACGCGATCTTGCCACCTCCCAGCACGACATCATCGTCGTAGAAGACGCAACTCTGACCGGGAGTGACCGCCCGCTGCTTATCATGCAGTCTAATAGCCACGTTTCCGTTTGTCAAGAGAGTGACGGTTCCCGGTACCGGTTTGTGCAAGTAGCGAATCTTGATCAGGGCAGCGAAGGCGTTGGGTTCATTAATCGCTTCCCGATCGGAATTGGTCGGATCGATGGCCACCCAATTAACCTCCTTGACCTCGAACGACTCAACCAGCAGGTCATCGTCATCGCCAATCACAATCTCGTTCTTCTCGGGGAAAATCTGCGTGACGTACTTCTTCTCCGTCGTGTTGATCTGGATCCGCTTGCGCTGGCCGATCGTGTAACGATAGTAGCCGTCGTGCTCGCCGACAATATTGCCAGCCGTATCGCGCACGACCCCGGGCTGCGCCAACTCCGGATGGCGTTTTTCGACCAGCCGTACGTAATTATTGTCCGGCACAAAGCAAATTTCGCGCGATTCTTCCCGCTCGGCATTAACGAGGCCATACTCTCGTCCCAGTCGGCGCACTTCGGTTTTGTGCAGTCCGCCGAGGGGAAACATCGTCCGTGCCAGCGACTCCTGCTTCAAGCCCCACAGAAAGTACGACTGGTCGCGCGTCGGATCGACGCCTTTGAGTATCGAATAGCGTCCACTCGTTTCTTCGTGTCCAATGCGGGCGTAATGGCCGGTAGCCAGAAAATCGCAGCCAAGTTGCTTAACTTTGTTTTCGAGCAGCTCCCACTTCACTTTGTAATTGCAGACGACGCAGGGATTGGGCGTACGTCCTTGCACGTACTCGCTGACAAAATCGTTAATGACCGTCTCACGAAAATCCTCGTGCATATTCAACACATAGTGGGGGATGTCGTACTTATAGCAGACGCTTCTCGCGTCATCGAACATCTCCAGCGAACAGCAGCGCCGGGAAACCTGTTTGTCCTCGCCGCCAACCTCGGCGAAATCCCATAGCTTCATGGTCAGGCCGATCACGTCATAGCCTTGCTTCTTGAGCAAAACGGCAGCGACCGAGCTGTCGATCCCTCCCGACATGGCGACGGCGACGAGTATCTTCTTTTCGGTGGTCATGGTCGCAGTGGATTGAGGCTAACGTCCCGCATACTGCGGTGACATTTTGCGCAGGCGTTCAACGATCGGCGGTAAAGCGGCGAGCAGTAAATCAACTTCTACCTCGGTGTTGCCGCGACCCAGCGAGAAGCGCACCGCAGAGGAAGCTTCCTGTCGCGGAATTCCCATAGTGAGGAGCACATGCGAGGGTTCGGTGGCGCCGGAGGTGCATGCTGATCCGGAGGAAACCTCGATACCCGCCATGTCGAGCGAGACGATGATAGCCTCGCCGTCGCAGCCCGGAAATGTGAAGAACATTGTTCCGGGCAGTCCGTTCTGCCGGTCGCCGTGGAGTCGCGCTTCCGGTATGTTGGACAAAACACCGTCGGTAAGCTTCTGGCTTAGATTGCGCAGATGAGTGTTGTTTCTCTCAAGCTCTGCGATGCAGAGTTCGAGCGCCCTTGCCAATCCGACGGCTCCGGCGACGTTTTCCGTGCCGGCCCGCTTGCCGCGTTCATGGGCGCCGCCGTGAATCAACGGCGAGAAGCGAGTGCCGATGCGGGCATAGTGCAAGCCGATTCCCTTCGGGCCATAGAACTTGTGCGCCGAGGCAGAAAGCAGGTCGACTTCAAGCTCGCGGATATTAACCGGCATCTTACCGACGGCCTGAGTTGCGTCGGTATGGAATAAAACGCCGCGGTCATGGGCAATGCTGCATAGCTCTTTCAGTTTCTGGATGGTACCGATTTCGTTGTTGGCAAAGATGACTGAAACGAGAATCGTGTCGGGACGAAGCGCGCGACGAAGCTCTTCGGCGCTGACATAGCCAAGGCTGTCGACATCGAGATAGGTGATTTCATATCCGTGGCTCTCAAGAAAGCGGCACGGCTCCAGGACGGCTTGGTGCTCAATCTTAGTGGTGACAATATGTCGACCCTTGTGAGCCATGAGATCAGCCACGCCTTTGATAGCCAGATTTGTCGATTCGGTAGCGCCGGCAGTGAAATAGAGTTCGTCGGGACGGCAACCGAGCAAGCTGGCAATCAGCTCGCGCGAACGCTCCATTCCGGCACGCGCGGTCTGACCCACCGAGTGCACCGAGGAGGCATTTCCATAATGATCGCTCAAGTAGGGCAGCATCGCCTCCAGTGCGCGCGGATCGAGCGGAGTTGTGCTGTTATGATCGAAGTAGATTCGCTTCATCGGTTTTCGCCTGCACTTGTTCGATCAGGCCGGTTTCAATGTTCTTCAGATCCTGCAAAGAAGTGCGAAACAACTTGCTGTTGACGTCCGCTTCCAGTTCCGACCAGAACCTCCGCGAGGCGCAGATATCGCGCTTTTCACATTCCTCTTCGTGCTCAGGATTGTGGCACTGGCTGAATTTGACCGGACCATCGAGCACGGCAATCACTTCCCCGATCGAAATCTGATCGGCGGGTCGGGCCAGCACATAGCCGCCTTGGGCGCCGCGCTTGGACAGAATTATCCCGGAGCGTTTGAGCTTGTTGAAGATCTGTTCGAGATACGGCAATGAGATATCTTCAAGCTGGGAAATGCGCGCGGTTGACAACGGGCGGTTAGCCTTGACCACCGCCAAGAGCGCGCGAATGCCGTATCGTCCTCGGGTCGAAATTGCCAAATAGTCTCCTTAGCTGACAAGACAGAATACGAATCCTTATCGATCCTGTCAAGATTGACGGCCCCTCGGAAGAATACGTGAAATGCCGTGCGTGCAGTAGTCTATTCCTGAGCCGATTTCAGACGTGGATCAACGAATTGCAACGCTGCATCCAGTACATTTGAGAGGTTGAGGGGTATTTCATGGCCGAGGCTGGGTATGACCGTAAACTGGTGCTTGAACCCAGCGGATTTGAAGATGTCGACCATATCCAATTGGTAGGGTCGGAAGTAGTCGCCGCGACCGGCGAGAATCACGCCCTTGAGACCTTTATGAGCCGCTTGGCTCACGAGTAGACTATCGAACTCCCGCGGCATGCCCGGACAATGCGCAACAAACCCCAGTACCGGCAAGACTCCCTGGAGCGTAACATCGATTGCCATAGTCGCTCCGGCGGAGAAGCCACCAATGATAACTCTACCGGTATCAATGGCGTACTTTGTCCTGACTTCATCAAATGCCCGTCGAATCACCTTTCGGCCGTCAGGAATTCGGTTCCACCAGTTGTAGCCGCCGCGGCTCTTCTCGTTTGATTGGACAAACAAGCAGATGTAGCGATCGGAATAAAGGTCAGGAACGAAGTAGGGTTGAAGTTCTTCTTTATTGCCATAGGCACCGTGAAGGACGATCAACAGCGGGTAGACGGCTGTGGAATCGTAGCCGGCGGGCAAGCGGATATCATAGGTTTCGCCCTGGATCAATTGCTGTGCAATGAGAGAATGATTTGAATTAGGCAGTGCTACGAGGAAGCTCGCAATCAGAATCGACGCCGAAAGAGGAAGAACTCTCATTTGAGTCAGCCCTCGCATGAAGTAGATTGCTGGACAGAAGTCATTCACAGGTTAGACGCTGAAAAGTCGCCGCCGTTCAGCTTTAAACAGAAGGCGATCCGGGTTTACCGGATCGCCTGCCACCGAATCGGGCTGTCGGTGCGTGGGAGTGTGGGGATAGAGTGAGTTTTGTATCGGAAACGGGTCGGCAGTCGGGTGGAAATCGCGGGAGTCTGCCGACCCGCTCTGTATGGGCTACTTTCCGTCTAACAGTGTTTTTCTCTCGATCATGTCTAGGAGGGCGCGGGCGCGACAAGTGAAGCGGTCCGCGGGCACTGTCAAGTTCATCTCCATGTAGAACTCGTGAGCCTTCTCGACTGCCTCTTCGGCCAACTGCCTCGCGAACTCGATCTCGTCGTTGAGATACTTCCGGTAAGCTAATCGATAGAGCGAGTCGTGTTGTTCAAGTGCGTTAATTTTCATCTGATCTATTCTCTTTTCATCCTTACTGTCGCACTCGGAGTGTGGCGGTTCGCGAAAAATCCAGAGTTGATTTAGAATTCTTGCGGAGCGCTTTATCCATTGTCAGACAACGAATTACATGACGACACTGGTCGACGAAGGGTGTTCCGGCAAAAATTCTCCCCCACATGAGGTGCCAAACAGCGTATAGTTGCCCCTTTTTGGAATTGGATTGTGCTTAGACCAAAGCTCTTTACAACACTCGGCAACTACTCGAAAGAGCAGTTCGTAGCTGACCTTGGCGCCGGACTCATCGTCGGGGTAGTGGCATTGCCGCTGGCTATTGCCTTCGCCATTGCCTCGGGAGTTTCCCCGGAGAAGGGGCTCTTCACGGCAATCATCGCCGGGTTCATCATTTCGGCACTCGGTGGGAGTCGCGTTCAGATTGGCGGTCCGACCGGCGCCTTCGTGGTTATCGTCTACGGAATTGTCGCTCAGTATGGGTTAGACGGATTGATGATCGCGACCATCATGGCCGGCGTCATTCTGGTGATCATGGGCCTGGCCAAGTTCGGGTCGGCGATCAAGTTTGTTCCTCATCCAGTGGTAGTCGGTTTCACTTCCGGCATCGCGGTGATCATTTTCTCGTCGCAGGTGAAGGACTTTCTTGGTTTGCCGATGGGGGATGTCCCGGCGGACTTTATTGATAAGTGGGCGGCATATCCTCACTTTTTCTCGAGCATAAACTGGTCAGCAACACTGATCAGTGTAGCTGCGATCGTGGTGATCGTGTTCTGGCCACGGGCTTGGCGTAAAGTCCCGGGTTCTTTGGTGGCGTTGCTTCTGGCAACGGCAGTGGTCGCCTATTTCAAGCTACCAGTTGAGACGATTGGCAGTCGCTTTGGAGAGATTCCGTCGATGTTGCCTGCCCCGAAACTGCCAAGTTTTGACTGGGAAACACTCCGCAATCTGATTCAGCCGGCGACGACAATCGCCCTGTTGGCCGGAATTGAATCACTATTATCCGCGGTGGTCGCAGATGGCATGATCGGCGGCAAGCATCGCTCCAACATGGAACTCGTGGCGCAGGGAGTCGCTAATATTGCAACCCCAATCTTCGGGGGAATACCCGCCACCGGCGCGATTGCGCGCACCGCGACGAATATCAAGAATGGAGGACGCACGCCGATTGCCGGGATCACCCACGCGGTTGTGCTTCTGTTGATTCTGCTGTTTCTCGGCAAATGGGCGGGGTTGATACCGCTGTGCGTACTGGCAGCGATTCTCGTTGTCGTTTCCTACAACATGAGCGAGTGGCGGTCGTTCGTCAGCCTCATCCGCGGTCCGCGCAGCGACGTTGTGGTCTTGCTGACAACCTTCGGCCTGACCCTGTTGTTTGACTTGACCGTAGCCATCGAAGTTGGAATGGTGCTGGCCGCGTTTCTTTTTATGAAGCGGATGGCCGAAGTAACCAACATCGGGGTGATTTCGCGCGAATTCACCGATGATAACGGCGAGATTGACGACCCCCTGGCGATTACCAAGCAGGATGTGCCCCCGGGCGTCGAAGTCTATGAGATCAACGGCCCGCTCTTTTTTGGCGCCGCCTACAAGTTTGAGGAGTCGATCAAGATCGTCGAGCGTCCGCCGCGCGTCTTGATCCTCAGAATGCGCAATGTGCCAGTAATCGACTCCTCCGGGCTCCACGCACTGGAGCAGGTCCTCAAAGACTGTAAGAAACACAACATCGCCTTGATCTTGTCAGGCGTGCACGCCCAGCCGCTTTTTGCGCTCACGAAGTCCGACATGATGCAGTTTATCGGCGACGAAAATGTCTTCGCCAACATACACGATGCCCTCAATCGCGCGCGGGCGATTCTGGGATTGCCGCCGGCGCCCCGAAGCGGACCGTTTATTCCCACGGTCGCGCGCGAACGCCGCAATCACAATGAACCGCCCGAAGACCCGAAGCCGTCCGAGGGGACTTGATAGAGTCGAAGATTCTTGTTGTCTGCAACGGTGAAAGATGTTTCCATGCTGCGAAGCCGGATTAACCCGCAGATATCCGTAACTTCATCGATTGATCTTCGTTACCTTAGGCGGAGGAAATTCTCTCGATGACCCGCAATTTGTGCCGCAATCTCCTGATCTTAAGCGTCCTACTGGTCGTCGGTATGATGTCAAGCGCCGGTGCTTTCTATTATCGCAGCGGCGATGAAGTGTACTTGAGCGGAGATTTCTCCGAGGATGTTCTCCTGGCGGGCGGAACGCTCAAATTCGAAGGGACGATTTGGGGCGATCTGGCCGCTGCGGGCCGGACGGTGACTTTTGACGGCATCGTCGATGGCAACATCAATGCCGCGGCCTTTCGCGCCACGATTAACGGCGAACTTTGTCGATCCCTCCGTGTTGCCGCCAATACCATCAATATCAATTCCAGAATTGATGGCGATGTGGTAGCATTCGGCTCGGAAGTCACCGTGGCGAGCGAATCGTACACGGCCGGCGATTTGGCTGTCTTCGGCTCAGAGGCGCTGATTGACGGCGAGATCGGATCCGATGCGGTGATTCGTGCCGCGAATATCACGATCGGTGGGCGCGTCAATGGCAACCTCAAGTGCCAGGGCGGGCGTATATCGCTGGCTCCCGGCGCATTGATTCTGGGCGACTTTGAATATGAGTCAAAGGAGAAAGCGCGTATCTCTCCAGAAGCTCAGGTTCATGGCGAAACCCGCTGGAAGAAAACGACGGAAGAGCGCAAGGCCGTCGGGCTCGGAGGTTGGGTGCCATATCCCTCAAGTTGGATTTGGTCCCTGGTCTACCTTGCCGGCTCGCTGATCCTCGGCGCCATTATCATCCTCTCACGTCGCGAGGGTGTCATGCGGACCAATCATGAAATCCGGAAGAATGGCGCTGTGGCCGCGGTCCTGGGGGCCGGCGTGGTCGTGTTCACTCCGCTGATCCTCGTCCTGACTGCCATCACCATCGTGGGAATTCCGGCGGCTACGACCGGGCTCGCGCTATACGCCGTGTTCTTTCTTGTCGGGAAGATCATTGCCGGAATCAGTCTGGGAGCGCTGCTGATCGGCCTGATGCGTCGCGAAGGGCGAATCTCACTTGGCTGGTCTCTCGTTCTCGGGATGATATTGCTCGCTCTGCTCTTCAAGATCCCGCTTCTCGGCTGGTTTCTCTACTTCCTGGCTTGGTCAGTCGGCACCGGCGCTATTCTTCTCGTTGTCTTCCGCCGGCGCTCAAATGCTGCAACGGAACCCACTCCAAACTCCGGCAGTTAACCCAAGGAAATCGGAACTTATCCGCATCTAAATCGTGGAATGTCCGTTGAAGCTTTCTATATTCAGGCGAACCTGATGGGAGTTTATGCATCCTGAGCTCTTTCATATCGGGCCTTTTGCCCTGCGCAGCTTCGGCTTGATGCTCGCGATATCGTTTTTTGTGGGGATTCTCTATATCCGCCGCCGGGCCTTCAGCGAACGCGTCGACGTGAACTTCGTGCTGAATCTGGCGTTTGTCGTGATCTTCACCGGCATCCTCGGGGCTCGGCTTTTCTATGTGCTCTTCCACTGGTCGGAATTCTCTCACGATTTGCTCTCGGCAATAAACCCGTTTCGCTCGGGAGGCGAGTTTGGAATCGCGGGTCTAAACCTGTACGGCGGCGTCGTGATGGCGATCGCGGCCACATTGATCTACGTGCGCATTCGCCGCCAACCACTCTGGAAGGTTGTCGATATCTTTGCGCCTGCCGTGGCAATCGGGATCTTCATCAGCCGCATCGGCTGTTTTCTGAACGGCTGTTGTTTTGGTGTCCCGGGAGACCTGCCCTTTTGCTTCCCGTTTCCCGAGGGCTCGTTGCCGCACTATCACTTTGGGGATCAACCGCTGCATCCGACACAGCTTTATTCATCGCTCTACGGATTGCTGTTGTTCTTCACGCTGCACTTCTTTGACAAGAGGAAGAGCTTCTACGGGGCAACTTTCAGCCTGATGCTCATGATCGAAGCAGTCTTCAGGTTCTTGATCGAGTACGTTCGCTACTACGAGGCCGAAATGGTCACGCAATTGTTTGGCGTGACCTTCACTTACAACCACCTGATCGCTATCGGCTTGTTCCTGCTTGGACTGATTCTCTGGTTTGTGCTGCGAAATCGACCGGAATTAGTAACCGGAGACTAACCGCCAGCTGATCGTGTCCCCGGGTTGCGGCACGAAGGTGTCTGCTGAGATCTTCGCTGGCGAACTATTCACAAAATAAAGCCAATAGGCTGTACTTGAATTCTCAATCCCGTTGATTGCTTTCACAAACGCACCCATTGAAGAACTATCAAATTCAACCTGGTAATGGGATCGCGTTTGATTAAGAACTGAAGCGCTGTCTGTTGCGACAAATGTGAAGGAATGAAGAACCTCGCCTTTGTTGCCGCAGGCACCCAGAAGCAGGAGCAGGACAACTGGGCCGACATGAATCAATCTGGGTTTCATTCATCAATTGTAGCCCGCTCCGCTGCTTCTGTCCAGATAATCTTTCAAGCGGAGTCCGCTGACGGCGCACCGAACGATGCGGCTTTTTGCCTTGATTCTCGGTGCCATCTGCAATAACTTGTTCCGATAACATTATGGCTGATCTTGAGTTTCTCAGAGTCGATGGTAGCTTTGGCGAAGGCGGCGGGCAGATTCTTCGAACGTCCCTGTCGCTCTCAACGCTTTTGGGCAGACCGGTCGAAGTCACCAACATCCGCAAGAATCGTAAATTCCCAGGATTGATGCCGCAACATTTGACGGCGGTCAAGGCCTGCCAGCAAATTTGCGGTGCCACCGTTGAGGGCGGCGACATTAACTCCGAGCGGTTGTCCTTTATTCCTGGGAAGATAAAGGCGGGAAAGTACAACTTCGATGTCGCCGAAAGCAAGAAATCTGCGGGGGCGGCGACGCTGGTACTTCAAACCGTTCTGCTGCCGCTGCTTTTCGCGCGCAATGAGTCTTTTGTCAATATCAGAGGCGGGACGCACGTGCCATGGTCTCCTCCGGCAACCTACCTGAAACAGGTCTTTCTGCCGGTACTCGGGCTGATGGGCTGCCAGACCTTTCTCAAGATCAATCGCTGGGGCTGGTATCCTGAAGGCGGCGGCGAAATCAACTGCCGTATCAAGCCGGTCGAACGCTTGCGAGCCCGTCAATTTGCCGAACGCGGCCAATTGCGGAAAATCTACGGGATGTCGGTAGTCTCAAACGTCGGCCAAGGAGTCGGAGATCGTCAATTGAAAGCGACTCTCAAGCAGCTCAAGGCCGCCAATCTGCAGGCCCAGGTTCGCCCCAGCGACACGCAAGCCAGCGGACGCGGGACAATCGTATTTCTGACCGCTGAATTCGACAATACCCGAGCCGGGTTTTCGACACTTGGCGAGAAGGGCATGCCCGCAGAGAAAGTGGCAGAGGCTACCGTTACGGAGTTGAAGAATTTTCTCGGGAAGCAGGTGTGTCTCGATCACTATCTCGCCGACCAGCTGATTCCGTACGTTGCACTCTGCGGTGAGCGGGTCGAGATGAACGTCTCAAGAGTGACCAACCACCTTAAGACAAATCTCTGGGTAACCAAGAAATTCCTGCCGATCAGCTACTCGCTGCGGGGCCCAATGGGCTATCCGGGGACGCTGATCATCGAGCCGGCCAAAGAACCGGCACCCGAGCCTCTTCCGGAGTCTGCGGAAACCCCGGTCGCCTAATCTCGGTGACGGCGTAGCGTGATTCTCAGGCACGCCGAGCAACAAATCACCAACTGACACGTCTTAGTTACTGATACACATTCTTAGTCTGCAACATTCTCACCGTCTCTGGAGGTCAAACATGCGACCCGCCTCAAAGGCACTTCCCGCTTTCTTCCTCTTTATTGCGACCTGTTTGGTTTGCCTGCTCGGTTCAACGGCGTATGCCTGGGTCGAGGGGGCGAACGTAAAGATCAACACCGATGCGACGTTCGAATTACAGAACGAGCAAGCCTGCGTTATCAACCCCCTAAGTCCCGATAACGTCGTTGCCATCTGGCGTGACTTTCGCCTCGGATTCCGGCGAGTTGGATTGGGAGTAACAACCGATGGAGGAGCGACCTGGATCGATTCTCTTGTTGGGATTCCGCCGTACGATCGCCATTCGGACCCGGTGATGAGTTATGACGCTGACGGCAACTTGCTCATGAACATCCTCGCCTTCCCAAGTACTGCCGGAAACAGCGGCTTGTTTGTCTGGAGCTCGAGTGACGGAGGATTCACTTGGAGCGAGCCGGTGGCTGCGGTGGACGAAGGTCCCGGCGGGCCATTTGAAGACAAGCAATGGATGAACGTTGATCGCACCGGTGGGACATACAACAACCGCGTTTACGTTCCGTGGGCGCGTTTTACCGCCAGCTCGCGCATTTTTCTCGTACATAGCATTATACCGACAGTCTACTCCTCGCCGGTTCCGGTCTCCGACGGAGTAAGTGTGCAGTGGCCAACGGTTACTGTTATCCCTGATGGAACCGTCTTGGTCGCCTGGGTGAGTTTTGCGCTCAGTCGAATCATGCTCGACCGCTCGACGGATGGCGGTGACACCTGGGGAACCGACCAGACGGTTGTTCAGCTCAGCGGAATTCCACAGAATATCAACGGCGGAATCTTGATTTTCCCCTATCCCGCGATGGAAGCAGACATCACCGGCGGTCCATACCACGGCACCACTTACATTCTCTACTCCGGGTTCGCCTCCGACGGGAGCACCGATCTGTCACTATTGCGATCAACAGACAAAGGAGCGTCGTGGTTACCGGCCGTGCGAATTCATGATGATCCACTCAATAACGGGATTGACCAATTTCACCCGTGGATTTCGATCAATGACGATGGGATTCTGACCGCGACGTGGTACGATCGCCGCCTTGACCCGAGCAATTTCCTGTTTGATCTCTACATGTCTCATTCGTTTGACGGTGGCGCGAGTTGGACCGCTAACCGGCGGATATCGGAAGTCTCATCGTCACCGTTGCAAGCCTTCAAGGTGAACGGTGAAGTCGGGGCAGTGCCGGACGAAAGCTTCGACCCGGCGAAGGCACCGAGGGCAGGACTGATCGGCGAGTACACGGGGCTGTCAACTGCCAGCAATATTGCGCATGTTGTTTTCACGGACACGCGCAACGGCAATCAGGATGCCTACAGCGCGCGAGTGACGATTGGATTTATGCCGCCTCCGCTGGTCGCGCCGGCGACGGGGACAGTGACATCGGCAAACACGATTCAGTTCTCGTGGAAGAAATCGGGCGCAACGCCCAGTGAGATCGCCAATTTTCCAGGGACGCTCGTGCGGCCCGTGCTGTACCGACTAGAGATAGACGATGATTCTCTCTTTGGCTCGGTGGACTATATAGCCGCCGATCTGGTGGGAACGAGTCATCAATTCGGCTCCCCCCTGTCGGATGGACTTTGGTATTGGCGAGTCGAAGCCGAGAATGATTCGGGGCGCGCGACAGGGTTTGCGGAAGTGTACCGAACGCTATTGATCGATACACAGGCACCGGAACAACCCAGCCTGATTTCCCCCGCCGAAGATGAGACGGTCGCCTACGAAGGCCAGTCATTCTCATGGTCAACTGTGGACAAGTCACAACGAGGTTCCCCGGTCAGCTATCAACTCCAGGTTGCTGGCGACGTTGGATTCGCTGAATCCATCATTGACGTAAGCGATCTGTCTGAAGCCGAGTTTGAAAACTCTACGGCGCTCCCCGATGGTGACACGCTTTACTATCGCGTTCGCGCCTATGATGCGGTCGGCAACTCAGGTGCGTTCACAATGCCACGCCGATTTTTCACGACGCAGGCTTATCTCTGTGGAGATGCCGACGGCAATGATTTGGTCTCAATCTCTGATGCAGTGTTCGTGATCGCCTATATCTTTTCCGGAGGGCCGGCGCCGAGCCCACTGGCTTCTGGAGATGTCGATTGCAGCGGCATCGTCAATATCTCAGATGCTGTCTACTTGATTGGCTATATCTTTGGTGGAGGCGCGACGCCTTGTGCCGCTTGCTAAGGCGCAGATTTCGTTGTAAGTCTGCGGTAGAGTCGGTGCGTTGACAGTCGAGACTCGGTGTTGAATTCGACGGGCGCGTAGCAGAGGCTGAATTGCAGGTCCGCCAAGATTTCCAGCGATGAGCGATAGCTCGCGGCGAGGAAGATCCAATCTGCGCCGACGGAATCAACGAATTCACCGAAGCGCTGCTGGCGGTTGAATTCTATGGCTGCAGGTGTTACCAAACCGTCACGATCGACAATCGCCCCGCGGTAATGGTACCCGAAATGCCCGATGTCCTCAGCGAGCACTGTGGCTCCCGGGCCGGCAAGAGTCGAGAGATATGCGCCGGCCGCAACATGCGTTGAGTTGTACCAGGCCATTTCCTCTCTTAGTGCCGGAATTCGCGTCGACAATGCGAAGACGAGGCCGATTGCAGCGGCAAAGGCAGAGGCTGTCGCTAATCCATCGGTCAAGCGCTTTCGCGATGCCCCTAACAATCGATCGGTTAGTGCCTTGACACCGACCGCAGCAAGCACCGCCAGCAGCGGAATAAGCGGGGCCGGGTACCAGAAGAAAATCCGCGGCGAACCCCAGGCTATTCCTATGGCATAGATCAAGGCAACCGCAATCGAAAGGCGTATGATTCCTCGCCGTCTGGTTTTGAGCGTTGCTGCAAGGATGGCTCCCAACCAAAGGAGCCAGCCAACCGGGTTGGTCAACAGCATCATTTCGGCAGTTCGCTGTAGAGTGTTGGCCGTTGCGGCAGAGTAGAGCCCAATCTTTGCGGCGACTGAATTGGGGATCGGACTACCGAAGTATGTCGTTGCGAATCCGAACCACCCAAGAATCAGAGCAGCAGCTACGATCCACTCGGCAATTACGACGCGGCGCCGCTGCGCGATTACGATCGCCATTACTCCGAGCAGGATGAGCGCCCCCTCGGGCCGCGTTAGAGTCGCGCCGGCTGCCCAGAGCAGCGACTCGCCGCTTCTCCCCTGCCGAAGTCGATAGACCGTGGACAGCAGCATGAACGTGAAGACGGCGACCTCCAGCCCGCTGATATCTACGGTGACGCTTCGAGGGTGAAGCGCGTAAGTCAAGCCGGCAAACAGCGACCACGATCCAGCGCCAAGCGTCCGTGCCGATCGATAGACAAGCACCGCCGTGAATCCTGAGACGATGAGAGAGACATAGAAAGCGGTGGCGGGAACGTCGGCGCGCAGCATCCCTGGCAGCGCGAGAAACAGCGTCCAGAGCGGTGAGGTTGTGCCGAGCACATGTTCCCCCGCGTTGTAGACGAACCCCAACCCTCCCACCAGATTCTCGGCGTAGCGAAAGGTAATCATCGCATCATCTACTTGATACTGAGTGAGGATAGAAACCACTGCCCGCGCGGCGAGCGCCGAGACGAGGACTAACAATTCTTGCCAGTGAACTTTTCGACGGCTCATGGGCGAAGCTCGAAGAGATAGCGGTTCTCCCTTGGAAGAGCGAGCTTGAGGCGATAACGAGTGAATGCAGACTCGATTGCAGACGGGGCAACCTTCCATGCTGCCATCATCACCGGATCGAGGATGAGATAGCGAACGTGCCGTTCAGCGGCAAACTGCTCAAGGAAAGCCGAAGTCTTGTCAGAATCGGCCGCGCGATTCGCCCCCCAGTCGTTTCGGATTTCAAATCTCCCCTGCTGCATGAAGACAAAATCAAACGGGACAATTGCCGTGCTACCGGCCTCCATCTCCGCGGCAAGTATTTGATTGGTGTCGATCTGGCGATTCGGCGGTTGCAGGGCTTCGGCACCAAGCGCGTAGACTCCGTAAATTGCATAAATCACGAACCAAACACGGAGCGCCATCGAGGCAAAGACCTTACGCGTTGTGCGCGGAGCGCTTGGTTGCAGTACCACCGCACTGATGAACATGGCCAGCAATGGGACGAGCGGGACCATATAGCGCGTGAACTTCGGCAAAGGCGACACGCCGATCACCACAAAGAGGGCGAGGCAGTAGATCAAAGTGAAGCGATGTCGGCGCAGCAAGTCGCGGTTGGCAGAATTCAGCGCCAGGACAAACAGGACGGTAATCCCGATGACTTCCGGCTTCCTGAAGATTCGCTTATGCTCGTCTATGAGGTTGACAAGCGGCGTCCACCAGCGGTACTCGAACGAAGTCGTCATCAAGGGATTCTGAAACATCTGCTGTAGAAACAGCTCCTTGTTCGTGAAGTATCCGCTGAGGTAAGGGGCAAACGCGGCGATTCCGAAGATCGCAAGCGTCGCTGCCACTCCATAACGACGGTATGAAAACGCCGTCAGAGTTCCGGCAATCACATAAGCGAAGCCAAAGGCATGACAGAGCCCTGCTGCCCCGGCGAGAATTCCGGAAAGTAGAGCGAATAACGGCGTTGAGCGATCGATTGACGCTTTCAAGAGAAGAAATGAAGCCGTGCCGAACAACAGCAGGAGAGCCTCCGGTCGAAACTCCAGCATTTGCAGCCAAAAGACTGGGGTCAGCGTAAGGATTACTACTGCCATGAGCCTGTGCCGTCGATTCCCTTCGACCGGGTTTACGAAGGCAATGAGTAATAGCAGAAGAAGCCCCGAAACCAAAGAGATTGCGCGAAGCTGATAAAGCCCCCAGCCGGCAATCTCGGATATCGCCACCCCGATCCATACTAACTGCTTGTGATAGACGACGATTTCCTGGTCAAGGGGTGGCGAGTCGAGAAAAAGCTCGGAGACAATGATCCCGTGGTTCACCAAAGACCAGACCTGCTGACCAATCCAGGCCTCATCGTTGTGGATGGGGCGGCGCACGAAGGCCGATGCTATGGCGACGAGGAAAAAGACAGCAATTACCACGATTGCTGCCCATGTTCTCTTGAGGGCGCGTTCCGTCATGCTCTTCCCGGCCAAGATATGGGCAGCGGCAGGTTTAACAAGTATAAGCGTGCCCGCTCAACTCGGGTTTGGCTGTCATTTTAGTCGTTTCGCCCTCTTGCCGACTATAACAGGGAGAACTCGCGCAAAAATTCCCTTGACGCGAAGGGCGCAGAGCATAACTTAGGGGTCTCTTGGAGGCGCAAGATGGCGCAGATAAAGAAGATTCGCTCGGGCCAGAAGCCTGACGAATGGCCGTTCGGCAAGAAGAATTGGATGATTCTCGGCGCCGGGTTGGCCTCGATCATACTGGGTTTCATAACGCTGGCTTCCGGGTCGATAACACTCGCCCCGATTCTGCTGGTGCTGGGTTATTGCGTCCTGATTCCGGTAGGAATCATGATCAAGGATAAACCGAAAGAGCCGGAAACTGCGCAAGCAGTAGCCTCCGAGCCAAAGAAGTGACACATTCTCTGCTCTGGTCAGTAGACTAAGCAGTGCCCCATCTAAAGATTCTGCCGGGGTTGTAGTTCAGTTGGTTAGAATGCCTGCCTGTCACGCAGGAGGTCGCGAGTTCGAGTCTCGTCAACCCCGCATGAATTGATAAGCCGCTGCAATGCAGCGGCTTATGCTTCAAGAAGATGCCCCTCTGAGAGTTGCGCCCTACTCCCATGACAATAGCTCGAACCTCGATCTATCTCTTCAACCTCCATGTCTCCAAGACCCGGAATGGGGGCTGACCGAGGCGCGCGAAGAGAGCCTGTGCTGCTGCGTTCCCCGATGCGGTTCCATCATGGTAGATTCTCCCGCCCATGGCCTTTAGAGAATGAAACGCCTGAAGCATGGCGGCTGCACCGAATCCGCGCCCGCGGAAGGCAGGCAGCACGCCGAGGTAGTAAATGGTCGACCATCCATCATCAGAATAGGTCTTGAGCGCGAGAACTGCGGCGGGAGCGTTCCCGCACATCCCGATCTGGAGGCGTTCCGGGGCCCGGACCGATTCTTCCTCGGTGATCAGGGCTCTTAAGAATCCCATGGTATCTTCCTCAGGATTCGATGCAGGGTCGCCCTCACTCGCCTGACGGAACAAGTCGACCGCCCGAGTGAAATCAGACTCGCATTCCGTGTTGACGCATTCCCAGACAAGATCAGCTTCGCACTTCCCCGCAGCAAGCGTGCTGAGTGCATCCGCGAGATCCATTTGGTACTCAACGCGATCCTCGCCCCGCAAGAAACCGCGGGCGGAGAGGAATTCGCGATGAAGAGCAGCGCGAGAGGATGTCAGCGCTTTATCGACGCCTTCGTTTGCAATGATCACACGACTATCGATGCTGCGAGCGCCCAGTTTCTCGCATTCCTCAATGCCTGATTCGAGCGCTTCATGAAAGGTGCGTGCGTCGGGGAGGCCATCGACTCCTTTTTTCCAAGAGACGACGATGAGACAAGCCTCGCGATCCTCTTGCAAGACAAAGAGGCTGACGCAGTTGATTCCGTTTTCATTTGTAAGGTTGATCACTCATGACTCCATTGTGCCGTGTTCTGAAACTTGGAGCCATATTGGAGGAGTCGGGTCTGAGGTCAAACAAGGCTGGTGAAGGTGATCCGATTCGCTCTCGCAGCATGACTCCGCGCAAAATTCATACTCATGCCTCGAATCACCTCCTCTCTGGCTAGCCGTACAGGTCCCGACGCAGGGCCAAGTACGGTGCAAAGACCATTGAAAGTAAACCACAACTTCCGCAGCGTGTCAAGACTTGAATAGCTGCAACTTTGACGTCGAAACAGCCTGATTTCCCAAGTCACGTTGCCGAATTCTCGATTGTCCAGGTGCAGAACTCGTTTCGCAGACTCCGCCCTTATTCAGCCAAGGCGAAGCATTCGTCTGAAAGTTCTGGGTGTTGAATCGTCAACCCCGCTTTCACGCATTTAGCTGCAATTCATCGGCTTCCCGTTTCCAAGCTTGTCGTATCCAGACGAATAAAGCGTAGACAGCAACAACGATTTCACCACGTGACTCTAATAGCAAGAATCTTCCAAAGCCGTCAATAGCAGTCCGCCATAGATTAAAACACCCGATTTTATCGGTTTTTGTTATCTAACTGCCAAGTTTAGAATAACTTGGAAAAAATGAAGCAAGTCTTGAGATGAAATTCAGACTTTGAGACGGAGGATTACATAATGGTAGAGATAGAGAAGTTCTTCAACCAGTATAAGTCAGCGGTGTATGAAAAAGAGATCGACCTGTTCGTGAGTTTGTACGCTGCCGATGTTCATGTATTCGATTTGTGGGGTCAGTGGTCAATAGAGGGCGCAGATGACTGGAAGTCGATGGTCAGTGATTGGTTCGGATCCCTCGGTGATGAACGGATCATTGTTGAGTTTTCTGACAAGAACTCAATGCTAGCAGACAATCTATCATTTGCCACTGCATTTGTGACGTATAAGGCTTTCTCAGTTGATGGCAAAGAACTCCGGTCGCTGCAAAACAGATTGACCTGGGTCTTGAAGCAGCAGGAGGATGGCTGGAAAATCATCCACGAACACACTTCAGCACCTCTCAATCCTGAAACGGGTAAGGCGATTTTCAAGAGATGATATCATCGGATGGATTCTGGCAAGGTTTTCAAGATCTTGTCGTGCTATGAAGCGGCTGTGCTTCGGCCACAATGATGCCTGATGTCTGAGTCTTGATCCGAGCTGCCGTACTTCAAAGCCAATCGATGCAGAGACTTTTCCAGGCCTTTCTTGAGTTCGAGAGTCGAATGAAATCCACCCTTGACCCGAATATGTTTGCGGCTAATCACTTTTTCAGCAATTGGGAATACGTGATGATCTTCGCTGCAAATGTGACAGGATAAAAGCGTGTCATAGGCTTGCGCTCCCTCTACGAATTTCTTGCGCCAGCCCCGCTGACCCGCAGCGGCCTCGACGACAGCCTCCGATATCCGAGACACCAGGAAACGACCCATGACATGCTGTGTTATCAGCTGTTCCATCATACGTCGAAGTGATCTCGGCGCCATGTCCGCCAGCCGATCGAACAGTAGGTCTTCTTCAGCGTGATGATGGACTTTGTCGGCGTAAACTGCGAAGAAGCGCAGCAAGGATCGCAGGTCGCGCAATTCCACCGAGCGGCGTCCTGCGACCAGCTTGGCAACGATTCGCAGGACACTTAGAGCCTTGAGAATCATTCTGTGCTCGTCCATAAGTGTCGCTATCAGACGATTTTCGACGGAACGCGATCTAGTCACGCAACATGGTCTCCTGAGATCCGATAGATATCGGTGCGTACGAGAACTCACCGCCAATAGAATACAGGTCCTGACCCGAGGAGTTTCGTGAACCGCGTAAACAACTCCAGACCGCAACGGCCACCCCCAAGACAAGAGAGCCACACAGCACAACGGCACCTGTTGTTGAGATCTGATGAAGGGTCTGAAACTGCTCCGGGAATACGTGCAGACCCTTCGGAGATCCTTTCGACCCGAGCAGGAAAAGCGGGGCGAAAGTCACTACTATGCCAACGAACATCCCGGCAGCTACGAGTCTTGCAAGCCTCTGCGAGTACTCCCTGGCAGTCAAATGTGTCAGCCAATGAAAGAGCCCGGCAAGAAACGATGTAAAGACAGTCCCCAAAAACAAGAGATGAAGGTGAGCCACGGCAAAATAGGAGTTGTGCAGGTACACTCCGAGGGCTGGAAAAGCAAGCGCCAACGTGCTCGGCAGAGTCAAAGCCATGAGAACGATCTGTATGCGAATGAAGGTCAGCGAAGCCGACCGTATACCCCGAGCCTGCAACATCATGCTGAGCCAGCCGGCAACGAGCAGGAAGATCGGTACGACAGTCAGTGACGCGAATAGACTTCCGATCGCAGCCAGTCTCTCCTGCCCAGGTGCGGTAATCAAGTGCTGGCTCCCTGACACCAGGATCAACAGGGCAAGTCCGATTCCCGCTGTCACAAACTTGGTTCGTGAGGCAAAGCCCTTTCGGACATGGGCTGAGAGAACTTCAAAAGTGGTTCCTATCGCCGGAAGCAGAGTCGCCAAGATCGCCGGTCCGGTATAGAGCCAGAACAGCTGTTGATATAGCAAAATTCCGTCAGCATCGACCAACGACAGAACTGAACCGCTCTCGTTGACGGCCAGCATCGTCAGTACGAGAGTGGCAAGGCGCACGGGCGTCACCAGAACGTGAACGAGTGCCCAAAAGCAGAAGAACCACGCGATAAGCGGGAGCTGCTTAAGGGCGATTGCGCGGAATTGTCGGGACAGAATTGTCCGCAAAATGCAGACGGCGAGAATCAGAACCGAGCATGCGCAAAGGGTGAGTCCGACGAGCAAGGCAACAAATGCCGGCGCTGGCACTCCAGCGGGCATGAGCATGATCCACCCGCTCGTGTAGGCCCCCAGTTCAATGCTGACCACAGTCAGGACGCCGCCGATCAAGTGGCACAGCCAACCAATAAGATTCAGCCCCGGCATTGCGAGATTTCTGACACCGAGAGCTGCCGGAAGAACGAGATTTCCGAGAGTCCCGGGAAACAAGGGCAGGAGGAAGACAAAGACCATCAGCAGCCCGTGCTGCGTGAGAACTTCACCAAACATCTGCGGGTCGAGGAACTGACTGGATGCGGAGAACATTTCAATTTGCAGTGCAAGGGCGGTGGCTAAGCCGACTAACAAGAAGGCGCCGCAATTGATCAGATATCGAAATCCGATTCCGCGGCTGTCCGAGCTGAAAACGCCGCGGAGGAAGGACATCAGGATTACCTTTACTCGTGACGACATCGATTAACGTTCCTCTCAGTATCTCTGCAAAAGCACGGCGTATCACTAAAAGTCTTTGAATCTGAAGCGACGCAATCCCAGAGCGAGCGGTGCGATCACCCACGCACACAGAACGGCAAGGGCAATTGAGACTCCCAGGCCGGTTCCAAAGAACCGGTTGAACACTGCACCGGTGTAGCCCATAAGAGCTGCCCAGTCGGTTTGTACCAGCAGCGTTACCCGGGCGAGATCAATGGGGTTCGTGACCACTGCAAACAAGAGCGGAGTCTCCAGCGGATAGTCAGAAAAGACTGTCGTCGCCAGCATTATCAATCCGTCATAAACGAGGGCCGAGAACAGCCAGACTCCAAGGGTCGCCGCAAGACCCTTGCCCCGATCGTCGAGTATCGTCGCCAGCAGGAAAGCGAGTGCGAGATAGATGATTGTCAAGATTGATCCGACGGCGAGCAGGAGCAGTAACGAGAGCAGTTGTTCGGAGTCGATTGTCATATACACGAGGTACGGTAAGCCGACGCCAAGAATGAACCCCGCGACAAGTGATGCGCCAAGGCCGCAGAACATGCCAAGATAGACCGTCCGGCGATTCACCGGCTGCGTCAGCACCAATTCAACGAACTCGCGTGAATTGTAGAAGTAGATTGTGCCAAACAGTGAACTGACGAGCGGAATGAGAAACAAACACACGCTCATCATGCTGACGGCAACCTTCGCCGACTGGGACTGAAGCTGAAACAACCCGATCGTCACGACGACAAAAAACGCCGTGTAAAGCAAACCCCAGCGATTGCGGGTGACATCGCGAACGGCATACCAGGCTACATGAAGTGCAGGCTTCATGCTGCACCTCGGTCCAGCAGGCGCGCGACAGCAATGTCAAGGCGCAGCTCGCCCGTTTGCTGTTTGAGATCGCGAATCGGGCCGGCAAATCGGACATGTCCTTCTATAATGACGATGACTTCATTGGCCACTTCTTCCAAGTCGCTCATGATGTGCGTGGTAACGAGAACGGTGCGATGTTGGGTGCGCTGAGATGCGAGAAACTGTTTGAGACGGATGTTAGAGACCGGATCAAGTCCGGCGGTAGGCTCATCGAGGATCAGCAGTTCCGGATCATACATACCGGCAAGAACCATGCTCAACTTCTGACGCGTGCCGCCCGAGAGAGCGCGCGAGCGTTTATCAAGTTCGTGTTGTAGATTGAAGAGTTCGATCAACCCCTGTTCCAATACAGCCGGCTCCTTGCGGAGGCCTTTGACAATACCGATGATCTCGCTGCCGGTCAGGTCCTGCGGAAAGCGAGCAGTCTGCGGGACATAGCCGATTGCGTGACGATAGTCACATGAGCCATTGAGTAAGGTGCCGTTCAGCGTTATGGTCCCGGATGTCGGCCTGACCAGGCCCAACAGGCATTTGATCAGCGTCGATTTGCCGGAGCCGTTTGGGCCGATGATGCCAGTGACAGTTCCGCGGTTGATCGTGAGTGAGATATCGTGGAGCGCGACGAACCTACCGAAGCGTTTGTGCAGATGGGCTATTTCTATCATGTTACAGGCCTCATTCGCGGGCTTTTGTCCGCCAATGCCTCGGGCGTAAGAGTCGGCATAATCCGTTCGGCGAAGTTGAGCAGGTCGACTAACAAGCTGCGAATCAACACCATGGTGGCTGGTTCGAATTCCACAATAAGAGAGTAAAGACTTACCGGGCGATATGGGGTGTCCCCAAAACCGTCGCGATCGAGGTCGTACCCACGATACGTGCTCCAATAATTGCCTTCGAACTTGCTGAAGGTCTGTCTGCTGTTTGTGGCTACTTGAAAAGAGTTGTCGATGAAATCATTGGCAGAGACTTTGCTATCGACGCAGTTTGCCATGATTTTCAGCGCCCACCCATTCGCGAAGAACCTGTTATCTTCAATCACAATTCGATCCGAACCTTCCATGAAGATTCCTACCGAATTCCGAGTGATGCGATTACGAAGAACGCGACTGTCCCGAATATCCTTGAGCAGCAAACCATACGAGGCGCCGCCCCAGCTATCTTCGAATGAGTTTTCCAACATATCGACCTGACTCGTGTACATTACCGCAACACCGGCGCCATTGCGGGCGAAGTGGTTCTTTTCGTAGCGGCAGCTGTCTGAATACATGAAGTGCAAGCCGTAACGGTGATTGCCGTAACTCTTGTTACTGCTGATCGAGCTACGCTTGACGAACTCGAGGTAGATCCCATCCCGGTGGCCATGAATCTCGTTGTCCTGGATGGCGATATCGCGACAATACCAGAGATGAATGCCGTTACCGGCGGTCGTCAGCGATTGGGCGGAACCGACGATTGTGTTGCGCAGAATGCGACACTGCCGCGCGTTTGCCAGATAGACGGCAAAGAAATTGTCAACGAAGCGGTTGTCGCGGATTTCGCAATCAACCGCACTACTGATCAAGACAGCGGCGTGTTCTTTGACGAAGCTGGCGGGAACGCCGCGAAATTCGAAGCCGCTGACCGTGACATTTGGCGCAAGAATCTCGATTATTGTCCCCTTCTGCTCGGAGTCGATTACGGGCGAGCCGCTGCCGATCAGAGTCAACGGTTTGGTGATCTTCAGATCAAACTCAGCGTAGGAGCCCGATTCGACGCGGATCGTATCGTCTGGTTGCGCCAGAGCAATCGCGTCGCTGAGTGTTTGAATCGTTCCGCCCTTCTGTACTTTGAAGACCGATGCGCCGGCAAATGGCGTGTGCAAAAGCAAGTTGCAGACAATCAACGATGCAAATGCCATCCAACCGGGAGAGAGATGGAGGAGAGTGCGTATCGTTGTTGCGAGCGTCCAGATCACTTGCTCATCTCCAATCTCCAGGCGTGGGCAACAATTTCTTTGACCTCGGTCCAAGTTACAACGCGACCGCCGACTTCATCGATCAACTTGTCGGCGGCTTGTTCGGATTTCACGGCAACAAGACCAACTCCCATCGGACTTCTCTGTCTTTCGGCCGCGACAATCCATGCTTTGTTTGCATCCAGGAATTGGTTCGGATCGCCAAAATCCGTCACCCACCGCGAATGAGCCGCCAGTGATTGATTCGCCATCGCAATGTCCGCAGCTGCCAGGCACTCAATGGAATCGTATTTCAGAACTTTGCCTTTCTGGGTAATCAACTCGGAACCGAAGCTCTTGTCTGCAATCGTCATTTTGCAGTAGTCACACTGATCGGAACCATAGTGGATCTGTTCCGGTGCAAAGTCCGTGCAGCCAAGAAGAGCCGCAGCGATCAGCGCCATCGTGAACACCAGCTTATTCGACATGTGTAATCGCCCTTCTTGATCTGCGCATTTCCAAGTACCAGACGACCGCCCCGATCATCACACTTCCGATCGCCGCCCATCCGCCTAATCCGGGAAGTGAAACCGCCTCAAAGTTCAGTAGCTTCTTGCTACCAATCAGCGGAGGCTGGTAGGTCATACCCGGTACCTTGATAATCGCATTCTCCAAATCCAGATTATGGCCATAATCGTACCCCCACAGGTAGAAGTCAACCAAGCCTGCGAGCGCAATCACCACGAACGTAGCCAACCAGGCCGTCAACAGCTTTCGTCGTCCGCTTAATGCTACCACGAGTCCCAAAAGCATCACTGCCCGCATGATCCAGGGCATGATCCGCAGTTCGGGAATCGACTCCGGCTTGATGTGCTTCATACCGATGTAGTGGTTGAGATTGTTGATCTTGGCAAGGTCACCCGGGTTTTGTCCTTGTACTTGATTGATCCAGATCTCCATTCCAAGCCCCTCAGGGTACTGGGGCGCAATCAGCTCGATTTCCCACAAGGGCACGAAGTATGTCACCGTGAGCAGCAGGGCTGCGACAGCCACTGATATCCGAGATAGGGGTTTCATAAGCGTGGTCCTTTCCTGCTCCCGATTGCCCTTGACCGGTACGACCGGTTTCCGGTCTGTCCGGAAACCGGTATGACCCTTGTTCAACATCTTGATTCCAGTCTTTCTAGCTGGAGACTCGGATAAACCCCTGCATCTCCTGATGAAGTGCCGAGCAGAAGTCGGTGCAGTAGAACGGTATGACACCGGCCACTTTCGGCTCCCACAGCAGAGTGCGGGTTTGCCCCGGCATGATCAACAATTCCGAGGTTCTCGCGCCCAACACGCTGAAACCGTGTGGAACGTCCCAATCCTGCTCGAGATTAGTCACATGGAAGTAGACTCTGTCACCGACCTTGATCCCTTCAATATTATCCGGGACAAAATGCGTGCGAATCGTGCTCATGTAAACGTGTACAGTATTGCCGTCGCGTTCGATTCGGGACTCGTTCTCGGCTTTGATTGCAAACGGATTCTTGTTCTCGGCGATCGGGTACCAGCGCACCGAACGATCTTTGATCATCGAGGCCGGCAGTGCTTGAGCATAGTGGGGCTCGCCAATCGTCGGGAAATCGAGCAACAATTTCATCTTGTCGCCGGTGATATCGATCAACTGCGCCGACTGCGTTAACTCAGGGCCAGTCGGAAGATAGCGATCTTTTGTGATTTTGTTGAGAGCGACAACATACTTGCCGTAAGGCTGCTTGGTATCGCCACCGGGGATCATCAGGTGCCCGATGGAGTAATACGTCGGAATGCGATCAACAACCTCCCAAGTTCCGATCCTCCATTTCACAATCTCGGAAGACAGGAACATCGAGGTGTATCCATATCCCTTGCCGTCGAACTCCGTGTGAAGCGGCCCCAAGCCCGGATCTTTGACTTCTCCTGCGAGCACCGACTCGTACTTGAGTATCGGAATTCCGTCAAACTCGCCCTCAAACTCTCCGCCCTCTACAGCCTTCTTGAATTTGCTGAATGAGTGTACTGGTATGAGAGCCGCGAGCTTGCCCCCGGCGGCGATGTATTCGCCCGAAGGATCAACGTCACAGCCATGCGGAGATTTGGGAGTCGGCAGGAAGTACATCAGGCCGGGGTGGTCTTTGGCGACGAGGACTTTGACGGAGTTCAGTACTTCGCTTTGACCGACGTCGGCATCGTCCATGTAGTTGTGATAGTAGGAGGCACCCCACTCCAGGCCCTGGCCTTGAGCAATCAGTTCTTCGGCCAACTTCCAGTTGATCGCGGCAATAAAATCTTTGTCGTTCTTCGACGCATTTACTTCGAGCTGAGTATTCGCCTGCTCGGTATTGTATGAACTGAAGAACGACCAACCGTGAGAAGGCCCCTTGCCGGAGCGCGACAAGTCGTAGTTGATGCCCGGCGCGAGAATCTGAAATGCGATTTTCATCCGGCCGGTGACGGAATCCACGCTGATGAATGAAATTGTACCCTTGAAGTTCTCAACATACGAGGTAATCGGCACATCCTGCTGTGGTATTGGCACACTGAATCGCGTGGAGGCCACCACATACTCGTTGTTCGGAGTCAAGAAGGGCGAACCGTGATTGCCCCCGGAATTGGGGATTTCGATTATCTCGACGGTTTCGAAGGTCGTCAGATCCATGCGGGCGATACGCGGAGTATTGTTGCCGTTGATAAACAACCAGCGGCCATCAGTCTGCCCGTCGGTTACCGACAGCTGCGGGTGGTGGGCATCGTCCCATGGTATAAAGCCGTGCGAAGTCATGAGCAGCGGCTTGGTTTCTTCAGAATAGCCGTAGCCCTTCTCGGGATCCACACTGAACACCGGAATTACCCTGAACAACCGACCCGATGGCAAGCCGTAGACCGATACCTGCCCGGAAAAGCCTCCTGACATAAAGGCATAGAACTCGTCATAGCTTCCCGGTGCCACATAGACCTTTTCAGCCGCGTCGCCATACCCTCCAACCTCTTTCTTCGGTGAGCAACCGGAACTCAGCACTGCGACAACAAATATCGCTATGGCAAGACCGGTAGCGATCAATGGTGCTCTCTTCATAGTCTTCTCCTTTCGACTTGGAAAACTCCGATTCAATCGACTCATGGAAAACCTCACTGAGCGCTGGCCGTGGGTGCGGGTGGCGGCGTTCCGAACCCCGGCTGTTGCTCCATCGGCACCGCGGGCTTGGCGGCTTCCGAGCGCAAGAAATCCAGCAATTCCAAGGCGTTTTCGTGCGTGATTCCCTGGATCGTCATGAACTGCGCGTACTGCGCCACCAATTGCCTGCCGTCCGGGTGCATCTTGCCCATTTGCTCGGGGTTAAGTATCTGGTTCAGCACGTAAGCCGGTGACCGGCGCTTGGTAACGTCGCGCAGCGGAGGACCAGTCTTCTTCATGTCGAGGTAGTGACACGTAGCGCACTTTTGGACGAAAATGCTCTTTCCGCTCTCGGCCAATGCATTGTCTACTGCGGCCAACTGAACTTCTTCCACAACGGGACCGATTCCATTTTGGATCTCCCAACTAGTCAGATTTCCCTGTTGCCATCTGGCTTGCCGCTCAGCGTCGGTTTCGGGTGCTGATGAACAACCGCTCAGCAAGCAACCACCGACAAACAGGCCTGCCAACAAAAGCATCCACGTCAGAGTTCGTTCGGGTTTCATGTTCTTATTCCTTTCATTGATTTGCGATTAGTGTTCTGGTCATAGAGCTGCCTGTACTACAACAATACCGATTTCGGAGTCGGTTGTCTGTAATTACGGCAGAAGTATTGGCAAGTCTCAGTATGTTCATAATCTCAATGCCTGTAGTTGCTCTTGCTGAGGTCTCCTGCGAGTGTAGCCAGCGTCGTTTTCTCGAACACGAGCCTTAGTTCGTTACGGCGCTTAGACCAAGATTCGTGCAAAGGGCAAGGAGCTGCCTCGCCGCAGTCAGGAAGTCCCAGGGCACACTCCGAGAAAAGCGACATTCCGTCTATAGCTGAAATGATCTGAATCAAGGAAATCTTGCTGGCCTCATGGGCAAGGCCGATACCGCCGTTTGGTCCGCGGAACGATTCCATGATCTCCGCTTCCGTCAGTATCTGCAGAATCTTGGTGAGAAAGTGAAAAGACAGGTCGAGTTCCTCAGCAAGTTCACGTATAGGAATGAACTTGCGACCTTCGCGGGCTTCCTTCACCGCAACCAGCAGAGCGGCCCGAATCGCATAGGAACATCCTTTAGAAAACAACATGACCTATTCCAGTATTAAGAGTCTCTTGTCCTAATATATCGGCAGAAAACTGATCGTCAAGCAGATATTTGAGAAATTCTTCTCGAGCGATCTCGTCGAGACCAAGCCCTGGTGAGCGGACTCGACCAAGATCCCTGATAGTCTTGTCAAACTATGAAAGTTCAGCCGGCTGGATGCTTGATGGAGTCAACGTCGCTGCTCTCGCGTTAAAGGCAGCCGTCACGTGGCAACTTGGTCGGGCGTTGTTGATTGATCCATTCATGACTTTTCTCGCCGTTCCAGCCTGCCTCGTGCTCTTTCGGTACCGCGTCAACTCCGTCTGGCTCGTGCTCGGGGGCGCCCTCGCGGGCCTGATCTGGTCGTTCTTATCCTGAGCCGACGCGCAACGACGATCAGTCGATCATTATCCATTCTAACCTTGTCCGCTGATCAATGAGGCGCGTTATCGAACCGACAGACCGACGCTTGCGAAATTTCGGGAGAGCGCGATTGGAGCCGTCATGACGCCCCACAGCAACGCATCTGAGTATCGTTGACCGCGTCCGTTCTTGACGTCAAGAGGAGCGCCTGTTTTCGGTTGAAGCTCGTGGAACGAAATCACGACTTGACTGGCCTCTGCTTCGCGTGCACATTGCCTCAATGTGGAGTTGTCTCTCGCTGTTAAAGCGGCGCTTCAGGCCGCAGGGAGAAGCTGTTGTGGCCAGTGTGAAGTGGAGCATTGTGTTCAGTTCAATTCTGATGGTTGCCAACTGCAGCGATCACAATAGAGAAAAGACTTTCTCTGATTTGTGGCCGCCGGAGATCTACAGGATTCAGAGCGAGACGACGAGTCCGGGAAAGGACTTCGTGCTGTTTGCCGCAATGCCGGAATCGCCGCGCGAAATTCTGGAGAAACTCGACCGGGTGGTGCTGGCCAGTTATCCGGCTGCGGGCATGGATCGAGATCAGTTGGACGACGTGAATGTCGCGTCAGTAGCGGAGATGATCTCAATACTGCGTAAGCGCGGCAACGACTTCAGCACCGAGAAACCAATCGCGGCGAGATTTGTCGGACTCTGTTACCATTGGGCAGTTTTGGCGACATCAGTCTTGCGTTCGCGAGGATACGCTTGCCGGGTCCGGTGCGGATTCGCGCCTTACCTCGGCAGTGATCAATTCGGAATCGACCATACGGTGATCGAATTGTGGCGGCCCGAGCAACGACGATGGCAGCTCATTGACCCTGAGTTGATTGCAATTGCTCCAATAGCCTCGAAGAATGTTCTGCGTATCAGCGAACCGATTGATCCTTATGAAGTTTCTCGACACCAGTTTCATCTCGCAGCTGAAGCGTGGCTCAATTACAGGACCGGACGCGTTCCGGACGGGTACTACGGTCTCGGCGCTGACGAATCCAGTGCCGGCTTCGTCCGCGTCTCTCTGATCCGCGACTGGCTGAACATCTTGTGCGCCGAGCAGAATGTCTCTTTTGATGCAGATCTCAAGGTCTCCGATGGAATCGAAGAAGACGTTTTCTTGGATTCGGTAGCAACGCTGATGTTGTTGCCCGATTCGAATTTCGCTCGACTCCGAGAGCTTGCGGCGACTGTGCTTCGCAATTGACCCGCAAAGCGGGCTGTGCCAGCCCAAGCATTCTCGTCTTGTTTAGTGCTCCTCTCGTAGCACGTCCGCAGGCAGTTGTCTTCGACGAAATTTGGTTCGACAGCAACGTCGGCAGCGGCTGCCCCGAGAGCCAGCCGCAGGCATCAGAACTATCACCGGCTGCAGTGGATCGTCTGAGCTGAACGAACGCCATCGTCTATAGACGGCGGGAGTACGAACACCGACCGCAGCGATACGCAGAGCACCTTGCGATGGCTGAGCCGGTGCTCAAAGTAGTAATGGTGCAGAGCGCCTTCGAAGCAGTGCGCTTGGCACGGCCCGTTTCACAATTAGGGGACTTGACTTCGGGCCACTTTCGCTGCTACTTTGCGATCCTTGCCTCTGGGCAGGAGCGGGCGGTTAGCTCAGTTGGTTAGAGCATCTGCCTTACACGCAGAGGGTCACTGGTTCGAGTCCAGTACCGCCCATTTGATTCACCGTTGCAGCTTCGATCGCTTCGAAGCGCCGGCGTTCTCAGATGACTCTTCTTGGTCAAAGGTGAATCGGCCCATCGCCATCACCGCGATTGAAGTGCATCCGACAAGTATCTGCCTCGAGCGGTGACAGCCTCTTTACGAGTTCTCTTGACAGTGCGAGCAGGAAATTGGATGGTCCTGTGAAGAAACCCTGACTCCTTAGCGCGTTCACCCATTGCTGCCCGGTTTGATTCGACACGATCAGGTCAACGCGCTCTTTTCGCAACCAAGCAGTTGCTGTCGCCGCGACAAGCGCTTCGCAGCCCGGCAGAGAGAGGTTGTCAACAATTGATCCGAGCCGCATTGCGCCGAAATGTTTGTGATGGCTCAGGTCGGTTGCGAGAAGTACCGTCCAGCCAATGCACTGATCGCCGCGATCAAGCTTGAGTATTATGAAACGCGGGTCGACACGAGGATACAGAATATTGAGTACTTCGCGATCTCTTACGGCAGCGAGATCATCACAGCTCCGAACCGCGTCCCACAGGCGGTCGGCCCAGGTTCCGAACTCATTGACTCGCTCGACTCTGTAGCCCGTCGACTCCGAGGGCCTCTTGACGCTGACGATTTGATGGAGGCGAGAGGCTCCCCAGGCGAGTCCGCTAAAGGCAGTCGCGTCGAGTGCCAGCCGGCGCAGGAACGATTGACGTAGATACTTAATCTCGCGACAAAACCGAACGGGACGATTGACGTAGGCCAGAAAGGGAACGGTGCTGATCCTGAAACCTGAGGCCTTCATCAACATGGCCAGCGCCTGCTGGTAGCCACCGATGCCCAGCGAGTAGAGCAAGGGCTGCCGCCGCAGCGCATCGGTTAGAAGTTGCAAACCTAATGCGGCATAGCGGCGATCCACAGTGCCTTCAGAAATCGGAAGTTGAAGATTCCCGACTTCAACGTCTTCGCCGTGAATGGAAAAAATCTGGCGCTTGAGGATGTACGCACCGCGAACGGATTCGCCTTCGACCGCGAGGAAGTACTCCTGATATATCGAGCGGCCCGTGAGAGGCGGGAGCCAGGCGGGAATCTGCGACTCGGGGAATCGCATGGTTTGACCGGCCCGTCGCAATCGCTCATTAAACTCGACGACCGCGGGAATCCACGACTCGGTGTAGGGGATGATTTGTATCGCCATGCTGCTTTGCGACGACTTAGCTGCTGCCCGTGAACAGCTTGTCGCGCAACCAACGCCGTTCGATCCTGGTCCGTTCGACCTCGGAGATTTCGCGCTTTCCGTTAACCTGCTGCAGATAGTCGAGCAAGGTAGAGACGGGGACAAACCAACCGTTCTTTTCAGCCAGGCGTTTCATAAGTTTGACAAAACGCTGGTCGAGATTCCCGTCGCGGTAGAAGCCGCAGGCAAAGTGCGTATACATGATGCACGCCCCTCCTTCGGATTCAAGACGATCCTGGTTGGCCTCAGTAATGCACTTAACGAAGCTCTCGACTTCCGGGCCTTCAGAAGAGCTGAACCAGTAGTTAACTAACGGACGCGCCGGATCGTGGTAGGGCATCATCGGACACTGCTTGAGCGTGTTAATGTCGGCAAAGACAAAATTGCGGACATACTTGATGCGGTCGCGACAGACGTCACCCCAGAACAGCGGTTGGTCAGCAACATGCCCGAAGAAACGATTGTGACGGCGAAAACGCGTCAGAATATTATAGGCGAATTGATTGAACCCGGTCAGTCGCGCACTCCCCCAGTAGATGCCTTCATCACAACCTGTGTGATTTGCCATTGACCTGGGATCATGGCCCAGGAGCGCTCGAAACGAGTCGAGTCCCTTTATCACCTCTTCCCGTCGTGATGTATGGTAAGTATTGAGATGGTACCCAATTTCAAAGCCCTGACGCTGTAATTCCAGGACCCAGGCTCGGTACGCTTCATCCTCACAGGTCAGACCGCCGACTCTGGGTACGTCGCGACCACGGCTGGGCCAGACCGATTTTGTGAATCGCATTCCCAGACCGGCACAGAACTCGTAAACAGGCCGCGTGTTATCCAGTGTCACCAGGTCGGTGTCATCAAACACCGTGAATGCAAAGCTCTTGCCGTCTGGCCAAGGGATTTTCGGAATCATGCCATGGTATCCGTTTCAATCCACTGAATAGAAATGCCGAGTGGTTGAGGATACGATTCCGAGCAATCCCAGAGAAAGGTGCGCCCGCCTTCTGCAGGACGCAAGCCGGCTTGCTCGAGAAACCTCAGACACGGTGCATTCTTAGCGGTGGGCATGTAGCTGACTCTTACCGACTTTAGTCGGCGCGCCCGCGCAGCCTCGATGGCTAAGTACAGCATCGTCTCTTCGACCTTTCGACCCATAACACGACAACTGAGCACGAAATCGACTATTCCGAGCTGGTCGCCCTGAATCTCCCAGCTGATGATGCCCGTCAATCCCGAATCGCCAAAGCGATCCGACACGCGCATCGTCCTGAGCGAGCGATCGGGATGCTGCAACCATGACGTCATCTCGGCCTCGGACATTCGCCGTGTTGACAGATTCATTTGATTCGTCTTATTGAGAAGCTGAATCATTCGATTGAGATTCTCCGGTTTGGGTACCTCAACAAGAACAACGGTCTCCAAGGTTTCGAGCCAGCGATCAAGCGAGCCTATTTGATCTTTCAGGCTCGCCCGTTCCCGCTCGCTGTGATACATCTCGGTGCGCACACGGTCCTCGGCACTCAGGGCTGCCTGGTCAAAGCAGCGGAGAGACGCGAGGCAATTGCGGTAGAGCATTTTGTCTTCGGGAAGGTCGGGGACGAGAACTTCCGGTAGGGTCTCGCGAACGCGCGCACGTTCCACCGGGTTGTCGTCCAGGAACACCGTTGACTGCAAGCCCAAGTTCAAGCTGGCAACCAACGCGGCTACATTGGCGGCTTTATCTTCCCAATTGATGCGCCAAGCCACGAAATCTGATTGCCGCAGGATCATTTCCGGATGTCTTGCAATAGCCTCAAGTGCAACGGGCTCCTCATTCTTGCTGACGATGGCCAAGAGGACACCACGACGTTTCAGGATTAGCAAGGCTACCTGGAAATCCCGATAGGCTTCACCGATTGGATCGTGGCCGCCGAGAACGAGTGTTTCCCAGCCGAGATCGCCGACAATGCCACCCCAAAGTGTATTGTCCAGATCGACGATGATCAGCTTACGTGAGTTCCCTGCCAGCGTAGAAACCGCTGCCGTTATGCTGCGGGCTGCCTCCGAGATTACTGTCTGGCCAAATGGTTGTTTGGCGAGATACCAGAGCTTGGGGCTGAATGCCTGGTTGCCGGCAGCTCGAAACCAGCGCTCGGCGTCGAGCATAAAGATATTCGTGGCCGATTTCAACCGTTCGGTAAGTCGCAGGTTCATGCGCATCAAGAGGGCGCTAATCCCCGTATCCGGATCGAGATCACGCAGTCCCGGAGCAGTCGATACGTCTGTCGTGCACCAGGAAGCAACGAGAATATGACCAGCGCGTTCTCTGATCGAGAGCAGCTGATCGGCAAATTGGTCTACCTGGCTCAACATAAGTGCCAAGTCGACCGGTTCAGCGCGCAATCGCGCGGCGTACTCCTCGATAATCGATTGCGGACGGACCCAGACGACAGTCAGATCAGCCGGTGTTTGCCAGAGCTCGAGTTGGGGGTTGGATAGCGCCTGCCTGACTTGCCCAAACGGTGCCAATTCCACTTGCAGCGCTGGCGGTTCGGGGCTATTGGCGAGGATTGCCGCCAAGTTGCCGAGGTTGAAGTCTGAAATCAGTATCGCTCGAAGCCTACTTTTACTCATGGTGTCCTTCCGAGAGTCTGGCATTGATAAATGCCGCCAGGCTTGCCGGAGTCGCAAAGACAGTCTCGGGATTCGCCAGTAAGTCCGGATCGGTAAGGACGATATTCGACCCCAATGCCGCACTAAGTTCCTGTTCTGCGGCTACCACAAAGCTCACGAATTGCAGTGAATCCAGAGCCCCTGCCTGCCCGACCAGAATGACGTCCTTCGACAACCGGAGTCTTTCAGTCTTCGGGCGAAGTTCGTTGATTGTCGTGAGAGCGGCGTAGATCGCCTTCAGGATTCTTGCTTCCATCTCCGCAGGTGACATGCCGCCAAGTAAATAGCTGGCAGGCTCCGCGTCAATCTGAAAGCCAAGCGGTCAGTAGAGCTCCGCCAGCGTCATCGCGAGCTTCAGAGTCTTGCCGGACCGAGTGACTTCAATGACACACGTGGTGCCCGGATCTGCCATCAGCTTCTCGCGAATGCCTATCAAGTCGCCGAGTTGGTCGGCAGAAATTCCGTCAATCGATTCCAATATGTCGCCTTCTTGCAGACCCGCATTCGCTGCCGGGGTACCGGGAGAGACATAAAGCACGCCGAGCTTGCGATCCGCCCTGCGACTGACCAGCAAGCCTGAACGATCTTCGGGAAAGACTTTCGCAAAATTCGCACCCGGTTCGACAATGATTCGTTCGCCGGCATAATCGACATAGAGAACAAAGTGCCGGAAGAGTGTGTTGCCGAGTGCGCCAATCTCATCGGGAATCGCTACGGTGTCGACGGTTGCAGGAGCGTAACTGATTGTGGGGCGCTTCACGGTAAATCCGGCAAAAGTGAGGCTATCGCCGCGGACGAGGCGCGCCGTATACGATTTTCCGGCACCGCGACCCTGGCGACTGACGCCCTTCTTTGCGGCGTAGCCATACTCTCGGGCCTTCTGCGAGATTAAGGAGCAGTGTGAAGCACCGAGGTCCAATAGCCAGGTACCGGTGTGCACTCCATCCAGCGTGGCTTGGGTTGTAAAGGTGCCATCCCCAATATGGATATCCCAGAGATTGCCGGAACCGCTGTACCTAAACGATGCAGGATCATAAAACGACACGAGTCCGGCAGCATAGTCGACCTTGGTGACGAAGCGCGAGAGAAAATCAAACCCCAGAATGCCGCTGACTTCATACTCGAGTAGTCGATTAAGGTCTGTCATATCGATTACAGCGGCTGTCTGCCCGTCGAACTCGATCCCTTGAATCTGAAACGGCGGCAGGACGGTAAACTGGACCTCAACTGTACTTTCGACCGCCTTACCCTTCATCTCGCCCTGAAGGTCGAGACCAAGTTCGTCAGCAAACACCCGATCGACGACTGTCATCGAGGCACCGGTGTCGAGCACCCACCAGCGCTGAGTGCCTTTCACCGTCACGGGTATAAACAGGTGGTTGCCGACAAACCTGAAGGGGATATTCTCGGACGCATTGCCGCTTACAAAGCGAAAGTCCCTCGATTGAGTCATCGGGGGATTGAATAGGCTCTGTTCGATCTGCGGATTCGATTCATACTTGGTAATGGTCATTTCTTGCACCTGGCCGGTGGAGAGTGACACTTGCCTGACTTTATGAGCAACCTTGAGGCCCGCTATGTCGCGGTAGTCGGAGTAGTACGATTCACTGCTTTCTTCACCTTCAAGAGAGATTGCCTTCTCAAGCAGGAATGTTTCCGCATTGATGTAGCTTGTCTGCACATCTGAATTGATGCGATTGCTGATCTTAATGACGTAGCACGTCGCCCCGCCGACCGAATCGATTCCCTCAAAGCTCACTGTGAATTCTTCTGAGGTCGGGTCGGCATAGGCGAAGTCCGCCAGGAGTTGCTTGACTTGCCGACGCTTAAGAGCGGCATCATCAAGCTTAGTCGTCTCCTGCAGCTTGCCGTTGGCATCGAGTACCCAATGGCCGTTCTCATACTCGCCTTGGGTTATCTTAAGCACCTTTAAGTCGACTTCGGTCCGCTGAAAATGCGGCCTGCGAGTCCAAACCTTGATCGTGCCGTTCAGTCCCGCTACATCAAGCGTGCCTTCCACGTACTGACTCTGCTCGGCGCGCAAACGCTCCAGACCGCCGTTGGCTTTGAAGTGCTCCCGGAGTATTTCGTGGGGATTCGTCAGTTCCGCACTGTATGACGTGTCGATTACAAACAGCATCGAACATAGGCAAACTGTCAACATCTTAACGATTTTCATGCTTTTCTCCTCTGCTTAACCCAGAGTGTAGACCCTGTTATGTGCTCCGATGTTTCACGGGGGATGCGCTCAGCTTTCGTAGAATTCGCATCAATCGCCGGTGGATAGCTCCGCCTTCAGCCAGGCAATCTTGCGCGCATCCCCGCTGAGATGGTCGGGCCAATCCGAGCCGAGCGCCTTAAACGAAACGACGCAGCGCAAGGTAACGACACTTTCGATTGAAGCAAACGTCTTCAGTGATTCATACTGGCGGTCAAAAAAGACCGGGTAGTTGTAGGAATCGGGCAACTCGTGCATCTGTCTCTGACTGAGCGTGCGCATAACCGCTCCTACTAATGCCGCCTGGTGTAGGAAGACCCAGTGATTGCGGTTGCCGCGGCACAGCTCTGCGAGTACGCTGTCGCGGCCGAGTAATTCCATTCCAGCTTGCCAGTGCCGCATTAGCTTTGCGCTTGTTCTCGCAATCAGCACTCCGGCTTGAAAAAATGGTCGAATAACCTGTTGATCCGCCTGGCTTGTCATGGGAAACAACTTGTCGTCACCAAGTTCCACCAACCGGAGAATCTGCTCCCAATAGGGATTGGGCGGAGCGTTCCACAACGAGCCGGCGCGATTGTGCATCACCGGTCGATAGGCGAAGTCTATTCCATCGGCGAGATCGAATTGTGCGGGCTCATCCAGGAAAAGCGTGTCGTTGTCGAGCCAGGCGATGACATCGTAATCGGCCGCCAACTCCTCCATTCGAGCCGCAGCAAATGGCCTCCCGGCGGAGAACAGCCACTGGAGGTCTTCAGGCGTTTCACTACCGACAACACTGTGTTCCAAACTCCGAGCCTGGCTTAGGTCGATTTCACCCTGCCGATGCGTTGGCACGCAAACCCAAACGGGCAAATCGGCGAACTTGCCGCCATAGGTGCGAAGACTTCTAATCAGGCGGCAAGCCCTCGTTACGTCATCGCCGCTCTCCACGTATGTTCCAACGACTACTCTGTTCCTCAATTGTGCCTTCACGAATAAAGTTGTTGAGCCACAGACACCGCCGCACTCAGTAATAGTGGATACGAAACGCACTATTTGGAGTTGCGGCGATTTGAAGAAAACGACTTGACTTCAGAGCCGTCAAGCTTTCTATTGGTGTCTCGGCTACGAGTCATCCCCATTTGTCGAATCATCACGATAATTTCGGATCCGTATCCAGCGCCCGGACTCAGTTGACCGGCGCAGTTGTCACTATTGAGAAAGGCATTATGACGTCAAAACTCAGAGGAGTTGGATTTTCCGGCCTGGGTATCGCCCCGGGTCTGTTGGAAGCAATTGACCGGTTGAAATTCACCGAGCCGACTCCCATTCAGCAGCGTTCAATCCCAATCGGCATCGAAGGCAAGGACCTGATCGCCATTGCACAAACAGGTACCGGCAAGACGCTGGCTTTTGGTATACCGGTAATCCAGCGCCTGGCACAGCTCAAGGGGCGGGCACTCGTTCTGCTTCCCACGCGCGAGCTGGCACTGCAAGTAGACTCGGCCTTGCAGGCGGTGGGCAGGAGTCTCGGACTGCGAACTGCTGTGCTGATCGGCGGAGCGCCGATGCATCAGCAACAAGTAGCACTCTCGCGGAAACCGCGTGTCATTATTGCCACACCGGGACGGCTGATCGATCATTTGGAACAGAGAAGCGTTAACCTCACGGATATCCAGATCCTGGTGTTGGATGAGGCTGATCGGATGCTCGACATGGGATTCGCGCCGCAGATCAACAAGATTCTGGGGGCAGTTCCCCGTGCGCGCCAGACGATGCTGTTCTCCGCCACGATGCCGAAGGAAATTGTCGCGATTGCCAAGCGCCACATGGAGATGCCGGTACACGTCGAGATCGCCCGTCCCGGCACGGCGGCAGAAAATGTGTCGCAAGAGGTATACTTCGTCGATCGAACCGCCAAGAGTCGCCTGCTGGAGGTCCTCCTGCAGAAGTATCAGGGATCGATGCTGATCTTCACGCGCACCAAGCATGCCGCGCGCAAGTTGAACCGAGTAATCCGCATGACGGGTCAAAAAGCAGCCGAAATTCATTCCAATCGTACGCAAGCTCAACGTCGCGAAGCTCTCGAAGGATTCAAGGCGGGAAAATACCGCATCCTCGTGGCTACGGATATCGCCGCTCGGGGAATTGATGTGACGGGAATAGAGGTCGTCATCAACTACGACTTACCGTCGAATTCCGAAGATTATGTCCATCGCATTGGCCGGACCGCACGCGCCGGACGAGCCGGGCATGCGATCTCTTTCGCCGCGTTTGATCAGCGGGGAGAAGTCAAGCGCATCGAACAACTCATTCGCACCGCACTTCCGGTTGCAACACTACCGGAATTACCACCAGAGCGCCCACGGAGCGAATCACGCCCGGCTGCAGAGCCCGCTGAGTCGCCGCGATCACGCCAAACCTCGCGCCGCAGGCCGGATCAACCGAGGCGTAACAACAGCACCAGCCGCGGTGAGTCACCAAAACCGCAACCGCCGACACCCGGCCGTCCGACCGGCCGACCGCTACGGAAAATTCGCCGCCGCGGCTGGCGGTAGAACTCCCCAATGCGCTCGGCAGGGTGCGGTCTGATTCAACGATTTTGTTGCCTTTGAGTCGTTTCTAACTTGCAGAAACGACTTGGGCTGAATATCAGTTCTCCATGCGATTGCGAACCGGATTGGCCATCATCGGCTGTCTTGTGTGCATTGTCTCTGCCTCGGCTCGGGCGGAAACGATCAATGTCATTTCGCACAATAACACTGTGGTTGTGACTGATCCTTCCAGGGGCAGTAATTCATACCATAACTGGGCGGTTTTCCCTGGCAGGGAAAGTGAGTACCGCAAAGCCGTTCTCAATATCACTTATCGTTGTCCCGATGGGCTGCATTGCGGCGAGTGGGACTACATTGATGCGGTCTTCCTGAAGCGAATCGGCAGTGCGGCGGCACATACGCAGAATCTGGAATTAGCGCGCATCATCTCGCCGTACGGCTGGCGCTTTGACTCCACGTGGTCATTCACCTGGCAGGTAGATATCACCGATTTCGGAAACTGGTTGCACGACTCCGTGGAGGTTGAATTCCTGCACACGGGCTACGAGAACAACGCCGACCGTGGCTGGGTGGTTACGCTCGACTTTGTCCTTACAAAAGGTGCTCCGGCCATGAAAGTTCTTGGCCTGGACACGCTATGGTTTGGCTCGATTCCGTTCGGTGACAGCGCCAAGTCCGTGGTAGAGCGTCTCGCTCCAGCCCGCTTTTCAAACCGTCTTGGCGCGGACTTCGCCCGTTTGCGCATCGTGCAAACCGGTCATGGCATGGATGATCAAGAAAACTGTGCGGAGTTCTGCAGCAAGTTTCGCCGAGTGATATTCGACGACTCGCTGTGGAACGAACGGCAAATTTGGCGCCGCTGCGATCTTAATCCGCTCTACCCGCAAGCCGGCACCTGGATATTCAATCGGGCCAACTGGTGTCCGGGCGCGACAGTCTACCCCGACATCTATGATTTGCCCCTCCAACCGGGAGGCAAGCACTCCGTTGCCGTTGAACTGGAGCCATACCTCAATCGCAGCAAGCCGACGGCCAGTTACTTTGTTTCATCCTATCTCTTCTACATGAGTCAACCGTGGGCAATCAATGATGTTGCCCTCGAAGAGATTCTGGTGCCCACCGATAGAGACGAATACTCGCGCCTCAATCCAGCGTGCGCAGGCCCGGTGATTGTGATGAAGAACCTTGGTCGCGACACGCTGCGTTCGGTGGAGATAGCCTACGGACACGGCAAGCCCCCGGCCCAGCTTTACCAGTGGACCGGCGTCTTAGCGCCGCAACAAAGCGATACGGTCAATCTTCCGGGAAGCATCGCGCCTCGAAAAGAGAACAAGTTTGTGGCGATACTCTCAGCGCCAAATGGCGTAACCGATGAGTATCCCGACGACAACGAAATGGTTTCTTCGGTTACCGCACCGGTAGAATATGGCACTTCGTTAATTCTCGCTGTCAGAACCAATGCCAACCCCTGGCAAAACGGCTATCGAGTTTCGGATCAAGCCGGAAAGGCCGTAGTCGATCGAGCGATTGGATCGCTGGCTGCGCTTACCGACTACCGCGATACGTTGCGACTGCGGCCGGGGTGCTATCAACTGGTTATGTCTGACACAGCCGGTGATGGACTCGAGTTCTGGTTCAATCCTGAAGGTGGATTTGGCTACGCACGGTTGCTGGATTTGCGCGGTCGTCTGCTCAAGTCATTCAATTCAGACTTCGGTGGCGAGATCAATCACTGGTTTACCGTCTCCGAGAATGCAACACCACCGGATGCTTCTGCTGAACTCCCTATCGTGGTACCGTTCCCGCCCCGTAACCAGGGACAATTTGACCTTCATGTTTTTCTCAATGGCGTGGCTGATCTCAGTGTATCGATCGTCGATGAAGCCGGTTCAACTACGGTGCTCGACACGACATTCGCTGCCGTCAAGGAGGGTATTCTCCCGATCGACATCAAGACTGCGCCTGACGGAGTCTATTTCGTCAAAGTGAAAGCCGGAGAAAGCACTGTCTCACGCCGGATTCGGATCAAGCGCGACGGCTGAGAACAGCGGATGCTACAACGGTTTGCAGGAAAAAGGTGGCCTCGCAAAAAAGATCGCTGGCAGAATTCCAACTTGTGATTATATTCTACGTAGACAAGAAATGCGACTTTAGGTGTTGAAACATCGCTAAGGCGGGGCACGCACGAGATGGACCTTTGGGTGAGACCTTCCGGATGAGGTCTTGTTCTTCGATAGAGGGACGAAGCACGGGAAATGACTGACACCTTAAAGACGGAGTAAGCGATGAAAACCTACGTCATGATGAGCCGCTTACGGCTTCAGGGGCCGAGCCTGATTGAGTTGGCTTCACGGATGCGCGAGGGCGAGAAAGTCGGGCGGGCCTGGGTTGACAAAGCCAAAGACCTCGTGCCAGAGGCCAGATTTGTCGCCCATTACGCCCTTCTGGGCGGGTACGATTTCATGGACATTTACGAGGCGCCGGACGAACACACGGCCGCCAAGATTGCGATGATTGGCAGCGCTTCGGGAGCATTCCAAGTAGAGACTTGGACGGCGATTCCGGACCACCACCTCGTTGAATTGGCGCGCGAAGTTAAGGAGAAAGAGAAAGGTTGATCAGGGTTTGACCAGGATAACGAGTGCTGCCCCAATCATCAGGAACGCCGGCATTAGCGTCAGCAATAGCGAGAAGATCGTACCCAACGCAAATGTGATTGGTCCGAAGAAGCGATCGCTCTTGCGGCCTGCCCAATAGAGCAAGCCCTCGACTAGCCAGCCTGCCGTATAGCAAACATTGGCGCCGACGGCGTAGAGGATCACAGAGACGGCAGCAAAGAAAGGCGGGTCCGGTATCAAACTCTCCTCGAATTTGCCGCTTAGTTCGACCAAAACTATGCTCACCCAACACATTAGCGAAGTTAATAGTCCGACGATCCCGACCGCAAGATTGTATGGCACGCGCCGCGATTCCCACCAGAGTATGATCTCTTTGATTCCGGTGACTTCAGAATCGCGTCTTAAGTAGGGACTCTCCGCGACTATCTGTAGAAGGCGTCTCACGTTCAATGTATCGACAGTGCTCCGGGACGCGTGAGCGTGATTTCAAGCCGTTGATCACCCGAAACTCTCCCTTGATTCGCAACGTAATCCTGATTATCTATCTTTGTACCTAAGTTGACCTTTTGGTCGATGCAACGATGAGGAGTATTGCATGTTCAATCGTTTCATGATCGCACTATTCGGGCTAATCCTGGCGCTTAACCTGTTGATGCCGGCGGTCGGAGTCGCCCAGGCCAAGGAAGCGCCGACACGGGATCAAATCGAAGACAAATACAAGTGGAATCTGGCGGATTTCTATCCGTCCGACGAAGCCTGGGAGGCCGGTCTGGCGGCGTTGAAAGCACGCGTGCCGGAAGTCGAGAAGTTCCAGGGCAAGCTTGGGGAGTCAGCCGCAACGCTGGCAGCTTGCATGATGCTCAACGACACATTGGGTATGGAGGCGCACCGTCTCTACGTCTACGCCAACCTGCACGCGGATGAAGACAACCGCGTCGGCAAATATCAGGAGATGAGCGAAAAGGCGCGCATGCTCTACTCCGAAATCGGCCAGGCGACTTCGTACATCGAGCCTGAGATTCTTACCATCCCTGACGCGACTCTGAAGAACTTCCTGGAGAACAAGGAACTCGCCGTCTATCGCTTCTACCTGGACGATATCCTTCGTCGCAAGGCGCACATTCTTTCCAAGGAGATCGAGGAGGTCCTGGCGCTGGCATCGCCGGTGACTGCCGGGCCAAGCCGGATTTTTACGATGCTTGACGACGCCGATATCAGGTTCCCAAACGTCAAGGACGAGACTGGTCAGGAAGTTGAACTGACCCGGGGGCGTTTCGGCAGACTGCTAGAATCTCAGAATCGCGACGTTCGGCGCGCGGCAAGCGATGCTTACAACGAAACCTACATGAAGTACAAGAACGGGCTGGCAGCGACTCTCGCGGCTTCCGTCAATGCCGACGTCTTCTACACCAAGGTGCGCGGCTACAATTCCTGCCTCGAACGCGGGCTCGATAGCGACAGCATCCCGGTCGAGGTATTCCATAGCTTGATCAAGGCCGTCAGCGAGAACCTGGCGCCGCTTCACAAGTACATGAAATTGCGCAAGCAGGCACTCGGAGTCGACACGCTGTTCGGATTCGATCTGTCGGTGCCTCTTACTCCTGAGAGTAAGATGGAGTTTACCTACGAGCAGGCATGCGATTACATGCTGAAGGGCCTGAAGCCACTGGGCAAGGAGTACGCAGCCAGTGTGCAAAACGCTCTCGACTCGCGCTGGATCGACGTTTACGAAACCCAGGCCAAGGGCAGCGGCGCGTATACCTGGGGAACCTATACGGTACACCCCGTGATGTTACTGAATTTTGCCGGGACGCTTGGCGACGTATTCACGCTCGCGCACGAGATGGGGCATCTCATGCATAATTACTATTCCTACCAGCACGAGCCTTACGCCTATGCCGGCCACTCGCTGTTCACTGCTGAAGTCGCCTCGACCTGCAATGAAGCGATCATGATCAAGTACATGCTCTCGCAGACGAAAGACCGCAACGAAAAGCTTTACTTGCTCAACTACTACATCGACCAGATCATCGGTACATTCTATACGCAAGTCTGGTTTTCGGAATTCGAGCTGAAGATTCACGAAATCGTCGAATCAGGCGGGGCCTTGTCGGCTGACGGGCTGCGCAAGCTGTATCGCGAAGTCTACCAGAAATATTACGGTCCTGACCTGTTTATCCCGGAGAACCGTGACCTGGGCGGGATGCGCATTAGCCACTTCTACCGGCAATACTATGTTTACCAATATGCGACCAGTTATGCCGCCTCGCAGATGTTGTCGCGGAAGATCCTGGCCGGCGACAAGAAAGCCGTAAACGCCTACATGGAATTCATCAAGACCGGTTCGTCAGATTACCCGGTGAATATTCTCAAGAAGGCAGGAGTCGACATGACCACGACGGAACCCTTTGAGAATACAATCAAGACGTTTGCCGAGCTAGTCGACGAGTACGAGCGGCTCTTGCTGCAGAAATAGCACAGCCGAATTGGATTGACGACAAAACGGCCGGGAGGTCCCTCCCGGCCGTTCTGTAGTTGGCGTGCGTGGACTGCTACTTCTGTTTAAGCTTGAATCGGACTTCGTAGACAATCCAAATGCGAACCTTTTGACCGTTGCTCAATGCCGGCTGATACTTGCACTTGAGCGCAGATTCAACGGCGGCTTGGTCGAGGAGTTCATTGCCTGAGGTCTTGAAGACCAGCGCACTTGAAACCGCACCGATCGTATCGACGAGAGCTTTCACCCAGGTACTTCCCTCGATGCCGGCTCTCCGCGCAGAGTCAGGATAAACCGGAGGGGCATCGATGAGTTTAACAGGCATAGAGTCGACAGCTACGAAGTCGTCGGGCGCCGGATAGTCGGCGGACTGGTTTTGGGAGACGGAGTTCGCTTTCGACTCGGATTGGTCAGCGGCCGAAAGGCGCACGACGCTCAATGGCAGCAGGCTCGCAAGCGCCAGGCTGACGACAATGAGCCGGGCAGTAGCCGTAAGCTGCAGGGAGCGGAAACTGGATTGCAGAATTGACATTATCCTCACCTCCAAGAGTTTCATTCCTAGAAATTGAGATGTATAGATGATAAGCCCACGCTTGCCGGTGGCGGAGCGTGCCAGATCGACAAGCAGCATGGCGTACTGACCCGGATCAATCCCGGCTTGCACGACACCGACATCACAGGCTCGTTCTGCCTGTAGGAGCATCTGGCGACGAGCAAGCCAGATCAGGGGATTGATCCAATGGAGCGCAGCCGCCAACGTCGCCAAAAACGCCCAAGTGTTGTCGCGACGCCTGATATGGCTAAACTCGTGGATCAATACGGCTTCCAACTCAGTCGCAGACCAGCGCTTGGAAAGCCCTGGCAAGATCACTGCATGTTGCAGCAGGCCGTGCGCAAAGGGTACCATCGCTGAATCGGAGTAGCGAATTATCGGCACGACATCGAGATCTGCCCGTCTCCCGGCACGCACTGCGATCGTTGAGATTTCTTTAGATTCGTTCACGCCGGCATTTCGAACCAGACGGCACGCCAGGGATGATCCGATAATGACGCGTGCCGTGAGAGCCAGAGAGACGGCCATCATCAGGAGCAGGAAGACGTTTTGATATGTCCACGGAAGGGAAACTTGACTAGCGGCAATCGAGGTCTCCGCCTCGCCTGCCACCATGATGGGAAGTGTAACAATCCACGAGGAAAGCTCGGAAGCTGTCCGGTAGCCGTTGAACACTGCATCGAAAACAATGATGAGCGGAATCACAAGAGCGAGAAGCATCGACTGCCGCAGGATCAATCCGGCGAGTTCGGGACGTCTTTGTGCGACAATTCTGGAGAGCAACAAGGCGACGCCTGCCACGAGGGAGCATTTGATCGTTATCTCGAGGAAGATCAGGATCACCCAGTCACCGGCAAGCCACAGGAGCAAATCAGAGAGAGTCGTCATTTGGACTTACCTCCCCGTCGTCGCCTGCGGATGATCTCCTCCAATCGTGCCAGCTCTTCTTCACTCATTTTTCGCGACGGCAGGTCAATCAATGTGGCAACGACGCTCTCGACGGAATTTGCGAAGAACTTCTGCAACACGCGATCGAGTACCGTCTTCTTCGCTTTGTCGCGACTCACCACCGGCGAGTAGATGTACGTCCGGCCTGCCTTGCGATACCGAACAAGTCCTTTTTTCTTGAGCAGGCTCAAGAGCGCTCGCACGGCGGAGTTGCTGGGCGGATCGGGCAGCGCTGCTTGAATCTCAACGGCGGTGGCTTCTCCCCGCTCGTAGACAAGCTCCATGATTTGCCGTTCTCGTCGGCTGAGTTCTTCGACCAATTGTTTGCTCATCGTTTCTCCGGTCGTTGTCGGCCAGCCCCGACGTTACCATTATCGTCCAACTGCTAAAAATTTAGCAGTTGGATTTGTGTTTGTCAACAGAATTCTGCTAATTTTTTAGCATTGGAGGAAAAAAGACACCGCAACAGGCGAAGTTGACTACCGATTCGGGCTAAAACCTACAACTAGAATCCGCTTTCAGGCGCTGGTCCAGCATCGTTTAAGGGTTGTTTCGGTGGTCGCTGCAGAGTCTCTCGCACCATCTGAGACAGCTTGCTCCAGTCGTCCCGATCGACGATCCGCAAGGCGAAAAGTCCCAATAGGTAGAGCGCGATCAGAGGAAGTTTGGTCGCCCCGATAACAACGAAGTACAGGACAGGCGTAGTGCTTTTCGCCGCCGTGCTCAGTTCGGCAAACCTGCCGGCTTCGAACTGCTCCACACCATAGGCCGCCAGATAGACTGTTACGCCAAGCAGTAAGAGCTTGAACAATCGGTTGAACTGAAAGCTCATGGGATACACGAGAGTCGCGATGCGCCAATTGATCACGGCCATGACGAGATAGGAAATCGTGGAGGCCCAGGCTGCTCCAAAGCCGCAAAAACGGGGGATTAACAGAAAATAGAGCGCGATGCAGAACACAGTCGTAATCGTGTGCCAGAGTTTCAGGTGGGTTTTCCTGGAGTAATATATCCCGCCATCGGCAAAGCTGGCAAAACCCTGAAACCCATACCCAAGCACAACAATCGGGACAAAAACGTAGCAGGAGGCGTATGCGGGGCCGACGAAGACCGCCACCAATTCCCGGGCATAAACACTCAGTAGCACGCCGCAGGTGACATAACCGACAAGAGCGTAGGTGGTCAGCCGAGCCAACTGCGCCGGCCCCTCTGCCGAACGAAGCTGATCGACCAATCGCGGGCTCCAGGCGCGCAATATCGGACTGAACATCAAGACACTGAGCACTTGGGCAATGCGATAACCGGCGGAATAGACGCCGACCGCTGCCTGGCCGCAGTACTCGTTGATGACGAATCGATCGCCGCTGGAGGTAATGAAGGCAAACAAACCCAGGAAGGAAAACGACCAGGTGAATCTTAGGATTCGTCCCGCCAGGGACCAGTCGATCGAGCGCGCCGACTTCCAGAAAACGTACGATCCGATCGTCAAGGCAAAGCAGGCAACGCTGATCACCTGAGCCCAGAGCACCGCTGCCACCTTGTCGTCCATGATGGTCAGGAAGAGGATGTTAAGCAGAAGAGTGACAGCGAATCGGCTCGCTGAGATGGCCACGTACTTCCCCGGTTGCTCGGTCGCCTGGAAGTAGAGAAAGGGTACGACGAAAGTCATGTCGAGCAGATAGCGGACCGCAATAAGCACCAGATAGTGCGAATGCTCGGGAGTGTCAAAGAGAAGTACGGCGAGAGGGCGCTGCAACGTTACGAGCAGTCCGGCGACAATCGCGGCAACGCCAACCACCACGAAGATTGACGTCGCTGTTACCCGTCGTCGATAGGCTTCATCAGGCTGGTCACGGTAGAATCGTATATAGGTAATACCGTACTGCGTCAGGAGAAGCAGCGATACAATCTCGATTGAGCGGTTGAGAATTTCCAGAATGCCATACTGATCGGCCGGCATCAGGCGGCTGTAGATGGGAAGCAGAACAAACCCGATACCGTAGTTCAATGCCAGGCCCGAGCCATAAACCAGCACCTGCCCCAAGAATGACATCGGCTTGCGCGACCCTGTCATCTATTGCCTAATCCTTGCAGCTGCTCTCCATTCACCATTTTCCAGATACGTGGCGGTCTCAATCTCCATCGCGACTGTCCTGGCCCGTCTGCTGAGACGACTCCCTGCGCGAGCGGCGGGCAAAAATACTCGACTTTAGGAAATGAAGAAGGCGCGATTTCAGCCCGCGATGAAATACCCAATATTGATAATGCCGGAGAAACGTCCTGGTCCAGAAAAGCTTATACCCATACAAATGGCCAGCGAGATCATAGCAGCTGACACCGAGATCAGGCAGCTGCTCAAGAACTTGCGACCGCAAGAAGATTCCGGGAGAAAGCTTGCGATACGCTTGATCATAGTCTGTGGCGAGCCCCGTTAACATGCTGTTGCTCCGGATCAACAACTCAAATGCGATTGGTTTTCCACCGAGTCGCAAGACCCAGGCGTAAAGTTGTGATCTTACCGACCCATCCTGGACAATCGTCTCGTAAAATTGGCGGCGATGCGGCTTGCCGCCGAGATCAGAGCCGGCGGCAGCCTTCCAGCTCCTCGCGCTGATTTCAAAACAGATTTCGATCGCAGCGGCGATGTCTTGTCCAGCGAGATAGGAATCGACCGAGACCTCGCCCGCCCGATTCAAACGATTACGCGACGTCGCGATATTGTGGCGCATCTTGGGACTCAAGTTGCTGACAAATGACGGCGCATGGTCGTGTCGTTCGATGAAGGCCGACTGTCGATCGGCTGAGGCGACGAATCTTAGTCCGGCGCTTGACAGCGCCTCTTCCCAGGTTCTGATCGAGTCACCGGAATCGGGAACATTGGCTAAGATTGCCAAGTCCCATTCCTTGCGGTGAGAGGCGATATGCTGCCACAGCCGGACGACTGCCTCCGTTTCGCCCCGGCGATAGAGGAATCTCGAGCGCGGAGTAATGCCGTTTTCAATGAACCTGAGAACTCGGCACTGAACTCCCTTGATCGGCATCGACGTAATCAGCAGGGGTCCTGCTGCGACCAGCGTCTCGCCCCTCCATGCGGTGGTGACAAAGATCCGGGCGCGCCCGGCGAAAGCGCGCAGCCAGCAATCCAACCAGGCGCTTGATTGCCAACTTTCCGCTTCGGGGTCGGCTGCAACCAGAGAATTCCAGAAGAATCGCAGGTCTCGGAAGTCTTCCAGCGACCGGATAGTTTTGAATTGCAGCTGCCCATGAGACTCAAGGTGACTCATTGTCGGCATTATACAGAGATCGGCAGTTTCGCAAAACAGTGAATGACGCCATTCTGCACCGCTAGATTACGCGCGCGTCTGCAGGATCCTGGAAAAAGACGCGCAACCCCGGCACGGTGTGGGGCCAGGATCTGACGCGACAGATGGAAAGACCGAGAATCGTCCAGAGCAGCGTCTCGCCGACGATTTTGGTACCGACACTGCCGCTGGCGCTTTGCGAGACGAGATTAAAACGACTAATGGCCCCGAAAACGTGTGTCCGGCCCTGCCGCGAATAGTGATCGTCGAGTGCCCCACAGCACCCTGCATATAGGCCCTTTTGACGGTGTGCGGCGTGAGTGAATGCATTGTAACGATAGATACTCGCGGAATCGACAGATAGACGCACGCCTGATTCTTGCAGGTACAACTCCCCGGTGGCAGCCCAGACCATTGAGACGATGCTGCCGTCAACACTCACGGCAATGCCACACTGGTCACCCCGACTGAAACGATTCAAGACAGTAACCGCCTTGACACCGAGGTTGGCGAAGGACTCCTTATCGTCCGAAGTCGCCAAGCGGAATCGAAAACCTTCCGGTGGAGTCGGATACGGCACAAAGTTCTCTGAGCGTACAAGATACGAATGGCTGTAGTGGAAGACCCTGCGCGGCAAACGCCACGACATCGCCTTCAGGATGTATTCGAGGCCGAACGACTTCCAGCCGTGGCTCAATGACCTCAATGACCTCAGCATATCTTCCCAAGCAGATTATCGACACCGCGGCCGTGTCAGGCATCGACCGGCTGCTTCCGTTAGCTGTTCGTTTCCTGCACAGTATCGGTGCCGAATACTGCTAATAAAGCTCTTGCGAACGCCGTCTCAGCCGCATAATGTAGCCGGACACTAAACATGTAAACGTGTCAGCTACTGCGGCCGATAAAACGATGTGAGTAATCGTTTTGAGTCGGCGAGCCAACATCGTCGGAATCAACGTTCTGTTTCAGAGTATAACAACAGAGAAAGAGTCAAGTCTTTCGCCAATCGGTCTCAGCTTGACGAGTCGAAAGTAATGAGAACAAACAATGCAGTCTACCAACGCAAGTTAGCGCTGTCGGCATTGCTGCTCTCCCTGCTGTTAAGTACGACAGCAATCGGAACGCAATCGCTGCGCTCCGGAGCAACATTTGCCGGTATCGACGGCACTTGCCGCTTTGAAAAACCCGGCGACCCCGACTGGCTCTTCCAGCGTTTCAACTGCGTGGTTCCCTATTCGGAATGCGCGAACTATATCGACGACTGGCGAACTCGTACCAGCGGTGCGCTCCTCTATTATTATATCTCCGGCACCGACATGCCGGCATACAAGAGCCTGAGTTCTACGACTTACAACAGCGGCCTGAAATCGGCCTGGATTCGCGAGCGGATTGAGGCTCTCGGCGGGATCGAAGAAGAGGCCTATATGCACTTCTACAATGATACCCGCATTCGCAATTGGAACGGCAGTTCGTGGGACACGATGCTGATTCCCGGCACTCAATCGATGACAATACAGCCGAAGGATTCTGTAAGCCGCGTGCCGAACGGTTATGTCGCTTATCTATTCAACGGTGGCAATACCTACACCTATCCTACTCGACTATCACCGAATTTCGCCAGCACGAGACTTAGGCAAGCCTACAAGGAGTACATCACACACATCTTCAGTCCCGAGGGCGACGTCTATTGGCCCAATCGCACCGGTTACTGGGATGGAGTCTATTTCGACAATTACAACCACACCAATCTCAAGGGCAGCGGCTTAGTCTCGGGTGGATTAGTCGTTGAATCTGGGACTAACCCCAGCAACCTGCTGACCTACGGCACGGATACCTATGCGGACTGGGGCTGGAACTGGATGTTGCAGTTTGGCCGTGATGTACGCGATACGCTGCGGACATCGGATCAGTGGTCGATTGATCACAAGCACAAGATGCTCTCCTACAATTTCGGCAACTATCATAAGACGATCCTCGAGAACCCCGATTCATCGGGCTGCGATATGGTTCACTATGAATTTGCCTGGGACCCGGTCTACTGCAATAATGTCAGCACGCATCGCCTGGAGAACCTGCACGCTCGCGACTCGCTGGCAGCTTCGCGCGGCGTAAGTTACTTCTGGAGCAGTATCCCGCGCACCAGTTACGGCGGCCAGGGAACGACTGGTCCCAAACAGGCCATTTACAACAACCTCTGTTTCTATCTCGTTGCCCGCTCAGATTCGACCTGGATTTTCATGCGTCCTACCAGCGGTAACGCGTACGGGGCATTTCTTAACGGCGGATTCGACACAACCGCCTGGATTCCCGCGATGGAGTACGAACTCGGTTGGCCGGCTCAGCATTACCAGCTGGCGCAATCCGGATCATCCCCCGACCAGCCTGGCTCAGCTTACAAAGTCTGGGTCCGTCAGTTCCCCTACGGCAAGGTCTATTCACGACCGCGTGACGGCTTTGAAGCACTCTGGGGTGATGCTTCGACGGCGGTGACCATTGATCTCGGAGGATCGTATCGGAAACTGCTAATCGACGGCACACTGGGCCCCGTCGTGACTCAGATCGCGCTTCGGGGCGCCGAGGGAGCGATTATGATTCCGGCGACTACCGGCGAATGTACCGAGCCGCCAACCGTGCCGACGGCAAATTCGCCGGCCTCCGGGGCGACGGTCGCTTCCGTGACGCCACTGCTTTGTATCAATAGCTCAACACAGTCGAATTGCTCACAGCCGATTCGCTATCATTTCCAGATCGCCGCGCAGAGCAGCTTCACGACCATCACGCAGGAGAATTCCGCGGTTGGACACAGCGCCGGGACTTCTTGCTGGCAGCTCCCTGTTGCGTTGTCGCCGGGGACTACGTACTACTGGCGCGTGCGCGCGGGCAACGGTGCCTCGTGGTCCGGTTGGTCTGCGGCACGTTCCTTTGCAACTCCAAACAACGCACCGGGTACTCCCACTCTCGTCAGTCCGGGTAATGGTGCGACGTTGAATACGCGCCAGCCTAACCTGACTATCAGCAATTCGACAGACCCGGAGGGCACGATACTGACGTACAACTTCCAGGTGTCGGGAAGTTCCACCTTTGGTTCGATTGTCGCTCAAGTCAGTGGCGTGGTGCAGGGTGGCAGTGGGCAGACCTCCTGGCAAGTCTCCAGTCAGCTAAACAATTTTGCCACTTACTACTGGCGAGTCCGGGCATCCGATGGCGTCAACAATTCCGGCTGGTCGGCGACTCGGTCATTCGTCGTCAATGCAAGCACAGCAAACACAGCACCCACAACGCCAACCGTAAATGTACCGGGTAATGGCAGTTCCGTTGGTACGACGACGCCATTGCTGCGCGTGAATAACTCGACCGACGCCGAAGGCAACAGCCTGACCTACCAATTCGAAGTTTTTGATTCGACGATGTCGACCCTGGTCATGGCATCGCCGATGATCGCTTCAGGAAGTGGCACGACGGCCTGGACTGCCAGTTCAGATTTGACCAACAATGTTCGCTATCAATGGCGGGCTCGCGCGTACGACGGCCTTGCCTGGTCGAATTACATGGCAGCTGCCGAGTTCCGCGTAGTGCTGCAGGCGAACTCTCCGCCATCGACTCCGGTACCACTAACTCCGGGAGGCGGGCAAATCGTCTACGGCACACCGGTTACCCTAATGACGAATAACGCTTATGATTTCGAAGGAGATGGGCTCTTCTACAGTTTTCGTGTCTTTTCTGATTCGTTAATGACGAAGCAAGTCGAAATCTCGAACGGTCGCCCCGAAAACGATCCCTATACCAGCTATCAAACCAACGGGTCCTACCTACACAACAAACCGTACTGGTGGACCGTGCGCGCCTTTGACGGGAGCGCCTACTCAGACTGGGCTGCGCCGCTGAAGTTTATTCACTACGACATGGCGCTCGATACGGAAGACGCTGCGACTCTGCTCTATCCGACCGACGGCGCCGTTGTTCGCTCGACGCATCCGACGTTTCGAATTGGTTGGGTGGGAGTTAGCGACACGGTGGCCTGCAGTTTCGAACTTGCTAAGGATCGGCAGTTCATTGATCTCGTCGATGCCGGGGTCGTTGTCGGCACACATGGAAGCGCCGAATGGTCGGCGCGTCGCGAACTCACTAATGGAGTTACCTACTTCTGGCGAGCGAAACTGGCCTCCGGTGGGTACAGCGCTCTCGCGGAGTTTTCTATCAGTTCTCCGATCTTTGTGTCGCCAAATCCCTTTTCTTATCTCGACGGCGAAATGACCTTCCACAATTTGCCCGCCGGCTCGCGGATTGAAGTCTTTACTCCCTCCGGTGACCGAGTCGTTACTATTGACGATTTGTCGGGGGAGTTTCGCTGGGATGTCCGCAATCCCTCAGGTGAGAAACTCGCTCCGGGAGTCTTTCTTTACTATGTCCGTTTCGAGGGACAAACGCTTGCCGACAAGTTCATCATCGTGCGCTAATCCCATCGAGCACGCGCCCGGCCTCTCACGCGAAGAGTTGAAAAGAGACTCCGGGTCCAACCGCAACAGTTTGTCCTCTATCAATAGATGAACCGTTCACTTCTTGACCTGATCTGCTGTCCTGCCTGCAAAGGAGAACTGCAGACGACTCTCGCCGATCCCAACATACCGACCATTCAAAACGGCACGCTCACTTGTGCGTCCTGCGCAGAGCAGTATGCCGTAAAGAACGGCTTGCCAATCCTAATCAAGACCGACCTGCAATCAGTCTCTGAACAGGACTGGCTTGGACGGCAAGTCACCGCGCGCCGGGCGATTCGAGCTGATCGGGTTTGGTATCTGATATCGAATCTTGCGGGAGCACTTGCCCTCCCGCTGTTGCTGATTTTCGCCTGGTCGGTCGACCTCTGGCTTCTCTTCAGGCGCAGCGAGATCCCGTTTTCAATCGCCGATGTTCGCGGTCTGTTCTGGTGGCACCTGAAGCACCGACGCCCTTATCAACACCTTCGCATGCTCGAACACGCCATGGCGCTCAATTTCATCCAGTCGTGGAGTGGATGCGGCAACGAGAGGCCGGTCATTCTCGACATTGGTGCGGAAAAGTCACTATTCTGTTCCTACCTGGCGCATCTGGGGTATCGCGCGATCGGACTCGACCTCGATCGCGAGCAGATGCAGTGGCAGCTGGCACGGTCAAATCAAAGAGATCTACAGCGGGCGGGGAATCTGGATTTCGTCGTAGGTTCGGCGACTGAGTTACCCGTCAAGGACGGAGCCCTGAATGCCATCGCGATATCAGTTATTGAGCACATCGAAGATGATCGTCAGGCATTTGCCGAGATTGGCAGAGTAATCGGGACCGCGCATCGCGCCATAGTATCTTTCTTGTACCAGGAGTTTCCTCTCTCAGCGGGGCAAAAGGAAGCCGCGTGGAAACGGGCGCGCGAACACCATCCGGCCTACGGCACTCCGCGCGATCCACAGAACCATATCCTCGCGCCATCGCGAGCCAAGATTAGCCGCGAAGTTCTGTTCTGGAAGAAATTCAATCGTCGCGTCAAGCGGCTGGTCCGTTTGACAAGACTCTTCGAGCATTCAATGCTGTTCGATTACTTCGTGTATGTGCGGTTGGCGCGAGTGGAAGAAGCAATCTATCCCGGCAAGCAAGCTAACGTGGCGGCCGGACGCACGCAAGCTTTTCAGTGGATTTTTGAGCTGCGAAGAAGCTGAAGCCGTTCCTCATTTCGTCTCCTTCGGAGTGAAACTCGGACTGAAAAAGATCGTCCCGGGGAGCAACACCTACGCTCTTTCCCTGGTGTCTACAGGGGACGCGTGAGAGAAGCCTGAAAATGCAGGTGATCGATTCGAGAGGGTAACGAATGCGCGAGCCCGCGATGGCTATTGTTCATCATCCTGCCACGGATGGGCCGCTGGTTCTTCCTGCATAGCGGATTCTACCGGAACAGTATCCGGTACTTCAGCGGCGCGAATCATGTGATTGCGAAAACTGTTCACGGCTTCTGCCGCCTGCAGCAAGGTGCCGGCGACGCTGGAGCTGTTGCCATTGTTTAGAGTCTCGTAAATGGCGTTCTCCGTCTCGTGCAGGAAATCGTCTACGGTGAACGGTCTCTGGTCGAGGTTGTATTCGAATTCTTTCTGGCGGATGAAATCGGTGATCGACAGATTGCGGCCCGCGCTTGAAAGTCCGAAGACCCCTTCCCGCTGCAGCGCCACCAGCGGGACCCGTTGCGAAGACTCCGATTGATACGACTCCAGCGCTTCACTGAGTCGTCGTGCGTAGTCTTCAGGAAGAACCAGTTGCCCGGCCGGCGTCGCGGCAGAGGCTGCCTGCTGCCTGAGTTCCTGCGCCGGCTCAACCTGATGTTCGTTAATCTCCAGCGCCGCGACAACCTTCTGAGAACCGCGCATGCGCTCGTCAAGCTGCTCGAGGTAGGCTTGATGAATCTTCTTGTGAACTGCGAGCATCGCTTCGTCGCGATCGTCGCGCGCCTGTTCGCGCTGGTGCAGCGCGTCGACGGCTCCCAGCGTCGCATCGCGCTCGAGCGCCTCCTGCTGGTCAAGCATCTCGGCGGTCTCAGCATGCGCGTTCGCGCTCGCTTCGAGCTGCCCGTCGACCCGTTCGTTGTATATCGACTGCTGATTGCGCGACTGGGCAAGCATCTTCTCCAGGAACTCCTCAAGTACGCTTCGCGAGCCCCGCTGTTCACTGAGAAGATCGATATGTTCCGGCTCGAGCGCTTCGGTGGAGCGGTAGGAATCTTGCTCTAAGTCAGCATGCTCCTTGGCGCGAGCGAGGCGTTGGTCGTCTGACTCTCTGCGATCGGCCGCTTTGATGCTCTGACGCTGTTCGACGAACTCCGGTTTCTCAGAATCCGGGTGGTCAGCAGGTGAATTGGCGGGGTCCAAGGCAGCAGCGCGGTTAGCTTCGCGATCATCCCGAGACTCTGCGGTCTTGATATTGAACGACGAGCGGTATTTATCAGAATCTGCGGGAATCGTCGTCTCCATAAAGCGCTTTTCAGCGGCAGCGGCGGTTCGATCGTCGGAATGATGAAGTAACTTTCCGGCGTCTGCCTCCGCTTCGAGTTGGACCATTTTGCGCTCGACCATCGCCCCGACCTTGCCGAGTCGACGTTGTTCTTCCTTCAAGCGTTTATCGTTATCACGCTGAGGGGCCGTGTCGATGCGGTAGGTGTTGGTGATGTTGACCTTGATCATAGAAACCTTCTTGAGCCGGCAGAATCAAGCTTGCGGCCCTGCGAACATAAGAGCAAAAGAGATACCAAGCCGATCGACCCTGTATCTTCTTGTGTTTCAGGGAATTCGAATGTGGCAGGCAATTCGGAATGGGGGATGTCCGCCATAGAGGTGGTAGGATTCCGGCACTGCGGGTTGCCGTCAGTCTTCTTCCATTCGGCTGTGTGGGAATTCAACAGCGAAGTGTGGTGTTTGCTCCTCAGTTTCCAGGTGGAACCCCGAGTTCCAGAATTGAGCAGTCGTGGACTGGAATCGCCAATTCCACGAATAACAACAACTTGCGCAGGTGCTTATCATCGGTCGGACATCGGCAGCGATGTTGCATCTTGATCAGCACGGACACGGATGACGCAAGGAGGATCCGCATGATCACCTTACAGGGTAGTTATGCCGGGATCAATACCGTGCGCAACCTGTCGTTGATTCAACGTAGCCTGAGCAAGACGATGCAGAAGCTTGCGGCAGGCGAGCGAGTCGACACGGTCGCGGACGGTCCGGCTGAACTGGTGATATCAGAGCAGATGCGTGCGCAGATCGGATCGCTCACGGAACAGATCAGAGGACTGGAATTCCGACTCAACCGCAACGCCGCAGCTGACACGGCTGTCGACGAGCTCGACGGATTAGTGCGCGAAATGAAGCAGGTGGTGCAGACCGCCAGCGACGAGGTTGAGAATACGCCGGAGTCCGGCAGAGCTTTTCAAGACCGATTCGTAGGCCTGGTCGGGGATTTCAACCGTCGCCGTGAAGAAGCTGCCTATGGCAGTCAAAAACTCCTCGATGGTTCAGCCGGTGCCGTGGTCGCTATTCCGAAAATGAGGGAAATTGAGATCTCGACTCCCGACCAGGCGCGGGAGGCGATCGCAGATGTAGATCGCATCGCCCGAATCGTGGACGAGTCGAAAGTTCGTATCGAAGAGGAAACTCGGAACGAATATGAATTGACCATGCGCAATCTCGAGGTCGCGTCACAGAACATGACAGCTGCTGAATCCTCGATTTATGACAGAGATTTCGCGACGGAGCAGGCGCGGCAATTGCGCAGCATTGTGCAACAGAATGCTGTTTCAGCGGCCAGCGCACAGGGCCCGTTAACGTCGGACACCGTATTTAAGCTTCTACACGCTTGAGAGACAACGAACCTCCCCTGTAGGTGTTTCACACACCTGATGCGCTTTCTGCCTGAGAGGCCCGACATCCCCTGTCGGGCCTCGATTATTATGCCGGACTACTTGCTGAATTGAGAATGAATCTGTTCGGGAAAGATCTGTCGCTCGATCTGGAAATTGTAATCATGAATCGTTCGGGAGCGACCGACAACGAGTTGCAGCGGAAAATCAGTAACCTGGAATCGCGTCATGAACACGAAGCCCGTATCGACATACACAGAAAAGGGAATGCTCTGAAGTCGTTTATATGCGCGGGCGGTTTCGAGCGCCGCCGGCACAATTGCCACAACTTCATCGTCGCTAAAGCTCCCCTTTTCGAACTGCAAGCGCCACTTGGAGATCATCTTCTCGCAGTAACTGCAAGTTGGTTCAAGAAAGATTATGACCCGTCCGTCGCGTGTCAAGCTGGCGGTACGCAGCGAATTACCCTCCAGGTCGAGAACTTCAACGTCGGGAAAGGGTTTGCCTATCAGGAGCCGATAACCGGTCGTATCCACGAAAGAACTTGTTGAAGGAGCTTGACTCTTCTCGCTCTTTTCGGAAGACGAACAGCCGCCAAGAATCTGCGCCAGAATCAGAATTGCGATTGCGAAGGTGAGCTTGGTTGTCATAAGTTTGTCCTTGATAGTAACAAATTCGAGGAGAAATCGCGAGAGCAGTTTCGATCGATGGCTAACACAAGAAGCCCGTCAAACAATCTGACCCCGTTTCACCAGTGCATCGTCGACATCATTCGGCGAATTCCACGAGGCAAGGTCGCCTCGTATGGACAAGTGGCAGCCATCGCCGGCGAGCCGCGAGCTGCCCGTCAGGTAGTGCGCGTTCTTCATGCTCTCAGTGCCAAGCACCGACTCCCGTGGCATCGCGTGATCAACAAGCAGGGGAGAATCTCCCTTCCCAAAGGCAGCGGCTACGAACTGCAGATGTCGCTTCTCAAGAAAGAGGGAATCCGCTTCGGTATCGGCGATCGCATAGACCTGAATCGATTTGGCTGGAAACCTCGCTGAGCAGACAAGCGGAGTCCCTCGGCATCTCTCATATCCGATACTGATCTTATCTGAATTAGCTTGCCAGAAGCGCCTCCGTTTGTTAGTTTATGTGAAATGTGTCACAAGCGATGAGGAGATCGCGAATGAAATTGGAAGAATTACGCAGATTAATCAAACGGCATTCAATCGAGTATCTCGATGTGAAGTTTGGTGACTTGTCGGGCGGCTGGCATCACGTCACACTCCCGGTCGAGTCATTGGAAGCTGAGCTATTTGAGCACGGAATCGGCATCGACGGATCTTCGCTCCGCGGATTCACTTCCATTGAGCGGGGCGACATGATCCTGCTGCCGGATCCTGAAACGGCATTTGTCGACCCGTTTTTCGAGCAGCCAACCCTGTCGTTTATCGGCAATATCATGGAATCAGGGCGATCGGTCACGCCGTATTCGCGTTGTCCGCGGCGCGTTGCAGCCGCGGCGGAGCGCTATGTTAAGTCGGTCATCAAAGGCGCCCAAGCGCTGATTGGGCCGGAGTTCGAGTATTACGTTTTTGATAAGGCCGATTATCGCCAGGAGCCGGGAATGGCATATTACGTCGTCAAGTCCGCCGAGGCCGGCGCGATCGACGATGACGAGTCCGACAACCTTGGATACAAGATCGGCTGGAAGAAGGGTTATCATATTGCCCCGCCGCTCGATCGCACGTTTAATCTGCGCTCTGAAATCTCCTCTCTCCTCAAGGCTGTCGGCGTCGGCTTGAAGTACCATCATCACGAAGTCGGCGGCCGCGGCCAGCATGAAATCGAGACCAAGTTTCAATCACTTCTCAAGATGGCCGACCAATCGATGTTGGTGAAGTACATGGTGAAGAATCACTGTTTTCGCCAGGGCAAGTCGGCGACCTTCATGCCGAAACCGCTTTTCAATGAGCCGGGTTCGGGGATGCACGTGCACCAGTACCTGGCGGTGAACGGTCATTCGCTATTCTACGAAAAGAGCGGCCGATCAATACTATCGAAGGTTGGCCTGCACTACATCGGCGGCGTGCTCAAACATGTCGACTCCCTGCTGGCCTTCACCAATCCCTCGACGAATTCATTCAAACGCTTAGTCCCAGGCTTCGAGGCGCCGATCGCCGGGACGTATTCGATGGGTAATCGTACGGCATGCATCCGCATCCCGGGTTATCAACGAAACCCGAAGACTATGCGCTTTGAGTTCCGCCCGCCGGATGCGACGATGAACCCCTATCTGGGATATTCCGCGATGGTGATGGCAGGAATCGACGGGATCAAAAACAAGATTGATCCGGGAGTCCCGCTGGACCGGAATCTGGATGAATTGTCGAAGACCGAGCTTAGTAAGATCCATCAATTGCCGACATCACTGGATCGAGCTGTCAAGGCGCTCGAACACGACCATTACTACTTGCTTGAAGGCGGCGTCTTCTCGGAGGACTTGATCGAAAACTGGGTCAGGGTGAAGAACGAGGACTTTGGCAATATCGGTCGACAGCCGACCGCCGGTGAGTTCGAATTGTATTACGACTGCTGAGCAAGCCAACCAGTCTGCAACAGATCAATCAACGCGGACCTCGGCCTTCGGTTCGCCGAGAACCGTGCGAAGAAACTTTGCCTTGCCGGGGTCCCAGGGACCGGTCAGTGTGCAAAGCCACTCCTCGCCGGACTTGCGAAGCGTGAAGGTGCATAGTTCTTCCAGCGAAGAATTCACAATCGGGTAGATCTGCCAGACGATATAGTGCCGTAAGGAATCACCTTCGGCGACGTAGTCTCCGACCGCCAACTCCATAGTCCGCAGCGTCGCCAGCCATCCGGGTGACATTCGTGCGACTGCTGCCATCATCTTGATGTAGAAACCGAAAGGCTCGACTTTGCGGATATCGTAGAAGCTCGGAAGCAGGAAGAATTCCTGAGCAAACGCATCCTGGTAGTAAGGAGACGGCAGCAGCAGATCGAGCGTCTCGAGCATACCTTTCTTGAAGCGCACAAGTTCGTCGGGATGAGTCAGGAGCGCGCAGGTACGCCAATCAGCATCCGCGGCAGCTTCATAGAAACTGTAGACGGAGTAATATGTCGTATCGTCCTGAGCCAACACTGAATCCGAATCAGCAACTGCTCCGAGAAAGAGCAGTAAGAATAACAGCCTGCGGGCTGTTCGCGGTAGCCGCAGTTGGGCCGAAACACCTTCCATTCTTATTGAATCACCGGTCATCGTCGCCCTCGCATTCGCTGAAACGCACAGCTACCGATAATCGCCGTCCGCCAAGAAATCCAGTTTCCTTCCAGCGACAAAAACCAGCGCCCGTGCTCGTAAACCGCGATACCGACCTGAACAAAATCGAGTTCATCATTGTAGCAGCGGTACACTACGTACTTTGATTCAGGTGTGTCGTCGACAATACCCAGCAACTCGTACTGCAATTTCAATTCCTTGCTGGAGTACTCCGGCAGTGCCTCGTCAATGAAGCGATAGAGGGAGTTATAAAAAGTTAGTGAGTCGACCTGCCGCAAATCCTTGAGATTATGTGCGCTCTCGAAATAGGGCTGAAGCAGTTCGAAAGCGTCGATGTCCTGAGTTTCCACGACGGCAAAGGCGTCCAGGGCAATGCGCTTTGCCATCGCCAGGTCTGCCGGCAATACTACTGATCCTGCGTCGGTCTCTGTACCCCCCGACGCTGCTTTGAAATGGTCGCTGATTACCAGGGATAATGAGTCTTCTCGCGGGCTGGCCGCGGGAAGAGTGGAGTTTAATGCCACAGCCGTTCCGAGGCAAAGCGCCAAGAAACGAATACGGCCTGCTTTCCAAGATGAAGTCTGCATGTGTTTGTCCCCGTATGGTCAGATATCGGCTAAGTGGCGAAGACGGTACAGGTGGTGGTCAAATTTCCAACAGACGCAGTCCGGATGCGCCAGTCTTGCTTTCGCAGGTATTCCGCCATAATATTCCATCTTATGAGTTCACTGCACGACCACAGCGGGCACGAAACACGAACCCGGCAGGTAGTCTTCCTGACCGCTGTCACGATGATCGCCGAGATCGGCTTTGGGTATTATACGAATTCGATGGCCCTCCTGGCCGACGGCTGGCATATGTCGTCGCATGTCCTCGCCATCGGGCTGACCTGGTTTGCCTATGCGCTCGCCCGCCGAAATCATGACAACCCCAGATTTCACTCCGGTACCGGTAAGATCCTGGCGCTCTCCGGTTACACGAGCGCTCTCTTCTTGCAGGTGATTGCCATTTGGATGGCCATTGAGTCGGTAACACGATTTATCTCCCCACTGCCGATCCGATTTGGCGAGGCGATCGTCGTTGCGGTGATTGGCTTCGTTGTGAATCTGATCAGCGCTATTGTCTTGCACCATCCAAAGGAGCATGCGGACCACAATATTCGCGCCGCATATTTGCACGTGGTCGCCGACGGCCTGACGAGCCTGACGGCGATTGTCGCACTCACTGCCGGGCTGGTTTGGAACGTCTACTCGCTTGACGCCCTGAGCGGGATCATCTCATCACTGATCATCACCAAGTGGGCAATCGAGTTGGCGTGGAACTCCGCCCGCGATCTGCTTGACTACCATTGATCAGGCCGTTTTCCCCCTTGACGAGACTGACACAGAGCCTTATTTTATAGATAACTATATCTACTATCAAGTGACGAACTTCTGGCCCACTCCGCCGCCCAGGAAAGGACAATTCCTATGCCGCGCAAGCGACTGGCTTTTTGCATCACTCTGGTCAAGGTGACACTCGCTGTCGTCCTGGCTGCTTCGTCCGTGCTCACACTCCAGGCTCAACCAGCTCCCAGCGGAGATTGTGGTACTGCCCTTGCTCCAGAGATGGTCGCCAGGGCCTTTCAACAGCATCAACAGCTTCTTTCACTTGGCGCGCCGCGTTCGACAACGCACTATCGTGTGCCGGTGCAAATGCACATTGTTCGACAGAACGACGCCACCGGCGGATTCAACCCGGCGGAAATGGCCATGGTCATGTCGGCAGCCAACGTGCACTTTGCGCAAGTGAACATCGAGATTTACGAGTACAAAAGCGCCAACTTCATCAATAGCGACTACTTCTATTTCGACTGCACCAGTTCCGCACAGTGGGACAGCCTCAAACGTACCGACGCGGAGCCGGAGGCGATCAACATCTACTGGGTGCCGAATGAGTCCGGATTCCCCTATTGTGGCATTTCGTCGTTTTCCGGGAGCGGCACGCAGGGCATAATCATGAACAATCTCTGCGGCGGTTCAGCACAGCCATTCAATTCTACTGTGGTTCACGAAATCGGGCATTACTTCGATCTCTACCACACGCACGAAACAGCGTTTGGCGTCGAGTGTCCGAGCGGAAGCAACTGCTCAAGCACCGGCGATCTGCTGTGCGATACTCCCGCTGATCCTGACCTCTACGGCCACGTTTCTCCAGCACCCGAATGCCTTTACGACAACTACGCTTCTACTCCAGCCGAGTGTGACGCCACTCCCTATGCGCCCCAGACCGATAACATTATGTCGTATTCGACAAAGGCCTGCGAAGACCTTTTCACACCTCAACAGATAGACAAATTCCGCCTCGTGTTGGAGACTGTTCGGACAGAGCTGGCAACACTTGCCGGCAGCATCCTGTATCGGCCGCGTGAAATCTCACCCCTACTGGCCATGCCTGGGACGATCGCGGATACCACGATTCGTTTGACCAATATCGGGACCGAGTCAATGACAATCCTCTCTGCGATTGCAATGGCCGGCAGAGTGCAAGTTACAGGACCTACCCCAATCAATCTGGGTCCTGGGGCTTCTCAAGACTACATCATAAGCTATGATGCCAGCGGCGCTTCAGGGGCTTGCGACGTCGGGCAGATATTGGATGAAATTCGCTTCCAGACCAGCGATCCCGAGCTTCCAGAGAAGTTCATTCCCGTTGCAGTCAATGTCGTCTACGCACAACCGACGACGTCGAGCAACACCTTCGGACCGGATTGCCTGCGTTTCACCGTACCGAACACGCCCGCCCTGGGGAATCAAGCTTCAGAAGCGCTCTATGGCTCACTGCTGGAGAACGTGCTCTACGACGCCAGTCTGCTGATTGGGACCGTCGACGGTAGCGACACGGTTGTGTACCAGGACAACTACTCGCAGGAAGACTTCGCCGTTGTTGACGGCTTTACCGAAAATGCCGACATTTATGGCCGGACATTACAGAAATTGCGTTTTGCAACCAAGGACGGACGGATCCACGGTGATGTCACCTACTCCTACGGCTGGAACACCTCCGGTGCGGATAGCTGCGCCCAGATTGTTGCTGTCTACAAACTACGAAACCCGTGCGACACTTCTCTGACTGTCGCCGTAGGCGTCTTCGCCGACTTCGACCTGGATGATTTCACATTCAATGACGGTGCAGTGAATTCAGGCATCGGCGCCGTGCAGGTTGCTTTTACCTTTGATCCGGACCGAGTCGTGGCACTGGCGAGTCTGGCACCAGCATCTCCGGCGCTGATTCTCCGTGTTATATCCAACCAGGAGCTCGTTTATCCGACGTCGAGCCTCCCTGATCGGACGGCCTATCGAGAGATGGTCTCGTCAAACAGCGACTCCTACGATGCTCAAGACGTTTCCGCCTTGCTTTCATTTGGGAAGCGCACACTGCCTCACGATGGTGAGATTACAATCCCGGTCGCATTTTTGCTCTCGAATACCGGCACCGCGCCCTTTGCTCAAGTGATAACGAAATTGAAGTCAATGCTGTCTTCAGGTACGGCCGGTTGTGGTGACGCCGACGGCACCGGCGTCGTCACCATTTCCGACGCCGTTTTCTTGATCAGCTACATCTTTATGGGAGGACCAGCTCCGTCGCCAATCAGCGCCGGTGATGTCGACTGCAACGAGATTATCACCATCTCCGATATCGTCTATCTCGTGCACTACATCTTTATGGGCGGCCCCGTGCCTTGCGCGGGATGTTAGTGTGTCCTGACCTGCAGAAGAGAAATTGCGCGCTGACGATTTGACGCTAGCTTCGAGCAGGAGCTTCAGCGACTGGATTTCTACTCCGGCTTCAAGTTCCAAGAGATATTTCTTGCGCCATAGACCACCGCCATAGCCACGGAGTTTGCCGGTTGACTCGATGACGCGGTGGCAAGGAATGACTATCCCAAGGTAGTTTGCGCCATTGGCCCTTCCAACAGCGCGCTGGGCCCCGGATTTGCCAATTCGTTCCGCCATCTCGCCGTAGGAAAGCGTCTTGCCATAGGGGATTCGCAGCAGTTCTTCCCAGACCCGTCGTTCGAACGGCGTGCCGGTCACGTCGATCGGCGTCGCGAACTGCGTCAACTTGCGCGCAAAATAACGGTTCAGCTCATCAGCCAGTTGATCGAGGTGCCCGTGTGCTCCCCGACGAACCGGTTGGCGATATCGTTTTTCGACCCGCTCGAGAATTCTGTCGACACCGCCGCGGTCGTGCCATTCGAGGAAACAGAGGCCGTTTCCAGTCGTGCCCGCAATCATATCCCCCAAGGGACTCGGAAGGTCGCAAAAAACGATTTCATTGGTTGGCATAGAATGCTCCCGGCGGTTTGCCGAATTGTTTAGTGAAGGCCTCACGGAAACCCGAGGCCGATTCGTAGCCGCATTCAAAGGCGGCATCGAGATAGCTCTTTCCGCATTCGATCAATTCGCGAGCGTAATTCAGGCGCGTGCGGCGATGAAATGCCAGTGGCGTTGACCTCAGATGCTGCTTGAAATAGCGACGAATCGTCGAAATCTCAACCCCGCTCAATCGCATCAACCCCAATTCGTCCAGACGGTCTTGACGGTGTTCGCGCATGTAACCCAAGACGCTATGCAACCAGGGAGGCAAGGTGTCGGGAAAACGCTCGGAGCGGCAGCGCTTGCAGCCCCGCAAACCCGCCGCTATCGCTTCTTCCCGCGTTATATAGAATCCCACGTTTTTCAAGAGCGGTTTCTTGGCCCTGCAGGACGGCAGGCAATAGATACCGGTGGAGTGCACGCCGACGTAGAAGACGCCGTCGAATCGGCCATCCTTGCACATCATGGCCTCGACCATCTGTCTGTAGCTCAGCTTCATTGCAGTCTCAATTAACCATCGCGGATTGATTTGGTCTACCGATTTTCGAGAAAGGAACGTCCTGATTACTTAAATACCCGTTTCACCCTTAGTTCTTACGCGAAACCGGCCTGAATGACGGCGCTCCGCCGCAGAGCCGGGACCGAAAAAACCTGTCTCATCGGTTGACAAGTCGTTACGGTTTCATATCTTGTCTGTCCGATTCTGGGGGTGTAGCTCAGTGGTAGAGCATGTGCCTTTTAAGCACAGGGCCGATGGTTCGATCCCATCCACCCTCATGGAATTTGACATAGCCGTTTGAATGCACCATTAGCTCAGTTGGTAGAGCAGCTGACTCTTAATCAGCGGGCCCTAGGTTCGAGTCCTAGATGGTGCATTTTTTATTGGAGGAAGTAGTAGCTGTAAAGCTTGAGCATGGAAATCCTGCAGACAATCTTCGACTGGATTATACACCTCGACAAGCACCTTGCTGAATTGATCGCGCACTACGGTGTCTGGGTTTATCTGATCCTGTTTACAGTGATCTTTAGTGAGACCGGCTTGGTTGTTGCCCCCTTTCTACCAGGGGATTCGCTCTTGTTTGCTGTCGGCGCTTTGTCGGCGACCGGAGCTCTGAATCCGCATTATGCGTTCCTGATAATGGCAACGGCGAGTGTTCTGGGTGACAACACGAATTACGCGATTGGCCGCTTCATCGGTCCCCGAGCTTTCAGTGGGAAATATCGCTTCCTCAAGCAGGAGTATCTGCTTCGAACTCAGGCCTTTTACGACAAATACGGTGGCCGCACCGTGATTGTCGGGCGCTTCCTGCCGATTATCCGCACTTTTGCACCCTTCGTGGCCGGCGTCGCGCAGATGAACCGCGCGAAGTACGTTCCGTACACCGTTGTCGGCGCCGTCTTCTGGGTCGGTTTCTTTTTGTATGCCGGGTACTTCTTCGGCAATCTTCCGTTCGTGAAGGACAACTTCGCTATTGTCATCGGCGTTATTATTCTGATTTCGGCTATGCCGGCGATTGTCGAAGTGATCCGCAGTCGATTTCGCAAGTCATCCGCTTAACCAGCCCCCATCGCGGCCCGGCACCGCCAAACATTTCCATTGGGCGCTTCTCTACTTTTCGTTAACTTGCCGGCGATGCGTTGGGTGTGCGTATCTCTCTTACTCTTGCTGGTGCTGGGTTGCACCGTACGAAAACCGCTAACACGTGATCCGGTGATGGCTACCTATCGTCAGACCTCTCAAGCCAAACTCATTGACGCCTTGAAGTCGATACTGGATTCCGCGAAAGTCCCGGTGCTGCGCATCGATTATGCGGCGGGAAAGATCGTCAGTGACAGCTTTGAAGTCCTGCCAGAGTTCTGCGATTGCGGCAAGAACTTCTTCGGTGCCGAATACCCTGGTACCCGGCGCGGGCAGATGGTAATTGATGTGTCTGCGCAACGCGACGCCAAGGTTAGTCTCCGTCTGGGGACACTCCTGAGTATCAGGGCAAACAACAAGCAAGTGCACTGCACATCATTCGGAATCCTCGAAGAGAAGATCATTTCCCAACTCGACAGTCGCTTGGGGGTTGCAGGGACTCATGGCCAAGATTGAGGTCAAGCGCGGCGGCATCATTGAAAAGGCCGCAATGCATTGCTGTCAGTTGGCGACGTTGGCGGTTGATAGTGTGCGCCATATCTTCACTCGTCCCTTTTATTTCAGCACAATTACAGAGCAAATGTACCAGATCGGAGTCCGGTCGCTGTCGATCGTTCTCTTGACATGTTTTTTCACCGGCATGGTTCTGGCGCTGCAAACGGGATATCAGATCGCCCGCTTTGGCGCCAAAGTCTACATCGGAATAGTCGTGGCCCTCTCGATGGTCCGTGAGCTCGGCCCGGTTCTGACTGCGCTGGTTGTCGCCGGACGTGTCGGCGCCGGCATCGCCGCCGAACTGGGATCAATGCAGGTGACAGAACAGATCGATGCGATGCGGGCGATGGCGACCAATCCGGTGAAGAAGCTGGTCACGACCCGTCTGATTGCTCTGCTGATCATGCTGCCGATTCTCACGATCATCGGCGATGTGGTTGGGATCATCGGCGGCATGCTGATTTCTCTCTATTCGTTGGGCCTGGATTTCAGCTTCTACAAATCGACGACCATTCAAGCGCTTTCTCTGCAGGACATCTTAACCGGAATGATCAAACCGGTGGTGTTTGCCTTCATTATTGCCATCGTGGGCTGCCATCTGGGACTGACGACAACCGGAGGAACCGAAGGTGTGGGCAAATCCACAACGATGTCGGTGGTCACTTCGTCGATTCTGATCTTTCTGTTTGACTTCCTGCTCGTGAAGATTTTCTTCTTAATTTTCGAGACCGGTTGAGGACCACCTTGTGATCAAACTCAGACAGATTCGCAAGAGTTTTGGCGATGCCGAGGTGCTCAAGGGCGTAAACCTGGAGATTGGCGAGGGCCAGACAATCGTGATTCTCGGAAAGTCGGGTTGCGGCAAAAGCGTTCTGCTGAAAGTCATTCTACGGTTGCTCACGGTAGACGGCGGAACGGTGGTCATCGACGATCAGGATACGACGCGATTCTCCGAGGAAGAGATGGTGCCGGTGCGCAAGAAAATGGGTATGTTGTTTCAGTCGGCGGCGCTTTTTGACTCGTTCAACGTGAAGGAGAATGTAGCTTACATGCTCCGCGAGCACGCGGAGATGACCGAACGGGAGATCGACGATCGGGTCGAGGAAGTGCTCACGTTTGTTCAACTCTCCGGCGTACAGCAGAAGATGCCGGCTGATCTATCGGGCGGCATGAAGAAGCGGGTGGCCCTGGCGCGGGCGCTGGCATTTCGGCCGCGCTATCTCCTCTACGATGAGCCAACCACCGGTCTTGATCCAATGACGGCCAAGGCAATAAACGAACTGATTCGCAATACGCAGGAAGCGCATGACGTTACGTCGATCGTGGTAACTCACGATCTGATTTCCGCATTCTATGTCGGCGATCGTTTCGCCTTAATCCGTGACGGTGTCGCGGCTTTCGACGGCACGCCGGAGCAATTCAAGGCTTCCAGTGATCCGTTTATCATCGAGTACCTGGCGGCGGCGCAGGAGTATCATTAGCAATGTCGCGCGAAATCAAAGTTGGTATCACTATCATTGCGGCCGCAGTCCTGCTCGTGATCGCCGTCTTCACGATCGGTGACCAGGAAGGTGTCTGGAAGTCCAAGTATGCGCTGCGCTTGAGGTATGACGACGTTTTTGGATTGCTTCCCGGCTCGCCCGTCCGCCTGGCGGGCTTGCGTGTCGGCACTGTGAAAGACATCTACTTCTCGAAGGACAATCCCGGCAAGCTGGAAGTAGTGCTCGATATCGACGAGTCGGTGCAGCAATATATTCGCTCAGATTCGCGCGCTTTGATCGGGACACTCGGACTTCTGGGAGATAAGACGATTGAAATCTCCGCCGGTTCCGATTCGGCGCGGATTCTCGCGGAGAACGATTATCTGATTGCCGGCAAGTCTTCTTCGATCGAGGCGATTATCGCCGAAGGGGGCGAAGCCGTTGAGAACATCAAGCTGGCGGCGCACCACGCGAAAGAAATCATCGAAAAGATCAACAATGGTACCGGCTCGCTGGGATTGTTCGTGAACGACCCCAATGTCTACTTCGATCTCGATAAATTGCTAGTCTTAACCGAGCGGCTCACCAAACAACTTGAGTCCGGTAGTGGGTCGTTTGCGAAGTTCGTAACAGATTCCACCCTTTATGTCGAGCTGCGCAACTTGATGTCCAACACGAACGTGCTCTTTGATTCGCTTTCGAACGGCGACGGGACGCTGGCACGCCTGCTGAACGACCCCAAGCCATTCGAAGACTTTAGCACCATCGTCGCCGATTGGCGGACGATAACCAACCGGATCAATTCCGGAGAAGGTGCGCTCGGCCAATTGTTGGCCAATGACACTCTCTATTACAATCTGAATCGCACTCTGGATCGTGCCGAAGCCCTGCTCGAGGATTTTCGCCTAAATCCCGGCCGCTATCTTAAGCTTCGCATCTTCTAGCCTTTAATTCAGCACATAGTCCACTGGCAAGCGACGAGCCATTGTAGCTGTTTCATGCTTATGCCACCTACTCCACCGGTGACCAACACCCGCTCCCCGTCTCAGCAGCGGACTGTTCTTTCTGCTGACCCTCTCCACTTCTAAACAAATCGTTTCAACGCGATGCAGAGAGAAGCGGCGCCTGCGTCAATACAAGCTGAATCGATGTACTTTAGTTGCACATTCCCGTGTAAACTTGTAGTTATTGTCGATGATTGGTCGAAATATTTAGCGAATTGCGATCGTGCTTTTGCCCCGGACAAGAAACGCAGACGGATGGACCTGCCTGCAATGGATGTCCGGACAGTGGCGCAATCTGCAAACAGAATCGTGATTGAAAAGAAAGGTAACGGAGGCAGAAATGAAAAGCGCTATTGTCACAATCTCCCTGATCCTGGCTCTCGCCATCTTGCTGGTGCCGATCAGCGCCAGCGCACAGAATTTTGATCGCTTGCTCGACGCCCTGACGCGTCTGGAAAACACGCTGAAGACCCTCAAGGCGCAAGCGGCGAATCAGTCAACGCAGACTCCCGTGATGGCGGACGCCGAGGGAGGCGTTGTCAGCGCCCCCGCTTCGACGCTGTCGGACGACGCGTTAGTGGTGGCTTCGCAGTTGACTGAAGTTGTCACGGAAATGAAGCAGGTTGTGGAAGATACCAAGAAAGCCGAAAGTGCTCGCCCGAAGAATCCGACTTCCAGCAGCCACGGCAAAATCACACTGTATGGTGTCGCTCACGGATCATACTATCAGCGCGAGGGAGCTTCGCGGTCGTCGAATTTCGAAATGCGTACTGTCCAACTCGGCGCAAACGGATCACTGAATGATTGGGCGAAATACCAGTTTATCGGCGAATTCGCCAAGTCGCCGTCACTCCTGGATGCCAAGATCACGGTGTCTCCGTCGAAACAGATCAGCTTTGAGGCTGGCCAGTACAAGCCGCCCTTCTGCACTGACAATCTTCGTGCCACGACGGCGATGCCGTTTGTGACCGCCTCGATGGCCAAAGCCCTGGGCCCGAGCCGCGACGCGGGTATTTCTGCAGGCTACAACCGTGCTCTCACGGAGAAGACAAATTTCAAGATCGTCGGCGGAGTTTACAACGGCGCCGCCGCTAATACCTCCGACGCCAATCGAGACAAGAATCTCATGTCGCGCGCCGAATTCGCTTATGCCAAGAACTTGACGCTGGCGGCTAATATCCTCACCGGTACGACTAATGCCGTGGATTCGCTGAAGCAAAATGTCGATTCATGGGGTGGATCGGCCACTTGGTCGTGGAACAAATCAATTGTGGAAGCCGAGTTCATTCACACGCATGTCGGCACGACCGATAAGGCCGGCTGGTATCTTTGGGGCGGCCAGAGTTTCGTGACCGGTAGCCGTTTTGTGCCCGAAGTCCAGTTGCTGGCGCGTTGGGAGCAGCTTGACAACAATCGCGACATCACAGGAAATCGTACCAGCCGCATCGTGCTGGGCACGAACTTGTACATCGACGGCAAGTTCACCAAGTTGCAATTCAACTATAACATCAACGGTGAACAGACGAATGAGGTTAGCAATAACGAAGCGCTGGTAAACCTGCAGCTTTCGTTCTGATCGGCGAGCTACCGCAGTGGTTATGCCGGCCATTAACCGGCATAACCGCCCGGTTGTGTTATGACCGGACTCAGATCAATCGCTGCCGTAGCGCTCTGGGCACTGCATGCTTGCAGAGTCATGAAATCTTGCGGTTTGAACAGACGGCAAGTACTGAGCAAGGTTTGAATTCAAAGTTGTGGCAGATTCAGAGGAGAACATCATGAAGTGGCAAGACGTCAGAATAGGACAGAAACTCTACATCGGATTTGGTGCGGTTTTGGTACTTACGCTCATTGTGGGCTTTGTCGGCTACAATGGCGTCGGGACCTTGGGCGATCGACTCGAAAACGTCGAAGATGCGCTCAGCATGAAGTATTCCGCAATGGAAATGAAATCTCTGCGTCAGGAGTTTACGGCTTCCAGCGACCAGAAATTTGTGGAACAGATCACCGATAAGACCGGCGAGTTCCACGAAGCCCTCGACGAGTTCAAGCGCTTGCTTCATGACTCGAAGGACCTCGCGGCAGCCGAGGCGATCCGCGCCGACATGAAGAAGTACGACGAGTACATTCGCGAGTATGGCGAGGCATTCCGAGAAAGCGATGAAGTGTTACGCAAGTTTGTTGATGCGGCTTCGCGCATCGCCAATATCGTTCAGTCGAGTTCCGGCTCCGGTGAGTTGTATGCCAGTTTCCTTGAGGTTCGGATTCAGGCACTCTACTATTTATGGAAACACGATGACAAGTACTTCAATGGCTTCAAAGACGAAATCAGACAACTTAAGAATCGCGTGGGCAACAACAGTACCCTGGCAAACGCAGTGCGTGAATACGAAGAATACATGGTGAGTTACTACGAACTCGACCAGCGCGCGAAGGAGACTCTTGAAAACGTGCTGGAATCAAATCAGGCGGTTCGCGAACAACTCGATCAAATGGCTTCAATCCAAACGGACAACGCTGCAAGCGACAAATCTCGTGTTGCGACTCTAGCGATGTTAATCGTCTTTGGTGCCATTTTGGCCGGTGGCGTGATTGCCTACATTATCGCACGCAACATTTCTCGTCCTCTCAGCGAAATGACGCGGGTAGCGAGCGATGTCGCCGTCGGTGATGTCCAGCACGATATCCATATCAATCAGAAAGACGAGATCGGGCAACTGGGCGGGGCCTTCCGCAGCCTGATCGACTATATGAAGAATCTCACCGGCGCCGCTCAGCAGATTGCCGCCAACAACCTTACCGTTCGTGTCGAACCCAAGTCGGAGCGCGACGCTCTCGGTATAGCCTTTAAGACCATGGCCGCCAATCTCTCCGGCATGATCCGGGAACTCACCGATAACGCCTCGCAACTGGTCTCCGCCTCCACCGAGATCGCCTCGTCATCCGAACAGATGTCGCGCGGCTCGCAGGAGCAGACCAACCAGACCGCCCAGGTGTCTTCCGCAGTCGAAGAGATGACTGCCACCATCGTCGAGTCCTCCAAGAACGCCGCCGAGGCCTCCAATATGGCCAAGGAAGCCGCCGGCGCCGCCACCGAGGGTACCCAGGTCGTTTCCCAGACCATCGACGGCATGAACAAGATTGCCCAGGTTGTCCAGGGTTCCGCCAAGACGATTCAGGATCTGGCCAAGTCCTCCGACCAGATCGGAGAGATTATCGGCGTCATCGACGATATTGCCGACCAGACCAACCTCCTGGCGCTTAATGCGGCGATCGAGGCGGCCCGCGCCGGAGAACAGGGCCGTGGCTTCGCTGTTGTCGCTGACGAAGTGCGCAAATTGGCTGAACGCACGACCAAAGCGACCAAAGAGATTACCGATATGATCAAGGGGATCCAGAGTGACACCAAGGGCGCGGTGACCTCGATGGAGCAGGGGATCCAGGAGGTAGAATCGGGTCGCCAACTGGCAGACAAGGCCGGTGAAAGCCTGAATGCAATTCTGAACTACGCCCAACGCGTGCAGGACATGGTCTCGCAGATTGCCTCGGCCTCCGAGCAGCAGTCGGCGGCCTCCGAGCAGATCGCCCGTAATGTCGAGTCGATCGCCAAGGTCACCCGTGAGAACGCTTCCGGCGTCGAGCAGTCCGCCTCCGCCGCCGAACAACTCAATCGCCAGGCCGAAGGGCTTAGGTCGATGGTCAGCAAGTTCCAGGTGGCCAAGTAACGAGAGAGAAGGAGACAGCCTATATGGAAACCAAAAACAACGAAGCTCAAGCTCGCAAAGTGTCTGATGAGATTCTGCAGTTGGTGAGTTTCAACATTGGCTCCGAAGAGTTCGGCGTTGACATCCTCAAGGTGCAGGAAATCAACCGCATGGTCGAGATCACCCGCGTCCCCCGCTCGCCGGAGTTCGTCGAGGGGATCATTAATCTGCGCGGGAAGGTGATTCCGATTATCGATTTGCGCAAGCGCTTCAACCTGGAGCTCTCCGAGCACGACAAGAACACCCGCATCGTCGTCGTCGATATCGATGGCCAGACAATGGGGATGATCGTCGACTCGGTCTCCGAGGTCTTGCGAATTCCGGCCAGTACCATCGAGCCGACTCCCGACGTCGTGACATCGATTGAGTCCGACTATATTCGTGGCGTCGCCAAGCTCGATAACCGGCTGCTCATCTATCTCGATCTGGCCAAGATTCTCTCCGGCGAAGAATACAAGATGCTCGCCGAGGCTTAGCCTGGTTCAGTACACGTCTGGGGAGAGCTGCCGATAAAGAGATAGCAGGGGCTAACTAATGAAGGACAGTAGGGGTGTGGGCGCACACTAAGTAGCCATACCCGAATGAACTTCGCAGGGGGCAGAAACCGTAACGGTTTCTGCCCTTTGTACATTGAAGCAGGGCGATCGCCGATTTTGTGTCTTTGGGGGAGCGATCTTTGCCTGTCTTTCGAGTTTGAAGTGGAACTTCGCCGATTCCGATGACAACTGGAGCATCGATTCGGACGGTATTTCGCAGACAGAAAGGAAGTGGGTAAGATGAAGCTCAAACTCAACATCATGAGCAAGGTAATGCTGGCGACAAGCACAATGTTGGCGGTGGCGATTGTGATTTGTGTCGTAGTTTCCAGCCAGCAGAGCAACACGCACTTGACGGAGGCCGCCAAGAGCGACCTGGCGCATTTGGCGGCAACAGCGCGCGCGATCTGCCAACTGCAAGCGGAAAACGCCAATGCTAAGGTAAAGGGCGACTTGGCCATGGCCAGGGCCGCCTTTACGAATCTCAGCGACAACAAGGTGTCAGTCCAGGGCGACAAGCTGATGGCCGGAAACGTCACTCTCAACGGCGACACCCGCTTCGTCGATGACATTACCCAGCGTACCGGCTCGTTCTGCACGGTCTTCATGAAGCAGGGCAACAAAGCGATCCGTGTGGCCACTAGCGTTAAGGACAAATCGGGAAACCGCGCCGTCGGGACGGCATTGTCAGATGCGGTTTATGAAGCGGTTTTTGAGCGCGGCCGCAGCTTCAACGGACGTGCCGTCGTCGTGGATGACTGGTACGTCACAGCCTACGAACCACTTCGTGATGCTCGGGGCGACGTTGTCGGGGCGTTGTTCTGCGGTACTAAAGAGCAGTCTCCACTTCTGCGCCAGGCTCTCCTGGCACAAAAGGTTGGGGCGACCGGATACATCTACGCCATCGATAGCGAGGGTACTCTTCGCGTGCATCCGGCCAAGGAAGGTTCGAATATCATCAATTACGATTTCATCAAAGAGATTGTCGCCAAGGGACCGAAGCTGTCCGACGGCGAAATCGACTGGATTGTCTACCCTTGGATTAACAAGGAACTGGGAGACACCCAAGCTCGCGACAAAATTGTCGCCTATACTTATTTCAAGGATTGGGACTGGATCATCGGCGTCGGCAGTTACCTGGATGAGTTTACGGCTCCGATCAAATCAGCCAGAAACACGATGCTGGGCCTGGGATTCGTGCTTCTCGTGATTTCCCTGGTATTGAGTTATGTGTTTGCCCGCTCTCTCTGTAGACCGATGCGGGCGATGGCCGCGGCCGCACATGGTATTGCCCGTGGTGAGATCAACCACCAGCTCAACATCAAGTCCCAGGACGAGGTCGGCGCGTTGGCACACTCATTCGAAGAACTCACCGACTACATAAAGTACATGGCAACGGCCGCACAGGATATCGCCAAGAACAATCTAACCGTAGAAGTTGAACCACGCTCCGAGGGAGATATCCTGGGTCATGCGTTCGCCTCGATGGTCAAAAACCTGCGGGCAATTGTCGGCGAACTTGGCAATAGCGCCATGCAATTGGTCAGCGCCGCTACCGAGATTGCGTCCTCCTCCGAGCAAATGTCGAGGGGCGCGCAACAGCAAACCGATCAGACGAGCCAGGTGTCCAGTGCGGTCGAAGAGATGACAGCGACGATCGTTGAGACATCCAAGAATGCCGGCGAAGCTTCAGGAATGGCGAAACAAGCGGCGAACGCAGCCAAAACCGGAGCAGGAGTAGTCGCCCAAACCATCGAAGGCATGAATCGAATCACCGAAGTGGTTCAGACATCCGCCAAGACGATTCAACAGCTGGCGGATTCGTCTGACAAAATCGGCGAGATCATCGGCGTCATCGACGATATCGCCGACCAGACCAACTTGCTGGCACTCAACGCTGCCATCGAGGCGGCTCGCGCCGGCGAGCAGGGACGCGGCTTTGCTGTCGTGGCCGACGAGGTGCGTAAGCTGGCAGAACGCACCAGTAGTGCGACAAAAGAGATTGCCGACATGATCCGTGGCATCCAGCGCGATACGGAAGGCGCCGTCAGCTCGATGAAACGCGGTATCACCGAAGTTGATTCCGGGCGCAGCCTCGCCGACCAAGCCGGCGAAAGCCTCAACTCAATCCTTGAGTACGCCCAGCGAGTGCAAGACATGATCGTGCAAATCGCCTCAGCATCCGAGCAGCAGTCGTCGGCTTCCGGGCAGATCGCCCTCAATATTGAAGCGATTGCCAATGTCACCAAGGAAAACGCGGCTGGAGTCGAACAGGCAGCTTCGGCGGCGGAAGAACTAAGTCGACAGGCCGATGGATTGAACTCCATGGTCAGTCGCTTCAAACTTACAGGCGGGAACTCGACAATTCTGGCACTTGCCAAGAGGGATCACCAGGGTTACATGGAAAATCTGCGCCAGACGATCTCCGGCGCCGTGTCGCTGAGTTCGTGGAAAGGTGTGGATGACCACTCGTGCCGGTTCGGCAAATGGTACTATTCGGCCAATTCATCTGAGTTTTCGGCACTTCCGGAGTTTCAGGCCATTGCGGATCCGCATCGTCGCGTCCACGAATTCGCTAACGCTGCTGTCGCTGCTCACCGCAACGGGGACAAGGCCCGGACCAAGGAAATGTACGACCGCGCTTTCGCGGCGTCTCGAGAAATTGTCGCCTATCTCGACCGCATCTTGGAGCGGCTGACTACTGCAACTTCAGTCTGATAGAATTCGCCGATCATCACCGGAGCGCGGCAAGCTCGCGCTCCGGTGGCATTCCAAGTTTGATTTTTTGTAACAATTACATCAGTAGCCCGTATCTTCTCCCACGTGATTCTCGTCGAAGCAATCTCCAAAAGTTACGGTACGCTGAAGGCGGTCGATCAAGTGTCCTTCGCCGTGTACCCGGGCGAAGTTTTCGGTTTGCTCGGACCGAATGGCGCCGGCAAGTCGACAACAATCAACATGATGGTTGGGGTGCTTCGACCCGACAGCGGACGAATACTCCTCGACGACGGGACTGATCCGCTTAATCCGAAAGCGAGGCAAAGGCTCGGCAGTGCTCCTCAGGCGCTTGCCATCTACGAGGAACTGACGGGCGAAGAGAACTTGAACTTCTTCGGGCGGCTTTATGGGCTCCACGGCGCCACCCTGAAGAAGCGGGTGACATACGCCCTTGAACTCTCCGGACTGGAGGATCGCAAACGCGATATTGTCGCTAAGTATTCGGGCGGAATGAAGCGGCGCCTGAATATTGCTTGTGCGCTCGTTCATGACCCGCAGGTCTTGTTTTTTGACGAACCCACGGTCGGCGTTGACCCGCAGTCGCGCAATCTGATCTTCGAGAAGATTGAACTGCTGAAGGCTGCGGGCAGAACAGTTGTTTACACGACGCATTACATGGAGGAAGCACAGCGGTTGTGCGATCGAGTTGCCATAGTCGACCATGGACGCATCCTTGATCTTGATACGGTTCCGCAGCTCATCCAGAAACATGGCGGTTCTGCCGTCGTCACGGGTGAATTGGAATCAAAGCCGCCAGCCGGGGTGGAGCTCCCCGGCGACCTTGACGGCCTGACATTACGTTATGAAAGTTCGCAGCCGTTTATTGACATTGCGAATATGAACGCCAAAGGGATAAGTTTCCGCACTCTGCATGTGGAACGTCCCAACCTCGAGAGTGTCTTTCTCAACCTTACGGGACGGAGGCTTCGCGACTGATGCAAGCGATCTTCACCTTGGCTATGAAAGACCTGCGCTTGTTGTTGCGTGACAAACCCGGGCTTTTCTGGGTCCTTGTGTTTCCGCTGTTGATGGCCCTCTTCTTCGGTTCGATCTTCGGCGGTGAAGGCGGAGGCGCACGCTCCCTGAAGATTGCCGTTGTCAGTGAAGAGGCCTCGCCTCTGGCAGAGCAGTTCTACGAACAGCTCGCAAAATCCCCAGCTCTTCGCGTGAGTTCGATGCCGAAAGACTCGGCCCATATGCTCGTCAAGCGGGGGCAGTTAGTCGCATGGGTTGAGTTCGAATCGACGGCAGAGGGAGTCTTTGGGCTCTTCTCCGATGAGACTGGGGGTATTGAGGTCGGGATTGACCCGGCGCGTAAGGCGGAAGCAGGTTATCTCAACGGTTTAGTCAATCAGGCCTACTTTGCGCTTCTACAAACGACCATGAGCAACCGCGTCGGACTCCAGGATGAACTGCAGCGCAGTCTGACGGCACTTGATACGGCTCAAGGGATCGACGAAGACGAACGGCGAACTTACAGCCAATTTCTTGGAAGCCTTGAAGCCTTCATGGGCAACATGGACAGCGTTAACCGGTTGGGGTCGGGGCACGATTCGACCCGAAGATCAGCTGGAATGACCGGACCTGAGATCAAATTTACCGATGTCGCGGACGAACGCGTCGGCCCGCGATCGTCGTTTGAAATCACTTTCCCGCAGTCGCTGCAGTGGGCTCTCATCGGCACGGCCGCGGCATTTGGCCTCTCCATCGTCATTGAGCGAACTCGCGGGACCTTCCTGCGGCTGCGGTTAGCGCCGATCTCTCGCGCTCACATCCTGGCCGGTAAGGGACTCGCTTGTTTTATCGCGAGCGTCATCGTCGGTGTTGTCTTGATGTTGATTGGGGTGTTGATCTTCAAAGTGCAAGTCGCATCTCCTCTCGGACTGGCGGCAGCCCTGGTCAGTTCCGGAGTCTGTTTTGTGGGTTTGATGATGCTGATGAGTGTCATCGGCAAAACAGAAGCTTCCGTTGCAGGCGCCGGCTGGGGCATCTTTTTGGTCTTCTCAATGATTGGCGGGGGCATGGTTCCGTTGATGATGATGCCGCCCTGGATGGTGACCATCAGTCATTTCAGTCCGATCAAGTGGAGTATTCTCGCAACCGAAGGCGCCATCTGGCGCGGGTTTGGGATCTCCGAAATGCTGATGCCCCTTGCAATCCTGTGCGGTATTGGCATTGTCGGATACGTTGCCGGGGTCTCGATTCTTAAGCGTGCTGACGGCTAAGCCGGCTTGACGGCACGATGTAGTCACTAACTCAGACTAACAAACTGCTTTTCTGCCAGTTCGCGGTATATCGGGGACCGCTGCAGCAATTCCGAGTGGGTTCCTTCGTCGATGATTCGCCCGTCTTTTAAGGTCAGGATTCGGTCTGCCTTCTGAACCGTTGCCAGTCGGTGCGCAATGATTATTGCCGTCTTGTCGACCACAACTTTTTCCAAAGCATCCTGAATTAGTCTCTCTGATATTGAATCGAGGGCGGAGGTCGCCTCGTCGAGAATCAGCACGGCCGGGTCTTTGATCACGGCGCGCGCCAGGCATAACCGCTGTTTTTCCCCACCAGACAATGTTACGCCGCGCTCGCCGACGAGCGTTTCGTATCCGGCAGGCAAACTCGAGATGAATTCGTGCACATTGGCGACCTTGGCTGCGGCTACGACCTGCTCGCGTGTGGCCTCCGTCAATCCATAGGCAATATTCTCGCGAATCGTGCCATTGAAGAGCAACGGTTCCTGATCGACGAGCGCAACATGATCTCGTAGCGACTTGAGTGAGAGCCGGCGCAGGTCCACTCCATCCAAGAGCACGCTGCCCTGGTGGGGATCGTAGAAGCGCATGATCAGATTGACAATCGTGCTCTTTCCGCCGCCCGAAGGTCCGACAATCGCGATCTTTTCGCGCGGGGCGATCGTCAAGTTGAGGCGCTCAACCTTGAACCCCTTCTCATCATACGAGAAGCCTACGTTGTCAAAGCGCACCTCGCCGCGGACTGCCTGCAGAGTCACCGCACTGGCTGCGTCGACAATGTCGACCGGCACGTCGAGATAGGCGAAAACTCGATCGACGGACGCCATGATAGCCTGAAGCTCCACACGGGCGGATGCCAGCCCCTGTACCAGGTTGTTCATCCAGGCCATCACCAGAAAGAAAGCAAACAGCTTGCCCGTGGTAAGCTGCTCGATGACGATTAAATAGGAACCGACGCTCAGCACGACGATGACGCCCATGAAACTTAGAATCATGACGCTGGTCCGCGACACTGACTGCGTAACGCTAAACCTGATTATGACGGCCTTAAGCCGTTCAAGCACCGACTCGATTCTCAGCAGTTCGGCGACTTCTCGACCAAATGCCTTAATCGTCTTGACGCCCACCAGGCTTTCTTGCATGCGAGCCGATAACTCGGCCGTCGTTTCCTGATGCTGGCGAGACACGCGGTTCATGAACCGCCCAAAGCGGGAGGTGAGATACCACGTCAAGGGAATTGGCACGAGGGCGAGCAAGGTCAGAAACCAGTTGGTGGCGAAAAGATAGACGAGGATGGCGATGAGAAACATCAGGTTGGCCAACGCGCCAATCAGGATGCTTGTGAAAACTTCCTGCATCCGACTGACGTCAGACATCGCGCGAGACATGATCTCACCCACCTGGTGCTCTTGGTGAAACTTCAGAGATAAGCGTTCAAGGTGAAGGAACAACTCGGAACGAATATCCGCAATGATGCTGCCTCCGACGCGGGCGCCAAGATAGTCGCGTAGCCAACTCAGGAAGAATACAACTACATAGACGCCGACAACGACCAGACAGAAATAAACTGCATTGTGCCAATATCCGGGCTGGCCGCGGCGGGTGATCATTTCAGGAATGCCCGAGTCAATCAAGTACTGCAACGCCGCCGGCAGTGCCAGTTGCAAGACCGCCGTAGCAGCCGTCGCCAGGAAGGCCATCAACTCAAGCGTTCGGTACGGCCGCAGGTACCGCCATAGTCGCTTAGTTCTTGACGTAACGAGGGTCATTCTTCCAATCACCAAAATACTTGTTGGCGGCAAAGCGGAATGCGCGCTGCGAAAGAGAGGCTTTCATCGAGTCTGATCGCTGGTCGAGCATTTCCCGCCACAGCCCGACACGCCCATCGTCCAGGTCTGCCGACGGGATAAATCGCAGGCTGTTTTCGTACTGATCACCATCTTCGATCCACCACTGGAGAGCGAGAAATCGGCTTCCGAATTTCTGCTCGTAGTATTCACGCCGGGCGTCACAGTCGCATCCGGGAAAGTGCATATACCCGTGGCAGGCCCACATCAAGCTGGAATCGCGGCGTTCAAGTTCTCGGTCGATAAAAGAGAACGTTGCCTCCAACGTGCTCCGGGTTTCTCCGGGGTGATTGAAGATGAGGTTCGCCCGGTGCAAAACGCCGTGCTCAGACATCATATGGCTGACCGTCCGGAAGCGCTCCAGGAACTTTTCAGGTTGCTTCGACTTTTGCATAATCGATAACATCTCCGGAGCACAGCTCTCGATACCCAGCTGAATCTCAACCTTCATCTGCCCCAGTAACTTGATGTCTTCTTCGTCAAGATACTCGGGTCGCGTCTCCAGCGTTACCCAAAAGGGAGGCTGCGTTTCCACCAAACGCTTCAGGAACTCTTTACGCCAAGCCGGGCGCATGCCGAAACAGGCATCGCAAATGGCGATGGAGTTGACCTCAAACCGGCGATAGGCCTCAAGCATTTCAGCAACCGCTTGCTCCGGTGGATAGGCCCGCCAGCGCTGATCTTTCAATGACTCCATGCAAAACGAGCAGGTAAACGGGCAGCCGCGCGAGAGAAAGAGGTAAACATTGTACAGGCCGTCCGGAAAATTCTGTGCCACGAACTCTTCCACCAAGTCCCAGCGATGCGGAACAAACTCCGCCTGAGGGAATGTCGGGGCCCTGAGGATCCGCGTCTCATGGGGGCGACCCTGCTTCCTGACGCCTCCCGCGATTTCCTTCAGCGCCAGTTCTCCTTCGCCACAAACGACATAGTCAAACAGGCGCTCCGGAGATTCGAATTCCCTTGGTCGCGCCGATGGATGGTAGCCACCGACCACCACTACGCGTTCGGGGTAAAGCTTACGGCAGATGCGGGCGATTGTTAACGTAGCACGGTAGGACAAGCTGGTCCAGCACGAAATGGCCAGCACGTCGAATTCTCTTGCGGCCAGAAATTGCCGGACGTGGCGCTCGAATCGCGAGATTTGCAGTGGGCTGTTGGGCCGGCCGATGGCGATCTCAAAGTCGGAGTACTCAACGGAAAAGAACTGAGCCAGGTACGACGCCAGTAATAGCTGCGACGTTTTGAGCTCAACCCGCTCCATCCAGGCCGGGTAATAGAAGCAGGATGGATATAGCAGGAGGATGGAGGTCCGATCGGTTTGGCCCAAGGCCGATCACGATCCCTTCACAGCCGCCGACTTGAAGCGATCGAGCACCTGTGATACATAGGCGTTGTCCGGCGGAGCAGGAATGCCCCGTTCTTGTTCGATGCGATAGGTGCAGTACGGGTTGTCGGCCCGACAGCCGGAAGCAGCAACGGACGTCGTCGTGCAGCCGCCGCGGCACAGCGGCAAGTATTTGCAGTCGTGACAAAATCCCTTGGCGGTATCCTGGGTGAACTTGCGATTGTAGGCGAAGCCATTGGGGTTGTTCCAAATCGCTGCAAATGACGAATCGCGAATATTCCCCTCGACGAAGGTCTCCGGCATAGAGAGACAGCCTTTGATTGTGCCGTTGGATTCGATACCGACCACGCGCGTGCCGGCGAAGCAACCGAAATATGGCACGTCTTCCCAGAGATCGACGCCGTAGCAGCCGTAATAACCAATGTTCTCACCGACATCGATAACGATCTCGCTCTGATCCTTACGGTATTCTATCATCTTCTGGACCAGCTTCTCGTAATTGTCGAGAGACAAAACCAGATTCTTCACTTCATTCATGCGGCCCGTTGCCGTGGTCATCTGAATCCGCCAGAGCGGACAGCCGCAGTCGATCAAGATTTGCCTCATCTGATCGAGTTCACCGACGTTGATGTTGGAAATCTGGCTCTCCGCGCAGAATGGCACGTCCTTGGCGGCCATCATTTTCATTGCCCGCGTCACCGTTGTATAGCTGTCCTGACGTTGTCTGATATAATTGTGAGTCTTCTCGGTTCCGTCAAAACTAACTCCGATTCGGCGAAAGCCGAGGCGCTTGAAATCGTCAACGATCGCTTCCGTCACTGCGAGACCGTTCGTGATCAGGCAGGTTTTGACTCCGGCCGACGCGAACTTCTCCGCCAGTAAACGCCAATCTTTGCGCAATAGCGGTTCGCCGCCGGAAAGAGCGACGACTTCCGTTCCCATGCTGATCAGCTCGTCGGCAAGCTTCAGAGCTTCCTCTGTGGAGAGTTCATCGGGCCTTTGCTTGCCGGCTGCGGTACCGCAGTGGATACAGCGCATATTACAGGCAAAAGTGATCTCCCAGACCACCGACTGTGGATAAAACTTGAATTCGCTCATGACTGGGTCTCCTTTCTGACGGCGGCCTGTTGTTGGCGTGAAGCAGCGATAATCTCCAGCATCGGATTGAGGTTGTGTTTCCAGCCGAGGCACATCTCCCGGTGCTGCAGACCACGGTCTGCGCGCTGGGCAGGACATCCGCCCAGGCAGATGGGAAGCAAACTGCAGCTGGAGCACTCCGCGTTCTCAAACGCATTGAATTCGAACAAACGTGTGAAATTGGGGTGCGAATAGTCGATTGTATCCCTGATATTCCCCATAACTTTCTCGCCATCGCCGACATAGTTAAAACAGCGATAGAGGTTTCCCTCGTGGTCAATCAAGAAAGCATTGACGCGCTGGGCCATGCAAAATGCGCTGGTAGGAGACGGTAGCTTCTCTATTCGGAAGCCGTGCTCCAGGAGCAGCCGAAAATAGTCGACTTCGACAGCTGAGAAATCAGGATTGCTGTAGCAAGCATCGGTAATGTTCGAGCAGGCGATTGAAGCCGGTTCCAGCTGGCCAAAGTAGATCCCGACTTTCTTCTGCAAACCGGCTAACTTGAGTTCTTCCAGCAGCTCTGCTATGTCATCAGCCCTGAAGCTCTTGTCAACATTAACCCGGATTCCGATCATCATTCGGGTACAAGCATACTTGATGTTCTCAATGATCTGGCCGAAGCTGGGCTTGCCGTTCTTGAGCGGCCGCTTGGCTTCGTGAATTCTGCCGGGGCCGTCCAGCGTCACTTGAATCATTGAGACCTTCAATTCCACAAGCTTCTCCACAATTTCCCGGGACAACAAATAACCGTTCGAAATCATGGTCGCTGTGTATTGGAAATTCTTCTTCTGGGCTAGTTCGATCATCGACAGCGAGATGTCTTCAATGACATCCACCGCCAGCAGCGGCTCGCCCCCGTACCAACAGATGTCAAGGTGGCGCAGCGTATCGGCGCGCTGCTCGGCGAAGCTGATCAGCGCTTCAATGACCTCCGGTGACATCTTGCCCTTCTTGTTGCTTTCGAAGCAATAAGTACAAGCCATATTGCAGGCGAGTGTGGGGGCGATAACCAAGCCCATTTCGGTCATGTCGAATCGGCTCATTCCGTGCATGAACTTTATCGACTGATACTCGTCCTGATTCCCCAGATAGGCAAATCGACCATACTGCAGCTGCTTCAGCAGCTCCTTCTCGGAGTCGCTTAACGGACTATTACCATTGGCCTGACCTACCTTCTCCGTAAGTTGCAGGTAGCTTTGATAGTTCTCTTCGGTCATGAGAGCGACGGCCCCCGACCGGGCATTGAAGGCGATGTAGTAGCCATTTCGCCAGGGTTGGAAGTGATTATACCGGGAGATCTTGGTCATAATGAGGTCTGCGAATCGGAAGATCGACTGAGCTTGGCGGAGGCGTGTTGCCGCCCCCGCCAGACTCGTTGCCGAGAGTTATTCCGTCTCGGTTGGAACGCCGTACAATGGCTTGATCCCGCAAACACCAGTGCACTTGAAGAAGCACTTGGTCGTGCAGGCATCAACGGTGGCTTCCATGGGGTCGATCAAATAAATCATCCGACTCCCTCCTGTTGAAACGTTGAAAGTGAGTTGTGTGAGCTTGTGGCTCACGCGTATCGACCGTATCTGCGAAACGATGATACGTCAATCCAATACCGGGTCTATCCACTGGTGTAATGCTGTCTGGTGGCAGAGAACGAGCTGCGTTTCTGAGGTTGCAGGTTCGAGGCGGCAGGCTTGCCGTCTGAGTATTCGATCAAGACAGAATGCAGCAGAGGTCGAGGACGCCATCAAAATCAGCCTGTCAGAGAACAAACCTTGAGCAAAGTGTCTAATAAGATGCGCAATGAATACGAAAAATGGAGTGTTTTGTCAAGTGCTAATTTTCACAAGCAGCGATTATTTTGATAAAGATTGCCCTCTTTGACCAGTTAAGTCAGAATTGTCAGAGTTTGCACCTCACTGATGCAAACTCTGATCAAGACCAATGGCGGGCGCGTGCAGCTATCTGGCATTGGTGTCGGACTGCATCACACCACCGATATTGCCCTCAGTGTCATTGAAATAGGACAGCCAGCCAACCCCGGGGATCGGCATCTTGGGGACGACGATCGTGCCGCCGTGCTTCTGGATCTTGGCCATGTATTCGTCGATGTCGGGGACTTCAATAGTGTTGTAGACATTGCCTTTAGGGTCGCGCCGCAACATCATTCCGCCATCGATACCCGGTGTCTTCGGGTCTCCAGTGCAAATCAGCAAATATTCGACCGGTCCTTCCCATTTATGAAATCTCCAGTCGAATACTTCCGTGTAGAATTTGCTGGCGCGATCCAGGTTATCTACATGGATCTCAAAATGAACTACTCGAGGCATGGTTGCTCCGATGCTTAATGTTTTTATTCGAATCGATGGTTGCTCAGAACTGGACGTGCGACTGGCGGTTGCGTTTAATACACATCTCCTTCGAATCGCTCGCCTTGGGCTCGGACATCAGTCTCGAAGTGATTTAGTGGCTTCCGGATTAAAGAGCACCCAAAACGCATAGACGCCAAGTGCCGTGCCGAAAGGAGGACTGATCACGTTAATGACCGCCATGATGATCACGACGATCCTCGCCCAACTTTTTTTGTTTAGAAGTCCCCATCCACCAATCACTTCCGGTATACCGGTCAGAATCGAAAAGCAACTGACAATAATGCCGATAATCGTCAGAATGGCGAAGGCTTCCTCGCTCCCTGTCAGGATCCCACCTCCAATGAACAGAGCGAAAAGAAAGATACCGAAGCAAAGTGAGATGATACCCCAGATCACAAAGAGTATCCCCAAAAGGCGAACGTGTTGTTCCATGATTCCTCTTACCCACCAAAAGATTAGCGTATATAGGTTATGACGAGTATAAATGCTTGAAGTTGCGTCTGGCAAGTCTTGTCTTTGCAGGCCCTTGGCGAAACCGATTGCATCTGCTGGCAGATCAGCAGGCTTGCCGCCGACGATTGACGCAGAAGACTCAGAAGCGTCCTGAGTTGGCACCGAAATCCTTCGAGAGGAGTATCGAGACATGAAAGCCCTGATCACGGCGACCCTGTTTTTCATCGCTATCATTGGAGTAGGAATGAGTAACGCGTCATCAAATCCCAGCGCCCAAGTCGAGAAACTGGCGGCCACGGAGAAGGCATTTGCCCAAATGTCTCTCGATTCCGGTATGACCGCCGCATTTCTCTCTTTCCTTCACGATGAGGCGGTCGTTTTTCGCCCGGGACCGATCAGCGGCAAGCGTTGGTATCAGGATCGTACAAACAATGAAGCCGTCCTGAATTGGCGCCCGGAGTTCGTCGAGATTTCGTCTGCCGGGGATTTGGGCTATTCTACCGGCCCGTGGGAGTATCGATCGAATCGTTCCGATACAGTGACCTACTACGGCCAATTCGTATCGATCTGGCAACGGCAAGCCGACGATAGCTACAAGGTTATGGCTGATCTCGGCATTGACCACGATGCGATTGAGTTCCCGATCAACTCAACCGCGGCGGAGCTCTCCACTCTTCCCAAGAGCGACGGCGGCGAAGTTGCTTCGCATGACTCCTTGGTGGCGGAACTCAGGGCAGCTGAAGCGTCCTTCTCGAAAGCCTCAACCGAGGCCAGCTTGTCGAAAACCATGCAGGTTTTCGGCGACGATAGGATTCGAATCTTGCGGCCCGGCAAATTGCCGTGGATTGGAGCGGAAGCGGCCGACTCGCTGCTCGCTTCATCACACCTCTTGAACGACACGCGCTTCGCCGACGTTTCGACTTCCGGCGATCTTGGCTACACTTATGGCTTTTTCACTCATTGGCCGGTAGGAGCCGCGCCGACTCAGGGGACCATCGACAGCTACCTCCGTGTCTGGAAGAAAGTTGGCTCAAACTGGAAGATCGCTCTCGATATCGCGTTGCCGATGAAAAAGTGATCTCAATCAGGGCCGCCTGCGGAAACTTTTGAGTCACAGAAGCGTTTAGCATCTACTATGCGCAGCGAACGCCTTCTTCTCTTCACGCTAGCGGCGATCAATTTCACGCACATCGTCGACTTTATGATCATGATGCCCTTGGGTCCGCAGTTGATGCGGCTCTTTGACATCTCGCCGCAGCAGTTTTCGGCGCTGGTATCTACATATACGTTTTCTGCCGGAATCGCCAGTTTTGCCGGGGCCTTTCTGCTTGACCGTTTCGATCGCAAACGCGCCTTGTTCGCAGCCTACGCCGGATTTGTTATCGGAACCTTCGCCTGCGCCATGGCGCCAGGATATCATTTGCTCCTCTCGGCGCGGATCATCACCGGCTGCTTTGGCGGCATCCTCTCCGCCTTGATTCTCTCGATCGTCGGCGACGTCATCCCCCACGAGCGCCGCGCCACCGCCATGGGAATCGTCATGGCGGCTTTCTCTGTCGCCTCGATCTTCGGCGTCCCGTTTGGACTCTATATCGCCAACCAATTCTCCTGGCATGCGCCGTTCTTCTTTCTCGGATTCCTGAGCTTGGTGCTTTTCGTCCCGATCATGATTTCTGTCCCGAGTTTGCGCGCCCATATGTCTTCTGATCAACCCCACCCCAGTCCGGTGCGGGTTATTGCCACAATTGCGCGTAATGGCAATCAAATGTCGGCGCTCTGGTTCACGATCATGCTCGTGCTCGGACACTTTGCGATAATTCCCTTTATCTCGCCCTATATGGTCTCGAATGTCGGCTTTGCCGAGTCGGACCTGACCTACATCTACCTGCTTGGCGGCGCCGTGACCATTTTCACCTCACCGCTGATCGGTCGGCTTGCCGACCGCATCGGCAAGCCGAAAGTGTACGCCATCTTCGCGATGCTGACGCTGATCCCGGTCTTTCTCATCACTAACTTACCCCACACCGCGCTGCCAATCGCTTTGGTGGTCACGACCATTTTCTTCGTGACCTCCAGCGGACGTTTTGTTCCAGCCATGGCAATGGTTACCTCGGCCGTTGCCCCGCAAAACCGTGGAAAATTCCTATCGATTAACTCCGCCGCGCAGCAATTGACTGCCGGCGTCGCTGCTGCCTTTGCCGGCATGATTGTCACCAAGGACGCTTCCGGTGCCCTGCTTCACTACCACTACGTTGGATACATTGCCATTGCCATTTCCATCCTCGCCATCTTGGTCAGCCGCCGCCTTCAGGTCGTAAGTTAGTCCGCCCGCGACGATCGCGTTTTGCTTGCACTCTTGGGCCTGACGCCTGATAATCTCTGTATGAAGCCAACCATGATCCAAGCGGTTGATGTCCGTCGCCGTCTCCTGGCTGACGACAACATTATCTTCGTCTCGGTGTTTGGCGATCAGTTGCACCGACATTCGCATCTTGAGGGCGCGATCTCCCTGGATGAGCTCGAGCGTCGAGCCGAACATCTCGATCGGCGGACAACTCTCGTTTTCTACTGAGCGTGAGTGGCTGATGAAAGCGCCGTCAGTTCGGCGGCCAGGTATTCTGCGCGGGGCTTCGAAGATGTGCGCGTATTGGAAGGCGGGGTTACTTCATGGCATCGGGAAGGCTTTCCCATCATTCAATCAGCTTGACCTGCGCCACTGCAACCCAAGTCGAACCCAACTTGCGACAAAAGCGTGAACTTCTGTAACAGCGCTTGCACACCCAGCCGAGACGCGTGCAATCATTAGCACATCATCCTCGCTCTGTTCAACGACTGCACAGCCCCTAACCTCAAGACCTGCATCCAACTAGCACACTTAATCGCCTTCGCCCCCGCAACGTCGGGATCGGCATACCGGTTGCGTTATCTCTTTCTCGCGAACGATAGAGAGGGAAGGAGAGACAACGATGGTCGCAACCGAAATGAAACGCGGATTTCCAAAGCAGCGATTTGAGAAGTCGGTCGAACCGCGGGTCAAGAAAGACGAAGACGGCTTCTTCATCTACACGCTCAGCGAGAACGTCAAGGTCTACTTCGAAGACTACTACGGATTTCTGGAGCGGGTTGAGCAGCGCGCCCTTGCCGATATTGCCGATATCAAGTCCAAGGAAGCTGCCCTCAAGCCGCATGAGACCGAATTGCGCGCATACCTTTGTGCCCGCAAGAAGGTGCTCGAAACACTGCTACGCACGGTCTACGACTTCTACACCGAAGAAAACAACTTTGGCGTGGTAATGACGCCCTGGTGTTTCGGCACCGTCGTGCTCGAGAAAGTCGAAGCCTTTCGCGACAAGCTCGCCAAGGGCAATGTCGACGACAACGACCTGCCGGAATACACGTACGACGTCGTGCGCTATATGGAAGAGATTTATCGCAAGACGCTGCTGGATACTTTCGGGTTCCCGGAAAAAGCCTTCTCCATGCGCTGGCAGTACTCCGAGCTGCTCAAGCGTTATTCCAAGGCGTTGACTAATATCAGCGCTTCCCTGCAATCGGTGATGATGCTCGTCAAGAGCTACGGCAGCTAAACTACACCCTCCATTACAGTAACGCCTGTTGGCCCCTCCCTTTCTGTCAGCCGGCTGCGCCAAAACGCAGCCGGCTTTTGTTGATCAAGTCACCGCCTAATTGTGACGATATCACTCAATAATGACGCTCCAAACTCGCCAGCCGGCGGGCCGAAGTGCCCGTTTCGAGCATCCGGCATTCCTGCCAATTCGCGTCGAATCGTTGCGGGTTGACAAGATCCTGCAATTCGACGTCTACGTGTATGTCGGCAAGGAACTCGTGCTCTACCGGTCCCAGCAGCTCCCTTTCACCGAGCAGAATCTGGCCAAGCTGCGCGAAAACAAGGTCGAAATGATCTACATCTCCTATGAGTCGCGCCATGCTTACCAAAGGTATCTGGAAGACAACCTGCCGGATATCCTGCGCGACCCGCAAGTTGAGGAAGTCAAGAAGGCGGAAATCCTCTACGACACTTCAAAAGCGCTGATCAAAGAGGTCTTTGCCAATCCAACGTTTTCGGAGAATATCAAGCGCAGCCAGGACATGGTGGAGAATACGATCGACTACATTCTCAAGGGGCGCGAAGCGTTCCTTAACCTGATGAAGATCACATCGTTTAACTACTACACATACACGCATTCGGTCAACGTCAGTACGTTTACGCTTTCACTCGCCCGGCAATTGGGGATAACTGACCGCCAGGAATTGACGATCCTGGGTACCGGTGCGCTCCTTCACGATGTCGGGAAAAGCAAGGTTCCGGAGCGAATTCTGACAAAACGCTCCGCGCTAAATCGTTCGGAATTTGAGATTATGAAGAAGCATCCCGGATGGGGCGCCGATCTGCTTCTGGAAACTGCGATGATTCCAGACGAATCGTACGACCCGGTCATGCATCACCACGAACGGCTCGACGGTAGCGGCTATCCCAACGGCTTGCTCGAAAACGATATTCATCCCTACAGTCGCATCGTCGCCATTGCTGACGTCTTCGATGCCTTGACTACCGAGCGTGTTTATCAGGCCGCCATCGGTACCTACCCGGCCCTGAAACTAATGCACGGCACCAAGAACAACTTCGATCAGCACTTTCTCCGTGAATTCACCGTACTGATGGGGCCTGACAGCCCGCAGGTTAAGATCTAAACCCGACAACTTTCTCCCTTTCCCTGACTTCAATTGCGTGACATTACTTTGTTGTCTCGCTATATTAGCCCGTGAGAATGAGCTCATTGGGAGGAAGAGAATGATGCCCAGAATAACCATCGCGACCGACAAGGCACCAAGAGCGGTAGGGCCTTATGCCCAGGCTGTCCAGATACATAACTTCAAGAACCTGATCTACACCTCGGGACAGATCGCAATCGATCCGGGCACGGGGAAGTTCATTGGCGGCAATGTTACGGACCAGACGCACCGGGTCATCAAGAATCTCTCAGCTATCCTCGAGGCAGCCGGCACTGACTTGCACCATGTCTTCAAGACCACCGTGTTCCTGAAGTCGATGGATGATTTCAAGGCCATGAACGAAGTCTACGCCTCTTACTTTGCGGATCAACTTCCCGCCCGGTCGACGGTGCAAGTTTCTCGGCTACCGTTGGACGTGGATGTGGAGATAGAAGCAATTGCGTTCGTCGATTAACGCGATGCCCAGGGCGCTTCCCGCGTCCACCCCTGCGAACGGACCTGGTGAAGTGGTGGAGCATTTTTTTCGAGTATGAGGATATGATCTCACTGGTGTTGGAGTGGCAAGCGGGGCAGCAGTTTCAAGTGACGACCATGGACGATGTAAAATTCGCCACCGACGCCCGTGCACGCGCCGGCGGATCAGGCAAGTTCGCAGCGCCAACCGACCTATTCCTCGCCGCTGTCGGCGGTTGCACAGGAATCGATGTCGTTTCAATCCTGAACAAGATGCGCCAGGAACTGAGGTCTCTTCGCATCGAAGTTGTCGGTGAGCAGGGCGAAGAGCATCCTCGCTACTTCCGCAAAGTCATTATTCGCTATATCATTCAGGGTGACCAACTTGATCGCACGAAAGTTGAGCACGCCATCCAGTTATCGCAGGAGAAGTACTGCTCGGTGCGGGCTTCGCTGCGTCCTGACTGTGAAGTAGTCACAGAGATAATCATCAGCTAACTGCCAGAACTCCCCAAATCGCGTCGCGACGGCTATTTCAGCCCGCCTTAACAGTCGTTAACAACAAAAGTGGAACAAAAACGGCTGCGGCCCAGTAATACAGATACGAAATGAGTGGGAAAGGAGAATCGACTGCAATGGTGTTTATGAAGAATAGATGGATCGCCGCAGTCGCAGTATTGGCGGTCATGCTCGCTGTATCGTCGCTTCAGGCGGCCAAACGCCCCTGGATTGGGGTCTATATGCAGGACGTGACCGAGAGCCTGGTGGAAGCTTTCGACCTGAAGATCTCGCACGGAGTTTTGATCAACGATATCGCCGATGACTCGCCCGCTGAAACAGCAGGATTGGAGCCGAAGGATATTATCTTGTCGTGGAACGGGGCTAAAGTCGCCGATTCGGAAGCGCTCACTGATTTGGTTCGCGCCAGCAGCGTCGGTGACAAGGTTACGCTGACGATTGATCGTGGGGGCAAGGAAATGAACTTGCCGATCGAGATTGGCGAACGCCGCGAGCCGAGCATCTACAGCTTCTTTGGTGGCGAAGGCATGGGCGGTGACGCCGATGACCAATTCCCGCAAGGGCTGCAGTTCCTCGATAACTTCAAGACGACCGGGATCGGAGTCTCGATGCAGTCGCTCAGCGGCGATCTGGGAGATTACTTCGGGGTCACCGACGGCAAGGGCGCCTTGATCACAGAGGTTCTCGAAAATACACCGGCGGAGAAAGCCGGACTGAAGGTTGGCGATGTGGTCGTTGCCGTCAACGACGAAACGGTCGAGTCGCCGGCCGATGTTTCGTCCGAGTTGCGCGACAAGGACCGCGGCGAGCAAGTTGAGTTGACGATTGTCCGTGACAAGAATCGACAGAAGCTGACGGTAGAAGTCGATGATATTGGCACTTATGGCTGGGGCGGAACGATGCCGGCGATACGCGGCTTCAACTGGGACAATCAGGGCAGGACTTTCCACAACTGGAACCTGCCGGAACTCGACCAGGAACGCGTGAATCGCAAGATGGAGGAGTTGCAGAAGAAGCTGGAAGAGATGCAACTGAAGCTCGAGACGCTTGAGAAGAAGATGCAGTAGGCAGCTCGAAATTGAAAAGACCTTAACGGGTACTTCCCATTATCCGACAAACCGCCGGTGGATCAGCAACCCCATCGGCGGTTCTCCTTTTTGTGGTGATACTACGGGCTATGAAGCGGCAGCGACAGCGACTTCGCAATACTCGGCGGTCAAAGCTTCAATAAGTTCCCGGACCGAAACGATCCGGTCGACGCGATGGGCGTTGGCGCCGGCGAAAGCAAAACCGTTGCGGAAATTGCCGCGCTGTGCGCAGATCAACGCGTGAGCAATACAAAACGGAGAATCCTTGTAATCGCAGGTCACGATGCAGTGATAGGGACACTTGAACGGCTTCTTCATCCCGGCTGCCACGTCGGCCGTATACTGGTTCCGAATCGCCCGTCCCGGCATTCCGACCGGGCTTTTGATGATAATGATGTCCTCTGGCTCGGCATCGACGTACTTCTGCTTAAAGGCGATGTCAGCATCGCACTCATGCGTGGCTACAAAACGCGTCCCTAATTGCACTCCTGATGCCCCCATCTCCAGAAACCTGCGGATGTCGGCGCCCGTATAGATGCCGCCGGCCGCGATCACCGGAATTGATCTGCCGGCTTGCTTCTCGTATAGCCTAACCTCTTCGAGTACTGGCGGCAGCAATTTCTCCAGGGCATACTCGGGATCAAAGATTTGTTCCGGCGCAAAACCCAGATGCCCGCCGGCCATTGGGCCTTCCACGACGATGGCATCGGGAAGATAATCAAAGCGTGCGAGCCAGCGCTTGCAGATGAGGCCGGCAGCGCGCGCCGAAGATACAATCGGAACCAGCCTCGTCTTGCAGCCAGGCGTGAGAAATTGCGGCAGGTTCATCGGCAGTCCGGCGCCGGAGAAAATGACATCGATTTCTTCCTCGATTGCTGTGCGCGCCAGATCGCCGTAATTGGTAAATGCTACCATGATATTCAAACCGAGGATGCCCTTGGTCAGCGACTTGGCCTTGCGAATTTCGGCTCTCAACGCGCGTATGTTGGACTGGAGATAATTCGTGAAGAAGTCCTTCTCACGCATCCCAATCCCGGCGGCGGCAATCACACCGATCCCGCCTTCATTGGCGACGGCAGAGGCCAGTCCCGCAAGTGAGACTCCGACACCCATGCCGCCCTGCACGATAGGGACTCTGGCAATCTTGTCTGCTATGGCTAACGGGCGGGGAAACACCGCTGGGGGACCGTTTGAAGAATCGAGCTTAGGTCTGTTCTCGATCACTGATTCTCCTCGCTCGCTTCAATTGAGTCTCCTCCGAATTGGAAACCAGCAGTCGCGCGAGGAATGAAGAGAAGCTTTATTCTTTCGAGTCGGCCTGCCGATCGCTCGGTCTGTCGTAGGTTCTTGAGTTCAGACCAGCGCATCCATCGTCTCCATTCGAAAGGCGACTCACCTGTCGGAGCAGCGCAAGCTGATGGGGATTACGCCTTAGATCCGACAGCAGCTCTGTCTGACTATGTCTATAGAAGAGTATACGTTGCAATGAATCGATCGCGCAAGTCTTTGTTTGTCGACTTAGACCCTTACATGTGAATCCGGCAAGTGACGCTCTTGCCCGCGGAACTCATGGACAGTGATCAGGGAGAACAAGGAGGTGGTCCGCCACCAAAGATGTAATTAATAATATAGACCGCATCGGAAATGGTCACGATCCCGCTGCAGTCTGCATCGCCGGCTGCGAGAGGATTCGGCGCCGGGCCACCGCCAAAGATATAGTTAATCAGGAATACGGCATCGGAAATCGTGACAAGCCCGGAGCCATCAGCATCTCCGGCTACAAACGAGGTCGAGTTCAGGTACAGATCGCGCGCGCGATCCGCCGCCTCACGCAGACGCGCGAGGTTAGAAGCCCCGATCATCGCGAAGGCAACTGTATCCTGCTGTTGGGGCGTCAGTGTCAGCGGTCCAACCGCTATCAGGTAAGAGTGGTCTTGAACGCTGGTGCTGGCAGTGTCGATTAGTCCGGCTGTCAAGAATGTGAATTTCTCACTTTCGGTGATTCCATCATAGACTGACGCACTGTTGTTGATGGCGCGGAATTCAGTCGCGCCTTGGTCCGAGACAACACTGGTCCCGCGATAGACCGGATTGCTGTTATCGCGCATATAGCCGAGGTGCTCCGCGCGCGAGAAGTTGACGACATCGCGGCTCCCTGAACCCCAGGCAAAGTCCCAATCACAGTAGATTCCGACGTGCAGATTTGCGAGGGCCGAGTCGCTGGTGTTCTGAATCACATATTGCATGATGACATAGTTGCCGTCAGCTGCACCGGCAAACTCAATCGTACGCTGTTGAACATCAATCCCGATAGGCATAAATCGGCCCTTATCACTGAATCGGGAAATTGTCTCAACGTCGCCGATGGCTCCGGGCACGAGGGTGGTCATGTTGCCTCCGGGCGCCACTTGAAAATCCCGCTCCACCGCCAACGCCTGATTGGTAATTCCGTCGGCAACGGCATTAGGACTGATGCCAAGCAACAACCCACATTGGAATAGGTTGTTTGACCCGTTGGCGGGATAGACGAATCCGGCTCCCTGTTTCTCCAAAGCTGAACCGGTTGCCAGACCGTAAGACGCGTAGTTTGAAACCGTGAATTTGCAGCTATCGACTTCATGCGTGTAGCTCGACTTCATTAGTCGGTCCCCGACGCGAAGCGCGAAGCTCCTCTGCGCCGTGTAGCTGCCGGCACCGGCCTCGATCGTCAAGTCGCAGTGGAGAATCGTCCCGTCGGGAATGCCTAGGGCCACTTGAACAACGAATGGGTTGGAAGAATTGTCGCCCGATGCTCCGCCGGCAAGGTCTCCAAACGAAGCGAATCCGTCTACGATCGTTAGTCCTGCGTCGGCGTTACTCAGTTGACCCGTTACACCGAGCGTGCCCAGGCCGAGGTTTCTAAGTTCGATCACGGCATTGACTGTGGATCCGGCGGCACCGCTGTCGGGCAAGACATCGGCGACGACAATGTTGACAGCGGAAACCGGCGGCATTAACGCCAGGGCACCCGGAATATTCAACAATCCGTGCCCAAAAGTGTTGTCTTCTCCGGTAGTGCCTCGGTCGATGGCGGAATTCATTAGTGCGGTCTTGATCTCATCGACTGTCGCATTCGGATTGTACTCGCGCAGAAGCGCCACGGCGCCGGTCACAAATGGCGCCGCAAACGATGTTCCGGTGTGGAGGCCGTAGGTTGCCGATCCGGCATTGGTCGACCTGACCTGCAAGCCCGGGGCAGAGATTTCCGGCTTGATAGCCGTGCCATTGCAGGTCGATGGTCCGCGACTTGACCCCGACCAGATCGATGTCCCCAGCGTATCGGTTCCTCCTACCGAAAACGAATTCAACGGCGTACTGGCACGGTTTGCGGGATTCCGCAGCGTCGAGCTTCCCGGGCCCTCATTTCCGGCGGCGAACACCACCACCGTTCCCAGGGCCTCGACGTTATCGATGGCCGCATAGAAATAGTCGGCGCAGCCAAGGCTGGCGGGCGTATAGCCCCAGGAGTTGTTGATTACATCCGGCACGTCCGCAACCGTTGCCGGATTTCCGTCCGGATCAGCCGCCCATTGAAACGCTTCAAGGATGTTCGCTCCAGGGACATCGACGACCATCGCGTGAATCCACTGTGCCCCGAAAGCAACGCCGGTGGTGTCACCCGTTGCATCGTTCTTGCCGACGATGATTCCCAACGTGTTGGTACCATGACTGCCGGAGGAAAGGCTGGATTCCCAATGAGGAAGTAGCTCTTCATAAACCGGATCAAACCAGCTCTCTGCCGAAGAGTGCGTCAATCCGCGCCAGGAAGGGGCCAGGGCAGGATGACTACCGTCGACACCCGAATCAAAGGAAGCTACCAGCCGCCCGGCGCCAGTATAACCTAGTTGCCACATATCATCGGCGCCGACAACCCGCAACGCACTCGTGGTCCCGGTAGCTGAGGTGGCGTCTTGGGCTAGTTCAGGTATATACAGCGATTGTGGAGGCAAGTCTTCGATAATCGCGCCTATTTCACTGCGATCCGCTAACGAAGAGATGAAGTCCTTTGTGGCACGGATCCTCATGGCATTCGCAATCCAATAGGCGGTATAGGAATCGACACTGTTGGTGGAGCGGCCCGATTCCAGAATGTTTCTGAGGCCAGCCTGGTTGGAAGAAGAGATTTCTTTCAGAGCCGAAATCACCAGTGCATGTCGAGCCTGTCGGCTAAACGAATTCCAACGCTGACTTTCGGCCGTTGCACGCAGATCGAGTTGTTCTTTCATGAAGACGATGACTGAAACAAACTCGCCGATAGCGAGTGACTGTAAGCGAATCCGCAATTCGGGAGAAATTCGATCCGTTTCCGGGTCCCAAGCGTTGCTGGGCGCAACTTCGGCCGTTACGGGCAGTGTAGAGGCAAGTACGACCAAGACTATGATGGCCAAAAGACTAAGCGGCTTCACATCAATCCTCCGATGGCTGGGTAAGTAGAGACCGGATGCCGTAAGATAACTTAAATTCCCCATCCGTCAATGCAGTTTCGCGTCGTACCGGCATTGTCCCTTCTTTCATGATAACGGCCTAATGTAATCCTAACTTGACTTGCATTCACTCGCAGGAGTAATTGTTTCTCCCCGATCGGGAATACTATGGCGCGACTCGAAACCAAAAATCCTGTTACAGGCCGGCACAACAAGACTATTTGTTTGGTCCGGCACGGACAGGCCGTCCCGAAAGACGTCGGACTCGAAGACTTCGAACGCACCCTGACAAAGCGGGGGCAGTCAGACTGCCGCGTTGTCGCAGAGCAACTGCTTCAGCACAGGATGCACCTGGATCTCATCCTGTCAAGCCCGGCAGACCGGGCTCTTGAGACTGCACTCATCGTTTCCGAGATAGTCGGTTACCAAAGATTCAGGATACGGCTTCTTGATGAGCTGTATGAGAGCGGGGACACTGTCACGATCTTGAAGATTTTGCAATCTCTGCCGGATTCGCATCGTGCCATCGCCGTCTGTGGCCACAATCCCCTGCTGGATATGCTGGCAGATCACCTCATGGAGCACTTCAACAAGTCGATACCCAAGGGCGCCGCGGTCGGCGTGAGTCTCCCGATAACCCGGTGGTCCGACTTGTCCGACAACGGAACTCTGGCCTTTTTCCTTGCCCCGGAGAAGGGTCGGCGCGTAGTACCTTCGGCGTCATTAAGTGCAACCTAAATCAGACACTTCGCCACTCCTTCCGAACGCAGAAGACGATTCCATCATGAAGAAAGCTAACTTCAAACAGACCAGAAAAACATCGCCACCACAAATGGTTAAGGAGATCAGCTGGCTCCACTTCAACGAGCGGGTGCTTGATGAGGCATCAGATCCGAGCGTACCGCTTCTAGAACGGCTGAAGTTCCTTGGCATCTACTCCAATAATCTCGACGAGTTCTTTCGTGTCAGGGTTGGAACACTTAATCGCATCTCCCGTTCATTACGCAAGAAGTCGGCGGCAGTCATCGGCCACCAACCCAAGAAAACTCTGAAGCAGATCCATCAGATCGTGGTTCGGCAGCGGGAGAAATTCGACAGTATATTCGCGGCATCCCTTCGAGAGCTGCGGCGCGAGCGCATACATATTCTCGATGAGACTCAACTGACGGCTGCACAACAGAGATTCGTAGAAGAGTATTTCCATTCTACGGTGCGTCCCAAGCTCTTTCCGATCATGCTCAACCAGACCGGAGAGTTCCCCGAGCTACGGGACAAGTCGATCTACCTGGCCGTCACCCTTTCCAGTCGCCGGCGATCTGTGGGCAGCAGTTATGCCCTGATCGAGATCCCTACCGATGCCTTGCCGCGATTCGTCCGCCTGCCGTCGAGCGGCGGCCGCGAGTATATCATTCTCCTTGATGACGTCATTCGCTTTTCGTTGCCAAGCATCTTCGCCGCTTTCGGCCGCGATCGATTCACTGCTCACACGATTAAGTTAACACGCGACGCCGAGCTGGATATCGATGACGACATATTTGAGAGCTACGTACGTAAGGTGCACAAGAGCCTTAGACAGCGCAAAGAGGGCCAGCCCGTGCGACTGGTTTACGACCTCCAGATTCCACGCGACCTTCTGAAATTCCTCGTGAAACGTCTGCAATTGCGGCGCAACGATGCCTTGATTGCCGGCTCACGATACCACAATTTCAAAGACTTCATCAAGTTTCCCAACGTCGGCCGCAAGGAACTCAGGTATGCGCAGCAGGCGCCGATCGTGCATCGGGCGCTCGACCCGCATCAGAGTATCTTGGCGGAAGTCGCAAAACGCGATCTCTTGCTTCATTTCCCCTACCACACCTTTGATCACGTGATCGACCTGTTGCGGGAGGCCTCGATCGACCCGCACGTCACTTCGATTAAGATCACTCTCTATCGAACCGCGCCACACTCCAGCATCGTCAATGCGTTGATGAATGCGGTGAAGAACGGCAAGACCGTGGTCGCGGTGGTGGAACTCCAGGCTCGATTTGACGAAGAGGCGAACATATTCTGGGCAACCGAATTGCAGGAAGCCGGCGCCAAAGTCGTCTTCGGCGTCCCAGGTCTGAAAGTCCATGCAAAACTGTGCCTGGTGACGCGCCGCAACGGCCGCGGGGTCACGCGCTTTGCAATTGTCGCCACCGGAAATTTCAATGAAGATACCGCGCGCGTGTACACGGATCACTTTCTCTTCACCGCCAACCCCAAGATCACGGATCAGGTGGCCGGCGTCTTCGAATTCCTGCAGAGTAACTACAAGGTCGGATCGTTCCGGAATTTTCTTGTGTCGCCTTTCAGTACGCGCCGTAAGATTCAGCGCCTGATCGAAGGGGAAATGAAGAACGCCGCGCACGGTAAGGAGGCTTGGTTGCTGATCAAGCTCAATCACCTGACGGATCCGCAGATGATTGAACTGCTGCAACGGGCAAGCCAAGTGGGGGTCAAAATTCGTCTGATTATCCGCGGGATGTTCACGCTCAAACCCGGCGTGCCCGGGCTGAGCGAAAATATTTCCGCTATTCGGCTCGTGGACAAGTATCTTGAGCATGCCCGCGTGCTGGTCTTTGCTAACGGCGGCCACCCCAAGCTCTTTATCACCTCGGCAGACTGGATGCCGCGCAATCTTGATCGCCGTGTTGAGGTGGGCTGCCCGGTACTCGATCCGCTCCTGCGCTCAGAGATCATTCAGATTCTTGAGATGCAATGGCGCGATAACGTCAAGGCCGGACGGCATTCGGAATTTGCCGATGGGAAGATCCCGTCATCGCGATCAGTCCGCAAGCGCCGAGCGCAACTGGAAATCTATGATTTCCTTAAGGGGCGGCAGCGTCAGATTGACCAATCGTGACTCGTAATAACGGGAGGAGAGACGCATGATTAAACTGGCTGCAATCGACATCGGCTCCAACGCGGTCCGTCTGATGCTCTCCCGCGTTTACGATCACAATCACGAACCCGCGTTTATCAAAGAATCGCTCATCCGCGTCCCGCTCCGCCTTGGCGAGGATGTCTTTGCCTACCGGCGTATCACGCAGGAAAAGGCCGATGCCCTGGTCCTGGTCATGAAAGGCTTTAAGTCCCTGATCGAGGCCTACCAGGCTGAAGACTATATCGCGTGCGCAACTTCAGCCATGCGAGAAGCGCGCAACGGCGCCGAGATTGCCACCGACATTAAGAAGCGCTCGGGCGTCGCCATCGAGATCATCGAAGGAAAGCGCGAGGCCGCGATTATCTATTCCAGCCACATTTCGTACGCCTTCCGGGCTGATGCATCGCTGCTCTATATTGACGTCGGCGGTGGCAGCACAGAGGTGACGCTGCTTTCTCGCGGGCGGATCATGGAGTCTGCCTCGTTCAAGATCGGTACTGTCCGCGTGCTCCAGAAGGGCCGCTCGCGCCACGAACTTGACCGGCTGAAATCCTGGCTCAAGGCCAAGGTGGCGCCCAGTCATCCGACTGCGGCGGTCGGTACCGGCGGGAGCATAAACAACATTTTCCGCATTTCTCGAAAGAAAGAGAACAAGCCGCTCTCCTTTAAGGAGATCAAGGAGATTCGCGACTTCCTCGAATCATTCTCGGTCGAGGAACGCATCAAGGTCATTGGACTGCGCCCGGACCGAGCCGATGTTATCGTTGAAGCGGCGGATATTTATCTGGGTGTCATGAAATGGGCGGGGGTCAAGAAGATGTTTGTCCCTCTGCTCGGGCTGTCAGATGGACTGATTCACGTGTTGTATGAAAACATCAAGTCAAAATCGGTCGATCTCTAAAGTGGTGCGGCGCAAGCCGCACGAGGTCTTCCTGTCGTACTTCGATGAGCGTTGCGAAAAGTTGCGTGGGGCAGTCAATCTGGCACGCAACTACTACGCGATCGAGGGAATTCATGACCTGCGCGTGGAGATTAAGAGACTTAGGGTATTCTACGAGATCGCGTTTCAGCTCTCATCGACGTTTGGCTCGTCGGCACATCGCCGGGAACTCAAGAAATTGTTCCGTGCGGCCGGCCGTCTACGCGATATCGATATCGAGCAATCGCTCATAGGGCCGGCGCTGACCGACCACGCCGTGAGCGAGTATTTCATCCATCTCAAACGTCGTGAACTCAAGCATCGCCCGGCCTTTTTGCGAGCAAGTTCAGAATACCGCTTCCGCACGCTCGCTCGGGCGCGTCGCGAGTTACAACGGCTCTTATCCGAAGTCACTATGGAGCAACTTCAATTGGCAATTGGCTCGACGATAAAGACTTCAGCCTCTCAATTGAGAGAGATCGGGTCGAAGAGGAGACAAACCGCAGAGACTCTGCACGAACTCCGCAAGCGCGCCAAGGCCTTGCGCTATCGGCTCGACATTGAAAAGCTGTGCTGCGGGGGCAATGCCGCCGCGACCAGAATCACCGCTCAACTCAAGGCGCTCTACGATTGCCTGGGAGTCTGGCGGGACATAAAATTGACTCAGAATAATCTCCGCCGCTTTCGTAGAAAGAATGCACAATTGACGTTTTTCGACGCCAAGGCCTATGGCCGATTCACGCGCGAATTGGACGGGCGCCTGGCTTCCCATCTCGATTCCTTTCGACTCGCATGGGCAGTTCTGTCACAAGGGCTCGAGCGAATGACTACCGAAGCGGTGACGACGGACGAGATTCGAACAACGGCACGCTGATGCCGTCATAGAGGAAACATGGTAGGGAAAGCAATCGACCTTTCGTATTTCGACTCACTGCGTGCTCTTGCCGGACGGGTGGATTTTCAGTTCGGCGTCTCCCTCCGCAAGAAAATCCTCGACGGGCATGAACACCTGCATCTGCATTGTGATGCCGGTCGCTGGAACAACTGGTTGAATTCCGTGATATCTCGTGTCGAGACCATGTCAGACATTAGTGATGCTGAGCGTCTCTGGCTTCGAGATGAGATCACAAATGATCTGGGACCATTGAATTCGGAAATCGACACCCCCAGTAATTGATTCCTTGCTGCCTCGGATTTTCGCTGCCGCTTGCTGAACTGACCTTCGATATACCGAATTTCTACCGTCAAATTGCCTCTTTTGGTAAGAGGTTTAACTTCGATTTTGTTGCCCTTTGTTCGGCGTTGCCGAAGCTGCCTGATCATTCGACGGGTCGAAGAGCGGCTCTCACTCGAAATAGTCTTTTGAATCGGCAGAGGGTAAAAATCTTGGGCAGAGCACGTATTAACCGGGGGAAGGGGCGCCCGCTGATCAGGTGCGAGACTATGAGAGTTGATTTAGAGTTCGTCGGAACCATCGTCATTGACCCGCGGAACAAGATCCGCGACATAGGCGGGGCAGTCTGCGCCTACCTTGGCTACTACTCCGATCAGCTTCTCGGCAAAGATTTTTCGATCTTGACGGGAGATCACAAAATCAGACATCCGGATTCCTCCGCGTCGGATGTCAGCGACAACGCTCTGTCGCCAACGGCGTCCGAACTTCAACTGCTGGACTGCAGCGGCAAAACCCGGGTTCTCAGTGTCCTTATTGATAAGACCGAGCTGGGTGACAGCGAGCTTACCATTTGCAGTTGCTTCAAACATAGTGAGCCAATTGACGCGACCGCAACGGTCTTCACGCCTTACTTGCGCCCGTCGATCTTTGCGCAACTGGTAAACGAGTCGGGCACCGCGATCGGCTTTGTCGGTCTTGACGGTCAGCTTATCTACGCAAATCATCGGGCCTTGTCGATCCTGGGGCCGTCGGCAGACTCATTCATAGGAAGACCGGTCGCGAGCTTCCTTGACAGCGAATTGGCCGCCAGGGTTCTTGAACGCGTTCGACGTGTCGCCCGGTCAGGCCAGGGGGAGGAGCACCTGGATCTGTTTGAGTGGCGCGGTGAACACGAGTGGTATGTCTCGACTTACGTCCCGATCAGGGACGCGGGAGGAGTGGTCGCCGGCATTCAGATTGTGGCTCAGAACATCACCCCGCTGAAAATCGCCCAGGAGGAATTCCGCGCCAGTCAATCTCGACTCCAAATGGTGATCGATGCCTTGCACGCGAGCATAGCCGTGCTTAATCCCGACGGTTTAATAGTTTACGTCAATGCCGCCTGGCGAGCCATGGCGCGAGAGCAGGGAGGAGTCGACGACGCCTACTTGGGCTGGAACTATTTTGATGTCTGCCGCAAAGCAGTCCTTCGTGGCGATACCGACGTCGGAGGAATCCTTGACGGTTTGCAGGCGGTGCTGAATCGGCAGGAAACGGTGTTTGAAGCCGAGTATCCGTGCCGGACGCCTGAGGCCGAATTGTGGTTTCATATGATCGCCTCGCGCATCGAGGACAAAGAAGCGGCCGTCGTTGTCGCTCATCATGACATTACAAAGCGAAAGCGCGCCGAGCAGGCAGCCGCGCTGCAGCGACGGCGCATCGAAGAGATCAGCCAATCGCTCCCTGCCGAGATCGCTTATTGGGGCAGTGACCGCTTGCTGAAATTCGTCAATAATCGCTTCGCGGCCGGATTCGATTTGCGCGCCGATGAACTGGTAGGAAGAACGCTAACCGAATTCTTCCCCGAGACAGCACTCGAACAATCCCGGGGACCGGTTCTCCAGGCGTTTGCCGGAAAGCGCATGACTTTTCAAACGCGCATTGAGCTTCCTTCCGCGCGCGTGCGTGATGTCGTAGTGGAGTTGGTGCCCGATGCCGACCTGAGCGGCCACCTCAATGGCTGCTACATGTTCCTGTTTGACTCGACTCTGCCGACCGAAATTGAGGGCCGGCAGAGTTATTCAGAGCTTCTGCTCAGCAGCGTCCTGGAGAATTCCCCCGCGGCGATCGCTTTGTTCGATTCAGGCCTCCAACTCATCACCGCAAATTCTGCCTTCCGGGAACAGCTGCTCTCGGCTCTCGCTTCGGACCACGACGGGAACCTGCTCCGGCTAAGAGATATCCGGGAGACTCAGCAGTTGACACGGGCGGCGCGCAAAGTCGTTACCGGGCGTGCCGAGCGTCACAGCGCCAAGGTGGCTGTCAATTCGGCTGAAGGAGGCACACAGTGGTATCGCCTGAGTCTGGCGCCACTTCCTGATCATGTGCCGGACCGGTCGCGACTGCTCGTAGTCTGCGTCGACATCACGGATGATGTCGAAAAGGATGAGCGGCACCGGCGCACCTCCGAACAACTCGAAACGCATCGCGGCGAACTCGAACGCAAGAATACGGCGATGTCTGAAATCCTCCGATCCCTGGAGGATGAGCGCCGGCTCTATCGTCACGAAGTGTGCGAATCGATCCGCTCCAAGCTCGAACCAATTCAGCGGCACTTGCGCGGGCACGCGGGGGTTTTGCCGGCACAGGTGTTAGCGCGCCTTGACGATATTATTAACAAACTCAGTCAAGATCTCATGGGCCATAGCTTCCAGGCGCTTCGTGCCCGGCTCAGCCCGCGCGAGATTCAGGTTTGCGAATTGATTCGCCAGGGAAAGACCTCCAAGCAAATTGCCGCAGACCTAAATCTGAGCGTGCAGACTGTCAATAAGCACCGCCAGGTTATCCGCAGGAAATTGAACATTGAAAACTCCGACCTCAATCTCTCCGGGTTCCTCTGGAAGGAAAGCTGACATCAACGCACTGCCAACTGCCCACGCGATGTTCCAGCACACCTTCTGAATCGTTGTGTGCTGCTACAGTGGGGGCGCCCATACTCAATTTCTACCCATTTAATCCCCCTGTTGACCTTTTGTGCGCTCGCCGATGAACTTGCTGAGAGAACGGGGGTTAGTGGACGCTTCGATTCACAACTGATCATTCGCTCGAAGTCAACAGACCTGCCGCGATTCGAAGATGCCGTGCCCGCAGTTCGATCTGAGTCCCTTGATTTCCACGTCTAGTTCGGAGTGGAACGAGGCTCGAATAGCCACTTCCGAGTTAATCTCGGAAGAAGTGAGCAGCTACGATTGAGGAAGCCATGCATTCCGAATCTGCGCAAATCGTTAATCTTGAATCGTCACCCGCGGACGCGATAGCGAGTAGCCGGGAATATGTTCAGCTTGTCGCGGAGCGGCTTAAGGCCGCCGCCGCTCGCCCATATCAAATTCTGGTGGTCGATGACGAGCCGGTAATGGTCGAAATGACCGTAAATTTGCTGCGCAATCCCGACTACGCCTTTTCGCGAGCCGGTGACGGCTCCGAGGCAGTGGAACTTGTGGACAACACCAGTGTCGAGCTGATTATTTGCGATATCCGGATGCCCAACATGCTCGGCACCGAGTTCGTTGCGCGCCTGCGCAGGAAGAACATCTTTACGCCTGTCATCTTCATTACGGGATATGCCCAGTACGACCTGATCGCGGAAGCGATCCGCCTGCAACCATTCGGCTTTCTCGAAAAGCCGTTCGAGGCTGACACGTTGCGCAAGCTCGTCCGCCGCGCCCACCAAGAGTATCTCCATGAATGCGAGCGCGAACTGCAGGCGCGCGTTCTCTCGGAGCTCGTTGACGAGAAGACGCGCGAACTGGCTTTTCGCACCGAGCGCCTGATGGCTGAACAACAACTGCTGCAGGGAATCATCAGCCAGGCGACATTCGGCCTCCTTGCAGTCGACAGCTCGGGATATCTGCACCTCTTCAACGAATACGCCTCATCGCGCGCAATGCCGTCTGCCGGCAGCGGTATCAGCTACCATGGTCGCCATTTGCGCGACCTGATTCAGGCTGACCTTCGATCGGGGTTTCTGACGATGTTCGAGCAGGCGATACAAAGCGCTCAGCTCCAGGAACAGATCTTTCAATTGGACAACGCCCAACAGACGCTGGATGTCATCGCCTATCCGATTACGTTTCGCCAGGAAGTCACCGCCGTCGTTTTTGTCATCCACGACATCACGAAGCAGGAGGTGATGCAGCGCCATCTTGTCCAGACAGCAAAGCTCGCATCCATCGGCGAACTGGCTGCCGGAGTGGCGCATGAAATCAACAACCCCATCGGCTTCGTGACAAGCAATGTCAATACTCTGAGCAGCTATTGGTCAACCGTGGAGCGCTTTTTGAAACTGACGGATGCGGCTGACGGCGTCGACACGATCCCGGTCAATCAACTTGTGCAGGCGCGCCGCGATCTGGATATCGACTACATTCGAAACGACATTCCCGCTCTCCTGCAGGAGACCAGTGACGGGTTATCCCGAGTGGCCAAAATCGTCTCCGACCTCAAGACATTCGCGCGTGCCGACAACCAGCAACCGGAGGTCGGCGACGTCGTGGCGATCATTGAGGACTCCTTGAACCTCTGCCGCAATGTCATCAAGTACAACCTCGAGGTAGTGCGCGACTATGGCGCAACGCCGTCCATCCTCTGTTACCCGACCCAGTTGACGCAGGTGTTTACGAATCTCATCGTCAACGCTGCTCACGCAACGGTCGACCGTGGCCGGCTCTATGTCTCGATCAGCTCGGATGCGAGTGACTTGATCGTGCGCCTGCGCGATACCGGGACGGGCATCGCCCCCGAGGTGTTGCCGAGAATTTTCGATCCATTCTTCACCACAAAAGAACCCGGCAAAGGCACCGGGATGGGACTGAGCATCTCGTATGGGATCATCGAGCGCCACGGCGGCAAGATCTTCGTCGAGTCAGAGCTCGGAAAGGGAACTGAGTTCACAATCAAGCTCCCGCTCAAAGGCGCCATCGGCCCTGCAGTAGCGGAAGGGAGGAGCGCGCCATGATATCAGATGCTGCTTACACCGTGTTGTTCGTTGACGATGAGCCCAGCATCCTGCGCTCAATGAGTCGTCTCTTTCGCGGGGCGCATTTTGACGTGTTAACAACCGAGTCGGCAGAGCAGGCGCTGGAGATCATGCGCGGCCGCCGGGTCGAAGTTCTTGTTACCGATTATCGCATGCCGGGAATGTCGGGGCTGGAGCTGTTGCGGGAAGTGCGCAGCTTGAGTCCGAACACGATTCGCGTCATGATCTCGGGGCATTCCGACATCAACGTTGTGCTTGCGGCCCTTAACGAAGGCGAACTCTTCCGGTTTGTCACCAAACCCTGGAATGATCTTGAGTTGAAGGTGACGGTGAATCTGGCCTTGGCACATCGCAAACTTATCGATGAAAAAGAACGCTTGTTCAACAAGCTGAAGCAATATGAGCAGATGTTCACGTACGTGCGCCAGACCAACCCGGCACTCCTCGAGGCGGCCGAGTTATATGCCCAACACGAGGTACTGGCGACGGAGCAGGAGGGAGCAAAGCATGTCACAGGCAATCAATGATATAATCAACGACCTCTCACGGATTCCTCCTTTCCCCGAGGTTACCACGAAGCTTCTGCGGCTGCTCGATGACAGCGACGCCCCCGTCGAGGAATTGGCACAACTGATTGCCTCCGATCCTAGTCTGATGTTGACCGTCATCCACATGGCCAACTCTCCGTTTTATATGTGCTCGCGGCGGATCGAGAACATTCGCGACGCCGTTTTGGTCCTCGGCATCAACACGATCAAGGGCATCACCACGGCCATCTCGGTTCAGCAGGGACTGCGCAAGCTCTGCCCCCCTTCGCACCGCTTCGATCACCTGGCCTACTGGAGGCACGCTTACGCTACCGCGATCGCGGCCGCACGGCTAGCCCACGAGCGCGACGTCGTCGTGCGCGAAAAGGTCTACTTCGTTGGGCTGATCCACGACGTCGGCAAAATCTTTGAAATCTACTACTGGCCCGACAGCTGGGATGCAATCCTCAAACTCGTGCAGGGCGGCGATATGAGCTACGCTGACGCGGAATCGCAGATTCTCGGCTTCCGCCATTTTGAAATCGCCTGTCAAGTGCTGGCGCGCTGGCAGTTTCCTCCCGACATCGTCGAGTTGGTCCGGTTTATCCACACCGGGGAAAGCTCGACGGCTGCTCTGGACTCCAGTCGACGCATCCTGACACTCGCGCATCAGATTCCCGCCGTCACAGGCTACCACTACCCCGCGGCCGACCAGACCGCTGTGGAGCCGGAGGCTGAGCGCATGGCGGCGTCGATGGAAGGTACTTTTCACGAAGAACTGGAGTACCAACTGGGGGTTCTGCTCAAATGATTGACGTTTCATCGCCCGCCCCGATATCGTCCGCCAACGAGACGGCCGCGGCAAGAGCACACGTGCTGTTTGTCGATGATGAAGAAAATATCCTGAACTCCCTGAGGCGTCTGTTTCACCGGCTGCCGGAGTGGGAGTGCCACTTCGCGCTCGGGCCCAAGGCCGCGATTCGCGTCTTGACTGAGCACAACATCGCCGTCATCGTCTCCGACCATCGAATGCCGGAAATGTCGGGAGCCGAGCTGCTGGCAATCATTCGTGAAAGGCGACCCAACACCGTGCGCATGATGTTGACCGGTCAGGCGAATCTTCACGATGTCGAGCGCGTCGTCAACGCCGGAGAGGTCTTCCGGTTCATCCTCAAGCCGTGGCGTGACGCCGAATTGATCGAAGCTGTCCGGAGCGCGGTCCGGCACTTCCTGCTGCGACAAGAAAACGAATTTCTCCGCCGCCAGACAGAGCAACAGAACATCGAGTTGAAAAACCTCAACGTTTCACTGGAAAGCCGCGTTGAAGAGCGCACCGAGCAGCTTCGCGACGCCTTGCACACTGCAAAATCTCTGAACGGAAGGCTCGAGCAGTCACTACGCGACTCGCTTATGTGTTTGTTCTCTTTCGTGGAACAGGCCAATCCCCGAATGGGCGCGCATTGCCGCCGCGTTGCCGATCTCGCCCGCAAAATGGCCGCCGCCCTGGGCATGGCGGACGCCAACCGCTGGGAGGTGGAAACCACTGCGCTCTTACACGATGTTGGCAAGCTCGGTCTGCCGGCGTATCTGTCCGAAAAAGACCTGTCGTTGATGCGGCCGGAAGAAGAATTCGTTTACCGCCTCCATGCTCACGAAGGAGCGGAACGACTGCGCAGCATCGGCTCGATTGCCGGTATCTGCGTCGCCGTGGCGCAACACCATGAGCGTTACAACGGCTCGGGATTTCCGGACCATCTCGACCGCAGCCAGATTTGCGATGCGGCCTACGTTGTCGGCATTTGCGATTTCTACGACAATCTCGTCAGCCAAATCTATGAAGATCGCGTGTACCACCTGCAGGAGGCCAGGCGCACCATCGAAATGACTGCCGACAAGGAGTTCCCGCAGAGAATTGTCAGCGCGATGCTGAGCGTGCTCACCGACGAAGAGCGCGCCCTGATCCGGCGCGACGCTATCAAGGTCTCGCTTCAGAACCTGGCTTCAAACATGAGATTGGCGCGCAATCTTTACACTGTAAGCGGGACTCTGCTCCTGGCGGAGAATGGCCGGCTGACGCGGAAAGCGATTGCCCGTATTCGCGCGCTGACCAAGGTCGACCGCATAGCGGGCGATATCTTTGTTTATTACGGCGAGGACCCTGCCGAAGGGGAAATGTGACCGGGGCCGAATTCATTCATCGAACAAGAAGGGGTGAGGAATGATTCAAGGAGGCGTCAAGAGCGTCCCAATTGTCCCGGCACCAAGCCACGAGTGGACCCCGCATGATCCGGCGGTTCTGATCTCTGCACCGGCCGGCAACATTCTCGATTGCACCGAATCATTCGCCGCACTGCTTGCCGTCGACCGGGAGAACCTGCGCGGTCGCCCCTTGCATGAGTTGCTCGCCGGATCGTCGCAGCGAAGACTGGCCAACTGCGTCCAGCAGTCCGATCCCGGGCCACTGCCGTTGCGAGAGAGTCTCACTTTCCTCGCTGCAGGACAACCCTTGCCGCTGCAGGTCGAGTTCTCCCGTCTCAGACTCCTCGATCAGGAAATCGTCTTATTGCAGTGTGACAAGTCGATACTCGCCCGCCATCCTGAGCTCGGGGAGGCAGAACTGGCGCTGCGGGCCTATGTCCTGGATCATCTTAACTGCGGCCTCTTCGTTGTTGAGCCATCGGGGCGGCTGGTCACCTGCAATGAGATCTTCGCACAACTGATGTTCGCGCGCTCACGGCTCTCTGTACGCGGCCGGCGCTTCGCCGAACTTGAAGACAATCTCCCGCCCGACAAACTGCGGGTTTGGCAGCAGTTTGTGGCCTGGCTGGCTAATAGCGAATCAATTCCACAGGAATACATCGATGATATCGATGCTTTCGGTCATGTCGTTCGCTATCGCCTATCAGGCTCTACCTTCTCCGCTCAACGGAACCATACCCTGATTGTCGGTTCGCTGGTCGATTTGTCCGCAGAAAAACTAATGGAGCAGAGCTTGCAGAAGTCGGAGCGTATCTTACGCGAGATATTCGCGAATATTGTCGGCGGCTTGGCGCTTATTAGTACCGACGAAAAGGTGGAGCTATGTAACGAGGCGTTTGCGCGTATTTTCGGCGTCGCTAACGCCGCCGAATTCGTCGGTCGGTCGTTATTGGATTTTATTCCGGCCGATCAACACGAGAAGATTGCCCAGGAAAATGCCCGGCGCCGTAGCGGGGCTTCTTCAACCTATGAGCTGTCGATTTGCACTCCCTGCGGCAAACAACGCGTGATCGCGGTTACCGTCAAGCCGCGGTACGATCAGACCGGCCACTTTGTCGGTACTTACAGTAACATCTTCGACATCACCGACCGGGTCTCCGTTGAGCGTCAATTCCGGCTTCTGGCAACCGCGGTGGAATCAGCAGCCGAGGTCATTGTCCTGACGGATCGCAGCGGCATCATTCAGTATGTCAATCCCGCCTTCGAGCAGATCACCGGCTACACTCCGAGCGAAGCTATCGGGCGATCGATGTCGATTCTCAAGAGCGGAGTGCACGGTCAGACCTTCTATCAGGAGCTCTGGTCAACCATCCTTGCCGGCAAGACCTGGCGCGGCCGTCTGATCAACCGTAATCGACATGGTCAGCTGTTTAACGAGGAAGGCTCCATTTCGCCGGTCCGGGACGCGCGCGGCGAAATCTCGCACTTCGTCGGCGTCAAACGTGACATGACGAAAGAGGTGCAGCTGCAGTCTCAACTGGTGCAAAGCCAGAAGATGGAGAGCCTGGCCTTGATGGCCGGAGGCATCGCGCATGACTTCAACAATATTCTCGCCAGTATTCAGGGTAACGCCCAGATCGCCGCCGAGCGCCTGACGGTACTTGACATCGAATTGCCGGAAGCGACTACGATTGCCGATTCCTGTAAACGGGGAGCCGCCATCGTTCGCAGCCTTTTGACTTATTCGCGTCGGACCGGGTATGAACCGGTCGTCATCGATCTCGCCGCTGCGATCAGGGATATGTCGGATTTGCTTCGCTACTTCGTCGGAACTTCAAACACGCTCAAACTGAGTCTGCCGGAACACGCGTTGAAGGTGCTTCTCGATCCGGCTGCTCTCGACCAGATCATGTCGAACTTGCTCTTAAATGCGCGCGATGCCATCGGCGAGAAGCGCGGATTGGTGCAGGTTGCTCTTAATGTTCAATCCCCGAATGAGGAGTTTCCGTCCGGCGCCGCAACGCTGAGCGTGATGGATGACGGCTGCGGAATTCCCGATGAATCAGTTTCGAAGATCTTTGACCCCTTCTTCACCACCAAAGATGTCGGCAAAGGCACAGGACTGGGTCTGACCAATGTCAGGAGTGCCGTGAGCGGCGCCGGCGGGCGAATTGAAGTCATGAGTCGACTCAACGTCGGAACGGTGTTCACGATCTTCTTGCCGCTTGAAGTTCACGCGGATGCGTAATCTCTGGATTTATTGTTGTCGAGTAAATCGGCAACGGCGTAACCAGGCACACGAATGATGGCGCACCCGGCGATGCGGGTCGCCCGATAGCGCCTGCGCGGAGCAGGCTTGGCAACTCATATTCCTTCTTTGGCTTACGCCCACCCTGCCTAACTGTCGGATTGCCCATGTTCGAAACATGAGCAGTTTCGTGATTCGGTTTACGCGCAATGTCTAAAGAAACTCCAGTTTCAAGGCGATAACCATAATGATACACGCGCCGAACCCGCGACGAGTTGCGGGATCGCGCCGTGTCGTTTGTCGAACCTTATCGTCGCTAACAATTTCAAGCAGTACCGTCCGATCGTTCGGTTGGCGCTGCGATGTGAACGAACTCTGAGATTTTGGGCGTGCCGTTCCGTTTCGGACCGGACCATTTCTCGATAGCGAACAGCGGAGGAACTCATGACCGACCCGAGGCAGAACATCGATCATACCTTGCCGGCCTACAAACGTGGTAATTATCTCGTTTCAATTCTCGCGATCGCGATTGTCTTGATCGTCGCTACGCTGGTCATCTGGCAGATGCACAGTGCGGCCGTACAGAAGATCGACGCGAACCTGCAGCAGCAGGCGCGGGATGGTGTGAGCGAGGAACGGCGCAGTGACTTCATTCAGAGTGTCCGCACTGATCCGGTCGGGTTCGATCTGGCCAATTACATGCAGGCCAAGTATCCCACAATTGTCGTGCTGACCTACTTCGTGCTTGCCGCCCTTGGTATCGCTGTGCTTGTCCGGCTTGTGATCTTTCTCGTTCTGACAAGCAAACGCCAGCAGTACTATCCGGACGATCCGGCGCTGGAGCGATTCTTGCACCAGGATTTTTCATCGTGGGACGAATTCTATCGTGCCGTGCAGGCGCAGGATCATCGGCAATCGCGTTTCTGGCGAATCCTGAAAGATTCGGCGATGGTGACCAATGCTTCCGGCCGCTTCGATCACCTCTATCTTCATTTTCGTAACCGCATCGATCGCATCACCGAAAGCATGGATGAAATGTCGATGTATGACAGCATCGCCACGGCTTCACCGGCCGCCGGGTTCTTTGGCACGCTGATCGGATTCTTGTACATCTTCAGTCAGGGGCAGAGTGCCGCCCATCTTTCGCAGTCTATTGAATTCGCCATCGGCCTTAAGGTCGCGTTGATAACCAGTCTCTGGGGACTGGTCAATCTGGGCATGGCCATCGGCGCCGCCTACTTCTCGCGCCGCGTTATTGACCAAATTCACCACCAGATGGTAGTGCGTGCGGTCGCCGTCTGCGAAATGGTAGAGTCGCTTAAGCTGCCGCAGCGTGCTCCGGAGTCGGCCGATGCACTCACGCGCAGCAAGGAGTCGCTCAGTGCCCGCGTCTAAAGCAAAACGCAACATGGCGCCGTTCGTCGTCAGCGCCTCCGACTTGGCCTTCATCATGCTCTTTTTCTTCATGATCGTTGGCAATGGCGCCACGGAAGTCGAGAAGATTGAGATGCCGTACAAGGTGTCCAGCCAGAGCGGCGAAACATCTCTGGCGCCGATCCGCATCGAAATTCACGACCAGAATACAGCCACAGATTCCAGCCGCATGCTGATGATCTATACCCGTGCTGTACCGCCGGAAACGAGCTTTGTGTCGATCAGCTCAAAAATCCTTGCCGACCCAGCCGGCTCGGGACTCGTCTATCAGCACATCTCGGATTTCATCGCCCGCACCGGCGTCAACAGCGACTCGGTCAGCATCGATGTCTTCAGTGCCGCACACTCCTACTATGGTTTGGTCGCGCTGGCGATGGCTTCCTGCTATCGTCTCGAATACCCGTGTAACCTGGTGTACCGTGCCGAAGCTGATATCAACTAGGTGGAGCAGATTAGAGGTAGAGCGATGCAAGCTTACATAGATCGAGACGACGCAGAACTGGAACAGCAATCGCTGGCCGCGGAAGGTATGGCCGGAGTGGACAACCACGCGTTCTCCACGGCTCCGGAACGTCGCACCGTGGCTAAGCTCTTCGCTGTGCTCTCCGGTTTCGCAGTCCTCGCGATTATCCTGGCGGTGAACTTTGGATCCGCGCCGTTTGATGCCAAACTGGCGCCGGAGCCGCCGGTTTTGATCAGCGCCAGCTTTGTGATCGAAGAACCGGAACCCGAGCCTGAGCCGCTCAAACCGAAGCCCAAACCAAAGCCGATTCCCGAGGTGAAGCCGGAAGAGGTGCGCCCGATCGAGCGTCTGCGAAGCGTACCGGATCAGAAGACCCAGGAGTACCGCAAGCAAGAGACTCTCAATAGCCGCACCGAGGTTGCCGACGTCGATCGTGATGTCCAGCAGGAATCGGTCACTAAACGCACCGCGCCGGCAATCAACACCCCGGTGATCGCCGCGCCGACTGTTGCCGACCAGCGCTCACTGGCTGTGCAGGATCAGGGGCGCCGCGACGGCAACAGCGAAGTCGTCATGGCTTCCAGCAAGACTCGAGCCGAAGTGGCCTCCGGCGAGACTCGTACGGTGGCCGAGAGCGGCCTGTCGCGCGTCAAACTCGATCCCTACCACTACCGGATGGTCAATGTCTGCCTGCGCCAGTGCGTGAAGTCGATGTTTACTCATGCCGGACTTGATGCAGAAGAGGCCCGCGCTTCGAAAGATTGGCTTAACGTCGCGCGCGGCGGCAGCTATTTCGAATTCAAGCACAAGGGCCGCTGGGTGCGGTTTGTGGTGGACGTAGCCTCGATCAACGATATTTCCAGCATCGACTTCGTCAATCTCCCCGATCAGTGGACCACGGGAGATGCCACGGAATCGCTCCTGGAAGAAGCGACTCGCAACCTTTGCCGGTTGCTCCAGTACGACGACTGTTTCTCGAAATTATAGATGGGAATAAGAGGTAAAGACTATGGCAAGAAAGACTCATGGAATGACGACGGTCGTCGCAGCGACGCTCATCGTCTGGTTGGCTGCAGCTGTTTGCTTCGCAGCGCCCCAGGCCGCCAAGGGCTACCTGGACTACCTTGACTCGTACTACAAGACCGGCAGCGCCGAGGATCTGATGAACGCCCGCAATTCGATCAAGATCGAACTGGACGCCTCGGATGCCCTGCGTTTTCAGAGCTACTACTACAATGCGGAGATCGTCTTCCTGCTTGCGCTCGAAGAGCTGAAGCGCAGTCCGCAAGATGTCGCCCTACAGGAGAAGCTCCGCGGGCTTATGCTTCAACTGTATAGCCGTTACCTGGACGCTTACTACAAAATCGAACCCGCACAATTGCGCAGTACCAGCGTGCCCGGAAATACGGCCTTCCTTATCAAGGACATGCTGATGGCCGCCACGTTTTGCCCGGGCGCCAACTCATTCGCACCGCTGGTGAAAAACGTGCTGCGCCGCGCCACCCGCGACAGTCTCTATGACGCCGGGAATTCTTATCTGGCCAGCGTCAACGACATGATTGCACTCGAACATCCGAATCTCTTCGGAATCGCGAACTTCACGAAAGCGGTCTGGGTCAACGACCAATTCGTGGGAATGAAGCAAGACAGCGCCGTGAAAGACTCGCTGCGCCGGATGGTTAATTATTATGCTGCCATCGCCAGCGACACGTTGAAGTCTCCCTTCGCCTTGTCAATATCCTACTTCTTGCTTGCCGAGACATTTGCCAACCACGAAAACGACATGGCGTGGAACTATTTCCGCAAATGCCTGGATCTGGCCAAGTCCGCCGATCTGCCGACCAACGGCTTCTACGGACGGAATTATAACCGTTCCGTGTACACGGCGACCTGCGTGGCCTTCCTCCCGACGTACGCGAGTTATCTCTTTGCAGCGGGACGTCATGCGGAGATCCTGAATTGCGCGAAATACCTGATCGATAAGGATATGCTAGACCGCGGTCAGATCGAGAATGTCTCCCGCGAGGCGGTTTTCTGGGGCGAGAAGTCAATCCGTGCGCTGCAAGATGCCGCCAACTACACCAGCGCCGACGGTCTGTTTCAGCAGCTCAAGGGCTTCCAGGAGATGCTGGAACCCAGCAATCAACTTGGTAACTCGGAATAGCCGGGAGGACAAAGATGAAAACGAATCGCAACATGATGTCGATATGGCTCGCAGCCACCTGCGTATTGATGGTCTTGACCGCCTCCGGGCTGGCGAATACGCGCGAGATGGTGGATCTCAACGAGGACATGCAGGAGATCGTTGAAGTCGCCAAGACTTTGTCCAGCGACACCGAGCGCCTGTTCTTGTCCGATATGGCTGTTCAAAACATCGAACAGCAGTGGGCAATCTGGTTCTACTCCGGTAATAAGGGCGAGATCTACGATCAATTGCTGGGATCATCATACGCCCGCTTCGTCGTCCTGCATTACAATCTCAACAGCCCGTCCTGGGCCTGGTGGGGACTGACTGAGTTGGAGACGCTGCTGCCTTCGTATCGCGCTTACATCGACTCCACAACGGAATTGTCGTACCGCGAACAATTGAACTTCGTCCAAAAAGAGTGGATGTACAAGTTCGCGACCTGTAACGCTTTCAATGAACTGATCCCGGAGAAGAAGCTGCTCGACAATCGGGTCGAACTGAAGCTGCGCCAGGGTTGGCTGACCGACGAAGAGAAGTATGTCATCCGTACGGCCGAACGTTACCTGAATCGCCGCCTGCGCGACAAGCGCGAGTTCTTCTATTTCTATCTGCCGCCCGGCGAGTACCAGATTTACGACCAGAAGAACTACATCTTTTCCAAGGAGTTCACCGCGGGACTCGATTCGTCGCAGTACCTGTACTTGACGACCAACTACAGCTTCAATTTCGTTCCTGTAGCCACCGTCTATTCCGCGTCGGGTGTGACCTACGATACGCTCTCGGCCTCGGAATTCGAACTCGTGCGCCTCGACGAAGGACGCATCTTCGATTTCAACAATGTCGAGTTCGGGCGCTATGCCTTCAACGTCAAGCCGCCGTACAAGATTGTTGATCGCTATGCGAACAAGTTGATCATCCCCAAGGAAGAATTTGGCGCGAATTATCTCGAACGCGATAGCGAGTTGTTCAACAAGACGGCATACGATCAAATCATCCTCGAAAGCGGCCGCAACTTCGTCTACAATCTGATCGAGCGCGCCGATCAGACGCCGGTCAGCAACGAGAAAGACAAGAAGAAATAGCTTAACGACCTGAAACTCGAGCTGAAGCGGGCGGGAAGTCGGTTGACTTTCCGCCTTTTGTGTTCGTGTAACTTATTGGTGGAAAATGCTTTACGAGGGCACCAGCCGCAGCAATTCCCCGCGCGCACTTTTTCCTCTGATTCTGAAAGATTGCATGATCACTTCGCAGCGGTTTCTGCGCGTTCTGGGTGAGACGTAATTTAAACCACTCACCCTCTCTAAGGAGAAAGTCATGTTAAACTTCAGAATCGCTAATGTTCGTTCGGCCCTTTTGCTCACTGCGGCACTGACCTGCCTTCTTGCCTTCGTGGGTTGCAGCTCCAGCAGCAATCCCGCCGGACCCGATGAAAATCCTGTCCCGGAAATCAAAAAGCCGACCACGATGGTCATCACAAGCATCGAAGTCTCATCGTTTCGAAACAAAGACTGGGATCCGTCTGAACTGATCAATGCCTGGAAGAGAGCCGATATCTTCGTCACCCTGAAGCGCGCTGGGGCGGGCAGCGAAGATTACACCTCTGATGTTCGTAGCAACGCTTCCGCCACCTCCCGGCACACTTTCACCAAAACCGGAGTGCTGCTCGGCAAGGCACTGCCGCTAAGCTACAACTTTGTGGACGCGCTCACGATTCGCCTGTGGGATCAGGAAGTGTTCACCAACGAACTGATGTCGACCATCAACTTCACCGGCGCTGATCTCTATGCTAATGATGAAGCTACGACCTTCGCCAAGACCTTCACCGGAAGCAACAGCGCCAAGATCGTTGTCCGCGGCCAATTCAAGTATTGATTAGCGGTAATTGATTACCACGATTGACCGGCGAGCCGCAGCTTTGAGCCTGCGGCTCGCCTCCTCATTAAGTCTTTCGCCACTTTCCAGAAAACTCACATCCGAAGCAGGCGTTCGCACTCCTCGGCCTTCCGCGGCTTGCCCCAACTTTGATAAAGATCGATCAACGCCTGGACTGCGTGGAGTGTACGGTCGTCTTTCGCACCAAATTGATCGTTTACCAGAGAATGCCCCTTCATGAGCAGGGATTCGGCCTCGTCGAATCGGTCAAGCACGCGCAAACAATCACCGAGCGCCACCATCGACATGCCGGTTTGCCAATGATCATCTCCCAGTGATTGTCGCCGCACGGCCAAGGCCGCCTGGAAATACGCGAGCGCCGAGTCAGGCCGGCCTATTGCCATAAAGCTCTTGCCAATGCCCGCCGGAGGAGTCGCCAGATAGGGATGGGATTCCGGGAAGTAATCTCGAAACACCCGCCAAACCTGGCGATAAATGGAATCGGAGCGGACGTAGTTGCCTTTGCGGTAGGCGAGATCCGCTAAGCTGCCGGACAGACCCGCAACGTACGCGTGGTTTTCGCCGACCAGCCGGGCCGCGATGTTGCGAGCGCGAACATAGAGCGACTCCCCGGCGTCCAACTGCTCCATATCAACCAGGAGCGCGGCCAATGCCCCCATCGCAGCGGCGGACTCGACGTGGTACTCGCCGCGGATCTTCACGGTGATGTCGACCGCCTCTCGAAGCAGCGGCTCGGCGGCGGCAAATTCCCGCTTTGTCCACAACAGCCGCCCCAGATGATTCGCGCTATGCGCGATGTCTTCATGAACGTTGCCGAAAATCCTGCGCCGGGTTGCCAGCGACTCCCGTAGCAAATCTTCCGCTTCGTCGATCCGGCCGAGGTGTCGCAACACCCGGCCGAGATCCGTTTTGATCTCGGCAGCGAGCGTATCGTCTTCGCCGGCCTGCTCCACTCGGATCTCCAGAGCCCGCCGCGAATGCGCTTCCGAAGAATCATAATCACCGCGCTCGTATTCAATTTGTCCGATGAGCAGAAGCGAGAACGCAGCCTCGTTGCTTCTTTCTCCAAACAACGACCGTCGTATGTCATACGCCCGCCGAGCCAGCTCCCGGGCTTCGTCGTACAATGCCAATTCGAAGTAGACGCGTCCCAAGACGTGAAGCATTTGTGCTTGAGTTTCCGGTTGATCGGACAGCTCAGACGTCACCCGCGCCGCGCCACTGTCGAGCAGTTCGCGTGCAGAAACCGATCGCCCGCGCGATGCGCTCGGATCGGAAACATTGAAGATCTCGATCAGGAAATCGGAGACTTCCTGCGCTTTGACCGCCTCAACCTGAGCCCGGTCACGCTCTTGCGATAATCGAATCGTGTAAAAGGCAATCAAGCTCAGCATAGTAAAGAAGATGAAGATCGCGGCCACTACCGCCCGTCGATTGCGTTTGATGAACTTCGAAGCGCGATAAGAGAAGCTGTCTGCACGCGCGCTTACGGGTCTTCCGGCAAGATAGCGAACGATGTCGTCCTGAAGTTGCTCGGCTGAATGGTAGCGCCGTTCCGGCTCGCGGCGCAGTGCCTTCAGGCAAATATTGTCAAGGTCTCCGGAAAGCTGTCGCGCCAATTGACGAGAGTCAACGCGGTGCTGGTCTTTGATTCTTCCTGACGAGTCCTGAGGACGGGTCACGATGGTTCCCGGCGCGCTGTTGCGCAAAACGTGGTGGCTCGGCTTCTCCGGATCAGGAATTGCCGCGACGTCGGTGAGCGGTATCGGGCGCAGATTAGCACTGCGGAAGGGCGTGTTACCTGTCAGAAGTTGAAAGAGAATCACGCCGAGCGAGTAAACGTCGGAAGCCGTTGTGACCGGGTCGCCCACAAGCTGCTCCGGAGATGCATACTCCGGCGTCATGATTCGCATGCCCGTGCGCGTCAATGCCTGTAGATCGTGCGAATCCGAATCAGAACTCAGGACTTTCGCAATGCCAAAATCGAGCAGCTTGATTTCGCCATCTCCACTGACCAGGATATTGCTCGGCTTGAGATCGCGGTGCACCACCAGGTTGCGCTGGGCAAAGGCCACCGTTTCACAGACCTTCAAGAATAAGCGCAGTCGCTCTTTGACGTCGAGACCGTGCTCAACACAATAATTGTCGATGGGCGCACCGGCGACATATTCCATGACGAAGTATGGCCGGCCGTCTTCGACTACGCCGCCCCCGAGCAACATGGCGATATTCGGGTGCTGCAAGCGCGCCAGGATCTGCCGCTCGCGCTGAAAGCGCTTGACGATCTCTTCCGAGTCCATCCCCCGTTTGACCAACTTGATTGCCACTTGTTGCTGGAATTGTCCGTCGGCGCGTTCAGCCAAGAGCACTACCCCCATTCCGCCTTCGCCGATTCGGCGGACAATGCGATAGACTCCTATTCTCTTACCTTCCCAGTTCTCCTGTTCGGAAAGGGCAAACGCATCAACAGCGACTCCCTGCAGGATACTGTGTGGCTTCTCGTCGGCCACGATGAGAGCGCGCACTTGCTGGATCAGGTCCTCGTCATCACCACAGGCTTGCCGGAGTGCAGCCTCCCGCTGCTCGGCCGGGAGATCGACTACCGACTGAAAGATATTTTCGATCCGATCCCAACGCTCTCGATCCACAACTTGCTCCCGATAATCAATTGTTGAAATGACTTGGGTTACTCTTCGGATGAGCCCTCGGCGCCCAGCGCGACCGTCAGCCAGGCTTTAGCCGTTCGCCAGTCGCGGCGCACCGTCACGACAGATACCTTGAGGACTTCAGCGATTTCCTCATGCGTCAATCCGCCGAAGAATTGATACTCAACAATAAGCGCCTGACGCTCATTACGCTGGTGAAGTTGTCCGAGCGCGCGATCAAGAGCAACGAGCTCCTCGGCCCGAGCTGCGCGCGCGTGAAGCGCTTCATCATATGTAATGACGGCGACATCGCCACCGCGCTTGTCGGCCAGGCGTCGTCGCGCATAGTCGATGAGGATCCGCCGCATGGCCTGCGCTGCGATTGCCATGAAGTGTGCGCGGTTTTGCCAGGCAACATCGCGCTGGTCGATCAGCTTAAGATAGGCTTCGTGAACCAACGCCGTAGCATTGAGCGTGTGGCCGGATCGCTCCCGCCCCAACTGATGCTGCGCCAGGCGCCTCAGCTCTTGGTAAACCAGCGGCAAGAGATGATCGACCGCCTCGCGATCGCCGCCGGCGACGCGACCCAGCAATAATGTCACTTGATGTAATGCTTCCGACATATCATTTAGTCAATTAGTCTACGATCGCTCTCTGATTGTGATACGGCTGTTGTGCGTAACGCAACAAAAAGTTGCTGAAGAATCATGAGCCGCAGTGGGCAGAGAAGGTCTTAGACGATTGATCCTTCTAGCGCTGTCGGGTGAGTATTTACTCGCCGTAATGGAGTATTCTAGAACTGACCGGCTTTCCCGTTCGATAACCGGCACAACTGAACCTTCTGCTCGATCTTTATTTTGACATCCGATGGTCGATAAACATCAATATGCTCGAGCCTCGCCAGAGGGCGTTGCGCTTCGATTCACCGGCGGCATAACGATTGGGAGGACTTTTGACCGAGGTATCCGCGCCGGCTGCTGCACGCCGAGCCTTTCAAGTCACCATCTATCTTGCGACGATCACCCTGATTATCGCCCTCATTGCAGGTGGCTGGGATTACTACACCGCGCCCTACGTCGAGCGGCCGCATCATGATGCCTACCGTATTTTGCGCCCGGCTGGAACCCGCGGATTGCTCTATGGCTGGATCGGGGCAGGCATGATGATTCTGATGCTGACTTATACTCTCCGCAAGAGGACGCGGCTCCTGGGAACGCTCTTTACACTTCGCAATTGGCTCGACTTACACATCTACTTGGGGATCTTTGGTCCGCTCTTTATTGTCTTGCATACCTCGTTCAAGGTCCAGGGATTGGTGGCAGTCAGTTTCTGGTCAATGGTCGTGGTGGCTCTTAGCGGTTATTTCGGACGCTATCTCTATCTGCAGATCCCGCGCAACATCCAGGGCAATGAATTGTCATTGCGGGATGTCGAGCAGGTCAGGGCGATTCTATCCGGTCGCCTGCAGGAAGAATACGGTCTCGATACTCGGCAGATCGCCGACCTGGAATCAGATTCCCACGAGCACTCTAAAGAGAGCGTCTCGACTACGCGGGCACTGATGCAACTTGTCATGTATAATCTCTTTGAGCGACGTCGCTCCTTGGCAAAGATAGAAACGAGACTGCGCGAGTTGGGAGTAACCGGCAGCAAACTGCGTCAATTGGTTCGCCTCATGGGACAACGGCACGATCTAGAGCATCGTATCGTTTTTCTCGCGCATGTCCAGCGCCTGTTTCACTACTGGCACGTCTTGCATAAGCCATTTGCCATCATCATGTACGTAATCATGTTGATCCATATCGGTATTGCGATCTGGACCGGCTACGGATGGAATTTCTGATGCGTCTACCTGTTTTCAGTTTGCTCGTGAGCATTGTGGTCATCCAGTTCTTCTTCCTGCCGGCAATGGTATCGGCGCAGCTCTCGCCCGGTGAGCTCCATCAGTCACATGCCTTTCTTGAAGGCGTAGGAAACTGCACTAAGTGCCATGGTACAGGGCAGGAAGTGTTGGCTCAAAATTGCCTCTCCTGCCATTCGACCATAAAGACGAGCCTTGAGCAAAGGACCGGACTGCACGGTCGCAATGATTATACCGAGTGCAATCTCTGTCATGTCGAGCATCAAGGCCGCGACTTCGACCTGGTCTACTGGAAGGACGGCCGCGAGAAGTTCGATCACGCTCAGACGGGATATCCGCTTGAGGGAAAGCATACTGCCGTTGCTTGTGAAAAGTGCCACCGCCCCGAAAACATGCTCGGGGTTGATGGTCTGCGCGCCGACAAACGCACGCTGGAACGCTCGTATCTCGGCCTCGATACGGCATGCTCAGGCTGTCACTTTGATGAGCACCGGGGTCAGGTCTCAAAGGATTGCCAAAACTGCCACACGCTTGGTGGCTGGAAACCTGCGACACGATTTGACCATAACAACGCGAAGTTTGTCTTGACCGGAAAACACAAATCGGTGTTATGCGAAAAATGCCACAAGTCCAAGTCAGAGCCCGCGAATCCGCAAGACACTCTTTTCGCCCAATTCACCGGAATCTCGTTCCAGGCGTGCACCGATTGCCACCGCGACGCCCACCAGGGTAAACTTGGCGCCAATTGTACCGGTTGTCACACAACCGAAAGCTGGAAATCGAGCAATCGTGCCAACTTCGACCATAACCGAACCAAGTTTCCCCTTCTCGGCAAGCACGCGGGGCTCAGTTGCGAAAAGTGCCACAAGCCGGGTCAGCCATTTGCAGGACTTCAGTACGACAAGTGCCGCGCCTGTCATGAGGACTATCATCGAGGTGAGTTCGCCAGGCGTCCTGCTGCCGGCGCCTGTGAGGAATGCCACACAGTGGAGGGCTTCCGTCCGGCAAAGTTTACGATCGAACAACATCAGGAATGTGAGTATCCACTAACCGGGGCTCACTTGGCGGTGCCCTGCGATCTTTGTCATCGCGACGCCAAGGACAAATCGGCGCGGGTTCGCTTTGCCTTTGCTGCAACAGATTGTGAGGCCTGCCATGGTGATCCGCATCAGGGTAGCCAGAAGTTGATTAGCGATGCGAAGACTTGCGAAGGCTGCCATAAAACCGAGGGATGGGGACAGGTTGCTTTCGACCACAATAAAACCAAGTTTCCACTGATCGGAAAACACGCCGGTGCAGCCTGTCGCAACTGCCACAGTGCTGACCCTGCGTCATTCGACCCGGCCACCATGAAGTTTGTGCTCACTAACTATGCATGCGCAGATTGTCACCAGGATATTCATCGTGGACAGTTTGCCTCCGCAATGTCTTCTCCGGCTACAGATTGCGCCCGCTGTCATTTTTCGACCACGTGGAAAGAGTTAAATTTCGACCACAATCGCGATTCTGCATATAAGCTTGAAGGAGCGCATTCCAAAGTACCTTGTCAACTTTGTCATCGACAAGAATCTACAGATTCGGGCCCTATTGTCCGATATAAGCCTATAGGAACCGATTGTAAGACCTGTCACGATACTGAGTTGTTGCAGAATCACACGCGACCGTGAAGAAATTTCTAATACCCACATTCGCCGCAATTGTATTCGGCCTGACCCTGGCTTTGTCACTGGTCGGATCGCGCAACCCGCATGGCGAGATCAATCTCAAATGCGAGACCTGTCATACGGTCGACTCCTGGACAAAGATGAAGGCTGATGGCGGATTCGACCATGACGACACCGGTTTTCCGCTCATCGGTGCTCACGAGCAGACAGCGTGCGTTTCCTGCCACACCGATCTGAAATTCTTTGAAACCAAGGATCAATGCGCCGATTGTCACAGCGACATCCACCGCGGCAAACTCGGAACACAATGCCAAGGGTGTCACTCCGCCGAAAGCTGGGAAAACCGACACGACATTTTCCAGCAACACGCGGCGCTGGGATTTCCACTCACGGGAGTCCATGCGACGGCAGACTGCAATTCCTGTCACCAAAACGAGCTGCGCGATGACTTCGTGGGCACACCGGTCGAGTGTGCAGGCTGCCATGACGATGACTTTCGCGCCACGAGCAACCCGAATCATGTGCTCGCAGCTTTTTCAAACGACTGCGAATCGTGCCACAGCCTGGCAGCAAACACCTGGCAGAATGCGCGCTACGATCATCCACCCGAATTTCGTCTCGAGGGTGGTCACAGCAACTTGGAGTGCCAAAACTGCCACTCACAGCAGTTTGCCGGTACCGTCAACGAGTGTTTCGCCTGCCATGAATCTGATTTTCAGGCGGCTCCGGACCCCGACCACGATGCCGCCAATTTCGATCACGACTGCACCGGTTGCCACAACGTGACGGCATGGACACCGGCTACTTTCGATCACAATCTCACGGAATTCCCTCTCACTAACGGCCACGCCGGTATCCAGTGTATTGACTGTCATTCGGCAGGCTACAGCGAGACATCAACGCAGTGTTTCTCCTGCCACGATGAAGAGTTTGCTACCGCCGGCAATCCCGATCACACTGCCAACAATTTCGACCATGACTGCACTTCGTGTCACTCCACCGCGGCCTGGGAACCATCAACTTTCGATCATGCGACGACGGCATTCGCCCTCACCGGAGCGCACGTATCAGTCGATTGCGCCAGTTGCCACACCGACGGCTATTCCAGCATCCCCACAGACTGCAATTCCTGCCATAGCGGCGACTTCACAGCCGTCAGTGATCCGAATCACGTAACCAACGGCTTCGATCGCGATTGCCTGCAGTGTCATACGACGACGGCCTGGAGCCCGGTCGTTTTCGATCACAGCCGGACGGGGTTCGTCTTGACCGGCGGACATGCCGGACTGGAGTGCGCAAGTTGCCATGCCGGGGGCTACGCCTCGACCTCGCCGGACTGCTATTCTTGTCACGCGACCGAGTTCGCCGGCGTTGCCGATCCGAATCACGTTACGAACAACTTCCCGCAACTTTGCGCCCAGTGCCACACGACTGAGTCCTGGTCGCCGGCCGAGCCCCGCGGTTTTGATCATGCAGCCACTGGATTCTTGCTTACCGGCGCCCACGCAGGAGTTGCCTGCCTGGATTGCCATAGCGGCGGATTTACGAACACCTCGCCGCAGTGCTATTCCTGTCATGCTCCTGAGTTTGCGACGGCCGAAGATCCCAATCATCAGCAGAATAACTTCGACCACGACTGCAGCACATGTCATTCAACCTCTGCCTGGACCCCGGCGACCTTTGACCACAATCAAACTGATTTCCCGCTGACCGGCGCGCACGCCGGCCAGGCGTGCTTGAGCTGCCACGCCTCCGGGTATACCAATACCGCTACCGATTGCTTCTCCTGTCATAGCGGGGACTTCGCTTCAGCGAGCGAGCCCAATCACTCCTTGAACAACTTCGAGCACAATTGCGTGTCGTGTCACACAACTGCTTCCTGGTCGCCAAGCACATTTGACCACAACGCCACCCAGTTTTCGCTAACTGGCGCTCACGTAGCGCTTGACTGCATCTCCTGTCATGCGACGGGCTATGTGTCCACACCGAATGACTGCTTCGCCTGCCATCAGACCGATTTCAATCTCGTGCTGGAACCGAATCACGCGCTGCAGAACTTCAGCCATGATTGTACACAGTGCCACTCGACAACTGCCTGGCTGCCGGCGAGCTTTGACCATAATGCCACTGATTTCCCGTTAACCGGCGCACACGCCTCGCTGCAGTGCCTCTCCTGTCACGCCGAAGGGTACGTCGGCCTGGAATCCACTTGCCTGTCATGCCATCAGCAGCTCTATGATAGCGAGGACAATCCGCAGCATGCACTCGCCGGATTTTCCACCGAATGCCAGACCTGTCATACGACGCAAACATGGGATCCGTCGAACTGGCAACACTCCCTGACCGGATATTCCTTGACCGGTGCGCACGTCTCAGCGGATTGCGCAGGCTGTCATGCAACGGCCTATGCCGGAACCAGCGATGCTTGCTTCAGTTGTCATCAAAGCGACTTTGCGTCGGCCTCCGACCCGGATCATACCGCAAATAATTTTGACCAGAACTGCCAGAGCTGTCACAATACGACGGCCTGGTCTCCGTCTACCTTTGATCACAATTCCACCGGGTTTGCGCTGACCGCTGGGCACGCCGGTCTGGCATGCATCAGCTGTCACGCTTCCGGTTACACCAACACCAGCAGTGACTGCTACTCCTGTCACGCCGGTGATTTTACGGCCGCCGCGGATCCCAATCACGTGTCTGCTAATTTTGACCACAATTGCCTCTCGTGTCATACGACAACGGCCTGGGAGCCGGCATTCTTTGATCATGCCGGCACGGCCTTCCCATTGACCGGGGCTCACACAGCCCTGCAATGCATTTCGTGCCACGCTTCAGGATATGTCGGTACCAGTCCCGAGTGCTATTCGTGTCACCAGGGAGACTTCACCGGGGCAACCGACCCGAACCACGTCACCAACAACTTTGACCATAACTGCGCGACGTGCCATACAACGACGGCTTGGGAACCTGCTTCGTTCGACCACAGCAACACGGCGTTTCCTTTGACAGGAGCACATACGGCCCTGCAGTGCATTTCGTGCCACGCCTCAGGATATGTCAATACCAGTCCCGAATGTTATTCCTGTCATCAAGGAGACTTCGCCGGCGCAACCGATCCGAATCACGTCACCAATAACTTTGACCATAACTGCGTGACGTGCCATACGACGACGGCATGGGAACCGGCTGCGTTCGACCACAGCAACACGGCGTTTCCGTTGACGGGAGCCCACACCGGATTACAGTGTATTTCGTGCCACGCTTCAGGATATGTCAATACCAGTCCCGAATGCTATTCGTGCCACCAGGGAGACTTCACCGGAGCAACCGACCCAAATCACGTCGCGAACAATTTTGAACACAATTGCGCTACGTGCCACAGTACGACGGCTTGGTCGCCTTCAACCTTCAATCACAGCACTACGGCGTTTCCGCTCACCGGAGCACATACAACCTTGCAGTGTATTGCCTGCCATTCGCAGGGCTATGTCAACACGTCGAGCGCTTGCTACGATTGTCACACGGGAGATTTCACTTCTGTCACTGACCCTAATCATGTTCAGAACGCCTTCAGTCACGTCTGCACCGAGTGCCATACAACCACGACCTGGACACCAGCTACGTTTGACCACGGTACGACCGCTTTTCCGCTCACCGGAGCGCACACACTTTTGCAGTGTATTGCGTGTCATTCCGGTGGTTATGTCAACACGCCGATGGAGTGCTACTCATGCCACCAAACGGCTTACGACGGCACGACCAATCCCGATCACACGGCCGCGCAATTTCCGACCGAGTGTCAAAACTGCCACAGTACAACGGCCTGGACGCCGGCTAATTGGAATCACGATACACAGTACTTCCCGATTTATTCCGGCACTCATCGCGAGAAGTGGGATCAGTGCACCGACTGCCACGTCAACACGTCGAACTACTCGGTGTTTGAGTGCATCCTTTGTCATGAGCACAACAAGACGTCGACCGACAATGACCATCAAGAGGTCAACAACTATCAGTACAACAGCAACGCCTGCCTGAGTTGCCATCCCAACGGGAGGTCGTGATCGCAAAGAAACCACCTACTTTTTGCCTCTCTCTTGGCGTCGCGATCCTGGTCCTTTGGGGAGTTCAGGTCACATACTCCGACGCCGTTCAAGCACAGACTCCCGATCCGACGACCCGCGATTTTGTCGTTAAGTACCTCTCGATCGATTACGTCTACATCGATGGCGGGAAGGCTGACGGCTTGCGCAAGGGCGACCGGTTCATGATTACACGCGGTGACAGCCTGATTGCCGTTCTTGAGATTCGCTATCTGTCAAATACTTCCTCCTCGTGTTTCATTGTAGAGAGCAGCGGTCAGATTTCTGGAGGAGATTTTGCTCTCTTGTCAAGCCGTGGCCCCGCTCCTGATGTTGCCGTATCAGCGGAAATCTCTGACTCGACGCCGACTGAATCACCCGTAACCGAAGTAGCACCGTCGCAGAACACTGAGAAGCGCCGAACCGCTCGAACCAGCGGCACATTTTCCACCCAACTCTATTCCTGGACGGATGGCAGCGGATCCGGATCCGACTACCTTCAGACAACCTTACGTTTGAATCTGCGGGCACGGCAGATAGGCGGCAAGGCGCTCAATTTTTCGGTGCGTACGCGCGGTGAATACGATAATCGCTCGCGCCCTTCTTCCGCGGCCGTCGCTGAGGAAGATTGGACAAATCGAATTCACGAAATCTCGCTTGCCTATGACGACGAAAACGCGGATTTCAACTTCCAGGTTGGCCGCATCTTGCCGAGCCGACTCTCAGGAGCCGGCTACCTCGACGGAGCGCTTGTGGAGCGGAGACTCTCTCGGTTCGCGCGAATCGGCGTCTTCGGGGGGCTGCGCCCGCGCTGGCAGTACCGCGAGGAAGCCGCCAGTTTGCAGAAGTTCGGTTTCTATCTGACGACAACCAATGGGGATCGCCGCGGTACCTACCTAGAACAGACGGCAGCCATCACCGGCGAATATCACCGATCAACCGTCAGCCGCGAGCTGCTCTACCTTCAGGGATATCTCGCTCTGGCCCCTCGTTGGTCACTCTCACATATCGTTGAGATTGACTACAATCGCGGTTGGCGCCGGGAACGCGAAGCCTCAACCTTGACCCTGTCGAATCTCTACCTCAACGCGCGCTACCGCCCAAACCGCATTGTGTCGTTCGGCATCAGCTACGACAATCGCCGCAGCTACTGGTCGTACGAGACGCTCTCCGTCGCTGACAGTCTCTTTGATGATCAACTGCGCAGCGGACTGCGCGGACAGATGAACCTGCGACTCCCCGGTGATCTTTCGTTCTTCGGCAATTATGGTTACCGCAAGCGTGCCGATGAGTCGACGCCCACCAACTCTTACTCGATGAGTTTGACCAAGTCAGGATTGGGAATCAAGGGATCGAGCTTGAATCTTCGCTACGCCGCTTTCGACGGCCCGAATAGCGATGGCTATAATTACGGGGCTCGCCTTACGCAGTATGTTCGCGGTAGCAATTCCGTGGAATTTGGCTACACCGAGTATCGCTACCGAACCGCTTTCGCCACGGATACGCGGAGCAACAGGACGCTTGAGACCACGACCTACATCATCATCAAGCGCCATCTCTTCTTAATCGGAAGCTGGCAATGGGAGCGTGGCGACGATACTCGCGGGACCGGAGTCCGCGGCGAGATCGGCTATCGGCTATAGGAAGGTTGCGCCATGGAGAATTTGATCATCTGGTCCGCTGTCTTCATTTTTGCCGCTGTCGTGCTCGCGCTCTATTTCCGCCAATTCAAGCGTATTCGTCAACTCGATGAGAAACGCAAAGAAGAAGCACAAGCGCTCGGAATTGACCGGCCGCGCTCGCAGTATCCAATGATTGATGCGTCACACTGTATCGGTTGCGGCTCGTGTGTTGCCGCCTGCCCGGAAGGAGACGTTATCGGCATAGTCTGGGGTACGGCAACCATCATCAACGGCGAACGCTGTGTCGGGCACGGCTATTGTGAGATCGCCTGTCCGGTCGGGGCGCTTAAGGTCGGGTTAGGCGATGTCAAATCGCGACCCGATATCCCGGTCTTGAGCGAGAAGTACGAATCAACTGTCCCCGGCATCTTCATTGTCGGTGAACTCGGGGGAATCTCGCTGATTCGCAATGCGATCCGACAAGGCCAGACTGCAATCGAGGAAATTACCGGGCGTTCTCAACGGATGCCTTCGCGACAGGGACTCGATGTCTTGATTGTCGGCGCCGGACCCGCCGGCATGAGTGCAGCCCTGACTGCCGTCGAAAAAAAGCTGCGCTATCTCGTAATTGACGAACGCGACGTCGGTGGCACGATTCTTCACTACCCGCGTCGCAAATTGGTCATGACGCAGCCGGTGGAGATCCCGCTCTACGGCAAATTGGAGAAATCGGAGTACAGCAAAGAGTTTTTGATGGGGGTCTGGCAGGAGTGTGTAACCAAGTTTGGCGTCAACATCCACTCCGGCGAGCGCCTCGAAGTCATTACAGCGGGAGAGTCCGGATTCGAAGTAAAGACAAATCACGACCGCTACCAGACAAGACACGTCGTGCTCGCTCTCGGCCGACGGGGGACACCGCGTCGGTTGGGAGTACCCGGCGAAGAACTACCCAAAGTGATGTATCAACTGACCGACGCTCAATCGTACCGCGGCCTTGATTTGCTGGTGGTTGGCGGCGGCGATAGCGCGGTTGAAGCGGCCGTCGGCTTGGCGCGCCAAAGCGGAAACCGAGTCACCATCTCTTACCGCAAGAGCAGCTTCTTTCGTGTGAAGAAAAAAAACGAGGACGCAGTTACTTCACTGATCAGGGAGAAGAAGATTGAGCCCCTTTTCGACTCGGACGTCACCGCTATCTCCGACCAGGCCGTGACCCTGAAAACCAAGTCAGGTGAGAAGCAACTTGTAAACGACTATGTCTTCATCTTTGCAGGCGGAATCCCACCCTTTGAACTCCTGCGAAGTTTTGGAATCAGATTTGGCGGTGATGATCAACCGGAGAAGCGACTGCAAACGGCCTCCTCACCATAATGCTCACGGCCAGCTCGAGCCAATTGGCGTCACTCATACGCCATCATCCCCAGACAGACTGTCTTGTATTCTTTTGAGTGTCAAAAACTTACTGGCTGTAGTGGACTATTTCAGAACTGCCTGTCTGTAAACCAGATCACCTGCAAACCGCGTTTTCCGAACTCCAAAGAGTCGATCTCGATGAGATCTATGCACAGAGCGATCTTCGATGTACTTACGGCCAGGCCGGGCGAGATTCAGATCCCCTGAAGCCGCAAATCTTTATTACTATTTTACACCTATCCAAACCGTCTTTACTTCTCGCTCCGGGGGATTTGCCGTTCTTCACAACAGAGTTGACGCCTGCCTCTGCATGTTTGGCGTCATAATCCATCACCTCATTTCGGAGTTGATCTAATGGCTTTCTGGTTGGGCGGCATTGTCGCCTTCGCACTCATGGTTTACCTCGTTTACTCGCTCTTCAAGGCTGAGGAGATGTAGCCATGATTTGGAATGACTTTCTGCAGATCATCGTAATCCTCGCGGTTCTGCTGGTACTTACGCCCATCCTGGGTCGCTATTGCTATCGTGCGCTCGCGGGAGAAACGTCCGGACGGCAGCGCTGGCTTGCCCGGTTGGAAAACTCGATTTACCGCGTCGCTGGAGTTCAGGGCGATGCCGCAATGGACTGGAAGCAGTATGCCCTGGCGCTCCTCGCCTTCAACGCAGTCGGCTTTGGTATTGTGTTCCTGCTGCAGTTGCTGCAATCCTCTCTGCCGCTCAATCCCCAGAATCTGCCGGCCACGTCCTGGCATCTGGCATTCAATACGGCCGTCAGTTTTATGACCAATACCAATTGGCAGTCTTACGCCGGTGAAACCACGCTCAGCTATCTCGTGCAGATGCTCGGATTGACCGTACAGAATTTCGTCAGCGCGGCGACCGGAATTTCCGTGATGGTTGCGTTGGCGCGCGGCATTTCGCGCCAGTCGACCGGTATGCTCGGTAACTTCTGGACTGATCTGGTACGCTCGACAACACGGATTCTGCTGCCGCTCTCTGTTGTGTTGGCGTTGATTTTGGTCGGCCAAGGTGTAGTCCAGAACTTCGACAGCTATCAAACGGCTACGCCGCTCGAGGGGGGAGAACAAGTTCTACCGATGGGACCGGCAGCCTCACAGATCGCCATCAAGCAGTTGGGCACGAACGGCGGAGGTTTCTTCAACACGAACAGCGCCCACCCGTATGAGAACCCGACACCGCTCTCGAATTGGCTCGAAATGCTGGCAATTCTCCTTCTACCGACAGCGCTCGTCTACACCTTTGGTATGATGGTTGGGTCACGGCGGCATGCCTGGGTAATCTACGGAGTCATGCTGTTGATGCTCGTTGCCGCCATCTCACTGTCAGCTTACGCGGAATTTTCACCCAATACGGCGCTCGGCGTCGCCAACTTCGAAGGCAAAGAAACCCGCTTCGGAATCGTGAATAGCATCATCTGGTCAAATTTCACGACGGTAGCTTCGAATGGCTCCGTCAACGCAATGCATTCCAGCCTTTCGCCAATCGCCGGCGGAATCGCAATGTTCAACATTATGCTCGGCGAGATCATCTTTGGCGGTGTCGGAGCCGGCGTTTATGGCATGATTCTTTTTGTCGTGCTGGCGGTGTTTCTTGCCGGACTCATGGTCGGTCGCACTCCGGAGTACTTCGGCAAAAAGATCGAGGCGTTCGAGATCCGTTGGACCAGCATCGGAATCATCCTCCCGGGCGCCATGATCCTGGTCTGTACGGCACTGGCCAGTGCCATACCGGCCGGTCTTTCCAGCCTGGCGAATCAAGGCCCCCACGGTTTGAGCGAGATGCTTTACGCGTTCAGCTCTGCCAGCGGCAACAACGGCAGCGCCTTCGCCGGGTTAAATGCGAACACGCCTTTCTATAATATCGCGCTCGGGATCTGCATGCTGGTCGGCCGCTTCGGAGTCATTCTGCCCGTACTGCTGGTTGCGGGCAGTCTCAGCCGCAAGAAATCAGTCCAGGCCTCAGCCGGAAGCTTCTCGACAGAGTCGATTACCTTCGGGCTCATTCTCATCGCGACAATCTTGATCGTCGGCGCTTTGACATTCTTTCCGGCGCTGACGCTTGGCCCGATCGTCGAGCACCTGCTGATGCTCGGAGCACAAACATTCTAACGTGATGAACGGGCGGTGGTCCCGGATCGCAGATGTAAGTACAAGGAATTTAGATATGTCAGCCCACAATTCGTCTTATCGAGACAAAGCAATCTTGCGCACGGCGATTCTTGACGCCTTTCGCAAATTGCATCCACGTGCGCAAATCAAGAACCCCGTGATGTTTGTCGTGCTTGTCGGCACGGTCCTCACGAGTATCGCGCTGGTCGCAAATGCGATGCGCGGCGCGTTTTCGCTGTTTGAGTTGCAGATTTTTCTCTGGCTCTTCTTCACCGCTCTCTTTGCCAATTTCGCCGAAGCGATCGCCGAAGGCCGCGGCAAGGCGCAGGCGGAGAGTCTCAAGAAGATGCGCACGACAAGTATCGCGCGTCGCCTATTGTCAACCGGCAAGGAAGAGCGAGTCAACGCCGCCGTGTTGCGTCCGGGCGATCGGGTCGTTTGCGAAGCCGGCGACATCATCCCCGGCGACGGCGAAGTTGTCGATGGCATTGCCACCGTCGACGAGTCGGCGATCACCGGCGAATCGGCGCCGGTTATTCGCGAGAGCGGCGGCGACCGGAGCGCCGTTACCGGTGGAACGCGGGTCATCAGCGATCGCATTATTGTCAAGATCACTGCCGAACAGGGGCACAGCTTCCTGGATCGCATGATCGGCCTTGTCGAGGGAGCGCGCCGCCGCAAGACACCGAATGAAATCGCGCTCAGCCTGTTGTTGGCGGCCTTGACGATTATCTTCCTGCTTGCCGTTACGACGCTCAAACTCTTCGCAGATTATTCAGGAAATGCGGCCGGCCAGGATTTATCCCAAGTCGTTACGGTCCCGATCCTGATTTCTCTCCTGGTCTGCCTGATTCCCACCACGATTGGCGGACTACTGAGCACCATCGGGATCAGCGGCATGGATCGCATGATTCGCCAGAACGTGATCGCCACGAGTGGTCGCGCCGTCGAAGCCGCCGGAGACGTTGACGTCTTGATGCTTGATAAGACGGGCACGATAACCTTCGGCAACCGCATGGCGACGGAGTTCCTCCCGGTTCCCGGTGTACCGACTCAGACTCTGGCCGAGGTTGCCCAATTGGCTTCCCTGAGCGACGAGACGCCCGAGGGGCGTTCAATTGTCGTTTTGGCAAAAGAGAAATTCGGTTTGCGGGCCGAGGCCTTACCGCCGCATCAGGCGAAATTCGTGCCGTTCACGGCCACCACGCGCATGAGTGGAATTGATATCTTTGATGACGACAATACGACGCGAATGCTGCGCAAGGGCGCCGGTGACGCAGTGCGGAATCATGCACAACAAAATGGCGGCGTCTGGCCCCCGGAAATCGACCCGATCATCGAGCAGGTCTCCCGTTCGGGCGGAACGCCACTGGTGGTGGCCGAAGAAAACTTCGTGCTCGGCGTGGTGCATCTCAAGGATGTCGTCAAGGGCGGTATCAAAGAGCGGTTCGCCCAACTCCGCGCCATGGGCATTCGCACAATCATGATCACCGGCGATAACCCGGTAACCGCGGCATCGATTGCGGCCGAAGCCGGCGTCGATGATTTTATGGCCGAGGCCAGCCCTGAGGCGAAACTCAAGCGTATCCGTGCCGAACAGGCTCAGGGCCACCTCGTCGCGATGACCGGCGATGGCACCAACGATGCGCCGGCTCTGGCCCAGGCCGACGTCGGAGTCGCGATGAATACCGGCACTCAGGCCGCGCGCGAAGCCGGAAATATGGTAGACCTTGACAGCAATCCAACCAAGTTGATCGAAGTCGTGGAAACCGGAAAGCAGCTCCTAATGACCCGCGGAGCGTTGACAACCTTCAGCGTCGCCAACGATGTCGCGAAGTACTTCGCGATTGTACCCGCCATGTTCGGATCATTGTACGCGGGCGCCGCAGCCGCGGGCCCCTTGGCCAGATTGAATATCATGCGCCTGCAATCGCCGGAGAGCGCCATTCTCAGCGCTGTAATCTTTAACGCGCTCATCATCATTGCCCTGATCCCGCTGGCGTTGCGCGGTGTCAAATATCGTCCGCTCGGCGCCGGCGCCGTCCTGCGACGCAACCTCCTGATCTATGGAATCGGCGGTCTGATCGTACCCTTCGTGGGCATCAAATTGATCGACATTCTCGTGACGGCGATCGGTTTAGCTTAGTAATCTGTTGGAGCACACAAATCATGAAGACTCTCTTTCAAGCATTACGGATGATCGCGGTGTTGACTCTGATCACAGGTGTCAGCTACCCGCTGCTCGTCCTGGGATTTGCCAAGACATTCTTGAGCCACGAAGCAAATGGCAGCTTAATCTATTCCAGAGGTACGCTCGTTGGCTCAGAGCTAATTGCCCAGAGTTTTTCGAGCCCGCGGTATTTTTGGCCGCGACCCTCGGCCGTCGGGCACAATCCGCTCCCCTCAAGCGGGACCAATTACGGCGCAACCTCCAAGTCACTGCAGGGACAGATTGCCGAGCGGCGCATCAAGCTTCTGGAAGCCAACGGCGGGGTAGAACCGCCTGATGAACTGCTCCTTGCCTCTGGCAGCGGTCTCGACCCGCACATTTCACCCGCTTCGGTGCAATATCAAGTCAATCGCGTGGCTGCAGCACGGAATCTCGATGCTGACCAACTCAACATCCTTAGGAATATCGTTTCCGAAGCGACTGAACCGAGGATGCTTGGTTTCCTCGGCCAGCCCCGTGTCAATGTCCTGAAATTGAATCTTGCCATCGATTCGGCTTTCGGTCATGATTAACCATGCCTAACGACGATCGCCCTGACCCGCAGCAGCTCCTGCAATCGCTGCAGGCACTGGAATCGCGCGACTCCGCCGGCAAACTCCACATCTTCTTCGGAATGTCCGCCGGCGTCGGCAAGACTTATGCGATGCTGAAGACCGCGCAGGAACTTCTCGCAGAAGGCGTGGATGTCGTCATCGGCGTTGTTGAAACGCACGGCCGCGCCGAGACCGAGGCGCTTCTGGCGGGACTGCCGGTGATCGCGCGGCGCACGGGCGAGTACCGCGGAGTGGCAATTTCTGAGATGGATCTCGATGCGATCCTTGCCCGGCGACCACAATCTGTGCTAATCGATGAACTCGCTCATACCAATGCCCCGGGATCGCGCCATCCCAAGCGGTATCAGGATGTTCTGGAACTGCTTGAAGCCGGAATTGATGTCTGCACCACGCTCAACGTGCAGCATCTCGAAAGCCAGATTGATGTCGTCCTGCGCGTAACCGGTGTCAGGGTTCGCGAAACTGTACCCGACTCGGTGCTCGGTCGCGCCGATCAAATCACCATCATTGACATCGCTCCCACTGAACTCCTCGAGCGGCTGAACGAAGGCAAGGTCTATCTGGATGAGCAAGCCAGGGCCGCCCGCGAGAATTTCTTCAAGGAAGAGTCGCTGACGGCATTGCGCGAACTGGCGCTGCGACTCACCGCCGAGCACGTTGAAGGCAAGTTGGAGGAGATTCGCCAGGGCTCGTTGATCAGCGCACGCTGGAACACAACCGAACGACTGTTGGTCGCCGTGAGCCATAGCCCGCACTCGGAAACCTTGATTCGCGCTACGCGCCGACATGCTTCGGCAATGCGCGCTCCTTGGATTGCGCTCAATGTCGAGACCGGCATCGCCCTGGCGCCGTCCGATCAGGAACGATTGTCGAAAAATCTCAAACTGGCTCAAGAACTCGGGGCAGAGGTGATTACTACAGCCGACACCGATATCGTCAGCGCGATCGAACGCTTATCGCGTCAACGCGACGTTACACAAATCATCGTCGGCCGGCCGACCAGACGTTTCTGGCGCGATCTGATTTCCGGGGGTACGATTCTCGACCGCCTGGTGCGACGCAGCCACGATATCGATATTCATGTCATTCGCCCGCTCAGCGACCTCGCAACGGAACTCAAGACACCGCTTCCCGAGGTCGTCAACCCGATCATCAGGCAACTCGCTGTCGTGATTCCGATCGTCGCAGCGCTGACCCTCGTCAGTTTCTTCCTGCAGGATATCATCGGCTACCGCGCCGTCGGTTTCGTTTACCTGCTGGCCATTGTGCTGTTGGCAACCCGGGTGTCATTCTGGCCAATGATGGGGGCCGCTGCCTTGAGCGCGCTGAGCTGGAATTATCTCTTTATCCCGCCTCCCTATACATTTCATATCAGCGCTCCGGAAGACATAATGATGTTCTGTGCCTACTTCGTTGTCGCCAGTATCAGCGGCTACTTGACGATGCGCACCGGCCGTCAAGATCGGCTCCTGCGTCAGCGCGAAGTCCGCACGGAAGAGCTCTACGATTTTGCGCGCGTGCTGGTCGAAATCGGTTCCCTTGAAGAACTCTCTGCTGAGGTCGACCGCCGGACACAGCGGCTCTTTCAGGCGCGCTCACGAATCGTCGTGTGCCACCCGAATCGCAAGTCTTTGTTACGACCGGGGCCAGACCGGCAGATAGCGCTTGATGAAAACGAATGGGCGGTGGCGACCTGGGCATTCGAACACGGAAAGATTGCCGGTTGGAGCACCGATACGCTCTCCCAGGCGCGTTGTCTGTGTTTGCCGTTGACCGCCGGCGAAGAGCGTCTTGGCGTCCTGGTTTTTCGGCCGATCGAACCGATTCCACTGACACGCGATCAATTCGCCTTGTTAATGGCCATCAGCCACCAGGCGGCCGGGGCCTGCGAGCGCGACCGTTTGCTCGTCGCGGCCCGACGCAGCGAAATGTTGCAGGAGTCCGAGCGCCTGCATCAAACCTTGCTCAATTCCATTTCGCATGAGTTGCGAACGCCGCTGACCTCGATTGTCGGCTCCACGCTGGCCCTGAAAGAGGATTCGAAATCTCAAGCCGATGGGACCCGGTCAGCGCTGCTAAAAGATATCACCGGCGCTGCCGACCGCCTTAATCACGTCATCAACAACCTGCTCAATATGTCCCGGCTGAATTCCGGGATGCTGCGATTGCAGAAGGAGTGGTTTGACTTTGGCGATCTGCTTACGGAAGTCATTTCCGAGAGTGCCGCCGTGATCAAAGATCACACGTTGAAAGTCGATTCGATACCGGAGACGATCCTCGTCGAAGGCGATTACTATCTTCTCAAGAACACGCTCGCCAATCTCTTGCGCAATTCGTGTCTTTATTCGTTGCCGGCATCCGAGATCGAAATCATCGTGCGCGCAACAGCCGATCGCATTGACATCGACATCAAGGACCAGGGTAAAGGAATTGCGACAGAGGAGTTGCACAAGGTATTCGAGAAGTTCTACCGCCCCGTTGGCAGCCCCGCTGGTGGCATCGGCCTTGGCTTGTCGATCGCGCGCAGCATTGTTGAGTTGCACGGCGGCACGATCACGGCGCTCAACCGCGAAGGCGGCGGGACGGTATTCTCGATTCGATTACCCTTGCGCACACCGCCGGCCGAACTTATGGAATCACGGCAATGAACGACGGCAAGACGATCCTGATCATCGAAGATGAAGCGGCGATTCGCAAGCTGCTTCGCATTTGCCTGGAACCGGAGGGTTACAAGGTGCGAGAGGCAGCCAGCGGCGCCGACGGCGTTTTGCTGGCGGCGCAAGCCCGCCCTGATCTGGTGATTCTCGATCTCGGATTGCCGGACATCGACGGCCTTGAGGTCGTGCGGCGAATCCGGGAATGGTCGCCCGTGCCGATAATTGTGCTCACGGTTCGCGAAACCGAGCAGGACAAAGTCGGCGCGCTTGATAACGGAGCCGATGACTACCTGACCAAGCCATTTAGTACGGCCGAATTGCTCGCTCGGGTTCGGGTCGCACTCCGTCACGCCCAGCCGGCTGAGAACGAATCGGTCGTCAGGTCGGGCCCGCTTGTGGTCGACTTGGCATCCAGGGTTGTCACCGTTCACAACACCGAGATTCGGCTGACTTCAACCGAGTACAATCTCTTGCGACTGCTTGCCCGGCACGTCGGCAAGGTCGTAACCCACTCGCAAATTCTCCGGGATGTTTGGGGACCAACCGCTGTCGAGCAACGGCAGTATCTGCGCGTTTACTTCGGCCAATTGCGCCGCAAGCTTCGCGTGAATCCTAAAGACCCTGATTTCATTATCACAGAACCCGGGATCGGTTATCGCTTGCGCCTGATCGAATGATTTGGCAGGAGTACTTTGAAACAGCTAAGCGTCTATCAGCGGCTACTTCTCGGTTGAAGCTTACTTACTGGGACACAGGGATTCGAACCCCGAATAACTGATCCAGAGTCAGCTGTGATACCATTTCACCATGTCCCAGGCGGACTTGTCTGCTGAATATATCGGCCGCCCACGGCGCTGTCAACAGCTTTAATGTCGGCCTTGCAGTCGCCGATTACGGCGAAACTACGCCTTCGTCGCTACGAAACACGGTCGCGGGCGTCCCAGAGTACTATGCTGTTCGCAGCGAGTCGACAATCTGCAGTCGTGAAGCGCGGACCGCCGGCAAGAACCCGCCCACAAATCCCATTATGATCGCGAAGGCCAGCGCGATAATGACCGTTGGGCCGTTCAGGCTGAAGTTAAACGCCAATTCAGAGAAAGTGTTGAAATTCACCGTCGAGACTTCGACAAAACGAAGGAAACTGGCGCCGAAAAGTCCAACAAGTCCGCCGATCAGCGATATCAGGAAGGCCTCGAATAAGAACGCAAGCAAGATGCTCAAACGACTGAATCCCAATGACCGCAATGTCCCAATTTCCTTCGTCCGGTTGGCGACCGCAGCATACATCGTAATCATCGCACCAACGACGGCGCCGAAACTGAAGATCACGCAGATCGCCACACCCACAAACATGATAAAGGTCGTGGTGGCTTGCGACTGCGCCGCATAGTACTCCTTCTCCGGCTTTGCCTCCAGCTGAAGTCGAACGTCGCTCTCGATCCGCGACTGCACGGTCGCCAGGGTCGACGGATCGGCCAGTTTCATCGTCAGTGAGGAATAGACCGGACGTCGAAACGCGGCCATCATTTGCTCGCTATCTCCCCAGATCTCTGAATCGAACGCCGAGCCGGAGGCATCAATTACCCCGACTACTGTCCATTCGCGCGAGCCAAAGCGGACTTGCCCACCAAGCTGACAGTTCTTGAAGCGGCTGGCTATTGATTTGCCCGCGATGATCTCCGCCGTACCCGGCTTAAACATCCGGCCTTCGGTGATTTTGATGTCGGGTCTCATTTCGAGCGATTTCTCGGTGACACCGCGGACAGTTACATTCGATGTCGCCTCGCCTTCAAGCTTGTCCAGACTGATCAACACATAGAGCTCATTGGTAAAAAGCGGTTTGCCGTCGCTGCCTGATTTGATCTCGGGAAACGTCGAGACGATGTCGGCCTGCTCGCGCATGATAATCGATGTTACTTCAGATTGGGACGCCTTACGAATAATCACCACGTTGTCGTCGGCGCCGGTGGCCACCATTGTGGCGAAGAGACCGTGCGCAAGCATCAGGACGGCCGCGAAGACGAAGACAACCAGGGCAACGCCGAGAATGGTCAGGCCCGAAGTTACTTTATGCTTGGTGATATTTCTGATCGTGTAGCTTGCTGGAATCATTGTTTGCCTCACTAATCCACGACCCGGAGTCCGTCGACTATTCGAGTGCGCATTGCCTTTAGAACTGGAAACGCCGATGCAATCAACCCGATCGCGATCGCCAACGATACGACCAGTATCCAAGTCAGCGGCTGAATTTTGAACACCGGGAACCAGGCGCTGAGCCCGGCTTTGAGGAGGTTGACGATCGCAGCCAGTAGCCCAAGTCCCACCACTCCGCCCACCAAGGAAATCAGTATCGCCTCGCCGGAGATCATTCCCCAAAGATGATAAACCTGGAAACCCATCGATTTCATGAAGGCGTGCTCCGACCGGCGTTCTCTGGCTGTCATCGCCATCGTGTTGATTAGTACCATGAGGATGACGCCGATGATTAGCCAGGACATGACCGTTAGGAGCAGCAGGATGGCGCCCGACATCGAGACAAAGCTCATTTGGAAAGCCTTCTCCGTTTCTGTCAGCGTTTCTGCCGACGAATTCTTGAAGTGGGCATCGACGGCAGCGGAGACTTCGGCGGCTTTCGAAGGATCTGCAAGTTGGAGACCATACCAGCCAACTTCCCCGGCGCGTCCCGGCATTTGTTTCTTCATCGTCTCGTCGATGTAGTCCCAACGCATGAACCAAGTCGATTCATCGATGGTTTGATCTCTGCCGGTATAAATCCCGACGATGTCAAAATCCCAGTCACCCGGGTAAATCGTGCCGACCAGTGTTACTCGCTCGCCTACCGTCCAATTGAAGCGGTCGGCCAGCTTCTTGCCGACGATTACCCCCTTGATGTTGGAATTAAAGGCTTCGAGAACATCCGGCGAAATGACGAATTCGGGAAACATTGAAAAGTAATTGTCTCGCTCGACCGCGAATTGAGCAAAGAAGTCCTTGGGATCGACATAGTACCCGCCAAACCAATTCGCATAGGTCACCTGCTTGACACCGTCAACCTTCGCGATTTGGTCCCTGTACGCGAGTGGCAGCGTGAAGGTAATGGAGATCGAACTACGCGTCACCAAGCGGTCGGGTGAGGATGCTTCAACTCCCGCATACCAGGCATCGATCACGGTGCGGATCAGGCCAAACGCCATCACTGCCACAGCCAACCCGATAATCGTCAGCGTCGTCCGCAGCTTGTGGCGCATGGCGTTACGAAATATAAGCTTCATCAACATAGTCTACGCCAGCTCGCCTTTGTCGAGATTGCGTATCAACTCGGCCTTGTCAGCCGCGCGCGGATCATGTGTCACCATGATGATCGTCTTATTGAATTCCTTGTTCAGCCGCGTCAGCAGGGTCATGATCTCTTCCGCCGAGTGTTTATCAAGGTCGCCGGTCGGTTCGTCCGCGAGCAGCAGAGTCGGATCAGTCACAATCGCACGCGCGATAGCGACCCGCTGTTCCTGGCCGCCGGAAAGCTGGCGTGGATAATGATCGATGCGCTCGCCCAGGCCGACGATTTGCAGGGCCGTCTCGACGCGCTTGCGGCGGTCCGCCTTGGACAACTTGTAGAGCAGCAGCGGCAATTCAACGTTCTCGTAAGCCGTCAGTACCGGAAGCAGATTGTAGAACTGAAACACCAAGCCGATATGATGCGAACGCCATTTCGCCAATTGCCCCTGGCTCAATTTGGCAATATTCTCTCCCGCCACAACCAGGTCGCCGCCGGTCGGCTGATCGATCCCCGAGAGCAGGTTCAAGAGTGTCGTTTTGCCGGAGCCGGAGGGCCCCATCAGGGCCAGAAACTGGCCGCTGGGAATATCAAAACTGATGTTGCGCAGGACGGGTATCTCCAGCGAGTCGCGATAGTACGACTTGGAGACGTTGCGCACCTGTACTAAGGTCTCTGCCATGCTGGTCCTTTATCTTCCTATTGTGATATTTCAATCTTGTCGCCCGGTTTCATACCGCCGGGAGGTGAGATAACAACCTGATCGCCGACTGCGACGCCGGAGACAATCTCCGTGAAGGTCCCGAGTTCCCGCCCAACCTGCACCGCCGCTTCCTGCACTTGTGCTCCGGCAATCTTGAAGACCACTGAACGCCCCTCGCGGTTGGTAAGTGTGGTTTTCGGAACGGCAATGACCGCCTGCTGGGGAGTGGTTTCAGCGGCCGCTTTCTCCGGCAGGAAATTGACCCGCGCCGACATCTCGGGCAACACCTTATCGTCGATCGTTTCAAACGCAATCTTGGTCATCACTGTGGCTCGCGAACGGTCTGCGGTCGGCACGATCTTCTTGACCCGGCCCGGGTAGCGAATCCCCGGATAGGCGTCGAGAATGATTTCGCACGGCGCTCCGACTTTCACCTTATAGATGTTGGACTCGGAGACATCCGCCTCAACCTCAAGAGAATTCATATCCGCAAGCGTGACAACTGCTCCGCGCGAAGATCCCGCGGACGAAAACGGCGCCACCATCTCCCCCACATCAGCGTCCTTGGAGAGAACCGTGCCATCGAACGGGGCCCGGATAATCGTGTTCTCCACGGCCACCTCGGCGTACTGCACACCCGCCTGTGCAACCTCCACCGAGGCCGCGGCTCGATCGTAGTATGCTTTCATTTCGTCGACTATATCCTGCGTCGTCGCACCGGTCATGATCAGCTGATTCGCCCGATTGAGTTTGATCGCGGCGTCGGTCGAATCTGCGCGCGCCATCACCAGATTGGCGCGCATTCTTTCCAGATCTGCCTTGACGTCATCGTTTTCGAGGATCGCCAGGACTTGCCCGGCTTGCACGACATCACCCTCTTCGACATTGAGAGTCTCAAGCCGTCCCGTAGCTTTAGAGGCTACCGCAGCTTTGACCTGCGCCACTACATAGCCCGTGGCCACAAGTTCTGCCTGCGCCTCGGTGCCATTCAGTAGTTGCGCCGTCGCAACACGTACCTTTGTAGCCGGGGTTATCTCCTGAATTCCGACTTTATAGGCCAAGTATATCGCAATCGGGACTAATAACCAAAGCAAATGCAACCACTTGCGTCCCCGGCCGCGTGATCCGCTCTTGGAGGACTTGTCAATCTTTAGTGCCGAGAGGTCGGCGTTGCTGGCGTTTAACTCACTCATGAAATGTTGCCCTGCAATTAATGCCCAGCCGCTACCGTGTCAATCATTTCCGTAACCCCGACAGCGGCAGAAATTGTCATAGTATAAACTCGTTCTAACCGAAAAGGTTGCGTCGAATCCAACTTTTTGTGAAATCGTTCCCAATCTGCATGCTGTCGTTGCTGCCCCCCTAGGGCTTCCCCGGTCTCGACCCGCAATCGATTCGAATCTAAGCGCTTGCGCCCGAATAGCCTCTGGCTAAGCACCTGCCGGCATAACCTACGGCGTCATCTCGGCGGCGGTATTACACAAGTCGCTCACATTGCCGTATTATTAATGTAGAAGGAGAATCCCATGAATTTCCAAAGAGCGCTTGTATCCGTCGTCTTTATTCTCTCCCTACCACTACTCCTTCAATGTAATAAAGATGGAGATGATCGCGACCTCATTGTCGAGATGGAACAGCCATTCAATCTCGACTATTACCAGACGGCCCACTTGAGAAATGAAGGGCTGGAAATCACATTCACCGGAACGACCGTAGACCTGCGCGACCCCGACCATCCGGACTACTTCTTTCCTGGTTATGCGGAGGCAACTTTCAAACTCAAGCAGGGTGGCATCCCCGAGCAACTGCTTACGCTCGGGATCACCGGCGCCCCTTCTGAAGACGACTGCGCGCGACACCGGGTGTTCTGGAACGGATATTACTTTGAATTGCGTTCTCTCTGTCCCGATCCCAAATATCAACCCCTCTATCGTGCGGCTACACCGCCGATGCCGCCGACCTATGCCGGCCTGAAGATTACTCGCTCAGCGCCGCCTGATTCGCTGACTGGATCAGTGATCTTCACGGATTTCTCCTCCGGACTGCCGCACGACGAGTATGACCTTGATAGTGCTGTCCTCTCCGGCGATACGCTCAGCATTGATGTCGAATATGGTGGAGGCTGCAAGAATCACTACTTTTTCTTGTACATGGCGCCGGGCGCCTTTGCCGAATCGAATCCGGTCCAGGCGAACCTCTATCTTCGCCACTACAATAACTACGACAATTGCCGTAATGCCGAGTGCGATGGCGGACGTTGTTGGGTAAGCGCACGCCTGCGCTTTGATCTGACCCCGATCCGCGAACTGCACGAGCAAGCCTACGGCACGAGTGGCCCGATCCTGCTCAATCTCTACAAGTATTTCGACACCGCACCGGGAGAGACGATCGTTTTGACCTACGGCGAGTAATCTTTCGTAGGTCAGGATCCCTGCGATCCTGACGTCCTGAATTTCATACATCAAGCCGTCACATCGCAGAAGTAGGGTCTGCCTACCCATCGAATTCTTATCTCAAATCCGGGCAGGCAAACCCAGCCCCTACGATGCTGCATCGTCAGGCGGAATCTTTCCTGCGTTGCGTCAGGTCTTGAGCCCGGCCGAGCGCCAGCGAGGACGGGATTGTGACCTGACGCCCCAATAGAATTCCGCCCGTCATTTATATCCTGCCTGTCATTGCGAGGAGCGAGCGTACTCTCGATAATCGCTCTCCCTCTTACCGCGACGAAGCAATCTAGCTGTAGGTCAGGATCCCTGCGATCCTGACGTCCTGAATTTCATACATCAAGCCGTCA
>CAZOYE010000002.1:156362-272808 GCA_964584025.1 uncultured Ignavibacteria bacterium
TCTTACCGCGACGAAGCAATCTAGCTGTAGGTCAGGATCCCTGCGATCCTGACTTGACCGTCCAAACAAAAGCACCCTCACCTCTTCGCCCCTCTCCCAGAATGGGAAAGGGGTGGGGGTGAGGGTGCGAGTCTTTCGTCGATTTGTGATTACAGATACGCTTCGAACGCGTGCGTCAGATTCTCCGCAATCGTCTGCGGGTGATGCCCTTCGATATCGTGCCGCTCCATCATGTAGACCAGCTTGCCGTCTTTGAACAACGCCATCGACGGCGACGACGGCGGATAGCCGACCGTATGTTTGCGCGCCGCCTGGGTAGCCTCGACATCCTGCCCGGCGAACACTGTCGCCAGGCGTTGCGGCAGCTTCTTGTGTTTGAGCGCCATCTTGACGCCGGGGCGCGCGTTGCCCGCCGCGCAGCCACAGACGGAATTGAACACGAGCAGTACCGAGCCTTTCTCGGCCAAGCCCTTCTCAACTTCCGCCGCCGTCTTCCATTCCTGAAATCCGACGCCGGTCAGTTCCTTGCGCATCGGGGTAATGAGTTCTTCCGGGTACATTCTATAACACCTCAACGACAAATGTTATTGTGCACTCTGTTTCTGGATTCCCGCTTCCGCGGGAAAGACGATCAGCGGACTCACTGCATGAGTGGGCGCCTTCGTGATACTGTCATCCCCGCGGACGCGGGGATCCAGACTTCTCTTGCTAAGATCGACCAAATCAATCGTCGATCCGCTCTTAATCTACGCCGCGAAATGCCGTTTCGCTTGCGGCGGCGTATGCTGGTATAACCGGGGGGATTTCTTGAGGTTCCGGGGGAAGCTCGTAGGTTGCCCCCCAATTGACAGAACGAGGCTCATGTACGAATTGTTGCTGGGGTTTCGACATTCTGCTTCAGTCTTTAGAATACTCCGACTCCCACAGTCAAGCGCACCCCGATTTCGATCGGTGTCGAGGTCGACTCGGGAGGGTGAGTCGGTTGCGCCGGCGTATCGACATAATCACTTTCATCCTCGAGGGAGCCATACCCTTGGGCACGCAACTCGAGCGCAACGAAGTTTCTCGGCCCGAAGTCGTGGATTAATCCGAACGCACCGCCAAAGATGACGACCCATTCGTCTTCGCCGTAATACCTGAAGATCAAGTCCTTCCATTCGACTCGGAGATCATCAATGGTATAGTAGCCCGCTCCGACGATGACAGTGACGTAAGGGATGAACGGCCGCTCTATCCAGGGCGCCGCAATGAGATTCTCAATCAACACCCCCGTGATCCCACGCTCGCCGCCGCCGGCTTGATACGGTCCGTCGGGCAGGTCCAGTATTGGCCGATAGTGATCGACAATCTCTTCCGGATCCGCTGTTTGTCTTTCGTAATAGAACGAGACGGCGCCGATATAGCTTAAGACGTCGGCTTTCTCAAGTTTGGATCGCCAGAACAGGCCGATGGAGAGACTCTGAGTTCGCGACACATCGATGCGAAAACCTCGTCCGCCCATCGGCGTTGCCAGCTTGCCACCCAAGACAAAACCGACGCTCGGCGGTCGCACGGTCGTTGTGTCGCGGCTGGCCTTCAGTTCCGCCAGATAATCCGGCGGCTTCAATTCCTCGGATCGCCCTCCAGCCGATAGCAGTCCTGTCAACGTGAGAATCCCGCAGACTTTAAGTCGCCACCCCATTGTCTTCCTCCTTGAAATTGTAGCGCTCCGAGAATGTCGTTTCTTTCGTGATTTTTGTCAAGCGTTGCCGGCTGAGTTCCGTGGGTCGGGTTCCGAGCGTTGCCGAATGTCCGATGCAACCGATGCTCCTTGAAGCGAGAAACCCGACACCCTTTTTCGTTTGTGCAAAGTCACGATTGACTGGCGCTGAAGCATCAGCGATCTTGGGTGAGAGGTGTTTGTTGGGTATCGAACTAATGATCATGCCGTTGAGTCGCTATTGGGCTGGCGACTACATTACGCCGACAATGCGCGAGGTGTACACGGCTGGTTGCGATTTCACCATTATTCGCCCAGGCGAACCGGCGCAGACTCTTGAGCGGTGGTCACCCTTCGGTGGCCTCAATGCACCCCAAGAACGCATCTCCTTGATTTCATTTGTGACCACTTTGATGAAGCGAATGCCAAGAGGTATTCCGGATCAACTTTGGGATGAAGCAAGTAATTTCAATCCATGGATCCACAAGTTCGACCGTCGTGAGATCAGTCGCTTCTTCTATTTCGCGATCAAAGCTCTGAAAGTAGAGTCCTCATCACATTTAGCAACCGCCAAGCTGTTCCTTCCGGTCGACTTTCCGTATGTGCTGAATTGGGAAGACTTCTACTTTGGTTCTCTTCATCAGTTACAACGGGAGCTTGAGAGTATCCCAGTCCGAGCGGACACAGAAAAGGTCTACATGATCTTTGACGAGGCCGTCCGAATGGCAATCAGCGCACGGTTACCGTTGATATATGATGACTGAGGTCCGGGTGAGTTCGGATCAATCCAAACCCACCGCGACTCGTTCGTGACCCACCGGGCGCGCAGACCGTGCCCCTACGTTGATTCTGCGGGTAGTCTCGATGTATTCCTAAACCGTAGGGGCCGGGTTTGCCTGCCCGCGGTAGTGCATTCATCTAGGCTCGTCATTTCATCGATCAAGTTCCGCGCGGAATTCGGAACCCGACCTACGATAGCAGGCAGAGAATCATATTCTTACTTCAGCCCTCGTTCCGCGGGATACTCGCCCGGTTTGCCCGTTTCACTAATGATGCTGTCTTGATAAGCCAGGGAATCCTTCAGAAATTGATATGATTCACGAATTTGGTCAGCAGATCTACTGGTTACTCCCCGAGGTAACAATCTCCAATCACCCGCGCCAGTGTAGTATGGGTTGTCACGCAGAGGACCAGATGGGACTACTATCGTAATCGTTATTGAGTCCAATTCGTAGTTGACCGTGTGCCAATCAAAACCGACGCCTTTGTCATGACTCAGATTCAATTGAGGACCTCGAAAGTCGCTTTCCTGGAGCGAGAAGTCTATGCAAAGATTCGAAAATGTTGCTTTGGCTAGGCCCAACGTCTCCTCGAACGAAAGGTCTGCGAAGAATGTATACAGAACGAATAGGATAAGCAATTGAGCAGCGCAACAGATCAATACCACTCTTACCGTACTCACTGAGCCTCCTAGATTCCCGCCTCCGCGGGAATGACGGGAAATCGCCCGCTTAACCGGTTCCACCACCGCTCTTCGTCCGCGGCGGTCTGCGGAGCGCGCGCATGTACTCGCGGTTCATCATTGCGATAAACTTGACGCTGATCTCTTTCGGGCAGACGGCTTCACACTCGTAGTAGTTTGTGCAGTTGCCGAAGCCGGCTTCATCCATCGCGTTGACCATCGCCAACACGCGACGTTCGCGTTCGGCTTGTCCCTGCGGCAGCGAGGCAAACTGCCCGACCTTCGCGGAGACAAACAACATCGCCGAAGCGTTTTTGCAGGCCGCCACGCAAGCGCCGCAGCCGATACACGCCGCCGCGTCCATCGCCTGTTCGGCCGAGTCCTTCGGGATCGGCAGCGCGTTGGCATCCGGCGTGCCGCCGGTATTGACGGAGACAAATCCACCCGCCTGCATGATTTTGTCAAAGGCCGAGCGATCGACGATCAAATCGCGGATCACCGGGAACGCTTTGGCGCGCCACGGTTCGATGTAGATCGTTTCGCCGTCGTTGAAATGCCGCATGTGCAGCTGGCACGAAGTCGTACCCTTTTCCTTGCCGTGCGGGATACCGTTGATCGTAAGCGAGCAAGTGCCGCAAATGCCCTCGCGGCAATCGTGATCGAAAGCGATCGGATCGGTGCCCTGCTTGATCAGGTCCTCATTGACGACATCCAGCATTTCGAGAAACGACATATCGGGGCTGATATCTTTTGCGGCGTAAGTCTCCATCCGGCCCTGGGCGTGACGATCTTTTTGCCGCCAAACTTTCAATGTCAGATTCATTACTTGTAACTCCTCTGTCCGGGCTGGACGGCTTCAAAGGTGAGCGGTTCTTTGTGGAGATTGGGTTCTTTGCCCACCCCCGTGAACTCCCAGCAGGAAACGTAGGTGTAATTGGCGTCGTCGCGCGCCGCTTCGCCATCCGGCGTCTGATATTCGGTGCGGAAATGCCCGCCGCAAGACTCGTTGCGCGTCAGGGCGTCCTTGCACATCAGTTCGGCGAACTCGAAGAAATCCGCCACGCGGCCGGCGCGTTCAAGCGACTGGTTCAGTTCTTCGCCGCCGCCGAGAACGTTGGCGTTTTTCCAGAATTCCTCGCGCAGGCTGGGAATCTGCGCCAGCGCCTTTTTCAATCCGGCTTCGTTGCGCGCCATGCCGCAGAATTCCCACATCACGCGGCCCAGTTCGCGATGAAGTTCCAGCAGCGTCTTCTTGCCCTTGATCGCCAGCAGCTTCTTGGACTTCTGGTCGACTTCGCCTTCCGCCTGCTTGAACTCCGCTCGGTCGGTCGGAATCTTTTTGGCGCCGGTGCGCGCAAAGTAATCGCCGATCGTGTAGGGCAGAATGAAATAGCCGTCGGCCAGACCCTGCATCAACGCCGAAGCGCCCAGCCGATTCGCGCCGTGGTCGGAGAAATTCGCCTCGCCGATCACGAATAGCCCGGGGACATTGCTCATCAAATTGTAGTCCACCCACAGTCCGCCCATCGTGTAGTGCGGCGCGGGGAAGATCCGCATCGGCGCTTTGTAGGGATTTTCGCCGGTGATGCGCTCGTACATCTGGAACAAGTTGCCGTAGCGGTCGGCGATCGTCGCCTCACCCAGTCGGCCGATCGACTCGGAGAAATCGAGATACACGCCGAGGCCGGTTTCGCCGACACCACGGCCCTCATCACAAACTTCCTTGGCTGCGCGTGAGGCAATATCGCGCGGCGCGAGGTTCCCGTAGCTGGGATACTTGCGTTCGAGATAGTAATCGCGCTCAGCTTCCGGAATCGCGCCCGGCGCGCGCTTGTCGCCCTTGGCCTTGGGCACCCAGATCCGGCCGTCGTTGCGCAGCGATTCCGACATCAGCGTCAACTTTGACTGGTGGTCGCCCGCCACCGGAATGCAGGTCGGGTGAATCTGAGTGTAACACGGGTTCGCCATCAACGCGCCGCGTTTGTAAGCGCGATAGATTGCCATGACGTTGCAGCCGGTCGCATTGGTCGAGAGGAAGAAGACATTGCTGTAACCGCCGGTCGCGAGCACGACAGCATCCGCAGAATGCGAACTGATCTTGCCGGTCTCCATGTCGCGGACGACGATTCCCTTGGCGTGTCCATCGATGATGACCAGATCGAGCATCTCGGTGCGTGGGTACATCGTAACATTCCCCAACCCGATCTGCCGCGACAACGCCGAATAGCATCCCAGCAAAAGCTGCTGTCCGGTCTGCCCGCGCGCATAAAATGTCCGCGACACCTGCGCGCCGCCGAACGAACGGTTCGCCAGCAGGCCGCCGTATTCGCGCGCAAACGGCACACCCTGCGCGACGCACTGGTCGATGATATTCGCCGAGACTTCGGCGAGGCGATAGACGTTCGCTTCGCGCGCGCGGAAATCACCGCCCTTGACGGTGTCGTAAAACAGCCGGAACACCGAGTCGCCGTCGTTTTGGTAGTTTTTCGCAGCGTTGATCCCGCCCTGCGCGGCGATCGAGTGCGCGCGGCGCGGGCTGTCCTGATAACAGAAGGCCGTCACCTTGTAGCCAAGTTCGGCCAGTGAAGCCGCCGCCGAACCGCCAGCCAGGCCGGTACCGACGACGATCACCGAGTACTTTCGTTTGTTTGCGGGGTTGACCAGCTTGAGGTCGAATTTGTGCTTATCCCACTTCTTCTCCAGCGGGCCGGACGGGATCTTTGCATCGAGGGTTATCATATTGTCACTCCCGCCGGAAGCTTGATTACGCCGGCTAAGACTGCGATGGGCATCGAAATGTAACCGAGAAACAGAAGCGTCGCGACAATGATCGCCAGCGCATTCAGCTTCGGTTCGTACAACTCGTTGTTGAGCCCCAGCGTCTGGAACATGCTCTTGATCCCGTGGCTCAAGTGATAAGCCAGCAGCGCCATCATGATGATGTAGAACGCCGAGATCAGTGGCTGTTGGAATCCGAGCACCACCATCGAGTAAACATCGTGAACTTTTTCGGTATGCCCGGGCAGATTTGCCATCAGGTTGTGGTATTCCGGGTGCGTCGTCAGAAACGTGAAATGCATCAGGTGGTAAACCACGAAGCTCAGGATCAACAACCCCGACCAGATCATCGTGCGCGAAGCCAGCCCCGCCTGCACGGTATTATTGTAGGCGTACTTCGACGGTCGCGCCGCCCAGTTTTCCAGCTTGAGTTTGGCGGCGAAGAAAACATGCAGGATCGCCAGCAGGATCAGTCCGCCCCGAACGACCCATAACAGTGAGCCGAGACTCTGCAGCGCCAACGCGTACTTATTAAGTTGATCCTGCCCGATGAATAGCTGCAAGTTGCCGATCATGTGTCCGATCACGAACAGCAGAAGCAGCGCGCCGGAGACGGCGACAAACAGCTTCTTGCCGATCGAGGATCCGATCAGTCTTGCGGCAACTCCGGGCGACTTCGTTGCTATACCGGTAGATTGCATCAAGAAACCTCTCTTTCCAAACAGCGGGAAAGATAGACGAAAGGCGGTTTTTAAGTCAACCCCGAAAACCGACCCGATTCGCTCTGATTATGCCGACCGATGTTGTCGATGAATAATCCTGATGCGGACGCGCGTCGTTATCCACTCCCTTGCTAAAATCCGCCCTTCTGACTACATTAACGTCGTACACGCTACTTCAAAACCTGCGAGGCTATTATGCGAACCCTGCTCGCAACTCTCTTGACGTCTCTCCTCGTCACGGCTTCGAGCGCTCTGGCGCAATTTGATCAGTGCGGTGACTTTGACGACAACGGGATGACAACGGTTACCGACATTGTCCTGGCTATACAATACCTTTATGAAGGCGGTACGCCGCCGGACAACTTTGATCGCTCAGACTTCGATCTACACCAGAAACTGACCTTTCGCGATCTGGCGCACCTCTGGCAGTGTGTCTTCATCTGCGATTTCTGGAATGTCCAGTGCCCGCCGACCGAGGCGCCCTTCGTCGCGGTACCTGATCCCACCTTCAAGCTGATTCACCCGGATGCCGTTCCGGCCAACAATTCGAAATATGCCATTGAGCTGCGCACGCAGTCGACTGCCGGAGGCGGCGCAGTTGCGTTTTGTTATCCGCTCAAACTTCGCATCGACGGCATGGTGCCGACCATCGATTCAGTGGTTTTCCCGATCGGAACGCCCGCACCCCCCTACGCAGTGGCAACAGAATTCATCGAGCATTCCAACGGCATCGTGACCTTTGTCGGTATGCGCAATCTTGGCGGTTCCGGTTATGACCGGTTCGCCCGGATCTACGTGACTATTCCCAATTCAACATCCGAGAAACCACTAACCCTGGAATGGCAGACGCTGACTCCCACCCAAGCGCCGGTCGGACAAGAGGACGCCGTCTTCGCCCTCGCCACGCGCGGGTCGTTTACCGGCGAGTTCGAGCCGGTCTTTGATCCAACCTGCTGCAATGTCGCCGGGGACTATGATAACAGCGGAAACTTGACAATTAGTGATGCCGTCGGGATCATCATCTTCATCTTTGCAGTTGGTCCGGGCCCTTACTGCCCGATGGAAGCCGACGCCAACGGAGACGGCGTGTTCAACATCAGTGATGCCGTCAATCTGGTGGGTCACATCTTTTCGGGCGGACCGGCTCCAGTTTGCCAACCGTAACGGCGATCTAACAATGTAGGTCAGGATCCCTGTGATCCTGACGCGTTGCGGCGCATGGTAATGCGTCCTTCGTCACGCAAACAATCATCGCCTATGATCCTTATGATCCTCTCGCGTAGCGGCGCATGGCAATGCGCCCTTTCTAGCGTAAACGGCCCCGTACCCCGATTTCTATTGTCTCGCCTGCCCGGGATCGCTTATTCTCCCCCACAATGAACAAGCAGATCCTCCGCCTCGCCATTCCCAGCATCATCACGAACGTCTCTGTGCCACTCCTCAGTTCAGTCGATACGGCCCTGGTCGGCCACCTTGAGGCCGACTATTACCTCGGCGGCGTAGCGATCGGCTCGATGATCTTCAATTTCCTCTTCTGGGGGTTCGGCTTTCTCCGCATGGGCACCACCGGTCTGACGGCACAGGCATTCGGCGAGGATAATCACGCGGAAAGCAGTCTGATCCTCTGGCGCGCCACGCTCGTGGCCGTTGCCGGAGGGCTTTTGCTGGTGGCGCTCCAGTGGCCAATACAAAGCCTGGCTCTGCGTCTGATCAAGGCCAGCCCGGAGGTCGAACAGCAGGCGCTGATCTATTACAACCTACGAATCTGGTCGGCGCCGGCAGTGCTGTTCCTCTTCGCAATTCAGGGGTGGTTCCTGGGCATGCAGAACGCGCGCTATCCGATGATTCTCGCAGTCTTCGTCAACTGCCTCACCATCGGCTTGGATGTATTCTTTTTGCAGGCGCTCCATATGAAGGTCGCGGGAGTCGGGCTCGGAACATTGATCGCCCAGTATTGCGGCGTGCTCCTCGCCGTCGGGCTCTTCGTTTTCAAGTACCGCGAGTATGCCTCGCGATTCGTACGCGAAAACGTCTTCGAGATACGGGCGCTTCGCAGGTTCTTTGCGGTCAATCGCGACATCTTCTTGAGAACGCTGCTGTTGATTCTGACCTACACCTTCTTTACGGCCCAAAGCGCCGAGTACGGCGACACCACCTTGGCAGCCAACACGATCCTGATGCAATTGTGGATGATCCTCGCCTATGGCGTCGACGGATTCGCCTTTGCCGCCGAAAGCCTGACCGGTCGTTTTATCGGCGCGCGCGATGCGGCAAACCTGAAGCACGCCGTCAGGTTGATTTTCCTCTGGGGCCTGGGTCTGGGGGTAGCGGTCTCGCTCGGCTATTGGGGATTCGATAAACAGATCCTGGGGCTGTTTACGGATAGCGAGGCGGTTATCACGGCGGCTTCGATCTACTTCATTTGGACAATCCTGGCGCCGACGGTCAACGCTGTTTGTTTTGTCTGGGACGGTGTCTTCATCGGCGCAACTTCAACGCTACCGATGCTCATCTCGATGGCACTCTCGACTCTGGTTGTTTTCTTCCCTCTATATTTTCTCACCGAGCCTTACCTCGGCAATCACGCGCTCTGGTTGGCGATGCTCAGCTACATGGCAATACGTGGTATCACGCTTTCCTTTTTCGCGCCGCGGGCTATATTCGGATCCCTGGGCCATTCTGGAACCCGCTGAAATCGGCAGGTGTTCAATCAGTAATCGATTTCGACGGCAGGTTTCGGCCATAAAGACGAAGAGTGTAGGAGACCAATGAATGAAGGTTGTAACGATTTCATCTATATTTCGCGCTCTGGTCTGGTCAGCCGTCGTCTTCTGGTCAGCTTCCTGCGGTTCCGCCCAAACGGAGAAGCAGACACCCCCTGAGCCGGGCCAGGAATTCCCCGTGTTGACCACCGATCAACTCGAAGGTCGAATTCATGCCCCCGATTTCCCTGCGGGCTTGGAGTGGCTCAATACTGCAAATCCGATATCTATCGAGCATTTGCGAGGCAAGGTTGTCCTGCTCGATTTCTGGACTTTCAGCAGTATCAACTGCATGCACATCCTCCCCGACCTGAAGCAATTGGAGGACAAGTATGCCCGCGAGCTGGTCGTCATCGGCGTACACTCGGCGAAGTTTGCCAACGAGAGAGAAGTCGCCGCGATTCGCGAGGCGATTCTGCGCTACGAGATCAAGCATCCCGTAGTAAATGATCATGAACTCCAAATCTGGCAGCAGTACGGCGTCAAGTCCTGGCCGTCCTTTGCTATCATCAATCCTGTTGGGCGCGTTGTCGGCATGCATTCCGGAGAAGAGGTCTATGACTTGTTCGACAACGTAATCGGTCAAGTCGTCGCTCACTTCGATTCCTCGGGGAATCTGACACATAGCGCCGTCGCCTTTGGCTCGGAAGCGCTGACGCAGGAACAATCGCTGCTCAAGTACCCCGGCAAAATCATTGCCGACCCTGTTGGCAGGCGTCTTTTTATCTCTGATTCCAATCGCAACCGCGTAATCGCGGCGGGAATTGACGGTAAGGTCGAATTCGTGATCGGGTCCGGTATTCAGGGCAATCATGACGGCAGCTTCGCTGAAGCGCGGCTCAATAGGCCTCAAGGACTCGCGCTGGCCGACGACATCCTTTATATCGCTGATACCGAGAATCACACAATCCGCGCCGCCAATCTCAAGTCCAGGAAAGTCAGCACCGTGCTCGGCACCGGGCAGCAAGCACGTAAGCACAATATTGCCGGTTCCGGAACCAAGGTGGCACTCAATTCACCCTGGGATCTGTCTCTGGCTGATGACGACCTCTATATCGCCATGGCGGGCTCGCACCAGGTTTGGATCGCCGACACCGATTCCTGGGACACCCGTCCATTTGCCGGCTCCGGCCAGGAGGCACGCATCGACGGGCCGCTGCTTCAAGCTGCGCTGGCTCAACCCAGCGGTATCACCGGCGACGGAAGCAAGCTCTACTTCGCTGACTCCGAAACCAGTTCGATTCGCTCCGCTGAATGGGGCGAGACCGGTCGAGTCTCCACTATCGTCGGCACGGATCTCAACGACTATGGTGATATTGACGGGGACTCGACAACGGCGCGGCTTCAGCACCCCCAGGGAGTGATTTATCATGACGGCTTGCTCTACGTCGCCGACACCTACAACCACAGAGTTAAGGTCGTCGACCCGGTCAAGCGGACAGCGATTACGATGATCGGCAGCGGTATGCGCGGCTTCAAGGACGGCGGTTTTGCTGAAACCGAATTCAATGAACCTTCCGGTCTGGCCATTGTTGGCGAGAAGTTGTTCATCGCCGACTGTAATAACCATCAAATTCGCGTTGCCGATCTGCAGACCCGCAGTGTTTCGACGCTCCGTTTCTTTGATCTGGCCCCCATTGCGGAACGGACTATGGACGCTTTCTCTGGCCGCGAAATTAAGCTTCAGCCGAACAAGGTCAGACCCGGCGTGGCGCGTATCAGCGTCGGGCTCACAATACCGGATGGCTACAAATTCAATGAGCTCGCCCCGTTCTTTGTGGACTTTAAGAGCAGCAACGAAGACGCAGCCGAGTTGACCGCGACTCCCGCCGACATCCGTCTGAATCGCAGCACCGGCGAATTCGAAATTCCGATCGTCGCCGGAGAAGGCGAAGCGACGATTACTCTTGAGACTGTCGTCTACCTTTACAAAGCCGATTCACCGGCGTGTTTATTCGATATGATCCGCCTACAGATACCCGTGGTTGCTGATCCCAAGGGCTCATCGATGTTCGGCGTGAATATACCTGTCAGGACTCTGCCACGACTATAGGTTCGCGCCTGCTGAAAGGGGATCTGCAAATTGACGGATTCGGGGGTTGGACTAAGAGGGCTATTTGAACAGCGCTTTGATCTTGCCCCAGGTGGACAGCTTGACATCGAGTGAAGTCTCGACGCGCAAATCAATCTTCAATTGATCCGTAGCCGGATTAAACGTCGGCTTGGCTTTCTTGCCGTCAAGACGCACTTGGATTACATCGTTAATTGAATGATAACCCTTGACGTCTGGTTTCGTCGGGTCGTACTCGGGGATTTGTAGCTCGAATGTTCCGCCCTCTTTTGTCTTGCCCTCGACGATCTTTTCCTCGCCAACATACGCAGCTATCGTCAGATCTTTCTGTGCCGGTTGTCCCTGCACCGTAATGGTACCGGTCACAATGAAGATATCGGCCAGAAATAACCCCTGGGCGGCGGATACCATCAACAGGGCGATGGCGATGACTATGACAATTCCGTAAATTCTGCGCATTCTAAGCTGAATAATCGCGACATGGCTTCAAGCCGTTTCGCACCAATAAGAATCTACGGGGCAGTTCAATTTGTGTCAAGATTTTTTGCGGTCGCTCTTGGGGCGGGCATTGACGAGCGTGAAGGAAAGGTGCTCGAGCTCCATTGCCATGTTTTCGGTGCGGACTTCGACATCGTCCGGGACCTTAAGCTTGATGGGGGCAAAGTTCAGGATCGCCTTGATGTTGCAGTGCATGACATGATCAACAATGCCCTGGGCTGCGGCGGCCGGCACGGCGATAATCACGATCTCGATCTTGTGCTTCTGAAGCTCGTCTTCCAGGTGTTCCATCCCGAGCACCGTGATGCCTTTATGGTTCGAGCCGATTTTGCGTTGATCGGAGTCAAACAGCGCCTTGATGACAAAACCCTGCCGCTGGAACTCCTTGTACGACACCAAAGCCGAGCCAATGTTACCCACGCCGATCAGAGCGACATTCCAACTGCGGTCGATTCCGAGGATTTTCGCAATCCGCCCCTTGAGTTCCTTAACCGGATAGCCCAGCCCGCGCGTCCCGAATGATCCGAAGAACGACAAGTCCTTACGTACCTGCGCCGGTGTCAGCTTCTCTCGCTTCGCCAGTTCCTTGGATGAAATCGTCTCGTAATGCTCTTTCTCCAGAATGTTCAGCGCTCGGTAGTAATGGGACAGTCGGTGAATTGTCGATTCCGAAATCTTGCGTTCTCTCATGGTCTCCCGGTGTTCGTGAAATCCGTCGCGAAAAATGTGAAAGCTTTCACAAAAAATAGTTACGAGTCAAATGCCGGTCAAGCATAATTTTAGCATCTTCGACCGCTTTTGTCGTCAAAGTTACTGTCATTTACGACAATTCTGTCACAAAGATGTCAATAAAATTGCCGGAATCATTGAGGCGGTACCCATGCCCGGGCACCGCCTCGCCCACTAACCACGGAAAGGTTCAACTCTTTAAGGCAGCGTCACGCTCAACCTGAGCATCACGCGGTCGCTTTCATAGTCGCAAAGAATTCGATATTGGCCGTTAGCCGTTAGTGAAGCTGTCACTCCGAGTGCATCCATTATGATGTCTCGATACGACCAGCCTTCCCGGTAGGCATCGTCGTACTCCTTATAGAGACCAAAGGTGAACACCAGCGCCCCAGCCGCGTACTTGTTCATGAACTGGCTCAGAGCAGCGGTCGAGCCCATCGAGCCCATCATGTGTGTCCACTTGTCGGGCGCCTCAATCTCCCAATTGTTCTTATCCAAGTAGAACCACTGGTCACGGCTATCTGGAAGGCGTTTGAATACTCCGTTTTTTGGGTACTTGCCGGCACTCGCCGAAGCCGACACGAGCAGAATCAAGGCGAGAATCAAGCCGCAATTTCGTAGCATTCTCTGTGTCATTTGGCTGCTCCAGTTCATACCGGAGATCTACTACGCAGACGACGTGCCGGGACCGAATGCCGATGAACCGATTGCGATACAAGGGATTAACTGCCTCTTATAAGTGCGCAACGCTATGCGCAGTTGAACTCCATTACACATTCTGGTTGGAGGCTTGATTTCGTGAGGGTGATTGGTGCCGACTCAGTAAGCTCTCCTGGGTCCAAGGCCACTGCCAACAAAAATCCCGAACAGTTAGCAAAAGTGGAGTATAATGTGATGAGCAGAGCGTGTCGATCACTCAACGGTAAACGCGGAAAGCAGAAATCTCTCAGGAAGGCAGACTCAGATGTGCGGAATCGTAGCCTATATCGGTGACCGGGTGGCCAACCCGATTCTTCTTAATGGACTGAAACGCATGGAATATCGCGGTTACGACTCCGCCGGCATCGCCTTAATTGAAAACGGGCAGGTTCTGTTTGAGAAAGCCGCCGGGAAGATCCGCGCGCTGGAAGAGCTGATCGAGGGCAAAACCTTTACGGCTACCATGGGCATCGGCCACACTCGCTGGGCGACCCACGGGGTCCCCAACGAGATTAACGCTCATCCGCAACTCGACTGCACCGGCAAGATCGCGCTCGTACATAACGGCATCATTGAGAATTTCAAGACCCTCAGGTCCTTCCTCGAACGTCGCGGCCACAGCTTCGAAAGCGACACCGATACCGAAGTCATCGCTCACCTGATAGAGGAATACTATGACGGCAACCTTACGCGCGCCGTGCAGCTCGCGATGTCTCAGGTCGAAGGCACCTATGGTATTGCCGTAATCTCCCTGGCGGCGCCCGACATGGTAGTGGCCGCCCGCCACGGCTCGCCGCTGGCAGTCGGTTTGGGCGAAGGCGAGAATTTCATTGCCTCCGACGTCTCGGCGATGCTTGAGCATACCAAGAAAGTCGTCTATCTCAACGAAGGTGAAGTTGCCACCGTTACTCGCAATGGCCTGCAGATTTCCACGATGGACAATGTCCCGGTACCGACGAAGTTTCACGAGATCGAATGGGACTTGGATCAACTGGAAAAGAGCGGCTTCGAGCATTTCATGCTCAAGGAGATCTACGAACAACCGACGACGATCCGCAACGCCATGCGCGGACGCTTGAACTATGAAGAAGGCACCTCGCGCCTTTCCGGTATCAAGCTTAAGTACAACGAGCTGTTGCACATCAAGCGCATCATTCTCTCAGCGTGCGGCACTTCCTGGCACGCGGCACTCTGCGGCGAATACATGATCGAGGAGTTCGCGCGGATTCCGGTTGAAGTCGAGTACGCCTCCGAATTCCGCTACCGCTCGCCGATCATCGACGAGGGCACGCTCGTCTTCGTCATCAGCCAGTCCGGCGAAACCGCCGATACGCTGGCTGCTTTGCGTGAAGCCAAACGCAAGTGCGCGACGGTGCTCGGCATCTGCAACGTCGTTGGTTCAACGATTGCCCGTGAATCAGACGGCGGCGTGTACATCCACGCCGGACCGGAAATCGGTGTCGCCTCAACCAAAGCGTTTACTTCCCAGGTGACTGTCCTGGCGCTGCTCACCATTCTTCTGGCCCGGCAACGCAATATGTCGCTGGAAAAAGGCCGCCAGCTGATCGAAGCGCTCGAGAATATCCCTGAGCAAGTATCACACCTGCTCGAAAACGACAAGGTCATCCGCGAGATTGCTCATGAATATGCAGGTACGAATAACTTCCTCTATCTCGGTCGCGGCGTGAATTTCCCCGTGGCGCTCGAAGGCGCGCTGAAGCTTAAGGAAATCTCTTACATCCACGCCGAAGGCTATCCAGCCGCCGAAATGAAGCATGGCCCGATCGCGCTGATCGACGAGAACATGCCGGTAGTCGTCCTCGCGCAACAAGACATGGTCTACGACAAGGTGCTGTCCAATATTCAGGAAGTTAAGGCCCGCAACGGCAAGATCATCGCCCTGGCCACCGAGGGTGATACCGAGATCAGCCGCTTGGCAAATCACGTGATCTACTTGCCGAAGATACCCTACATGCTCAGCCCGATCGTCGCCGCCATTCCGCTGCAGTTGCTGGCGTACTATATCGCTGTTGAACGTGGCTGCGATGTCGATCAACCGCGGAATTTGGCCAAATCGGTCACGGTCGAGTAAATCTCTACTTTTTTAGCTCCGTTTCAGCGTGAACCTCGCCCCTGAGATTTCGTAACATCGCGAAATTTCTCTAATTTCCTCACGTTTGTCGACGTCTGCGACTTCTTCTGTCCGAGAATTTTCCGACAATCCTGATAGTTGCAGGGCTCTTTGTTCTGCAGTTCCACGAAGTGCGGTCGGTAGCCAAAGATAACGCCGGCCTTTTCCAACAATGACTGAAGTCGAAACGGAGGAGTCTGCCAGATGTTGTCGATGATCAAGAGCCTGCGAATCAGGGGCAAACTTGCGCTACTTGTGGGAGGGGGCATCGGCGGGCTGATCATTTTTGGGATCTTTACGTTTTCGCTTCTGTCCGACCTCAAAGTCAACGGACCCCTCTACAAAGACGTCGTTATGGGGAAAGACCTTATCGCCGATGTCTTGCCGCCGCCGGAATACATCATCGAGTCCTACCTGACCGTGCTGTTAATGACGGAGGAAACCGATCCGAGTGCGCTCCGTGAGTATTTCTCCCGGATCGAGAAACTCAGGGAGGAATTCGATACGCGCCATGACTTCTGGGTAAGCACGTTGCCCGCGGGTCGACTGAAAGATAAACTGACCGAGGACGCTTATCGCCCGGCAAAAGAATTCTTCAGCATCGTTGATCGAGATCTCCGTTCGGCCCTGAGATCCGGCGACAGCCGGCGCACGCAGGAGATCGTCCGCCAGCGCCTCGGCCCGCTCTACCTTGAGCATCGCAAAGCAGTCGATGAAGTCGTAGAGATGGCTACTGCGGACAATGCGGCGACAGAAGCCAAGGCTGACGCCATGGTCGGTTCCGGGAGCCGCTGGTTCATCGGCATCGGCTTGATCATCGCTCTGACAGCTCTGGCATTTGGTTGGTGGATCTCTGAATTGATCAGCAGACCGATCAACCGAATTGCCCAGGTGGCACACGAGTTGTCGGAAGGGAATGTCCGCCACGAATGCGTAATCGAGCAGCGTGACGAGATTGGCCGTCTTGCCGATGCGTTTCGTCAGACGATTCAATATATGAACTCGCTTTCGGCCGCCGCTGCCGAAATCGCGCGTAATAACCTCTCGGTTCGAGTCACACCGCGCTCGGAGCGCGACGAACTGGGTCAGGCTTTTGAGACAATGATTGAGAAGTTGTCGCTGATCGTCGGTCAACTGTCCGACAATTCCGCCCAGGTCGCCAGCGCCTCAACCGAAATCGCCTCATCTACGGAAGAAATGTCGCGCGGCGCCGCAGAGCAATCGGGACAAACCGCCCAGGTATCAAGCGCGGTTGAGGAGATGACGGCGACCATCGTCGAATCCTCCCGAAATGCCGCGCAGGCCTCCGGCGTGGCCAAACAGGCTGCCGAGGCCGCGACGGAAGGATCGGAAGTCGTCAGTCAAACCATCCGCGGCATGCAGCGAATCGCCTCGGTTGTTAACGACTCCGCCACCGCCATCAAGAAGCTCGCGTCATCTTCGGACCAGATTGGCGAAATCGTCGGTGTCATCGATGACATCGCAGACCAAACCAATTTGTTGGCTCTCAATGCGGCGATCGAGGCCGCTCGTGCCGGTGAACAGGGACGCGGTTTTGCAGTGGTCGCAGATGAGGTTCGCAAACTGGCGGAGCGCACCACCCGGGCCACCAAGGAAATCGCCGATATGATCAAGGGCATCCAAGGTGAAACGCAAAGCGCTGTGGCGGCCATGAAAGAAGGGATTAGCGAGGTCGACCGCGGCCGTGAACTCGCAGAAACAGCTGGCTCGAGCTTGAACGCTATCCTCGAGTACTCGCAGCGGGTTCAGGAGATGGTGGCGCAGATCGCGGCGGCAACAAACGAGCAATCACTCGCCGCCGAACAGATCGCCGCCAATGTCGAGAATATCGCCCGCGTGACGAGGGAGTCCAACGAGGGTATCGCGCAATCGGCTTCAGCCGCCGATCAACTTAGCGAACAGGCCGAGAGCCTCCGCGCGATTGCCGCGAGTTTCAAGCTGAAGTAAAAGCAGGCAGCTTTGACCCGGCCCGGCGTGTCGGCGAAGAAATTGGATCTTCGCCGACCTGCCAACGAAGGCCTGAAGCTCTGATTCTCTCGAGCTTCCCTGATACCCGCTACAACTTGCGACGATCTCGGGGCTTAGCAAGTCTTCGAAAATTTTTCCCCCCAAGACCCCAAATGCGATTTGATTTTTCGTTCAGAACTGTAAGACAGGAAAGCGCTTTCGTATCTGCGGATTTTTCTGGAAATTTCCTTGACGCGTTGCCTGCGACATGAGTATATTCAGGCTCGGAAGTCGCTGGTAGGTAACATGTTAACAAGATGTTAACATCTTGTGGATAACGCAGCAACGCTTGTCCGAGTCTTCTGTTAGCTGGTTCGGGACGGCCATATCTGTAGTAAATCGCATGTAAAATCCAGAGGCTACCCTTTAGTGGGGGCAGCGATAGGGGCTAACTCTCAAGGTACGCTCGATTCTTACGCTTGGAAAGACGAGCCGAGTCAGTAGTAGGGTCCGTAGAGGTGGGAATTATGACTCCGGTTCTTTATTCAGTTTTGGAGGGGAAACTATGCAGGAACAGATGAACGTTTTGTGGGATCGATGTCTCTCAAATCTTTCCCGTCGCGTAAACAAGAATTCATTCTTCACCTGGTTAAAACCAACCCAAGCCGAATTCATTGACACCAATTCCTTCAATATCCTGGTACCGAATAACTTCGCCGCCAATTGGATCTCCGAGCGCTTCAGTAATGTGATTACCGAAGCTCTCGCTGAAGAATCGGGACAGAATTGGAATTTTGGCTTCAAGATTCAGCAGAAACTGGTGCAGGCGGAGATGTTTCCCGGCAACGGCCACCATGCCGACGATGCTGATGAGATCGAAATTGCCCGCCCGCGGGCGAAGTCTACGGCGCCTCCGCCGAAGCTTAATCCGCGCTATCTTTTCGAGAGCTTTGTTGTCGGTGATTCGAATTCGTTTGCGTATGCTGCCTGCGAGGCTGTCGCCGAGGCGCCCGGCGAAAACCGCTATAATCCGTTGTTTATCTATGGCGGTGTCGGCTTGGGAAAGACGCACCTTGTGCAGGCGATCGGCAATGCGGTTCTGCAAAGCCAGACCCACCTTCGGGTCCTATATGTCTCGAGTGAGGATTTCACCAACGAATTCATTCGCGCGTTGGCCACCAAGTCGGTGCACGAATTCTCCAATAAGTATCGTACGGTCGACTTGCTCCTGCTCGATGATATTCAGTTTTTCACCGGCAAGGAATCGACACAGGAGCAGTTCTTCCACACGTTTAATGCGCTTCACCAGGCAGGAAAACAGATCGTCCTGACGGCAGATCGTCCGCCCAAAGACATTCTGGGTCTGGAAGAACGTCTGCTTTCACGCTTCAGTTGGGGATTGGTCGCTGATATCCAGCCGCCGACTCTCGAAACTCGCATTGCGATTCTGCAGAAGAAAGCCGATTCGGACGGTGTCACGGTCCCGCTCGACGTGCTCACTTACATTGCGGATTCCATTACGTCCAATGTTCGCGAGCTCGAGGGTGCGCTTGTTCGCCTGGTCGCCTATGCTTCGCTACGGCGCAAGGAACTGACTATGGCCCTGGCGCAGGATGTTCTCAAGGATGCGATTCGTTCCAAGTCGCGTCCGGTGACGATCGAGCAGATTCAGAAAGAAGTGGCTGCCTTTTTCAAGATCTCGGAAGAACTCCTGAAGTCCAAGAAGAAGAATCAGGAGATTGTCATTGCGCGTCAGGTTGCCATGTATCTGTGCCGCACGCTGACCAATTCTTCGCTGAAACTCATTGGCATCAATTTCGGCAATCGAGATCATTCAACGGTGATTCATGCCTGTCAGCAAGTGCAGGACATGATGAAGTCTTCGATCGATTTCAAGCTGCAAACCGACCAGTTGATAAATGTGATTTGCAGTCAACAGTGAATTCACAAAGATGTTGAGAAGTGAACTGATCTCTGAAGATGTTGAAATGAGAGTCGATGACTTTGGAGTTGCACCCTTTGATTTCCACTGTGGACAACCGGCTTACCGCTTCAACCGCAAGAATATTGCTTTACAAAGCCACATATCCACAGTACTATTACGATTACTTTTTCATTCTATAATCTAATAACAATACAGTGTGTGGTGTGAATTGTTAAGGAAGCGAACATGAAAGTTACTGTCACGACAGACAAACTTCAATCAGCCCTCTCCGCGGCAATGAGTGCCGTCCCAACCAAATCAACCTTGCCGATTCTGGGAAACATCCTCGTTGAAGCTGATAACAAGGGTCTGAGAATTTCTGCTACCGATCTTGAGCTCTCGATCACCACAGCACTGGAAACCAAGGTCAGCAAGAAGGGTTCAGTTGCGATTCCCGCGAAAACCTTCGCCGAGATTATCAACGCGCTTCCGCAAACTGAGATCGAAATCGAGTCAGCTAACAATCGCATTGAAATTCGTTTCGGAACCGGTGATTACAAGATTTCCGGGATGCCCGCCGATGAATTCCCCAAACTGCAGGAGATCGATCTCAAGAAAGAGGTCAAACTTCCGACCGACGTCATTCGCAAACTGATTCAACGCGCAGCCTACGCAGTTTCAACCGATGAAACCCGCCCGGCCCTTAACGGCATTCTTTGGCAGACCAACGGCGAGCGGATGAAAATGACGGCCACCGATGGCCATCGTTTGGCGCGCGCTGAAGCCGATAACGAAATGCTTAAGGGTCTTTACAACGACGTCATCGTTCCGCCGCGGGCGTTTAACCTGCTCTACAAGCTGGCAACCGACGCGATCAAGGAAGTTGGCGTGATTTTCGGCGAGAACAATCTGACCTTCACCTGCGGTGCCAATACCGTGACCACGCGGATCATCGAAGGACCGTATCCGAATACCGACCAGGTTATTCCGCGGGGCAACAACAAGACATTGATTCTGCCGAAGACCTTGCTCAACGACACCTTGCGCCGCGTATCGATCCTGTCCAATTCACTGACCCACCAGGTCAAATTCGGAATCACCAACAACACACTCGAGTTGTCGGCGACCAATGTTGATCTCGGCGGCGAAGCCAAAGAGAAGATTCCCTGCCAGTACGATTCCGACGATCTCGAAATCGGTTACAATGCCAATTACATCCTCGATATTCTCAAACAGCTCGAAGGCGACGAAGTGCGTTTTTCGCTTTCTTCTGCGACAGCAGCAGCAGTGGTGACTTCGATGGATGACGGCGAGGACTATCTTTGCCTCGTGATGCCGCTACGCTTGGCGGAGTAGGGGATCAGGGTTCTCTCGTCATCGCAACTGGAGAGGAAACAAAGTTATGTCACGCAATTTCAATTTTCTGAGATACTTTCTGGCCTTGGTTCTTGCACTTCTCACGATGCTCTCTGCGACCGCCTCGGCCCAATCCGACCCCGCCCGCGCGGCTGTTGAGTCGTTTCTGGCAGCGCAACACAAAGGCGATTGGAAGGCATTTGTCGGTCACTTTGACCCGCAGGACATTTCCAAATTCCGCGCCGATTTCGGCAAGAACTACGGAGGCATGATTCCGCAGATGGATACCACCGTACTGCGACCGTCTTATTTCGGCGTCAAATCCCTGGGAGAAATCGCGTCGGTTGATTCCATCACCTATGTCGCCGCGATCTTTCGGACGATCCTCGATGTGATGCCGCCCTTGCGTGACATGATGATGACCGCCAAAGAGACGATCCTGGGTTCCGTCGACGAAGGCGCCGACACGAAGCATTTCGTGATGCGGGTGAAGGTCACGGTTCAGAATGAGGCGCTGAGCAATATCGAAGTGGTTTCCGTGCGCAAGGTCGGCAGCCAGTGGCGCATCGTCGGCAAGCGCAACATGGAGCAGATGGCGAATCTGCTGAAACGGATTATTCGTTAAGCGGCTTCGAAGACTTGCGCAACATCCGTAGGATCGACTCTTCCTGCGTCAGTTGTGCGATTTCTTGCGAGGACAGCCAGCGCAGGTCGTGCGATTCGTCGCTGAGGGAAAGGGGTAAGCGATCATCGGCTTCACAGAGAAAACGAACGTCGTAGTGCAGATGCTGCGGCACATCGCGATATTGCGGGATCACATGAATATCGAGATCGAAAATTCCCGGTTCGATAAGCCTGATTTCGCTTAACCCCGACTCCTCCCGCGCCTCGCGCAGCGCCACAGCCGCCATGTTCGTTTCGCCGTCGGCGTGTCCTCCCAGTTGCAGCCACAATCCCAGCTTCTTGTGAAAAGTGAGAAGATACCGCGAGCGCGACTGGTTAACGATCCAAGCCGAACCCGTCAGGTGCCCGATCGCCAGTGCGCGCTCGAAACAATCCCCATGGTCCTTCACGAACTCCACAAATCGATCACGGCAATCCCGATCGCGTGGATCTGTAGGATGATAGTCGGACAAGAGAGTGAGCAGGCCGTGGCGATGCATCGAGGATAATATACGTGGCCTCCAAGGCGGCTCGAAACAAGAATGCACCCATTTGTTAGCGATCACTAACACACTTCAGCGAATTTTTGCATCATTTTGCCTCGGCGCTAATCCAATCTTCAGTGAGGAGACACAGATTCCATCGAGCTTGGTTTCTGATTCGCGTTTGGTTTCCTCACAACGATGACGGCGCCCTCCGCGCATACGCGTGAACCTTGCTCCCCTGATGTGGCGTCCGCCCAGGCCAGTGGCGGGCGGCGCGGAGGGAGGTGCCGCCAAGACAAGCATGAACAAAATTCTATACAGGAGAACGTACAATGAGCATGGAGAATAAAATTCGCGTTATGGCCGGCATGATGATCCTGCTGTCGATCGTCCTGACACTGACCGTATCCAAGTACTGGCTCTTTCTCACCGGTTTCGTCGGCGTAAACCTGATCCAGTCGGCGTTCACCCGTTTCTGCCCGGCGGAGATGATTCTGGCGAAATTGGAGAGCAAGTAGCCCTTCGGTTTCTTTCGCAAGTCGCTCTTACCTTCTGTGACCTGTGGGGCTCTATGCAATAGTCGCCGCGTTTTCTCCTTGTCTTAACGTCTCCACAATCATCTATTTCCGCCGATGGAAATCTCCGCCTGGTTTGCCAACCTTAGCCCCATCGTTCAGGCGTTTCTCGCCACCTGCTTTACCTGGGGCGTAACCGCGCTCGGAGCGGCGGGCGTGTTTCTCTCGCGGGAAATGAGCCGCCGGACTCTCGATATCATGCTCGGTTTTGCCGCGGGCGTGATGATCGCTGCCAGCTACTGGTCGCTGTTGGCACCGGCGATCGAGATGTCGGAAGGCGGCCCGGTACCGGCCTGGGTACCGGCGGCGGTGGGGTTTCTGCTCGGCGCGTTGTTTTTGCGCGGCGTCGATCTGGTGCTGCCGCATCTGCACCTTACCGACGAAGGCGCCCATGCGGAGGGTATCCGCACTCACTGGCAGAAAGCGACGCTGCTGGTTCTGGCAATTACACTGCATAACTTCCCCGAAGGCCTTGCCGTTGGCGTCGCCTTCGGCGCGATCGCTTCCGACGTTCCTTCTGCGTCTCTGGCCGGTGCCGTTGCGCTGGCGATTGGTATCGGTATTCAGAATTTCCCCGAAGGACTCGCTGTCTCCGTTCCATTACGTCGCGCCGGTGTCTCGCGCCGGAAGGCCTTCTGGTACGGCCAGCTCTCGGGCGCAGTGGAACCGATTGCCGGAATTCTCGGCGCCGCGCTCGTTGTAATTGCCAAACCGATTTTGCCCTATGCGCTCTCGTTCGCTGCCGGCGCGATGATCTTCGTTGTCGTCGAGGAGCTCGTACCCGAATCGCAAACCTCGGGGCATTCGCATGTCGCCACAATGGGAGTGATGGTGGGATTTGCCGTCATGATGGTGCTCGACGTGGCGCTGGGGTGAGGTAGCATTGCGGACGAATACAACCCCCTAACCCCCTTTGCTAAGGGGGAATCGGCAAGTACTGTCGCTGTTGATTCATGGCGCTTAACGTAGCGCTGGTGTGAGGTAGCGTTGCGGACGAATACAACTCCCAATCCCCCCTGCTAAGGGGGAATAGAGCTGCTAAGTGTTTTGATTTCGGCGAAGGGAGAGTTAGGAATCGCATGCGGGGGAATGCAACCCCCCAACAAACACTTCAAGAGGCGAATTCTCAGTGCATTGCCTCCAGGGCAGCCGGTCGCTCCCAATTTGCAGAATGCGATTGACAATCAAAACTGATTCTCGAGCATGTGGTCAAGTTGATTTGGAAACTCGAGCCAATGTACCGCGGAAAGTGAATACAAGAACTATCTCCAAAGCAATCTGCCGGTATTGGTGTTCGCGACGCCGACGCAAAAAGGTATTCGATTCCCCCTTAGCAAAGGGGGTTAGGGGGTTGTATTTGTCAATATGCGCATCCACTACAATCAAAAGCTGAAACAAAGATCTCGCAATCTACGCAATCATGCAACCTTGGCAGAGGTCTTGTTCTGGAATCAAGTTAAGGGCCGTAAACTTGCCGGCTACCAGTTCATGCGGCAAAAGCCGATCGGTGATTGCATTGTGGATTTCTATTGCAGCAAGTTGCGGCTGGTTGTCGAAGTAGACGGAGAGAGTCATTCAGGAAGGAGAGAGTTCGATAAAATCAGACAGGCATCGTTGGAGTCATTGGGATTGACTGTGATCCGGTTTCTCGATTGTGATGTGAAGAGGAATATGGCGGGGTGCATCACGGTGTTGAACGAGTTTATTGCCGAATTCGAGGCTGGAAGGATACAACCCCCTAACCCCCTTTGCTAAGGGGGAGTCGGTTTGCGCCGTCGTTGTTTTTTCACGGTGCTCGATGTGGTGCTGGAGTTAGGCAGCAATGCTGACGAAGACAACCCCTAACCCCTTCTGCTAGGGGAGAATTCCCTAATCGGAGGCATCGCACGCTGACAAACCAGCCCCGAGAGTGAAGCGGCTGATGAAACAAAACAAAAAACGGCGCCGGGAAGTTGACGGCGCCGTTTCGGGGGAGATATGGGTCGGATAATGGTTTTACAAGCAGCTGCCCTGGCCCATCATGCCGTGTCCAGCGCCGTGGCCGGCGCACTGTCCACCCATGCCCTGCGGACACTCGCCGCGCATTCCGCGATGCATCTTCATGCCGCGACCGCGCGGACCGTCGAAGCCCTTGCCCATGCGATGCGGGCGGCTGTCCCAAAGCTCGCGCTGTTCGGGTGTCAGGACGTTGCGCATCGCGATCCGATGGGCGGCGCTCTTTTTCTGGATGTCCGCGCGCATCTTGCCGATCTCGTCGATCTTGCTGTTGATGGCGCCCTGGTTGGGATCGCCGCGGAACAACTCGCGCATCTCGATCTGCTTGACCTTTAGCTGCGCGCGCAGCGGGATCATTTCCTTCTGGTGTGCGACGCGCATCTCCTGCAGCTTCTTCTCCTGTTCCTTGGTCAGTTTCATTTCCTCGACGAACTTGAACATCGGTCCTTCGCCGCCGCCCCTGCCCATCCGGCCAACCCAGACCATCTCGTCATCATCATCAGCATCGGGGGCATCCGGTTCATCCTGCGCCATCAGCGGCAGTGCCGCCAGCATGATCGCCGTGAGGATCATTCCCAAAACCAGCAGTTTGTTTCTCATGTCATTCTCCTTTCAGATTTCCACTCTACCCGGTATCGCCGGCCGCAGGGGTGCAACGGCAGCTCGGCAAACCGTTCGCGCACTCGCTCCGTAAGCGGATGCCTGCGACCACGCAATCCCGTATTCATTTGCCATCACCTTCCGGTCCCGGCCCGGGTCCGCCACGGCGCATGCCGAATCCCCAGCGACCGCGCTGCTCTCCCTGGCTGCGATCTTCAATGAAGCGCAACATCTTGGCGCGCTGTTCAGGGGAGAGATACTCGCGGTCGATGATGAAACGATCGACCAGGCGTTTGTGAATCGCGCTCTGCAGCGTCGCGAAGTCATCGATCAGGGCGTAGACTTTCAGTGTATCAGGGTGTTCTGCGTTCAATTCGTCAAAAAGCCGGTGCCGTGTTTCCTGGATCTGCCCCATAAGCGGCGCGACAGTGCTGTCGATCACCTTGCGCGAAAGCTCCATTTGCTGGCGCTCTTTTGCCGAAAACTTGAACTGCGGCGGCTCACCGGGCTCTGCTACCCGTGGTCGGAACTGACGATCGGGCGACACGCGATTGACCACGATCGTCACCAACGCCGCGACATTGACAATCAGCAATAGGATTACGATGTAGATCAACGTACGAATCTTCATTGCCCACCGCCGTTCGTCTCGCCGACCTGCTCATAAACATCGTCGATGGGCAGCGTCTGCGTCGCTAATCCGGAAGCGTAGTACTCCAAGAGCTCGTCGGTTTCAGTCGTCGCCTGGATTTGCGGCGACCGACCCAACAGCACGCCGGCAATAATCGCCGCCGCGACACCCAGCGATTGTAGCGCCAGTCCGAAAAAGGGCCGCCGGATCGGCAACAAGGTGGGCTCATGGTGGCGACCCTTTTCGAGTTCGTTGATTCGCGACTGCACCGCACGCCAAAGAGTGTGAGGAACAGCCTGCGGCAACGCGTCGCTTTTGAAGAGCGGTTCATACATCGCCAGCAGAGCGCGGCAATCAGCGCATTCGCGCGCGTGCGCGTCGAGGCGCATCCGGAGATCTTCGCTGAGCGTATTCTCCAGTCGTGCGATCAGGTTCTGTTCGATGTCCTTGCAGGTCACTGGTACCTTCCTCCGTTCTTCAGTTCTTGGACACTCGCCGGCGGCTACTTCTTGCGCCGCTTCTGAAATTTCGTCAGCATCGCCTTCTGCAAATTCTGCTTGGCGCGGTGCATGAGCGACTCAATTGTCGGCACGGTCAGGCTAAGTTGTTCGGCGATTTCTTGATAGCTTAAACCCTCCAGTTTATGGAGGAGATAGACCTCCCGCTGCCGCGCCGGGACACTGGCCATTAATTCGGCCAGTTCTGTCCTTGCTTCCTGTGATTCCAGTTGCCTGTCGGGGCGTTCGCCTTCCGGCGCCGGAAGCTGTTCCTCCAGCGAGACTTCTTCGGTGTCGATCGACATGATTTGTTTGATCTTTGCCATTACCCCGCCACGCTTGCGGAAGTTGATCGATTTGTTCACAGCCACGCGGTGGAGCCAGGTCGAGAGCTTGCTTTCTCCCCGCAGCGATTCGGCTTTCTGCCAGAAAGTCACAAACACATCCTGCGCGATTTCGTGGGCATCGTCGGCATTGCCCAAAAGACGCAAGCAGAGATTATAGGTCGTGGGAGAATGGCGATCGAACAGGGTCTTAAAAGCAGACCTGTCCCCTTTCGCAACGCAGGCGATCAGCTCGCGCTCATCTATGTTGCTTTCACCCGGCACCGGTGCTTTCAACATAACGGTGATTGGACACTACGTCGATCTAAAAACTGGCGGGATAGGAGAGTCAGTTAAACAAGTGCGCTGAGAATAGAATAACACCCCTCGGTTTTCGTCTCCTCCTTCGTCGGAGACTGAAACCGCTCCCCTTCTTAGGGGAGAATCTGTTGCGCACGAACGGCTTTCTGAGAGTTTGTTATTCCCCCTTAGCAAAGGGGGCAAGGGGGTTGTGTTGTTGGATCACGATCTGCGAAGTTCGTAGTAGCCCCACAAAAAGGGGTGGACATCGTCCACCCCGAAAGCATGTCGATGTTTAGTTGGAGATTAACACGGTGCCGGGCCGCCCATAAAGATGTAGTTGACCAGAAAGACCGCATCGGAAATTGAAACGATGCCGTTGCAGTCGGCATCAAGAGACTGCTCGCAGTCTGGAGGTATTGGACTGCCGAAAATGTAACTTATGAGGTACACCACGTCAGAAATGGAGTGGATTCCATTGCCGTCAGCATCCCCACTCAAGCAATCAATCACGGCGAGCTGGAACTCACAACTGTCGGTCAGGCCGTGTTCGTCGGCCGTGATCAGGCGGTAGTCGTACAGCTCGTCAAGATCGCCGGCGACAGCATCAACCGAAATCTCACCGGTTTGCGGGTCGAGCGAGACGGAGCTTTCCGGGCCGGGCGTGGAAAGCAATTCCAGACTCCAAGTGGGTGCCTCGCATTGATCGGGATCGGTGGCATTGAAATCGACGGTGCGCGAAGTACCGGATTTGACGCGCAGCTCCGGTTTGCATTGTGCAATGTCTGGTGAAGCATTGGTATACACTACAACGAACGAATACTCAACGCCGGAACAATCGCACTGTGAGTACAAGTAGGCTGTGACCATCACCGAATCCACGCCGGGCTGGGGATCAAGCATATACTCGCCGGTGTTGAAATTCATCGTTCCGACTGAAGCTTCGAAGTACACCTGCGGTGGTGGCTGGATATCGTGAAAACCGTCAAAATCAAACTGGTAGGAATCGCAGTGAGACACCGTCACCCGCGCCGGCGGTACAGACGTGTATTCTGGACCGCCACAAGTAAAGTGGGCTACTCCCCAACACAATTGCGGCGCGGTTGGCTGAGTAATAGAGAGACTGGCATTGCCATTGTAGGTCGGGGGGTAAGCAGTGCCGTCATCAAACGACCACTCGCCGATAATCGGATGCACAACATTATCAACACAGAAACCGGAGGGATTGGGAGTGAGACCGATCGCGTTGATTCGGAGCCGGTAACAGAGGCGCAACGATGTTGACGCCGGCAACGGCGCATTGAGAGCAAGGCCGCCGAGCGAGAGCTGGTTGGGAAGACCGCTTGGCGTGACGGCAATACCGCCGGTCAGATCAAAATAACCCTGGGCAGCCGGCATTTCTTCCAAGACCGGGTTGATGGCCGGTTTGGTGCCAAAGGGCGTGACAAATTGAACCGGGCCGACAAGGCACGTGATCTGAAAACTCAGCGACAATTCATAGAGAGGTGCATCGTTCTTGATCCAGATCTCAAGATAGTTATTGTCGCATCCAACCATGATCTCACCGGAGTGGATGATGGCATTGTTCATGCGAATGGTCACATCACCCGAACCGGTCGCCTGGGCAAACGACGCGAGCATCGCGGCAACCAGCGCAGCAACGACAAACAGGCGCTTAATATTCATCAGAGTAGCCTCCTCCGGCATGAATCATCGAGTGAGAGCAATATACTCATAACCCAAGCATCACAAAGTCCGAAATCCTAACACGGCTCCGGGCCGCCGATAAAGATGTAGTTGATCAAGTAAACAGCATCCGAGATCGACGGATAGCCGTTTCCATCGGCATCAATGCGCGACCGGAACGGTTCGGGAATCTCACCCGCCTGGAATATCCATGGGATAATGTATACAACGTCGGAGATCGATATCAGCCCATCGTCGTTGGCATCTCCGGGCTTGAAAGCGACGATTTTCAGTTGGCTCATACACGTATCCGCCAAGCCGCTGGCATCGAGTGCCCCGAGCTGATACTCAAAGGTTGAAGTATCAGAAACGGCTGTTGCATCAACTTCAACTACGCCCAGGGACGGCGCCGACACGGAAAAGACAGGAGGGGTCCCGGAAGCTAACTCCACCGACCAGGAGTGTGAATCGCAGGCATCCGGGTCGGTAATCTGATGATGTATCTCGCGGCTTGTCCCCATCTGCACGCGCATGATCGGTTTGCAGGCTGCAATTGTCGGCGCAGAATTGGTGCGATCGATCGTTAATATGAAATCTTGGGACCCGCAAGCCCCGTCAGCGAGAAGAGAAATCGTATCAACTTGGGGGCCCGCTAAGCCGTTTGGCGGAAGCTGATAAACTCCGGTATAGGTGTTTATGAGGCCCGAGCTTGATTCGAAGTAGAACGGACAGAGGTGAAAAGCACCGAAGTCAAAGGTGAAGGTGTCGCAAAGCCCCATATTGATGGGCAATGTGGGGGTTGACGTGAACGTTGGATAACCGCACGGCAGAGTGAAGACTTCAAAGCAATACGGAGGTGCTGAGGGGTCGATAATGCTGTTATTCGCCACTCCGTTAAACGTTGGCGAGTACTCCGCGACGTCCTTAAACATCCACTTTCCCGAGGTATAGTGGGGAATGTTGTCTACACAAAACCCATTTATTAGATCCTGACCCCCGTCAGTTGTAATTTGTAACCTGTAGAGGTGAGAACGATACGTGTGGATACTCAGTGGCTGGTCAGCAGCTACCCCCTCTATGAAAATGCGATTCCCATCTCGGTACACTTCAAGGCTCAGGTCGAAAGCCGTTTCGTGCCCAGGACCCGGAATGATCTCCAGAATCGGCTCTTCGGGTGGCAACGAACCGTATGGCTCTACGAACATGAATGTATCTGAAGGCATACTCAGCTCGAAGCCAACGGAGATTCCATACAGCGGAGCATCATTAAGAATCCAAATGTCTACATAGGTCCGCGAACAGCGCATCAATTTGTCATTGTACCAGCCTGAGTTCAGCTTGACCATCAATTCCCCATTGCCCGCCGCCAGCAGCCCCGAGGATAGCATCGCAAGCAATGCGACCGCACACACGAACACTTTGATCGACTTCATCTTTCCCTCCCGACCAGCCCATAGGGAACAGCGATCTGGTCTTTTTGCCTATAAGTATTGACACAAAAGTATACGTTTATCGCCGCATTTTGTCAAGATACGATCTGAGATGATTGGTGGTCTACAGCGCGGCTTTGGCGATCACCCTACTGTCAAAATCTAGGAATCTCGGTGCTTCGAATCGCTGTCAAGATGCGGGTAACTATTTAGACGTTGCGCGGTATAATACGGTGCGATACATGCAGTCAATTGCGGCGACGGGATACAGAAGATTGCTTGACACCGCCTCGCTGAATCGCAAATCTAATAGGCAAGAGATAGAAATACTGAAGAAGGAATTCCACGAATGATATCGATGAGACATCGCTTGTTCCGATTAATCAGCTTCGTTCTGTGCACCGCTTTCGCCCTTTCCTCGACGATTCTGGCACAAGCCGGCGCACCGGCACTCGAGAAGCAAGTAGAAGACTACCTCAAGGCTGCCGCTTCGACATATGACTTCACCGGTGCAGCGGCGGTCGCGCAGGAAGGCAAAATCCTATTCGCTGGTGGTTTTGGGAAAGCGGATTTTGAATCAAACCGCGCCAATACACCGAACACGCGTTTCCTTATCGGCTCAGTGACCAAGCAATTCACTGCGGTCGCGATACTTCAGTTGCAGGAGAAAGGCTTGCTATCGGTCAACGACACGATCACCAAGTACTTCCCCGACTACCCGATGAATCCCGCCAAACCAATTACGATTCGGCATCTGTTGACGCACACCTCCGGGATCGCCAACTATACGGCGCAGCAAGCCTTTGCCGCCTGGCTGACGTCGAATCCCACACTGGAAGAACAGATTGAACTCATCGCCACGCTGCCGCCCGACTTCGAACCCGGCGCCGGTTACAGTTACAGCAACTCCGGCTACAAGCTGATGGAAGCGATCGTCGGCAAGGTCTCGGGTAAGCCGTGGGATCAGTATGTTGAGGAGAACATCCTCAAGCCGGCCGGGATGTCCGCCTCCGGTTATGACATTATGCAGGTGGAAGAGAGCTTGCGCGCGATCGGCTATTCGAGCGCCGATTCGGCTCGCAAGCGCGCCGACATGTGGCCGCCCGGTATTGCCGGTGCCGCCGGCGCCCTCCACAGCACGGCGCTGGACATGATCAAGTGGGACGATGCCCTGCGCAACGGCAAGGTGTTGCAGCCGGCCTCGATGGAGGCCATGCACACGCCTTTTCTTGAACATTACGCCTACGGCTGGGTGATCGATTCGGTTGCCAGCAGCGAACGCATCTGGCACGACGGCCAGATCGCCGGTTTTTCGGCGATGTTCTTGCGCCTGCCGACGGAGAAAATCGCGGTTGCCGTCTTGAGCAACGACGATCAGGGACCGGTGCGCCTTATGGGTCTGGCGCTTTCCGCGATCGCCCTGAACCAGCCGTACGATCTCCCGGTTAAGAAGACTCCAGTCGCTGCCACGCCGGAGAAATATCCGGATTACGTCGGCGCTTACGATCTTGGCAACGGTCAGTATCGCTTCATCACATCCGAACGCGGCAAACTCTTCTCGCAACGCTCCGGCTCGCCGCAGTTTGAATTGCAGCAGGAAGGGGAAGACAAGTTCTTCTTCCCGATGGAGCACGCAACCACGGTGACTTTTCTTCGCGACGATTCCGGAAAGGTCGTGGCCCAGTTGATGCATCAAACCGGGCTAGATATAGAATGCAAGAAATTACCCGCTGATGAAGCTGCCAAGGTGATGCCCAAGTACGACATCGTTCAGGTCGACCCCAAGATTTATGCCGAGTATGTTGGGGAATATCAACTGGCGCCGACCTTTATCCTGACCGTGACGGCAGAAGGCGACCAGATTTTTGCCCAGGCCACCGGCCAACCGCGATTCGAAATCTTTCCGAGTTCCGAGACAAAGTATTTCCTCAAGGTGGTTGAGGCGCAGATCGAGTTTGTGCGCGGGGCCGATGGCAAGGTTGAGCAGTTGATTCTCAATCAAGGCGGACAAGCGATGCCCGCAAAGAAGATCAAGTAAACCGGCTCTCAGCGCACGCGTCGGATGAGGTTGCGAATCGTGCGTGCAGGGTTTTCGGCCGCCGGCGGATCAAAGTTGGAGAGCACGATCACGGTGTACCCGCCGTCGAGCCCGGAATCAAGCACTGCGTTGATCCCGGGAGCCCCGCCGGCCACTCCCAAATCACTTTGCGGCGTCCCGAACTTGCCGGCCGCTAGTGCCTGTGCGTATTTAAGCAAGTCATCCAGAGTTGAATATCCGCCCCCGGCGGCACTGCCGCGCGCCGGTCTCGTGTAGATATTCTTGCGCCTTGCCCCGTCGCCTGCGCCTTCCAGCGTGTATCCGTCCGCAAGGTCGCTTACCGGCATATCGGCTTCATACCAGGCAGTGTTCGTCATTCCTGCCGGGGCGAAAATCTGTTGCTCGATGAATTCATAGTAGTCCTGTCCGCTGACCTTTTCGATGATTGCTCCGAGGAGAATGAAACCGCCATTGGAATATTCGCGATTCGTTCCCGGTTCAAAATGCAGCTCTTCCGACGCGAACAGGGGAATGAAGTCGCGATTGTGTCGAAGACGATTCTTTGGTGTGTTGTCGAAATTCTGGCCGAAGAAATCTCCAATACCACCCGACATTTCCAGAAGATGGCTGATTGTGACCTTGGTGGCGGCCTCCTTATTGGGATAATCCGTCAGATACTTTCCGATCGTGTCATCCAGAGACAGCTTTCCCCGTGCCGCGAGCATTTCGATGCCCAGGCGCGTAAAGCTCTTGTTGATCGAACCTAAATTGAATTTTGTGCCCGGTCGATTCGGCACTTGGTGTTCGATATTGGCGGCGCCAAATGCCCGCTGGTATACTGGTTTGAAATCCCGTGCGATCAGAACCGCTCCGGAAAATCGCTCTGCCGCCGCTTCAGCAGTCAACAGCGAATCCGCCGCAGCCACGAGTTGTTTTTCGGTCAGCGGCGGCAGATTGGGGTCGAGCGGTTCGTCAATACTCATCATACTCAATGAAAGTAACTGGGGCGGACTCGACTGATCGTGCCGGTAAACCATCTCGAAATAGATTCCACTCTCTGCGCGCGTGACGACGGCAATCGTCGAATCGGTAATCGCTGTGACCTGCTGAAGCTGGAGATGCCCAACGTCCGCGGAAATCCGCTGCATCGTATTGAGGCGCACCTCGACAGGCCGAGTCGCCAGCGCCGCCGGCGCAATACACGTTTCGATGAACTTGCGCATCTTGGTTGAATCCCCCGAGTTTTGCGCTCGCAGGTGGTCTTCCACCAATTGCCCCGCCTTCGAGTCGGACAGAGAGAGCGAAAAGACTTTGGTCGTCGCCATCAACATCACGCAGAGAAAAACTGCCGTTTGAAACATCATTCACTTCCTCCCGCCGATCGGGGCGCTACCACACTTACTGGAATCATGTCATTGCTTACGCAATTCTATTATGTAAGTAATCGCCGCGCAAGAGGGGCACGTGCAAATTAACAGATTTTAACAGCGGAGAAGAACGGGTCGGATCAATACAACCGGGCGCGCTTATTCAGATAGGCAAACAGCGCACGGTCGTAGCTGGTAGCGGTGTCGATCGGGACGTAGTCGATGTTCGACATGCGACACTCGCGCGCAAAGCGTTCGAGCACCTGCCCGACGACCTTTTGGTATTCCCCCTTAACCTGCCACGGCAGCGTACTCACCTGCTCGCCGGTTTCCATATCCTTGAAAATCGCCTCCAGTGGAAACGCAAAATCGCGTTCCTTCGGGTCGAGCACGTGGAAGACGATGATCTCGTGCTTCTTATGCCGAAAATGCTTGAGCCCGGCGATGATCTGATCCGGGTCGTCGATCAAGTCTGATAATATGATTACCAACCCGCGCCGCTTGATACGCTCGGCCATCTCGTGCAGTGTCGAGGAGACATTGGTCTTTTGCGCCGGCGCAAACTGCTCCATTTCGCGCAATAGCACATGCAGGTGCGAAGCCGCCGATCTCGGCGGTACGTAGACGTTGATCTTTTCGTCGAATCCCACCAACCCGACCGCATCGCGTTGCTTCAGCATCAAGAACGACAACGCCGCCGCCAATTGCAGTGAATAAGTCAGCTTGTTGATCCGATTGTCGGCTGCGAATGCCATTGAGCGCGAGCAATCAACGAGCAGATAAGCCTTAAGATTAGTCTCTTCTTCATACTGCTTGATGTAGAACCGATCCGACTTGGCGAACACTTTCCAGTCGATATCGCGAATCGAATCCCCCGGCATATACTGCCGATGCTCGGCAAACTCCACGGAGAATCCGTGATACGGCGAGCGATGCAACCCGGCAATAAAGCCCTCCACGACCAGTCGCGCCTTGACCTCGAGGCTCTTGAGTTTGCTCAAGACCTCCGGAGCGAGAAACTTGCTTTGTGATTGATCCGCCATGATAGGGATTATACGAACAGTAAGGGCGCTCCGCCCAGAAGAATCGAGCGAAGCGCCGGAAGTTCTGTTCGAACTTAGTGCGCGTGATGATGCGCATGCACGACCGCATGACCGCGCCCGCGGGCAATTAACCACCGATTAAGCGGATAAGCAGCCAATCCCGCCAGGATCAGCGATGACACCATGCTTACCCAGAACAAACCTGACGTGGGCCCGGCACTCATTGCGCCCGGAATCACGAGCATGATCGCGTTATCGACTACTTCCATCAGGCCAATCGAGAGCGTGTCCGATGCAATCGCGAGCGAGGCCGCTGTCTTCAGTGACAATCCTGATCTCAACAGGGGCAAAAGTGTCAGTGAGTACCCGAAGAGAAAGGCCAAGAATACTGAGAGCGCAACGGTAGACCAATTACCCCATCCGAGCGCTGTGCCGATGATCATTCCGAGAACTTCACCGATGGCACAGCCGGACAGACAATGAATCGTGGCGCTGAACGCAAGCCGATTGAGAGAAACCGTCGCTGGCTGGGCGTTCGGCCGATGGTGATGCTGCCCAATGTGTTGCATGAGATAACCTCCGTAATTTTCCGGTTAAGAGCAACCGCTTCAATCAGGCTGCTACAAGCCAAGACGGTCTACTCCGCAAAGGTTACACTAATGGATTGAGATTTAGTTGCGATTGCAGGTGCAATCCAGACAGCCATGTCGGGAGCAAAGCCGGCACGTCTCTTCAAGTTTTTTGCGGAGGCTCTGCCGTGCCCGGTGTCGCCTGACTTTGAGATTGTCGGGGGTAATCCCCAGTTCCTGCGCAACAGCGGTTGGATTGCCCCCGGACAGCTCCAGCTTTTCGATAAGCTGAGCATACTCCGGTTTTAATGCGGGCAGCACATCCCGAAAGCACTCACAGAGCAGCGATTCGGCTTCGGGCGGAAGCGCAGCGGGTGGTTCCGCGGCGGATTGATTTTCGTCGTAGTAACGGGCTTCAACACCGCGATGACGGTAGAAATCGATGATGGAGTTATTCAGCACTCGGTAGAACCACGCTTGAAGCCGTTCGTTGTCATCCGCGGGCGGAGTGGTTCGCAGTGCTTTAAGCAGCCCTTCCTGCAAGATGTCTTCCGCGATTTCCGGGTCAGAGACTCGCTTGCGGATGAATCCGAGCAGCTTTTCACGGTTCTTAAGGAGCAACTGCAGTTCCGGAGTAAGCATACCTCTTCAGAAGCCGTTCTCTATCATGTTCAAGCTATTTCGCCCACTCCGGCATCGGGTTGTCCGGCCGTTCGTCGTCCCAGACCATCGACACCAACCACCAGCGGCCGTCTTCCCACAGCATCTGGATGCTGTTGATTCCGCGCCCGATGACAATGTCGTCCGGATCACTCATAACGGCCTCGTACGCCGAAAACGCATGCAGGATATTGCCGAAGCGATTTTCCTGCCGATGTGTTTCCGTCTCGCGGAATCCCTTGCCGGCAAAACGCTCGCCGGCAAAGGTCACCTTGCAGCGTTCGATGAACTCATCCACCGCAGTTGATCTCGAGTCAGGCTGATCGCGCTTCGGGATCAGCAATCGCCCTTCCGAAATCCACAGCGACCGCAGTAGTTCGAGTTGTGGTCCGCCACCTTTAGGAAATGAGATTGAGCCGTACAACGCCGCGATAATGCCATTCACGGTCGCGACATCGTTTGTATTTACCTGAATATTGTTGGGAGTCTTCATAGGTGAAGATACGAAAAATCGCCCCTTGTGTTGCCGCAAGAGTCAAATCCGCTCGGTTGTAGGTCAGGATCCCCGCGATCCTGACGCACGTCTACAGCTTGCGCGCCAACCAGCGCATCACATTACGGGCAAATTGCTGATTGTCACAGTCGGCGCGGTTCATGCCGAATTCCTCGCCTTTGTAGACTTGCGCTGTCAACATCGCGGCTTCGCCCAGAACGACCACCCGTCCCCCGCCAATCTCCAAGGCCACTCCCTGTGCGTTCCCGGCCGGCTGCGGCTTCATCTCGACGCGACCTTCAACTTCAGCTTGCGGAATATATTCGACGGCATTTTCCGGTAGTCGCAACAAAATCGTTGCGCTATCTGTTACCAGCAGCGACTGGCCGGTGAAGGTCATCACGCGATGTACCGGATTGGCGCCACCCGTGATGATTGGATGATCTCCCAGTCGGCCGTTGGCATCGGAGAAAAGCAGCGGATCGGAAACCTCATCGGGGACCTCAACGAAACCGCAGAACATCTTCACACCGAAGGCCTCAGCCAGTGCGGCGCTCGCGGCTCCAAACGGGGCATGATCGGCGATCAGGAGAAGCGCACCACCTTGCTTCACCCACTCAACAATGCTCGCGACTTCTTCGCCCGAAAACGCCGGCGCTGATCGGTCGCCTTCCGTGCCGATGGGCAGATTGAAACCGAGGAATTGCGGTTTGGGTGCACCAGAGGCATTGGCGATTACCAGGATGTCCGTCTTGTTCAGCAACGCGGCGCTGAATTTGTCTTTTCCTTTTGTAACGCGATATCCGTCGGCGCACAGCAATTTGCCGAACGGCCAATAGCGGCCGGCAACACCGATTGTGCTGGCATTGTTGTGCGCCTGATCGACAAGTACCCGAGGGCCAGTGCCCTCGTCATAAGCCGGCGTATCAATAGCCGGACTCCAGCCGTAGTCGGCGCGTTGTTCGCGATAGACGACGTAGCCTAGACTGATAACACCTGCAGCCACAACGACGACGAGAGCGATGAGAATGACCTTCTTCATGGGGAGAGCCTACCTCTCACGAATGTTAGGATCTTCATTCAGACCCAAGCAACGATTTGAGTCAGTTAATGGAAGTAGGACTGGGGAAACGCTGAGGATGTTTCAGCAGGTGGAGACCGACAGCATTGTATCTATGTCAGCTCTCGAACCTCCTCCGCGAACGCAATCACGTGCCCATCAGGGTCGAGGCTGTAGGCGGCGCGATCTCCCCAAGAGCGCAGCGACATCGCGCTGAGTTCACGAGCACCAGCAGCGAGTGCACGCTGATGATATGCCGCGGCATTGGTCACACGCAGATACAATTCAGCGCGGGGAATTCCATTAGCGCGAGCGGGATCGGGAAGAGCGTCCCCGAGCAGCCGCTTGATATTTGCTTCCGGCATGAGCCCCAGCGAGCCGGTTGGACTCAGTGCAAATTCTGTCATCCCTGGTACATTCAGAGCCGGTTCGCTGCCCAACACCTCGGTATAGAACCGCATGCTCCGCTCCTGATCAGAGACGTATAGGATGAAAATGGAACTTTTTGCGCTCACGCTTGGTTCTTCCCGAAAATCTCGTTCAGCTCTTTGAAACTCGCCGCGTCACCGAGTGAGTTAAACTCCCCGGTTTTGAGGATACTTGCGGCCGCATTCATGAATGCTCCCAATGCCACCCGCGACAACGACGATCCCACCGAAATTCTTCGCACACCCAAGTCGGCAAGCTGTCTGACTGTCAGCCCCGGTGAGATCACTAGCGCATTGACCGGTTTGGGTGCAACGGCCTTGACAATGCGCTCGATGATCTTCGGATCGGCGATACGCGGTGCGTACAAACAGTCAGCGCCGGCTCGCGCGAAAGCGACCAGCCGGTCGAGGACTTCGCGCTCGGCATCCGGGTGACCCACAAGAAACGCCTCGCAACGCGCCGTCAGCAGTACGCCGGTTTTCGAGTCGTCGATAGCAATGCGCGCCGCGCGCAGACGGTCGAGCGCCGTGCGACGATCGTAAAGCGGCTGCGCCGGATCACCGGTGGCGTCTTCGATCGAGAGCCCGGCAACGCCGGTCTGAGCACACAACGTGACGTTGCAGGTTAGCAATTCAATATCGTTAGCATATCCGGCCTGAAAATCGGCGTTCACCGGAAGCGGCGTTGCTTCGACGATATCTTTGATATTCGCCAGCACCCCATCCAGTGACAGCGCGTTCGGATCATCCGGCAAGCCGCGAGTAAACGCGTACCCCGCCGAGGTTGTCGCCAGCGCCTTGAATCCCAGGTGATGTAATATCTTCGCCGACCCGCCGTCCCACGGATTGGGAATGACAAAGCACCCCGAGGCGTGGAGCGCGCGGAAGGTGGCAATGCGAGATGCCTGTTTTGTGTTGGTCATATGCGTTGCAGAATACAGAGATTGTCATTCCGGCGAAAGCCGGAATCCAGCTTCGTAGGCAAAACGAAGATCGAAGTATGCGAGCCTCGTCGTAGGGGCTGGGTCTGCCTGCCCGAAATGTCTTTGCAGGATATTATTGAGCGGGCGCGAAGACCGTGCCCCTACGGTAACGAGATCCGTCATCCCCGCGGAGGCGGGGATCCAGGTTTGGTGTCGACTTCCTGCCACTTCGGCAATCCGCAGTGGACGCATTGCTTCGCAAAGATGTTGTATCGGTGGAACCCGATGAAGTATGTGCTGAGAAAGAAATGCTCGCCACATCGCGGACAGCAGAAGGTCGAAAATCGCCATCCTGTAAGAACGAATACAACGATCCAACCGAGAATGATGGCCTCGGCGGCTCGATCATATCCGTGGACTCCTGCCAAGTAGGCGCATATCAGTAGGCAGATTGGTAAGCCCAGGGAGATTGTTTGGACGAAGACGAACTGGCGTCGGCGATAATCTACCCATCCGGTAGAAGACACTTTGGCTGCTCCTTTCGCCCCATCAATCATCAGGGCGACCACAAGGTTCGCCCCGACGGTTTATCTACACTTCCAGCTCCGCCTGCTCGGTGCCGTCACCATTGCCGTTGCCGTTCGTGTCGTCTTCTTCGGCGATGATGCGCGCGACATCGGTGACCTTGTCGCCCGATTCGAGATTGATCAGCTTCACACCCTGCGTGGCGCGCCCGATCACGCGAATCGATTTGATATCCTGGCGGATCACAATGCCGTTCTGCGTGATAATCATCAACCCGTCTTTGTCGACCACTTCCTTCACCGCAATCACCTTGCCGGTCTTGTCGGTGGTCTTCATGTTGATAATTCCCTTGCCGCCGCGATTGGTAACGCGGTATTCGGAGATCTCCGAGCGCTTGCCGAACCCGGATTCCGCCACTGTCAAGATCGTCGTTTCGCGTTTCACCACCACCATGCCGACCACGAAGTCGGTCTTTTCCAGCTCGATGCCCTTGACACCGTACGCCGTGCGGCCCATTGCGCGCACTTTGTTTTCCTCGAAGCGAATCGCCTGCCCGTGATGCGTGGCAAGAATGACATCGTTGTTGCCGTCCGAAATATCGACCTCGATCAACACGTCGTCATCCGGAATATCAATCGCCTTGATCCCGTCGCGCCGCGGATTGCTGAATGCCGATAGGTCGGTCTTCTTGATCGTCCCGTTGCGCGTCGCCATCACGACAAAGCGGCCTTCCTCAAAACTGCGCACCGGCACGAACGCGCAAATCTTCTCGTTCTCCACGAGATCGACCATGTTCACCACCGGTTTGCCCTTGGCCAGTTTGCCGCCGACCGGCACTTCGTGCACCTTGATCCAGTACGCCTTGCCCTTGCTGGTGAAGAACAGGATATAGTCGTGCGTCGAAGCGATAAACAAGTGCTCGACGAAATCTTCTTCCTTGACGTCGATCCCCTTCACGCCGCGCCCGCCGCGATTTTGCTTGCGATAGGCGGAGGTCGACAGCCGCTTGATGTACCCCTGGTGGCTGATCGTGATCACCATGTCTTCCTCGGCGATCAGATCCTCGATCGTGATTTCTTCCTCGGCGTCGACAATCTCCGTGCGGCGGTCGTCACCGTACTTGTCCTTGAGTTCGATTAACTCGGTCTTGATAATTTCCATCCGCATCGCCTGGCTGGCCAGCACCGCCTTGAGGTATTCGATCTGCTTGATCAGTTCGCGGTATTCGTCTTCGATTTTCTGGCGTTCCAGCCCGGTGAGGCGCTGCAAACGCATATCGAGAATCGCCTGCGCCTGGATTTCCGAGAGCTTGAAGCGCGACATCAAATTCTCTTTCGCTTCCGGCACGGTCTTGGAGGCGCGAATCGTCGCGATCACCGCGTCGATATGGTCGAGCGCAATGCGCAAGCCTTCGAGAATATGCGCGCGTTCCTCGGCCTTCTTGAGATCGTACTGCGCCCGGCGCACGACTACTTCGTGGCGATGCTTGATGAATTCATCCAGCATCAGTCGCAGCGGCAATACCTTGGGCGCGCCGTCGACCAGCGACAGCATAATCACGCCGAATGTCGATTGCATCTGCGTGTGCTTGAATAACTGGTTCAGTACCACCTGCGGCGGCACATCGCGCTTGAGTTCGATCACTATGCGCATGCCGTCGCGATCCGATTCGTCGCGCAGGTCGGAGATGTCTTCAACAACCTTATTGCGCACGAGGTCGGCGATCTTCTCGATCAGATTCGATTTGTTGACCTGGAACGGAATCTCCGAGATGACGATTTGCTCTTTGCCGTTCTTGAGTTTCTCGACATTTGCTTTCGCGCGCACATTGATGCGCCCGCGGCCGGTGAGATACGCCTCGCGAATCCCCTCGCGCCCGTAGATAATCCCGCCGGTCGGAAAATCGGGACCGCTCACCAGCTTCAGCAGTTGCGCCTCTTCCAGTGCCGGATTGTCGATTACCGCGACCAATGCGTTGACGATTTCCTGCAGATTGTGCGGCGGAATATTCGTCGCCATACCGACCGCGATACCGGCAGAGCCGTTACAAAGCAGGTTCGGAAATTTGCCCGGAAGTACCTTCGGTTCGCGCAACGTCTCGTCGTAGTTCGGCATGAAATCGACGGTGTCTTTTTCGAGATCGGCCAGCATCTCCATCGCAATCGGCGTGAGACGGGCTTCCGTGTAACGCATCGCCGCGGCATCGTCGCCGTCGATCGAGCCGAAGTTGCCCTGCCCGTCGACCAGCGGATAGCGCATATTGAAGTCCTGCGCCATGCGCACCAGCGTCGGATAAACCACCTGTTCACCGTGCGGGTGATAGTTACCCGAAGTGTCGCCGCAGATTTTCGCGCATTTACGATGCGGGCGGTCGGGTGCCAGATTGAGATCGTTCATCGCGATCAGGATGCGCCGGTTCGAGGGCTTGAGTCCGTCGCGGCAATCCGGCAGCGCGCGCGCCGTGATGACCGACATCGAATAATCGAGGTAGGAGGATTTCATCTCCTCCTCGAGATAGACCGTAATCAGATTTTCGCGGTTTAGGACCATGGTAGTGTCTCTATGTTAAAGTATGAAATTTCAATTCTATCAGTTCGCTTCGTAATTCTCGACTTTCGCAATCTCTCGTAGGTCGGGTTCCGAGCGTTGCTGCCGCTTCATCACTTGAGCACTCGTTGAAGCGAGAAACCCGACATGGAGTTAATCGCTTGTCTGAGAGGCAGAATGCTGCTCGCTCTCCACAATTCTGATGGGCAATATGCCCTCAACGCCACTGTATTTTGATCTCAGCAATCGCTGCAGTACCTCGCTCTCTGTCATGAGATCAAACATCGCCTTTTGTGCCTGAAGCACAACCTTCGCCGAATCGCTCTCGGTGACCGAGTGCTTCGCAAGCGGACCTAATCTCTGGTACTCTTCATACATCCCGGGTTCATCCGAAAATAGGTCCTCCATGATTGCCTCGAGCGCAAAGGCTTCAACCCAGAGATTCTTTCTACCTTCATAGGTGTCGATGCCGTTGATACCGGCGCAGAAATGGGCCTGAAATTGACCTTCGCCGTTCAAGCCGTCGATGTAGATGAAGCGGGCCGCCAGGGGAAACACTTCATTCCATGTCCAAGCCGATGTATCCGCTTTAGTAACAAACGACTCATCAATGTCCTGCCCCTGGATTCTCAGCCAACGTGACAGAAGCGGCAACATCCACTGATTAAACGATGAATCACTTTCCAAGGCGGTCTGGAATGCCCGATTCATCTCATTACCGTCTTCAATTTGCAGCAACGAGTTATTCCCCGGGCCAAAGACTTCCTGGCTGTGGTCCAACAAATAACCAAGGAGAAGCTCATGGTCGTCGACAAGTCCGGAAAGAACTCCACTGCTTTCGGGCTCTACGATGGAAGTCGAAAAACCGACTTGTCCCTGGTATTCGCTTCGCTCGAGAAGAAACAACTGACTGCACATCGTCCGCAATGAGTCAATCGAGACGCGCTTTGACTGATCAATCGCCAGGGAGATCTGAGTGCCTAAAATCAAGGTCCCTACAATGACGGAGATTCGCAATCTCACTTCATCAAATCCCTAATCTAAGAGCCTTCGTAGGCCGGGTTTCTCCGCGCCTCTGGGCTGGCTTTCATGATCCTTCGATTTCCAATGGGCGCTCCGGAATCGTACCTGCGTACTATCTCCCCTCTCCCTCCTGGGAGAGGGGGCGGGGGTGAGGGTTCACGTAATCGCGCACCAAATCCCCGCCTGCTAAGAATCTATATATCCAAATTCTTCACGTACTTTGCGTTCTCTTCGATGAACTTCCGGCGCGATTCGACTTCCTCGCCCATCAACATCGAAAACACGTGATCCGCCGTTGCGGCATCTTCCAGCGTCACCTGCAAAAGCGTGCGCGTCTCGTTGTTCATCGTCGTATTCCACAGCTGCTCAGGGTTCATTTCGCCGAGACCTTTGTAGCGCTGGATACTCACACCCTTGCGGCCGAACTGCTCGAGCAAGCGGTCGCGATCGTCGTCTGAGTAAGCGTATTGCTCGCGCTTGGCCGACTTGATCCGATACAGCGGCGGCTGCGCGATGTAGATATAGCCCTGCTCAACCAGTTGCTTCATGTGCCGGAAGAAAAACGTCAACAGCAGCGTCTTGATATGCGAGCCGTCGACGTCGGCGTCGGTCATGATAATGATCCGGTGATAACGCAGTTTGGAAACGTCGTAGTCCTCTTCACCAAACCCAGTGCCGAGCGCCGTAATGATCGAACGAATTTCATCGTTCGACAGAATCTTGTCGAGCCGCGCTTTTTCGACATTGAGAATCTTGCCCTTGATCGGCAGAATCGCCTGGAAGCGCCGGTCGCGCCCCTGTTTGGCCGAACCGCCGGCCGAATCGCCCTCGACGATGAAGATTTCGCAGTGCTCCGGTTCGCGCGACGAACAATCGGCCAGCTTGCCGGGCAGACGTCCGGAATCGAGCGCGGTCTTGCGCCGGGCCAGGTCTTTCGCCTTGCGCGCTGCTTCGCGCGTGTAGGCGGCGCCGAGTCCCTTGTCGGCGATCTTCTTGCCGTCGGTCGGGTTTTCTTCCAGCCACTCGGAGAACGTCTCCCCCATCACCTGCTCGACGATTCCCTTCACTTCCGAGTTGCCGAGCTTGGTCTTGGTTTGGCCTTCAAACTGCGGGTCCGGCACCTTGACTGACACAACCGCTGTCAGGCCCTCGCGCACGTCTTCGCCCTGCAAAGTGTCCAGCGCGTCCTTACCCGACTTGAACAGGTTGTTCTTCGTCATGTAGTTGTTGATCGTGCGGGTCAGCGCGGTCTTGAAACCGACCAAATGAGTGCCGCCTTCGACGGTGTTGATGTTGTTCACGAACGAGAAAATATTCTCGACATAGCTGTCGTTGTACTGCAGCGCGATTTCCACCGTCACGCCGTCGCGTTCTTTTTCGCAGTAGAAGCGCTTGTTGTGAATGGCGTCCTTGTTCTCGTTGAGGAATTTCACGAAATCAACGATCCCGCCCTTGTTCTGGAACACCTCGGTCTTGCCCGAGCGCTCGTCGTTGATCTCGAACTTGAGGCCCTTGTTGAGAAACGCCAGTTCGCGCACCCGGCCGGCCAGGACCTCGTAAGACCACTCGATCTTCTTGAAAATATCCTTGTCGGCTTTGAAATGCGTCTTGGTGCCGGTCCTCTTCGCCTTGCCGATGATCTTCATGTCGGCGACCGGATTGCCGGTGTGGTACTCCTGGAAATAAACATTCCCGTCGCGACTGACTTCCACCTTGCACCATTCCGACAGCGCGTTAACCACGCTCACTCCGACGCCGTGCAAACCGCCCGACACCTTGTAGGATTCGTGCGAAAACTTGCCGCCGGCATGAAGCATCGTCATGACCACTTCCAATGCCGGGCGTTTTTGTGTCGGGTGCATATCGACCGGAATCCCACGGCCATTGTCTTCGACGATGATCGTGTTCTCGGCTGTAATCGTGACCTTTATCTGGTCGCAAAAGCCGGCGAGCGCCTCGTCTACCGAGTTGTCGACGACTTCATAAACTAGGTGGTGCAGACCGCGCACGCCGGTATCGCCGATATACATCGCAGGCCGCTTGCGCACCGCCTCCAGGCCTTTGAGCACCTGGATCGTTTTGGCGTCGTAACTTTGCGCGCCCTTCTTCGACTTCTCTTCAGTATCCACTTCGTCGATTTCCGCCATGGGTTCCTCTTATCTCAAGTAAAATAGATATCGTTTACAACTGCGGTTCCGAGCGCTGCATTCAACTTCTCGATGATCTCCGCCTTGCCGAAATTCAGCTCCTGCCGCCACGCCGAGGACGGTACGCGAACCTGCAAAACTCCGGCATTGATGCTCACAGCTTGCGCCTTCGCGGCGATCTTTTCGCCGACCACTTCAGCAAACAGGCGCACCGCTTCCGACTCGCGCAGGCGCTGCTCCAAACCGAGCTGTGCCAACGTGCGGGACAAAACATCCTTGATTTTTTCAGCGCGTCGAACCACGATTTTCCCCGCAAAACAAGCACTCAATATACGATTTGCTCAATGCTTCGGGCAAGATAAAACTCCCCACTGAGACGCTTTTTTGGCGCTATAACAGATTGTGCAACAACGAATTATAAACACGCTCCAAATAGTCCATGATCGTTTTGGTCAAGTTCGTCGACAGCCCTTTGCCGCACGCGACAACAGCGTTTTTAGCCAATATTTATGCGCTCAAAACCAGTGCCAGTAGATCGTGGCCGCTACGTCGGAGCGCCCTCGCGCAGAGCGATTTCTGAAGCTACCCGTGCGTTCGAACGCAATTGATCCGGTTTTGCTGTGGTGAGAAAAACCTGCCCCAGCTTCGGCAGCATCGCCATTAACGACTCGAGACGTTTGGGATCCAGATCACTGGTGATTTCATCCAGAAGCAGAATCGGCGCATCACCCAGCTTTTCCGTCAGGAAGTCGAAAACGGCGAATTTGATCGCCAACGCCATTGACTTGGCTTCTCCCTGCGAGGCATAGCCGCGCGTGGCCTCGCCAGACAGAGTAATTGCCACATCATCGCGGTGCGGACCGTGGCCGGTCGACCCCAAATATAGGTCGCGTTTGCGCCCGGCGGCCAGCTTCTGGCGCAGCGCCTCGGCTGTCGTGCCGTCACCAGCCACCGAAGACTCGTACGACCAGCTCAGTTCCGCCGCCGCACCGGCGATCGCCCGGTGGTATTCCGCCAATTTCGCAGATGTGCCCGCCAGCATCGCGACGCGTTTGGCGTTGATCCGCGCGCCGACATTCGCCAGTTGTTGATCCCAGAGGTCGAGCATTTCCAGATCGGCGGGCTCGTCATCGCTGATCTCGAAGGCTTTGAGCAATGCGTTGCGTTGAGCCAGGATCTTGTTGTACTCGAGAAGCTCCTTCAGGTAGCTGCGGTCGGCCTGCGAGAGATAAAGATCCAACAATCGCCGCCGCACCGCCGGGCTACCGTAGATCAAGTCCACGTCTTCCGGTATGTAGCTTACCGCATGAAAATACTCGAACAACTCGGCAACGCGGGCCACCTTGACGCCGTCAATCTTGATCTGCCGCCGATGCGATTTCCCCCAGGCGATTTCGATGGCTGCCGTGCCGCCCGTCAACTCTCCCTCGACCTCCAATCGCACGACATCCGTGCCCTTGCGAAGCAGCAAATCATCCGCAGCCGTCCGAAACGACCTGGTCGTGCAGGCGAAGAAGATCGCCTCAATCAACGAAGTCTTGCCCGCTCCGTTGGCGCCGCTGATCAGGTTGATTCCCGGCTTGGGAACGATCTCGAGCTGTTCGATGTTACGGAAATTGACCAGTTTGACGCGGGTGAGATGCATGCGTCCAAGATGGCTGATCGGCGCTCTTTCGCAATCAGTTTTAAGAAACACAGCGCCCGGACAACTGCTGCTGCCTTGCTTCAAGCCACTCGCGTTGAGGAGACAACCATGATCAACACTAATCAGTTAATCGCCAACTTCGACAATTCAGGAGGACAAATCAGCCTTCCTGAGGGCGCCGCAGACAGCAGAGACATCGAACTACTCGACGCTTATTCGCGAGCCGTGACATCAGTCGTTGAAACCGTCAATCCCGCCGTCGTCAACATCTCGGTTCAAACGCGCCCAACCCGCAGTCGCAGCACTCAGCAAGGCAGCGGCTCCGGAGTCATTCTTACACCGGATGGCTATATTCTCACCAACAGCCACGTCGTCCACGGCGCGGAGCGCATTGAAGTTATGCTTCTCGACGGTACATCCGCGCGGGCCGAACTAATCGGTGATGATCCTGCCACCGATCTGGCTCTGATTCGCGCTTCTCTCGCCGGGCTGATCCACGCGGAACTGGGAGATTCGTCATCGTTGCTGCCAGGGCAGGTCGTCATTGCGATGGGGAATCCACTGGGTTTCCAATCCACAGTCTCAGCGGGGATTATTAGCGCCCTTGGCCGCGCGATGCGCAGTCAATCGGGTCGACTGATCGAGAACGTCATCCAGCACACCGCTCCCCTCAATCCGGGGAATTCCGGCGGACCGTTGCTTGACACTCGCGGCCACGTGGTTGGCATCAATACGGCCATCATCCAAATGGCTCAGGGGATCGGCTTTGCCATTCCCTCCAACACTGCCAGTTGGGTAGTATCGCAACTACTCAAGCACGGACGCGTGCGCCGCGGATTTCTGGGAATCGCGGGACAGCAGCGCTTGCTGTCTCGGCGTCTGGTGCGCTTCTACAATCTTGCCAACAAACACGGCGTAGAAATCGTGTCCGTCGAGCCCGACACCCCGGCAAAGTCCGCAGGTCTGATGAAAGGCGACATTATTGTCGCAATCGACGAGACACCGGTGCAGAGCATTGATCAAGTCCACCGCATCATGACCGAGTGGACCGAGGGGAAGTCTTTGTCATTAAATGTCATACGGCTTACGGAGATGACAACAATCGATGTCCTGCCGATCTTGGCGGCGTGAGAGTATCTCCGTTCCCGATCGGCTCGAAATTCCCTTGACAATACCCAGCCCTACTGCTAACATATCGAGCTAAAAATTTGTTTGACTGGGAGATAAATGAAGCGAACATTTCAACCATCGCGCCGGAAACGCAAGAACGATCACGGTTTCCGCAAGCGCATGTCAACCAAGGACGGCCGCAAGGTGTTGGCGCGGCGGCGCCGCAAAGGCCGCTACAAACTAACGGTTTCCGACGAGCGATAATCGATTTGGCAGGGGATTCCGCCTGTCTGACGAGAATCTCATCCGACAGGCTCTATACGCGGGGCGCAAGCAGGAAAACGACCTCTTGCTGCTGCGTTGCCTGCCGACTCCCGGGCAGCCAACCCGCTGGTGTTTACGCGTTCCCAAGCGCCTCGGTAACGCTCCGCAGCGAAATCGCGTTCGCAGGCTGATGCGAGAATTCATCCGCACCAATCGATCAATCTGGCCATCCGAGTGTGCACTGGTGATCTCTGCGCGCTCATCCGCAAAAACCGCCAACTTCCAACAAATCGGTCAGAAATTGGGGGACATCCTTGCAGCTAAATAGACTTGCCGGCAGGCTCCTGGCTCTCTTCGTCCGCGGCTATCAATTGGCAATCTCACCGGCTTTGCCCAAGGTGTGTCGTTTCTATCCCTCTTGCTCTCAATATTCCGTGGAAGCCTATCAGAAGCACGGCTTCATGAAGGGCACATCACTAACTCTCAAACGCATCGGTCGGTGCCACCCACTTCATCCCGGTGGCTACGACCCGGTGGAATAGAAAGCTATGTTTGATCGCAACAGCGTAATCGCTATCGTCCTGATTTTCGTCATTTTCGTGGCGTGGAGCTATTTCTTTACGCCCACTCCAAGCCCCATGCCCGAACAACCTATCGCATCAGATTCGCTGTCTGGTGCCGTAGTTTCTGACACAACAAGGCCAGTAGTTCCTGTTCAACCTGCCATTGTGACACCTGATTCTGCCGTTGTGGCTCAAGATACAATCCAGATACGGTCATTCTCGGTGGAAACCGAGAAGTACAAAGCCGTTCTCAGTAATCGTGGCGGTGGCATCGTCAAGCTCGAACTCAAGGATTATGCTCGGGGCGATGGCAAGCCGGTTGAGCTTCTCCCGGAAGAGTCCGAAGCCGTCCCGTCAATCATGTCGACCTCCAGCGGTTTCAGCGATGTCGGAATCGTCTATCGTTGCACTGCCCAGGATGAGAACCATGTCACCGGCAGCAGCTCACTCGTTGTGACCTTTGAGGCCGACCTTCCAAACCGCGGAACGATCACCAAAGAACTCACCTTCCGCTCCGACACCTACGATTTCGATGTCGTGCTCAAGGTCAACGGCGTTCAACAGATCGGGCTCGATCGCGAATACTTGCTCGCGTGGAATCCGGGAATGGTCGGTACCGAAAGCAATCTCAAGGACGACCACAGCAATTTCAAAGGCGGTGCCCATCTCGCTGGCGAAATGCGTATTCTCGACAGCTTTGATGCCGGCAAACTCCAGGACGGCGATATCAGCGGTTCGACAACCTGGGCTGGCGCGCGCACCAAGTACTTCTTTTATGCAATCATACCGCAGGAAGCCGAGGCCACCGGCGCCCTGTTCCGCGGGACCGAAAAAGAACGTGTGGGAGCCAGCGGAAATTATCTCGATCGCGTGATTTCAACCGGACTGAAAGTGGCCTCCGGCGCCAATACATCAATTGTACATTCATTCAAGATCTTCGCGGGCCCGTTGGACTATCAACTGATCAAGAACTACAACATCGGTCTGCAGGACTTCATCAACTGGGGCTGGAAGATCATCAAGCCGTTTTCGCTGGCAATCTACTGGGTGACTCACCAATTAGGCCATCTCATTCCTAACTATGGCATCGTGATCATCATCATCGCATTCCTGCTTAAGCTGATTACCTATCCGCTGACTCGCAAATCGCTCAAATCGATGCAGGCGATGAAGAATCTCGCGCCGAAAATGGAAGAGCTGAAAGCCAAGTATAAGAGCGACCCGCAAAAGCTTAATCAGGCGATGATGAAGCTCTACAAGGATGAAGGCGTCAATCCCTTCTCCGGCTGTCTGCTGCTGTTGCCGCAGATGCCGCTGCTATACGGGCTTTACACAGTATTCAGCTCGACGATTCTGCTGCGCCAGGCCTACTTCATACCGCCGTGGTCGGATTTGTCGCAACCGGACGCCTACTACATCATGCCCGTCCTGATGGTTGTAGCGATGTTCTTCCAGCAAAAGATGACCATGACCGACCCTAAGCAGAAATACATGGTCTACCTGTTCCCGGCGATCTTCTTCTTCTTCATGTTCGGTTTGCCGGTCGGACTGGTGCTGTACTGGACGGTCTATTCCGTGCTGTCGATCGCTGAGCAGCTTTACATCAAGCGCACGTCGACGCCGCTGAATCCTCAAGTGCGATGATTCTGCCCAACAGCGGCGACACCATCGTCGCGATCGCAACCCCTCCGGGGTACGGCGGCATTGGCGTGATTCGCATTTCCGGAGCTCGCGCTTTCAGCGTAGCTTCACAGCTCGTTATTGAACAGCTTGATTTTTCCCAACTCAAATCGCACACCATCCATCACTGTTTTCTCCGCGAGTCAAATCGCCGTCCGATTACGGATGAAGTAGTTCTTGCGATCTTCCGCGCGCCGCGCAGCTACACTGGTGAAGATGTTATCGAGATTTCCGCCCACGGCAATCCCCAGATCCTCAGCCAAATTGTTGAGATGGCGATCAATGCCGGTTGTCGGCAAGCAGCCCCGGGTGAGTTCACCTTGCGCGCCTTTCAAAACGGCCGACTCGACCTGCTTCAGGCCGAGGCCGTGGCCGACCTGATCGCCGCCGAAGGTACCGCCTTCCAGCGGACGGCCATGTATCAACTTTCAGGGAAACTCTCAGAGTTCATCGGCGATTTGCGCAACGAATTGGTGGAGATTGCCGCGCTCTTCGAGGCCTACACCGATTTCCCCGACGAAGAAATACCGCAGCAGGAGAAATCAGAACTCCTGAGCAAGATTGATGCTGCCACCAGCCGTCTCAACCGACTGGCCGAAAGCTACGGCCGCGGAGCGATTCTCCGCGATGGCATCCAGATTCCCATCGTCGGTCCGCCCAATGCCGGGAAGTCTTCGCTCTTCAATGCGATTCTTGCCGAAGAACGCGCGATCGTCACGGAGATTCCCGGAACGACGCGCGATACAATCGCCGAGAAGATCGAGATCGAAGGCATCATCGTGCGTTTCGTCGATACGGCCGGCGTGCGTGAAACCAGCGACCAAATCGAGGCTCTGGGCGTCGAGCGCTCGCGCCGTGAAATTGCCGGCGCGGACTTGGTTATTGCGGTCTTCGATGCTGCGAAAACTTCGATAGCGAGTATCCGGGAGTTTGTTGCTGCCTTTGAAGACAAGAACGTCGTGCTCACGCTTAACAAAACCGATCTACTGACGAGCGAGCAAATCGCGAGTCTGGACGCCGAGTTTCAGACGCTTGAGCCCTCTTTCGTTTCCGCAAAACGACTCGAAGGAATCAGCGAACTACTCACGCGAATCGCAAGTTCAATCAAGTCCGCTGTCGCGCCGACAATCTCCGAGCCGAACCTTCTCACCAATCAGCGGCACCATCGTTGCGTTGTAAGCGCGGCCCAGTCCTTGCAAGAGGTGCGCTCCAAGCTGGAAAACAACGAGAGCTTCGAACTTCTGGCCTTCGATCTGCGGCAAGCGATCGAAGCGCTCGAAGAGATTCTCGGCCGCGTCACCAACGAAGACCTTCTCGCCGAAATCTTCTCACGCTTCTGCATCGGAAAGTAGGCTACAATCTCCTATCCATCTACCGAATGGAGCGAATCCGTCACTGAGCTACACAGATATAGCTAAACGAAACTGGAGAAGTGACGGGAAGGCCGGAATGAATCTTGAAAAACCCAGTTCCCGTTTCGACCCAGTATCTTTGCGCTGCAACTGTGGCCGAATTAGTGTAAACCGTGTGGGGAGGTTGCGCCGCGGTGGATGTTGTAAAATTTGACTGTGCATACCTGAAGCAAACTATCGTGTTGGTGCCCGCGTCCAAAGTAGTCACAATTGGGACGCCGTGTGTGTGAGTCGAATTCGTGGCAGCTGGATCGTCTTGTCGAGGAGTAATGCATACAATTGATCCGATTGAAAATCTTGCGTCAACGATTCTGATTGTGTCAAGACCCGCCGGAATAGTTGCAATACCACCAATTATCGTCCCCTGAGTGGTCGACGCTGTCGTCTGCATCGTCCCATCCGGAAATTTGAACCCGCCGGAAGTGGAGTGAATGATGCCTGAAACTTGCAGCGGGCTTGTGGGACTGGCAGTTCCGATACCTACATTTCCGATGTCCGTGATTGACCCGGTCACAAGGGAACTCCCATCCCATTTGGGTATCCGATTTAGCGCATTTGCTCCGACTTGCGGATCGTCTTCAGTCGGCGAACCAGCCACCCAAGCAGTTCCGTTCCAGACGATTACCTGTCCCGGCTCAGCGCCGCCTGGCGCAAGATTGCCGAGCGACACGCTTCCAGGAATGATACTTGTCGAGTCGACCGAGTTTTCGGCAGGCGCAAGTGCAATATTGGTAGTGTCGGCGAACTTTGCTCTTCGAGCAAATGGCACGGAGATGAGTCTGGTCCTCGGGGAGATCTCCGGGTCGGTACCGACACGAATTCCGATGTACAAGGGCGTTGTGCTCTCAAAGAGGTCCACGGGAAGAGAAACCGAATCACCAATGACGAAATCAAATAAACCGCCGACGACAACCACTTCCCGAAATCCGCTCGTCCATAGTCGATTTGACGGCGAACTGGACACCTGATCGTTCCAGATCGAAAATGTAATAATGTAAGTACCGTCACTGACGGATGCACCCGATGCCGTTGTTAAGCGCCCCTGGTAGTTGATGAGGTTTGGTACGTCGCCAAATGAGGATTGCCAGGCGAATAGTGCGCTGGCGCAGATCAAAATCAAAGCAGCGGCCTTCATCTCATTGTCCTTTCTGCACACGGGATAATACACAAAGCCCGCAGTTATCAAGTCCCACAAGTGTCGAACTCACTGAGAATCTGTGTCAAGTGTCATATGCCGAATAAGTCCGATCGTGACAAGACTGCAGCCGCACTTGCCGAACCAGTCGTTGCCACCTTCATGAGTAGAATTACATTGAATCCATTCGCCATCTCTTGGGCGGTGGGCTCATAACAGAATGCAATAGTCCGGCGACCAGAAGTCCCGATTACGGGAGACGTGCCAGAGTTCCCAACCTGGTCGTAATAGTCAGAGAATTTTGGTGTCTCGTTACCTGACTGACCGATACGAATCTCGAGGTATGCGATCGCCGAGCCACCGGTAGTGCTCAACGAAGCACCAGCCAACAATTGCACCATGACAAATTGCCTTACGTGATTCGGTGGGACAGCAAGAGTCTGCCCCATTTGCACGAAAACTGTGCTTGACGTGATGGTTTGCATGGAGTCGAAGGCGATTCTATGATACGATACCGGTGCGCTGACGTAGCCAGCAGTATCGGCATAGACTGCGTGTGAAGCTGAGTCAGCGCGGATTGACTGCAAGGCCACATCAGCCGAATCAGCATTTCGCGAGGAGATTGCAAATGTCGTAGTATCTGCTCGGTTTGCCAATGTCGCAACATCGGCTCTCAACGCTTGATAAGCGTATGCAACCGAAGTAAACGAAGTGCGAGGTACGACTTCTGGGTCAGTTCCAACCTTGATGCCGAGATAACGGACAGTATCGCCTGAGAACAAATCACTCGGGAGCGGCGGCATCGGCGCGGCTCCGAGCTTCACGTCGAAGAGTCCGTCACTTACAGGCACCGTCTGATAGTCGCAACTCCAGAGCGCAGTGCCCGAAGAGAGCGCATCGTAGATAGCGAACTTAATCAAGTAATTGCCGTTGGCAACGGGTACGCCCGAGGTAGTTAGTCGTCCCTGATAGCTAATGATCTGCGGTACAGCAGCTGTGACTGCAAGTGTCACCGATACTACGGTGAGTACTGTCATAATCAATAAGACCCGAATCGACATGTCATTCCTCATTCTTTCGTAAATCTCACACACGACTAATCAGCTGCGGGACAATGTGGCGCTGGCCCGCCACCGAAGATGAAAGTAATCAAGTAGACGGCATCAGAGATGGTGATGATGCTATTTCCGTCGGCATCTCCGAGGCACAACGGACTTGGCACTGGTCCGCCTGCGAATATGTAAGTGATCAGAAACACGGCGTCGGAAATCGTGAAAATACCACTGCCATCAGCATCACCACACTTACACGGCGCAGTGAAACTCTGCCAGTAGCCATGCCTCACGGAGTAGCTCACTGTCGTTCCGTGGCCAGTTGCGGTCTGCCCAATCGTTCCGGACAAGCCAAAGTTTGTCGAGCTTCCCCGTGATCCTCCAGCGGCGATCACCTGCCATTTGATCTGCTCGTTCGTTGCAACTTCTGCAACTGTCCCCGGCAGTTCTCCACTCAAAGCGGTCGACAGCAAACAGAAAACGGCGAAAGTGGTCAATCCAGCTAAGTCACGCCAAGTACTCCTTCGCACACTCTGCTCCTCTCCAAAGTTGAGATCTCAATCAAGAAGTTGACTTGATTGTCACTCCCACATAGGCGCGAAAATCAGAATTTGTAAGAAAATGGGTACATATGTCTTCGAGCTCCTGCCTGATTGCGCAAAGCTCTTGATGTCGGTCGCGAGACGACCGCACTGCGATTTCACCCTTGCAACCGCCCGGTCAGCCACGTATTTTCTGAAGCTCATATGCGCGATTACGAAGTCATAGTCATTGGCGGCGGTCATGCCGGTATCGAAGCGGCCTGCGCTACGGCTCGCATGGGGCTGGCGACGGCTTTGATCTCCGGCGACCTCAAGAAGATCGGCGAGATGTCGTGCAATCCGGCGATTGGTGGCACCGGAAAGGGCCAGTTGGTTCGTGAAGTTGATGCCCTTGGCGGGGTTATGGGGTATATTACCGATAACACCGGTATCCATTTCCGCACTCTCAATAAGAGCAAAGGCCCAGCAGTGTGGTCGTCGCGGGCGCAATGTGACCGCAAGCTCTATCGTGAATTTGTGCAGAAGGTTATGTCGGATACGCCAAATCTGACTCTCGTCGAAGGCATGGCAGTCGGCATAATCGCCAACGGCAATGATTTCGATCGCGTTGTGCTTGCTGATGGTCGCGAAATCCGAGCTGCGGCTTGCATCATGGCCTCGGGGACTTTCCTTAACGGATTGATTCATATTGGCGAAGAGCAGATACCCGCCGGCCGGGTCAACGAGGCGCCGTCGCTTCACCTCTCTGAGTCGCTGCAAAATCTGGGATTCGAGACTGGCCGTCTCAAGACCGGAACACCACCGCGCCTCGAGGGCGACACCATTGATTATGCCCGGCTGGAACCCCAGCCCGGAGACGAAGTCTTCCGGCCGTTTTCGCTCAGAACGACCTCCGAAGTTCGGAACAAGGCGCTTTGCCACATTACGTACACGACAGCAGAGACACATCGAGTTATCGAGGATAACCTGCACCGCTCGGCAATGTTCTCCGGTAACATTCAAGGCGTCGGCCCGCGCTATTGCCCGTCTATCGAAGACAAGATCTATCGCTTCCGCGACAAAGATCGCCACCAGCTCTTCATTGAGCCGGAGGGACTGGATACAACCGAGATCTACATAAATGGCCTTTCAACGTCACTACCGGCAGAGGTCCAGCTCGAAATTCTCCATTCGATTCCCGGACTTGAAAATGTCGTCATGAAGCGCCCGGGATACGCGATTGAGTACGATTTCTTCCCGGCCTTTCAGATCAAGCCGACTCTCGAGACGCGCGTTATCAACAACCTCTACTTCTGCGGCCAAATCAATGGCACTTCAGGCTATGAAGAAGCGGCCGCGCAGGGCTTGGTTGCTGGCATCAATGCGGTTCAGAAGCTACGCGGCAAGGAGCCGTTTATTTTGGATCGTTCGGAAGCCTATATTGGCGTTATGATTGACGACTTGGTGACGCGCGTCCCGACAGAACCCTACCGGATGTTTACTTCGAGGGCTGAGTACCGTCTCGCTTTGCGGGAGGATAATGCACCAGATCGTCTGCTGAAGTACGGGCTGAAGTTCGGCCTGGTCTCTGACGAAGTCCAGAAGCGCTTTCTGGCCAGACGCAGGGCTGTGGATGTCGAAAAGAGCAGGCTCAACCGGACACTGATTCCTGTCTCCTGGGTTGATCCTAACGCCAACGGGGATAAGATTCATATGGGGGTCTTGCTGCGTCGCCCGGGACTCAGCTACAGAGACTTCGGTAAGTTCGATGAAGGTTGCGCTTCAATGCCGCTCGAAATCGCGGAGCAGGTCGAGATTGAAATCAAGTACGCCGGATACCTAGAGAAGCAGGATCGCGAAATTGAGCGCTTTCGCCAGCTCGAGTCCAAGAAGATTCCGGAGAGCTTTGACGTAAACCGCGTAAATGGCCTCAAAAAAGAGGCCGTGCAAGTTCTCCACAAATATCGTCCGGTAAACCTGGGGCAAGCCTCGCGACTGGCCGGGATCACATACAGCGATATTACTGTGCTAATGATTCACTTAAAGCGTCATGCAGAGACCAGTGTTTCACGTGAAACATCGTGATGGAGACCGCAGCACAAATCAAGAAACTGCTTTCTGAAATCAATTCAGAATATGCTGATTCTGCATCGGGTCTCTTGACCTCCTTTGCCACGCATCTTCTGCAAGCCAACCAGAAATTCAATCTGGTCTCCCGTACAAACACACCAGCCCTCATCCAAAGCCTGATTCTTGACAGCCTGACTCTCATGACGGTCGTGAAATATGAACCAAACATAAGACTACTTGATATCGGCTCTGGTGCAGGATTCCCCGGGTTGGTGCAGAAAATCGTGCGACCTGACCTGACTCTGGTCAGCGTGGACTCCAATAAGAAGAAGATCGAATTTCAAAGATCGGTTGCATCGCTCTTGTCCCTGGACAAGTGCCAGTTCAAAGCCGACCGAATCGAGAGCGTCACGCTTGAGCCGGCAGACTATGCAGTCGCAAAAGGACTGGCTTCGATCGGGCAGATTTGCCGCTGGTCGAGGCCGCACCTCAAGGGTGGTGGCATTCTGATCCTTCCCAGGGGACTTGACGAGCCGTTCACGCCTGAGTTGATTGCCGATGGCTTTACACTCCTAAGGCGCGAGGAGTACTCCGCAGGCCACGGGGGCAGATCTGCTGTGGTTCTGCTCTCCCGAATCGCTGAGCCGCACTCCCCGTGGGTAATCAGCCAGGACAATTAGCCGAATCATCGCCGCAGTCGTACTTTCCTTCAAGTTTTTATTGCGCAATTGTGCGCGTCCTGTAATTTGTCCCCTGAACGGATTCGCTTCCAGCAGGAGGGACTTCTGGCTAAGATTTTCGCCATTGTAAATCAGAAAGGCGGCGTCGGTAAGACCACGACGGCTATCAACCTTTCAGCCTGTATCGCGATCGCGGAGAAATCGACATTGCTTGTCGATCTCGATCCGCAGGGCAACGCCACCTCCGGCATGGGAATCGATAAGCGAAACCTGCCTTCATCGGTCTATGATCTGTTTAACGACGAAACGTCGGTTGAGGCCGTCATCCAAAAGACAAATATCAAGTATCTTGATATCATTCCCGCCAACATCAATCTCGTCGCTGCCGAGCTGGAATTGGTCGAACGGACCGACCGCGAAACGTTCATTCGCGACAAGCTTGCCGGAATCAGGGATTTCTATGACTACATTGTCATCGATTGTCCGCCGTCTCTGGGACTGCTGACCCTGAACGCCCTGGTCGCAGCCGACCATCTGCTTATCCCCATTCAAGCGGAATATTATGCGCTTGAGGGCCTCAGCCAATTAATTGACACGATCCAGTTGGTGCAGCAAAGTCTGAATCCCCAGTTGACGATCGGCGGAATTCTCATCACGATGTTCGATCATCGGCTGAATTTGGCTCGTCAAGTCGTTGACGAGACACGTAATCACTTTAAAGACAAAGTCTTCAACACGATAATTAACCGCAATGTCCGCCTTGGCGAGGCACCGTCGTTTGGAAAACCGATTATTCTCTACGATATCGGTTCAACCGGTGCAGAAAACTATATCTCGCTGACGGAGGAGGTCTTACGGATATGAAAAAATCGGCGCTGGGTAAGGGGCTGGCGGCTCTGATACCGACCGCGCCTGCTGCCGAGCCGGTGGGCAGCGCTCCATCGCAACAAGAGCTGGGTGAGCGATTGATCATGATCGGGCTTGATCAACTCTTGACTAACCCAAACCAGCCGCGTAAGCATTTTGAGGAAGAGAAGTTGCAGCAGTTGGCGAACTCGATTCGCCAGAAGGGTGTGCTGCAGCCGATACTGGTGCGCCGGATTGACGGAAAGTTCCAGATCGTAGCCGGCGAACGCCGTTTCCGCGCCGCCGAGAGGCTCGGCCTACCCGAGGTACCTGCCAGGCTAGTGGATGATCTCAATGATCGCGACATGCTGGAGATTTCGATCGTAGAAAACTTGCAGCGCGACGATCTCAATCCACTGGAACTGGCCGATGGTTACAATCGCCTTATTCGCGATTTCAGTCTCACTCAGGAGGAACTGTCGACGCGAGTGGGCAAGGACCGCTCCTCGATTGCCAATACGCTGCGACTGCTGAATCTTCCGGGAGAAATCAAACAGAGCATCGCAGCCGGTAAGATCAAGGAGGGTCACGCGCGGGCTATCCTGGCCCTGGAGACCGAGAAAGAGCAATTGGAGTTGGCGCGCAAGATCATCGAAGAAGATTTGACCGTACGCGCAATCGAGGAGATCATATACGGCGCCAAGCGTCGCAAGCGCGGGCGTAGTTTGAAGCTGAAGACGCGGCCGGTCGAGATTTCGCAGGCCGAAACCGCGCTTAAACGCAGGCTGGGAACGGCCGTGCGCATTGAACGCGGACTCAAGCGCGGGCGGATTCAGATCGAGTTTTACGGCGATGCAGATTTAACGCGCATTTTGGATCTTTTGGGGGTAGAATTGTAAATGTCGACAGGCGACAACCATATTACACTGATGTTGATTTTTGACTCCGGCAAAGCACCGGTGTCGATTCGTCTACAGCGTTGGAAGTATCAGGCTGCCATCGGCGCGATTGCGCTGCTGATCATCGTTTCGATCGTCGGCACGTTAAACTATGCGCGGCTGGCGATGCACTCGGGGGAACGCGACGATCTGCGGCGCGAAAATGAGGAGTTGAAACGCCTGAACTCCAAAGTTGTTGTGCTGGAGTCCAATCTCGAGGCGTATCGCGCGATGCTCAAGCAGGTAGCGTCGTTAGCCGGTGTTGATTTGAGCCAGTATGGCATGGAAACCACGGCCGGCAGCACGAGTGCGCCGCTGATTTCGCAAACCGAGATTAATATAGATCCGGGGACGCAGGCGACTGCGCCTCTGCAACCAGTCCCGACCGGCTTGCCGGTGCGGGGATACCTCTCGCGCACGTTCCGGCCCATGGAGGAGAATCCCAAGACCCGTCATCTCGGTATCGATATCGCCGTCAAGACCGGCACGAGGGTGACGGCGACGGCGGATGGAGAAGTCGCGTTTGCCGGTTGGGATGATACTTTCGGCTGGATGGTTGTATTGAGACACCCGAACAATGTCGAAACCATGTATGGACATAACGACACCCTGCTCGTTGCCGTTGGCCAGGACGTACGCTACGGCCAGGCGATATCGCTATCGGGGAACACCGGCGTGAGCACGGCGCCGCACGTCCACTATGAGATTCGCGAGAACGGGAAACCCGTAAACCCGGAAGACTACAATGGGAAAACCACTAATTAACTTGATAGGAGACGAATCGATGCCAGAGAATCTGAGCACCATCATCGGCAAGGACAGCACATTTACCGGAACAATGGAAGTCAAGGGCACTCTGCGTGTCGACGGCAAGGTCAAGGGCAAGATCGTCGCTGACGAGACCGTCTCGATCGGCAGTACTGGAGAGGTTGAAGCCGACATCGAGGCCAAGACAGTCGTTGTTTCCGGTACTGTCGTCGGAAACATCCACACATCTGACAAAACGGAAATGCAGGCTAAAGCCAAGGTAATCGGCGACTTAGTGACCAAAAGCATCGTGATCGAACAGGGCGCCATTTTTCACGGCTCATGCCAGATGAAAGGACTAAAAGAACACGATCAAAAACCCGATAATAGAGTAGTGGAAAAGAAGCCGCTACCGTAGTGATTCATCACCGCGGTCGGATTCTTGTGGATAACTTAGGTAACATTGTGGAATCTTATCTACTTTGTTGGTAGACAGCGCGATATGGGATATCTTTAACAGAAGCGCTTAAGCGTTATCCACAAAGGCTTGATGCAAGTTTGTTTAGAATCCGTTAAGGGAATTCGCCGTGGGTACGTTCTTTTTGATCGCGAGTACAGTCCTCTTCTTTAGTGGACTTGGGTGTTTGCTGACTGTCTTTGTGTCAGTAGCGCGCCGTCTCAAAGACAACATGACCACCTCGGTCTATTTTCGTGCCAAGCGTTCGTACAAATCATGGATTCTCTCAATTAGCGGTGTTATCCTGATCGTGCTGGCTCAGGGAAGCTACTGGTTCTACGGCCAGGCTGGTCGCTACATCCCCTTCGACACCAATCTGCCCAGGGCGCAGCTCAGCTTCCTCTACGAGGAGTATCGTCAACCACGATTGGTCATCCAAACTGCAGATCAAAACAACCACAACGACGTTCAATTGGTGCCGTTCACTTCCGACTCGATCGCTGTCGGTGTCGAGGTGATCAAGTGGAAAAAAGTTTGCCAGGTGCTGGGGCTAAAGGACTGCTATCGCATAAACGGTATCTACTACACCAGCTCACCTGAGGACACGATCACAAACCTGAACAAGCTCCCCAACCATCAGCTTAACGGCGGTCCCTCGGGGTTCCTCTCGCTGGCAGCGTCAATCGGCGGGCTGTTTCCGGGAGACGTCAAACTGATCCTCTCTCCGGCTGTGGAAGCGGATAGCCGGAGCATTTACACCCTCGAATTCTCGGGAGAGGGTGTAACATCCTCGCGCGCGTTTGACAATCAACAAGCTTCGAGTTATTCTCACTAAGCCAAAACAATTCGGGCGATTGCCGCGTTTATCGGTATAAGCGATTGTCGCCGAATTGCGCATTGGTAGGATTCTGGCGGGGCGAGCCGCCGGCGATTTCGGATTGGTGTTATCAGGCGAGAGTTTTTTCGGGAGGACGTTCATGACGGATCAGATCAAAGAATCAGCGGACTTGCAGGCAGTCGAACGACTCAAGACGGCACGCGCCAAAATCAAGGCCGAGGTCGGCAAGGTCATTATCGGCCAGGACCGCGTCATCGACGAACTCATGATCGCCTTGCTCTCCAGCGGCCATTGTCTCCTCGTCGGCGTGCCGGGCCTCGCCAAAACGCTGATGATTTCAACGCTCGCCCGCGTGCTTGATCTGAAATTCGCCCGCATTCAGTTTACGCCCGATCTGATGCCTTCCGATATCACCGGCACGGAGATTCTCGAAGAGAACAAGTCTACCGGCCAGCGCGAATTCAAGTTCATGAAGGGGCCGGTCTTTGCGAATATCGTCCTCGCCGACGAAATCAACCGTACGCCGCCCAAGACGCAGGCTGCTTTGCTCCAGGCGATGCAGGAGCACGAAGTGACCGCCTCCGGACAGACGTTCAAACTCGATGAGCCGTTTTTCGTGTTGGCGACGCAGAATCCGATCGAACAGGAAGGCACCTACCCGCTGCCGGAAGCCCAGCTCGACCGTTTCATGTTCAACATTCACGTCGACTACCCGAGCTACGACGAGGAACACGCCATTGTGAAGACCACGACGGCGGTGTTGCGCCACGATGTCGCCAAGATCATGAGCGGTAACGAGATTTCAAGCCTGCAGCAACTGGTGCGGAAAGTGCCGGTTTCGGACCACGTTATTGATTATGCGGTGAGACTCGTTCGCGCTACACGCCGCAGCGGCAACGAGGTACGCGAGTACATCAGCAATTGGGTGACCTGGGGTGCCGGCCCGCGGGCTTCGCAGTACCTGATTCTCGGCGCCAAAACCAATGCCATTCTCAATGGTCGATACACGCCTTCGATTGAGGATGTTCAGTCTGTCGCCAAGCCGGTGTTGCGCCATCGCATAGTGACTTCCTTCAATGCCGAAGCCGACGGCGTGGATACGCTGCAGATTATCGATAAGCTGTTGGCGGAAGTGAAAGAGAAGTAATCTCCCGAAGACATGGCTTGCTAACCGGGGCTATCCTAATGCACGAACGCGACCGCATGCCAGCTCTCTGAAAAGGGGATCTCCCAGAACCCGGCCTGCAGTTCACCGATTTTTGTCAGCGCATTGTTGAAGACAATCGTTTCGCGCTTGATCTTGCCCTCATCGACAAGCTTCTGGAAATCGGGGCGCGAAACACAATTAATGAAATCACCTTCGCGGTAGTAGACCAAGCTCCGATTCAGAGCATCGAGGCCGAGACTGGCTTTGAGCGCCTTGAACACGCGAACCGACGAGTCGATTGAACAGCCGGAGATGTCGTCATTGCTCTCGCCAACCATGAAGACAAATTGATCGTAAACGATCTTGAACGCACCCCGGACGTCGTCCTGGTGAGATTTCCAGTCTTCAACAAAATCGCCGAGCGCCTGTTGCACAGAGACTAGTTCCTGCGGTTCCAAACGTCGCGGAAACGCATAAACCCAGACACGAGTATCGGGACGAAAATCGTGGAATAGTTTCATCGACAATGATAACATCGGCAGAAGGGGGAAGTTCCAAGAGTGTCGGAGGGATCAAAGGCTGGCTGAATTACTCAGTTTCGTCCGCAGGTTCAGCCGGCTTGCGCTCCAAATAGAGCATCGTTCCCAGCAATTGGACCCAGTCCGAGAAGGCGCGACCCTCGTTTTCCGGTTTGTGGCGGATACGCGAGATCGCATTGAGCTTGGAGTCCATTTCATCAATGAAATAGAGCACGAAGGCCTCTTCAAAGGCGGGTTCGACCGGAGCCGAGTACTCTTTCTTACCCTGGTGAGACAAGATCAGGTGGAGCAGCTTGCGGACATTGACGTCATCCTGCAGACCCAGGCGAACCGCGGCAGAATGTACCATTTCGTAACCGATTACCATGTGGCCGAACAGGCGCCCCTCGGTCGAATATTCAAAAGTGCTCTCGAACTCCAGTTCGGTAATCTTTCCCACGTCGTGAAGCAAGGTCCCCGCAATCAGCAGCGAGCGATCGAGGTAAGTGTAGTGCTCGCAGAGTCTTATCGCAGCGCGCGCCATTGACAGAGAGTGTTCTGCTAGGCCGCGCAGATAGCCGTGGTGCCAGCGCGTGCCGGCCGGAGATTCAAAATAGCGCGGCTTGATTTGATCGTCGTAGAGCAACTCGACCACGACTTGTCGCAGGGCCTCGTCGCTAATCAGGTCAACAACTTCCTCGACCCCGGCCTCGAGTTCTTCCAGCCCATACGTGCTGGCCGGAAGCAGCTCCGAAACGTCGTATTCGTCGGATTTGGCCGGGCGCATCTTTTCGACAGCCAGCTGCAGTTGGCCGCGGTAGGAGCTGACCAGCCCCTTTACTTTGACCACTGAGGCTTCGCGGACCTGGGCGTAGGCAGCTTCGGCCTCGTCACCCCACATGATTCCTGCGAGTTTGCCTGAGGCATCGGCCAGCTCAAGCTGCAAGCGAACGCCGCCAGTAAAGGGAATCAGGTCGCAACGAGTCAAAGCATAGAAGCCGATGATCGCGTCCCCGGTTTTGGCATCACGAAGATTGATCTGCATAATGGACTAATCTTGACAAATCGCCGGGTCTTGTCAAGGCAAAGCCACATGCTCAATTCAGTCGGCGCAAAATCTCTGGGCGTAGCCGCTGTTATTGCGGCGGTGTGAAGAGGCAGGATGTCTCTGCAAAGCCGGACCAGTAATTTATCAAGGCCACGATATCGGTGATATTGATCCGGCGGCTGCAGTCGCAATCTCCCGGATAAAGCGGGCAGCCAATAGGAGTGCCAAGGAAGATCACGTTGATCAAGACAGTGGCGTCGGCGAGATTGATTTTGTTGTCTCCGGTGAGGTCACCCACGCGATAACTGTATTCGAACATCCCGACATCCTCACGGGCGCCGCCTTGCGGGTAATCCTGCGGGATTTCTGCACCGGCATCAATCAGGCGTGAATCACAAGCGAGGTGATAATCGTGACCGGCGGGGTTTACAAACCGCGGATTCTTGGCGATGTTGTCATAGATATCCGCTGAATCGAGATTGTAATTTTTGGCGGCCGTGATATCTCCAAGCGCCGGTTCACCGCAGCCGGCAAAGTTCTCCAACTGGTTCTGGAAGAAGTTGTTGTTTTTCATCTCCCAGACCCCGCCATTGCAGTGGATTCCACCACAAACAGGCGCGGTGTTGTTAGAGACGGAGTTATTGGTAAACCAGACGAAGGAATTCTTGATAAAGAGAGCACCGCCGTTGAATTCAGCCATGTTGTTGTAGAAGACGTTGTGGTCGACAACGGCCGAGGATGACTCAAGATATAATCCGCCGCCGTCACCAGCCGAATTGCCGACAAAGGCATTGTGCGAGATCGTCGGTGCGGCATTGCGCACGGCGATTCCGGCGCCGACGATGGCACTGTTGTTGCGGATGATGTTGTGATGAATCAGGGGGGTTGAGGCATTTGTGATGTAGATCCCGCCGCCGCCGAAGGAATTGGGCACCAGCGTCCCAATACCGTTGATCAAAGTAAATCCACACAGCTGTGCGGTCGAGTCGACGCGCGAGACAAACCGAACGACCGAGCCGGAGTCGGCGCTCGTCGGCATCGAGCCGTCAATAATAGTCTGTTGGATCAGCGCCGGGTCACCCGTAAGCAAGAACTGGGACGCGACGGTAATGTTCTTGCCGCGAAAACTGATATTCTCCCGATAGTTGCCGGGAGAGACAATTACCGTATCGCCGTTAACGCACAGGCTTATGGCCCCTTGGATGGTTGTCGCACTACCGGGAACAGTTAAGATTCGCCCGTCTGACGGCGAAGCCAGAGACACCACGGCCGCTATGAAGATTAGAAAAAACCGTTTCAATGTAATCTGTCACTCCCACTCGGCCAGTAGGGTCGGCACCAATGTAATCAAAAACTCCGATTTCGCAAACACTTTGCTGCTGTTGAGACTTCAAACTATCGCGTTTCGTCCCTGCCAAACAGGGGCGTCGGCCCCGTCCAGAAAGACACGGTTGGAAGTAAACTGGATAACAGGCGCGGATTCGGCGGAGCTAATTTTCCTTCAGCCGCGCAAACAATGACTCAGCAATTGCTTGAGCAGTCTTCCGATCAGAATAACCGGTGACGGCAACAAGGGTTCCGCCTTCTACGGCGCAGTAGACCAGGCCAAAATCAGGATGACTCCCGAACAATCCTTGTGTTCCCCCTGCCAGGATCATCTCATCCGCCTTGCCACGCTCTCCAATAAAGGCCTCCGTGGCGGTTGGCAAACCGACCATGGAATTTAACCGGAAATGGAGCGTAACGGTATCGCCAGCAAGCGCATACTGCGCGCTGTAAAAATCAAATGGTTCTTCGCGCTGCTGCTGATCGCGAATCCAATGGGCCTCCGACTGGGGGATCAGGTTATCCGGCGGAAACAGTGCCAATTCTGCCGGAAGTCCAGTTGTGTCGGTAATTTTGTCGCAAATCATCTGGGCCGCCGCCATAAGTTGCCCATCGCTGATCGATCCTTGGCGAACAACCTTGCCGGTGAAGGCCCCTTTCAGGAAGTTGAGAGTATCGGCCAGGATATAGGCGCGCTGACCAGCGCTTACCGGCCGGGCCGCAGCCGTGCGATGGTAGCTGTGCATGGTGAAAGCATCCAACGGCGTGCGAAACTGCATCAGGTCGATCTGCATACGATTTTCGCCGGACCCGTAATTGCCCGTTGCCAGGCGATCCAGGCTGTTGTTCAGGTAGATCTCGGCGATTGAGCTCAGGTGGTCCCAGACGGTATTTCTTGGATAAAGCTTGGCTGAGTCCTGAAGACCAAGACCGGCGAGCGCCGACTTCCCGGGAAGCAGGGATCGCAGATCATCAGCCGCAGTCTCGGGCGAAGGGCCGCTTGAGCATCCCGCGGTCAAGAGAGCAAGAAGACTAACGACAATAATGACCAATCTCGACTTCATAACTTCAGATACCTCCACAAATCGACGGCGGGCAAGTGTTTACTGGATTCCCGCCGAGAACATAAATATCGCCATCACGGAGAGAAACCACAAGGCGATATTGACCAGAATCGGGATGTCCGAGAGCAGTACGCTCGTGGGCGACCCGCCGCGTTCTTCCTGATGAATCAGGTACAAGTACCGAAAGATCCCGTAAAGGACGAACGGAATAGTCAACTCCAGGTGTTCTACACCCAGCTTCTCCTGAATTTCCGGCGAGAGTGTGTAAAAAGTATAGGCGACGACGGTGGAAGCCGTTACGACGCTGATCAACTGATCGAGAAAGTAGGGGGAGTACTTCTTAAGGGTAACCCGGTGGCCAACTGCGTCGTCCTTGAGAGTAACGAGTTCGTGTCGTCGCTTGCCAAATCCGATGAAGAGCGCTAACAAAAAAGTACAGGCCACCAGCCAGGCTGAAGTCGGAACTTCGATGGCGTACGACCCCGCCGCTGCCCTGATGACGAAGGAGACAGCGATCGACATGACGTCGATGATTACGATGTTTTTCAGCAACGCAGTGTAGAGGATATTGAAGGCAACAAAGATGGCAGCGATATAGGTCACCGGCCGCGGCAAGAATACTGTCAGGCCAATCCCAACCACAATCAGCAAAACCGCCAGGAAACGGGCAGCAGGTACCGAAATCTCGCCCGAGGCGATTGGCCGTGACCGTTTCAGCGGGTGCAACCGGTCGGAATCGCGATCGTGAATATCGTTGACAATGTAGACGGCAGAGGAGAGCAGGCAGAAGACCCCAAAGGCCAGGATCGCCGTTAGAATGTTGTCGGTTTCAGTGAACTCGCGGGCGAAAATCAGCGCGCCGAAAATGATCAGGTTCTTGACCCATTGTTCAGGCCGAATCAAGGAAAGAAATGACCGCAGTTTCATCATGTGGTTAGAATAATCAGCTTTCTTCGCGATCAACCAGCCAGGGCAAGTCTCGCCGTGGATTCTTACAACGACTCAAAGGGGAGCGCCTGGCGCAACTCGGGAAGGAAAAGCTGCATGAACTGCTCGGCGACCTTCTGACACTCTTCGGCGCTCTTTCCCTGCTGGCTGACCGTCAGACGGATAATAACGGCATCGGTGGGGGATAACAACAGCGAATTGCGGACAAGATCGAGTTTGAGCGCATACTCGCTGGTCAAATCACCTGACCGCGTGTGGAACCAGTAGAACATCTGGTCTACCCGCGAGCGGCGCGCAATTGTCATTCGATTCACTGTGATCGGCTCTTCGGCAAATTGGAAAGGTACCTGCTGAATGTCGGTCAAGACCCAACCGCCGCCGGGGAGGCAGTGGCGGGGTGAGTGTATCTGCGAGCCATACTTCTGATCGCGGAAATAGCCGACGTACGCGCCTACCGTGATGCCGTCCGGATCGGTATATGTCCGCAGGAGCACTTCGGTAGCCTGCAGCACGGCGGCAGTAGCCTCACTGATCGGGTGGTTTTCGCCCTGCCACGCACCGATCTGAAGCGGGACTGCCGACAGATTCGAGGGACGGTCCGGCTCTACCACCATGTAGCGCAAGACCGTTGCCATGGCGGCGAATGGCACGAACAAGAGGACGATCAGCCAAAATTTTCTCACTTCGGCCCTTCCTCTTTGTTCGTCGTCGGCTCACCGATACGAAGTATGCTGCTGAGAATCAGCAGACAGACGAGCGAAAACATGAATACAATCGTTCCCGACAACTCATGTATCGTGCCCTCGGCGATCTCGCGCGAAACACCGTAGGCGCCGACCGCTGTAACGCAAATTCGGAAGATATTTGCCGCGATCGCAATCGGCACAGTCGCCACGAACAGCGTAACCGCTTTCCAGGCACGGTTCTGCGTCCAGTAGGCCAGCAGCGCGCCAAGGGCCAGCAGCGTTACCAACGAGCGCAGACCGGAGCAAGCTTCGGCAACCTCAAGAGAATAGTTGTCTGGAAGGTGAATGACATTACCCTGTCGGAGGTGCGGGATGCCCATCAAACTCAGCAGCCCGGCCGCGACCTTTGAGCCAACAAGCTGGAGCGGAAACGTCGCGCTGTAGTAAATGACGTAGGGCAGCGGAATCATGAAGAGCAGAAAAAAGAAGGCGAACCAGATTTCCCGCACGAACCGCCACCCGGCAAGATATAACGTCAATCCGAAGAGCAAGAACACGAGCGACACCCTGACCGTGAAATATTCCATACCGGCGGTGCCGCCGAGAAACAGCAACAGTGAACCAAGGATTATGGCGAGTCCCCATTTGTTCGTCTCGATCGGAAGATTGCGAAGCACATCGCGCTTCTTCCAGATCAGCCAGGCGCTGATGGGAATTATCAGGAATCCGTGCGAGTAATTGTCGTCTGTGTACCAGTCGCGAACCAAATCGGAGAAGACCGGCAAGTACATCAAGATGATAATGATGCCGAGAACGCCAGCCTGCCACCAAGGGATGATAGGCGCGCCGCGGGGCGTTTGCTCGCCTCCGAACTCTTTCGCCGGTTGATTAGGCACGGGTTTTGGCTGCCACTTCCTTGCGATAGAATGCGATAGTCTTTTCCAGGCCGTCGCGGAATCCAACCGACGGCGTGATACCGAAGGTTTTCTTGACCAGGGCTACATCCGCGAACGAGTGCTTGATATCTCCGGGGCGCGCCTCCTCAAAACGAGGTTTGATATCCTTGCCGAGGATGGTGTTAAGTTGCTTGAGTAAATCAAGCAGCGTGATCTGATCGCCGCACGCCAGATTGTACTCACCCGGCGTCACCTTATCCATGCGACAGACCTTGAGAATCGCGTTGACGACGTTGTCAATGTAAGTGAAATCGCGCGACTGCAGGCCATCACCGAAGACCACCGGCTGTTCATCCAGGAGCAGAGAGGTGATGAACTTTGGGATGACCGCGGCGTAATGGCTCTTGGGATCCTGATTGGGACCAAACACGTTGAAGTAACGAAAGGCAATGCACGGCATGTCGTAAAGCGACGAATAATTCCGGCAGTAGTATTCGCCGGTAATCTTGTTGACCGCATATGGCGAAAGCGGCGAAGGCAGCATGTCTTCGCGCTTCGGAAGAGTCGGCGTGTCGCCGTAGACCGAGGATGATGAAGCGAAGAGGAATTTCTTGACGTGGTTTCGGCGGGCGCATTCGAGCATGGTCAGCGTTCCGTTGATGTTCACGTGATTGGCGGTCAGCGGATTCTCCACCGACCGATTGACGGACGGGAGTGCCGCCTGGTGAAGAACGAAATCAACTCCTCGGCAAGCATCGAGTGCGGTCCAGAAATCGCAGATGTCTCCTTCAATCAGCTCGATCTTTGATTCGATCCCGGCAAGATTCTGCCGCCTTCCGGTCGAAAAATTGTCAAGCACTCGTACGGATTCGCCCGCGTTCAACAGCCCCTTGACAATGTTCGATCCGATGAATCCCGCGCCACCCGTTACCAGATATTTCATATTCGTTTATCCTCTCCCAGATAAAATACAAGCTCGCATTGAATCACAGAATATACTCTCCGGCGCGGCGCTCGACTCGATTCCGTTTGAACCAGTCGATGGTCAGCGTCAGGCCGTCATCAAGCGTGATCGTCGGCTCCCACGATAATACCCGGCGAGCCAGTTCGTTGTTGGAAATCAAGCGTTCCACTTCCGAGTTTGCCGGCCGGAGCCGGGCGTCGTCGCGATTCAGCCGCAGCGGCACGTTCATCAGAGCGGCGATTCGTTCGGCAAGTTGGCCGATCGCCAACTCCGTTCCTGTGCCAAGGTTGACCGTAGCCCCGATCGCATCCGGTGCTTCAGCGCCGCGGATGATTCCCGCCACCGTATCTGTCACGAAGGTGAAGTCGCGGGTCGGTGCGGTTGCTCCAAGCTTCAGATCCGTCCCAGCAAGTAGTTGCGAAATGATAGTAGGAATAATCGCCCGCCGCGATTGCCTCGGGCCATAAGTGTTAAATGGCCGAATGATCGTCACGGGAAGCCCAAAGCTGCGGTAGTACGACTCGGCAAGCATATCTGCGGCAATCTTCGAGGCCGCGTATGGCGATTGCCCGACCTTGGGGTGCCGTTCGTCAATGGGAACGTACTGAGCTGTTCCGTACACCTCGGAAGTCGAAATCGTAACGAGGCGGTCAACACCGTGGTCGAGGCAACCGGCGAGCACATTGGTCGTGCCGATGATGTTCGTTTCCACGTAGTTGCGCGGATGGACGTACGAGTACGGGATGCCGATCAATGCTCCAAGGTGAAACACGATGCGGCAATCCTTGATGCTGTTGCGCACAGCATCGGCGTCCTTCAGGTCCCCGGCTACCACTTCCATCTGCGCCGCAGACGGCAGCGTGAGCGAATCGAGCCAGCCCCGTTCCTCGCGGGAGGTATAGCGCACAAAAGCGCGCACCTTTGCCCCGCGCGCGAGCAATGCTGCGACAAGGTGGCTGCCAATAAATCCGGCTGCACCGGTCACCAGGACTTTCTGGCCCGAGAACATACAAATAGTATATCGGAACTTTTGGCGGTTCGACAGCAATTCTTCGCCGCCGCACGGGGGATTAACCGAGCTGGGTCAGGCCTTCACGAATGGCGTACTTGGTGAGTTCCGCAATCGAGTGCAAATCAAGTTTGTCCATGATCTGTTTGCGGTAAGTCTCAATTGTTTTAACCGACACGACCAATTGGGCGGCAATCTCTTTCGTGGTCTTTCCTTCGGCGAGCATTTGCAGGACCTCCCGCTCGCGGGCGCTTAAAACGGTGTATGCGGAAGTTTCGCCGGTCTTGGCGATGTTGATATAGTCGTTTATCACAAAGTCGGAGATCTTGCTGGAGAGGAACACTTTGTCAACCCGGCAGTCGTCGATAGCACTGACGACTTCTTCGAGCGCCGAGTCCTTGAGGAGGTAACCGCGCGCCCCGGACTTGAGCGCCTCGATAATATAGCGCCGATCAGAATGCATGGACAGAATGATGACCTTAATGGAGGGAGCCTCTGTTGTGATCCGGCGTGCGGCCTCGATGCCGTTGAGGTCGGGCATCGTGATATCCATCAGGACAATATCCGGCTGCAAATCTCGCGCCAGCTTAATCGCCGATTGACCATCTCCAGCCTCGCCGATAACGACCAAATTAGAGTGGGAGTCAAGCATCGACCGCAACCCGTCGCGAAACAGTTTGTGGTCGTCGACCAGAAGAATCGTCGTGCGTTTCGCCGTCTTCATCAAGCTTTCACCGTCAGGCGCACTTCGGTGCCATCGCGCGAGGATTTGATCTCGACGGAACCGCCGAGATGCATCAGGCGTTCGCGAATACTGAACAAACCGAATCCGCCGTCGGCATCCGACTGCGCCAGGCGCTCGGTATCAAAGCCGTGACCGTCGTCGATGACATAAACCATCAGCTCGTTGCCGCTGTGCACGACTCTTACTTCTACCATTGTAGCTTCCGCGTGCTTAAGAGCGTTTGTCAGAAGTTCCTGGACAGCCTTGAAAACGACAACCTCAACTTCATCGCGCATCCGTGGTCCGCCGTTGGCTGTGTGGACGACTACCGGCAGGTTATGCTTATTGGTAAACTGCTCACCGAGCCATTCGAGAGAAGCGTTCAGGCCCAACTCGTAGAGCACCGGCGGGCTGATCGCAAAAGTCAGCGAGCGCGTGTACTGGATCGTCTGGTCGAGCAACTCGAGGATCTCCACGGACTGGACGTCGCGCGCGGACGCATCCTTGTTATTGCGGAATCCGGCGATCTTCATCCTGATAATTGCCAGGGTTTGCCCGATGTGGTCGTGCAGATCGGAAGCGATGGCGCGGCGCTCGCGCGCCTCGGTCAACGACAAGTCAGCGGCCAGGCGCCGCAATTGACGCTGGTAAGCCTCGATCTCCTGTTGCGCCTTCCGGTACTCGGCAACCTGGTCCTGCAGCGCGAGATTCATCGTCCGCAGTTCGGCGGTTCGCGCCTGAACCTGGCGCTCCAGGTCATCGTGCGCCCGGCGGATCTCCTCCCGCGCCTGGCGGTGCTGGAGATACATGCGCAGCATTTCGGCTAGCGAGTTGATGAGCTCCCGTTCTTCAGCCAGGAACGGACCTTCGACGGCCGCCGGGCGCTCGTCATTGTAGTAAACCTCGATCAAGCCGCGCACGCCGTTGCGCGTGACAAACTGAGACTGCTGCATCCAGGGGCTGGTGTGGAAGCCCTCCGTGCGGACTTCGATATCGCCGATGGTGATCCGGGCCGAGGTAGTTTCGGGGTATTGCCACGCCTGCGGCAAGAGATTGACGAGTTCAGTAAGCAGCTCCGAGACGGGACAGATGTCGTCCTGGAGCAGACGCGCTGTGCGATGCAGCGTGTCCAGCTCTTTGATGCGTTCGCCAAGATTCTGGCGCAGTCGGGATACAAAGTCGTGCATAGTCGATCATGAAACAGGGGCACAGAATGCTGTGCCCCTGCGGCCTATCAGATGGCAACGTCGCTACGCCGCCGGATTACTTAACGCCAATAGCTGACGAATCTACCGGAAGTTCTACGGTCATGCGGCCCGCTTCGACGGTAGCCAGGGCTGCCATGACGACCACCTGATCCACATCGTTGGAGCGATGCAGCACGTGCACCGGTTTCTTCATTCCCATCAGGATCGGTCCGATCGGGTCCGCACCGCCCAGCTTGACCATCAGCTTGTAGGCGATGTTGCCGGCAGCCAGGTCGGGGAAAATCAGAACATTGGCCTGCTCCTGCAGACGGCTGAACGGGAAATGCGTCTTGAGAATCTCGACATCGGTCGCGGTATCAGATTGCATGTCGCCGTCTACTACCAGGTCCGGGTACTCGCGGTGCAGAATCTCAACTGCTTTCTGCACCTTGTTAACTAACGGATGCTTGACGGAGCCGAAATTTGAGAAGGAGAGCAGAGCGCATTTCGGTTCGAGGCCGAAGCGCCGCGCCGCCTCGGCGCACATGAGCGTGATCTCGACCAGTTGTTCAGGCGTCGGGTCGATGTTGACGGTGGTATCTCCGAAGAAATACAACTTGTTCTTGATGATAAGAACGAACATGCCGCCGACGACAGTGAGATCTTCGCGCTTGCCGATGATCTCCAGCGCGGGACGGATGGTCTCGGGATAGTGTTGCGCGATCCCGGCCAGATAGGCGTCGGCGTCGCCCATATGCACCATCATGGCCCCGAAGTAGTTCGGGTTGCGCATCTGAATTCGCGCATCCTGCAGCGTGATGCCCTTGCGGTGACGCAGGCGGAACATCTCCTTGACGTACTTATCGAAATTCGGCGAGTTATGCGGATGGACAATCTCAACGCCGGCCAGATCGATGTCGTTTTCAGCGGCAATCTGGCGGATTTCGCTTTCCTTGCCCAGGACGATCGGGCGGGCAAACCCTTCGTGGTTGACGATCATCGCCGCGCGCAGGATCTTGGGCGAGGTGCCTTCGCTAAAGACAATTCGTTTCGGTGCGGTCTTGGCACGATCGATGAGCGTGGAGCGGATTTCACGGCCGAGTCCCAACCGATGCTCCAGTTCGCGCTTGTACTCTTCAATGTCGATCTGCCGACGCGCAACGCCGGAGTCCATGGCGGCCTGGGCAACGGCGGAGGCTTCCCACAACAAGACGCGCGGGTCAAACGGCTTGGGAATTATGTACTGGCGGCTAAACTTGAAGCTGGAGACGCCATAGGCGCGGGCGACCGCATCGGGCACGTCTTCCTTCGCCAAAGTGGCCAGGGCGCGCACCGCCGCAATCTTCATCTTTTCATTAATCTTGCTGGCGTGCACATCGAGCGCGCCGCGGAAGATGAACGGAAAGCCGAGCACGTTGTTTACCTGATTGGGATAATCGGAACGGCCGGTCGCCATGATGATGTCCTTGCGGACTGATACCGCGTCCGGATAAGTGATTTCCGGATCGGGGTTAGCCATTGCAAAGATGATCGGATCCTTCGCCATGCTCTTCACCATTTCTTTGGTGACCTGGTCCTTGACCGACACGCCGACAAACACGTCGGCATCAACCATGGCCTCTTCAAGCGTGTGGCGTTCGGTCTTTCGCACGAATAACGCTTTGTACTTATTCCAATTGTCTCCACGCCCTTCGTACATGACGCCTTTGCTGTCGGCCATCAGGACGTTTTCCGGCTTGACGCCGAGTGACAGATAGAGTTTCGCGCAGGCAATACCGGCAGCGCCGGCGCCGCAGAACACGACTCGCACCTTGTCGATTTCCTTGCCGGCCAGTTCAAGGGCGTTAAGCAATGCCGCTCCGGAAATGATCGCCGTGCCGTGCTGGTCGTCGTGGAAAACCGGAATCCCGAGCGTGCGAATGCATTCCTCTTCGATTTGGAAACATTCCGGGGCCTTGATGTCCTCGAGGTTGATTCCGCCAAAGGTCGGTTCGAGAATCTGGCAGGTTCTGATGATCTCTTCCGGGTTCTCCGTGTTCAATTCAATGTCAAAGACATCGATGTCGGCGAAGCGTTTGAAGAGCACACCTTTGCCTTCCATGACCGGTTTGCCGGCCAATGCACCAATATTACCGAGGCCGAGAACGGCGGTACCATTGGAAACAACCGCCACCAGGTTACCCTTGGCCGTATAGAGGTATGCATCAGAAGGATTTTTCTCAATCTCCAGACAAGGCTGCGCAACGCCCGGCGTATAGGCCATGGAAAGGTCGCGTTGAGTGACGCACGGCTTAGTCGGGACTACCTCGATCTTGCCGCGACGCCCCACGGAGTGGTATTGTAAGGCTTCTTCTCGTTTAATCACAAAATCATCTCCCGTTTCGGGTTTTTCTAACCAGCAAATATAGTAATTGTGATCCAGTCAACCAAGATAAATTGCGGTCGGAATCGAAGATTTTGTGCAAATTTTCACAATCTTGTGCTCATTCAGCCGCGCTCGAATCCGCTTGCCGCCTTGTATTTAAGCCGACATTTTGTATTAAGAGACATCCAAGACACCATTTGCAGGTTGGTAAGATGAGTACAATGTCTGTTCAACGCCTCGAGGAGATCCGCGCGCAGTTCGGCGGCGACGTTGCCCGCGAGAAAATCGCTCTGATCAGTACTCTGAGGGCAGCAAGACTCCAGACCATGAACCTCCTGCAATCCTATCATGAATCACTTTGTTATCTCAGAGCTTACGCCGACAACGCCGCGGTGCTGCGATTAGTCGATGACGAGTTGGATCGCTTCAAAGCGCGCCTTCGCCAAGTGCGAAAGCCCCTCTCCAAAACCGCAAGACGTGCCCTGGAGAGAAGCGGCATTGTCGGGACCAGATTCACTCATGATTTTGGGCTGCAAATGGTTAAATGGGCGCTGGCCCGTTTTCCCGACTCGGTTGACCTTGATGAATCCGAACTCGGTAAACTCAAAACTGATCCTATCCTTGACCTGCTGCCGGTCCTTGTTACCTGGATGGAAAACGACGCGGTTGATGATCCGTATGTCATGACCGCGGATATTCGCTCTTTGGATAACGGTAAGAAACGCGTCTCGTCTCTGAGGTGGTTTCTTGACCTCTTCGAGCGACTGCCCGGCAATGCTAGTCTCAAGAGGCTGCTGTTCGACAAGGTGGCTTTTCCGATCCGCGTCGATGTAGCGAATCAGCCGTTCGCGCGGACAAATAGCCGGGTGCCGGTAGCCGAATACTTTTACCAGCAGCACCCCCTCGACCGTAGTTATCCCGATCTTCGTCACGAGATTCGGCGCAAAACTCTCTCGCCGCGACGGCTCGACATAGCGGCAGGTCGGGTGGTCATCGATCGAGCCAGGATGGCGTTGTTCGTGCGTCGCCGCGAGTTGTGGCCGCTCTCATTCGCGAACGAACAAGAGGTCTGGTCGGCGGGAATCGGGCATGGAACCACCATCTATCTCATCGGCATGGTGCCGGAGGCGCGATTACCGCTTGAGGCCAATTACTCAGCCCTGCTGGTGCGCAATGGTGTTCCCATCGGCTACGGTGTGGCGGCAATGGTTGGTGAGCGCCTGGAACTGGCGATCAACATCTTCGACACGTTCCGGCGCTGCGAGGCGGCGTTCATCTACACGAATTTTCTGAAGATGTTGTACCAGTTGTTCGGATGCGACTATCTAATCGTCCGGCGCTACCAGGTTGGTTACGACAACCCCGAAGGTCTTGAATCGGGTGCCTACTGGTTCTATTACAAACTGGGATTTCGCTCGCTGGATGCTGGATTGCGGAGACTCGCAGAAGTTGAAGCACGGAAGATACGATCGCAGCGCAGTTATCGAACACCGGTGTCAGTTCTCAAGCAGCTTGCCGATTCCGATCTTTGCCTGAATCTTAGCCGGCCGAGCGATTACGCTGATCGAGATTATGCCCTGGGGCAAATTGCTCTGGTACAGACCCGGTACATCTCCACACACTACTGGGGAGACCGCAACCGCGCCGAGCGCGAAGCGCCGAAGACCGCCGCCAAGATTCTCGGAGTGCGCTCGCTGACCGGTTGGACGAAATCGGAACGACTCTGGTTCAGTCGCTGGTCAGTCTTGGTTTGTGCGTTGCATCACGAAGCACAATGGGACGCTACGGCCAAGCGTGATCTGCTGCGCATCATCCGCGCGAAAGGCCTGCCGCAAGAGCAGGCTTACGTGAGAGGTTTGTCGGCTCACAAGCGGCTGCGGCGCGCATTACGCGCGCTTGCAGCCGATTCGCAATCATAGTCGCCGGTGTTGGCTACCAATTCCTGCCCTGGCCGTGGCCATGACCGTGGCAACCCGAGTCATCGTGAGTCCCCTGATGCTGCCCGCGACCACGACAGGCGCGAGCAGGATCGACCGCGACTAATTGATCACCCTTGATCTTGTCAACCAGTGCGCGGACATTCGGCGCGTCGGCGTAGTAGATTCTTACCCCTTCGCTGCTGAGGGCTTCGATCGCTCGACGGCCCATCCCTGAGCAGACAATCGCGTCGATGTGGTAGCGCGCCAACTGCGTCATCGGATGGCAGGTGCCGTGACTGTGATGCGAGTTGCGATTGACAATGATCTCGATTTGACCGGTATCGCTGTTGAACAACGTGAAATAGGGAGCGGAGCCGAAGTGCTCACAGACCGTGTCGTCGAGACCGGCAGCACCGTTGGTGGGAATGCATGTCAACATGACACGCCTCACTTTCTTTAAGGTTGATTACAACCGCTTGATTATTGAGGATAGCTTCGATCAGTTGCTTGCGCGCCGTGTAGAGCAGGCGTTGCACCGTGCCGCGGGAAACGCCCAGACGCTCGCCGGCGGCCTCCTGCTCAAGGCCCTCGACATCGCATAGCCGCAACGCCTCGAACTGGTCCAGCGTCAATACCGTTGTCGCCAAATCACGGAGCGGAACGCCCTGTGGTTTATAAACGCGGTCGGCATCGTAACGGCGGCAGCAGCGAAGTTTTCGGGGTCGAGGCATCCTCCATCCATTCTGTGCATATGCACAAAATAAATATCGGCAGAAATATCTGTGTTGTCAAGTACCAGAAAGACGAGTTTTGGGGAAAAATGGCCCGGAGCGGCTAACGCCAGACCGGGCCCAGGCTTACGGGCAATGCGGCGCGGGGCCGCCGCCAAAGATATAGGTGATCAAGTAGACAGCGTCTGAGATCGTGATGATCCCCGTGCCGTCGGCATCGCCCTGGCAAATGGGATTGGGCGCAGCGCCGCCACCGAAGATGTAGGAAATCAGAAATACGGCATCCGAAATGGTGATAATGCCATTACCGTCAGCGTCGCCGCAAAAGCACGCGGCTGAACCGAAGTTCTGTTGAAATCCCTGATTAAGTTTGTAGTTGGTCGATGATCCGGCGCCGGCCGCAGTTTGTCCGACGGTGCTGGAGAGCTGGTAGTTGGTTGAGCTTCCGTTCGTTGAGCCACCGCCGGAGACAACCTGCCATTTGAGCTGTTCACCGGACGCGGGAGCTTGGTTCTCTCCGACGGCTGCAGATGTCAGGATCAACAGAAAACACGTCGGAACAATGACGATTCGGATTGTGCTTGCGAAGAACTTGGACATGGGAGGCCTTTCTCAACAACAAACGTTCAGCACGAGAAGCTCCGCCGCAGGAAACCCCAGTTTCTTGGACAGCGACCGTAGCACAAAGTAGATATAATTGAGCTTGCGACTCCATTATAAGCCAGCAACGCTAACCTGTCAAGTTTCAATCGTCACCAATCCACTCAATTCTATGGGAACATAGACGCCTGCAACGAGTGCGGGGGAAGGGGAGTATAATCTCGCAGCAGATGGCTGTTGATTGTGAGATAAGGAATGAACTGAGGAGGAGTCGAATGGATTGCCCAGCCTGCCGCGCAGAGCTGCAAATGACTGAAAGACAAGGTGTTGAGATAGACTATTGTCCCAAGTGCCGAGGTGTCTGGCTGGACCGCGGTGAACTTGATAAGATCATTGACCGGGCGGCTTCAGCAGATTCTGGTTCGATGTCTACGCGATCCTCCAGTCGCCAGCGTGAATTAAGAAACGATCACGATCGCAACCACGATGAATACAAGAAGAAACGAAAGAAATCGTTGCTCGGAGAGCTATTTGACTTCTAAACCGAGACCAGGTGTCGCTCGGGTGTAGTCAATCGCCCAGACGATTTTCCAGGTTTTGCCGTCATCGTCTGATCGTTCCCAATTCCACTTGATGGAGTTGGGCTGGATATCAAACCAGACCATACGCTGCTGAAACGCCGGCTTGCCCTTTGGTCGCGCTGTTCTTGTCAGGATCATCTTGCCGTCAGCGAATCCGCCGCTAAAGTCCAGGTAACTCCCCTGGTTGTCGACCCAGGTCTGGTGCCATTTGCCGGTGTTGGGGACGAAAACGGACACCGAGAGACCGACCAGCGGCATGGCATCGCGTGACGAGAAGTTTTCCTTGATCACACAGCCGCCAAGTTCTTTGGTAATGGTATTGCGTCCCCGACCCGAATCGGCCCAGGTCAGTTCCCAGTCGCCGACCCAGAAGTCGAACTGGTTAGACTCCGGCGCACTGCACGGGGCTGGCCGGTCGTCGGCAAGCAACACCTGAAATGCAAGCAGAAACCCAACGATAATGAGAGCGGGATAAGTAAGACAGCGAATCATCTTTCCTCCGATTCTGTTGTTCCCCGGTATGACGTCTGATGGTGGAGGATATGACGCTAATCAGATACGAATCTTCGCGAATTGTATGAATTACTACGGGAGTTCTTTGTGAGTGCCGTCGCAGAACGGCGGGGTCTTGGTTCGCTTGCACTGGCAGTACGAACGCAGCCGCTTTTCGGTGATCGTGAACTCAAGCGGTTCAAAGTCCGTGATATGGTGTGAACCGTCGCAGAACGGTTGATCTGCCGAACGGCCGCATTGACACCACCAGTATGTGCCGGGCTCGAGCTCGAGCTTGACCGATTTCTTATCGGCGACATGAGGCTCGGACACTCTGAACCTTTGTTCGCTGTGCGATTCGGAAGCGGGCTTGCCTTCAGAGAGTATCATGTCCTCGGCAATCTGCGCCAACAGATGCAACGCGAAGATATGCTCCTCCTGGATGCGCATGGTTGAGCTGGACGGCACGCAAAGAGCGTGATTGCACAGTTCCGGCTGGCTCAATCCGTGGGCGCCGAAAAGCCCGATTGTGACCAGGCCGCGCTCCTTAGCGGAGCGGAAAGCAGCAAGAATATTAGCCGAGCGGCCGGATGTTGTCAGTCCGATGAATATGTCCCCGGCTTGCCCCAGAGCTTCGATTTGACGGCTGAAGATTCGTTCAAAGCCGTAGTCGTTTGAGGCCGCCGTCAAGAGCGAGCTGTCCGTAGTGAGGGCAATCGCCGGGAGGGCTTGGCGATCGTTTTCGGCGGTCAAGCGGACGACAAACTCGGTGGCAAAATGCTGGCTGTCTGCCGCCGATCCTCCATTGCCGGCAATTAGGATCTTTCGGCCATCGGCCAGCGCTTTCGCAATTTGCGTTGCGGCGGCGAGCAACCATTCCTCGCGCTTGAGGCCGAATTGCGAACGCAGCGCCGTCGATTCCTGCACAGCGGCCGCGATGACTTGTTTATACTTCATCATTGGACCTATTTACGAGACGGTCCGCCTTCGTATGCACCGCCTCGGCAAACTCCATCATAAGCGACAATTGACTGCTTTCCTCAAAACGGTTCCCCACCACGACAAAACTCGCGCCGGCATCCACCTTACGGGCGGCGTCCTCCGGATGACGAATCCCGCCGCCGCAGATAACCGGCATCGATGTATAACCGACGGTCGCACTGACCATCTCTTCCGGCACCGAGTGAATCGCCCCGGATCCGGCCTCGAGGTAGATCATTTTCATACCCATATACTCCGCCGCCAGGGCATGGACTTTCGCAATCTCCGGCTTATTCCGCGGGATCGGATGAGTATGCGAGATATATTCCACCGAAGTGCGCGTGCCTGATTCGATCAGCAGGTAGGCGGTCGGAATGGCTTCAAGAGCATACTCTTTTACAAGCGGTGCACCTTTCACCTGCTCGCCGATCAAGAATTCCGGATTGCGCCCCGATACGAGCGAGGTGAAGAGTATCGCGTCGGCATGTTTACAAACCTGTCCGGCGCCGCCGGGAAAGATTATAACGGGAATCGTGATACGCTGCTTGATCTCGCGGATCAACTCTTCCATGCGGTTGGAGAGCACCATGGACCCGCCTACAAGGATGGCATCTGCCCCCGCGCTCTGCGCGTTTTCGGCACAGGCGATCAATTGTGATTTCTGATGTTCGTTGGGATCGATCAAAGTGAGGAATCCGGCGCCCTTGGTGCGGGCGGTGTTGAGAAGATAATCGTAGATTCGGTTCAATCCGTGAATCCTCAATCATGAAATTGTGCGCTGTCAGGATCGCAGGGATCCTGAACTACAAGCTAACTAAGGGCTTTTTCGATCAACGGCAAGACCGTTGCTTTGACCAGTGCTTCGTCAAGCGGCTTCGGCCCGGCGCCCTGCACGAAATAGTCGCGTCCGCCGCCGCGACCGCCGAAAGCGGTATTCAGGTCTTTGATCAATTCGCGCGGCTTTAATTTCATTTTCAGTGCCGAATCAGAGGCCGTAACCGCATACTGCCCTGCTGGATTGTAGAAAACTCCGCTGGCCGGGTAGTTGAGCGACTTGACGAAATCGGCGAAGGCATTCAATTGATCCTTGCCGTCAAAAGTATGCACAAGAACTTTGACGCCCTTGATTTCTTGTGCGTTTGACTTGAAGAGCTTTTCGATTTCTCCGGCGGCCGATTCGGCCTGGGATTTCTCGAGCTCTTTCTTGAGCTTCTTGCTTTCTTCGAGAAGTTCCTCCACGCGCTCGACGATCTTCTCCTCGGGCATCTTCAGTACACGCGCGGCAGAATCGACGGTGCCCTTCAAGCCGCGCAGATAGTCGAACGCTCCCTTGCCTGTCAGCGCCTCGACACGTCGAATTCCGGCAGCAATGGCAGTTTCGGCAACAATCACGAAAACGCCGATCTCTCCGGTCGCCTGTACGTGGGTGCCGCCACAGAGTTCGCGGGAGTAGCCTTCGACCTCGACCATACGCACGACATCGCCGTACTTTTCGCCGAACAACGCCATGGCGCCGAGCTTCTTGGCTTCTTCGATCGGATAATTATCCCACTTCACGGCACGATTAAGCAGGATCTGCTCGTTTACCAACCGTTCGACCTCGCGGACTTCCTCTTCGGTCATCGCTTTGAAATGTGCAAAATCAAAGCGCAGACGCTCCGGCGACACGAGAGAGCCTTTCTGCTGGACGTGCTCGCCGAGCACCGTGCGCAGCGCCTTGTGCAGAAGGTGCGTGGCTGTGTGGTTGCGCTGGGTGTGCTTTTGGCGGACGCCGTCGACGCGGGCGGTGACTTCAGCGTCGGCAAACTTCTCCGCCACAGCTGTCGTCGGTTCAACAAGGTGGATGGCGTAATCGCCGGCTTTGAGGGTGTCGACGACAACGAGTTCATCGCCATTAAGTTTCAGACTCCCTGTGTCCCCGATCTGACCACCTGATTCGGCATAAAACGGCGTGACATCAAGGATCACTTGCTGGAATTTGTCGCTACGACTGACGCTGAGGACTCTGGATCGAGACTCCCAAGCGTCGTTGTAGCCGATGTACTTCGTAGGCGCGACATTCTTGTCAGGAACCACGATGTTTGCAGCAAATGTCCCGGAGTCCTTTGACCGCTGCTTCTGTTCGTTCAGCGCCTTCTCGAACCCCAGCATGTCAACCGTCAGCCCCTGCTCGCGCGCCATAACCTCCGTCATGTCAACCGGAAAACCGTAGGTGTCATAGAGCTTGAAGACTTCTTCCCCGGGAATCAACCTCTGATTCTTGCCGCGCAGTCGCTCAACAATCTTGTCAAAGATTTCGATCCCGCGGTCCAGCGTCTCGCCAAAGCTCTCTTCCTCAGATTTGATTACGAGGGCTACATGCTCGGCCTGCGCTTTGATTTCAGGGAACTGGTGCCCCATCGTGTCGACCAGTACCGCCGCCAGCTTGTAGATGAATGGATCATGCTGGCCCAACAGCCGGCCATGACGAGCCGCGCGACGAAGGATGCGGCGCAGCACGTAGCCTCGGCCTTCATTAGAAGGAATTCCGCCGTCGGCGATCGCAAAGGTCAGCGCGCGGATATGATCGGCAACGACGCGGTGCGACAGGCCGCGTTTGTCGCAATGATATTCTCTGCCGGTGAGATCGATGATAGCGCTCAGCAGCGGCGCGAACAGGTCGGTGTCGTAATTGGAGTCGACCTTCTGCATGACCATTGCCATCCGCTCGAGTCCGCCACCGGTATCCACTGAGGGTTTTGGCAGCGGCGTCATTTTGCCGGAAGCATCGCGGTCAAACTGCATGAAAACGAGATTCCAGATTTCCATGAAACGATCGCCGTCGTCGTTAACGGTCGCATCTTTGCCGTACTGCTCGCCGCGATCGACATGGATCTCCGAGCACGGTCCGCAGGGGCCGGTCTCACCCATCGACCAGAAATTGTCTTTCTCGCCGAAGCGCATGATGCGACCGTTCTTCAACTCGGGAGCAATCTTCTCCCACAGCACAAACGCTTCATCGTCCTTCTGGTAGACCGTCGCATACAACCGGTCGGCGGGAATCTTGAGAGTGTTTCGGATGTAGTCCCAGGCGAACTTGATGGCGTCTTCCTTGAAGTAGTCGCCAAACGAGAAATTGCCCAGCATCTCAAAGAACGTATGATGGCGCGCCGTTTCACCGACATTTTCGAGATCGTTGTGTTTGCCGCCGGCGCGGATGCACTTCTGCGAAGTGGTCGCACGCTTGTAGTCGACCTTGCGCTGACCGAGGAAGACGTCCTTGAACTGGTTCATGCCGGCATTGGTAAACAGCAAGGTCGGATCATCCAGTGGGATCAAAGACGAACTGGGCAGGCGTTTGTGGTCTTTTGACTCGAAGTAGGCCAGGAATGACTCGCGGATTTCGGCGGCTTTCAAAATGTCTCCTTGAATGTTCTGACTGCAATCCTCACCCTACGCTGCGCTTCGAGTGGGCTACAGGGTTTCCGACTCGCTGCGAAATCGCTCCCAGGCTGATTCCACGGCATCGGGTGAAAATCCCCGATAGCTTAGAAAGTTATAGATTTTGCGCTTCATTTCAAGCGATTCCATGCCCTTGAAGCGACTCTTCCGCGACAGCAGGGCGCGGTAGGCAGCCTCCGCTTCCGCATCACTTGAGAGGTTTTCTTTCAGTGTCTCGTTGGCTGTTTCGCGTGAAACGCCCTTCTGGTACAATTCCATCAGCAGGCGCTTACGACCGCGCGGGGCCAGCTGTTGTCGATTACTAACCCAATCGGCGGCGAATTGTTCGTCGTTCAAGTATCCTTTTTCGCGCAGCCAATCGATGGTAGCAGCGATTTGCGCCTCGTCGAATTGCTTCCTGGAAAGGTAGCCCTTCATTTCGTGTTCTGAGCGGCTGCGGCGAGCCAGATAACGCAATGCTGCATCGCGTACCCGCGCGATTCCGAGAGATTCGCGCACGGCGTCCAGCCGTTCCGGCGACAACTCGTCGCCCACATGAAGATCGAATTGGGCCAGTTGGTCTTCGGTGCAACCAGCGAAAAAGCGGCTGTCAACATAGATTGACCAGCGTTGCGGGTCGCGCTTCTGGGGTGTCAGCCCCGTGATCTTAGGCATAGATTTATTATAATAGGGCACAAGACAGCGAATGCCAAGCGACAGTTGGATCTCGCGATAGCCAGATACTGCTTGCCCCGGGAAACTCCGGAGTGCATAATACGTTATCTGAACTGACGGCTTGATCTGTCGATTATTGTCTTATGATGCGTATTCGAAGTTTTGTCTCGATTCTGCTGGTGATCTACGCCGTTTTCGGCGGCGCGGTCATCAACCAGCTGCATAATCACGAGTTTCATGCCTGCGACGGCGGCCACGTCGAACATACCGCGCCGTGCCCGGTAAGCGTATTCTTCGCTAATTTCGCCGGAGAAACCGCGACACCGATTCTGCCTGCCACGGACGCAACGATTGTTGGCATCATTGCCGTTGAACCGCAGCAGATCGATTTTGGTTTCGCCCTCGATATCGAGTCTTCTCGCGCTCCCCCGCTTGCGTAACTCCAATCTTTAGCCACTGAAACACTGGAAGTCGCCGCCCGACGGTAAGGCGTATGCTTCCTTCTATGCGTTTTCTCTAACTGAGGAGTTATGCCATGTTCTTATCTACATTGCGCAACCGGAATCTCTTTGGCGCGCTCATAATATTGATCGCCTGCGGCTTGCTCGCCGCGTGTTCGGAGGATGATGTCACGACTCCGCCGGAAGAACATTTTGAAGCCATCGGTGTGTACCTGAGCACTTCCGGAATCGAGTTGGCCAGCATCTTGCGCGGCATTACGGACGATACGCTCTTCGTGCCTCTCGACAGCAGCACCGACCACATTGACGTGCAATTCTACGATGAAGATGTAAACGTCGTCGATGGCCCGGAAGATTCCGACAAACAACTCGCCTGGATCATCGGCAACGCGGCGCTCTGCGAGGTCTGGCAGCACGCGGGTGAAGAAGGCGGCTACGAGGTTCACTTGCGCGGTCTGGCTGAAGGGTTGACGACGATCGAATTCCTGATCAACCACGAAGGCCATTCCGATTTTCGCTCCGGGAACATCCCGGTTCGTGTGCAGGCCGTAGCGCCGGCGCGGCGACCGTTGTCTCCGGCGACTTCTGCAGTCAGCCTTGAACAGTGAGTTCGAGTCTGCAAAGATGTATTAGCAAGTCCGCCGGACTGGTGTGGATCCTGCCGGCGGTCCTGATTGCCCTGTGCAGGTTCGCACCGTTAGAGGGTGCCGAAATGACCGGTGTCGTCCTGGATGCCGAGACACACACTCGAATACCCCTTGCGACTGTAGAACTTGTCGGGCAATCGGGGTCTGTGGCTACGGACAGCCTCGGCGAGTTTATGCTGACGGGGCTCGTAGCCCACCGCGTTACCCTTCACGTCTCACACGTGGCTTACAAGGATAACACGGTGACTGTGGAGCTCGGCCGGAACCAGCCGAAAAAGCTGGCGATCTATCTTTTTCCAAAGACAATCGAAGGCACGGCGGTCGTCGTCATGGGCGAGCACCAGCACTCGAAGTTTGAAGAGCTGAGTGAACGGGCGACCGTACTGGCGGGGCAGGACCTGCAACGGGAGATGGGACTAACACTGGCATCTGCGTTAAGAAATGAAACCGGGCTGGCGATTCGTGCAATGGGACCCGCCCCGGCAAGACCCGTGATCCGCGGGCTTGGCGGTGACCGGGTTGCGATCAGCGAGGACGGCGCCAAGACTGTTGATCTGTCGGCGACTTCGCCCGACCACGCCGTCACGATCGAGCCGTTTGCCGTCGAACAGGTCGAGGTTGTCCGCGGTCCGCGGGTGCTGTTGCAGACCCCGACCACTATCGGCGGCGTGGTCAACGTCGTGCGCCACGAGGTACCCGACGTCCATCACGACAAGATTTACGGAGTTGCCGGCGCGTATGCGGAGTCGGCCAACCGCGGCGGACTGGGATCGTTCTTGCTCGATGTGCCGTTGCATCCGCTGGCACTTCGCGGCGAATTCAGCCGCCGCAGCGCCGGAGATCTTGCGACACCTGCCGGGCGACTGACTAATTCCGATTCACGGACGACCGATTTCAGCGTTGGCGGCAGCCTGATCGACGATTTCGGATTCGCCGGCTATTCCTTTCGGCAATTCGATCTCGAGTACGGCGTGCCCGGTGGGTTCATTGGCGCCCACCCGCGCGGTGTAGACATCGAGATGCTCAAGCGACAGCATAATGTGCGATCGGAGATCGTGCTTGGCACCGGCGTACTAAAGCGTCTACGCCTGCAGTTGAGCCGCACTTATTATCGTCATAAGGAATTCGAAGCGAGCGGGTTGATCGGCTCTGAGTTTCGAATTCGCGATATCAGCGGGCGGCTCGATCTGGTGCACCGCCTGGCGGAGTTCCTGCCAGATGGTACAGCCGGCATCTCGTTCGAGGCGCGCGACTTCAATATCGGCGGCTTCGTTTTCACCCCACGTTCAAAATCGCAAAACCTCGCCGGCTGCATCTATGAATCTGTGACATCTGGTCGGATCAGTTCTGAGATTGCACTCCGCGCGGCACACGATCAACTCCGGCCTGATGACCCTCGATTCACCGAGACCGATCACGGCGTGAGAAAGCGCGAGTTCACGACTTGGTCGGCGTCCTGGTCGCTCATGTACAGCCTGTCGCAAAGCTACCATCTGGGCGCCAATTTGAGTCGCTCATCGCGCGTTCCGACGATCGAAGAACTCTATTCGAACGGTCCGCACCTTGCGGCTTACTCATATGAAGTCGGAAATCCGAGTCTGGATGTCGAACACGGCGTCGGTGTGGAGTTGTTTACATATCACAAATCGCCCCGTCTCTACCTGATGGTAACCGGCTTCCTCTACGAAATGGATTACTACATAATTCCACGCAATTCAGGCGAGATCAACTATCAGACCTTTCTGCCCGTCTACCGCACGGAAGGTGTCGCAGCGCGGCTCGAAGGTGTCGAAGGACTTATCGAAGTCAGCCCCGCCGCTCATCTTACGGGTGTGTTCTCTGCCAGCTATACTCGTGGCGACTTGCGCGACGGCGGCCCGCTTCCCCAGATTCCGCCATTGAAAGCGCTTGTGGAATTGAAGTACAGCGACAACAAGTTCAACACCGGCGGGAACGTCCAGATCGCTTCTCGTCAGGACCGCCTGGACGAGTTTGAGCAAACCACTCCGGGTTATGCCGTATTGAATCTCTTTGGTCAACTCACATTGACGGCCGGTTCGCAGGTTCATAGCATCTCGCTGAATCTTGATAATATTCTGGACAAGGAATACCGCAATCACCTCTCGCGTGTGAAGTCAATTTTGCCGGAAGCAGGGCGGAACCTGCGGGTCACCTACAAGATGTTCTTCGACATTTAGAAGAAGCGCCGGTTGATTTGCGCCTTGACGCTTGCCTTGGCAGCGCAAGGTGGCTAACTTGTTGGTATGCTGCTTAAGTTGTTTAAGATCAATGCCTGGCTGGCATTTGCCTGCGGCATCTTTGCCCTGATGATGGCTACACAAGTCGTTGATGGAGCCGCAGTGGCCATGGGTCAGAGGCCTGAGAGGGTTAACCGCGATGAACTTTACTTCGTGGCGGTAACCTTCGTGCGCGTCAGCGGCATCCTGATCCTGGTCTATTCGGCATTGGTGCGTATAGTGCTCAAAAGCTATAGCCTGCCCGAGAATCTGCGAATCACGATGACCATCTTCGTGCTTGGGCTGTTAGTCTGGGGCGGCATGCTGGTCTTTCTCATCCCTACCAAGAGTCCAATACTTCTCTCCGTTATTGCCGTCGCGCTACTACAATGGCTGATGGTGCCGCTTTGGCTGCTCTTTAACTACAAGAAGGTCGACGAATGGACATCGGTGAAGCCCCCGCAGGCTTAATCTCTGCTGTTTATCCCTTCGCCACCTTTTCAATCGTATTCCAATTCCGCGTGGTGATCTTCTTGCCGTATGCGCGTTCGAGAATCTTCATGCCGTCGATGCTGTTGTAGTCGGTCGTCACCGTCAACACGCTGAAGACCTCGGTGTTAGTGGTGCTCAGAATCACGAAACTGCCGTTGTCCACCTTGTGCGGCAACTTGAGTCGGCTCGTGCTCTTCGCGGGCAGAAAGGTCACATAGAGCCGGGTCTCAGGCGTAACCTTGATCCCGGCAAATGGATTGAGTTTCACAAGGGCTGTGATCGCGGCCTGCGACCTTACAATGACAGAAATCTCCTTGCCGGCAAGAAGCGCGAGCTGCTTTTCAATCTTCTTTGCGAGAGGGAGCGTCTCATTGACCGACGAGTCAAAGAGGACATTGCCGCTGGCTAGCACGGTCTTGACATTTGTGAATCCCAATTCGATAAACGCCAGCTTCACCGCCTCCATTTTGATGATGTTCTTCCCGCCGACGTTGATGCCGCGCAGAAAGGCTGCATAACGGGCGGTGGCGATGGACGTTGTCACGGATTCTTTCTTGGCCATGTTCACTTCTCTTCGAATTTTAGCGCTCTGATTGCGCAGAAGCTCGGATAGCGGCTCGTGCGAAGGTAATCCTTTGAGCTGATCGCTTCCGCAGCCGCGCGCGGCCGCGTTTCCAGAAGTTCGGCGACAACGAAGCCGGATTGATGCAGAGCTTGAACGATGTTCTCAAAAGTATGGTGAAAACTAATCAATTCCATCTTCTGCGCCATCTTCCAGGTGTATGGATCGTCGTGAAAATACGGACGGAGGCTGGGCGCACCACTTGCTGCTCCCGCCGGATAGACGGAAACTTCCGCGATTGGATGGTGGCAAGAAAAGACCAATTGGCCGCTGGCGGAAAGGACACGATGACACTCGCGAAAGATCATCGTCAGATCCCGAAGGTAATGAATGAGTAAATCGCAGACGACGAAATCAAATCGCCCGTCCTTAAACGGCAATTGTTCGGCGTTCGCGACAACAAATGGGCAAGCGGGAATTCGCCTGACGGCTATCGCAATCATCTCGGCCGAGATATCCGCGCCGATCACGTTTGCGCCCCAACCGCCAAGTTTCTTCGTGATCATCCCCACGCTACAGCCAAGGTCGAGAACTCGTTTACCGCAAACGCGATTCTTCAGCAGTTTACCCATCGCGGGCATGTCAAGCTGGTCGTTCCAAAACGACCCAATGTGGTCTTTCCGCTTGGCCTCGTACAAGTGACCGTGCTCATCATATTGGCGGCGATTATGATGACGTGCGGACTTAGCGGTGATGCGACGTTGATTCTTACGATCTTTGTTACTCACGAAATCACCTGAGGACCGGCGGTGTGCTGTCCGGCCAATGCCGAGTTCTGCAGACCCGTCGCCAACTATTGTAGTGCAATTCAGGGCAAATCAAAATCACATTAGTGTCTCATGCTGCCGATAATTCCAACGCAGTCAAGTTCAGTACAAGAGGACCAGTTGACCAAGACCATTCAGAATTGCTACAAGCGTCGACGTGCGAAATTGTTTGGAATCGTCGTGATTTGTGTGGCCGCGCTGTTTAGCTGCAGCAAAGACAGATCGAGTAGTCCCGGCTCCGCATTCGAGGATAGCACCGAGCCGGCGGTGTTTTCGGTCTGTCCGGTAACGATCGAGAAGATCACCGATCTAGAGCCGCTAGGAGCCATGAATCCTTCGGGTCATACGATTCCCACCGACCACATCTATTTCTACACCAGTTGGACCTATGGTGAACAACCAATCTATCCGCCGGAAGTGCTGCCGGTTTATGCGCCCGGGGCCGGGGTTGTGACCTGGCTTCTTCAGGGACAGGGTCGCGACGAGGATGCCAAGATCATGATTCGCATGAACAAGTGGGTACACTATTATCTCGACCACGTCGTGCTCGACTCAGGCATCGCCGTTGGTTCGATTTTAACTGCCGGTCAGCAAGTGGGAACCACCAAGGGGATCGCGATTGACCTTGGCGTCACCAGCGATTTGGTGACACTGCCGGGATTTGTGAACCCGGCCCGCTACGAGGGCCAGACCCTGCACGCCGATTCGCCCTTCAAGTATTTCAGCGAGCCCTTGCGCTCCCAACTCTACGCCTTGGTGCGTCGCAACGCTCCGGACAAGGACGGCAGAATCGACTACGACATTTCCGGCAAGTTGATCGGCAATTGGTTTCATGAGAGCGTGCCTGTCTCAGAAAGCATGATGCCGCCCGCCTGGCCGAAGCAACTCGCTTTCTGCCCCGACTCCAACGAGCCGTCCGAACTACGCATCTCGATCGGCGGAACCGTCTGCCCGGCCGGCAAGTTCAAACCGTCGCCGGAAGACCCGCCATTCGATGAGGTTGGCGTCTCGGCAGGCGCGGTAACTTACCATCTTAGCTATACCGAGTCGGGCTATTGCGGAATCATGATGGTGCAGTTGATCGATAGCACACATCTGAAAGTCGAGGTCTTTCCCGATGCTGTCGGCGAAGGTCTCCCCTTCACGGCGAACGCAAAAATCTACACCAGATAGACGTTCCACTTGCAGCCCCGTTCGATCTAAGACACTTCAATAGCCCCGTTGCGTTAGAAAGGTGCCTCAACAAGGCTGCCTCCGGCACAAGGAAATCCGACAAAGAAGTCCAGAAAACAAGAACATCCCGTCACAGTGCACGTAATGGAATGTCATGACAGTTTAATGAGCTATCATATCAATCGAGGACTTCATGAAGAAGAGCATCTTGCTGGTAGTCGGCCTCATCTCGCTGACGCTCATCCCCCTTGAACTGACCTGGACCCGCCTTTTGTCCGCCGAGTTTTTCTACACCTTCGCCTTTCTGGTGCTCTCTGTGGCAATCTTGGGCCTGGGACTGGGAGGTCTTGCCCTCGCACTGATTTTCAAACAGCACCATGCCGCCATGCCTCAGTTGTATATGGCAGATTTGCTCGGCGCAGGACTCGGGGTTCTGGCGGTGATCCTCACAATGAACGCCTGTGGAACGCTTCCGACCTCTGTGCTTGTCGCTTTACCCGCGTTAGTTGCGGCACTGGTAGTCAGCCGCGGCGTTTGGAAGATCGCACCCATTGCGCTTGCCGTGGTGGTTGTCATCCTCGCGCCGAATTCAGACAACTGGCTCGGGCTGCAGCGAACCGAACGCGCGCCGGTGATCTTCACGCATTGGGATGCTATGTCGAAAATCAAGGTCTACGACTACGGCCCCGACTCGCGCGGCATCAACATCGATAATGTAGCCAACACACCGGTCTACCGCTTTGACGGCAATTGGTCTGATGTTGATCCGGACTCAGTTGAATGGCCAATCGATGTCTCGTATCTTATCAAACAATTCGATTCCTGCGTGTTTCTCTCGCTTGGCTCGGGCGGCGGTTCGGATGTCTTTCAGGCCCTGGTCGAAGGCGCGACGGAGATCCACGCTGTCGAAGTGAATGGCTACATCAATCAAATGATGCTGGTGGCGGACACGTCCGGTTACTCCCGCCCCCAACCGCCCCAGCCTGATTCGACCGAAATGGGCGACTCCACCGCTGCCATCGCTGAAGTGCCACCATTGATGAGCGTCGCGGAGTTTTCGGGGTTTATTTTCAAGGATCCTCGCGTCAAAGTCGTGACCGAGGATGCGCGCGCCTATGTGCGACGTTTTGAACGAAAATTCGACGTCATCTACTCGCTGAGTTCCAATAGCTGGGCGGCGTTGGCTTCCGGTTCGTTTGCGCTGGCTGAGAACTACCTCTTCACAACAGAAGCGTTCATCGATTACTGGCGAGCGCTATCCGACAGCGGTTTTATGATGATGGAACACCAGGTATACGCGCCGCGGCTGGTTACCGAAGTCATCGAGGCGCTTAATCATCTGGGTGTTGCCTCGCCCCTCGATCACTTTGCGGTCTACAACTTGCCGCAAATGAGGCGCGTCATGCTCTTACTGTCCAAGCGGCCGCTCTCAGATACCCTTCGGAACTTTGCTTTCGGCGAATTGACTCCGGAGCGATTTGGACAGATTCACTTGATTCATCCTCCGGCGAATGATTCGGTAGCCAGTCACGTGATTGCCCGCATCATTGAGCGGGGCTGGCAGAGTGTCGCCGATTCGGCAATGATCGATATCTCGCCGGTTACAGACAACCGACCCTTCGTTGCGCAAATGGGATTGTGGCGGAACTTCACATCAGAAAAGCGGGCGAAGGTCAGCCCGTACGCTGAATTCTCCGGCTTTCCGATGTCCCGCGCAATTCTGCTCATGGTCCTTGCCGTCACGGTCGTGATCGCCATCCCGCTAAACCTGATTCCCTTTTTCCGAAGCGGGCCCCGCTTGCGCGCAGCTCCGTGGCTGTACTTCTTCTGCATCGGTATTGCCTTTATGGCGGTCGAGATCGTGCTGATTCAGCAGTACTCGCTATTGATCGGGCCCTCGCTCTACAGCGTAGCGACGATCCTGCTCACATTACTTGTAGCTTCGGGAGTGGGCAGCCGCCTGGCAACTTCCTTCGGAGATCGCGCGGTATTCTCATGGATTGCCTTCTGGCTTGTCTTGGATGCCGTCTTTTTCGGACTGCTGGCGAGCTGGGCTGGTGGATCGACGCAATACGTGCGCATCGCCGTTGCTGCGCTGCTAGTCTTTCCTGTGGGTTTCTTTATGGGAATGCCATTTCCCAAAGCGGCTTTACGCGTCGGTCCGTTGATCGACTGGGGCTTCGCCGTCAACGGGGCCGCATCGGTGCTTGGCTCGGTATTGGTCTTGTTTGTTTCGTTTTCATGGGGTTTCTCGGTTGCGCTGCTTCTGGCCGCTGTCGTTTATCTGCTTGCCTTCATGCTGTTGAACAGCAAACAAGCGTGGGCTGAAAGAGGCCCGATCGAAAACTGATTCGTGCTGTATTGGGAATCTCTCCGGAGAGGCAGGGATTCGACGTAGGCGATTTCGCCTAATTTGCAGGTAATCCACAGATTGCGCCGAAGTCGCGCTTTTATAAGGGTTTAGGAGACTTCAGTAGATCGAAGTAGGAACAAGTAGCCGCAAGTACAAGCAAGTGGGCGGTTAGAAAACTGTTAGAAATGTAACGATCAGATCGCTGAAGAGCAAATCAACCTTCTACCGTGGAAACGGTAACCCGCGACACCAAAACCCCATCGACTCAAAAGACTTTCAATGAACTCGTGAACGATCCGTCATTAGTTTAAAGACACTTGTTAAATCATGATGCCTGGCTGAATGAATAGCTGAAGTTGACCCAGGTACTCGGTGGCGTACCTCCTCTGCTGACGCGTCCCCGCCATGATCATAGAATGCAGAGCCGAAACTGGCTGATGCACCGCGATCTTCTGAATATCACGTTGGCAAGAACCCTACGTATCGCTCCTAAAGCTTACCCTTAATTGCCTTCGGCTACTTGTGCGCATAATGTCACTTCAGACAGCCTTTGACTTCTTGGCAGGAATCTCATGCTGAAGTGCCTGAAGCCGTCGTCGACAACTCGCCGTTGTCAATTGCAGACGGCAGACCCTTCCAGGTCCGGAAAGAAACAGCGTCTAACACGAGGCAGTTCAACGCCTTCAAGACCTAAAAAAGTAACATCGCCAAGAGTGTCCGCTAGCGAAGAAGAATTCTCCAAAGCTTCTGAATTGCCCAAGGCAGTCACGTTGGAACAATGAGAACGGATCACTTGGATCCACAAGTTCCAACCAAAATTCGCTGGAGGAATACATGTACAGCACTTTCACATCAAACACGAGCGATAGACGCCAGCAAACAAGGCTACTAACGATTACGTTTTGCTTGTTTGCCGTAAGCGCTCTACCTGTGCTAGTCGGGTGCAGCAAGAAACCAACGAAACCGGATCCACCGACGGCGAGCTTCACGGCAACTCCGACGACCGGTGAGGCCGATCTAACGGTCAGCTTTTTTAGCAACTCAGTCGGAGAAATTGATTCTTATGCCTGGGATTTCGGCGACGGATCCAGTTCTACCGAAGTGAATCCAACCCACACTTACCGCAGCAAAGGCGACTACGCAGTTTCACTTGCAGTCACTGGACCTAGGGGGGCCGATCAAGTTGTCAAGTCCGCTTACATCCGAGTAAGTTGTACAGCTCCTCGTGCCGCATTTTCAACCTCTGTCAATCGCGGTACAGAGCCGTTGACGGTTACCTTCTCCAACCAATCTTCGGGATCCATCTCTCGTTACGAGTGGGACTTTGGGGATGGCGAGCGGTCAACTGCTGCCTCGCCGACGCACACATATCGCAATTCGGGTAGTTTCTCGGTCCCATTGAAGGTCATCGGCCCTTGTGGTGAGAACACCGAAATCAAGAGGAGCGTCATTGCCGTAGAAGCAGCTCGATCCATCACTTTCAATCGCACGTGGGTCACGATTGATAACTCATCGAAGCGAGTCAACCTCTACACAGATTTCAGAGTTGATGGTTATCGCGGGCAGCCGATTGCTCTTGGCGGCTACTGGTTCCGAAAGCAGGGTTCGACATACTACTACCAGAATTCCTGCAAGTCGACAAACGTCCTGGGAAATTACATTGGTCACCAGTGGACGATCTTGCCTGTGTATGATAAGGCCCAATACAGCGGTCACGGATTCTACACGACTTGGGACTGTTTCTGCAATCAATCGGGATCGTACTTTGGCATGATTAAAGTCTACAATGGAACCTCAACTCCAATTGACGTTAATCACGCTGAATTGGCTGGGTCACTTTATGTTGAGATAGCATGGAGTTCGGGTCGGTTCGCTCCCCTTGACGAACCCTTTGTACAATTGCGCGTTCTCGACGAAGGCGAATCCGAAAGATTGAAGCTGGATATCGAAGCAGCCGGAGGAATCATGCATCTGCTTGAAACTGCAATAAACGAGGCAGGTCCTTCCGACGCGAAAGGATCTGGAAATCTCGGATTTTAGTACGAAGCATACCTCATTTCTGGGAGGCGAGTCTTCACCGCCTCCCACTCTGCGTTCTTGGGTTCCTTGCATCGTCCCGTGGCTTTCAGAAATAAAGATGAGTTGGGATCGATCTCGATTTGATACTTGTCAGTACGCTCACTTCACGATTAATCTCTCGGCCTCCAGGGTCGCTGCAGCTTCCCTAACATGGTGCCGGCCCGCCGCCGAAGATGTAGTTGATTAAATAGACGGCATCAGAAATCGTGATGATGCCGGTGCAGTCCGCATCGCCATTGCGCAGCGGACAAGGCGCAGGCCCGCCGCCAAAGATGTAAGTGATCAGGAACACGGCGTCAGAGATTGTGATAATGCCGTTGTTGTCGGCGTCCCCGGAGATGAAATCGCAAGCATCACCGATGCCATCATTATCGCAATCTGCTTGCGAGGGATTAGTGATTGATGGGCAGTTGTCGCAGGCATCAGCAAGGCTGTCTGAGTCGGAATCAGAAGGTTTGACGAGCCGATAGACCTTGTTCTCTCCTGTCGATGCATAAAAGATATCGTATCCAAAGCTGCCCCAACGATCTTGATCCAACCGATCGCCAGTTGTCAAGAGTCCGCCAGGTGCATGAAAGCGCCGGGTTAAGTGCCCGGCCGAGTTGAAGGTCAGAATCAAGTCTCGATTGCTATAATGAATGAAAGCGTCGCCTCCAAACGTTCCCACGCCATCAATCAAGATGCCATTGGGGTAGTCGAGCCCCTGGTCTGGAATCAATAGTGAGTATGCGCCGTTTGGTGTGACTTTGTATATTCCATTGTCGCCTTGGCGCCACTGAAGACCGCCGGTATTTGTAGCCAACAAGTTGTGTCCAAACGCGCCAAAGCGATCAAAGTCCATGCCTGCAATGCCCGGGAGCATTACCGAGAAGAAAGGTACTCCATTCCCGCCGGGTAAGACCTGCAACACCGTCGCCGGCGACCGCCCAAATTCGTCCGCTTCAAAATCCGCCAACAGCATCCGATGTCCAAACAGGCCTTGATCATCGATAGCCAAATGAGCTTCTCCAATGAGTAACGGTGTATTCTGACATCCATCCATGAATAGCTCAGCCGTGCCGTCCGGCAAGAAACGCTCGACACCTGCAAGGCAATCCCCGCCAAAGTAGTCAATTGAAGCGTACAGATAACCGCCGTAGATCTTATTCGGTGTGTTATCGAATGCAAGCGAAATGATCCATCCATTGCCAGCCACACCTTGAGCGAAAAATGTTGCATTGCCCAGCGAGTCGACGCGATAGATTTGCGTACTACCGCTCAAGACGTAAACATAGTTGCCGTATGCGCCGCCTGGACTAACGGCAACTGCCGCTGGCAGTGGTACTCCATCTGTGAACAACTCCAATTGGACGGTGTCGCAATCTGGAACTGAGCAATTCACAACGTCGTCGATTTGCAAGTCGCAGTTGTCATCAATGCCATTACATGCCTCTGTTGCTCCGGGGTTAACAAACATGTTCGTGTCGTTGCAATCGCACGCTTCGCCAAACAAGTCATAATCTGCATCGATCTGCGTCGGGTTAGCTATCTGTGGGCAGTTGTCGCAATGATCAGAGATGCTGTCGCCATCTGCATCGGCGAAGGGCACGAAGTATCCATTGTGCCGAAACGCTGTCCACTTTGTTGTAGAGTATCCTGAACTCGAACCCTCACCAAGCGCCAACCAGGTGGGATTGCTTCCAGACCAGAGGGCCATAGTGAGTATTTGGACGTTGTCGTGATACACCCGGGTTTGTCCGAGTGCGCTGTCGACTTCAATTCGATAAGCATGAAATGAATTGTCGGTATCTACAAACGCTGATGGACCACGCACTTGATCTGCCGACCAGAGAAACAACTCGTCCGTCCCAATCCACAGGACGTTTTGGAATACTCCTTGCTTGGCAAAGAATATCTGAGCTGGAGCTTGATTCGAGGCGGTAGTTGATCCCGAAACGTATCGCATTGTGAATTCAATTACCCATAGGCTGGGGATTGCTAGCGTGAGGTCGAACTGCCCATAGTGAATATTATCAGAAAGTTGTGTCGAGCTTATGGTAAGGGTATCTCCAAGCAGTGACTGGGAAGGCGAACCAATCGAAGTCAGCGTCCACGGCGGACAAGCCTCACTTGGTAATACTTGAGACGAACCGTACCATGACGCATTGTAGCATTGATTGCCAGCGACCGACGGGCATCTGTCGCAGGCATCGCCAACACCATCGCCATCAAGGTCTTCTTGCCCGATGTTGTTTGTTAACGGACAGTTATCACACGAATCGTAGAGTACGTCACCGTCCTGGTCAATGTCGAATGCGTATGCATTGTTCTTGACATTAATCCATCGAGATTCTCCATAGGCGTTACCAGTACCATCTCCCCAGTAAATCTGTTGCGACACAGGGTTCAGGAAATGATTGAAGGTGCTTCCGGATAGGGTCAGAACGTTATCTTTAAACACCGAAACAGAGCCTGCCGTAGTTACCTCAATGCGATAGGTATGGAATATTGAGTCGGTATCAGACGCATCGGAGTCGCCAATCACCTCGAAGCTCGACCACAGGAATATCTCGTCCTTGCCGAAATAAAGTACTGTAGCATTTTGCGAACCCGTGCCAATATAAACATGGCACGCCCGCCGACTTGGTTCTGAGACTTCGTTGTCGCCGCTGACATACTTCATGGTAAACTCGACGACTACCGGATCCGGGAAAGCGACGTATGGAGCATTCATTACATAAAACATGTTCTCCGCAAAGGCCGACGTACTAATCACCAAAGTATCGCCCTCAAAGCTCGGATTTTCTGGATCAGCATTGTCCGACGAAATCCAACCGGGGCAGATCGAATCGGGAAGCTGATGAGATGATGCCTCCCACACTGAATTGAATAATGGCTGCGCCAGGAGTGGCGTTGCTGATAAGGAGAATGTCAAAATTGTCGTTAGCATTCTTAGCATTTCCGTGGTCTCCTTCTGAATTAGAGGTGTTCAAACGTGAATTCCGAAACCAATACCTGCCCGGAAGAACGAACAACAGCAATCTCTTTCGGAAACTTCGAGACTGAATTCCAAATCTTTTGACAGAACGAGACTCCTTTGTTCCTTGTCAATCAAAGTTCAAAGTTTCTCGAACCATCCGGTTGCCCATCCCTGACAGAAGTATTCTAATGCTTGGAGTGCTGTTGCAAGCTCGCTTATGATAATCCATACTATCCACATTGTCAAGACCCTATTTCCTCCTGGTTTATTGTTCACCCGGCGGTGCCAGCACTCAGGCAGCCGCCGGGTTTATGGTCGCCCCGTGTCGCCACGGAGCGCCTGCCCACCCTTTCTCTCTGAAAGGATGCTTGCTCCACTCGTGCTTCAGTCCAGCATCGGCGTCGATCTTTCAAGTTTCTTCGTCCACGCCGTGATTGCCCGCGCCCATTGTTGTCGCGAGATCCCGGGTATCAACCCCGGTGTCCCGGCGCGGTACTCGCGGTACTCCTCGCCAAACTCCCCGACCAACAGCCGCTCTTCGGCTGCAATGCGATAGGCGTATGCCGCCGTCAGTATGATCAGGCTGACCACCCCGGCTACCCACGCTCCCAGAAGCACGCTCGATCCCAGCATCGCCACGGTTGCTCCCAGGTAGCTGGGGTGGCGAACGATCGCGTAAGGCCCATGTTTGATCACGCGCTGCCCCTGAACATGCTGGACGGTTGCCGTGAAAAACTTCCCGAGTGTGCGGATAGACCAGATGCGAAATGCCAGTCCCGCGATCCAGAGGGCAACTCCGCCGATGATTTCTGGGCGACCGACGGCAAACGGCGTAAACTCGCGCAGATAAGCCCATTCCACGACCGCCAGAATCTGCGACAGCAGTCCCGCAATCAGGATCAGCAGGAAGGAGGCGCGATCAGCGGCGCGATGTTCGGCGGCTTCGCGCAAGTCAAGAGTCGGCTGCGAGACCAGCAGGAAAACTCCGGCAACGACCAGGATGAAAGTCCGTGGGTCGATGAGCAGACTCGGATTGCCGAGCAGCGGCAGGATCAACGCGACAGCGATGAATATGAAAGTGTGTACAGCCTTATTCATTTCCTGTGCTCCTTTCTGCCTGATGCTTGCCCTCGAGGCGCAGCACGCGCTTTTCCTGGTATTCCGATTTGCGGGACGCGATACGCTGGTTCAGGAGATCATTGGTTAGTTCGCTGTCCCAAATGAGCACGGAGCCCTCAGTTTGTGCGGACGGAATGAATCGATCCGGAAGGGCGCTCGCCGTCGTGAAGCCGTAGCGCGAGTAGTAGCGCTTGCGGTTGGAGTTGATAACAGTCAGTGCACGTGTTCCGCCGAGGGCCTGATAGCTTGCTACCGTCGCCTCAAACATGAAATTCACGACCGCCAGCGACTCGACCGACGGGTCCAACGCCAGCCGGCTAGCTTCGATGAGCGTTTCACCCCTGGCGCAGGCTTCACGGTGCAGCGCATAAATCGGCTCCTTGTCGGGCCAGTAGCTAAGCACCGGATACGGATGCTCCGGCACGGCCAAGACGCGATCACGAAGCTCCGGCTGCTTCGCCACAAGCGCGCGAATCGCCTCAGCCGCCGGCTGCTCGCAGTCATAAACGTGGCGGTGGTTTCCGACCAGCCGCTCGCCGCTGCCGGTGCATTCGAAGAGCCCAAAATGGCGTGATCGCAGGTCGTAGGAATCGATATCAAGTTCAGAGTCGTTGTTAGCGATCAAACCCGCCAACTTGCTTCCCCGGAAACAGCGGTAGCGCAGGCGAAACAACTGCTCGAGCCCGGCAGTATCGGTGACTTCGCGAAATTCGTAGTGAACTTCTGCTGGTTTCGTGGCCGTCGCTCTCGATTCGCTCTTGGGATTTTGCTCGACTTCGATACGCGCCCTGCCTGTGGCCCGCAATTCAGTGGCATAGCGTCTGTACAGAGTCTGATCCGCGGGAAAGATATCAGTCGATCTGGCGCAAAAGCAGTGACACATACGCGATGACACTCCCTGGCCGAGAAATTGACCTGTCCCGGGTACGATGCGAAAACCGGCGTGTTGGTAGAATCTCAGTGCAACTCTGTACGTGAAGGCAAGAACTTGATCATATCCGTAATAACCGAAGGAAGCTGCTGCCGCTGCCAAAATGAGTTTTCGACCAAGGAGTTGGAACTGATGTCCGGGATCGATCACCAGGCGTCCACTCTCTACGGCGCTTAATCCCTTTCGTTGACTGCTCTGGATCAACTTCGTGATTTGTTCTTTGAATGGCACGTATTCGAGCATGGGGAACACCTCGGGGGGTCTCTTGGCGATAACTGGCTCGAATCGACGGTGAAACTTAGCAATCAAGCGAATCGCCGGGGCTGCATCGGTTTCACGATCGGTAACCACGCGAACACAGCCGATAACGCGACTTTGACCATTCTCACAATGGAAAAGACCGTAATGGTGTGAGCGCAAATCGTAGGCGTCGAGATCAAGTCCGTATTCATTCTCGGGTACGAAGTGTCTGAGATCGCAAGCCCGATAGACGCGATAGCGCAGGCGGAAGATCTGCTCGAGCTCGTTGGCATCGGTGACTTCGCGAAATTCGTAGTAGGTTGCGGTCTCGCTTTCGATTGCGTCATGATAGTCGACCGGCTTGGCGATCCCGACTGTGGCCGGTTCACAAGTGCGCAGGGCGAGTGCTGTCTGGCTGTTCATGACCACTACTCCCTTGACTCGCCGGCGGTTGCTGATTGCGTCGCCGCAAGACCTTGCGACGGAGTTGCTTGGCCGAAGAGCTCGGCGGGGTCGATCGCGTCCAGAATCGCCATGATACGCTCGTGGCTGCGATCGGCATCGGTTTGAGTGTTGAACCATTTCATGAGCGTTTCCTTTCAGAGTGTGCTTGCTCATGACAACGTCAGGCGCGGGGCGATTTCGGAAACGAAAGGGGAGATTTCTCAAGCAAACTTACGACGGGGCAGGCGATGACCAAGTAGTCGATTCTCACAAACTGAAGCGGCACCAGGTGCGAGCTTAAGTCTGTAAAAAACCATTTCCGAAATCCGGGGGTGGATTTCGTTTAATAGTCAAGAACCGAAACGAAGGACGAGTTATGGGGAATGATTTTGCGCTTCGCAGATCCGTAGCGGTGTTTGCCTTAGCAGCATTCATTGCTGTTTTCGCAAGCCCGGCCCGTGGCAGTGGGCTCTACCTGAGTCTGATCGATGCTGAGACCAGTAGTTGCCGAAGCCCGTTCTGTTACCTGATACCGCCGATCGGTGATTCGCAGGTGCACTCCTCCACGACAGCGATCATATCGTTACGTGCCGCGCTGGCCGGAAGTCTTCCGACAGCCGCGATCTTCTCAGGATTTCGTGCAGATCTTTCGCCATTCTCGAGTTACGAGTCGGTTCAGAGAAGTTGGAAGCAACTCCGGGGGAAAGCCTCTCTGCTGTCCGTCTACGGCTACTGGGAAAAGCAGCTTCGCCGAGAACTTCGCACCCGGCTCGAAGAAATGGAGCGAACGCAAGGCAGTGTCAACCCATTCCGGTAGTTCTCGGACCCAAACGTCGCGGTGAGAGCCGGGTCGTTAGCGCCAGTCTCCCGTCGCAATAAACGCTCCCCAACTGTAGGGATGGTCGGGTCTGCCGTCGGAACGAAGTTTCTCAATCCGTGCCAACTGAATGGCGCGAATCCGCTCGGCGATTGTCTGTCCTTTCTCCGCGAAAAGCTGCCCCATCATTTCGGCCGTCGACTGGTCGTCGATCTTCCACAAAGAACTGACCACCGTCCCAGCCCCGGCCAGCAAAAATGCGCGGCGCAATCCATAGACACCTTCGCCGTCTTGAACTTTCCCGAGCGCACTTTCACAGGCCGAAAGGACAGCAAGACGCGTTTGCCTTAAGTCCAGTTCCGCAATTTCGGCGGCCGTAAGGATGCCGTCCTCAAAACCGGATTCCACGGCCTCCGCTCCCGCCAGATTGGCTCCTGCCAAGAGCAAGCCGGAATTCGAAAGTGGGTTTTCCGGGTTCGACCGGACAGTGCCGCCGCCGGCCACGGCATCAATGCCCGCGCAAAGCGAGTCAAGATAGAAGCCGTGCGTCGCCAGGTAGAGCGCAGAGAAACCAGCGGCTTTGAACTTAAGATTTTCCTCACTGGCTAGCGCACCGGTCAAGATCTGGGGAGTCGCGCGGCCAAGTGCCGTCCAGGATGCCGCAACGGCCCTCGCTTCTTCCGCTGTATACGGAATCGGCCGCGCCTTGGACTCGCGAAGATTGAGGCAGGAATCGAGAAGTGCCCGCCGCGCGGCAGTTGGTTTGGCTAAGGATGTGCCGATCTGTGCCATCTGGGGCGTCGAGATTCGACTCGAAGCGCCGGCATCAAAATCCGGATCAGCCAGCGCGAGCAACGAGGTTAATGTCGTCCTGTCTTTGTTGATTCGCAAGATATCGCGCGCCGCCGAGAAGTAATGGACTGTGAATTTCTCGATCAGGTACTTCCCCTGGGTATCGACGAGCCCCGCAAACGAGAGCAGGTTGAGCTGACCATCCGGAGCGAAGAAGAGCAGTTTAGTCTTGCCGGGATCCAACGACAAGGGGTCGATTAACTTCATATTCAAAGTTGCCGAGAGGGATTTGAAGGGCTGAGACTCGTCTGATGTTGGCGGATGCCCCGATTCGGCTACGGCTTCCAACATCGCACGGTTGAGATTGACCAGACTGTCGATATCGCTGCATCTGCCGAGGTCTGAAATGCGAGGTTTGCTGTCGGCCGAAAGTACAAGAGCCAGGTAATGATCAATGCTGGTATCGATGGACTCAATAAATCCCGGAAGTCGGTAGATTTCGACAAGCACCGAGTTGCGCGGAACTCGCGCCCTCACTTGCTCAAGAAGGGGTTCATTGGAGCTGTTGGTCTGGCTCTGGTCATCCCCACGGCCAAATACCTCGTCGGAAACAAACCCCTTCGTTCTTAGCATGACCTCCGCCGCCGCCTGGACTCGCTTGTTGTCTGCGAATCCGACGTGCGCCGCCATAGCAAGGAAGTTCATTGCTGAAATGTGCAGCGAGTTCGAGTACTGCAGGAGTTCCGGCTCTGAGAGTTCGGCTGCATCACGCTTGATCAAGTCGATTCGCATCATCACTGCAGTGTACGCCGTATCAAGCGCAGCGGACTGCTTCTCCTGAAGCCAGTAGACACGCGATAAGGATTCAAGCGAGTAGGCGATGTCGCGGTGAAGATGCCCCAGTTTGCCTCGACGAGCCGAGAGAATATCAATGTAGAGCGACTCAGCTTTGGCGTACTTTCCGTTGTCACGAAGTGAATTTGCGAGGCTATATTTACCCCGCCAGACTTCGGAAATGCTGTGCGTCCCATGGCCTTCCTTGATGTTTAGGCTCGCCACAAAACAAGACTCGGCTTCAGCGCGGAGTTTTCGATTCATGAAGCTCAAGCCCCTTGAGTTGTAGTACTCGGCCCAGGCTGCCCAGTCAATGTTAGTCATGTTAGTGGTCGTGGAATCGGCTAGATAAAGGACTGCCGCATCAAGTGCAGAATCTGCAGCGCCAAGCTCAGAAAGATTGATACAAGTAGGCGCGAGATTTGAGTAGTAGATAGCTGTCCAGGACTCTCCGGGACCGTGTGACGCGTGCGAAATGGCTTCGGTGAAGTAGTTCTTGGCGTCGATATGAAGTCCCATCGTAAACGCTGCCAGTCCGGCTTGATTTAGTGCCTGCGAGAGCTCGTGCGCGCGTTTGGGTAAGTGCTGCTTATAGATCTCGGCGGTCCGCACAAAATAGTCGCGCGCCTCGACCGGCCGATTGCGACCGGTCTCCAACTGCCCCAGCCTCTGCAATGTTCTCGCGATCTCGGGATCATTCTGAGGATAGAGCTTGAGCCGAATCTCAAGGCACTCTGACAAAATCTTCTCGGCCTCATCAAACTGCAGGGTGGCCAGCAGGTACCCGCCAAAGTTGCTAAGGGTCTTGGCTCGCTCAAGCGGATTCGGCGATGCGACCTTGTCCCAAGCTGCCACTGCCTTCCTGAGCAAGGTTTCGGCGTCTGGTTTCGTGAGGTCAAAAGCTATGCCGGAGAGTCGATGCAGCGTCATGGCAACACTTGAATCGGATTCGCCATTGGCACGCAGCGCTTCTTCGTACGCCAGTCTTGCTACAACTAATGCGGAGTCTTTTTGCTTGGAAGAGAACAGAGCGTTTGCCTGTGCCAGCATCTCATCCCAAGTGCCTACCGCAGATTGGGCGGCAGGAGTTAATTTCGAGGTCAGTACAATCGCAATCAAAGTGGCGACTACACGCAATATTCGCGTCATGGCGGCTCCCGGTTTTCAGTTGACCTTGCTCCAAATTCTGATCCAAAATAATGTGGGGCCCCTGGTCATGTAAACATGTTTCTGCTGCTGCGACGATCTATGTGCCGTTGATTTGAGAAGTAGTCTTGAAGTCAAGAAAGCGTCGTATCCACTTCTAATAGACAAGATCTCAAAGAACTTTCTTGGCGCAGATTTCCTTCAGATAATTCGAAAAAGACGATAGCAAGAGAACGTCAACGGTTCCGCAAGCGAAGCAGGACCGAGTTCGCCGAGCGTATTGGAGAGTCTTCCGAATCGCATGCCTTGTCAAAAGCAGGTGCCATACTCACCATTTTGCACCTTCCGCGACTTCAGAGGGTCCCGGCTGGCCGAACAATTCGATCAAAGTGGTGTTGACAGCTGCCGAAAGACACGCTGTTTGAGATTCTACTCAAATAGCTTGCCAGGTCCAAGATTAGACCGCGGCACCGCCAACGATCTGCAAAAAGTGCCGGCGTATCTCCCCAATATCTCCACAGCCCCGAGAGAGAGCGGTTCTGATTCAGTAATCTTTCCCAACTCTGTCATGAGAGGTACCCAACCGGCCATGCTGCTTGCGACGGGCGGTGTTCAGGGTGGGAACCACCTCTCTGATTAACAGTGATTGGAGAGACAATGATGCGGCAGCTCCTTATCGTCACTACGATAGCTAACCTGTAGCGAAGACTACCATTGCGTGAGCTTCGTTTGGGGCGGCCTCCCCGAACACAGTTCCGGTGAGATTGTGCGTGAGTCGGCAAGTCACCATCACCAGCGAGCGCTTCCGGCCTTCGAAAGTGAATCGCGACTGTCCATCAACTCTTTCCACGTTTGTCCGGTCAGCTCGTATGATAGGAGCACGAGAAGAAAGCAAGTAGCGGGAACCATATCCGATGTCGACAATCGCTATCTCCAGTCGCCGGTGGCGATGAACGCACCCCAGGTATAGGGGTGGTCGGGCAAACCCAAATCTCGCAATCGCTGAATCTGATTGAGCTGCAATTGGCGCATTCGAGACGGGATCGAGCTGTCGCCGACATCGAAAAATCTGGACATCATCTCGGCAGTTGCTTTGTCGTCGACCCTCCAGAGAGCACTGATGACTGTCCGTGCGCCAGCGAGCAGAAAGGCGCGCCGGAGTCCGTAAACCCCTTCGCCCTGTTCCACTCTGCCTAAGCCAGTTTCACATGCCGACAACACTACCAGTTTCGTCCCAGTTAGGTTAAGGGAGCTTACCTCATCCGCGGTAAGAATGCCGTCATCAAAGCCCAACGAGTCAGCATCTTTCCCATGCAGATTGGCGCCAGCCAGCAGAAGCCCCGATCGCAGTAGAGGATTTTCTGGAACGCTGCTCGCTTCAACTTTCCGGCTTTCCACCTTCTGAGCCGAGGGGCAGTCATCCGCGAGATAGAAGCCGTGAGTGGCGAGGTAGATCACTTCTTTGTCGATACACTCCTTTCGAAACAGTTCCTCGCTAGAGGATGCCCCGACACGATAGATCGAATGTTTGCCGGTAAGGGATTTCCAAGATTCTGAGATATTCACCACTTCGTTGCGAGTTGCCGGCAGGCGCTCGACACTTAATGCGTCGAGTTCAGCACAGTTGGAGCGTTGGTTTGGCATTATTTCAGAAGGTCGTAGCAGCGCGATTCGGGTCTCGGCCGTATTTTGTGCTGCAATTCGCTGGGTCACTGGGGCATCGAAATCGGGATCGCCCAATGCCAATAACCCGCGGTTGGAGGAGGCCACGTGCTCAAGGCGCATCAAATCTCGACCAGCAGAAAGGTTGTGAATCTCGTTCACTTCTATCAAATACCGATTCGAGTCATCAACCAATGCTGCGAACGGTACGAGGCTCAGAGCGCCGTCCGGCGCGATCAAGATGCTGGGCTCCAGTTTCGCCACGCTAAGGATCGGCTTCCAAATCTGACTGAAGAGTCGTCGGCCGATTTCTCGATAGCGCTGCAAATCCTGCAGCGTTGGTACATGTTCACTTTGACCGATCAGGTTCATATGCTGTCGCATTTCTGCGACTGTCGAATCAATTTTCGCCGCGTTCCCGAGGTCGACTACTCTGACTTCATTTTGACGGTTCAGGACGATTGCCAGATACTGGGGTCGTGACCACGTGTCTCCAGGTAGCCAGCGGTCGTAGTGGTAGTATTCAATCAGAGTCGTCGCTTGAGGCAATTCGCGAGTCAGAGTCTGCAGATCAGGTCCACTGTGGCTCAGGCGCTCATCCGCAGCGCCAAGCGAACGAAGCTTGTTGTCAACGGATGCCAACTCAAGGTAGAGAGATTCGACTTTTTCAGAAGCGTTGCGCGAAGAACTCTCGAAAACGCTGGAAGCTCGGGATATTTGCAGCGTGATGTTGCGCCGCTCGGCGATAAGGAATGCGATTGACGAGTCACTTACGCTCGATCGTTTGTCGCGATGTCTCAAGAAGACTTCATCTGATACTACCCCCTTAACGCGGACGATAAACTCGGCAAGCTGCTGATTGGTGCGAGGTGAAAGCGTACGGCGATCGAGTTCCACATTGCACAGATCTCGTACTGTGGAGCGAAGCAAGGTCGAGCTTGTGAGAGCCTGCGATTCTGTCAAGATCGTGAAACAACTTTTCAGGTATCGCAGACGAATCTCAATAGCGCTGGTAAGAAGCGAGTCAGCGACCTCGAAATCTCCGCGAGAGCGATAAGCATTAGCCGCCAACGCGAGGCCATCCGCAAATTCCGCATGCTGTCGCCCCAGGGACTTCTCGGTGATCTCTAATGCCCCTCTCCAAGCATCAACGGCCGATTCATAATCCCCCCTCTTGTAATGGACAACGGCAATGTTACGTAGACATCTGGCAGTGTAGGGATTGACATCGCCGAAATTGCGGCTGCGGAGAGTCAGCGATTTACCATACATTACCAGCGCGGAATCGTATAGTCCCAGATCTTCAAGCGCCAGCGCCAAGTTGTTGTAAGAGAGGGCAACCACGCCACTCGAATCTCCGGTGCGTTGACGGCGGATCTCGAGTGCCGCTGTGAACCAACCAATCGCTTCACCGGGCCGACCCAAATCTCGAAACGCTAATCCGAGGTTGTCGGAGGAAGTTGCGATAAGTAAGTGATTCCGTTGGTAAATCAATCGTTGAATATCCAGCGCCTTTTGAAAGGCAGTCAGTGCCTCGTCCGGAAGCCTCATCTCGAGGTATAGCTGCCCTAACGACGTATAGCACTGCGCTAGCTCTGAGGAATCTACCGACGCAGCTGAAATCGTGATAGCGAGAGCCCGGTCTATAGCCATTTTTGCGTTGGCCAGTCGCCCACTGCGGCGCAGATGGATTGATTGCGTTCGATGGAAGCTCGATAGTAATTTGGGGTCATCGGCGTTCAAGGAGTCGTAAATCACCGCCGCCATCTGAAAGCTCTCGTCGGCCTCCTCGAACATCCCGAATGCCGATTGGACGCGTCCGAGTGTTTGATAGTCGTACGCAACGTAAATATGCGTCTCCCCGAGCTTGGCTCGATCCAAGGAGAGGAGTTCTCCCAGCACAGCGATTTGCTCACGAATTCTCTCCTGGCCGGCGAGGAGGTTCGACAAAGTGTACAGCGCGTCGCCGAGAGTCATCGAATCCACTAAACCACGTGCTGCAGTAATCGCCTCTTGCAGATTCAACTCGGATTCTGAGAACCGTTGCGCCGAGTTCTGATAGTCGGCTAGGCGCAACAAGACCTGGGCATACACTCGGCAGTGAGCTCGTGAGTGGGCTGCAGCGCAGCATTCAAAGCAAGGGTTCCCGCCATAGTTCGTTGACACTGTGTTTAACACATTCTGAGCCATTACGGAGGCTGAATCAAATTGACGCCTATTCTTCATCGCCTCGGCTTCAGAGATGAGCAGCCTCACTGCGCATGATTCGACGAACAGGGCAGAATCACGATAATTCCTTACATGCAACGATTCCGCCTCGACGACCAGAGACATCCAACTGCAACTCACGCATCGCCGCAGGTAATTGTCTATTCGCTCGGTAATCGTCGGATCCGCCTGCCCCTGACTGCTGGGTGAAATTGACAAGATCTGAACGAAGATCACCCAGCCGAGAATTCTCAATCGCATTCTTGTCGCCACTTATCCTTCCAGATTGTATCGAGTCGAACAATGTAGTCCGTATTTATGTTCAATGATGTTTCTTAAAGGTCAATTTTCTCGCACAAAATACCTACAAATCAACCATCACTGTAATCGACACCGATCGTCAATTTGCTCGACTACAAACGCTACATCGCTGTTGCTGCGACGAAATGATACAAGAACAAACAAGAATCTGTCAATCTGGAAGGACGGCAAAATCACAACATTGCTTCAACAGCAACCCTTAATCAAAGAACCGCAACTTGTTCACGCGTTGTCAACGACCGTCAATGTCTACTTAAATCGTCGACGACTCTAATCGCTTGCGCTGTTGTCACGGAGTACCCGCCTGCGACTGGCCTGGTGACAACAAACGCCGCTAGCGAGTCTTCATGGTCTGGCCACAGGAAGGCGAGTGTGTCAGTCGATAAAGTCACTCGTGACGTCTGGTGAGATGGAAGTCCCATCATCCAGAGCTCATAAGCATTCTCTAGGCTGTCAGGAGGAATCGGTAGCTCGACTGTGGTTTCTTCTAAAACAGACCTCTTTCTGTCCAATAGCAGCAGGTGAACTTCAAGCATTGTGATCGCTGAGGGTTGTACGAATTTTTCCTGATGAATCACATATTGCCCGCTGGAAATCTTAAGCTCGATTAGATCCCTGAATCCTTCCTCTGCAGCCTCCAGAGCCGTCGCGTATGAAGGCTGTTGCTGGGCTTCATTCACAGGGTCTTCAGCGCTACGAGTGTTCATTCTGACAAAGAGTGACTTCTCAATTTGTCCAGCCGGAACGGGCTCGACCAGCGGAATGAACTTTGTATGTGCGGGTTCTCGGACTACATTTTGCCCGATCATTACTATTGTCAATGTTGCCGCTATCGCCCAGGGAATCCATAATCGACTGGTTCCTGCTTTCTTCTTGTCGCTGCTCTCCGACTGCCGTGGGGCGGTTCGAGCGGGAGCGCCAACAAGAATTGGATCGAGTTGAGGCTCCCGACCTCCCGTAGAACTTGGAACGTGTGTATCAAGTTGAACTCGATTTACAACCGACTCGAAATCTGGTAATTCCAGGGGTTCCGCGCTCGCCGCTGTCGTCTCCTCAGGTAGCGAGAGACGATCGAATTCCTTGGCCAGGACCAACATTTCGCGTCTGAACTCCGAAGAAACCTCGATCGCCTCGAGGACAGCGCGTTCCTGAAAACCAGTGGCTGTTCCATCCAGATAGCGAATTATTGCTTCCTCGTCTGGTCGTTCGAAGTCGAGCTGGGCCTGGCTTTCAGATGCCCTGATCCAACTACTGAGTAGTTTGATTTCAGCAGGAGAAAGATCGTCAGATTCGTTTTCTTTGTTGGCCACTATGACCGTCCATCCTTGCTTGCTCCATCCGATTTTTCAACGAAAACGGCCGTGCCGTTTCAGAGGGAAATTTTGACGACATTTCACGAATCTTCTCGTCGTTTCGGTAGGTACTCCGCCAATAGGACTCCCTCTTTGCCGAGTTCCGCAACAAGCTTCTTGCGGCAGTAGCGCAAGTCGTTGCTTATCTTGACGTTGGCGACTTTCGGATAGCGCATTAGCGTCACGATTTCTTTGATTTCAAATTCCTCCGCAGCCAACTTCAGCAGTAAACGGCATTTCTCGCCTAGTCTCCCAATGATGCGAGAAATCTTTTCGAGTAAGTCCGATAGCTCAAACTGCTCATCTAATCCGCTAGTTCTCCGCCCCGTCGAGTTCTCGGGATCAAACTCCACAAAAGAGTACCTCGGATTGAGATTTCGGCGAATCCAGCTTATGAAGAAGTTAGTCGCAACGAGATGAAGCCAACCCGCAAAAGTCCGACCTTTGTTGACATACCTCTTAAGAACGCATAGATCGTCCTTAAAGCAATGGACGATGAAATCGGAGACAGCGTCGCACTGAAGGTGGGCAGGAATGTATCGCAACGGCTTGGGAGTCTCACACCGAAGTTGCTGAATGGCATAGGAATAAAAGCCAGCCATCGCCGCGTCTAGGTCGGTTTGCAGTTCATTCAAGAAATCCGGCCAGCTGGGGTCTTCAGTCCTGAGCATTACCATCCACACATGATCACTTTGTCACAAAATTATCTAAGACAAAATCTGGTAATTGAGTCGTATTTAGTCAACGCCAAAGTTTAGGAATCTTTTGTAGCCGCCTTCTCCTCTCCATGCCATAGGCTAGACGTACTTCCGCATTCGCGTAGAGTAGCTAAGTGGGCTGAACCGAGCACACAGGAAAAGATTCCTAGTCGAATCTCGGCAAAGTTTCCGAAATCAGAGGCTCCTATCCGTTGAGTTCTATCGAGACCGAAACAGTCTTAGCGCAAAGCGAAAGGAGCACTCTATGCGCAATCTCAAGATCTCGATTCTGGTTGTTGCGGCAGTCGGTCAGTTGGCCGGCTGCGCCGCTAAGAAAGTAACCACTGAGCCGGCCCCGCAACCCGTAACACAAAAGACCTCCGAAGTGGCTCCGTTGACCGGGTACGTTCCCGATATAGACGAGCCATCCACTCGCGGTCAGTTGTCGCGTGTGTCGCCGCCAAACTTGGATATTCAACGTCGCTTCACGATCTCTCCCGACGGAAAATCGGTCGTCTTTTCGGCGCGACCGGTCGGTTCAGAGGAACCACTGCAACTCTATCGCGTCGACCTAGGATCCGCAGCACCGATAAAGCTGACCTCCGGTGGTTCAAGCGACGCCCTCGACCCCAGTTTCACGCCGGACGGCGAGTTCATCGTATTTCGCACCGAGACGACGTTCTGGAAAATGAAGAAGAACGGCACTGGCGCAAAGGTGCGGCTCCCCGGCAGCGGTTTGGGCACCGATTTGCATCCGCAAGTCTCGTCGAAGTCGCGCTTAACCTTTGTTACAATTGATGCCGGCAAGGGTGTGCCTGTGATTTGGGCTGTCGGCCTTGACGGCTCGGACTTGACTCAGTATCGCGAAGGTTCGTCACCCGTCTGGTCGCCCGACGGATCCAAAATCGCGTTCGAATACGATGATGACATCTATCTCATCAACGCCGATGGCACGGAGTTGATTCCGCTGACGGCAACTCCTGGAATCGGCGAGTACAAGCCTTGCTTCTCGCCGGATGGAAAGTCGATTGCATTTGCGTCTAACGAAGACTCTCAGGGGCGGCCATCGCCCGATCTCAACATCTGGACAATGTCCACCGACGGCACGAACCGGAAACAGGTTACCGAGTTGGTTTCGTGGGAGTCGTGGCCGGTCTGGACCAAAGCTGGAATTTACTTCTTATCCGCTCGCGCTCGTGTCGATCGCGATGTCGTGAGAATCTGGAAGGTAAGAGGGTAGGAGGAAGCTGTCGGGCGGGCGGCGGATTCTCTCGATAGCGTTCGCCGTCAATCGAAGCGGGATTTGCGATTTTTCGCAGGCTCGCAGGGCTTTCTGAATCCACATCACTGGATTCGTTGAGAAATGCGAATGGTTAGAATCAAAGTCACAGAGAGGAGTTTGTATGAGAGACCGATCGTATTTGCTGGTTCTGATTGTCTTCGGAATTGTACTGGGGTCGGTTCCCGATAAGAGTCGAGCCACTACCGTGCTACCTTTGAATCTTGATGATCTTTGCGGTTTCAGCTCGCGGATAGTCGTCGGCAAAGTCGATTCATCGTGGCAAGTCATATCTGCCGATCGCACCCATGTATGGACTGTGTATCGTCTGAACATCACCGAACAAATCAAGGGCGAGACTATCGCGGCTCGGGTAGAGTTTGTCAGTGCACACGGGACAATAGACTCGCTCGCCGTCGAGGTAGCAGGTTCTCCCAAGTTTGAGATAGGGGACGAGCTATTGCTCTTCCTGAACGATTTGCCAAACGGACATGTCGTTGTTGAGGGTCTGACTCGTGGTGTTTATCGAGTTAGATATGACGACGCGGGTCAGCGCAGAATCACATCTTACTCCGTGGCGCCCGTTATTGGTGTCGCTGACGACGAGGCGATCATTGGCAGACGGCCGAGCGGAGCCAAAGGATTAGCTGGATCGCAACGCAACCTCGCGGATCGCAGTCAGTTTAGGGAGGCTCTGAGCCTCGAAGAATTCTCGGGGTATCTGCGCGGCATTGTATTCGAACAGCAAGCAAACGGCTACCAGGGACGTTTCCGAGAGTATCTTCAAGACCAAAAGAACAAGACGTCGGAGTAATCAAGATGAATGCACTATCACGAATTGTGGTTCTGGCAGCCATCGGCTTGACGATGTTCGCTGCCGATTCGAGGGGATACAATAGAACACGGATTTCTGGCGGAAACGAAATCTTCTGGCAGGATGCATCTGAAGAGCTGATCATCAACCTCAATGACTTTCCACAGCAAAGCCTGGAAGATCTCCGATTCAGAGAGGCGGTTGGAGAATGGAACGCGCAGTTCTTCAATGGCTCCCGCTTTCTCTTTTCAGTGTCGCCCGGGACGACAGTTGAGACCAATAACAATGACGAGATAAGTGCAGTCGGCTCCGCGACGAGGGCTTTTTTCGATGGCATCGATCAACCATCAAGCGTTGTAGCTGTTACGCGCTGGGTAGCTCACAACAGCGGCCAATTGATACAGACAGATATCGTCTTCGTCGAAATGTCTGGTTGGACATTCGACGCACAGATGCCATTGTGCGGTGGCGGCACTAACTTCAAGGAAGTGGCCGTCCATGAACTCGGACATGCGCTCGGGCTCGGTCATGAAAACGACCTGCCGTGCATCATGAACTCCGTTGCGGGAAATCACTATCTTGGCGAAGGCCGCGACATAACGCCCAATGCGGACGATCTTGCTGGACTGCGCGCAATCTATCCACTGCCATTGTTTTCGCGGACAGACTTAGCAGCTGGTAATCACTCTGGACACCGGCCGCCGAGTTGGCTGCGAACCGGAGGACAGTTTCAGATGCCGTACGTTGTTCACAACCTTGGAAGACATGCCATAGAAAACGTAACTATCGGGTTCTATCTCTCTGCTGATCGCAACCTCAGTCCGACATCAGATGTGCTTCTGGGGTCGCTGACGCAGACAATTGGCGGTGGTGAAGAGTTGATTGGTCAGTTGTCGCTTCTGATACCCGAGCGGCATATCCCTGGAAACTACTTCCTTGGCTATGTTATCGACCCGTCAAATGAAGTCGATGAATCTGATGAAGGCAACAATCGCACTGATTTCTGCTCCGGAGTGACAGTTACCCAAGGTGAACGGGTCTACGTTAGGATTGCGGCGTCACCAAGCAGCATTCAATTCTCTGTCGATGGTGCGCAGTACGCTGGTAGCCATGAATTGGTATGGAGCTATGGTACCGCGCATACCTTGTCGACGAATCCCGTGCAATTAGAGAATGGCTTGTCGCGATTTCAGTTCGTCAACTGGGGCAACGCGAATCAGCCTGGAAATACGGTCACGGTGACTGCTTTGCGCAATACGAGTTACGTGGCTCAGTTTGCGGAGCATCACTTTCTTGAGGCCGCTGTGGTCGGATCTGGTTCGATCAATGTACCATCTGGCTGGTACCGTGACGGTGACGCCTTTGAGATTACCGCCTTTGCTAACACTATCCCATTCGCTCGCTGGGAGGGCAGCGGTGACGGAAGCTACAACGGATGCTTGAATCCGGCAACTATAGTCGTCAACGCTCCCATTATCCAACGCGCCGTCTTCGAGAACAATCCCCAGACTGTCCAAATCGGGTTGTTGTGCAATGATTCGGAAGGTAGGGTGTTGATTGACGGTGACACTGTGTCTGCCCCGATACGATTATGCCGGAATGCCCACTCGGAATTGGAAGTTCAAGTACTGCCTGTTCAAGGCGATCGCGAGGGCATCCGCCGCGCGTTGTTGCGTTGGTCGGATGGCGATACCTCCACAACTCGGAGGATCAGTATTGGACAACAGGCACGCAATTTCAGCTTTGAATATGGTGCTGAGTACTTTCTGACGATGGAAGTCGAGGGGGTTGGCTCTGTGTCGCCGGGAAGCGGATGGATCGATTCCGCTGCATCAGTAAACATTGTCGCTTCGAGTTTCTGTGGATCAACATTTGATCGCTGGGATGGCAGTGGGCAAGGTTCTTACGATGGTCCTGCGAACAGCGCGACGCTCGTCCTCGTCCGAGAACCGCTCTACCAGAAAGCGAAATTCACCGGAGGAAATACCCCTTCAATCTCCGTAGCCAGCCGTGAAATTGATCGCGAATCTCGGCAGCCTTACTTGGGTGACCTTGACAATGACTCGGACCTCGATCTGTTTATCGTTGCAGAAAATGGAGGAGTGCGAATTCAAAGAAACGATGGCGGATCATTCACTGACTTCTCAGGGCAGACCGGACTTCCTTCTGAAAATCGCAATCTAACGTGCCTGAAATTGTTCGACGTGAACGGAGATGGCAAACTCGACATCTACTTCGTAGGAGAAGATGGAAATCGCCTGTACTTAGGCAATGGCATCGGTAGCTTCAGCGAAGACACACCAACACCACTGCGCAATGAGGGTTCCGAGGGGATGGACGCAGTGTTCATCGACTACGATCGAGATGGACGCAACGACGTCTTCCTCGCCAATCGGCGCGGCGCAAGCAAGCTCTGGCGGCAGAGTGAGGCTGGGGTCTACCAAGAAGTGGGAGTGGCAGTGTTTGGACAACTCGGCGAATTGACGAAAGTGACATGCACCGACTATGATCGTGACGGCTTCGTCGATCTTCACATCTCTAGTGAAAGCGGAGACCGGATCCTGCGAAACAACCTGGGTAATGGATTTAGCGATGTTACGGACGACCTGCGCCTTGGTCGGCGTCGTGGATCTTCGGGACACTGGAGTGACTACGACAACGACGGTTATCCCGACCTTTTGCTCGTGCAGGATGACCACGCGCGGGTATTTCGTAATGATCAAGCCGCACGTCTTGAGGAAGTCAGACTACCAAGTGCCGGCATAAGTGTCATTGACGCGCAATGGGTTGATTTCGACAATGACGGCCGCCTCGATATCGTGCTCATCGGTGACGACGACGCCCCCGACTTCTTCCAAGTCCTACAGAACCGGGGTGATGATCACTTTGAGCGCCTCATTCGTGAAGTTGATCTTGAAGATGACGTCCTCGAAGGGACTCGATTCGCGGCTTTAGGGGATCTGGACGATGACGGTGACTTCGATGCCATTACGAACTTCCCTCAAGTAGAGCTTGAACATCGCTTGCTCGCGGATGCGGTGTGCGGGAACCACTTTAGGGTGAGGCTCAGGGGCGCGAACCACTTAAGTCCAATCACGGCAGTGTGGGTTTCTGTGACGAGTTCGGGCGGTACCCAACATCGCTTTATTGATGACGGCGAGGCTTCGTTCGGTCTAGGACCGCACTCAACAGTTAGCGAACTAATCATTCGCTGGCCAAGCGGAGTCAATGACGTTTATACCAATATTGCTGCGAACCAAGAGATCGAATTTTGGGCTCCGACAGTCACCGATGCAGAAGATGAAGTTCACGAAATCTTGCCGGCTCATTTCGCGTTGGAACAGAATTATCCAAATCCGTTCAACCCGGAGACGAGGATTGCTTTCAACATCCCCAAGCCTTGTCGTGTTGAGATCGTTGTGCTCAACGCTTTAGGTCAACGCGTGACCACACTGATGGATCAGGACTGTTTGGCCGGTACTCACGTGATTGACTGGCACGGAACCGACGATTCGGGATCGGATGTTGCATCAGGAATCTACTTCTATCGGATGCGAACTGACGGCTCAACGCAAACGCGAAAGATGGTGCTCTTACGATAGGTCAAGGTGCTTCCAGAAAGGATGCTTAGACAAAGTACCAAACATGGTGTCTTGCAACCTCGGAGCGGCTTACAGTCTGCTGCGCCGAGGCTAGCCGAGAATCCGCAATCTACACCTGATATCATTCCATGCTTTCGATGTTCTGCTCATTTCGTGGTGATCAAAGAGCGGTCATCTTTGACAAGGAATCACGAAGTCATAGGTGATACGATTGATCAGTGTACAGCTAACGGAGAATGAAAGTCTCTCCGCCTCACACTGAGATCCGATTAAGTCGTTACTAATGAGTAGGTTACAATACGGAGAGGCAGGGATTCGACGTAGGCAATTTCGCCTAATTTGCAGGTAATC
>CAZOYE010000003.1:0-260027 GCA_964584025.1 uncultured Ignavibacteria bacterium
TGTTCGCACAATACGCGTAGGGACTCAGACCGGGGTACTTGGACGCCGCCGGATCGAAGCCAATTGACAAACTACATGCCTATTTGATCTCTTCACGCGGGACGACATCAAATCGGATATTGTCGTTCGTCGGAGTCCTAAGTTCGTTTCCTTTTCGCCACCATTCGACGGCCCCCGGCGATAGGTGAATGTCACGGTACGTGTAAACTCGGCCGTCATCAAGTTTGACTATGGCCATACACTCCCTGAGGAAAGTCTTCTTGAGTAAACGAGCGAGTTGTTGATACCACTTCACGACCGACTGTGCTTGTATTCCAAGGTACTCGTACCAGCCTTTACTAGTGATTCCTAGTTGACCTACGGTCAACATGTGGCCTTTGAGAATCAGTGACGGAAGAAACTGCACCGCTAATGAGCGTGGAAAGTCGATCTCAGTGTAAAAAGGAGTCTCCCTGAAGAGAGGTGATTGCACACTGTTTCTGCCGAAATCCAGTTCCACCAGCTTCTCCGAATCGAAACGAAGATCGCCAGTCTTGAACGGACCTGAGATCAGCCGAGAATCAGCGTCACGTCTGCGAATCCAGCACCATGAATCATCACTAACAAAAGTCCTCTCTAACCATTTGCTTTGTTCATCCGGCAGCATGAAGAACTCGATAGCCATGCGCAAATCTCCCAATCTACTACTTTTCTATCGGAACAAAGTGCGTACTCTTTTTGGTTTTCTCCAGATCCCGGAGTGCATTCTGCTCTCTCGGAAGTGGTTTTCCACTCTGATTGGTCCTTCCCACATTTGTGTAGTGCTTTCCTCCGGCTGGATCTGTTGACTCAATGTCGGGGTACCGATAAGCCGACTTTCCTCCTGGAGTACTTACTCGCTTTTCCGGGCCGCCTCCACCAGCGTCGATTGTATGCCCCTCTCCTTCAAGACGCGAAGCTTCTTTAGAGACAGCATTTCGATGGTCCATCTTTCCATGCCGCCCCTTCGGCCCCTCTGCTAGTTTTGCAGCATCGGTACCTGCATCAAGACCGTTCTCTGCCACTTTCGCCGCATCAACCGCATTGTCAGCGCCCAACAGAGACTTCGCGGCATCGACTACCTTCGATCCGTGTCTGACAATCCCGGCCGCCGGCAAGAACGGCACTATCGCAGATGCTACGTCCAGGGCTAACCAGCCGGCGTTCGACCAACTCGGATCGTTGTACATGTCGACAGCGCTCAGGACGACCGAGGCGACGTCTAACCCTGTCTCAACGACTGCCCCATCCGGATCCACATTCTTCAGCGGATTGTTCGCACAATACGCGTAGGGACTCAGACCGGGGTACTTGGACGCCGCCGGATCAAGCGCCAGGAAACGGCCAGCTGCGGATCCATGATAGAGGTCTTCATCGATCTTGACCGTCTCCAGTGCTTATGTTTACGGAACTATGAAATGAACCAGAGCTAGGAGTTCAGAATGCTATGGTGGTATACTCCTCCAATCTTCTCTGTCATTTTCTCAGACTGCGTCATCGTCGCGTCCATTTCCAAACCCTACTGCGGAAAGACGGCAACATTCGAAATTGTGGCTACGACCTCCTAGTATTTGTCATCGCCTGGTGGACTACTCCCGTGCGCCAATCACATCTTTAAATGGTAGTTGCTTAACCAGCTCGCCCGTTCGTATGTCCAGCGCCGATCCGTTTGAAGAGTAGAGAACTTCTTCGTGTTTGGAGAAAGAAAAGGCGTGCATTGGTGGAAATTCGCAGATGTGTTCGACGTAACCGGTGGGCTCGTCAAAACGCAATAGAGTCATCTCTGCCGGTGCCCGTAGGTAATGCCACTCTATTGCATAGTACCTCCCATGATTTCGAAAGTAGGCTAAGTCAAGTACATGATAGCCGTAGCGGGGCTTGTATCGCCACATTTCTCTTCCGTCTTCGGTTGAGAGACACCGCACATCACCACCCGACTCCGAAAACGCGATCGTTTCTGCTCCAAAGTCCGCGGTCAACACAGCGAAGGTCTCGTTTGAAACGATAAACGCCAATTCGTTGCCGTGGAACATTTGCATCGGCTTTCGGATGTGGAAGGTTGCGGTCGATGTCGAGTCTTCAACGAACCACTCGGTACCTGTCAATCGCCTGATGACTCTTCCATTGCGGGCATCAATCACGTACGTAATTGGTTCTTCTATTCCACATTGGATAGTCTTAGAGCGTGCGTTGAACCTCAACCGCTGAACTTCACCTATGCCCGGGAGTTCCCAGATCACATTGCCACTCACGATGTCGCGGCACCGAACGCACTTCTCATCAAAGGAACCAGTATACAACTGAGATCCGTCGGCGGAAATAGCCAGCCGATGACCTCCAGCATCTAGTTCTGTGTCTAGGGCACAGATCAGGGTCGCTGAGGAAGTCTTCCAGACGAACACTTTTTGCTCGAACAACGCTGCCGCAAGTATATCACTCGCGTCGGCTGACTTCATGTGACGAATCCTTGTCTTCACGGCGATTGCTACTCTCTCAGAATGAGATCTTGATCACTTGCCTATTCCAAAGTCTCTACCATCGATTCCAATTGTTCCATTATCTGTTCCGCGGTCGCGTCTGGGTTCGCGCTAAAGAATTCTTCCCATTGCTTATTCCAATTCTGTGCAGTTGTGTGCAAACCACCTGCCGACTTGAAGCGATGAGAGTCGGTGGGTAGGTCTACCTTGAATGCCTCTATATCGAGTCCGGCGCGCTGAAAATAGTCCTTCAACTTCTTTGATTGGGGCAACATATGATGCGAATCAGTTCCTGCGGCACCCTTCGTTGCCCTCGCCGCCCACTGCTGAACCTTGTTTGCGGCTGCGGCACCACGCTCGGTGATCCTTGCTGCATCAGCCCCTGCGTCAGTCGCTCGCAACAAATTCTTGGCATCAGATAAGATGTCATCGGAGTGCCTTATAAGGCCCGCACCATGTACGACTGGCAGAGCCCCTAGAATGTCTATTCCCAGCCAGATAGCGTTTTCCGTGCTGGGATTCGTATCGTAATCCGCCATGCTCTGCGCAACGGCACAGACATCGACAACGTCAAGAGCTGTGTTTACGATCGCCGCAGCCACTCCTGCTATCGCCAAAAATGGACTCCCGCCGGTCGGATCCACATTCTTCAGCGGATTGTTCGCACAATACGCGTATGGACTCAGACCGGGGTACTTGGACGCCGCCGGATCAAGCGCCAGGAAACGGCCGATCTCCGGATCGTAAAAGCGCGCGCCATACCAATATAGATTCAGCCCCGCTTCTCTGTCCAGAGGCTTTCCGGTGTAACGATAAGATTGGGGCGAACCGCCAATTTCGGCCAACGACAGCCCGAAGGCAGAATAGAGATAGCCGCTACGAACCGTGCCGCTCGAATCGAGCACAACGCTGGTCGAGCCCAGGTGGTCGTTGAGATAATACGCCAGTTGATTCAGCGAATCACGCAAAGCGATCCGCGAGGCGCCGGCATAGATGAAGTTCGTGTGAACTGCCCCCGCATACGGCCGACGGTACTCCGCGAGGATTCTTCCCTGCCCCCAGACGTAGTACGTCGCGGTTGTATCCGCCTCCATACACCACAGCGATGCTGAATCACTCGGCGGCCGCGTTGGCTCGCCCTCTTCGCCGCCTTCTCCTTCGCCGGAGCGCGCCTGGGAGCACTCGACGCGGTAAGGATGAAAGTAGCGTTTGTAGATGCGATCACCGGTTGCACTGTGGGCGTGATGGACACTGTCGATGCCATATGGAACCTCGACGCTGGTTGCGTACATCCGACCATAGATGTCATGGTGGAAGGCCGCCTTCTTCCCGGAATGGCTTGCAACGTTCCCGTTGTAATCATAAGCCAGGGTGTCGTCGCTGGCAGCGTTCAGCATATCTACCACTGTCAACTTGTTAGTTCCTGCGTGATAGATGTTGTTGAAAGTCCTTCCCAGCCAATCCAATTGTGTGGCGATGTTCCCATTGGCATCGTATGTGAACGACTCGAGCGCGTACTCGCCGAAATGCTTGATCTTCAAGCGATCGCTCTCGTCGTAACGATAGCTGAATGTGTTTGCTCCGCCATTGACGGAAATCGTCTGCCCTTGAAGGTTCCCGTTGTACTGCGGCACAACACCGCTCGGAGGATTCGGAAAGTCATCGTAGTAGATCTGCTCACCAAACACGTCACTGGGCGCTCCTGCCGGCGATGATGTGCCATTGTTGATGCTCTTCAGCCATCCACGCTCATTGTAGGCGTAGTTGAGTTGCTGCAATCCCTGTCCCAACCGCACTATCTGCAGTTGATCGCGCGGCGTGTAGGACATTTGCGCGAACTTCGTGGAATCGGCAACGGCACTCCCGCCAACTGCCGTCAGTCGCCCGCGCGCATCGTAGTCGTACTTCACCACCGAGCCGTCCGGATACGTGATCGACGTCAGCTGATCTGCCCAGTCATAGGCGAAAAGGAGCACCAGACTGTCACCATGGGCCGTGAAAGTCGTTAGCTCCGGATGCCCCGGCACGGTCGTCGAGTCGAGGACGGCGTGGAAGTAATTGACCTGGCGGGCAATCCGACCGCGCGGATCGTAATGGTAGCGCTCGGCGTAATGGCAGTGTCTCCCGTAGTCAAATTCCCAACTGAGAGACAGTCGTCCTCTGGAGTTTGAGGAAGCTGCCTGATCGTAGAACAGGCGCCGCAGTGGGATAAGTGTTATGGTGTCCTGCAAGTTGGACTCTATTCCACTTTCGGTTACCCTGTTAAGCCCGTCGTAAGTGAAGTACTGCTTGACAGTGTGGGCAGGATTGTAAGACAGACGCAGCATCGGGTCTTGTCGCCGAATCAGATTCCCGTTTTTGTCATACTCGTAAGTGATCCTACCGTAGGGCGCTCCGGCTATGGTGCTGTCGAGATCGGCAGAAGACTCTTCAATCAAGCGCCCGAACGAATCGTAACGATAGCGGACTTCGTCCCCCATGGGCTTGATTACACGGGTGAGGTTGCCGAGATCGTCATAGTCGAGGTAGGTCGACAGCGGCGTTGTTCCGTCAAACGTCTGGCGAAGTCGCAGCTTCCCCCGGATGTCGGAATACTCGATGACCTGATGGGAGTTCTCGTCAAGGTACTCTTTCGCGAAAATCGTACCGTTGCGAAAAGCAAAGAGGGAACTGAGTCCGACGTCATCCGCATCAGTGACCCAGTAGAGGGTAGAATCAAACGAACTATGAACATCCGGATAACTGGTCTTCAGTGGACGGTCCAGATGATCGAAGCTGGAGCGCGTCAGGTAGCCGAGTTGGTCTTGTTGAGCAACAAGACGACCGGCATAGTCGAAATAGCTCAGAGTGCTGTCACAACTGCCGTCCGGGCTAACCGCATCGTGCCGGAACGGCTGAGACATTTCATTGAACCAGACCCGCGACTCCTGTGAAGCCTTTGTTCTGCCCACGCGAATACGTTGAGTCACCGAAACCGGACTGCCGTCGATACCGCGGGCTGCATCATCATACAAGTTCCAGATTGTCCACGAGGTGTCTTGAGGTCCCGGAGGCAGGGATGGATCCTTTGTTGAAGGCTTGTACCCACCGGGCAATATGAGTTTGAAAAGCCTGTCTGCGTGATCATAATAGACGTCGGAACGGTAACCATTGGGACTAATGAGCCATTCAACGCGGCCCCGTTGATCGACTCGTCGGCGCCAGGTTAGAGTCGTGCTGCCGGCACGCTTCTGCATCTTGAACCACCCTGGGCCGGCTTCCGCAAAATCGATTTCGTCTTGAACAATGTCGACGCCTCCTTCATGGTCCAGCAATCGATAGGTCATACTTTCAAGGCCGGCGGAGCAGAAGAAATAGGTGGTATCTTCGAGCGGATCGATGTGCAATTTGGTTGCGCCGCGATGCATGGTCGACGGGGCATCGGCTGTGTAGTAGTGGTAGCTGTTAATCGTCGTGCTGATTGTTGCACCCGTCGTGTCAAGCAGATATTCCGTCGAGCTCCAGAGCTGGCCGGCGTAACCACCATCTTCAGGAGCCATGTGGTACTGCCTGGAGGTTTTCTGCAGTAGCTGATCATTGGCGTCGCGGACAACTTTCTGCTGCTCAATCAGGGAACTGTTGTAATATGCGCTTGCCGGGTTCGTCAGGTTCATCCAGCTTGTCTGATAATGCGTCTCACTTCTTATGCCCCAGGGGTCGACAATGTCTTTCCTCGTCATGTTGCAGACGGTGTCGAGCGCAGGGTTTCCCAGCCACTGATACGAGTACCTTTCGAGACTTTTCTCTCCGTCGTAGGTTGTCCGAAGGCTGTCCAGCTGCATCGTGCCAAGGCAGAGAAATTCCAAGCACTCAGTGTCCCAGTAGTATTCCTTGAGAACCTGGTTTTGGCTGTATCGGCGGTCTCTTTCGAGTGATGAGAGCATCTTTAGCGCCCAGCCGCGATCGCGTGAGCGACTGCTAAATGGTCCCTTCTCGGGGAAATAGGCGTAGGTGAGCCGGCGCTCTTTGACTGGAGCGAGATCGGCCAACGGCGACACTTGGAGTGAGTCTTTGCCAAACCATCGCTTCGTGAAAAAACGATCTTCGGGGTCGATGCACTGATCGAGGTTGTTGTCCTCCCAGCTAAGGATCAGACTGTCTGTGTTTTCGATCCTGTTCGCAGCACCCGTCCGCCGTGTCGCCGCGATGACATTCAGGAAGAAGGGGTCGCGCCCGAGTAAGGCAAATCGATCTGACTTCTTGCAGGGGTATTTCGGCGGCAATGATCCCGACTGGCAGTCGAGCGTGTGGTCATAGTCGATGGAGAGTGTATCAACGGCGCCGAGGTTCGACTCCTGCCCCCAGGCTGTCGCCCGATCGTCATAATACTGCGCATACAATCTCCCGCCATCCGGGTATGTTATCGACCACAAACGCCACGGCTCGACCAAATAGGCATTGGCGGCATCGCGGGATCTGCCCTCGCAGGCGTTAATGCGCCGCCAGACATCCTCAAAGTGGAGATCCCGGTAGAAGCGAGAATACTGACGGTAGCGAAAGTCCGTCGGCCGCGATATTTGATCGTGTATATGATCGATCATCGCTCGAGTGGCGTCACCGATTAGGTCTATTCGCTGACCGACGATGATCCCCGTATCGATTGGTGTGCTGCCGAACTTGATTGCCACTTGGCCCGAACCATGAGAGTTGATGACCAAGTCGTCGATGAGCCATGTATCGCCCGGAGCGTTCCAGGTGAATCCGAACTCGCCTGCGCTGTTGAGCAGCGGACGACCCCAGACCTCGTGCCCGCGATAGGAATGCAGATAATCAAGGTTAATCACATGCCCCATGTGATCCTCAAACCGCACGGGCAACATGATTCGTGGATAGTCGACCCGCGGCTTGGGAAAGGCGGCGACACAATCGAGATCGGTCCGATAATCCGGTTGATAGGTTCGGAACACGACTTTGGTGCCGTCGGATCGAAAGAGTGTGAAGTAACCCGCGAGTGCCGTGCCATATTCCCAGAGGTAGCCGCGATCCGCGTCATCTTTGCTGCACGAACGGTACTCGCCGCCGATCATCTGGAACGGCGCATTGTCGTCACCTGCAAGACTGTAATATTCGCGGACACTGCCATCTTCCATGAGAAGGCTGATCACCCCGTGGGCGCCGCCCGAGGAACTCTCGCGATAGCACTTGTGGTACCCCTCGATGTGCGCTGCGACATCGTCGTTATAGGCAATCGCTGCCGTGAAACTGGTATCGTTCTCCCAACTCACCAGTTCATTCTCAAAATTCAGTGTCTGTATCGCGATGCCGTTGAGAGAAATGATCCACTCGGGCAGATTAACCGGAGTCTGCATGATACCGTTGAGTCCTGAGCGCGCCCCGAAAGCGGTGTGGCTGACGTTGCCGTTGTAACAAAGTTTCAAGTCGACGTGAAGGCCGTTTTCTGAGAGCGGCACATAGAAAAGACGCTGCGTGTAAATCAGATTGCCGTTGAAGTCATTGATGACTTCGTTGCCGGAAAGGCTAAATGAATTCGACTTCAAGTAGCCCCGTTCGTTAAACATCCCCGAAGCGTCCTGAATGTTATCAAGCCGGTTGGTGTCGTCCGAAAATGCCGTGGTAAACAGCGCAAGCGCGCTCCACGCTGCAAAAAGACAACTGAAGGCGACTTTGGAATACACGGTTACCTCCTTTGATAGCCCGCCAGACTGGTCGCACCCTTGTCAACTCCTGCGGTAAAATCCCTATGGACTTACCGCGAGCCAAGATAAAAATGAGCCGCCCGAGGAATCTTGTCAATCACATCGTGGATGTTCTTGTCGCTGTGGAGCTTGCAGACAGAGTCTACGACCTGGCTCGATTGCACTAACGACCCGGCAGACTCTGGCGGGTCGCTCCTTAGCCCAACCGCTCCGAAGAAAGGCCGGTATCTCTAAAGCAAAGCGCCCGGAGCCGGCTAAGCTCCAGGCGCTTGCGTGACGACCGCTTTTGGCCAGTAGCGAGTACGTCGAATTTGAACTACTTCAGCAGCATCATCTTCTTCGACTCAACGAATGTCCCCGCGGTGATCCGATAGAGATAGACTCCGGAGGCAACGCCGCGACCGGATTCATCGGTACCGCTCCAGGTGATGCTGTATCGACCCGGCTGATGCGGGGCATCAACGACGGTCACAACGCGCTGACCCAGGACGTTGTAAATGTCGATGCGCACCTGTTCGGCGTGCGGGACATCGTAAGCGATCTGGGTTGTCGGGTTGAACGGATTCGGGAAGTTCTGCTTGATCGCGAATTCGCGCGGCAGGACTTCCGACTTAGCCGTCGACAGAATCCTGACAGCAATCGGCTGAGCGCTACGATCGGCAGCGATGGCCTCAGAAATGACGGGCATCTCAAGGCCGGTATTCTGCCAGCGCAACAGTTCGTGTTCGCCGGCGGGAATGCCGCCCGATCCAGTGAGATCGATCAGGCCGATTTTGGTGCGGCCATTGGAGAAGTTTGAGAATAGAGAGAACTTTGAGATTGTGGCTCCGGTCTCAAAGTAGACATCCCGTTCTGTGGTGAGTTCAAATTGCACACCAGCTATCTGGAAGTCTGACCTTAGCTTCAGAACGAGACCACTACAGCTGATATCGGAACACTCAATGGACAATTCGGCTTCACCAATAGCCGGTTTCTCGAGGAATCCCAGTGCCGGGCAGGACTCGCAAGGGGCTGGACTTCCCGGCGAGAAAATGTAATTCACTAAGTAAACCGCATCGGTGATGTTGGCACGACCATCGCAATCTACGTCACCCTCTCGACCATCCTTCGGCGCAGGACCGTTGGCAAAGATGTAGTTTATCAAGTACACAATGTCGTCCATTGAGACGAATCCACTGCAGTCTGCATCACCGCAGACAGCACTACATGCGCCGTCAATCGTAACACTTCCCGGCACGAAGAGCGGCACGATTGTATCTCCCGTCGCCGTGACGAACTGGTACGAGTACACGACAGAGTTGTATTCGGTGGTCGCGGTGTCGATCGGGAAGGTTTCCGGCGCGGCGGTTGGCGCGATCGTGAAGTAAGCGTAACCGACGTCGAGTTTGCCGGTGGAATCAGGCATCGGGATCGGTTGAATCGGGCGGTGCACGATGAACATCGAGTCGTTCACGATAAACGCCGAGTCTCCCACCCACGGCACAACCGTCACCGAATCAAGTGTGACCTTGTCAGGCTGGAACGTAGAGTACTTCAACGGAATCGTGAATCCCGACAACGGCTGATCGGTGTAAAGCGTGATCGGTACTCGCACCGTACCTCCCGGCGGCACCGTCTCGTCACCGACCTTGACGCCGGAGACGTTGACGATGAAGGAGCAAGAGTCCGACAGGTCAGTGGAAGTGTCAATTGCGACCACTGTGACTAAGTACTCTCCCAGACTATCAGCTATAAAGCAAAGTGTGTTTTCCTGCCAGTATGCGAAGCCGGCGTCAATGCTGTCCGAATTGGCAATTGACAAGGGAATGCAAACAGGCCCCGGCGCCTGGACCACAACACTCACCGGGGCGGAAGGGCATGTTATCTCGGGCCGGACAAACCAACCACAAGTACCCGGTCCGCCGTGAGCACCCATATCGTTCTTTGTAGTTCCTAGGGCCGGAGGAAGACAGCCATCATCAAATGCCGGGTCAGGATTGCCGGCATCTACACACAGCGAGCCATCCACGATTTGAAGACTACTTGTCGAGACAAAGAGAGGATTGAAGTTGATATTACCTGCACCTGCAAATCCGTTTTGGACATCACAGTAGGTCGCTATCACTGTCGTGTCCAGTTGTGCGCCGTTGCTGTTGTTAAAATAGATGATGGAATTTTCAAGTGTAACAACTGAACTGCCAATTTGTATTGCACGAATATTGTTATATGAGAATGTACAATTTGTGAAATCCGCAGATCCGGCATTCAGATAGACTCCGCCGCCGACAGAGCCGTGTGAGCTGAGAACACTATTGTGTGCGATTATCGAGTTTTGCCCTATAACAACCCCATCAGCCACGTGCAGACCACCCCCGGACGCATATCCTTGATTACCTGACATCCCTCCCGGAGCATATCCCTCTGCGAGGTTATCTACAATTGAGGTATTGAAGAGCTCAAGCTTACCGCCACCGAAATAGATACCCGCTCCTCTTCCGGCTGAATTTCCACCTGGAATATTATCATGACCGCTCACGTGATTGTTACTGATGTTGCAGCGCCTGAATCCAATGTCTCCCGTCGCTAGTACTCCTCCACCGTAGACGTGACCGTCATAGGTTATTGCAGTATTGTTCGAGATGCTGCAATCTTCAAAGGCAACTGAGCAGTTGACTGCATGAATCCAGACACCTCCTGCGTGCGAAGTCGGTACCGTGTGATTGGAAGAGGTGCTATTTCCGAAAATGGAGCATCCAGTTACCACTAAGTGACCTGGGGTCGACAAGTATATATTCATTCCGCCACCAGAGTTGGCAGAGCTGTTCTCACGAATGCTGCAATTTCTCACTATCGGAAAGCTCTCTAGAATTCGAATGCCGCTCTGATTTGCGTCCACAACTACAGCAAAAGCCAGTTCTGATCCCGGCACGCTGTAGTTGAAGAAGATGCCTTTCCATCCCGGGCTTGAGGAGAGCCCCCTGAATAGAATCGAATCCGCTTCAGTGCCGACTGCCGTCAAACGCCCTCCAACTTCAAACAAATAATCTCCGAGGACGACTACTTCTACCCCAGGTTCAATTGTCAAACCTGCAATAAGAATATCTCCCGTCACGCCGTAAGGCGAGCTAGCGGCCGTCCAAGTTTGACTTACGATCGTACCCGAGACATAAGTCGTGTCGGCGTGCGATGTTTGAGTTATAGCAATCAGCGGCAATAGAGTCGCCACCAAGACTGTTCTGAAATGTTCCCATGTGGCTATCATTGTTTTAACCCTCCCTGACCGGGCGTGCCGGCCCGTGTCATCGTTTGATGCGCAGAAGTGAGTGTTTGTTGTAGTTGCGAATTGAAAAGTGGAATGGCGCTCTCGAGCGTGCCCGTTGCCCTCCCAGGTTGTTGTGATCCGTAGTACCCCGGATCGATCGGCGTGATCCAAGGTGAAGTTCGCCGTTGAAGCGAAACACTCAGACAGACCGCAGCAGTCGCAGGCAAAAGCCGATCTCTCGCGCTGCGCGTCATGAGCATGTTGTCCGAGTTTGTCTTGTGAAGATAGCCGCTTTCGAGCGACCGTCAAGCCTAAATTCGACAAAAACGTCATGTTACTCCCCTTTCTGGGCCATCGACACCGGCGTCGACGCATGAATCGGGGCAGCAGCCAAGCGATCGACGAGGACGTTGACGGCCTCGCGCAAACTGGCGACGGCAACCTCTTGTTTGCGCTTTCCAGTCTTGATTCCCGGCATTGAGGTGTGTACGCTATCTGCCACCACGATTGAATCCGACCAACGTTCAGCGCGATTGTCCAGTTGAGTGAGACGCAGCTTCAGCGCTGTCTGCCACGAAATGTCGCGGGCAGAACTGCTTTCGATGAAATTCCCCAGCAGCGACGTGACCGAAACGACCACCGTTGGGACGATTGGGTCATAGGTGGTTTCAGTGAACGTCAATGGGGCGATGCCGCCCATCGACTTCGTTTCGGTCTTGACGCTCATGACACCGGCAATGATTCCGGCGGTCAGAGGAAGACCGGCGGTCAGGAGCATCTCGCGGCCGCTGTTGCGGTCGTAGTAACCTGTGAAGCTGTTTAAGGAGCCAGTGAGTACGGCGTCGTAGCCTTGATCCCTAAGGTGCTTGAGCACCGCCTCCTGAGTCAGAGATTGATTGCTGACGACATAATCGACCTGCGCAAAGCTGCCCGCGTAGTCGAGATGTTTGGCGATCATCTTGCTGACCTCGACACCAACCTGGCCGCTGAAATCTTTGTCGCAAGTGAAGTCTCCGGCGTCCTTGTCGCCCCGTTCCTTGCGGGCCTGCTTGACCCGTTCAGCCGGATCGCGCTGGTCGTCGAGTGCCAGTACAGCCACCCGCAATTCGCTGGTGGCCGGTGCCTTTCGAATGTCTGCCTTATTGAGGCTGTACTTGAGGGAATACGAACAACCGACGATTCCCAGAGACAACACGACGATCGTAGCGAGCGCAGCGAGCGCAGAAATCGCGCTCTGCGTCGGCCAATAGACTCTGATTCTCATTTGTTCCTCCTCGGCGCTTATTGCCAGTTTGTGGATTTCTTGATCTCACTCGTCTTGGCGGGCTGCTCGAGAAAAGGTTTGCGAAAATCTGCTCTGAAAAGCGCATCGCGCGACACTCTTGGAAGCGACGTCCAGAAACAAAAGCCGGGACACCGATGTGTCCCGGCTAGTGCGTGGGAGTGGGGATTTGTGATCTTAGCTCAGAATCCGAGTGCGATTCCCGCCTTAACGGTGAGATCGGACAGTCGCAGCCGGCGGTCAAGCACAGGAGTTCTGAGGGGGCTGCTGTCGACATCGCAAAAATGATCGGGCTTTGAATCGGATTGGATGTCATTGGATTTCAGCGTCTCCTCAGGCTCGGTCGAAGTCGACGAAACGGCATTGATCGAGTCGGCTTTTGCGTCCTCCGTCGCCTGGGAGTTGACTTCGGTCTTCTTCACCGCGGGAAGCTGCTTGTCGCTCTTGTTCTTCTTCACAATCAAGTAAGTGACCGCGCCGACAGCGACGACGGCCGTCAACACTACCAATCCAGTCGGGAATTCATGCATTCCCGGAAGATTGTCGTCTTGCGGGTGCCAACCGGCGTTGGCGGTACTCGGTGTGAAGATCGTCGCGAAACTGAAGACCGCGATCATCATCGCGCTGACGAGTGTGAGGTTGAGCGGGCTTTTCATGGGGTTCTCCTTCCGTTCGGATACTTAGTCTGAACTTCTTTGTAAGTGGTTTCATTCGTCTTTCGCTCCGTAGGAGGCCGAGCGTGGAAAAGGTTTGCGGTTTTTTCCCTGAGAAGATTTATTGGGTCTTCATGGGCAGTTCAGACTCTGACCGACAACTGGTCGCTCAGTATCTCGAGGGAAAGCGGGGGGCGGCACACACCATCGAGAAGTACATTAGCTTGGCGCTGACCCCCTTCCGCAGTCGCCTTCATTCTCACTTGAGCGACATCAGCCAGGACGTCCACATTTCGCTGCTGGGAATCTTTCGGAATAACGAATTCCGCTTTGAAAGCAGCCTGAAGCACTTCGTCGGGCGCGTAGCCGTTAATCGCGCTCTGACATTGATTGAGTTTTTCCGCGTGCGCGACGCCGAGGTCCTCGGCGACGACGTCGAGGTCTCGGCGGACGACGAGAATCCCGAAGAGTCCTTAATGCGGCGCGAACGCTGGGCGCAGATTGTCACCGTCGTTCGCCTGGCCTCCCGGGAGTGCCGACGGCTGTGGCGCATGGTCTTAAGGGAGGGATTGAACTACGCCGAGATTGCCAGGCGCGAAGGCAAGTCCGAGGAAACCATAAAATGGCGGCTTTTCACCTGCCGGGAACAAGCGCGGAAAAATATGGATCGGCTGCAGAAATACTCCAACCTTTTGCCGGCTGGGACGCCTCGGAGTATGTGATGCAAGGAGAAATCGTAAATGCGGAGTCTTGAAGAGCTTCTGAATCTCGTGCCGAGTTACCTCGCTGAACAATTGACCGGGGAAGAACTTGCCGACTTTGAATCCGGCTTGCGAAAACACCCCGTCCTTCGGCGCGAGATGGAGGAGCTTCGAGAACTGAAATCCGCTATCACGACTGCCGACAGGTTGGATGAGGCTCACCTTGACAACGATCTCATCGCGCGCTGGGTGTTCGCGCGGGAGGGTCTGGAGCAGTCGGAAAGGTCGCGAATCGCAGAGCATTCGGCGTTGTGTCGTACGTGTCGCGAGGCAATTGAACTCGTCCAGGAATCGCATCGACTTCTAAGCCAGTCTGACGAGTCTTCACTTGCTGTCTGGATAGGTAATCTTAAGTCCTGGTGGGAGCAACTGGCAACTCCGAGGCTGGCGTTCAATCCGGCGCTGACGGCGATCGTGCTTGTAATCCTAGCCATTCCAGCATTTTATGGCGTCCGAAACTTATGGCACGACGGCACGGGTACCCAAACGCACCAGATTCAGCGACTCGGCACCCGAGCTGGGGAAGCGATTGAAGTCATCGAAATCAGGGAATCGCAAAATCTGCTCGAGTTAAGCGTGCTCTTGCCGGTGCAGAACTCGGCAATCTACAACTTTCAGTTGCTGACTTCCGAAGGCGTCGTCACCTATCGGCTCGAAAACCTGGCGGCGAGCGAGCCAATGGTCGTTCAGATTCCGACTGCCTATCTGAAGTCTTCCGAATACCTTCTCGAATTCACCGAGCTGTCGATAGGTGATTCTGTGGCTACAACTATCTCCAAGTTTCCGTTGGAAATCATCCGCAAGTAGGAGGGACGTCGCGTGAGTCTGATAAAGAGCGCGACTGCCACGTTGACCGGACTTCTGATTGGGCTCCTGCTCCAGAACTGCGCGAACGACGCTGCGCTCAGTCACCAGGAAATGCTCAAGAAGATCGTGATTAACCAGGATAGGGATGCACTCAGCGAATATATCACATTAGATCATCGAGGCTTCCGAAGTACGATTGATTCGTTGATTCGGAGTGCTTCAACTCACTTTCCGCCACCTGACGCCGCCGACGATTCGAGTGTGGTGGCCTCAACGGTGTGGCTGTCAGCCGCATACGAAAGAGCGACCGGGATCGGCGATTTCAATCACCGGGTGAAATGGCTGCTGTCACTCGGTGGAGCGATGCGCTGTCGCAAGGCGGAACTGGACTCAATGGCGGCGCTACGAGCAAAAGCGCAGCCAGAGTCTGCCAACCAGACGGAAGCGGACGCACTGCTAATCGACCAATTTTTGGAGATTGGCGATACAGCTACTGCAGCATCGGGACTGCTTGCGCTCGCCTTCTCCAGATATGATGCAGGAGACGAAGCAGCGTGCCTGACCTCTGCCGAGCGCGCCGAACGGCTGTGTCGCTCGTGGGATCTGGGAGAGATTTTGGGGGATGTGCTCTTCCTAAAATCGAAGGTGCTATCGGAAGGAGACGGCAACTACTTCGAGGCGATGTCGCATTCCTATGAAGCCTTTGCCTGTTTTGAACGATTCGGATATCGCGAGAAGCTGCCTTTCATGCGGCTGCAACTGGGTCATTCACTATTCCTGCTCGGATTTGCCCAACAGGCCGTGAATCACTTCGAGGCGGCGGCGACGGCGTTTTCTGTCGCCGGGGACAAGCGGTTCGCAGGCTATGCATACTATTACCTGGCAGAAGCCTCATACGACCTGGGCCTGCTCGATTCTGCCTTGTCATATGTCGATCGCGCAGTGCTCCTGCGTCAACAAGTGGCATCTTCGCTCGGAGCGAACACTCTGGCGGACGTTGCCTACGCGCGATCAACCCGCGGGATAATTCACCAGGCTCGGAAATCTTATCGCGAAGCATCGTCGGAATTGAATGTCGCGCAGCGGCTTTTCGAGACAAGTGGAAACCGTGACGGTTCGATAACGAACACATTTCGCCGTGCTGCGCTGCATTTGGATTTGAAGCGTTTTGCGGAGGCGGATGCGTTGTTTGATACGGTCTTGGCTCATGCCGGCGATTTCCAGGAGCGGCTGTTCGCGCGCTCCGGGCAGGCATTGTCAAAGTACTATCTCGGAGATCTTGAAGCCGCGCAGTCATTGGCGATTGAATGTCGGGATACTCTCGAAACTGCTCGAGACCTGGTCCTGCAACCCGATCTCTCCGTGGGTTTTCTCTCCGACAAGATTGGCGTCTACAACCTGCTTGTGCGAATCTATTTGGATCGTTATCAGCAAACCGCGCAGGCGACGATGCTGGACTCGGCGCTTCAAGTGCTCGAGTCGAGTAAGGCGCAATCACTGAAGAGCGAACTGACGGAGAAACGCGAGAGCCAGGGACCCAGAGGAGCGGTCGGTTCGCAAGGCGAGCGCGACAGCTTTGACCAAGAAGGAACGGTCGACGCCCTCCGGCTGAGGTCAAGCCTGGCGCACTCACTGGACGATTCGCTTCGGCTCGCACAGCTGCTGCGGCTGCAGAATGGCAACCGCGCAGAGTTGAAGGGCCGCGAGTTGTCGCAGCCGGAAACCTCGCGACCTGTGAGCGCAGGAACGGCCGCAATTCTTGTTTATTATGCCTCTGAGCTTGGCGCCGGGATCTTTCTTAAACTGGCTGACACGCTGGGCTTTATTCCCATTGAGATTCCCCTGGACTCACTCGAGCATTTGAGCCGTGATTTCATAACGGCAATTTCCAGCTATCCACTTCAAAGTCGCTTGCCGCAGTCGGCCCTGCAATGCGGGCAGGAGTTGTGCCGGACGCTGATTCCCGTTGACTGGTTGCAGGAGCGCGGTTGCGAACGGCTGATCATAATCACCTCTTCCCCGCTCGCCGGGCTACCATTCGCCGCCATGATTTTACCGGAGAGCAGTTTTGTAGCCGAACGATTTGAAGTTTCGTATGCTCCTTCCATCGCGCTACTTGAAAACCTTCGACCACATCCTCTTCAGTCCGACCACGGGCGTGTCCTCGCCGTTGGAGATCCGGTGATCACACCGGAGACAAATTCAAGATTGCATTACGTCCTGGGCACGAGGATGGAACTGCGAACCCTGCAGTTTGCGGCGGCGGAGTTGGATGCGTTGCGTGAAGTGCTCGGCGCTGATCGGACGCTCGTGATTGCCGGAACCGAGGCGCAAGAATCGGCCTTCGAGTCAACCGACTTGTCTGACATCGAAATTCTGCATTTCGCAACCCACGGACTGGTCAACGCCACCAATCCTCTGCTCTCAACACTCGTGATGTCTCCCGAACCGGACAAGTGCCGCGATGGATTGTTGACGGCTGCCGAGATTGCCGATCTGGAGTTGTCAGGCAAAGGCGTAGTCCTTTCCGCCTGTCAAACAGCGACCGGAGTGCAGTATCAGGGCGAAGGAGTATACAGCATCGCTCGCGCATTCATCGCGGGCGGTGCAAGCTGCGTGCTCGCGACGCTTTGGGGCGTCGATGACCGGAGTACCGTCGAGATCACACGCTCCTACTATCATTACCTGCTCACCGGGGTGGCTCCGGTAGCGGCACTGACAGAAGCCCAGAGAGCAATGATCAACTCCCCGCGGCAGCTCTATCGCCATCCCTATTTCTGGGCGCCGTATATCTGCATCGGCGGTCATGAGGTGTTCAGGCTCTAATCTGCAGATTGCGGCGGCGATTGCCGTGCATCGACTCCAGTGGGCTCTGCGGCGGAAGATTCAAACACCGGGTTGCTCACTTCCCGGATTCGCGGTTCAGCGTTTTAGAGGATTGGCCCGCCGCGAAAACATGGACGTCTAGTCTGATGGGCGCAACTAAAGCGTTTTCTATAGATTGCGGTCGATCATACCGCGCGGATTCGGGCCTTAAGGATCTATCCCCCTCACAATCAGGAGATGGCAGGATGACTCGAGGAAGATGTTCTGCTTACGTCTGGAGTCAACGCAGCAGTATCATGGTCCTCACCCGGGTCGCTCTCGAAGTCTCAAGCTTGTAGAAATAGACCCCTGACGCAACCGGCTGCGACGCATCATTTTCGCCATCCCATGAGATTTGGAAACGTCCGGCTTGGCGATAACCACTGAGTAGCTCTCGCACTCTCTGACCCTGGATATTGTATACCGTCACGAGCACGAAGTCCGAATACGGCAGCTCAAATTCTATCAGGGTTTCAGGATTAAAGGGGTTGGGATGATTCTGATGAAGCACCACGGCTGACGGCAAGGCTTGATTGGAAGAACCCCTGAGCTGCCCGATCATCTCAATTAAGTCAGTGCGACCCTGGCTCTCCGGGCAATCCAAGAGGGCATCGTAAATCAGGTCCCACTCGGCGCCTTCTAATTGAGCGGCAAGAGCCGGGATGTCCGCGTGAGAGTGCGCTTTCCCGAAAGCTGCGATTTCTCTTAGCCAATTCTCCGCCACGCCGCAAATGTCATTCTCACCAATGACGCCGTCTCCGTCGGCGTCGGCATAGATCACCGCGTAGGGTTCCCACAGGCTTCCGGCAAGAACGACGCGCGCCAGTTGACGATGCCAGCCAAGTCCCTGAGCCGCCCGCGGCGGACCCTGCTTGCCAAAGTATGTGCCGATCGGAAGAACATCGCGTTCGTCCACAATTCCGTTATGATCGGTATCCCCTGGCCAGATCGCTGCTCCGGTCACAAAGGTGCGGACGGTATCCGTCCCGCGCAGCGGCAGACCGTCGGCCGTCTGCAAGTGTGAATCCAGATGGACAATGATCGAGTCAAGCTCGCTGAATTCCTGCGTTTCCGGCGGGAGAATCCTCAGCGTAGTCTTTCCACCATCGACATTTGCTGTTTTCGTACACTCGGTACCACTCTTCGATTCGACTTTCACCGCATCGATGAGTGTTGTGGCATCGATGATTCCATTGAATGACATTGTGATCGGTTCATCGATCTGAACGCTCGTCAGGAATGGGGGAAGCAGCAACGCCAGTGACTTCCCCGCCAGCACAGCGACCTGAATCTCTCCCCCGTTTGATGCGAGATTGATATGTCCCCAGTGATAGCCGGCGGCAAGTTGAGAGGTGTCGGACATCACAGCTATGATGACTTGGTCGTCAGCCGGGAGTACTCCGGAACTTGGCAGAAGCGTGAGCCAGGGGACATCGACCTCGCCGGACCATTCGAGATCCGCTCGTCCCGGATTGCTAACAGCGAGATCTGCATCACCACTATCAATCGCAAAGCGTAAGGTATCGGGTTGAACGGCCAGTATAGCCCCCGGAGACACCGTGATCTGAATCTCAGCAGTGTCAGACAGAGCGCCGTCCGACGCTATCAACATGACTAAGTGATCTCCAGTCTGTGGCAGTGCCGGCGTAAACGTGATATGTCCGACACCGCTTCCTGCATCGAGAAAGACCGCCCCCTCAGGCAATCCCTGCGCACTTAGAACTGGTGCGTTCCCGTCTGGATCGTTTGCTCTCACTTCGTGAAGCAAAGTCTCACCGACCTGGACGCTTGTATCGTTAGCAACTGCCCAGGCGGGACGACGGTTAACATTCGTGACGGTTATCGTCACGTTCTCCGACGCGGTCAACTGGCCGTCGGAAGCCTGGAAGGTAACCAGGTGCACGCCGCTTTGCTCGAAGGATGGAGTCCAAGTGAAGCTACCTGTTCCATCGTTGTGATCGCTGAAGTCGGCACCTGTCGGAAGATTCAAGGCACTAAGCGCCGGAACAGTTTCATCCGGATCTAAAGCCTGCACGAGAATCGAAACAAGCTCCCGCTCAGCCACCGTCCGGTCTGCTATCGGCTCAATGATCGGCGGCAGATTGCTGCCCAGCACGACTATCGACATATCGGTGGTGTCCTGCAATTCCCCGTCGGAGGCAATGAACATAACTGAGAATGAGCCGGCCTGTCCAAAGTCAGGGCTGAACGCAAAAGTCCCTCTGCCGTTTTCGTGATCGACAAAGGACGCATTGGCCGGAAGATTGTGCGCAGTGAGCAAGGGCGTCGTGCCATCGGGATCAGTGGCCGAGACGACCACGTTAAGCTCCTCGCCTTCGAATATCGTGTCGTCGTCGACGTCGGAGAAGATCGGAGCGCGGTTGGTATTTGTCACGGTGACACGCGTAGACGCTGAATCGGAAAACTCGCCATCGCTCGCAATGAAGAGAATGTCGTATGATCCAGCCTGGTCAAAGCCGGGGTGGAAAGAGAATGTACCGCTGCCGTCTTCGTTATCAACAAACGTGGCATTCGCCGGCAGTGTCGCTGCGCTCAGGATCGGAATCGTCTCATCGGGATCGGAGGCAAGAATTCCCATCACAAGTGGCTGATCTTCGGAAATTGTCGTATCTGATACTTCTGATAAGATCGGCGGCTGATTGAGTGTGCAGCCGACTTCATAGACGCCCATCCCGCCGCAACTGCTATGGGTAGCCGCACACGGAGAAGATGCAGCTATCGTGAATTCTCCGCTCGCCGCGTCGCAGAATAGCGGGTCTTGTGCAATATTTCCACGAGCGCCAAGTTGCCCCCCCAGTTCCCCAATCCAATCGCCTCCTGCATTCCCGAATAGGTCGGTACAACTGATCGTGGGCGACAAAATGCCCGAGGCGTCGTCTATTCCCGGCCCCGCTGTGGAGAAAGCAATAATGCAGTCGGACAGCGTTATTGGTCCGACGAAGTTGCCCTCCACATTTGCGTAAATTCCCTTCTCATTGTTGACAAACGTCGAATGCGATATTCCCAGAGTTCCGACCTGGGCCAGGTAGAGTCCGCCTCCGTTAGCGGCCTGATTGCCGCTAAACAGACAGGAATCAATCGAAACAGTGTTTTCCTCCGACCAATAGATGGCAATCGCTCCGCCATTATTGCTCGAGAGATTGTTGACGAATCGGCTGCTGCGAACAGCCAGCTCGCTTTGATAGCTCTCGATGCCGTTCCCGTTGCGGTTACCAATTGTGCAGCCGCGAACATCGAGTTGCGAATCAAACGCCCTGATGGCCGCGGATTCTCCGCGGGCGTTGACGGTGGCAGAATTGAATGTGCATCCAGTGACGATCGCCGCCGTACCACTCGCCAGCCGTAAACCGAACGCAGCATTGTCCGAGAATTGGCAGCCGGTAATCGTAGCACTGGCGCCGAACTCCACCAGAATTCCCGTGCTGTCATTGCTTTGAATTCTGCAGTTTTCCACTCTTGCTTGCGAGCCGCTGCGAATGTAGATGCCCCAGCCGTGGCTGTTTTCGATGATGCAATTTCGGATCGTAGGAGACCCAGTCCAGCAGCTGACGGCGGCGCCGGTTCCACCGCTGGCGTTACGAATCGTGAAACCCTCCAATACAATTCCGCCCGGGGCATATAGATCGTAGTAGAATCCCTGATATAGCCCCTGGCAATCGATGATGGTTGCCTCGGGTCCGCCGGATGAGATGATGCTGACCGCTCTCTCACCAAAGCCGCCAATGCTGCAGTTTGCCGCACCGGTATATGTGCCCGGCAACACGCGGACTGTCCCGCCTGAACGGATGCCAAATGCCGCATACGCCGCATTGATCGTCGGAAATTCGGAAGGCACGTCATGGGTGCCCGTGATGAAGAATTGGAAGGGAGCGGAGTAACTCGAAATCTGGCCATTCGAATAATGAGCACGAACACGCCAGAAATACTTGATATCGGCATAGCCGCCCGAGTTGGGAAGCGGCTGAGGAACTTCGAAGGTCGTGCCGACGATTCCGTCGTATGTAACCGGACTCGCGAATGTCGTGTCGCCATCAATCTGAAGCGTGTAGGTCGTCCCGTCCCCCGACCAGCTGAAATTGGGGAGGTTATCCTGGATCGTTGCCTGGTCGGTTGGCGAGGTGAGCGCCGGGGTCAGCGGCACGAATTTTATCCGCCGCACCCAGTCGACATAGACGGCGCCGACCGCATTGTACGACCCGAGCAGCACAGAGACAGCTTCCAAATCGCTGAACGCTCCCGGAGTTGGCTCGCTCAACGATATCGTCGTCCACGAGTTGGTCGGCAATGAGCCTTGCCAGCCGACGTAATTAAATGTCTCATCGCCCGGCCTCTTGTACCCGATCATGGCGTAGACAGTGGTGGAGACGCTCTTGTAAAGGCGAGCCTCAATCCGGCTTGCTCCGTTCCACGTGTCAGGCACGGGTGATTGTATCGACTTAATTTGCCAGCGATAATCACAACTGCCTGAGTAGTAACCGTCGAATGAACAATTGATCATCGCTGAGCCGGCGCCGCCAAAACTATTCCAACTGAGCGAAAATGGTGCCGCGACCTTATGCATACGATAACGCTCGATGCAGTTAAGGTCTGGGTAGTACTCTTGAACTGTATCAACCCCGAGGAAGAAACTCCAGCCTTCGAGAGTAGATGTGAAATCGAAAGTGACCGTGTCGAATGCTTGAGCATCCAGCAGCTGGCTCGACGAAGGCGTATGCAGAGACTTTGTTTCGTCGATCACCGGTCTGCCGCCGTTGACTCCCTCTGATCTCGCTGAAGCCATGGAGACAACAAGTAAATTCAGGGCAATACTCAGGACGCCGGCTGCTCTGAGTACAACAGAATTGAATGTACGTGTAGACATCCCAGCACCTCCAGGAACTGCAGGATCATAGCGGCGTTGTCGATTCAATGGATTACTTTACCCATCTTAAGTTAATTACTTCCTCGAAAATAGCAAGCGATTGTGCGTACCGCGACTGCTTCAACCTTCCACGATTTGGCTGCATGCGCTCAGACCTGGCTTGCTCCCAGGTCTGTCGGCAGATCTCACATCTTCGCTCTTGCCGAGGTCACGGTCGTCCCAGCAACATGATGTCACTTCGTCATCGGTAGCGTCTTGGTTGCCGAAGATACGGCTGTGTCAAGACGGTAGAGTGCGACTAGTCGGAGTTGATTAGAATTCTCTTATCTGACTGCAGCTTTGGGCGTATTCAACCACCTGCTAATCGAACCGGTTCTCGTCAAGTTTCCGAATTCTGGAGGGCGCACTGTTCAAGCAGCCAGGTGCGAAACACGACGACCCTCCGAAGATCAGATTTGGACTCGGGATGGACCAGATAGTACGCCTGCTCACTTTTTACCGGACGGTCAACAGCAACAACCAGGTGACCATTTGCCAGTTCATCGCGAATGAGGAAGAGGGGCAGCACCGCAAGTCCGAGGCCTGCGATTGCAGCCTGAATCACCATCTGGAACTCCTCAAAGCGCGGACCTTTGCGACCATCCACATTATTCACACCACAATCACAGAGCCACTCTTGCCACGCCTGTGGACGGGTGGCGTGTTGCAAGAGAGTGTAGCGGCCCACGTCTTCCGGGTCGGACAGCTTGGATCGACCCGCCAGCAATGACGGCGCCGCGACTGGGACAATCGCCTCGCCCATCAGTCGATGGCAGACTGCACCGGGCCAGACATCAATTCCAAAGTGAATAGCGGCGTCAATGTCACTGCCCTCAAACCTGAACGGCCGTACCTGCGTTACGAGATTCATCTGAATATCAGGGTACCGGGCGGCAAAGTCCCCAAGACGCGGGATAAGCCATCGCGAGCCGAAAGTTGGCAGGAGGGCGATGGTGAGCGTACCGCCACCGCCGCCATAAGCCATGAGCTGAAGGGTTGCAGCTTCTGCCCTCTCCAGTATGTCGTGAACCGACTTAGCATAGTCCTCTCCGGCCTCCGTGAGAACCAAGCGCTGCTTATGGCGGCGAAATAGCGGCCGCCCTACGTACTCCTCAAGTTGCCTGACCTGTCGACTCACAGCGCTTTGCGTGATGCTGAGTTCAGCTGCCGCCTTGGTGAAGCTCATGTGGCGTGCGGCGGCCTCAAAACACTGAAGAGAACTCAGAGATGGCAGTACGCGTCCGGGAGTCATGACTTTTCGGAATGGATTTGTGAGGAATCATCGTTTGACATCATGCACAATTTACACCACTATGTTAAAGTTATGCAAGACAAAAATGGCCTCGGTAAGACATCAATTCAGCAGTTTCCCCATCATCAGATCATTCCCAGCAGGCATGAACTCCGGGATCATGACGATGGAATTATGCTGATTGTCAAACTAGAGCCAGTCTGGTAGCACGAGAATAAATTGGAGATATGGAGATATAATGAGCAAGTACAAAATCGCATGGTTGCCAGGTGACGGTGTTGGTGTTGAAGTCATGGAGGCAACGAAGCTCTGCTTCGACGCTCTTAAGTTCGATGCCAACTACCAACATGGCGACATAGGCTGGACCTTCTGGTGCCAGGAGGGCGAGTCGTTCCCCGCCCGCACTATAGAGTTATTGAAGAACTGCGACGCGGCTCTCTTTGGCGCGATTACTTCCAAACCGGTCAAGGACGCCGAGCGTGAACTGATCCCGGAGCTTCAAGGCAAGGGCCTGGTGTACCGGAGTCCGATTGTACGGATGAGGCAGATGTTTGATTTGTATACCTGCTTGCGGCCGTGCAAGGCTTATCCGGGCAATCCGCTCAATTACAAGGAAGGCATCGACCTCGTCGTGTTCCGCGAAAACACCGAGGATCTCTATTCCGGCGTCGAGTTCAGTCCGGTACCGGACGAGTTGAACAAGACCCTGTCCAATCTCAGCAAGCCGTTTGCGCATTTCGCCGACTTGCAGGGAAACGAGTACGCCATCACGTGCAAGATAAACAGCAAGCTCGGCTGTGAACGGATTATCCGTGCCGCTTTTGAGTATGCCCGGAAATTCGGTTACCCGAAAGTGACCGTCATTCACAAGGCCAATGTCGTGCGGGCAACGGAGGGACTGTTCCTGGAAACTGGCAAGAGCGTTGCCAGAGACTTTCCGGATATTCAGATGGACGATGCCAATATTGACGCGATCTGCATGTGGCTGCTTAAGAACCCCAAGAGTTATGGCGTGCTGGTGGCAACCAATATGTTCGGTGATATCGTCAGCGATCTCGCCGCTCAGATGGTGGGAGGTCTCGGGTTCGGCTGTTCGGGCAATATCGGTGAAAAGCTCGCGGTATTCGAACCGACTCACGGCAGCGCACCGAAGTACGTTGGACAGTACAAGGTGAATCCCATCGCAACTATTTTGGCGGGCAAGATGATGCTTGAATGGTTGGGAGAGAAGGACAAGTCGGCCCGGCTCGAGAAGGCCGTCGCCCAAGTCATCGCGGAAGGCCGGGTACGCACCTATGACATGGGCGGCAGCGCTACGACCCTGGAAATGGGGGAAGAAATTGCCCGAAAGCTCTAATTCACCGGAGAAAACGATGTCGCCGAGAGTATTCATTCATGAGGTCGGTTTGCGGGACGGACTCCAGGTCGAGAAAAGTACGGTTCCCTTCACAGAGAAGGTGCGCTGGATCGACCAGTTAGCTGCCACTGGCGTAGATATTATCCAGCTCGGGTCCTTCGTCAACCCCGAGAAGGTGCCGCAAATGGCCGATACTGACGAATTGTTCCGCTATTTCGGTCTTGGCTCCAACAAGCCCGCCAAGGTCACTCTCTCCGGCCTCGTGCTCAACGAAAAAGGTCTGGAGCGCGGAATGTCGTGCGGCGTCGAGATGTTTTGCATGGGCGTCTCCGCCAGCGATACTCACAGCCGCAAGAACACCAACATGGGTACCGAAGAGGCGCTGAAACGGATTGTTGCGATGGCAAAATCAGTCCTCGCTACGGGTAAGCGCGTGCAAGTTTCGGTGCAATCAGCATTCGGCTGCGGCTTTGAGGGAGCGATCCCTTCCGAAAGAGTGCTGACGATTGTCAAGCAGTACCTCGATGCCGGCATCAGGAACATCAGTCTGGCTGACACCGCCGGTCACGCGCATCCGCATCAGGTTGAGGAGCTGTATACTTCCATTGGCCGGCTCGACAGGGATTTGGAGTTGGCCTGCCACTTCCACAACACCTACGGGCTCGGCCTTGCCAACTGCTTTGCAGCTCTTCGTTGTGGCGTCATCTACTTCGAGTCGGCATTTGGAGGCCTCGGCGGCTGCCCATTCACTAAACTCCCCGCCGGGAATGTTAGTACCGAGGACCTGGTTCACTCGTTGCAACGTGCAGGCATCCGCCGCGATATCGACCTGACGACTCTGATTGACACCGCCAAACAGGTGGGCTCCTACTTTGGCCGCGAATTGCCCGGCATGGTAATGAGATCCGGTTCAATCGTTGATTTTCGGAAAGGATAAAATGGACGAGAGATGAAGATGCTGAAAGACATTCGCGTCATTGACCTGACCAACGTCCTGTCGGGACCTTTTGCGACGCTGCACTTGGCCTTGCTGGGTGCCGAGGTCATCAAGATTGAAGTTCCCGACGGTGGCGATCTGGCTCGCAAACTCGGCAACGTGCCGAAGCTGAACCAGGAGCTGATGGGCACCAGCTTCCTGGCCCAGAATGCCAACAAAAAATCGTTGACGTTGAATCTCAAACTCGAGGCAGGCAAAGCGATTTTCAGAAAACTGCTCGAGACCGCCGACGTCGTTGTTGAGAACTTTCGACCCGGCGTCATGACGCGACTGGGGTTCTCATATGAGGAGATGACGAAGATCAACCCGCGCATCGTCTACTGCGCGATTTCCGGCTTTGGTCAAACCGGCCCGGATGCCTTCAAACCGGCCTACGACCAGATCATTCAAGGCCTTTCCGGCGAGATGGACGTCAATGGCGATGAGAGGCTCCATCCGCTGCGCGCCGGCTTTCCGGTTTGCGATACCGTCGGCGGACTGAACGCCGCCTTCGCCATTATGGCGGCGCTTTACTACCGCGAGCACACCGGCGAGGGTCAGTTTATTGACATCGCACTACTCGATTCGATCATGCCGCTGATGGGCTGGGTCGCCGCAAACCTGCTGATCGGCGGTCAGCCGCCGATCCCGATGGGCAATGACAATTTCACCGCAGCGCCCTCCGGAGTCTTCCGCACTAAGAATGGGTTCATCAACATCGCGGCCAATCAGCAGAAACAATGGGAAGACCTCGCCGATGCGCTGGGGTTGCCGGAACTCAAAACCGATGCTCGCTTCCAGCAGCGCGATACCCGCAAAGCCAATCGCAAGCTCCTGACGCCGCTGCTCGAGGCAAGACTGACTCAGCAAAACACTGACTATTGGGTCGAGCTGCTGAACGACAAGAGCATTCCCTCCGGCGATATCGTATCTCTCGAAAAGGCGCTGCATAGCGAGCAGATCAAACATCGGCAAACCATCGCCACCATCAACGAACCGCTGATCGGCAATATCAAGATATTTAATCTCTCGGCCAAGTTCTCCAAGACGCCGGGCGAAATCGAAGCGCCGCCGCCGCGGTTATCTTCGCACACCGAAAGAATCCTGAGCGCGCTGGGATATTCGCAGGAGCAACAGCGCGAACTCAAGGAAAAGCAAGTTATCTAGCTTCATGATGAGAAATCAGAAAGCTTAGGGAGATAGACTCTATGGGAATGACCTACGTTCAAAAAGTCATCGCCGATGCTTGCGACCGGCCCACGGTTGCGATCGGAGAGGTGGTCGAGCCGCAAGTACACCTCGCCATGTCTCACGAAAACGGCGCGTTGGTGATCAATCAGTTCAACGAGATATACAAGGATACCGGACTGGAGGCGAGGGTCTGGAATCCGGAGCGCATCGCAATCATCCTCGACCATCGCGTGCCGGCCGAAAGCTCGAAAACCGCCACGAATCAGAAGAAACTACGTGATTTCACCGGCAAACAGGGCATCGCGAAATTCCACGACATTCGTGGCGACGAAGGCGGTATCTGCCATCAGATCCTCCCCGAATACGGCTACGTCCGGCCCGGCATGGTTGTCGTCGGAACCGATAGTCACACGACCAGCCATGGCGCGCTGGGAGCGTTCGCGTTCGGAATCGGCGCCACTGAAATGGCGTCGGTTTGGGCGCTCGGACATATTCTCAACGTCGAAGTGCCGGACACCATCAGGGTCAACGTCAGCGGCAAACTCGCTCCCTTTGTCGGCCCCAAGGATTTGATCCTCTACCTGATCGGTCAGCTCACCGCTGAAGGCGCCAATTTCAAGGTGCTCGAATTCCACGGCGACACGATCAGGTCAATGAGCACCTCCGGCAGGCTTGTGCTCTGCAACATGTCGGTCGAAGCCGGGGCAACGTCAGGTATCGTGCCGCCGGATGCCGAAACGGCGCGTTACCTTCGCGAAGAAGCCAGCGTAAGTGCCGAACTCAACATGCTGGCACCCGATCCGGACGCCGTCTATGTGAAGACGATCGAAATCAACGCTGCCAAGCTGGATCCGCAGATTGCCTGCCCGCACACCGTTGACAATATCAAGACCGTGAAGGATGTCGCCAATGTCAAGGTCGATCAGATTGTGATCGGCTCCTGCACCAACGGCCGGCTCGACGATCTGGCCGCCGCAGCAAAGATTCTCAAGGGCAGAAAGGTCGCCCGCGGCACACGCATGCTGGTCTTCCCGGCCTCGTGGCGCATCTATCGCGAAGCTCTCAAGCGCGGCTATCTAAGCGATCTCGCCGACGCCGGCGCGGTCGTCTGCAATCCCGGTTGCGGGCCTTGTCTCGGCGTGCACCAAGGCGCACTCGGGGACAAAGAAGTGGCGCTCGCCACCACGAATCGCAACTTCAAAGGGAGGATGGGAAACCCGAATTCCGAAGTCTATCTCTGCTCGCCGGAAGTCGCTGCAGCCAGTGCGATCACCGGCACCATCAGCGATCCGCGGGAAGGAGGACGTTAACATGGGAAAGGTCGTACTCAAAGTCGCGGATGATATCTCCACCGATATCATTTATCCGGGACGTTTTATGGCAACAGTTCTGCCCACCGAAACGCCGCAGTACGCATTCGCCGATCAGGTCGAGTTCAACAAGAAGCTCAGAGACCATGAAGTTCCCAAGGGGAGCTTCATCGTTGCCGGCCAGAATTTCGGCTGCGGCTCTTCACGCGAACAAGCGGCTTCCTGCCTGAAAGGCTGGGAGTTGACGATTATCGCACGTCACTTTTCGCGTATCTTTCTGCAAAACTCGATCAACCTGGGACTGCCGACGGTGATCTGCCCCGACATCCAGGCAGACGAAGGAGATGAGATCGAAATCGTCGGTGACAGCGTGCGCAACGTCACAAAAGGCAAAGAGTTCAAAATCACTCCCCTGCCGAAGGCGCGACAGGCGATCATCGACGCCGGCGGGCTCATCCCGTATACACGCAAGAGGTTGATGCAGAAGGAGAAGATCTGATTGGCTTGAAATAGCGGGGGAGGGATTTGAACCCTCGACCTTCGGGTTATGAGCCCGACGAGCTACCGGACTGCTCCACCCCGCGATCACGACCTCTATAACCAAACCGGCAGACGAAGTCAAGCGAATTAAGACTTGTGCGAGAAGAATAACGATCGAAGCCGCTGCGCTGTCTGCAAAGAGGCGGAGTGAATCATAGCAGGATTCATTCGAGACTTGTTCTGGCGCAACGATCGCTGTATGTTGAGCGTGATGCATGTTGAGGATCAGCGACCTGACGACGTAAGACGCGCCGACTATGCGGGGAAGATTTATCCTGCGGATCCGGTAAGACTAAGCGAGCTTCTCGAACAGCGAATTCTCGCGACGACACGTCCGCCGGAGGCGAAGGGAGATATTCGGTCGATCGTCACGCCTTTCAGTATCGACTGGTATCGCGAACCGATCGAGTTGGGGGCGCTGCGAGCGTTGAACCGGCACAACTACTCGACTGTCATTATCATCGCCACGGCGCAGAATCTGTTTTCTGACTTTGCGTCGATCTACAACGGCGGTGCCTATGAGACACCTCTGGGCCGCGTGTTCCTCGATCTTGAGTTGTGTCGCAAGCTGGCAAATCTCCACCCGACAGTCCGGATGGCCGCTCGTGGCCACGGCGGAGGCAAGGACGCGGAATTCGCGATCGAGTCTCTTCTCCCCTGGCTCCAAAAACTGCTCGGCAACTTCCGTCTGGTGCCGATTGTCGCCGGTTCCGATAGCCTCGAAATCGCGACCGGTCTCGGCGAAGTTTTGGCGCACCCCGACGCGCGCGATACGTTGGTGATTGCCTGCACTCAGATTGAATTGGGTAGCAACGATTCGGAATCGGCGCGAAAGTGGATGCGCGTAGAAGCCGCATTTTCATCCGGTGAATCTCGCACCATCGCGGATCTGCTCGCTAGCGCGATGCCACCCGGGCTGGCGGGGATGCTGGCCTTAGCCTATGCGCACGGCCGGCGCGGATCGCCGCGCACGACCGCGATCGAAACGCCTCTCGCCGGCGCCGGTATCTTCAAGTCTTACGTCCAGCTTTCCAACCGGGCTTAGCGAATCAAGTCTTCCCGATCAAGGCGTGCCCCGACCTTGGTCACAATTGCTGCTGCTGCGCGCGCGCCGATCATTGCGGATGTCGTCAGGTCAAATCCGAGAGTCAGTCCGCGTAGAACGCCCGCTGCGAACAGGTCACCCGCGCCCGTGGTGTCAACAACTTTGCTCAGCGACAGGGCCGGTGTCTGGCGAACGCTGCCATCGTGCGCGACTATTGCACCGGCTCCACCACAGGTCAAACAAACCGAATCGACCCGCGAAGCGATCTGCCTGACGGCCATCTGCGGATCTTGAAATCCGGTGATCTCTTCCGACTCACGCTCGTTGAGGAACAGCAGATCAACGTAATCGGTCAACAAACGAGAGAAGTCATCGCGGAAACGTCCCACCAGCCAGGCATCGGAGAACGAAAAGGCGATTCGCACTTGATGGCGTTTGGCTGCATCCATGGCGTGGAGCGCAGCACGGCGCGCTTTCTCTGAATCCCAGAGATAACCTTCAACATAGAGATATTGCGATTGCTGCAGGGCATCGATGTGGATATCGGAGTCGCTGAGTTGCGTTGAAGCGCCCAGGTAGGTGAGCATGGAACGCTCAGCATCCGGGGTGACGAAGCTTACACAAGAACCGGTCGGGAGCTTGTCCGGCTCGACGAAAAACTCGATCCCAGCCTCGGCGAGATTGTTGCGATAAAATCTACCAAGGTCATCACCGCCGACTTTGCCCGAAAAGCAAGCGGCGCCACCGAGAGTTGCAATCCCGGTGATTGTATTGGCCGCCGAACCACCGCTGCACATCTTGACTTCGTGGGCGTGAAAACCCTCGAGCGTCTCGTGCGCGGAAGTGTTGACCAGGGTCATGATGCCCTTGCCGATGCCCTTGTCGATCAGGAATTGGTCATCAACAAACGACAAATAATCGACCAGCGCGTTGCCGATACCGTAGACATCAAATCTTCGCGGGTTCATAGGCTCCTCAAAATTGCTGGGACAATAATAGAACCGGGAGATTCGGGCAAGCCATAATCCGCCGACCGGAGGAACGACTTCGCTTGACTCAGGCAGACACGCGGACTACTTTAGCCTGTCCTATGCTGGAAAACGAATGATCGAATATTCGGAAAACGACATCGCAGTCGTCGCATTACGTGAATACGCTGGAGTCGGTCCGCGCACTCTGCAATTGTTGATCACGCACTTTGAGACGATCGACGGCATCTTTGCCAGCGCTCCGGGGGAGATCGCCGAGCTGCCGCGCATGAGTGCTGAGAAGGAAGAGCAGATTCGTCTCGCCATCGACAACACCGAGTTGATTCGGCGCCGCCTCGAAGAGTACGCAGATAATGGGATTTTTCTGACGACGATAATCCGGCGCGACTACCCGGAGTCGTTGTTGGAAATCAGCGAACCGCCGCCGCTGTTGTATTACAGAGGCAATCTCGGCCTGACGCGCGAGAATGCCGTCGCAATCGTCGGCTCACATGAGGCCTCTGCAGAGGCAATTGGTGAAGCTGTGCGGCTTGGCAGCCTGATTGCGGGAACTGGAACCGTCGTCGTCTCGGGCTTGGCCCGCGGTATTGATGCCGGTGCCCACATCGGCGCGCTCAAGTCCGGGGGCAAGACTATCGCCGTTCTGGGCAGCGGCCTGGAAAACATCTACCCGGCAGAACACCTGGCGTTGGCCGACAGCATTCTTGAACAAGGCCTGATCTGCTCCGAGTACCCGCCCGAGACAGAGGTTGACCCGGGGCGGCTGATCGCGCGCAATCGCATCACGGTGGGTTTGGCGCGTTCAATCATAGTCGTTGAGATTACCTCGGGCACGGGGGGGACAGCCAGCGCCATTAAAGAGACCCTGCGCCAGGGAAAGGCGCTTTTCACATGCTTCAATCCGAACGCCGAGGGCGCATCGACCAACAATCTCGGTGCAGTCTACTTGAAGGAAGCGGAGGATTGGAAGATGGTCGTCCGCTACATGGTTTAACGCGGCGAAGAGGGCGGACTGACGCATTGCAGGATTCCTTTCGCACAATTGAAGCACCTGCCACAACGGAATTGCGAATCGAGCGCTCGCGATTCCTGGGCAACGCCTTTCGTGCAGCATCAAGAGACAATGCCGAGACCATCTACTCAGAAATTCAAAGACGTTATCATGATGCGACTCACAATTGCTATGCTTATCGAGTCGGATTGGATAGCAACTCCTTTACACGCTACTCTGACGACGGCGAGCCTGCAGGCACAGCCGGTCGGCCAATCCTTGAGGCTATCGACTCTGCCGTCCTGACCAATGTGATGGTCGTCGTCACACGCTATTTTGGAGGGGTTAAGTTGGGAACCGGGGGCCTCGCCCGGGCCTATCGCGACACGGCAACGGCGACTCTCAAGGAAGCCCGAATCGTTGAGGAGCTCATCTATCAGTACTTCAAATTGGCATTCGACCATGATGACACGTCGATAGTCATGCACTTACTCTCAGAGTCTGGTATTCGCCCGGCGCAAACCGAGTATGCCGAATCCGTGATCATAACCGCTCGCATTCGGCAATCGCAGTTTGAGGCGCTGCAGAATCAATTGCTGAACCGATCGCGAGGCCGTGCCAGGATCGAACCTTTTACTCGACAGGAGGAGGACGAAATCTGAATTTCCTGCTTGATCTGGATACGGAGTTGTTTGTTGCTATCAACTCCGGGCTGGCGAATCCTGTCTCGGATTTTCTCATGCCGATCTTCACCAATTCCTGGTTTCTGCGCGCCGTGCTGGCGGTCATTTTCTTGGCCCTGCTCATCTTCGGCAAGCGCAGAGGTCGGCTGGCTGCCATCGGGTGTCTTCTCACGGTGGTACTCTCCGATCAGATATCTGCCCAATTACTCAAACCGCTCGTTGAGCGAGTTCGCCCTTGCCACGTTCTGCCGGATGTACATCTACTGGTCAATTGCTCCCAAGGCTTGTCTTTCCCCTCTTCCCATGCCGCCAATACTTTCGGGCAGGCGGCATTCCTCGGCATTGTCTTCCCGCGTTGGCGATGGTACCTCGTTGGATTCGCTGCCATCGTGAGCTATTCGCGAATCGCTGTTGGCGTGCACTACCCGCTTGATGTTCTTGCCGGTGCCGGAGTCGGTATTCTCGCAGGACTGCTCGTACTGCTGGTCTGGCGACTGGTTGAAAAGCGCTGGCCTCGGCTCTTTGTCCCGACCTCCCAACCAACGGGCAATTCTCTATAATAGAGGAAATTTCTTCCGGCAATCGCTCTCCCCTGAGGCCGAATCGTGTCTCTGGCTTCGCCTAAGTTATTACGATACAACAACTAACTCGCGGGGTCGCATTCTGGCATCCGGCTTGCTATTTGCATGACGGGGCTCGGAGGGTCATGGAGAGACTTGCAGTTACAACACCCGGTCAGAGGCCAGATCTCACTGGAGTTCTGCGATTGCTGTACCGCAATGCCAAGTTCATAGTAACCTGCTCAGTTGTTGTGACTCTGGCCGTAGGCGTGGTCAATTTCTTGTTGCCGAATCGGTATGTTTCCAGCGGGACCTTGCTTCCGACGGGGGGAACCAATCCTGCCCAGGCTCTTGGCAACCTCGCCAGTGCGATTCCGGCGCTCGAAATGATGGACACGGACTCAGATCCAACCTCCTCCTCCAAACTTTTCCCGGAGATGTTGCGCTCGGATATCATCCGCAAACGCGTGTTGGCGGCTCCGCTCCCGGCCGAGATGGTGGAGGAACTTGAAGCCTCCACGATTGGCGAAGTGATCGACAATGATCCGATCGCCGCGCTGGAAGAACTGACATCGAAGACATCGGTTGGTAAAGACAAGATCACGGGCATCGTAACAGTCAGCTTTGAGTGGACTAACCCACGTTTTGCGCAGCTTGTGGCATCGGAGTATGTGCGACAACTAGACGAGTTTTGTTCGAGCGAGCGCTTTGCCCGCCTGAACGAAAATCGCGAATTCGTGGCGTCACGACTGAAAGAGACCGAACAACGGCTCCACCAAGTGGAAGATTCCTTGCTTTCGTTTCGCGAGCAAAATCGCAACTACTTGATCGGGTCGGCGCCCGATCTGCAATTGGAGCATGAGCGCCTGACGCGCAAGGCTGTCGAGATCGGCCAGGTTTATGCCCTACTTGCCCAGCAACTGGAAATGGCAACGATCGAGGCCCAGCGCAAGAAGCCGGTCGTCGCGGCACTCGACTTTCCGTCGATTCCTGACAAAAAGTCGGGTCCGCATCGCCTGCTCAACATTATCCAGTCGTTCATCGCGGGTCTGATTCTCGCCGGCGGCTGGGTGATCGGCCGCGACTACATTACGCGTGTCATCACGCCGCAAGAAAGCGCCGATCTCCGCGAAATGCGTACCGAGTTGCGCGGCCAGCTGAGTGACGTCACGCGGCGACTCCGCCTGCGCCGAAAGGCCGAAGTATGAAGGCCGTAATCCTTGCCGGCGGCACCGGTACGCGCTTGCGACCTTACACGACAATTCTTCCCAAACCCCTCATGCCCGTCGGCAATTATCCGATCTCCGAAATTCTGGTTCGCCAGCTCCAGCACTCTGGTGTGAACGAAATCACGTTTGCCGTCGGCTACCTCAACCAACTGATCGAAGCTTACTTCGGTGACGGCAGACGCTGGGGCGTGGAGATCAGGTACTTGCGAGAAGCCTCTCCCCTGGGAACCGCCGGGCCGCTCGCACAATTGCCGGAATTCGATCAGCCCCTTCTCGTGATGAACGGCGATATTCTCACCGACCTCGACTTCGCGCACTTCTATCAAGCCCATCTCGACAGCGGCGCACAAGTCTCAGTGGCGGCTTTTACCAAAACAGTGAAAATCGACCTGGGAGTAATCGTCAGTAATCGAAGCAACGAAATAGTCGAGTATCTCGAGAAACCGACAAGCACTTACCAGGTGAGTATGGGCATTTACGCATTTTCTCCGGCGGTGTTGAACCTGATTCCGATCGGTGAAAGATTCGATTTTCCCGACTTGGTAGCCAAACTGATCATGGTCGGCCGCAAGGTTCGGGTCTTCCCGCACGACGGGCTCTGGCTCGATATCGGGCGTTCGGAGGATTACCTCGCCGCTGCGGAGGTTATGGAACAGAACTTCGAGAAGTTGATGCCCGGCGCCCGCGAGCCGGTGAGTTCATATCGGGTCGAAGCTGAGTGATCGGAGCTAAAAGTATGCAAGCAGCGGTTATCAAGAGAATCGGCTACAAAGTCAAACGCAAGCTCCGCGTCGTCCGTGCGCTGGTCCCGCTGCCGAGCCCTTCGGATGGAAAGTTCATTCGCGAATTGGGTGACAACGCCGCCGAACTTCTGGAAAGTTTCCCTGTAGTCTTCGACGGGCTCCAGGATCCGGCTGCAAAAAGAAAATTATCGCAGGACCGCTCTGGCGACGTCGATCGTGCCCGGGAAATAGCGCGCCGAGCCTTGCTCCATAACTTCGATTTGCTCGGCTCCGGCTGGGTCGATTTGGGGACCCAAATCGATTGGTCGCTCGATTTCAAGAGCGGCAAGCGCTGGGACAAACGTGATCATCGCCTGCAGAAACTGGTAGATCTCTCGGATAATTCCGACGTCAAAGTCCCGTGGGAGCTGTCGCGCTGCCAACACTTCTTACCGATGGCCATCACCCATTTCTTGACCTCTGATGACGCTCTCGCCACAGAATTTGAGAACCAGGTCAATTCCTGGATCATCGACAACGAATATCATCAGTCCGTCAATTGGTCATGCGCGATGGATGTGGCGATCCGGTGCCTCAACTGGCTGACGGCGTACCAGATCTTTGCGCTCAACCACCGGTTTGAAGAGCGATTCCGGGCGCGCCTGGCGCTCGAACTCTACAAAGGCGGACGCTCGATTTGGGAAAACCGCGAGAATACGGGAGCCGGTTATAATACGAATCATTATCTCGCTGACCTCATCGGTCTTCTCTATCTCGGCTGGATGTTCCGTTCCGTGCCGCCGGCCAGGGAGTGGTTTGGCTTCGCGCAGCGCGAACTCGAACAAGAGATGCAACTTCAAGTTCACGCGGATGGCATTGACTACGAGTCCTCGCTGCCTTACCACGGACTTGTGACGGAGTTCTTTTTCTACGCCCAACATCTCGGTGCACGAATCGATCGCGGCTTCTCACAACAATACTGCGATCGTCTCGCCCGGATGGTGTCAAACCTGGCCCGGTTTACCGGCACCGATGGCCTGGTTGAGAATTTCGGCGACAACGATGACGGCCGCCTGTTTCGCATATTGTGGCGCGGTTCTCGCGATTACCGCGACTTGCTCAGTATGAGTGGGCCGGCGGCGATTCCGCGGTGCCAAGAACCGACAATTGAACGCGTGCTGCTCAAATCGCAGCGCCAAGCACGCGCTGAAGCAATTCTTACTAATCCCGCGTTAAAGTCAGTTCATCTCTCGGAGAGCGGAATTTGCCAGCTGCGAAGCGAAGACATCGTGCTGAACTTCTTTGCCAATGTCGTCGGTACTGCGGGCCTGGGGAATCACAAGCACAACGACCTGCTGAGCTTCACTCTCGAATATCGCGGGGCGCGCGTCTTCGTTGATCCCGGCAGCTATGTCTATACGGTAGAGGAAGCCGCGCGAAATCAATTCCGCTCTACCCGGAGTCACAATACTGTCACGATTGACGGCCAGGAACAAAATCGCATGGTCCCCGGACTGCTCTTTCATTTGCGTCCCGATGGGAAACCGCGAATCGTTGAGTGGATATCTCAAGATGACCATGATCTGGTCGTCGCCGAACACGACTGTTACTCGCGGCTGGATGCACCGGTGATCCATCGTCGTGCGATCCTGCTTCGCCGCTCCACTTCGGCAGTAGTGATTCGTGATACACTATTGGGTGCGGGAAGCCATGAAATCGAGTTCAACTTCCACCTCGAGCGGTTGGCAGTGGTGATGACAAGCGCCAGTGCCATACTGCTTCGTACCGACCCGTCGCGGCCAGGCTTGTTATTCGAAGAGATCGATGCCAATCGTACCTTGACACTGGATACCAACTGGATTTCGCCGTCGTATGGAGTCAAGTATCCTTCATTACGGTTAAGCAAACGGGCTATTTCTGAACTTCCTCACCATTCGACCTTCGTAATCATTCCGGAGGACTCTCTCGAGCGGGAAAGCGCACAAACCCTGGTGAGCAAACTCTACGAACTCACATCATGATCAACTCTTCCTTGACCGTCGGGCGAATCGCGCCGCTGGTCAGCCTGGCCCTCCTCGCAGCCACGGCAAGCGCTGCTGCCCTGCTAATGCCGACGGTCCCGCCGCTACTTGTGGCGATGGCCCTGATTGTGCTCGCTGGAGTCGCTTTGGCTCTCTTGCGATTCAAAGATTTGGCCTATTGGGGTCTGATCGCGGTGTTGCCTCTTGAAGCGACCTTTGTCATTGAAGCCGGTTTCTCTATCTTGCCCGCGTACCTACTGCTGGCCATGCAAATAGGACTCCTGGCGCTATTACGTGAGCGAATCGAGTTCGAGCGGTTTCCAACAAAGCTCCTGAGCGGATACCTCGCCATTGTCGTGCTGTCTTTGCTTTACGCCTACGTCGTCACTCCGCCATTGGTGGATACGACAGGCGCCATGACGACTCGCGCCTCCGCTCTGCGCCCCGCCGTCCAAACCGGGCTCATCGCGTTGTACATAGTCTTTTTCGCAATCGTCCTTCAGCGCAATCGCACCGCATCGGCTATTCGCAATTCGCTTCAAGTTTATCTCGGGATCGCTGCGATGCTGGCCGTGCTCGGGTGCTGGCAATCGCTGGCGGTGACGCTCGATCTCCCGGGAAAAGACTTCACCCAGGCTTTTGGCGCCATCTCCGGCGAGCAATACCGCTACGGCGAGACGCGCTTCTATTCGGCGCTGATAACCGGCTTTGCGCCGCGGACGACTTTTCGCGAGTCGTTGCATTTTTCCCATTATCTGATTTCCGTTGTGCCTCTGGCTCTGACGCTGCTGTTCTATCGCAAGCGGCTTCCTGAGGCTTGGCGACTCAAGTTCCTGCCGGCTTTGGTCATCTTCGGTAGTGCCGCGCTGTTTCTCACGATGTCGCGCTCCGGCTGGATTGCCATGCTGTCGGCCCTCGCCTTTGTTGCGTTCTTCGCACCCAAACGGCAAGTCTTGAAGTACGTGGCCGGCTGCGTGGGAGCGCTGTTGCTCTTAGGCGGAGTCCTGACCTCGCTAGGGTACTTTCGCCTCGACCTCGGTCTCTGGGAATTGATCGCTCTGCGTTTGGATGCCGGGGTAATGGAATCGGATCCCAGAGTGATGTATCTAAACGTGCTCTGGTCAACCTTCCGTGATTATCCGCTTCTGGGCGTCGGTATCGGCAACTACGGCGCCTTCGGGGCTGCGGCAGTAGGTATTCCCACCCTGCTATCGGCGCATTCCATCTTTCTGAACGCGCTGGTGGAGACTGGTATTCTCGGATTCCTCGCGCTGGGAGGACTCATACTTCACTTCTTCGTGAAACTGGTTCGAGCGATCCGAAGCTCCCGCGATTTGGCGCTCTACCCGTACCTGGTCGGAGTCGGCGCCGGAGTCTTCGGTATGACCCTGCAGTACTTCACCTTCGGCGACCGGCCATCCTTCTACTATCTTTTCCTTCTTGCCATTGGCTACGCCTTAGTCTATCTGGCTTCAGAGAATAGCGTTGCTTCAAGCTCCGAATCCGTATAGTTTCTTGATCTAGGAAATCTTGTCGGTTCTCTGTTGGAGTGTGATTTGAACCACGATGGCGAGTGTTCAGCAACACCGTGCGCCGGCAGTTCGTGTGCTCGTATCCTTGGTTATGGCTGGATTGGTTGCCGGTCAGGCATGTAGTCAGGAAACGATGGACGAAACGCGCCGCGACCCCTATTTCCACCAACGGCAATCGATGGTTGACAAACAGATTGTCAACCGCGGGATCTCCTCGCCGGCGGTGCTGGCAGCGATGCGCTCGGTTCTGCGCCACGAGTTTGTGCCCGAGGCCCAGAAGCCGGATGCCTATACCGATGGACCGCTCCCGATCGGCCTGGGGCAGACGATCTCTCAGCCGTACATTGTCGCCCTTATGACGGAATTAGCCGGAATCGACTCAGCTGCTAAGGTCCTTGAAGTCGGCACCGGATCAGGGTATCAGGCGGCGGTTCTTGCCGAGCTGGCAGACTCGGTCTTCAGTATTGAAATCGTTGATCCGCTGTGCCGCAGAGCCGATTCGACGCTCAGTCGTCTCGGCTACCGGAACGTCGAAGTTCGCTGCGGCGACGGCTATCGCGGATGGCCGGAACATGCCCCCTTCGACGCCATCCTCGTCACGGCGGCGCCCGATCACGTTCCCCAGCCTCTGATCGACCAACTCAAGATTGGCGGTCGGTTGATTATCCCCGTCGGCGACAGGAATCAGGAATTGATCCAAATCACGCGTTCGGCCGGCGGAGCGGTTACAAAGTCGGTAATCCCGGTGCGATTTGTTCCTATGACTGGCGAAGCGCAGGCCGAATAGCCTTTTTTGTTGCTTATTTGCTCCCCGAATATCTTCTTTCTTCCAAGATTCTATCGGGAGGGGTTCCCAATCCATGAGTTTCACGCTTAGCAGTTTCTTCTTCCTGTGCATGATTGCGGGGCTGATCTATGCCCTGCTCTCGGCCATCTTCTCCGGGATATTTTCCGGGCACGGCGACGGAGCCACAGTCGGCGACAACGTCGACGCAACCGGGGAGCATTCGTCCATCGGCGGCGAACTCCACTTCTCGCCGCTGTCGCCGGCTGTACTGGCCGTGTTCATCACGATTTTCGGCGCTGTGGGCCTGGTCTGTATTCGAGCCGCCCACTTGTCGGCCCTGCCGGCAGTCTCGATCGCAACGCTGTCAGCGCTAGGTTCAGCAATCGGGACCTACTACATATTCCGAGCGCTGTATCGCAGCACACAGGGCTCGTCAGAAGCCACCATGTCCGAACTGGTTGGCTTGGAGGCCGAAGTGCTGACGCCGCTGGAAGGCACCAAGACCGGAGAAATTGCCTACGTCCAGAAGGGGACGCGTTACACGTCCATGGCGCGCTCGAAAGACGGTAGTCGCATCGACAGCCACGCGTCGGTGAAGATTGTCAAAGTGGTCGGTAATCTCTGTATCGTTGAATTGGACTGAGGGAGGTCAACAGATAAATGGAAACAGGATTTGACGTCAGCGCCAGTTGGGTATTCGCCGTATTCGCCGGCGTATTCGTCCTTATACTTTTCTTCGTCATTATCGCCCGGCGCTACACTAAGGTCGGCCCCAATGAAGTTTTGATCGTATCCGGTATCAGGCACAGAGTGACGGATGCCGCCGGTGTCAAGTCGACGATCGGCTTCCGTATCGTCAAGGGCGGCGGTACCTTTGTGCTGCCGGTCTTCGAGCGGGTCGACCGCTTGTCGCTGGAATTGTTCACTCTGGACGTCAACACACCGGAGGTCTACACCATGCACGGCGTCCCGGTGATCGTCGATGGCGTCGCCCAGGTCAAGGTACGCGGCGATGATGTCAGCATCAGAACGGCATCAGAACAATTCCTCTCCAAGGGCAAACAGGAAATCATGAATATCGCGCTGCAGACGATGGAAGGCCACCTGCGCGCGATCCTGGGTACGCTGACCGTCGAAGAAATCTACTCGAACCGTGACGCCTTCGCCCAGAAAGTCCAGGAAGTGGCGGCTGCCGACATGGCCAACATGGGCCTCGTTGTGGTTTCCTTTACGATTCGTGACATCCGCGACAAGCAGGGGTATCTGGAAGCTCTGGGCAAACCGCAGATCGCCCGCGTCAAGAAGGATGCGATCGTCGGCGAGGCGGAAGCCAACCGTGACGCAACGATCAAGTCCGCGGACGCCTTTCGCGAAGGACAAATCGCCAAACTTCTGGCCGACACCAGGGTGGCCGAGGCCGACCGCGATTACAAAATGAAGGTCGCCGAGTACGAGGCGGCGGTCAACCTCAAGAAGGCCGACGCTGATCTTGCTTACGAACTGCAGAAGAACAAGACGAGCCAGAACGTCAAACGCGAAGAAATGGAAATCCAGCTCGTCGAGAAGACGAAGCTCATCGAGATCCAAAACAAGGAAATCGAGCGCAAGCAAAACGAACTGGAAGCCATCGTCAAACGGCCCGCGGCCGCGGAGCGCTTCAAAGTCGAGCAACTGGCGACAGCCGAGAAATTCCGCCTGCAGGAAACGGCAACCGGACAAGCCGAAGCCACGCGTGCAATCGGTCTGGCGGAAGCCGAGGCTAACAAAGCCCGGGGCGTCGCCGAAGCCGATGTCATCAAGGCCCAGGGTTTGTCAACGGCCGATGCGATGTCCGCGAAGGCGGACGCCTGGAAGCATTACAACGAGGCGGCTATTGTCCAAATGCTCATTGACAAGCTTCCTGAAATTGCCCGCGCGATTTCCGAACCGCTTGCCAAGACCGAGAAGATGGTTATTATCAATTCCGGCAATCAAGGCGGAGGAGCCTCGAAGCTAACGGGAGACATCACGCAGATTATCGCGCAGTTGCCGCCGGTTGTCGAATCGCTCACAGGATTCAAACTCGAGGAAATACTGCGCAAGATCCCGGGAATGGCGGAACGCGGCACGGCCGAGGTCAAAATCGAACCCTCGGACCGCCCTTAGTCGATTTTGCCCGATGGAATGGCGAAGAGGCTTGAGAGCGGCGATCTCTCAGGCCTTTTCTTCAAGTTGACCGAAGTACCAAGCAGGGATTTGCATGCAGGAATTACTCCAGAAACCTGAGTTGCTCTACATCATAGCGCTTTTCGCTCTCTTCGTTGTGCCGAAGATCCTGCAGCGATTTCGTTTGCCCTCAGCCATTACCTGCGTGCTTCTCGGAGTGGGAGCGGGAATGGGGCTATCGTTGTTCCACGGCGACGACACGATCCAGCTTCTCTCGACATTCGGGATCGTATCGCTCTTTCTGTTTGCCGGTCTGGAAATCGACTTTGTGGAACTCAGAAGCCGCCTCCGCACGATCTCGATCTACGTCGCCGCCAATCTGGCCGGCCTGGCCGTCGTGGCCTTCGCGGCGTCAAAGCTTCTCGACTTGCCGATGCGTCCGGCTCTTCTTGTTGCACTCGCGATTCTGACGCCATCCGCAGGATTCATCCTCAGTTCCCTGCACTCGTTCGGGCTCTCGAAAAACGAGCAACTCTGGACACGAACGATGGTCATCTCCAATGAAATCGTGGCTCTGGCGGTGCTCTTCGGGACACTGCAATCGGCTACGGCAGCGCGGTTCTCTCTTTCGCTCGGTATCCTCGTTGCCATGATCGTTTTCCTGCCGTTGGTCTTCAAGCTGTTTGCCCGCGTTGTGCTGCCGCAGGCACCGAACTCGGAATTTGCGTTCTTGCTGATGATCGCCGTCGTCTGCGCCTTTGCGACCCGTGAGCTGGGCGTGTATTACCTCGTCGGCGCCTTCGTAACCGGCATCGCAGCCCAGCGGTTTCGCCGGGAGTTGCCGTCAATGGCTTCTGATCAGATGTTGCACGCGGTGGAAGTCTTCGCGTCGTTCTTTGTGCCCTTCTATTTCTTCAATGCCGGTCTGCACTTGCAGCGATCCGATTTTGTTCTTCCGGCCGTCATTGTCGGCGCGGTGCTGCTCGCCGTGATGACGCCGCTGCGCATTTTCTGGGTGGCGGCCTTGTTACGCCTGGCTGTCAAGGAGCCGATCTCCGCCGGCATGCGTATCGGCGGAGCGATGCTGCCAACGCTGGTCTTCACGCTGGTAATCGCCGTGATCTTGCGCGACGTCTTCGCCGTTGAAGGTCACATCTTTGGCGGTTTGATCGTCTATACACTGGCCAATACACTCCTGCCGGGACTGGCGCTTCATGCCCCGATCGTGGGCTATGGACTTCCGGATGCCGTTGAGCAGCCGGGCGTCTCGAAACCGGCCGATTCGAGCGGCGCAAATGAATCCTGATTGACTTGCGTGCTCTATCGAGCTAACTTGCCGGCGAATCAGCTGAACAATCGATTTCGATGCAAATCATTTCATTGAGTTGACCGTTCTTCCAGTGGAGGATAGACTTATGCCATACACTTCGCCGCTTCGCCGCCACATTGCTCAAGTCCTGGTTGCGGTAGCCGTTTCAGGTCTGCCCATTGTCGCCGGCCTGCTTGTCAACGGCTGCGCAACGAATGTCGCTACTGGAAAAAGGCAATTCAACCTGATCAGCGAGTCGCGGGAAATCGCCATGGGACAGGAAGCGGATGTCGCGATCTCGGCGCAAATGGGGCTGTATCCGGATTCCTCGCTGCAGGCCTATGTTCGCGATCTCGGTATGCGCATGGCGGCGCAGTCAGAACGGCCCAACCTCCCCTGGAGCTTCAAGGTCATCGACGATCCGATGGTGAACGCCTTTGCCCTGCCCGGCGGATTCATCTATGTGACGCGCGGTATCCTCGCCCACCTCAACAGCGAAGCGGAGTTGGCGGGAGTCATCGGTCACGAAATCGGTCATGTGACGGGCAAACATTCAGTGACGCAAATGAGCAAACAGCAACTGGCCACGATCGGACTCGGGGTCGGTACGATTCTTGAACCGCGCCTCGAGCGCTTTGCCGGAATTGCCGGACAAGGGTTGGGACTGCTGTTCCTGAAATACGGCCGCGATGACGAAAACGAGGCCGACTACTTGGGATTGCGCTACATGCAACGCATTGACCGCGATCCCCGGGAGTTGGTTGGCGTGATGGAGATGCTAGACGGTATCACGCAGTCGGCTGGCGGCGGACGCGTCCCGGAATGGCTGTCGACTCATCCCGACCCGGGAAATCGCGCGCAGAACATCCGCTCACACGTCGACACGATTTCCAGCGACTTGTCCCGCAAGATCGTCGGCCGGGAGGACTTTCTGGAGCGCATCAATGGTATCGATTTCGGCGCCAATCCCCGCCACGGCTATTTCAAAGGCGCGACATTCTTCCATCCCGACTTCAAGTTCAAATTCGAATTCCCCGATGGATGGCAAACGCAAAATCAGGCGCAAGGCGTCGTCGGCATCAGCAAAGAACAGGATGCGATCATTCAGATCACCCTGGCGTCCGGCACTTCCAGCAGCGAAGCAGCCAGTCGCTTCTTCGCGCAGCAAGACTTGACAGTATCCGGCACCCAATCAGGCAATCTGAACGGAATTTCGGCGTCGTGGGGGCAGTTCTCGGCGCAGACCACGCAAGGCGCTTTGCGCGGAGTCGCATTCTTCTACTCGTATCTGGGAAATGTCTATCAGATCCTGGGTTATGGAGTCGCTGAGACGTGGTCGACGCACGAGAGCGCTGTCCTCCGGTCGGTGCGCAGCCTGGCAAAACTGACCGATCAGAAGATTCTGGCCGTTCAACCGTGGCGGCTGAAGATTGTGACTTTGACCGAACCGATGACGATTGCCGATTTCGCGAAGAAACACCCTTCTCCGGTTTCGCTGGAGAACTTAATGCTGATCAATCGCTGCGATGCCAATACGCGCTTTATAAAGGGGAATCGACTGAAGACTGTCGTCGGCGAACCGCTGCCCTGACGACCAGAGCGCTATACGTCGCCGTTAGCCCAGGTGATGAGGCCGAACTCGTGCCGATGCACTGCGCTGCGGTGGCCTGGCAGGACACGCACCGAGTAGCCAAAGCGACCGCTCGAGTTGACGGGAGCATCGCAATGGTAAGTATAAACGCCGGCTTGCGGGCTGCCGTTCGGGGACATTTCAAAGATGCGGGCATCGGCGATCTCGCCGCGTTGCGACAACCTTCCAATGTAGAGCTCTACCTTCAGGTCATCCGGCTTGAATTCGCCGATAAACACTTTCGCCGAGATCGACACCGGCATGTCGACACTCACCCTTGTGGGTGAATCGGCGCTGAGCTCAAGAATGCGGATGTCAGCCCAGCGATCCTTGAGGTGCTTGTACCAGGCCGACAACGATCTGAGTTCAGCGTAGTTCTCGTTCTCGAGGATTCGTGCCTGGCGAAACGCATTGATGTAGAACTTCTCCGTATACTCCTGAACCATGCGATTGGAATTGAACATCGGACTGAGCAGCTTGATCGATCGCTTCATCTTGGCAACCCACTCCCGTGGAATTCCGTCGCGCCCGCGATCGTAGAATGTCGGGGCCAGTTCCTTTTCAAGAATATCGTAGAGGGCGTTGGCCTCAACCTCGTCCTGGTAATCGTGGTTGTCATACTCCTCGCCGGAGCCGATCGCCCAGCCGACGTCGGGACGATACCCCTCAACCCACCAGCCATCGAGAACACTGACGTTGAGCCCGCCGTTGAAGACAACCTTCATTCCGCTGGTGCCGGAAGCTTCCATCGGACGGCGCGGCGTGTTCAGCCAGACATCGACACCCTGAACCAGATAACGTGCCATCGCAATGTCGTAGTTCTCCAGAAACACCACGCGGTCGCGCAGCTGCGGGTCGCGGATGGTATGGATAATCGTCTTGATCAGTTCTTTACCATTGTTGTCGCGGGGATGAGCTTTGCCGGCAAACACGAACTGGATCGGGTGCTCGGTATTGTTGACGATGCGCTTGAGCCGCTCGACGTCGCGGAACAGCAGCGCACCGCGTTTGTACGCGGCAAAACGGCGCGCAAAACCGACGGTGAGGATCTCGGAGTTGAGCACTTCGCTGACCACTTTCAGTTCGCGCGGAGAAGCCCCCCGGCGTTGGTACTGGTCTTTGAGCCGCTGCCGGATCAGCGAGATCATTTTCTCGCGGCGCAGTTCATGGGTGCGCCACAATTCGCTGTCGAGGACATCATCAACGTTGCTCCAGCAGGAATGGTCCGCCGGTTTGTCCATCCAATCGAGTCCGAGGTAGCGCGAGTAAAGGTCGCTGATTTCCTGGGAGATCCAGGAGCGAGTATGAATGCCGTTGGTCACGGAATCAACCGGGACTTCGTTCAAAGGCACTCCCGGCCACGCCCCCTGCCACATCTTCTGGGTGACTTCACCGTGCAGCTTGCTGACACCGTTGATATTGGACGAAGAATTCATTGCCAGGTATGCCATGTTGAACTCGTGGCCGCTGTGAACCCCTGCTTGGCTCCCCAGCGCCAGAAAGTCATGTGAACTCATGCCGAGTTCGGAGTAATACGGCCGCAGATAGCGGTCGACCAGTTCGCGCGGGAAGCGATCGATGCCGGCAGGCACCGGCGTATGTGTCGTGAAGACAGTCGATTGCTTAACCAGCATTTGGGCCTCGTTGAGCGTCAATCGATCCGACTGCATGCGTCGGCGAATGCGGTCGATGGCCAGAAACGCCGAGTGTCCTTCGTTCATGTGATAGACCGATGGCATTAGGCCGGCGCCTTCAAGCGCCCTTACTCCACCAATACCAAGGACAATCTCTTGCTTGATTCGCGTTTCCGAGTCGCCGCCATAAAGCTCGCTGGTGATATCGCGATCCTCAATGGCATTCATAGCGAGATTGGTGTCCATCAGGAACAACGGCACCCGCCCGACCTGGAGTTTCCAAACCTTGATGTGCACCTTGCGACCTACGATATCGATGGTCACCAGGAGCGGATCGCCGTTCTTGTCGGTGACCTCGGTCAGCGGCAACATCGAGAAATCCAACTCCGGATAGTATTCGCCTTGCCAGCCGTCGGCATTAAGATATTGCTGAAAATAACCGCGTTGGTAGAGCAACCCGACTCCGACCAGCGGCAATCCAAGATCGCTCGCGGACTTCAGATGGTCGCCGGCAAGAATCCCGAGGCCGCCAGAGTAAATCGGCAGCGATTCCGTTAAGCCAAACTCCGCGGAGAAATAGGCAATCTCCGGGGCGTCGGCCTTGAAGTGCTGCTCGCTAAACCAGGTATCACCCTTGAGGTAGACGTCGAACTCGCGTGACACGCTTTCCAAGTGCGCGCGAAACGCCGCGTCGCGTTCCAGTTTCTCCAGTTTTTGCTGCGGAATCATCGATAGCAATCGGACAGGATTGTGCCCGGATTCTTCCCACAATTTGTAGTCTATACGCCGGAGTAGCTGAATCGCTTCCTGATTCCAGCACCAATACAAATTGTAGGCGATGCTTCGAAGCGGTTTCAGACCTTCGGGGAGAACGGGTTCGATTTGTATATAACGCAGCGCTTTAACCATTTGACTTCCTTGTCATTATCGGCCATTTGCCGGGAATCTCCACCGAGAAGATCGCCTTGGTACCGACAGTGAGCAAAGTACAAAAGACGCTTTCGCTATTCAAGAACTACTGCGAACAAAACAAGTCTATGCCGATCATCACTGTCAGCTTAATTGCAAGAAAATCGCTCTAAGTTATCTATACTAGCCATGATTGGATGCGCCTGCGCGTATCACTTAAGATGAGATTGACTGAATAAGAGGCAATATGAAACTACCACAGACGCTTGGCGCGCTGAAGTCCACCGGCTACCAGTCGCGCAGTACGAAAGATGAATTGCGCTCGAATCTGCTCGAGCAGATTCGAGCCGGTCGTCGGCGCTGGCCGGGGATTGTCGGCTATGACCGCACGGTCATACCTCAATTAGAGAATGCCATCCTCTCGCGTCATGATATTCTGCTGCTCGGACTTCGCGGCCAGGCCAAGACGCGCATCCTGCGTCAACTTGTGAACTTCCTGGATGAGTTTATACCCGTCATCAAGGGTAGCGCTCTCAATGAAGATCCGCTCAAGCCCATCACTTCCGGGTCGCGAGAAATCGTAGCGCGTTTTGGCGACGACCTGGAGATTTCCTGGCTTTCTCGCGAGGAACGCTATCACGAGAAGCTGGCGACGCCGGATGTTTCCGTAGCCGATCTTATAGGCGACTTGGACCCGATCAAGGCCGTCAAGGAGCGACTGGATCTCTCAGACGAGAACGTGATCAACTGGGGCATCATTCCGCGCACGAATCGCGGTATCTTCGCGATCAACGAATTGCCCGACTTACAGCCGCGCATACAGGTCGCGCTGCTGAATATTCTCGAAGAAAACGACTTTCAGATACGGGGGTTTCCGGTCCGTCTGCCGCTGGATATGATGCTGGCCTTTACCGCCAATCCTGAGGACTACACCAATCGCGGTAACATCATTACGCCGTTAAAGGACCGAATCGCCTCGCAAATCAACACCCACTACCCCAACGAGATCGAAACGTCAAAGGCGATCACCCTTCAGGAAGCCTGGCACGATCGCGAGAACCGGGTTGAAGTGCCGGAGTTGATCCATGACATCATCGAGCAGATCGCCTTCGAAGCGCGCAAGAGCGAACATGTCGACCAGACTTCCGGTGTCTCAGCTCGTCTGACGATCTCGGCCTACGAGAATCTGATCTCGAATATTGAACGTCGCGCGGCAATCAACAATGACCGGGACTATTACCCCCGCATCTGCGACCTTTACTCGGTTATCGCTTCGATTGTCGGCAAGGTCGAACTCGTCTACGAAGGAGAATTGGAAGGACCAAACATGGTCGCGGTCAATCTCATCGGCGAAGCTGCCAAGCTGGTATTCCGGCAGCGATTCCCCGAGCCCCGCAAATCGCGCCCGAATGCCGATGGCCGGCCACAAGAAAACATCTACGAAGCAATCACCGATTTCTTCTCCACTGGTAAGCGCCTGGAAATCTCCGACGAGCAACCTTACAAGGAGTACAAGGCCAGCCTCGCACAGATCGTGGGACTTAAAGAACTGGCGAAGCGCTACTACAAGACGGACGATGACCGCGGAATTGTCCTGGCGATGGAGTTCATTCTCGAAGGCCTGCACCGCCACAATCTGATCGCCAAGGAATCTCCTGATAACCGCTTCGTCTATGTCGACATGCTCGAAAACATGCTGAGGGACTGAGATTGCGTTTCTTCTATTCGAAGTGGGATGACACACTGCTGCAGCAATTGCAGCAAATGCGCGACTTGATGTCGATCTTCAACCACATCCTGCTCCAGGTGAACGGTAATGTCAAGATGGCCATGCAATTGATGGAGCAGCTCAAGCGCATGGGTTATCTCCCCGAAGGCGCCAATCTCGACGAATTCCGCAAGCAGATGGAAAACCAGAACATCATCACCATCGATCCTGCCGGCATGAAACTCACGCGTAAGGGTGAGCGCGCGCTTCGACAGGATGCCTTCAATCGAGTCTTCGAACATCTTAAATCCTCACGCGGCGGGAATCACATGTTTCCGAAAGAAGGCGGTACAACCGAAGAATCGCTGCCGGAGCGGCGCAAGTTCACCTACGGAGACAACCTTCGAAACATCGATTTCCGCAGTTCGTTGTTCAACAGCATTGCCCGAACTGCCTCGCTCAGCTTCAATATGGAAGAAGACGATTTGGAGGTCCATGAGACGGAGCAGCTAACGAGTTGCTCTACCGTCCTGCTGATTGATATCTCGCATTCGATGATTCTCTATGGCGAGGACCGGATTACTCCCGCCAAGCAGGTGGCGATGGCGTTTACGGAGATGATCCTCACCCGTTTCCCGAAAGATTCGCTCGATGTCGTGCTATTCGGCGATTTTGCCCAGCGCGTTCAGATCAAGGACCTCCCCTACGTCGGCGTCGGTCCCTACCACACCAATACCAAGGCCGGTCTCTTGATGGCGCGGCAAATCCTGCTGCGGCGCAAAAGCGCCAACAAGCAGATCTTCATGATCACCGACGGCAAACCTTCGATGATCACCCGCTCGGACGGCTCGATCTACAAGAACCCCTTCGGTCTTGACCCGGTCGTTGTCAACCGGACATTGGATGAGGCAATCGTCTGCCGCAAGAAAGGCATACCGATTACGACTTTCATGATCACCGACGACCCGTACTTGCAGCAGTTCGTCAAGAAATTGACTGAACTCAATCATGGCCGGGCGTACTTTGCTTCCGCCGACAACCTCGGCGACTACATCTTCTGGGATTTCCTCAAGCACCGGCGCCGCTCGGCCTAACGAGCATCAATTCCCTACAACGATCTTTCCCTTGCTGAGTTCGACGATCTCGCCGATTTGAGCGGCCTCGCTCACGCCGTTCTGCTTGAGCTTCGCCAGTAACGATTCGCTCTGTTGGGGTGCCACGGCGATCAATAGTCCGCCGGAGGTTTGCGCGTCGGCCAGGATCAGGCGCGTAACGGGCGCAATGGAATCGAGCCGTTCGACGAAAGGCGCGACATAGTCGAGGTTGTTCTCGCTGCCGCCAGGAATGGCGCCGGCCATCGCGTAGTCTCTCACCGCTTCGATCAGGGGGACTCGGGAGGCCGTAATCCGGGCAGTTACGCCGCTGCCGACCACCATTTCCTTAAGATGCCCGAGAAGTCCGAATCCGGTTACATCAGTACAGGCCGAAACGTCGAAGCCCGCCAGCGACTCGCCGGCCGCGCGGTTCAAAGTGCTCATGATGGCGGTAACGCGGCGCGCGCTCTCAGCCGTTGCCAGACCCCGTTTAATGGCCGTCGAGATGATTCCCGTTCCGATCGGTTTGGTCAATATCAGCGCATCGCCGACGCGGGCTCTGTTATTGGCGAGAATGCGATCGGGATGAATCAATCCCGATATAGCCAGACCAAACTTCGGCTCGGTGTCGTCAACAGTGTGTCCCCCGATGATGTCGATTCCCGCTTCCCGGGCTTTGTCCGCAGCGCCTTGCAGAATGCGACCAAGCACTGCCACGGGTAGACGCTGGGATGGAAAACCGACTACGCTCAAGGCAAAAATCGGGCGGCCCCCCATAGCATAGATATCAGATAGCGAGTTCGCTGCTGCAATCGCTCCGAAGTCGTAGGGATCATCGACCACGGGCGTGAAAAAGTCCACGGTCTGGACGATGGCCAACTCATCATTGAGCCTGTAGACGGCGGCATCATCGGAAGACTCCGTACCGATGATGACGTTAGCGTCAGTTGCCCGTGGCAATTGGGCCAATACCCGCTCGAGTTCTTGCGGCCGAAGCTTGCAAGCGCATCCCAACCCGTGCGTGTACTTGGTCAGCCTCACTTCTTCCTCGCCCGATGTCGCGACGGTATGCGTGGCACCTTGCGGCTGCAAACGGCCGATCGTCGTAACGATCGCTTCGGCGGCCTCCCGGATGTCGGCTTCGCTCGTCATATAGCCTACCGAGAGGCGAATCGTCCCCATCGCGTACTCGACCGGCACCTTCATCGCCTCCAGGACATGCGACATCATCACCTTGTCCGAGTGGCAGGCTGCGCCCGGGGAACAGGCAACGTGCTCAAGCTCGGAAATGATCGTGTTTGCTTCGATTCCAGGAAAGGAAACGGAGAGCGTATTGGGAAGACGCAATTGCGGATGACCGTTGACCTTGGCCTGCGGGAGCTCTTCCTGGATCAGCGATTGCAGAAGGTCGCGCTGTGCCAGCATGATCGGCGCGCGTTCGCTCATCTCACGCCCCACCAACTCGCAAGCAGCGCCGAGCCCGACGATTTCGAGAACATTTTCGGTGCCGGCCCTTCGCCCCTGCTCGTGCCCGGCGCCGAGAATCAACGGCTGCAGTTCGATACCGTGGCGCACAAAAAGCGCGCCGATTCCCTTGGGAGCATAGAATTTGTGGCCGGCCAACGTGAGCATGTCGACGCCCAGCGCCGGGACCTCGACCGCGATTTTGCCGACCGCCTGGGCAGCATCGGTATGCACGGCAATGCCGCGGGCGTGCGCCAACTCCACAATCTCGGAAATCGGCTGAATTGTCCCCACTTCGTTGTTGGCCTGCATGATCGAAATCAGAATCGTAGTCGGCTTGATATTCCGGGCAACTTCACCGGCATCGACCGCGCCGTATTCGTCAACGCGCAAATACGAAACCTCAAAGCCTTGTGTCTCAAGGCGGCGGCAAATCTCGAGCACGGCCGGGTGCTCGACCTGGGAAACGATGATGTGATTCCCGCGCCCGCGGTTTTGCTGCGCGTAACCGGCGATCGCGAAATTATCCGACTCGCTTCCGCCCGAGGTAAAGATGATTTCGTCGGACTCACACTTGAGCAAGTGGGCAACCTGCGAACGCGCGCGTTCGATCGCCCGGCGCGTCTGCACCCCAAACCAGTGCGCGCTGGACGGATTGCCGTAAAACTCGCGCAGGTACGGCTGCATGGCATCCGCCACCTGCGGGTGAATCGGGGTCGTGGCATTGAAATCAAGGTAGATATGTCGCATGGTCTGTCTCCGCCGGAAACCGCTCTCGCCCGCAAGGTGACGGGATCATCTGCGGCGTGAGCTTAGCCTAATCGATTTTCAAGCGAAGATCAAGCGCCGTTGTTCTCGGTTTCGCGAACCTCTGGGGCTCCGCCTTAGCCGAGATTGTGCCAGATCGAACCAATTTTCTCGATCTCGTGCTGTAACGCTTTTCGGTTTATGACCAATATGGAGCTACTAAGTCAATACTTAACAACTTTGTCCGACAATAACACTATGATCCGGGTTTACCGTTCATGTTTCACAACGTGTCTCTGGGGGTTGATGCTCTCGGTGCTCGCAGCCGGAGCTACGGTCAGCGGCGTGGTTTCCAGCCAGTCCAACGGCAAAGCGAAACCGAGAATCGAGCGCTATCCTTCCCGCTCCGGTAACTCAGGTACCAGACTGGGTGAGGCAGACGCCTCTGCGGTGGTGTATCTCGTGAGCTCCAAAGCCTCCGAGTATGACCCTCCGGAAGAGCATCCCCAGATGATCCAGCGCGATCAGGACTTTCATCCAAGCGTCATGGCGATTCTGGTCGGCACGACGGTCGACTTCCCCAATCTCGATCCGGTCTATCACAACGTGTTCTCTTACTCCAAAGCCAGGAAGTTTGATCTCGGGCGTTACCCGAAGGGCAAGTCGAAGTCGGTTACATTCGACAACCCCGGTCTGATCAAAGTGTTCTGCGAAATCCATCCCAGCATGCGTGCCCACATCCTCGTGCTAGATCAACCCTATTTCGCGGTTACGAAACCGGATGGCAGCTACCGCATCGACGCTGTGCCGCCGGGCGAGTATACCCTGCGCGTCTGGCAAGAGAATGCGCCCGAATTTGAACAGAAGGTCACCGTCGCCGACGGCGACTCTCTCGTGGTGGATGTGAGGTAGACCGTGCGCTTGTCGATTGGCCGAAAATTCCAGCTCTACGTGACCGGCGCTATCGTCCTCGGTGCGTTGCTGGTCTTTCTTGTCGTCCGCAATGTCATTAAGAAAGAGTATGCCTACCACTTCACCGAAGAGATCAAGACTGCCGATCTGGTGCTGGAAAACTATCTCGAGAGCCGGTTTACGTTGCTCAAATCCGGCATCGACATCCTGCTGGCTGACCCGCGTTTTATGGCGGCGATCGCCGAAGGTGACCCGACCACGGCACAGCACGAGGTTGCCAGTTTTCGACAGGTTGTACAGGCCGACATCTTCCTGATTGCAGATGCGGCCGGCAAGCCGTTCGCCGGTGATCACGACCTTGATCTCTCCGCCATCGAGACTCTGCCGCTTTCAAGCAATCGGTATGAGCACGAACTCAAACGCAGCTATCTCTTCCTGAAAGGCCGCGTTTTCCAAATCCTGACCGCGCCTTTGACCTTCGGCGACGGGCAGATGTCCGGCAAGCTGCTGGTCGGCTATCGCATCGATCAGGAACTGCTGCAGCGGCTGAAACATCTGACCGGCAGCGACGTGCTACTGCTTGCCGAGCGGCAGATCGTGGCCTCGACCGACAACAAGATCAGTAGCAGCGAGTTGGTGGTGGCTCTGGTCGGCGAGCTCACCGACGCCAAGCCGGGCTTGGTCCACAGGCTCAGTCTGGGCGATGAAGAGCACCTGCTGCTCGAACACAAACTGGGCAGCAGCGAAAAACTCTCGGTCTTGTTAGTGCGGTCGCTGGACGCCCAGCTTTCGCCAGCTATCGCCAACATTTCGCTCTTCCTGATCGTGCTGACGCTGGCGGCTTCGATCGTGTCTTTGGTATTGATCTATCGTTTCACTTCCACCAAGCTGACCGCCGCAGTCGACCAGCTGGTCGACGCCGCCGGCAAGATATCTACGGGAAACCTCGAGCAACCGATCCATCCGCTTAACAACGACGAATTGGGCTATCTCGCGAAGTGCTTTGACGAGATGCGTCAGACCCTCATCACCAACCGCGAGACAATCTCCCGGGTACAGGAGGAACGCATCCAGGCGGAACGCCTGGCGACGATCGGGCAGTTAGCGGCGGGAATCATCCATGACTTCAAGAGCCCCATGACGGCGATTGCGCTGTCCGTCGAGGCCATCACTCACGGCCTGGGCGGCGAATCAAAGCGACCCGACTATTGTCGCAATATCAAGAATCAGGTGCAGCGAATGGTCAACATGACCCAGGACCTGCTCGATTACGCCCACGGCAACAAGTCGCTTCAGTTAGATGAACTCCCCTTTGTCCAGACGATCCAACAGCAAATCGAGTTTCACCGCGAACGCTATGACCGTCAGCGCGTCGGTCTGTCGTTCGCCGGCCCGGAGGAATTTGTCGCTTCCTTTGACCAGCATAAGCTGCGCCGCGTCGTTGATAACCTGTTGAACAATGCCTTCGAAGCCCTGTCACCGGGACATTCCGTCGCCGTGTCGATCGAGCGCAATGCCCTGATGATCCTGGTTCATGTCCGCGATGACGGACCCGGAATTCCTCCGGCGATTCTGCAGGACATCTTCAAGCCTTTCGTAACCCATGGCAAATCCGGAGGCACCGGATTGGGCCTGGCCATCAGCCACAAGATCGTCGTCGACCACGGCGGCGACCTCAAGGTGGAATCGGAACCGGGGTGCGGAGCTCACTTCACAATCTGTCTTCCGGCGAAACTGGTCAGAGAAGGGCGAGGCATAGACTCTCAGAAAACAGAGGTGACCGCATGAAGTCAGGAATCATGGCTGCGGCTTTGATCGCAATGCTCGCGCCTTTCGAGCCAGCATCGGCGCAATACGAAGTCGGCGGACTTCTCGATATCGTCGCTCGCAACCGTGCGGCCGACGACTACTCGAACAAGACCTTTAAGCAGCACTCGAATTTCGATTTCATCCGTGCCCGCCTGTTCTTTGACGCCGCCGTCTCTGAGCGCACGACGATCTTCACACAGGTGCTCATTGACAACGACCGTTTTCATCTCTACGGAGCCTACGCGCGCCTGAGTCAAATCGGCGGCAAGAACATCAATCTCCATGCCGGGTACATCCCGAATACAGTCGGCTTATGGGGACCGCGAACTTACTCTGACAAAAATCCCCTGATCGGTGTCCCGTTGGTATACATCTATCACACGGCACTGAATCCCGGCCCAGATCAGGTCACCAAACAGCAATTGCTCGCCCACCGCGGATTAGGGTTTGACCACTACGGCTGGCCCATTCTCTATGATGCCTGCTGGAATACCGGATTGGATTTCTTTGGCGCCATCGGCAAGTTCGACTGGTCGGTTGCAGCGCTCAGCGGCACGCTCTCTGCCCCTTCAATCCAACCTGAGAAGGACATCCCGCAGTTTACAGGCAAGCTGACCTACTATGCCTCGCCGGCGCTGTCAATTAGCGCTAGCGGATTTCTGGGACCATATCTCAACGAAATCCCGGTCGCTGAACCGCCGGACGCAGGTTATGGCAAGTCATCCTTGTCTGCTGCGGACGTCAGTCCCGAGGACTACCTGAATTATGGGGGTGGACTGGGTGTCCACTTCGAAGTCGGCTACGTCGATCTCTACAGCGAAGGGTTCTGGACACGATGGGAGCACCCGTATTTTGGCAATCTCGATGCTTACAGCGGCTATATCGATCTCCGGTACAAACTTGGGCCGCAATGGTACGTTGCCGGTCGTGCCGAAGCAATCGGCTTCTCCAAGCTCGATTTCGGCGGATCGGCAGGCCGCTTGCACTGGGATTACCCGTTGAATCGCATAGAGTTTGGTGTAGGATACCGTCTGGATCAATCAACGACTCTCAAGGCTGTTTCCCAGATCGTCCGTTGTCCCGATTTTGACTATCTCGACGACGAGATCGTCGCCCTGCAGCTCAGCGTGGCAGTGCATTAAGCAGCCGCTCCTTGCCTTTTTCGGCTCACTCCATTATATACGTTGCTTCGGTTTGGTGCGAAACGGCATCCTCTTTTGTTGCCGTCCTTCGTATCAATGTGGGAGAAGAGACACGAGGTAAAACATGAGCGATAAAGATTGGATCTTGAAAGTAGGACTGGCCGAAATGCTCAAGGGCGGCGTGATCATGGATGTCACCAACGCCGAGCAGGCCAAGATTGCCGAGGACGCCGGAGCAGTGGCTGTAATGGCGCTGGAACGCGTGCCGGCAGATATTCGTAAGGCCGGCGGCGTTGCCCGCATGGCGCCGATCGAGAAGATTGAAGAGATCAAGGCGACGGTTCAGATTCCCGTCATGGCCAAGTGTCGCATCGGCCATTTTGCCGAGGCAGAGCTGCTTCAGGAACTCAAGGTCGATTACATCGACGAGTCCGAAGTGCTGACTCCGGCCGACGAACAATTCCACGTCGAAAAACACCGGTTCAAGATTCCCTTTGTCTGCGGTTGTCGCAACCTCGGCGAGGCGATGCGCCGGATCCACGAAGGCGCGGCGATGATTCGCACTAAGGGCGAAGCCGGCTCCGGCAACATCGTCGAAGCCGTCCGTCATCTCCGGCAGATCTACGGCGAGATTCACGCCCTCAAGAAAGCGCCTCTCGATAAACTTAAGAAAGCCGCCAAAGAGTACCGCGTTCCGCTGGAGTTGGTCAAGAAGACCGCCCAGCTGCAGGATCTCCCCGTACCGAATTTTGCCGCCGGCGGAATTGCCACGCCCGCTGACGCCGTACTTTGCATGAAACTCGGCGCGCAGGCCGTTTTCGTTGGCTCCGGCATCTTCAAGTCCTCCGATCCGTCGCGATTGGCGCGGGCGATCGTCACCGCTACGACGCACTATGACGATCCGGCCCTGGTGCTCGAGGCTTCGCGGTCGCTCGGCGATCCGATGCCCGGGCTGGAAATCAGCAAGCTTCCCAAGGAAGAGCTGCTCCAGTATCGTTAGCGGATATGCGAAGCGTCGGAATTCTCGCCTTCCAAGGGGACTTCGCGCGTCATCAACAGGCCTTTGCCGCGTTGAAATGCCGTGTTCTCCTCGTCAAGTCACCGGCCCAGCTCTTGACCTGCGACTATCTCGTCATACCGGGCGGCGAATCCTCGGTTATCGATCGCTTTATCAAGTCCACTGAGTTAGCCGAGCCGATTCGTGAGTTCGCCCGATCCAAGCCGGTCTGGGGCACCTGCGCGGGGATGATTCTCCTGGCCTCACGCTTAGCCAACGACGAGCAGATAAACCCGCTCGGACTGCTTGACATCACCGTCGAACGCAACGGCTACGGCCGGCAATTTGAGTCATTTGTGGACACGGGTGAACTGTGTTTCAACGGCAGATCAGAGCCCCTGGAAATGGTCTTCATCCGCGCCCCGAAGATCACGCAAACCGGCGGCGGTGTTGAGACCATCGGCACCTGTCGGGGCGAGGTTGTGGTTGTTCGCAAGCAGCACATCCTGGCAAGCTCATTCCACCCCGAATTGACGAAATCGACGCGCTTTCAGGAGCTCTTCCTGTCGCTCGCATAATCGCCTGAGCGGTGCTTGCCAACGACTCCGCTTTTTGGGCAGGAAATATTTGTTGGATACTCACCGCCTTGTATGTTGTTTAATGGGAGAACTCAAACTGGAGGAACACATGATGAGAGTTCTGCTGATCGCGACAATCACGCTTCTGAGTGCGGCTCCCCTGTTCGCCGGAAAGATCTTTGGCGACATCAAGATGGGTGACAAGCCGGTCGCGGAGGGAATCAAGTTGACCATTTCCGCCCCACTGAAGGCCGCTGAAGCCGGCAAACCGGCTCCAACTCCGGCCGTAGCGGATTCCGGAATTACCGACAAATTCGGCGCCTACCGCCTGAACGTCAAAGAAGAAGGCAAGTGCATCTTGACCGTGCAGATCGAAAAGCAGTCGCCAACGTTGGAAGTCTTCTCTTACGCCAACGCCACGCGTTATGATCTGGTCCTGGCAAAGGACAAAGACGGAAAGTACTCGCTGAAACGAAAGTAACCCGTGGAACACAAGCGCGATTTCTGGGACAAATTGACCATCGTGCTGCAGCCGCTGGGTGGCCTGCTGACAGCCATCGCGATTACGCTTCTCGGATTCTTCACCTCGCAGTATCTCGAACGCCAGCAATCGATTGACGCCAACACTCGACTTTACTCAGAGTTGATGAGCAACCGCGAGCAGTCGGAGAGCGCGCTGCGCAAGGACATGTTCGTTTCGATCATCGGGACATTCCTGCGCCCGCAGGAATCGACCATCGGCGCGGCGGTGCTTAACCTCGAATTGCTCGCCTACAATTTCCACGAATCGCTCAATCTCAAGCCGCTCTTCATGGACCTTCGGCAAAGCATCAACGAGCGCTTGAAGAACGAATCGCGGCCCGATTCGCTGGCCCGTTATCGTGCCTACGAAAAGCGACTCGAGCGCGTCGCTCGCGAGATCACCAAGAAGCAGATGATTGTCCTGGAAGGCGTTGGCGTCAAGAAAGACTGGGGCTTCGAATTGACACCTGAATTCGAGGGTGCCACCCTTGAGCTTGGCGAATTGACCCTTGATAGCGTGACCACCGCACTGGCAATCGACGTACTTGACGTCGATCTGGAGAGCAAAGAAATCCGCGTTGACGTCACGGTGCGCTCGAGTAACGGCGGCGCCGACCCGATCTCCAAGAATGTCTCGTTCAGCGTCGGCTTCTTTGACTTCCCGATGATCGACAACACGCGCCTGCCCAACGGCCAGCGTTTCGCGATCATCATGAACAATTTCTCGGAAATGTCAGCCGAGATTACCGCCGTGCTGTTTCCTGGGGCTTATGCGAGTCTCAAAGAGAAACCGTACTACGGCGAAGTAATCGAGAACATCCGCAAGTCATCACTGGAATTTGAGAAGTAATCGCGACGGTAATCAAACAACCACCAACAGCCGCAACAAGCCTTCGTACGGCAGCTTGTCCTGTTCGCCGGACCGCAGATTCTTGACCGTATACTGCCTCGTAGCGAGGTCATCAGAAAACACCAGTACAGCGAATCGGGCCTGTTGTCTTGAAGCTTCTTTCATCTGGGCCTTCTGCGAGCGTCCCAGATAGTCGAGATCAGCGGCTACCCCGGCTTCGCGCAACTGCCCCGCAAGTGTTGTCGCCTCCTTGCGCTCATCCTCGTTGACGGCAACCACGAAAACATCGAGTGGCGGTACTGACGGCGCCGACTTGCCCGTTGCCCCCATGGCAATCAGCGTCCGCTCCATGCCGGCGGCAAACCCGACGGCCGGCGTTGGCTCACCGCCAAGCTCCTCGACCAACAGATCGTAGCGCCCGCCCCCGGAAAGCGCGTCCTGTGCCCCCAGAAGCGTCGATCGTACTTCAAACGCCGTGCGCGTGTAATAATCGAGTCCGCGTACTAAGCGGGGATCGACGACATTCGGCACGCCGAGTTTCTCCAGCGAATCCATGACGATTCCGAAGTCGCGATTAACCGCATCATCATAGAACGCCGAAAGCAGGGGGGCGTCTAACATCAATTCGTGCGTCAATGGCTCCTTACTGTCGAACAACCGCAGGGGATTGCGGTCGATCTTCTCGCGATCAACGGCAGGAAACTTTTCGCGAAGCGGGTTCACGAACTTAAGCAGTTCCAGGCGGTGCCTCGCCCGAATCTCCGGGGTGGCCACAGAATTGAGCGCCACCGTGAACCGGTCGATTCCGCAATCTCTGAGGATCTGAACCGAGATAGCAATGATCTCGGCGTCGATGCGCGGGTCAGCCGAGCCGATCGCCTCGGCGCCGAACTGATGAAACTGGCGCTGGCGGCCTTTCTGCGGCTTCTCCTGGCGAAACATCGGGCCGATGTAAAACACCTTGTTAAGCGGGGATTTCTTCCCGAGGGATTCCTCGATGTAGGCGCGCACCACGGAGGCCGTCGCTTCTGGCCGCAGCGTGAGACTTCGCCCGCCCATATCGGTGAAGGTGAACATCTCCTTGGAGACAATGTCAGTCCCCTCGCCAATACCGCGCGCAAACAACTCGGTCATTTCGAAAATGGGCGGTCTGATTTCGGAATAGTTGAACCGTCGCATCACCTCGCGCACGATTTGCTCCAGGCGAGCCCATAGTGGCGATTCGTCAGGGAGTATGTCAAAAGTTCCTTTGATTCGTTGATACTTCATATGAACGTACCTGTTCAGCGTGTCTTTGTTTTCACGGAGTTCCCGGCAACGCGCTACACTAAGTATTACCTCTCTTGAACCGCAGCGCAACAACACAGATTCCGGCAATTGAATAACCGATCACGTCCGCCCACCAATCCCCCATCGACGAGTCTCGATTCGGGACAAACGACTGAACGGTCTCATCCAGGCCGGCAAAGGCCAATCCGAAGGCAAAAAGCAGCAGATACAGCAGAGCCTTCCGGTGCGAGCGCTGGATCTCAGGAAAAGCTATGAATACAAGCAGGCCCAGAATGAAGTACTCGAGGCCATGATAGAACTTGTCGATATTCTTGATATTGAACGACGGCGGGTGCGCATTGGGCATCGAAGACAACGCAATTATCAACAACGCGTATATAAGAGGCAGGATTTTCAGGACAAAAGCTCTCCGCAACATAGTCGCTATATAGGGACTGGCGCCGGATTCGGCAATCGGAACCGTGTGCCAAGTGTATATTTCCCAAGGACTCTGCGGAGTTCTCACTGCTTGACTTTAGTACCGGGGACTGTCATATTCCCCGCAACCGGAAGACGGGAGTAGGAAATGCGCGCATTGATTACCGGCGTGACCGGACAAGACGGTTCGTATCTCGCCGAGTTGTTGATTGAAAAAGGCTATGAGGTCTTCGGCATGGTGCGCCGGGCCTCAACCGAAAACTTTGAACGCATCAACCACATCAAAGACAAAATCCGCCTTGTGCAGGCCGATCTTTTCGACCAGATGTCGCTCCTGGGGATCATCGAAGAACTCCACCCCGACGAAGTTTACAACCTCGCCGCGCAATCGTTTGTGCCGACCTCCTGGTCGCAACCGGTGCTCACCGGCGAATTCGACGCCCTTGGCGTGACGAAGCTTCTCGAAGCAATTCGCAAGGTCGACCGCAAGATTCGTTTCTACCAGGCTTCATCGTCCGAGATGTTCGGCAAGGTGCAGGAAGTTCCCCAGACCGAGCGCACGCCATTCTATCCACGGTCGCCCTACGGTGTGGCCAAGGTTTACGGGCATTTTATCACCGTGAACTACCGCGAATCCTACGGCATCCACGCCTCATCCGGGATTCTCTTCAATCACGAATCGCCTCGCCGCGGGCTCGAGTTCGTCACCCGCAAGATTTCGCACGGCGCGGCCGCGATCAAGGTAGGTCTGGCGAATGCTCTCTATCTGGGAAATCTCGACGCCAAGCGCGACTGGGGTTTTGCCGGCGACTACGTGGACGCCATGTGGCGGATGTTACAGCTCGACCAGCCGGACAACTTCGTGATTTCCTCCAATGAAAATCACACGGTGCGCGAGTTCTGCGAGATCGCTTTCGGGCGACTCGATCTGGATTACCAGCAGTATGTCAAAGTCGATCAGCGCTTTGTTCGTCCCGCCGAAGTCGATATTCTCCTGGGTGATTCCCGCCATGCGCGCAAGAAACTCGGCTGGGAGCCCAAGGTTTCGTTTCGGCAGCTCGTCGAAATGATGGTCGACGCCGACTACACCCTGCTCAGTAACAGACGGAGACTATGAGGGCATTCATCACCGGTATCACCGGATTTGCCGGCTCCCATCTCGCTGAGAATCTCCTCCAACACGGCATTGAAGTTGCCGGAACCAGCCTCAAGGGCGAGTCGCAGCGCAACCTCGCCGCCATCCGCGGACAAGTCAGGGTTTACCAGTCGTCGCTGGCAGAGCAGCCACGCCTGCGCAAGGCAATCCGCGACTTCCGGCCCGACTGGGTTTTCCATCTGGCCGCTTTAGCCGCAGTGGGACGCTCATTCACTGAACCGGTCGAGACAATGCAAGTCAATCTGAATGGCACTCAATGCCTCTTTGAAATCCTGCGCAAGGCGCAGGGTGTTAGAGCTATCGTATTCGTTTCTTCCGCCGATGTCTACGGTCCGCTCCCACCACAGAAGATGCCGATCAAACCGGATTACGCGCTGCAGCCGGTGTCGCCCTATGGCGCGTCAAAAGCGGCGGCGGATATTCTCGCCTATTTGTATTTCCGGGCCTTCGGCTTGCCGATCGTCCGGATTCGCGCCTTCAATCATACGGGACCGAGACAAAACCGTGGTTACTTCGTGCCCGACTTTTGCGCCCAGATCGCGAACATTGAGAAAACCCGCAAACGTGGCATAATCAAGGTCGGAGATCTGAGCGCCAAGCGCGACTTGGCGGATGTGCGCGATATTGTCGATGGATATCGACTGGCAGCCAAACGCGGCCGACCGGGCGAAGCGTATATTCTCGCCACGGGACGCGCCCGCAGCATCGGCGATTACCTGCAATTGCTGACGTCGCTTTCGACCGCCGATGTTAAAGTCAAAACCGAGCGATCGCTGATTCGGCCCGTCGAGGTGCCGCTTCTGATCGGGAGCATCAGCAAAGCTCGAAAGGAACTCGGATTCCGGCCGAGTTACAGCATTAAGCAGACTTTATCCGATACGTTGGAATACTGGAGGAGAAATTGAAGAATCAACTGGCGCAGAAACTGAAAGACAGGTCTGCCGTCCTGGGTGTCATCGGCTTGGGTTATGTCGGCCTGCCGTTGGCGATCGAATATGTTCACGTCGGCTACAAGATCATCGGCTTCGAGATTTCGCAGGCCAAGATCAAGCTGATCAACGGCGGTGGTTCCGATATTGGGGACGTGCCGGCGCGCGAAGTCAAGAAAGCCGTCAAGGCCAAGAAACTGCGGGCTACCGCAGACTTCTCACAGATGCGCTTCTGCGACGTCATCACGATCTGTGTTCCGACGCCGCTTTCAAAAACGAAAGACCCTGATGTCTCCTATATTCTGACCGCCGTTGCTCAGGTCAAGAAATACCTCCGCCCCGGGCAGCTTATCGTGTTGGAATCGACAACCTACCCTGGCACAACCGAGGAGTTGATCCTGCCGCAGCTTGAAGAGACCGGCCTGAAAGTCGGCAAGGATTTCTATCTGGCGTTCAGTCCCGAACGTGTCGACCCGGGTAATCCAATCTACCAGACCAAGAACACCCCGCGCGTCGTCGGCGGTCACACCGTGAAATGCCAGCAGATGGCGAAAATCTTCTATGAATCGGCGATCAATCGCGTGCAGATCGTTAGCTCGACTCAGGCTGCCGAGATGGTCAAGTTGCTGGAGAACACCTTCCGGTCAGTGAACATCGGCTTGGTCAATGAAGTAGCCCTGATGTGCGATCGGCTTAAGCTCAACGTCTGGGAGATAATCGAAGCGGCCTCGACGAAGCCCTTCGGGTTTATGCCCTTCTTCCCCGGCCCCGGTCTGGGCGGGCATTGTATCCCGATCGACCCGCACTATTTGTCGTGGAAGCTCAAGAGCCTGAACTACTACTCTCGGTTTATCGAGCTGGCCGGCGATGTCAACTCGCACATGCCGGAATACGTGCTGGAACGCGTCACCCGCAATCTCAACCGGCGCAAGAAATCGCTCAACGGTTCGCGCGTCGTCGTGCTGGGTGTCGCCTACAAACGCGACATTGCGGACGTTCGCGAGTCACCGGCCTTGGATTGTCTGAATCTTCTCCAAAAGTCAGGCGCCAAGGTCTTCTACAACGATCCTTTCGTGCCGCACATCCGTTTCGATGAGCATCATCGGCTGGATATCAAGTCGACACGGCTGACGGCCTCACTTCTGAAGAGCGCTGACATAACGATCATCATCACTGACCACTCCGAGTACGACTACCAGTGGATTACCGACAATTCACAGATGGTCTTTGACACTCGCAACGCCACCAAGAAGGTCCGGCGCAACCGTCGCAAAATCGAAAAGTTGTAGTTTTCAGGCGTTAATGGACTGACTGAACCGCGGGACTGGCCATAAAGGCCGGTCCCGCTTGTCTCATTATCGATCCCGTGGTAGTCGAGCAAATCAAGAGCGGCAAAATCGCGCAACTCCAGCCCGATTTTGGCGTACTCCAACTTATTATGTCGACTTGGATCTCAATATTCACGATTGGCGTCGTGCTTTCGTTCTTCGTTTCACCGGCTCTTGCCCAGGATCAGTTTGTCCCGAACCAAAAGCCACGGCTGGAGGTCAAACGCGCTGCCGGAACGATCATCATTGACGGCGATTTCACCGACCCCGGTTGGACTAATGCCGCGGTCGCAACCAACTTCGCCGAACACTCGCCGGGAGACAATGTTCGCCCGCCGGTCGCTACCGAGGTGCTTGTCACCTACGACGCCGAAAGCTTCTTCATCGGCTTCCGTTGTTTCGATAATCCTCAGACCGTGCGGGCCTCGATGCGTGATCGCGACGAGATCTTCTCCGATGACTACATTGGAATTATCCTCGACACATATGGTGATGCGGCCTGGGCTTACGAAATCTTCGTCAATCCTTTCGGACTGCAAGGCGACTTGAAAATGCTCGCGGGCGGCGATGAGGACCTGACCTTCGATTTGGTCTTTCATTCCCGCGGCAAGATTACGGACGACGGCTGGCAGGTGGAAGTCGCAGTTCCTTTTAGCAGTCTGCGCTTCCCGGTTAAGCCGATCCAGGAGTGGCGAGCGACGTTTTGGCGCAATCGTTCCCGCTCAAGCCGTGAACGCTCAACCTGGGCAGCCATCGACCGCGATGATCCGTGTCTTCTCTGCCAGTTGGGCTACTTGGTCGGTATGGAGAGCGCCAGACCGGGCAGTCGCGTCGAGTTACTCCCGGCTATTGTCGGCTTCCAGGCTTCGCAGGCGGAGAACCCTGCCAACCTGCGCGACGGTCTCAATCATGGGAACCCGGACGCCGAAGCCGCTTTGAATGCGCGCTATCTCCTGAGTTCAGACCTGACCGTTGACTTGACGGTTAATCCGGACTTCAGTCAGGTCGAGTCCGATGCCGGTCAGATTGACGTTAATAACAACTTTGCTCTCTTCTATCCGGAGAAACGCCCGTTCTTCCAGGAAGGATCCGACGTCTTCCGCACTTTCACCGATGTCGTCTACACCCGCTCGATGAATGATCCTTCTGTAGCAGCCAAACTGACCGGTCGAGTGTCCCGGCGCACGACAATCGGGTATATCGGGGCCCGCGACGAGAAGTCGCCGACGACGATTCCGTTCGAGGAGTACACGGCCATCGTCGAGGCCGGCAAAAGCGTATCGAATATTGCCCGCGTCAGGCAGTCAATTGGGGAAGATTCACATATCGGGGCGATTGCCACCGATCGCCGCTTGGACGACGGCGGCTCGGGATCGGTGTTTGGCGCTGATCTGAGCCTGCGCATGTTTAAGAACTACCGGCTCGAAGGCCAGCTTCTGGCCTCGCATACGGACGAGCCGGACAACCCCGCTCTCTTCGGCATGGGCGATGACTCCCGCTTTGCTGACGGTAAACACACGGTGGCCTTGGATGGCGAAAAGTACTGGGGAAATCTTGTTTACGCCGGATTCATGCGGGAGGCCCGCTTGTGGAATTTTGAATTAACCTACCGCGGAGCCAACCCTACGTTTCGGACTGATAACGGCTTTGTATTCCGCAACAACCAGCGCGAAGGCGCCTTCTGGACTGGGCTGTTTTTCCGTCCCAACCGGCGCGCGGTCAAGGAGATTAGCTCCAACATCTCCGTCGGTCGTATCTGGAATTTTTCTGGAGCACGCAAAGACGAATGGGTTTCGCCCGAGATCTTCGTTTTGTTTCCGGCGCAGACCGGGGTTGGACTCAACTATCTCTTCAGTCGCGAGACCTTTAGTGGCGTCTTCTTCCCGGGTATTCGGCACTATCGGCTTTTCGTGGAAACTCGATTTGCCGACCCGGTAACGCTTGAACTGGAAGCGCGCAAGATCAAGTACATTGCCCGCCGGGTCGACCCGCCTGTCCTCGGGCGCGGCTGGCAATTCGAAGGCGCCGGATCTCTGAAATTGACCGAAAAACTGGTGCTCCGCCCTGAGTACTCCTACTCTGAATTGAACTACGCCGATGGCCGGAAGATCTTCGCGGGCTACGTACTGCGCACGAAAGTCAATTACCAGTTCACTCGTGAGTGGTTCTTGCGGCTAATCGTCCAATATGACAGCTTCGATCGCGCGTTGAATCTCGAACCTTTGGTCAGCTATAAGATCAACCCCTTCACAATATTCTACCTTGGCTCCTCTCACAACTACCAGAGCTTGGACGGCACCAATGATATCGCGCAGTCGGGCCGGCAGTTCTTCTTCAAATTCCAGTACTTGCTGAGAACTTAGCCCTTGACGGGCTTGACAAAGCCGGCTGTCCGAAGCTATAGTAACCTGTCAACAAAGACAGAAATCTGATGATGGCGGGAGCCCTGGCTCAGCCCTCAAAAAAAGGCAGATCCGACTTGTACGTTTCGAAATCGGTCCTCGGCGCTATCCTGATTGACTTTCTCCGCGATCCGCGACGGCGATCCGTTTTTTCACAATTGTACGACCATACTTGCGTGGCGCTCGTGTGGTATCTGGGAAGCCTGAGGCGCAGGAAGTATCGCCTGCCTCTTGAGAACACGGACCCGCCCAACGCCATGAAAAACCTGGCGATCGACATCCTGGGATCCTTCTTCGCCTCGTACTCCCGTTCACCCTTTTGCGTGATTTTGGACTTTTTCGCGAGCAAAGGCATTCATTCCGACAATTCCGTTTCCCCGGACCAGCTCGCTGAAACCTACCTCTGGCTGCTGCGCGGCTTCACTCTCAAAGAGATTGGCAGACTCCATGCCGAGGATGATCCCCAGTTAGCGCGCTTCAAGCGTCGCGTTTATGAGTCGCTCGAAAATCAGGAACTCCACTGTCTTGAATGGTCGGGAGGAATCCGCTTCCTGAGCCGGACAGCCCTGGATGTCGCCACACTTGCCGGTGGCCAGCCGATCCCGCCGAACGAATTGGCGGCTGTTGTCGAGCAGTCTTTTCTCGATTCCCATAGCGTTGAGTCGTGGTGCCGTACGGCTGTAGAGAGGATCACACGACAGGAGATTTACTTGCCGTGCGTGCAGGAGTCCGAGTTATTGGCCGCTTTGGTTCGGGTCTACGCAAAGTACATCGTCGAAGAGGCACCGATCCCGTCTTCGGCGGAAAGACAAGTTCAAGTGCTTCTCCATGAGCGATTTGAGATCGAAATGGCAGCGAGCCTGCAATGGCTGAAGTGCTCTGAACTCGCGCGAATGGTAGCCCGCGGCAGGTTGCCGGAAACGACGGCGGATCTTTATGCTCAGGCAGCCGAACACTTCCTTCGTGACATGGTCTTTGGCGGCACCATGCATCCCGGATCGCTGGGAAGTTATTTTCGACTTGTGATGCCAGCCAACACTCATGCGGAGTATGTCAGGAAGCACAAGACGCTGTTCGAGAATATCCTTCGTCGCACGGCTGGGGATTTCATCGATCGTATCCGGAAAAACTCCACAATTCGCGCGATTCGGCACTATGGTAGTTAGGTAGGAGACGGACTCGATAATGGAGCACCTGACAAAATCGCAACTGGAAGCACATTGCCGCGGCACACTTGATGACGTTAAGGCAATTCGGCACCTTGACGATTGCGAATTTTGCCGTGAGCTTCGTGAACAGATCGAGGCTCAACAGGAGTCGGCGAATGAACTCGGCTTGACGCTCGACGTCCCAGTCAGCGAAGAGTGCAAACAGAGACTCTGGCTTGAGTCGCTGTGCAAGACGGTCCTCCCTCTTAAGCCGCTTCTCCGGCAATCCTCGCAGCGTCCGGGATTGCTCGCAGCGGATTCGCCTAGGCCGCCAAATGCCGATCAACACGGTCTGGCGACCATGTTCTCGGAAGATCCTGAAGTTGTGATGCGGGTAGTGCGTGACACTGCGGTTGGGAAGGACTACCTACAGTTGATTGCCGATTCACCGGAATACTATCAGTACGTGATGGTTCGCGTACCGTCGCAAGGGCGCGAGTTTATCACTGATCGCGAGGGCAGGGCGGAAATCGGGTCGGCGGAAACCGTCGGCGTGCAATCCTGGGATTGGGAGATTCGCATGCCGGACGCCATCTTTCAACTCTCACCACTCGTTCACACCGCCCAGGCTGCCGACTACAGTGCTGAGACAATACTGGAGACGTCCCACCATGACAAATTGCTCGTTCGCTTCATCGGTTTGCCAAGCGAGAAGCAGGTCACTGTGGAGATACTGGAACTCGACGGAGAAGAAGACTTCTCGCCGGTCAAGATCCTGCTGGTTCAGGACGGCCACACTGAGTCGCGACAGGTTGCGGCGCGGCAAGTCACACCCTTCAGGCTAAGCGACCAGACGCGACGTATCGACTTACGCATTTTTATCTGAGATGACGACTACACCGCTACAGGTTGCCAAACTCTGGGAGCAAGTCCAGAGCCGGCTCGCATTGAGTCTTCCGCCCGATGAGCGCTTGATCATGCTCGCAGAGTTCTGGCTGTCGTTACGCGACCATGCCGACGATACGAAGTACGACAGTTACGTGCAAGATTTGCTTGCAGAGCTGGACCGCACTTCGCTTGACAAGCCCGCCGTCGATTTCACTCTCATGGAATTGGCGTATGTCGTTGATGCTCTTGATCAGTGTCACCAGCGATTTCCTTCGCCGAGTCTCTCACGTCTTCACCACTTCGCAGTCAATCAACTAATGCGCCTGCGATTCTACGTCGGCGATATCGAGCACGGACTGGAGGCGGCTCGCCGAATTGTGGCAAGTGAAACGGACCTGGTCCTCGACTCGTCAGAATTCGACGGTCTCTCCGAGATTGACTCCCTGCGACAACTGACGGAGCAAGTCTCACACCAATGCCCCAAACTTCGAGCCGTTCTCGCGGATCTCCTGGCCGAATGGGAACTCGAGCGGAGCGCTTCATCAACGGATAGCGTCAACTGCCTCTTCGTGGATGACGGAGTCAAGCAAGACAGCTCGCGAGGGAGACTGCGAGTTCTCCAGGTTCGCGCCGAGATCGCCGATCAGAAGCGGTTGCAGGATGAAGTCACCTTCCAAATGCACGTAGTCGGCCCGGACGACCCGCTCGTTGGGGCCATTTATGACTCGCTTGCCGCGGTTCGTCAATTATTACGTCAACAGGGAAAGCGCTTTCTGGAAGGCCGACGCTTGTTGGCTCACTTTGACATCGTTGATAGCGGCGAAACCTTCACGGGCGACTCAATCGGATTAGCCGCCGCCCTGGCAACTTACACAGCGACTCTGCAAGCAGCTGCCCTGCGCAATGAGCAGAGGATCGCTGCCGAAGTTGCCGTCACCGGCGTCATCGATAGCGCGGGCAATCTGCTGCCGGCGAATCCAAAGACTATTGGCAAAAAGGTTGAACGCGCCTTCTTCTCGCCCACCAGGTATGTCGTCGTTCCGGTAGCCAATCTCGCCGGCGCACGCGAGCAGCTCGAGGCATTGCGCCGGGACTATCCGCGTCGCCGCTTGATCGTCATCGGTGCCGAATCGGTTGCCGATGTTCTGTCCGACCATAACGTTGTGCGCTCCGAACGCGTCTGCATGGGTGAATTCGTGGTTCGGCGCGCCGGCAGATACGCGCGGATGACTTCCATACAGATTGCCGTGCTTCTGCTGCTTTCTTATCTTCTGCTTTGTCTGATTCAGCCAAAGGCCTGGATCTTTTTTGATCGCAACCCGGTGGACTTGCAGATCGCCGACACCCGCATTTCTGCGCTAAACAATGCCGGCCAGGAGGTGTGGACGCACGATTTTGGTTTGCCGATCAACCCGGCTCCCGGGCATTCCTTGTTTGGCAATCTCGACAACGACAAAGCCAATGAATTGATCTTCACACCGCGCACCGACGTCGCCGGTTCTTTGACCGGGAAGATGTTTGTCTTCGATCAGGATGGCGCGATTCTCTTCGAACGTGAGTGTTGGATACCTTCTACGTATCCCTCTGACACCGTAGCCGGCGGCATCAATTTTAGTGAGCCGCGCTGTGCGCCCTACCTGAAGCGCTACAAGGGACAGGCAGTGCTGATTACGATCCTCAACGATATCTACCCCGCCCGCGCCTATATCAAGTTCTGGACCTCAGAGGGCGAAGTGATCGGCTGGCTGATTTACACGGGAACCATGTCACTCGTCCACAGCGAGGATCTTGACGCCGACGGCGCTGAGGATTTCGTCTTCACTGGCTTCTGCAATCGTCTGAAATGCGTTGCAACCTTTGTCGTCGATCCGGCCGAAGTGGCCGGAGTCTCACCCCCGTATTGGAGCCCCGACTTCGAGCGGCGCGCGATTCCCCGGGCCAGGGCCAAGCAGTGGGTGTTCTTCAAGCCGTCGCGTTTACTCGAATACTTCGGGGCTTCCGATTACCAATCGGGGATTACATTTTCAATGCAGGACAGGTGCGAATTCAACTACGCCATCAACGAAGGCACCGGCACTGACTTTCTGCAACTTGACTACCGACTCGGCTGCGACTTCCGCGTGTCACGGGTATTGTTGAGTGACAGCTATGCCAAACGATTTCGACGATTGGTCCAGGAAGGCTTGCTCCCGGATCTCTCCCGCGACGCGTGGGCCGATTCCATCAGGGGGCAGGTGCTGTATTTCCAGAACGGGGACTTTGTAACCGAAGGCCAATTGACCTCCCTCGAATCAAAAAAGCCCATTTCCGTCCCCTAAATATCCACAAATCCAGGAAACCGGGGCTATTCAACAAGAGAGCGGGTGGCAGGAGTCTCTCGGGACGGCCCTTCGCGCCCACAAGTCTAAGATGGCAAAAAGGCGGGGCGCCCATTTTGCCGAGGCGGGGAGTCAGGTGGGATGCAGTCAAATCCGGCGACGAGCGATCGTCGCCGGTCGGATTTTCAGGGCGGCGTTCAACTGACAATCAGTCGAAAGCCCTTCCCATGAATTCCCATGATTTCTACGCGGGGATCATCGCGGAGATACTTGCGAAGCTTTGAAACAAAGACATCCATCGACCTGCCGGAGAAATAGCTCTCGTCGCCCCAAATCTCCCGTAGCGCAACTTCGCGTTCCAGCGTTTGATTCTTGTGAATACAGAGCAGGCGCAACAAATCAGCCTCTTTGGGAGTCAGCCGATGCTGCACTTCCTTCGAGGACAGGGTCTGGCGGGTGTAATCGAAGTGGAAACTACCGATCTCGAATTCAGCCGGCTCAGCCGAATCGTTCACAGGACGCAGACGACGCAGGACGGCAGAGATGCGCAGCATCAGTTCCTCCATGCTGAACGGCTTGGTAAGATAATCGTCACACCCGATTCTGAAGCCCTCGATCTTGTCCTCCTTGAGCGACTTGGCAGTCAGGAAGATCAAGGGAATATTGCCATCCTGCGATCGGACCGTGCGCGCAAACGAGAAGCCGTCGAGCTTCGGCATCATGACGTCGACAAGACAAAGATCGAACTTCCCCACGCCAAATGCCGCCAAACCTTCCTCCCCATTCTTGCAAAGAGTGACTTCAAAACCGTTGAGCTGGAGGTGCTCCTGGAGTATCAAACCAAGGTTGGCGTCATCCTCCAGCAGCAGAACCTTACGCTTCATCGAAGTCTCCACCGCGCGGCTGTGCTAATGGAAGACTCACAGTCACGCACGTGCCCTGCCCCAACTCACTTTCGATCGCAATCGCGCCGCGGTGTGCCTCGACGATCAGCCGCACGTAACTCAAGCCCAAGCCAAAACCTTTGACATTGTGAACGTTGCCGGTCGGTACGCGATAGTATTTCTCAAACACCTGCTTGAGATCGTGCGCGCTGATGCCGATGCCCTTGTCGATCACGCGCAGCCGCAGACGGTTGTCGGCGTTCAGAGTCTCGACTCGTATCTCGGGCGCCTCCGAGGAGTACTTGACGGCGTTGTCGAGCAGGTTGTTAACGACGTTCAGGAGATGAACGGGATCGCCCTCGACGCCGTCCGACTCGGCCCGCAAGTCAATCTCAAGCGTCCCCTGACGACTCGCCACCTGGAGATTGGCCGTCTCGGCAGCCTTGGCAATGAGTTCGTGCATGGCTACAGGCTCAAGCTTCAGTTCATAGTCCCCTTCCTCCAGGACCGCCATCTGCAGAATCTTCTCAACCTGCGTTCGCATCCGCTGGTTTTCATGCATGATCATCTTGCCGTAGCGTGACAGCTTGTCCCGGTCGGAAGCGGCTTCCGGCCGCATGATCGCCTCCGTCGCCAACGCTACAGTCGAGATCGGCGTCTTGAACTCGTGTGTCATATTGTTGATGAACTCGACGATGCGTTGCGAAAAGCGCTTCTGGGCTACGATAATGCGGACCGTATAACCGAATACAGCTACAACGATCAAGGTGAAGAGAATACTGAGCGAAAGTAACGACGCCATCTGTTTCCACAAATACAGACTGCGCCCGGGGAAATGCACGACTAAATCGCTGCGCGCCGCCAGTAGATCGTGCGGAAACAGGCGCGAACGAAACTCCGAAGTCTGCAGCGCTTTCTCATAGTTGGCGGGACGGGCCACTCGCAGCGAATCACTCGAACCCGACACAATCCCAAACTGATGTGCCAGGTCAATCCCGACTTCGGTCAGCGACTGCCGCAACAAAGAATCGAGCCGGTCGGCGTCGATACGCTCTTCGATCGGCTCCAGTTCAGTAATCATCAAGTTGCTCACGACCTTCTTGACAAAGTCGCCCTTTCGACTCTGGCTCACCAACGGCGATAGCGATCGAAAGCTAAAGCCGTTGCCCGATTCGAGCACTATGGACGATGAGTCCGAGCGATAGACCCACATCAATTGCCGTTGGTCCAGTTGCTCTTTCGTCAAGTCGACTTCGTAGTCCCCCGGCGCGCGGAAGGTATCAACAACCACGCGATCGGTGCCTGCCTGTCGGTCGTAAACACGGATCGTGACGTGCTGCGGTGCATTCACTTTGTAGCGCAGATACCCGTCGGAAAGACTAAACGGCATAGCAGCAGCTTCTTCCGCAAAGGCGCCGCGATCATCTTCGTGCTCGACCATGATACCGTGTACGGTAAGACTCTCAGCATCGCTTCCCACATTCTGCGAAAGAAATACCTGAAACTGTCCACCCGTGGCGCCGGGCAAGGCAGTCCCGAACGCCAGCTCAGCGGTTTCCCCGGTTTCCAACCTCTGCGACACGGCGCTGAGCGCGGCAAAGACACTCTGCCGGAACGCCTGATCTTTCTGATCCATCGCTAATCCCAGCAGATACACTTGCACCGACACCAGGCCCACCAGTGAAGCAGCCATCAGGATGATGACCAATATGACGCGGCGTTGCGGGAGTGACATCGTTTCGAATATACGCAGCTTTCAGCCATTCACCAGCGCTCTTAACAGTTCTTAACACTCAGTAACACTGATTAACTACGCTGCGGGCAACTCGGCTGCTATCCTTGCCGTACGAAGACAAGCAACGGATCCTATCTGAACAGGAGTGTTACTAAACATGAAAAAGCTGATTTTGGAGATGACAATCGCGTTTGCGGTGAGCCTGCTCATCGGTGCGACCTGCGACCAGATACTGGGCGCCGAAAACAAGAAACCGGTCATGCGCATGATCACCACGGGGGATGTGTTCATCCTTCAGGAAATGGGCGCTGTGATTCTGCCGGAAAAGGACGAACTCCGCATTGACATGGTTGCGCCGCAATCCGGCCGTCCCGAGGGCTACAAGAGCGTCGACCTTAGAAAAGACGACATAATTCTCATGCTCAACGGCAAGAAGGTGGCGGCACTCAAGGACCTCAAGGACGGTTATGAGGCGCTCGCCATCGGTGCCGATGTCAAACTGGGGATTAAGCGTGACCGGCAGATGATGATCGTCAGTTTTGCCAAGATCGACCCCGCCAAGCTTCCCAAGCGGGCCATGACAATGACGGTGGAAGGCAAAGATGGCCCGGTGACCTCCGACAGTTTCGAAGTCGTGCGGCTCGATGGCGCTGAAGGGAAGATCATTCCGATCACCGAGTTGGGATTGATCATCAAGGAAGATGCCGGGAAGGTCCTCGTAGCCCATGTCCTGCCGAATTCCAAGGAAGTCTTTGACAAGGTCATCATGCAGGAAGGTGATCAGATTCTTGAACTGAATGGCACCAAGATCGCCGCCGTCGGCGACTTTGAGCTGCACTACCAGAAGTTGGCCGTCGGCGAAATCGTTGGGCTCGTCTTCCATCGCGATGGCAAGCCTGTAAAAGTCGAGGTCAAGAAGCCGGCAGCTGGCGCGCAGCCTACCTTCATTCAGAAGAAAGTCACGCAGTAGACAATGCTTAGAATTCCTGCCTGGCTGACGGCGTGCGTGCTCTGTGCGATACTGGCGAGTGTGGCCGTCGCTCAATCAAACGTCCCGTTCAACCAGCGCGACGACAAGTACCGGCTCCTGGGTCTGAAGCGCGCCAAGGAAGCGTTCGAGATGGCACGCTCGGAGTTCTCGCGGCAGGAGGAGCTCTTCGATCGCGGTCTGATCACGAAATCGGAGTTGGAGCGGGCGCGCAACATCTTTGCCGATGCCGAAGTCAACTACCAGCAGTCGTTGCTGGCGGTGCTGTTCGAAGAACAATACGTAACCGTGCAAAGTGCCGTGAAGTACCATGCCAAAGACGGCAGCCGTCGCGTCCGCCTGACCCTGGCGAATACGTCCGGGGGAAGCCAGGAATTCTACAAGTTGGTGAATCTCGACGACGAGCTCTTTCGCTCACTGCAACCCGACATCATTAATAACGTCTATGTGTCGCTGCTCGATGAAAACGGCGCAACGATCAGCCAGCCCTACGAGGCAAAGATTGCCCAACTTCGCTTTGGCGATCCGGTCTCCGTTGACTTTGCCCTACTGCAGGATCTCGATGCCGTCACCGTCTACATGATCTATGGCGGCGGCACGCAGCGGAACATGAAGATCTTCCTCCAGAAAGACGCCTCCGTCAACAAGGTCGCCGTTCAATCGGAGCAGTTTTCGCAGGAAGTCGAACTCGGCACCTCGGCATCTTTCGATCTGACGCTGGAGCTCTATTCCGGTTCGGGCAATACTTTCAGCCTCGAAGTCGTCAATCTTCCCGAACAGATCTCGCGCTACTTCAAAGAGGTTGGCGGGCAGGCGCGGCTTAGCCAGCTGAAATTCACGGAAAGCACCCATACCAAACGCGCAGCGCTGGAAATCGGCCTGCCCGATCGTCCGTCGGACGCCGTGACGATCGACAACCCGATCTCCTTCTATGTCCTCGTGATCCCGCGCGACAAATCCGAGACGCTGGGCAGAGTCGACCAACGCCGCTGGTCGTCGGAGGAAATCACCGCCCTGGACGTGGGTTTCGTTCGCCTCGAACTGCTGCCCCGCGGCAAGGGTGAACTCCTGGTGCGGGCGCCGCAATTGTATCACGCAATTAAGGCCGACGGTCAGGTCATGATGAGCCTTGACCTGGTCAACGAAGGCAGTCATCGCCTCGACAATATTGAGGTCAAAGTCGACTTGCCTCTGAACTGGACCAAAGAGCTGACTCCGGCAGTGCTGCCGCGTCTGGAGATTTCTGAGGAACAAAGAATAACGTTGGCACTCACACCCGCGCCGGATATAGCGCCGGGCAAGTACGAGGTGCGCTTACGCTCGTCCGGCCAGTCGAACGGCCAGCCGGTTACGGCCGAAGACAAGACAGTGACCATCGAGATCCTGCCGGACTCAAACATCATCGGCACCGTGCTGTTGCTGCTGCTGATCATTGGCCTGGTTGGCGGCATCGTCGTCTTCGGCATCAAACTCTCACGAAGATAGATATCTGAGCATACAGGAGACATTAATGGTAACCCAAACTACCAAGATCGGCGCACCAGCTCTGCTGGAAGCCGTCAATCTGACCAAGCGCTATGAAGACGGCGTCCTGGCCCTCGACGACGTCAGCTTTGCCGTGAAGGGCGGCGAGATTTTTGCCATGCTTGGGGGAAACGGTGCAGGCAAGACGACGACGATCAATATCTTCCTGAACTTTATTGCCCCGACTTCGGGCGAGGCTCGGATTAACGGCATCGTCACTCACGTTGAGCCTCTGCGCGCCAAGGCGCACGTAGCATTCGTCTCCGAAAATGTTATGCTCTATCCGAACTTCACTGCCCTGCAGAATCTCGATTTCTTCGCGCGCTTGGCCGGGCAGACCGGCTACTCCCGTGACGACTATCGCGATGTGCTGTTGCGCGTGGGTCTCGCGGCCGAGGCACATAACAAGCGTTTGCGAGGGTTTTCCAAGGGGATGCGCCAAAAATGCGGCATCGCTATCGCTATTCTCAAAAATGCCCCGGCGATTCTGCTCGACGAACCGACCTCCGGCCTCGATCCCAAGGCAGGGCACGATTTTCTCCGCCTCCTCGAGTCGCTCAAGGCAGAAGGCAAAGCCATCCTGATGTCAACGCACGATATCTTTCGCGCCAAAGAGGTGGCCGACACTGTCGCAATTATGAATGTCGGAAAGATCATCATGCAGAAACCGGCGGCGGAGCTTGTCGGCCGTGATCTGGAATCCCTCTACATGCAGTATATGGCCGGACGTATCGAAGAAGCGGTGGCGTAAACGGAGGCGCTGATGCTAACCACGATCATTCAGAAAGAAATCCGCGACATCATCGGTTCGACGAAGTTTGCCGTGATTTTCGGCGCCTGTGCCGCCTTGATCCTGCTCTCGTTTTACGTGGGAGCGCAGACATTCCGCGCCAACCAGTCTCAATACGAAGCCGCCAAAGCCGAGAATCTCCGTCAATACGAAGGTTTGACCGACTGGTTTAACGTCCAGTCGCACCGGATCTTCCTGCCGCCGCAGCCGCTCGCCTGTCTTGTCACCGGGGTATCCAACGACATCGGCCGAACTACCGAGGTCTGGGGACGGGGCGAACTGGCTGCCACCGACAGCAAGTTCAACGAAGATCCCATCTTTGCCATCTTTCGCTTTCTCGACCTGGAATTTCTTTTCCAGATCGTGCTTTCGCTCTTTGCGATTTTGCTCGGCTACGATGCCATCAGCGGTGAACGCGAGCGTGGTACGCTAAAGCTCTCCTTCTCAAATGCTGTCCCGCGTTACCAGTATATCCTCGGGAAGTTGATCGGAACGTCAGGTTCGCTCACGCTACCCCTCTTGCTGGCGATTGCCATCGGATGCCTGCTGCTACCCGTGATAGGCGTGCCAATGGCTTCGTCCGATTGGCTGAGGCTCGGCCTCGTCATTGCAGTGGGATTGGTCTATTTCCTGGTCTTCTTGACCCTCTCCATTATGGTCTCGGCCCTGACCGAGCGTTCGGCAAGCTCCTTCCTGGTACTTCTGGCCGTTTGGATCTTCTGCGTATTGATCATCCCCCGAGCCTCGGTGGTAATCGCCGGACGAGCCGTCGACGTGCCAACTGTCGACGAAATCGGTGCCCAGAAGATGCGCTTTCAGGCGCAGCAGTGGGAGGAAGAACGGGCGAACTGGCAAAACTTCCGGCCGTCAGAAAAAGGCGACCCCGAGGCTACAATGGCCGAGCTGAATCGTTTCATGGAACAAGCAGCAGATGAACGCGAGAAGAAGTTGGCGGAGTTTTCCGGCCGACTCAATGAGCAACGCTTCAACCGCCAGAGTGAGCAGCAGCGTGTTGCCCTCAGCCTCGCGCGCGTCTCGCCGGCAGCTTCGCTGTCGCTGGGCATCACGAACCTCGCCGGTACGTCGATCGACCTCAAGCAACACTACAAGGACGAGGCCACCAGTTATCAAGACACCTATGCCGGCTTCATTCGCAGCAAGACAGGTGTTGTTCCCGGCGGGCGTATGTTTGTCTTCCGCTCGGTGGTCGACGACGCTGAAGAACCGGAACCGATAAACCCACAGGAAATCCCTGAATTTGTCTATCGTCAGCCGACTCTGACAGAATCGCTTGCTGCCGCCACCACCGATATCGGTTTGCTGGTGCTGTTCGGCCTGGTCTTTTGTGGCGGCGCCTTCGCCGCCTTCCAACGCTACGATGTCAGGTAATCACGGGAACGGAGAACGACAATGTTGAAAACCTTAATCATCAAAGAACTTAAAGCCGTGATCCTGAGTCCGAAATTTACGGCCACCTTCCTGATCTGTTCGCTTCTGATGCTCCTCAGCATCTACATCGGTATTCAGGAGTACCGGGGCGCAGTCCGGCAGCATGAAACGGCGCAGCAGTTGGTCGAACAGGGCGCGCGGGAAGCACGCGGCTGGCACGCCATCCCCTATCGCGCTTATCGCGAACCCGATCCGATGCAGATTTTCGTCTCTGGATTGGGCTACGACATCGGGCGCTTTTCGAGTATCAATACCCGCGATCTCGTTAAGCTGCGCAACAGCGCTTACTCCGACGATCCCATTTTTGCGGTCTTCCGATTCATCGATTTCGCCTTCATTGTCCAGGTCGTACTCTCACTCCTGGCGATTCTGTTTACCTATGACGCCATCAACGGCGAACGGGAAGACGGCACACTCAAACTTGTTTTCGCCAACTCTGTGCCGCGCGCTCGTTACATCCTGGCAAAATGCATCGGCGGTTGGCTTGGTCTGGTCGTGCCGATTTGTATTCCGCTTCTCCTCTGTCTTTTGATGCTCATGATCTATGGCATCCCCCTCTCCGGCGTGCACTGGGCCAAACTACTGGTGCTGCTCGCCGCCGCGATTCTGTATTTCACTTTTTTCGTGACCTACGGCGTGCTAATGTCCGCGCTGACGCGACGCTCCTCCACTTCGTTCCTATTGTCGCTCGTATCGTGGATTATCTTTGTGCTGATCGTTCCCAGAGCGGGCGTAATCGTCGCCGGCCAATTGGCGACGGTTCCAAGCGTAGCGGAAATCGAGGGACAAGCCCAGGGATTCGAAAAAGACCGCTGGAATCAATTCTACGACGCCCAGGAGGAGCGCTGGCGAGAACGCAACATTGTGCGCCACGATTCCGACGGCGGCGCCGAGCCAGTCGATGACGAGCAACTGTGGAAATACATGGAAGAAGACGATGCCGCCCGCCGCGAAGTACAGAAGGAAATCGACGATTTCAAGGCCAAACTGAACGCTGATCTCCAGAACCGCAAACGGGCACAGGAACGACTGGCGTTTTCCCTCTCGCGCGTCTCACCGGCTTCGGCGTTCCAACTGGCGGCGATGGATCTGGTCGGCACCGGCGTTTCCTTGAAGACACGCTACGAATCAGCCATGAGCGCCTATCGCGACCAGTTTGTGCAGTTTGTCGAGCAAAAACAGAGCGAGGGCGGCCCGTCAGGCGCGTTTACAATCAGTATCGATACCGAGTCCGGGGTCAAGATCGGGTCACCAAGAGATCAAGGCGCTCTCGATGTCAGTCAATTGCCGAAGTTCTCGGCGCCCGCGTACAGCTTTGCTGATGGTCTTGGCGCGACGTTGGTTGATCTCGGATTGCTGGCGCTGTTTACACTGGCAGCATTTGGCGCTGCCTTCGTCGCCTTCCTGCGTTACGATGTGCGTTGACCTCGTACAGGCGAGACGGCCGTCTATGATACGGGCAGCCAGTAGCTGATTTTTAGCGCGACAAAGTCGGTTCCGTCGGCGCCAAAGGAGTCGAAAAGCGATCCCGGGCCGACGTTCTTGCCGATGCCCTTCTCCTCGCCGAGGTCGCGCTGCCACACCAGGTAGAGCGTGCTTCCGGGCTGGAATTCCCAGCGCAAAACCATATTGCTGCGGAAAGAGCGAAATCCAAAATCCAGGTGAGGCAGCGTAAAGCTGTTATCGCCGTCGCTAACGGCGTAGTGCGTCGGGTTGCCGGACTCATCGCGAACCAACTCGATTGTCGTTCCTTCTGTGCGTCCGAAGAAACGCAAGTCGTTGCTGCGAGCGGCCGCCAGTTCGCCGTGCTGATGATACTTGCCGTTCGCTGCAAACGGCTCTGCGTAAACCTCGAGACTCAGCTCGGGACGAAAATAGTAATTGGCGCGGATCGTGGTCGAAAGCGTGTTGCGCGCAATGCGCGAGAAAACGTATCGCGTGCCGTAGGTATTTTCACCGCCCCCGGCATCGGAGATTGCTGTGACATACTGCCGCGGTTGGTCTTCCCGTGTGAAACGCGGACTCAGCGAAAACTCCATTCGATTTCCTACCCGGGTTGAAACCGTGACCCCAAAAGTCCAGAGCCAGCCCTCGAGTTCATCAATGCCATAGTTGGCGCTGCCGCTCAATCGCGTGGTGTTGGCATAGGGACTCGAAACCCCGAATCCAAACGAATAGCCCGGTTCATTCGCCATCGAGGGACCGCCGCGCGTCTTCGAGTCGTCTTGTCCCGGTATCTGCCGGCGCAGCGAGAGCCAATTGTACCAGTAGTTCAGCCATGTAACCTCGCTGTAGGAACCGACCTCGCTGAACTGCCGGTCGCCGCCGTAATTCCAGTTGCCGTTACCGTAGATTTCAGAATAGTAACTTCTGAAGAACGATCCGGGCTTGTTGTCGCGATACGCTACGTAACCGTAAAGGTCGAGATCATCGGCCCTTCCCAGGATCCCGGCGTCATTGACTTCGAACAGCGGCGACTCAACGCCACCGCCGACATTGAAGAGCCAGTGTCTTCCACCGCGCTTATTCAGATTCATCTGCGCGGTATAGCCGGTCATCGAGGTGCGGTTGGTATCGTATTCGGCGTAGTCATTGTCCGGACGCTGGAGGTAGCGCGCGCTGGAGCGTTGCGCTCGATCAATTGCCTTTGCCGTACCCTTGATGTGGCTGAATCCGACATAACCGGCCAGCTCATAGATACCGTTATGGAACCGCAAACGCCAGTCGCCGCCGCCGCTGTAGGCGTTACGGCGCAGCCTGTCCTCCAGCCGGGGCTGACCATCCAGATCACGCGCCAGCCCGGTCAGCATGAACCCTACCGTCGAACGATTCTTGCCAAACTGCTGCTCGACGCGGGCAACGCTGTATCCTGTGGTTGGCTCGATTTGTGTTTCGTATGTTGAATCTGCTTCAATCAGGTAATTGCGGGCATGCTCGTGCTGAGTCAGCGCCGTGAGGAACCCGATAGAAGTCCCTGATTCGAGCTTCCCGGTAACCTTGGCTGCTCCCAAAATCGTCGAGTTGCTCGGTAGATCGACAATATCGCCGGTCCCCTGGTCATGCGGCGGGCCGCCGATACGGCGCGAATAGAAATAGGACGGGCCATTCCCCGCCAGCAGATTACTGCCTTCCGTGAAGAACGGTCGCTTCTCTGAGAACACTGTCTCAAACGCACTGAGATTGATTTCCGCCGGGTCAGCTTCGACCTGGCCAAAGTCAGGATTAATCGTGGCGTCGAGCGTGAGATTCGGACCCAGTCCCATCTTGAGATCGCCGCCGATGCGGGGCTCGATTTCGTTGCCGTCATGGAACGGATTGTTCGAAAAATCGCCATCGGTGTGTCGGGCATCGCCGGCAAAATAAGGCAGCAGTTCAATCCGCCGCGACGGGCGAATCCCGGTGATTCCGACGAGGTCACCGAAGCGCGAGATAAATCCGGTCTCGTCGCGCGGAGTGTAAACCCAGTAAGTGTCCTCATTGCGACTCGGAATGTAGCGGTTGAAGTTGATTCCGAAGGTATGTTCCGACTTGTCAGTAAAGCGCAGCTGCGAGAAGGGAATCTCCATCTCGACCACCCACGCCGAATCGTCGATCGACGTCTGGGCTTGCCAGACCGGATTGAACGAGTAGTCCGCATTTCCTTCCTGATCGTCCGCGTAGTAACGGTCGAACCGCACCCCTGCGGTGTTTACCCCGAAGCCATACCCGGTTCTCCGATCCAGATAGGAATCGATTGACACAATCAACTGCTCGGCGGGTCCCTGGTTGTCATGCCTCTCCAATTGACGGCGGAGATTCTTGGTATCGGCGCAATGCAGACGCGCGCCGATGTAGAGCGCCCGGCTGTCGTACGCCACAGCAACTTCGGTCTTCTCCGGAGGCTCGGCACCCTCCTCAGGAAGTCGTTGCAGAAAGTCTGAGTGAAATTCCGCGGTTTCCCAGATTGCGTCGTCGAGCTTGCCGTCAATCCTGGGCGAATGTGGGTTGGCTTTGACCGCCCGTATCACCTTGCGTGGCTTTGTGTTAGCATCCTGGGCCGCCGAAGAGCCCGCGAATGGCACGCCAACAGCTACAGCCAGTATGAGCCAGGTCAAGGCAACCTTGACAATTCGCTTCATGCATGTGTCCTTGCTTAATCTCCGTTACCGTCACGACTTCGACACCCCGACCCGTCCGGCGCCACTTCCCTTGCCGAATTCGTCGCTGCTTCATCAGTGAGGACTTTGATTATCGATTAGTTACGACGACATTCGGTCAATGTTGCGGTTTTTTCTTCCTTGAGAGTCATCAAGTCTGTTTCTTGCCTCCAACCGTACGGTTGAAACATGAAAACTGATTCCAGCAAAAGACTCTCTCGCAAACTGGGATTGACCCCCGGCGCGCTGGTCTATGTCGGCGTTGATCGCCACACACCTGTGACGATCGATGTCATGGAATTTGACAGCCAGAATCTCCGTGAGTATCGCGTCGACGCTTTCGAGCAGTGGCAGGCGCCGCAAGACCCGGGCACGATCGTCTGGATCAACATCGAAGGCGTGCACAACCTTGACACCGTTGAGAAAATCGGGCAGCGCTTCGGCATCCACCCGCTCCTGCTTGAGGATATTGTCAATACGACCAAGCGGCCCAAATTCGAGGACTTCGGCGACTATGCCGCGCTGATGCTGCGCATGCTGTACGTCGAACCCAGGCGCGGCGAAGTTGTCTCGGAACAGGTGAGCCTTCTCATCGGCAAGAATTACGTCATCTCTTTCCAGGAAGTCCTCGGCGATGTCTTCGACCCGATTCGTGACCGCATCCGCAAAACAGTGCCGCGGGTGCGCTTCCTGGCCACCGACTATCTTGCGCACGCGCTGATCGATGCCGTGGTTGACCATTACTTCGTCGTGCTCGAGAAGCTCGGCGAGCGTGTGGAGGCTGTCGAATCCCGCCTGATCCGCAATCCAAAACCTGAGAGCATGTCGATCATCTATGAGTTGAAACGGATGCTGATCGAGATTCGCCGCGCCGTCTGGCCATTGCGCGAGGCACTCAGCGCTATGGAACGCACCGACTGCGATCTGATCCAGCCCGCCAACCGTCCGTTCTTCAGAGACCTGTACGAGCATGTCGTCCAGGTAATGGACACGGTGGAATCGCATCGCGAAACGGCTGCCAGCCTTCTAGACCTCTACCTCTCCAGCATCAACAATAAGACCAACGAAGTCATGAAGCTCCTGACCGTCATCTCGACGATCTTCATTCCCCTGACCTTCCTGGCCGGAGTTTATGGCATGAATTTTGACACTTCTGCCGGCCCGACGAATATGCCGGAACTGCTCTGGCCCTTCGGCTATGTCGCCTTCTGGGTCCTCAGTGTGGGCATCGCGTTGGGACTCGTCTGGTTCTTCCGCCGTCGGCACTGGCTGTAAATAGAACATCTTGAGCATGCTCCCTGTCCTGCAACTCCTTTTCGCCGTCGTCATCTGGGGCTGGTCGTTTGTGGCGACCAAAATCTGCCTGAGCTACTTATCGCCCGCCGATCTGCTCGGACTGCGCATGCTGATCGCCCTGCCGATTCTGGCGGCAATCTTGCAAATCAAGCAAGTAAAATGGGATCTCGATGCCATCACCATCAAGCGGATGGCCATCGGCTCGTTGATCATCACCGCCCACTTTCTGATCCAGATCACCGGCATCAAGTACACGTCCGCCACCAACACCGGCTGGATCATCTCGGTGACACCGCTGGTCACCGTCGTTCTTTCTTACTTCATTCTGCGCGAGAAGATCAGCTCTCTACAGATCATCGGAATCGTCGTGGCAACAACCGGTATTCTGCTTCTGGTTTCAAACGGCCGGCTCGGCTCACTCGACTGGCTCGCCAGTGTCGGCGACTGGCTGGTGCTCGCGTCAGCGCATACCTGGGCGATCTACACGGTGGCAACCAGGGATCTCGCCCGCTCGCGTTCGCCGCTGCTTGTGACCTTTGGCGTGCTACTGCCGACGTGTATCCTGATGCTCGGCTACATGCTGCTCAAGTCTGATTGGAATAGCTTCCTGCACCTGCCAGCTGACGCCGTGATTGCACTGCTGATTCTGTCCGTTCTGGCGACAGCATTGGCCCATTGGTTTTGGCAGGAGGGTGTTGCCAAACTCGGCGCCGCGCGCTCAGGCATCTTCCTCTACCTCGAGCCGATTGCTACGACTACCGTAGCCGTCCCCCTTCTGCACGAGCACTTCGGCATCATGACAGCGCTGGGCGGCACGTTAGTCCTGCTCGGGGTTTTCGTTGCGCAAAGAAGGACGGCGGCGCGATCATGAACGAATTCTCGATTAAGCCGGTCAGTGCCGGAGATCAGGAGTGGGTGAAAGCAACCCTCAATAGGCATTGGGAGTCTCATCTAATCGCTAGTCGCGGCCACTTGATTGACGCCGCTGCTTTGCCGGGGTTTGTGGCATCGACGCAGGCAGAACGAATCGGGCTCGTCACCTACCAAGTGGTCGATCGCGAGTGCGAAATCGTCACACTCAATTCGTTTCGTGAGAAAGGCGGTGTGGGCTCGGCCTTGATAGACGCGGTGAAAACAGCTGCTGCAGCGGCCGGCTGCGAGCGGCTCTGGCTGATCACCACCAATGATAACGTCGAGGCGATACGATTCTATCTGCTGCGCGGCATGCGGCTGGTCGCGATTTATCGCAACGCACTTGAAGCTTCCCGCAAGATCAAACCCTCGATCCCGCTGAGGGGAGCCCACGGCCTGCCGTTACTCGACGAACTCGAGTTCGAGATCAGGCTCAAGTAGCTTCGCCCGCTACGGCGGGGCGCTCAGAACTCCGAATTGACGAACAACTCCGGTGCGAGGCGCTGCGTGCAACTGATAATCTCGCGGTCCTTCTCGTTGATCACGCTGCGATCAAGCAACGCTTTGACGGCGTTGTTCAGCAGCACCATCTTGTCATGAATCGGAATCAGGGCCGGATAGTATTCGTTATTGAAGAACAGCAAGTAGCGGCTGCGCTGTCGCGGATTCTGCAGCAACTCGCCGATGGCGCGCTCGAGATCGGCGCCGGCAAGTTCTTCCAATCGCTCCTTGGGCGACATCATCAACTTGGTCGTCTCGGCGATCGAGTTGTTGCTGCTGAAGGTCATCATCCAGGCGTCGACCATGCCGATCGAATTGACGACGAGTACATTGACCTTGATCCGCTTGCGCTCGGCGTCGGCGTCGACGCCGGTCAATAACGGAACGAAGAAATTATCGGTGATCGCGCCAAAGGCGCTGATACCGCCCGCCATCGGATTGTCAAGAATGTCGGTGACCGTGAAGTAGGGCTTGCGCTGGAAGCGGGCGTCCTGGATCGACATGAATTCGTCTTCGGTAAAGTGGAACCGTTCTTTCCACAGGTCTTCTTCGGAGAGGTCTTTGCGTGTCAGCGATGACTGACTCGTCAGCATTCCGATCGCCTGTCCGCCGCGCCAAACCAGCGGCAAAACACCGACCGCCCATTCCGCCGATCCGCCGATCTCGCCGATCATCGACGACAGCGGTCGGCCATCCGGGAATCCCAGCCCGTCAAGCCCCATCACAATCGCCGGCATCAGATCGCCGTCCTTGTCGAACGGCGTCGCAACCCCCGCCTTGTTCAGGATATCCATGGCATAGCGATGCCGGGGGCGGTCAAGAAAGAACGCGCTGAGTTTCTCCTTATTGCCGTAACCATAAGCCTTGCTGATGATCTCGGCGATCTCGACAATCTTGGTCTCGCGCGGATTGAATTCCTCGAAAGGCACATTCGCCATCCAGCGTTGCACGTAGGTATCCGGCAGGTGCCGCTTGACGCCGGACTCGGTAAGTACGAGCGCCGTAAAGCTGGAATGCAGACCCTCGACCGACTTGCCCGTTCCGTCAATGACGTCATTCCCCAACGACAACAGCGCGACGTTGGCCGGCATGCGCAGGCCATACGTCGCCCGGTGCTCCGGTTTGCCGAATACCGCGCCGACCGGTATCGTCGGATTACCGCCGGCTTCCACGCCCGGCTTCACGCGCACGCCTTCGGTGATCGCCGATTCAATGATGACCTCTTCTCCGACCGGGAGCGTCTCGGTGGTCATTTGCAGCACTTCTGACATGACCAGAGCAGCCGTCCGATCATTGGCCCGCTTGAGATTGTTCCTCAGCTCGCTGGTCACCAAATGCTTGGGGACTTGTTTGAGACTGCCGCGGCCGTGTAAGCCGACCGCTATCGCGGAAAGCGCGGCCGAGAGGATGACCGACTGGCGCAATTGGCGGTTGCGTAGCGCGCCCAAGTTGGATTGGTAGTTGATCCGGTCGCTGAGATTCAGAATCGCACAGCTCTCAAGCGCTAGTTCATAGCGGTTCAGTACGGCTTTGTGCCGATGGTTGAACTCGATAATGCGGTCAGTTTCGAACTGGAACTCTTGAAGGCGCCCGGTATAATTCAGACGCTGATCGGCAACGTTATAACGCAATTGATCGTTCATGACACTGAATCCTCGGCATAGGTTCGCTGTCGCGGGGTCATTGAGTCAAAATATCGAGCGTATGATACAGCTTAATCGGCGGCGATCAAGCCCTATCTTGACGGCGGGGACCGATCATGTTTTCCGGTTTGAGCAGTTCGTCCAGCTGCGCCTGCGACATCAGGCCGCGCTCCAGCACCAGCTCGTAAACGCTGCGATTCTGTGCCAGCGCCGCCTTGGCCAAGTCGCTGGAAATCTCATAACCCAGCACCGGACTGAGGGCGGTGATCAAGCCGATCGAATCCTGCACCATCCGGCGGCAATGCTCTGCGTTGGCCGTGATGCCGTCGATGCAGCGGTGCTGCAGCGTGAACATGCCGTTCTTGAGAACCTCGATCGATTCGAAGATACTGTGGGCAATGATCGGGAGAAAGACATTGAGTTGAAGCTGCCCCGCTTCGGTGGCCAGCGTTACCGTCAGGTCATTGCCGATCACGAGAAAGGCAATCTGGTTGACCACTTCCGGCACCACCGGATTGACCTTTCCCGGCATGATCGTCGACCCGGGTTGCATCGGCGGTAGGTTGATTTCGTTCAAACCCGCGCGCGGCCCGGAAGACAACAGACGCAGGTCATTGCAGATTTTCGAGAGCTTGACGGCCAGTCGCTTGATCGCCGAAGAATACATCACGAACGCCCCCGTGTCTTGTGTCGCCTCGACAAGATTCTTGGCCAGCTTGATTTCAAGGCCGGTAATCGCCCGCAGCTCCCGGATCACGAGGTCGGGATAACGCGGGTCGGCGTTGATTCCGGTGCCGATCGCCGTGCCGCCCATATTGACCTCAAGAAACAACGCGACGTTTTGTTCTAGCCGGTCAATCTCTTCTTCGAGTGTCACGGCGAAGGCCTCGAATTCCTGCCCCAACGTCATCGGCACGGCATCCTGAAGCTGCGTCCGCCCCATCTTGATAACGTTGTGAAACTCCTGCGCTTTCTGCGAGAATGAAGCAATCAACTGCCGCAGCACCGCGATCAGTTGGGCATTGCTGTTGATCAACGCAATCTTCAAAGCCGTCGGTATCGCGTCGTTCGTCGACTGCGAGAGATTGACGTGGTTATTGGGATGGCAATACTTGTACTCGCCGCGCTCATAGCCGAGGATTTCCAGCGCGCGGTTGGCAATCACTTCGTTGGCGTTCATGTTGGTCGAGGTTCCCGCGCCGCCCTGGATCATGTCGACGACGAACTGCGTGTGCCAGCGGCCGTTGATGATTTCTCCGCACGCTTGAATCATGGCGTCCGCAATCGGCCGGGAGAGCAATCCCAACTCGCAGTTTGCGCGCGCCGCCGCCATCTTCACGACCGCCAGCGAGCGGATCAACTCCGGGTAATAAGCGAGCGAGATACCGGAGATATTGAAGTTCTCCAGCGCGCGCATCGTCTGGATGCCATAGAGATACTCGGCCGGGACTTCGCGGTCGCCCAGCAAGTCGTGTTCGGTGCGGGTCCGACCCGAAACGTATTGCGCCGCGACATTGACGACGCGCGTGCTGGCCTGGCGCATCCTTCGCGAAATCACTCGGGCAATACGCGAGATCAGCTTGAAACCGATCGTCGGCTGCTGCTGCGATATCTGCAGGAATCGCTCGCGGCTGATCGTCAGGAGCGTGGACTTAAGAAGCGTGCGCGCCGAGGTATTGTGCGGGTAGTCTTCCATCAAGGCGCCTTCGCCGAGAAAGTCGTACTTCGAGAAAATCGTCAAGCGCGATTCCTCGCCGTAAGGCGTGCGCTTAAACAACTCAACCTCGCCGCTGAAGATGAAGTACATCTCGGTGCGCGCGGTATTCTCCTCGAAGAGCAGCACTTGCGCGTCGAGTTCCCGTTCCTCCAGACCGGCGATCAAAAGCGAAAGCTCATCTTCAGCGATGTCTCGGAAAAGCTCAATGTGTCCTAAGAATTCTCTAACCTGCCGTACGTCCACCGCTCTGGCTCCTTCCCGGGGTCGTTTATAGACTGCTAAGGTATACGACGCTGCAGCCTCCCGCCACGAGATTTGCGCAATTTTCTGTTTGCCGGACGCCGAGAATAAATCTAAATCTGGCTCAGAGGAAACGCAATGGACTGGCACCACTACATCGAAATCTTCACGGCCATCTTCGTCATCGTCGATCCGCTGGGCGCAGTGCCGATCTTCCTCAGCGTCACCGCCGACGAGGACGCCCGCCAGCGCGCGCGCACGGCGCTGGTTGCCTCTGTTGTTTTCGTTGTTGCTATGGTGCTGGCCACCTTTATCGGGGAGCCGATCCTGAAATTCTTCGGCATTCGCATCGCCTCATTCCAGGTTGGCGGCGGAATCCTGATCCTCCTGCTCGCAATCTCGATGCTCAATGCCAAAATCAGCCCGGCGCGGCAAACTCCCGAAGAAGCGCAGGAAGCCGTCGCCAAATCGAATGTCGCCGTCGTGCCGCTCGCGATCCCCTTGCTGTCGGGACCGGCAGCGTTTTCAACGGTGATTATCTACTCGACGCGAAGTGAGGGCTGGTCTGATCGAGCTTTTATCGTGGCTTCCATTGTGCTTGTGGCACTGATCATCTGGATACTCTTCCGCCTTTCGATTCCCTTGAGTCATCGCCTGGGACAGACCGGCGTGAATACCGTGACCCGCGTCATGGGCCTGATCCTGGCTGCTATTGCGATCGAGTTCATCAGCGCCGGTTTGCTTCAGCTGTTCCCTGCCCTGAATTGAAAAGAAAACGCGGGCGGCGTCTCCATCACCCGCGTCTGCGAAAACCAAAATCAGCTTGGTTGTCTTACGGCTTGCCGCTGATCGACAAGAACAGCACGATATCCGTCACAAGAATTGAAAACGGTGTCTCGTCGGCGATGAAGTACACCTGGAACTTCTCGCTGAACACGATTTCCTTCGCGTCATCGAAGTTCTGAAGGAAATCATACGATTCATCCCAAAGTATCTCGCGTGTCGTTCCCGGGGCGACGACGATACCGCTGAGAAGGAGGGTTCCTTGCTCAACAACATCTTCGTAGGTTGTGAGTTGATCAGCCGGGTTCTTCGGCTTATAGAGGTACAACTGCCCGCCCGCCGGCTCCGCCGCAAGGTTTTGAATGCGGCAGGCAAAGCCGATATCGTCGATACCGGCGATATCTTCCTTGTTGTCGTTCCAATCGTCGTTTTCCGTGAGGTCGACATCCTCGAAGTCCAGACTTGACTCGGTCTGTGCATCAAAGTCGTCGATGTACTCCACCACCATGACATTCCCGGTGGTCACGCAGTTGGCGCCCATGCAAAGGAAAACCGCCAGAGCAGCCAGCAGAAGCTTGATCGTAATAATAGTAGCTTTCGTCATGTTCGCTTACTCCGTGAATCCAAAGTAGTAATTGAGACCGACCGTAATCAAACCATTCTTGCGCGATGATTTCAGATCGTTCGGCTTGTTCGGGGTTTCGTCTTCATACGGGAAGATGAACGCCTTGCCGCGAAGATCGAGCGAAATCTGGTCGGTGAAAGAGTACTCGAGTCCCAAACCGAACCAGTAGGAGCCCTTGGTCAGATCCGGAATCCCCTTCTTCTCGAATTTCATCGAGGACAGGCCGACGATGCCGTACATGCCGAAGCCCTTATAGCCAAGCACATTGCCGAGCACCAAATCGATACCGAAGCTGTTGTACTTGCCGCCCTCGTGCGTCATCGTTTGATTCCAGTTGCCTTCAACGGCGTACTCAGCATCGCCGTTCTTGATCGAAATGAAATTCGGCTCAACGGCGATGAAGCCGGTGAGCGGAATGCGGGCCTTAGCGCCAAACGCGCTTCCTGATTCCGTATCCTCCTGGGCGATAGGGGTGTTCGCCCCAATGAACGCACCGACGGAAAAGCGAAAAGCGTTCGCCGTAGAGCTCGCCAGCAGCAGACAGATAAGTGCCAGAAGTACCTTAGAAGTAGGTCTCATGTTTCCTCCATGCTTGAAACCAATGCGAGTGTTCTTGTGTAGACTTAGGGAATGATAGCCAGTCTGCCGATTCCAGGCAACCACAATCCGCACTCGCCAAGCGCAAAAATATTGCATAATCGCCCGGTCTTGCTTAGACTGGTGCACTCGGGTATAACAAAGTGATTGGTACACGTCTTGGAGGTAGAAAATGAATCGAATTCTGCTAATCGCGGGTCTGATGATCGCTCTGTTGGCAACGACCGCCACAGCGCAAATGACCGCGGATGAAATCATCAGCAAGCACCTCGCGGCGACCGGCGGCGAGAAGGTCATGCGCGACGTCTCAACCATCATGGTCAAGGGCAGCATGTTCATGCAGGGTATGCCGATGGACCTGGAATGGTATATCAAGCGCCCCGATAAGAGCTTTATGCAGGTCTCGTCAAACAGTATGGTGCTCGGCGGCGGCGGTACTGACGGTACCAACGCCTGGGCGTCCCAGATGGGTCAGACGTTCATCCTCGACGGTGACCAGAAGCAGTCGACCATGCAGCAGGCCGACCGCTTTCCGCTGCTCGACTATAAGACCAAGGGTGCCAAGGTCAACTTCACCGGGGAAGACCTCGTTAAGGGCGCCAAGACTTATAAAGTTGAGTACGTCTCCAAAGCCAACGACACCACCGTCTATTACTTTGACGCGACGACTTTCTACATTGTAAAAGAGAAGGAAAGCAGCGGTTCAGCTACGTTCTCTGGCCATAAGGCTGTCAATGGGATCGTCTTCCCGTTCAAGATCAACTCGACGATTGAAGCCCAGGGGCAGTCGATGCAGCAGATGATTACCATCGACTCGATTGCCGTCAACGGCCCGGTGCCGGATTCGCTCTTCATCATGCCGAAGAACGCCCAGCCGATGCCCAAGATGCCGGAAGCTCCCCCGGCTGGCGCGGCAGGCGAAGGCAAGTAAGACTACTCGTAGACAGACTTATTATGATCGAAGCCGCCCCTCGGCGGCTTCTTCTTTTGTGTCATCGACTTAGCCGCATCCAACAAAAGTCGCCTATGGGGATTCATCAAATCGCCGATTGACAGCGTAGAATATTGGCGAACCCGTCTAATCAAAATCTTACTTCCGGTCGCAGCGAATCAACGCGGGCCCAATCGCCGGCGTCACCAGCAAACCATGGAGGAATCGATGCAAACAAGCACTCGAGTGATTAAGGCCGTCTTCATTGCCGGCATTCTGGCTTTGGTAATTGGCACGTCGGCGAGTCACGCCCAACCGCAGGTCACCAAACAGATTCTCACCTCTGGATTGAGTCGACCGGTCTTCGCGACCTCTCCGGTCGGCGATTACGGACGGCTGTTTATCGTAGAGCAGCGCGGCTCCGGCGGCGTCTCTACGCGCGCCGATATCAGAATCTGGGACTTGCACGCGGATTCGATGAAAACCATGCCGTTTCTGTCAGTTTCGCCGGTGGCAACGGGCAATGAGGAGGGACTGCTTGGCCTGGCGTTTCACCCTGATTATGCGAGCAACGGATATTTCTACACCTACCATACCAATTCCTCAGGCAATAATGTCGTTACCCGCCATCGCGTGTCACTGACGAACCCCGATAGCGCCGATGTCGACAGCGATTCGATTATCGTCACTTTCAATCACCCCGGTCAGTCCAACCACAACGGCGGCTGGATCGGCTTTGGTCCCGATGGCTACCTGTACATCGGCACCGGTGACGGCGGCGGCGGCGGCGACCCGTTCGAAAACGGCCAGAACCTCAATGCCCTGCTCGGCAAGATCCTCCGTATCGATGTTGACGGCGGCTTTCCTTACGCAATCCCGCCGACCAACCCCTTTGCCGGCGGACCGGAAGCTGATGAGATCTTCTACTGGGGGATTCGCAACCCCTGGCGCAACAGCTTTGACCGCCTGACCGGCGACTTCTTCATCGCCGACGTCGGCCAAAACGTCTGGGAAGAAATCAACTGGCGGCCGGCGGGCGACAGCGGCAACATCAATTTCGGCTGGGATCTTCGTGAAGGCATGCACTGCTACGAGCCCCCGACAAACTGCGATCCGGGCTTGATCACGACCGATCCGATTTATGAATACAGCCATGACTTCGGCTGCTCGATTACCGGCGGCTACGTCTATCGCGGCTGCGCCATCCCGGCCGTCGCAGGAGACTACTTCTTTGGCGATTATTGCTCGGGCGAAGTTTTCTCTTTTGAGTACGATGGCGTCGCGATCACCGATTTCAAGGATCGAACGGCTGAACTCGGCTTGGGAATCTTCGGCCTGATCTCATTCGGTGAAGATGCATTCGGCGAAATGTACCTGCTATTCCAGAACGGCACGATCTATAAGATGATGCCGGTATCCGCCATCACCGACTGCAACAACAACCTGATTTCCGACAGCTGCGAGATCGCGGTGGGATTGGAAGCTGATGACAACTCCAATGGGATCCCTGACTCTTGCGAGCCGGGCGTTCTCTGCGGCGACGCCGACGGCAGCACAATCGTGACCATCTCCGACGCCGTCTTTCTGATCGCTTACATCTTCTCGGGCGGCCCGGCCCCGAACCCGCTTTCGGCCGGCGACGTCGACTGCAATAGCATTATCACGATCTCCGATGCAGTCTACCTGATCACGTACATCTTTGGGGGTGGCCCGGCTCCCTGCGCCTCGTGCGCGCCGTAGTCGATCTGATTATTCCCCTTAGATATCGAGACGAGAGTGTTGCTGCACTCTCGTTTTCGTTTAGGTCTGGAGTGAGGAAGAGCGGTACACCCGCCTGATCAAGAGAGAAACGACAATCAGAGTTATCAGACTCCCAACTACCTGCGCAACAGCCACGCCGGTTGGCCCCCACCCGGTCACGACGAGCCCGGATAACACCAGGGTTACGATCGCTGATACCGAGACGGCCAGTGTGTACAAACGCATCCTTCCGGCGCCGAGTAGTGCCACCGCCGACAGCGCATAGCAACTCCAGAGGAAATACTTAACGGCCAGAATGCGGAAGTAGTCGCCGACGGTTGCATATTGCGTGCCGTAAAGCCAGTTCACAAGGCCCGGCACGACGGCGATCGCCCCTGTCGCGGCCAACGCGGCAACGACAATCATCGACGATTGATATTTCTTCAGTACGCGCCACGACTCGTTGCGGTCGCCCGACTTCTCCGAAAAATACGGCGTCGCGATACTCTGGATCGTACCGGTGATCTGGTTCAGCCCCAGCAGAAGAATCGTGGCAATTCCGTAGTATCCGAGGTCATCGCGATCGGGCCAGAAGTAGTTGAGCATCAGGATGTCGACGTTGGCCCCGATCGTCTGAATCACGTTGGCCGCCAGTCCCCAACGCGCGAAGTACATGCTTCTTGGCAGCGTCTGCGGCACGACCTCGCGGCTGCGCAAATCGCGCCGCAATATCCAGAGCAACGGGACAAGGGCCAGAATATTGACGACGACTGTCGCCGCCACGAACCCGGGAAAGCTGTAAGCGAAGGCCGCCAGAACCAGGATCGCCGCCCCGATCAGCCGCGTTACGGTCTGCGTCGTCGCCATAGTCTTGATTTGTCTGGTAGCCTGCAAATAGACCACCGCGATCGCCGTCAGCACAAATCCGGGAATCATCCACATGTAGAGCGGCATCCACTCATTGACCGCAGCTATTGGCGAGAGCCACTCCTGGCGGGCGGCTAAGAAGAGAACCAGTAACGTGGCGGCAATCGGAATCAGCGTGTACTGGAAACACTTGCGAAAAATGTAGGCGCGCGCCCCCGACGTAATCTTCTCCGAGCAGAGCTTGACAACCGCAGTGTTGAATCCAAAGCCCGCCACGAGAGTGGCAATCGCCATGAACGACTGCAATGTCTTGGCATAACCCATTTCCGCAGGAGTCAGGAATTTCACGACCAATAACTGGGCGCCAAAAGCCAGCAAACCGATCGTCAGGTTCGCTCCAAACAGGTGGAAGACCCCCTTCGAGCCGGCATTCCGAATCAGTGCGTCAAGCTTCGCAAGCAACAACTTCAATGGCCGTTGCCGTCGACTAACCGACTCCTCGGCCGGATTTGATTCTATTGTCCTGGCTGTCTCCTGCGAACCGCCGGTCATGCCATGCACCTCGTCTGATCCATAATAATCTTATCGGCTGAGATCAGAGTTTGCTAAAGTCAAGACCGGCAACCTCATTACAAGCCAAACTTTGATCGTAGGCGAAAGCGCTCTGGGAGATGACGGTGATTTCGGTGGGGAGGGCTACTGCCGCAGCTTTTCAGCAACCCCCATGAGCATCTCTCGCACTTGTGCCGCCGGTGCTGATAAGCCGCTATTGCCTGTCACCCCGAGTGCTGCCGCCGGATCCATAAATGCGACATTGGTGCCGCCCTTGTCGTTCTCATAGACGATGACATTGCAGGGCAGCAAAGCGCCAATCTCCAGCTCTCGTTGGAACGCCTGGTGGGCAATTTGCGGGTTGCAGGCGCCGAGAATGACGTACTGCCGGAAATCGACGTCGAGCTTCTTCTTCATCGTGGCCTTGACGTCGATCTCGGTGAGAATACCGAACCCGACCTCTTTCAGAAGATCTTCGACTCGCTGGCGAGCTTCCGCGAAACTCAAAGTTGTTTCCATCCCGAAGGTATAGCTGCTCTGATACATTATGTCTCCATTGGCTTAGGTTAACTGCCCATCCATTGGATCGATCCCGCCGCTCGATGATTCCGACCCGGGAAAAGAAAAAGCGGGCCGCCGGCGACCCGCTCTGGCTTGAAGGAGCAAGCCCAGGAAAGATCAGACTTGGGCGAAAGCGTCGTCGATCGCCGCCTTGATATCCTCGTAGGCCTCCAGACCGACCGAGATGCGAATCAGCCCATCGGTAATTCCGACGGCATCCCGCACTTCTTTCGGAACCGATGCGTGCGTCATGAGTGCCGGGTGCTGAATCAGACTCTCAACGCCTCCTAGTGACTCGGCCACCGAAAGCAGCTTGATGTTGCCTAACATCCTTCGAGCGGCCTCGAGACCACCCTTGATCTCGAATGAGATCATCCCCCCAAACATTCGCATCTGGCGTTCGGCAATGGTTCGCTGCTTGAACGACTCCAGACCCGGGTAAATCACCCGGGCAACCTTGGGATGGCTCTCGAGGTAGTTCGCCAGATGCCCGGCGCTTTCGCACTGGCGTTCGAGTCTCACCGGCAGGGTCTTGACCCCGCGCATCGTCAGCCAGGCGTCAAACGGCCCCATGATCGCCCCGGCGGCATTCTGGCAGAATTTCAGGCGTTCGAAATACTTGTCGTTGGAAGTAATCACCGCGCCCCCGACCGTGTCGGCATGACCGCCGAGATACTTGGTTGTCGAATGCACTACAATATCCGCACCCAGATCGAGCGGTCGCTGCAGGTACGGCGTTGCGAATGTATTGTCTACAACGAGAATCAGCTTGTGCCGGCTCGTCAGGCTCGCGACGGCGCGAATCTCCGTGATCTTGAGCAGCGGATTGGTGGGCGTCTCAATCCACACCAGCCGCGTATTCGGTTTGATTGCTGCTTCAATTCGCTCGGTGTAAGAGGAATCGACAAAAGTAAACTCAAGACCATAGTCCGCATAAACCTTGTTGAAGAGCCGTGGCGTACCTCCATAGAGATCGTCGGAGGCAATCACGTGATCGCCGGCCTTGAGAAGCGTCAGAACGTTCCCGATGGCCGCCATACCCGACGCAAAGCACAGTCCGTGCTTCGCGCCTTCCAGGGCCGCCAGACAGTCTTCCAGAGCCTTGCGGGTCGGATTGTTGGTGCGCGAGTACTCGAAGCCCTTGTGACCGCCGATCCCTTCCTGGACATAGGTTGAAGTTTGGTAGATCGGGAAGGTTATCGCACCCGTTGACGGGTCGGGAAACTGCCCGGCATGGATGGCATTTGTCTCAAAGCGATGTTTAGTCGGGTCGAAATCTTTCACCTCAGGCTCCTGCAAGAAATTCAATCAGATCAATCTTGGTCAAGATACCGACCAACTTGCGATTATCAACGGCAAAAACCACGTCGGCGCTCTGCTTGGAGAATAGCTCCGCCAGTCGCGAGACCGGGGTTTCGCGTGAAACCGTGTGATACTCGCGGGCGATGGCATCACGAATCGGGTGCGTCGGCGCGTACCGGCCGCTCACTAACATCGCAAGAACCTCTTTCTCACGGATCAGCCCGACCAAATTCTCATCCTCGAGCACCGGCAGCTGAGAAATATCGTATTTCTTGAGCTTGCCGATGACGTCCTGGAGCGTGTCGCCTGTCTGCGCAGTGATCAAAGGTGTGCCGTTCTTGCGCTCGAGTATTTTGGCGACGTTGCCGAGTTCGGGACGATCATCGAGAAAACCGTAGTTGCGCATCCATTCATCGTTGAAAAGCTTCGACAGGTAGCGCGTCCCGGAATCGGGTAAAATGACGACAATGCGCTTGCCCGGGCCCACCTGCTTGGCAACCTGGATAGCGCCCCAGACAGCGGCGCCCGAGGAACCGCCGGCGAATATTCCCTCTTTCGTCGTCAAGTCCCGGGCGGTCAGGAAGCAATCCCGGTCACCCACTTGGAGCATGTCATCCACCACCGAAAAGTCCATCGCCTGCGTGATCATGTCCTCGCCGATACCTTCGACCTTGTAGACTTCCGGTTTGCCAGCCCGACCAGACTTGAAGTGGTCATAGAACACCGAACCATACGGATCAACCGCGACCACCTTGATCTTTGGATCCTGCTCCTTGAGAAACCGGCCGGCGCCGGACAGCGTGCCACCCGTGCCGATGCCCGCCACGAGGTAGTCAATCTTGCCCTCCATGTCTTTCCAGATCTCGGGGCCGGTCAATTTGTAGTGCGCCTCGATGTTCTTGGGATTGTGATACTGATTCAGGTAGAAGGAACCGGGATTCTCGCGATGCAGCCGCTTGGCCGTTTCGTAGTACGACTCGGGGCTGTCGGCCGGCACATTGGTCTTCGTCACGATGACCTTGGCGCCGAAGGCCTTCAATAAATTGATCTTTTCATCAGACATCTTGTCAGGGATCGTGAACACGGCTCGATATCCCTTAACTGCGGCTACAATCGCCACGCCGACGCCGGTATTGCCGGACGTGTTCTCGACGATCATTCCGGCCTTCAGCTCGCCGCGTTTTTCGGCATCTTCGATGATATATCGCGCCATGCGGTCCTTGATCGAGCCTCCCGGGTTCATGAACTCAAGCTTGGCATAAACGTCCGCCGAACCCGCTGGGATCATCCGTCTAAGTTGCACCATGGGCGTATTACCGATGGCGTCGAGAATACTATTTACGAGCGGCATCTTGACCCTCTATCTGAAATTAGCTTTCTTCCCAAAGTAAAATCGAGCAAGTTTGCTCGCGGCTGTAGCATGAATGCTTACTGATTCAGACGCAAGCAGCGGCGTTTCGGTTTGAAGCAAGAAGGATTGATGGACTCTATTAAGAAGCTTTCAGGAAAGACAGCCCTGGTCACCGGGGCGGGACGCGGCGTCGGACGCGGAATTTCCCTCGAATTCGCCGCCGCTGGCGCCTCGCTGGTTCTGCTCGCCCGCACCCCCTCCGAACTGGATGAGACGGCGGCGGCCTGCAAGAGGCTCGGTGCTGCGGTCACAGCCGAGATCGTCGATCTGGCGCGTGCGGAGGAAATCGCCCGGCTGTTCGAACATTTATCTGTTCAAAAGGCGACAGTCGATATTCTCGTCAATAACGCAGCAATTCTGATCAAATCGGTAATGGCGGATTACAGTCGGGACGACTTTGCCAGGATGCTGGCCGTCAATTTGACCGCACCCTTGTTCCTGGCTCAACAGGTGATTCCTTTCATGAAGTCGCGCGGCGGCACCATCGTCAACATCTCCTCTCTTTCGGGTTGCTTCGGCGTCCCAAAATTCGCCGGCTTCGGCGCTTACAACATCTCAAAGTACGGGCTGTGGGGTCTGACCGAAATTCTGGCCATCGAACTGCGGCAATACGGCATCCGCGTGAACCAGCTCTCATTGTCCGCCGTCGATACTGCGATGTTCCGCTCAGCCGCGCCGCCCGGATTGACCGCCGATCTAACCGTCGACCAGGTGGCGCGGCAGGCGCTCTACCTGGCTTCCGCAGACTCTGATCCGCTTACCGGCCAGAACATCATTCTGACCGGATCACCGACTACCCGCTGACGATCGGGTCAACTTTGTGCTCGACTTCCCGGGGTTGTGAGCTTATCATGGCTCCGTTCGAGATCATTGCTAACATCAACTGCAAATTCACGAGATGAAGACGACTATTACCAAACGAATGACCTTTTGTGCCGGCCATCGGATGTTCAAACCGGAGTTCTCGGATGAAGAGAATCTCAGGATTTTCGGCGAGTGCTCCAATCCGGGTGGTCACGGGCACAACTACGTCCTCGAGGTCAGCGTGTCCGGCGAGGTCGACCCGCACACCGGCATGATCATCAACCTGAAAGACCTGAAGCGCACCATTGAGGCTGAGATCATCTGCAAGGTCGACCACAAGAACTTGAACACTGACGTCGATTTTATGCGCGGCTTGGTGCCGTCGACCGAGGCTTTTGCCGGCAAGATTTTCGAAATCCTCGACCGCGCCCTGGGTCGCAATCTGCTCGCGCGGATCGTGCTCTGGGAGTCGGAAAACAACCGCTTTGAAGTGTCGCGATAGAACCGGGAATTTTGAAGGAGGACAGATAGTGGATCGGGTAGCAGTCATCACCGGCGGCTCGCGCGGCCTGGGCCTCGCGACGGCAAAGGAACTTCAGGCGCGCGGCTTCAAGCTGCTCCTCGTCGGACTCGAAAAGCAGCTAACCCAAGCCGCACTGCGCATCCTCACCGACAAACCGGAATACAAGTACATCCCCGGTGAATTGACCAGCACGACCACCGCCTCACAGATTGCCCAGACTTGCCGTGATGTTTTTGGCCGGTGCGACCTGTTGGTGAATAATGCAGGGATGTTTCTGGGTGGCACGGTGGAGGAATTCGACGAGGCCTCCTGGGACCGGATCATCGGCGTCAACCTGAAATCCGCCTACTTGGTGTCTCGGGCGCTGCTCGGCTTGCTCAAAGAAAGCCAGGGACAGATCGTCTTCATCAATTCCGTCGGCGGCAAACAAGGCATCGCAGGTTGTGCGGGCTATTGCGCTTCCAAATTCGGACTTCAAGGCCTCGCCGACTGTCTGAGATTGGAGTTGCGTCCCCACAAGGTGCGCGTAACTTCTGTCTTCCCCAATAACATGAATTCGATCGGCGAAGTGATTTCAAACTCCGACAAACGCCGCTACCAGCTCCTCGAAACCGCCGATGTCGCCCGTCTCATCGGCGATGTCGCTGATGCCCCGCCCTACGCACAAATCCCGGAAATCCAGGTCTACCCGTTGGCGACCGAAGTCGCCAAAACTGAGCGGCAAGACCTGTAGAGGTTCTTCACTGGGGCACTTCAGTCCAGTTGCAGCGGTTCTTGATTTGTCACGATTAGTCGGAAGCACTCATGACTCGGCTGCGTTCAGGCGCGAAATTGTGAACCGACGCCTCTTCGAGCAGCTCTTCTATCGAATGCAATCACACGTTGTAAGGACAATACCGGTAGTCTGCCACTCCCTTGGTACAGTACATCAGCCGCCGCGGCTGCGAACGGCCGTCGCCGTTAACCGAGTCAATCAGCAGTCCGTGCGGGCAGCGAAGACACTTCGCCGGTTGCCCATCGATCATCGTCCCGGTGAACTTCGCCTCGCGGAATCTCTGAATCGGCACCGGCGCGCTCCCCGAACTGCGTATCTTCTCCACCGAACCGACTCGCCGGAAGACAAATCGCCCGCGGTCAATCTGCAACTCCCCCTTCATATCGATCTCATCCCCAACTGCCACCCCCGAACGACGGTAAACGTCGAACGAGAGTCGGGCATAGAAGGGATCGAGAAAACGGTCATAGCCCATGATCCCTTCGCGGAAATACAGCAGCACTCCCCTTCCTTCGATCCGCAGCGAGCCGTTCTCGCCGTGATTGACCAGCAGCGGATTGACCGATGCAACCTCGCCGCGAACTTCGATTCGCTTGCCCCGTCTCTCCTCGACCCAGTCTTCGAACTCGGCCAGCTCTCTTTGGAAACTCTCGTATTCGCCGGTCTCGATCTTCAACTCCGGCTGGTAGGCCTCCTTGAGATCGTAGAAGAACGGACAGGAGAAACAGTCCTTGCCAACATGCTTCTTCTTGCGCGGGCAAACGTGCCCATCGTCGAATTTCCGGCATCGCCAGCGGAAGCTGAAGCATCCCTGCGGAAAGCAGCCTTTATGCTTCAAGATATGCCAGGCCGAGGTACCGGACTCCCGGTGCTTATGGAGGCGATGCGGGCAGAAAAAAATATCGTCGCGTTTGTACAGGTTGCGCCATTCCCGTTGCATGAGTGTAATACGCGATATCCGCCTGCCGCTTAAGGAGTTTCTCCCTACGATATTGGTCACCTCCCATACTTTCGCGCACGAATCGCTGTTTCAGAGCGCCGTTTCAGCCTGAAGCGGGGGTAAACCGCAACAACGCCAATAAAATAGCCGCCCCGGATATCTTCCCGACAAGCTGGCAGAGTATCTGCAAAGTCTTCCACCGGGCCTATCAGGCAAGGAGGAAGTTCGATGAAGGTGAAGTTCACGCTGACGATGGATGACCTGACCGTTGACGACTTGCACTACGACGAAGTGGTCATCGACTGGATCAGCGAAGTCGAGCAGGACGAAGTCCTCGACCTCTCGCAAAAGTGGATCACCTCACAGAATTTCCTGACTCGGCGCATGATCGGCCTCCAGCGGGTGGGCGAATCGTCGTTGACGATCGAACCGCTGGATGAAAGCAGCATCAGGGACGAAAGCGCATTGAGCGAATGAGGGAGGTCGTTTCGTGGAGCAGGCAGCCCAAGCGCATCTGATTCAAGTAGCAAAAAACGTCGGTGACGTGAGCACCGGATCGTTGCTCAGCCTCCACCAGACATTGGTGGCCGAATGCGGTCTGGTCGTGACCCTGGCGCTCTATCTGGCAGTCGCCGCGGTCGCGGTGATGCTGATCTGGCGCGTCGTCAAGTTTTCCTTTGACGTCGTTCGCTGCGTCGCCCTGCCGGCAACGGCGGTTGCGCTCCTCGGAGCCTGGCTGCTGCCGTTTCCGTTCCTGCACATTTTCCCGGTGGCGGCGGCCGTTTTCGCGGTCTTGCTGCTGATCCGGGGTTAGCACCTTTCGGCGCTCAGCAGAATCGCACGAACCGTTCGTTTGGGGGCAGAAGGCTCGACAGGGAGAGAATATGAGACCGTTTCGACGCCGTAAAAGAACTACGTGTCCGCTGTGCAACTCGCGACTTACCAAAGTCAACGGGGCTTTGCGCTGCCGGTCGTGCCGGATTGAGTTTGTCGGCGACTCCTGTCGCTTCCTCAATCTGCCGCCGTCGGTGCAATGGTCGGCGGATTCCTCGAAGGGTTAGGAACCTATGGACGCCCAGACGCATGCGCAGCGCTGCCACATCTGCGGCAAGCCGATGCGGGAGTACAAGGGAGTCTTCCTTTGCCTTCCCTGCAACGAGAAGTACGGCGAGTACTATGGCTTCTTCCGGTCCGCCTCCAAGGACTATCAGGATGCCAAGGACTTCGCCGTCATCGAATGCCCCGGCGTCACAATCTACGATGAGTCAAATACCCGTGTCGTTCAGGGAGTCAAATGGCACAACGATCGCGACCACTCCCAGGGATTTGAGATCGTCGGTAAGCAAATCTTCGCCCCCAATCACATGAAGACGCGCCACGTTCCCAAAGACAAATCCAAGAATATCAGCCGCTGCCAGGCCTGTCAGGACTTCACGGTGCGTATGCGCATCTACAACCAGCAGGTCGGCAAGGAAGACTACCAGCAAAGCTCGCCGCTGATGCCGAAAGACCCCGCCAAATACCAAAAACCCAGCATCCACGAGAAATAGCCCGCCAACGCCTGCCGCGGTGTTCCTCTAAATCATCAAGGAAACTACTTCGAGATCTGCTGCCTCGGAAATCACGTTCACTTCTTCCGGCCGGAAGACAAAGACACGGACTTGATCTTTCGGCAGATCACTAAGGAGAAAGTCGCCCCTGTGTCGCCACTCGGCTTCCGGTGTCCAGTCGGCAACTTTGGAACCGGCCTTCTGAAAAAAAGGTCGATCGGATTCGATTAGAGCCTCAAAGACCGAGTCATCACCATAGACCACCGGGCGAACCCCATGAGTCAACGCCGCCTCGCGCGTGACGGCTATCCCGTAAGGCTCGAAATTGTAGTAGACGTACCTTCTGCGCCACCGCATCAGCTTCGTGGCAGTGATCGGGTCGTGCGCCGTCAGAGAAACCACAGCATATCCCCCTCGGATGAACCGATCGCTGGCCCGGATGCAGCCCTCTCTGACAATCCTCTGCAGCACGCGCAGCGCCGACCGGGGGTATTCGTTTGACTCCAAGAGATCACGGTAGAAACTGGCAGCGGTCTCGCCCGGTAAGGGGCCATGGTGCGAACGCGTCCAGTGCGTCAGGTAATCCCAGGAGACAGCGAGAGCCGGGTTGAACCTGTGTGCCTTGAAGTCATAGTGCGGCTGGTCGGTCGCTGGAGAGAAAGTCGTCGCGTATAAAGTATCCACCGCCCTTCCTCGCGACGACGCGGCGCCAAGCGTCTTCTCGAAGAACCCTTGCGGACGAATCGATATGGGAACGACGACATCAGCCAGCGAAACGGCAAGTTCGTCTCTGGCATGAGGGGAATCGATCACGACTCTGCGACCGGAATCGAAGGGGCCAAGGATCAGCGTCCGCTTTGGGTCCAGTTCGAAAGAACTGATGATCTCGCCCGGTTCGCACGACGGTTCAGTTAAGATCACCTGCCTCCCGCCGAGCTTGCCGACAAGATAGACCGCCAGTTCCCAGGTGTTCATGCCGACGGAAGTGATGAAAACGGCGCCGCGCTCCGCATAGGCTGTGACAGCCCGGCACGTACCCTCCACCCAGGGATCTCTGCGGCACGGCCGCTTCGACTGCCTGGAGTTGACGATCGCCACCAACGGACGACCGCCGGCGAAATCTGCCGCCTCTTCTCGCAGATGGATCACTTCGAGCCTTCCTTTATCCTCCCCAGGACACTGGTCGCCGGTACGATAACGGTCTCGGGACCAAAAAACAACCCGCGTCCTTTCGGACGCGGGTCGCAACGAACTTGTCTCCACAGGCGTTTCCGCCTGTGTGTTACCAGAAGCTTAGATTACTTCTTGGTTGACTTCTTCGTAGCCTTCTTAGCCGGCTTCTTGGCAGTCTTCTTAGCCGTCTTCTTGGCTGCTGTTTTCTTCATAGGTCCCTTCTTGAGGTTAGGGGTTGCTCCTGAGCGCCCGCTCGGCGAACTTCGCTTTGCGCGCACTTGCGATATTACTCGCGTTTATGTTTCTGTTTCCTTCAATTCTGTTCTCAACTGCGTTCTTCATGTTGCGAGGGATAGATTCGACTTGGAGCAACATCAAATCAACAAAAACTTTTAACAATTCTGAAAAAAACTCTGCTCGCTTGAGTCGTCACCCGGCGTCGCGACATCACCCTCAGGTGCGAACATCAATTTCGACCAGCAAAAATGCGCTGATTTCTCGATCGCGATCGGATGAGTGATCATCGCGCCGAACTTTGCGCCGCGCAGAAAAATCTCGCGACAAACTTTCAAATCGAAAAAATCTTTCGTGCTGGTTGCGAATTCTCTCTCGATTTGAGGTGTGAAACTGATCGTGGGTCGCGCGGGAATACGATTTCTTGTCAATCCTCGGTGATGTGTTTCGGCTGATTCGTGGTCGCGTAGCGTCCGGCAAGGGTGGCCGGGAGCCTCACCGAGTTGCAGGGGTGCGGCACCGGCAGCAAGAAATCCGCTTGACAATCCCGCCTCTGATCGCTTAATCTTCCTTCAGACAATGCGCCCATAGCTCAACTGGATAGAGCGTCTGACTACGGATCAGAAGGTTGGGGGTTCAACTCCTCCTGGGCGTATTTTGAATTATCCCCTCAAACGTGCATCCCCTTAAGTGTCGCTCGGTTCTTGACGAACCTCGCACAGACGTGCTTCAGTTCATCAATGTTCGCCTGTGGGACTCCGAGTGCCCGATTCAGCCAGCCAGACCCGGTCTGCCGCGCAGGAACGCCGCTCTTTGATCATCGCCCCGCTACGACACCAGCGGCAGATAAGGCACCGCGGTGAGTTCAGGGCCGGAACGCTCGCCGGCAGCCAGACGATGGTAGCCCGCCGCAGCGATCATCGCGGCATTGTCGGTGCAATAGCGGAACTCCGGGAAGATCACCCTCACGCCGGTCCTCTCCCCTTCTTGCTGAAAAACTTCCCGCAGCCGCGAATTGGCGGCGACCCCGCCGCCGACCGCGATGCTGTGCACGCGGTGTTCGAGGGCCGCCTCGATCGTCGGTCGCACCAGCATCTCGACCACGCGCTCCTGAAACGAGGCACAGATATCAGCCAGATGCTCGGTGCGAAACTCGTCCGACTTGTCTTTGACGTAAAGCGCAACCGCTGTCTTGATCCCCGAGAAGGAGAATTCGTAACTGCCCTGCTTGAACTGAGCCTTGGGAAAGTGATGAAATGCCCGATCGCCAGACCGCGCGAGTTTGTCGATCTTGTGACCGCCGGGATATCCGAGTCCAAGCACCTTGGCGACCTTATCGAACGCTTCGCCGGCGGCATCATCCCGCGTTGAACCGAGAGTTTCATAGCGCGCCCAGGCGTTCACCTTCACCAACAGTGTATGCCCGCCCGAGACGATCAGTGTAATAAAAGGCGGGGCCAGGGACGGATCGGCAAGCCGGTTGGCAAAGATGTGTCCTTCAAGATGATTGATGCCGATCAACGGCCGTTCCCAACCATAAGCAAGCGCTTTGGCGAAGTTCAACCCGACGATCAGAGAGCCCACCAAGCCCGGCCCGCAGGTGACGGCGATTCCATCAATGTCGTTGGGCTTCAGTGCCAGTGATCGCTTGCACGCCTCGAAGACCGGCATGATCTTTCGCAACTGCTGTCGGGAGGCGATTTCCGGTACGATTCCGCCGAAGTCGGTGTGCTCTACCTGAGAGTAGACAGCCTCAGCCAGCACGCGCGTTCCGTCCTCGACGACGGCAACGGCCGTCTCGTCGCAGGAGGTCTCGATTCCCAGGATCTTCATTGTTTGCGGGTTACCGTGATCGAATCGTCAGCTTCCGGAAGATAAATCGCGTCCGGCGGCACTTTGACGCGAAGGCCTACCCTGATCGAGTCCGCCTCCAATTCAGGAGACAAGAAGCTGACTCGGACATTGCGTAGGACATTCGCGGTCAAGAGAGATTGCGGCAGACCAATCCTGATATCAACCTCGCGGGGGCTGAAGCGGTATTTTCCTGTATCAAAGTCATGAGGAGTATGCACGATCTGATCCGCCAGCCGCCTCTCGACCATCGGTTCTACCATGGCAATAACATCCACCACGCTGTCGCCCAGCGTGATGCCGAGGCTGTCTGCGACGGCCAGACGGACTGACCGGGTTGTCTCCGCCGTCAGTCCGCTCAACTCCAATGTCTCTGTTTCAATCTCTTGGATACGCTTCATGGCCGAAGCCGGTCCCGACAGGCGAACCATTTCCGGGACAATCTTAACCGGCCCGACCGTCATGAATCCCATCTGCGGCGTGACGCTGACGCGGCTCTTGACGAGCACGCTCTTTTCCACCTCGCGCTCAAAGCGCAGGAAGAGCTTGCGGGGGGCGACGATCGTGACGTTTTCGTAGACCTCGTCAAAAGACGTCATCGCGTCGTTGTCGGTCAGATCCCGTTCGAAAGTGCCTTCCCGGTACTCCGCGGCGCTGATCCGCAGGCGTGGTTGGTTGGCGTCGAGGACAATCAACTGCTTCCCGGAGGTCTTGACGCGCACAGCTATCGACGCCGGCAGCGGGTTCGTCTGCAAAAGCCCGGCGGGGATGTTGTCAATTACCAGGGGAAGCTCAAACTGGTACTCGTAAGGCTTGTTGGTAGCCACATGTACCCAGAGCAGCAGAGCGAGGAGAAGTGCCCCGATCTTGAGCGGCAAATTATGTAATGGATTAAAGCGCATGCGGCCTCACGCGCGGCTGCTGTTCTACTTGTTCGAGGTCACAATCGTTTTGCCGAATGAGATCTCACCGTTGTCGATCCGGATATTAAAGCCGCACTCCGGGTTTGAGCAGGCCCAGGCTTTGTACCGAATCGAAGCACCATCCCGACCATAATCGGACAGCGGCAAGAGTTTGCCGGTCTTGCACTTCAGGCAGTCCGGAAATTGATTTTCCACCACACCACATTCCTTGAGCGAGTTACGATTGCTTTACCGATGTCGCTGGAGAAGGTATAATCTGGGAGTGATTCTGTCAATCAAAAGATCACTTCGACCAAAGCACGGTCACCTGCTCCCGACCATCCTCATCCCAGCCGAAAACCACCAGGTCACCTTTGCCGTCGAGATTAAGATCGTGGGCATCCACTGAGCTGCACCGCGCTGCCTGCCGCGTGATCACCGGCTTATCCGAAAAATGCGGGTTCTTGGTTCCCCGATAGATTTCAAGCTCGTCGTCATCGCTGATACTCACCAGGTCCTTGATTTGGTCGCGATCGAGATCGCCGTCGAAGCAGCCGATGAACCTCGTTGGCAGGTCATTGCCGAAGAAGTCGATTCCGCAATTCAGCTTCTTGACAAATTTCGCCTGTTCGGCGAAGACACCGCCCTCTGACTCGAATATGCTCAATTCCACGCCGATACGTTGCATCAGCAATGATTTCACCAGGTTTGTCGAAGCCGCCGAGATCGTTGCCAGGATAACCGACGAAGAGCCGTCCCCATCAAGATCCGCCAAGGCGAAACCGACGCCGAATTGGTCGATAACGATCCGCTTGGAAGGACGTTGCGGATATCCCAGCTGCGCGTTGCCGAGAAAAACCTCAAGTATCGTCTTGAAATCACCGTCTCGCCCCTGCGTGAAAACGCGACAGTAGTCGGTGAGCTTGTCGTTATTCAGGTCTGCCAACCCCCACGAGGTGAACCTCAGGTCTTCGAGAAACGCTGCTTTCACCTGTAGCAACTGGTCGGGATTCGTGGAAAATTGCAGGTCGCCCAACTGGTGAAGAACCGCTAATCCGCTCGCCGAAGCTACCAGAATATCGTTGGAGCGATCAGCGTTAAGGTCTTGCACGGACAAAGTCGGCATCGACACGGAAAAGTCCCGCCGGGCGTGCTCGCGCAGAACATTTCCCGTCGCCGGGTAGGCGCAGCGGTGTTCCACTGCCACGCTTCTGATTTGTGTGTAGCCGGTGCGGTCTTTCTTAAGAATCCGTAATCCGTCCCAGCTCGGCACGACGGCTTCCAGAATCCGGTCGGCATCGAGGTCGAACATAAAACTGTAGTCGCAGACGTACTCGGGCGCCGGAACGGTGTACAACCGGTCAAATCGCCCGATCTCTTTGATGCTGGCGGCGTAGCCCCCGTCATCGTGGTCGAGCGCGTAGAGCGCGTCCAAGCCCAGAAGAACAATCTCTTCGCGTCGATCGTTATCTATGTCGACAACCTGGATGGCAAAGATCGAAGCCGGAATCTCTGCGGCGAGGGTCGGATTCGAGGGAAAGGCCTTCGGCGCCAATTCCTGGTAAAGGCTCAGCCTTCGACCCTTCTGCTCGTCACGCGTCAGTATCAGGAGTTCGTTCGCGGCGACACCGTCGAACTGGACGGGTACAGAGAGGATATACTTACCATTGGGAGTAATTGACTGTGCGTCGAAGCTGTCTTTATCAGCCGCCAGTGACGTGCAAGCCAGCCCTAAGATCACAAGGACCGTAAGCCGTTTCAGCAACGCGACCCAGAGAGTGGACCTGTAGCTCACCAAGTTGGCGATCCCGCCGAATCCTTGGCGAGCCGCTGAGTTATTCAAATTGGCAATCACTATCAATGCCTTGAGATTAGCTCCTGAAGCCCAGTTACAGTCATGTCGGAGCGATTCACCCGATGATACTATCTACTGATAGACGGGACGTCAAGTTGCCATTTTATTTGCGACCATTTGAGTCCTGCTGGAGTCCTCCCAGCAAGTTCCTTGCCGGATTAAGCAACTGCACCCGCGAAACGACGTCTGCTACTGCAACCAGTCGCTGCGGTTCTTGTCGTTCCAGTAGAAGCGGGTCGCTCCTCGATCTGTCCCAATCCAGAGGTAGTCACCGTCGGCAACCAGGGAGCGTACCCTCAGCGACACCAGGCCGTCGCTCGTCGTATACCGATACCACGAGTCCTTACGCCGGTTGTATCGAAAGAGCCCGTCGCCACCCCCGACCCAAACTGTGCCGCCGTGAACCAACAGTGAAGTCAATTGCGCATTTCTAAATGCCGTCGCGCGATCATGGTAGGTGTAGCTGTAATCCTTGAGATTAACAACCACAACCCCGTCCTCACCGACTGTGTACAAGAGCGTGTCGACCACCTGAATGTCATAAACAGGCGCCCGCAGGTACGGGGAGTCGAGCAAGATTCTCTTCCACGTGCTGCCGCCCCAGTTGAGGCTCAACACCCCGATTTCCGTGGCCGCAAAGACCATCGAATCGCGCGTGTCGAAATCAAAGACGATCAGGCCTTTGGTCAGATCGGTATTGGCGCTATAGATCGTGTCGCGGACGTGATCGAAGATACTGATTCCATCATCGGTGCCGATCAGGAGGTTGTTCTTGATCGATTTCAAAGCCGTCACGCGTTCGCCGGAGATGCCGTCAAACTGTGAGTACGATTCAAAGTTGCGCGAGCGGCGATCCATGCGCACCAATCCCAGTTCCGTACCAATCCAGACTGCTTTACGATCATGCGCGATCGAATAAAACTGATCTGAGATAATCCCGCGATTGCGGCGCGCGTCGAAGTATTCCCAGTGATCGCTGCTGCGATCATAGTAGCTAATGCTCCCTGGCAGGCCCTCGCCGCCGCCCAGGAACCACATCTCATCCCCGTCGCGATCCAGATCCGCCACGTCATCGTCATAGGGACCCTGCGGCATCAGCGCCAAATCGTTGATCGCCAGGTCGCCCAGCGCCGGGCCAAGCCCCCAGACCCCCATCCAAACCCGGCTGTTGTCCTCGCGGAGAAACTGGGTGATTCTGTACTCGAACATGTCCCGATCGGTCAGAAGGTTGGGCGAAAAAAACGTATAGCCGACCGGTGTGAAAAACTGCGGCAGTCCCTGGCCCTCATAATTGGAGGATTGCACCAACTCCGAGGGAAAAGTGATGATATTCGACCACTCTTCGAAAGTCGGGTTGAAGTTGGCGGCACCGTTCGGTGTTTCAATCCAAAGCTCATCGGTCATGCGGTCAACCGCCAGGCGTCGCACCCGGTTGTCCGGCATGCCGTCGGACACCGTCAGCGGATCGAGCCAACGCTCAGAAATAATATCGTAGCGCAGTATCCCCCCGGTCGTGGCGAAAAAAATCGTGTTGAAGCCGCGCGCGATCCCCGTAACATACCGCGTGTTGGTAAAGCTCACCCAGTCGCCCGGATTGTAGAAACGATAGATTCTCTGCGCCCCGATCGAGGGCGTCAGGACCAGCAGGAAAACTCCGAGAAGAATCCTAACCATTGAGAAAATCTATCGCGGCCTTCGCCAGCAGGCTCGCACCGATCGTGATTGCAGCCTCATCAGCCCGAAACTGCGGATGATGCAGGCTGTGAATCGCCCCGATCTTCGGGTTGCGCACGCCCAGCCAGAACATCGCACCCGGTACTGCATTGACGAAATGCGCAAAGTCCTCTCCCCCCATCGAGGGCGTCTCGACGACATCCACCTGCGCGCGTCCGAATAAATCGATCGCGCTCTCCCGCAGCCGCTTATTGGCGGCATCCGCGTTGACCAGCGGCGGATATCCCCAGGTAAACGCGACGTCAGCCTTGCACTTGTGTGCTTTGGCAATATCGTTGGCTATCTTCTTGATCCGACCCGCCAGTCTCTTGAGTCCCTCGTCCGTCAGCGAACGCGCAGTCCCTTGGATTCGGCAACTATCCGGTATGACATTCCGGGCTGTCCCACTCTCAATCTTACCCACCGTCACCACTGCCGGTTCGAAAGGACTTACATCCCGGGCCACTATCGTCTGGAGGGAACTGATCAAATCTGCCGTGCAGACAATCGGGTCGATCGCCAGATGCGGGTACGCCCCGTGCCCGCCCTTACCGCGCACCACAACATCGAAATCCAGCGTTCCGGCACACATCGTACCTTCACGGATACCAATCCGTCCCACTTCACGCAGCGGGTCGACGTGAAGGGCGAAGATCATATCAACAATGGGATTCTTCAGTACGCCGGCCTTTACCAAAACCTCCGCCCCGCCCGGTGGTGACTCTTCCGCCGGCTGATAAATGAACTTCACCGTCCCGCGGAACTTCTCGCGCAGTTTGACCAACAGGGCCGCAGCGGCGGTAATCGTCGCCATGTGGACATCATGGCCGCAGGCGTGCATGTTGCCCGGATGAACAGATCGAAAAGAATACCCGGTCTGTTCGGTTATGGGGAGCGCGTCGATATCCGTTCTGAAGGCGACGCACTTGCCTTTTCCATTCGTCAGTTCAGCAAGAATGCCCGTCTTGGCAATCACCTTGAAGGGAATACCCAGTCTCTTCAGCTCCTGCTGCAGCAACGCCGAGGTCTTGATTTCGGTCCATGCCGTCTCTGGGATACGATGCAGTGAGCGTCTCAATTCCACTGCCCACGCTCTCTGCCCGCGCGCCAAACCGCCGATTTCTTTTGAACTGGATTCTCTCATGATTCGTCATCCAATATAGGAAGTGTCCAATACGTGCGCTACGGCCAACTTTCGCCGAAGATATATTCTGAAACTATCCTGTGCTAACAATGTTGAATAAAGATGACGACAATCAAACGAGAATCAAAAACGAAATGAGGAATCCGCGCATGCAACTTCGTCCGGCTGTCGCCACGCTCTCCGTTGTCGCACTTTGTTCCCTGTCAATTCTGAGTCTGACGAGTTGCGAAGATAAGCCACCGAAACCGCCGGATAAGGTCAGGATCGTCAACGGCACCGACTACTTTCCGATGAATGACGGCGACACCTGGTACTACAACTCCGGCAACTTTGTCCGCAAGGTGGATGGCGACACGGTCATCGACGGCCAAACCTGCAAGCGCGTCCTGCTCGCCACGGAGACTGACCAGGCCTGGAGCCTCACCGCGGAACGATTCGCCGTGCATCTCCTGCTCGGCTATATGTGGGTCGATCCGCCGCTGGATATTCCACTTAATCTCGTCAAGGACGAACCGCATTCCTTCAATTCGCTCGGTCTGATTACCGAGGGCTTTGTCTCCGACGCCGATTCTTTCCGGATTTTCGGCACACTCACTTTCGCCGGCTACGTGACCCGCACGATCAGCCAGGTCGATCTGGATAGCTGCCTGCAGCTGGATTATATCTCCACCACGAAGATCTACTTCAAGAACGGTAATGTGATTGATGACGTCGCCGAGTACTCAGAATTCTATGCCCGCGGCATCGGAATGATCTACGACGGTACCTGGGGACTGGATGCCGCCCTTATTAATGGTGTCCAACTTCCCAAGAGCGCTCCTTAGTTCTTGAACGGCAATGTTTTTGTTGCGCTCTTTGTGGCGGAGCCATTTCGTGTTTCAGTACGATGCGCTCGCTGACGATATAAAGAAATTGGAGCGATAAGTGAACTCTAACAAAGTCGAGACTATGCGGAAACGGGAATTCAGTGGCTTGATAATGCGCCTCGTTGTGCTGGCAATAATCGGATTGATCGGAATCGCAGGCCTGACCTCCTGCGGCGACACCGGTACGAAAGGTGATGTCCGCAGCAATTGGGTGATCGACGGCCTCTTGACTCGTAACGGCACCAGCCGCTTCGTCGGCGTCTACTTCGATATCACCAGAGACGACAAGGCCTTCATCTCGGCCGTCATCCTTGTGAACGGGCAAAGCGTCCGCTCGCTGGGCGACGGCACATATTTCGAAAACGTCGATACTTCCTTCCTGGGTGACACGACGCTTATCGAGATTTCCACACCCCTCGACCAGAATTTCAATTTCCAACACCAAATCGTCGTACCCGATTCGTTCAGCTTCGACTTCGACCAGTTGCCGAATAATCAGGTGTTCGCCTCAACCAACGTCGTCAACGTGCGCTGGAACGCTTCCGATTTCGAAGGCTACTCCGGCGGATACTTCGTGGTCACCGAGCCCGCCAGTCAAGCCAGTACGGCTGTCGGCAGCTTCGACCTCTTCGATGGTCAAATCGGTTCGATATCGCGCGACGCCTTCCGCAATTCCCAGGGAGAATTCCAGACCGGAACCTACAACGTCTACGTCGTCGGGCGGGTCGAGCAGCCCATCAACGCTCCGGGGCTGCCATTCACGATTCCGGACGAAATCTTCAGTCAAAACATCAATCGCGTCGGTGTCAAGGGCCAGATCGGGGCGCTCTACATCGCGCCCGTCAAGACTGTGACTGCCGTCTCCGGTTCATAGGAATGGGCCGACGACTCTACAATCGACTCCAAAACCTCACGACTGAATCGCGCAATCCGGCATCGCGAAATCTGGATCGTCTGTCGGTGTCGGCTATCCTGCGCCTGATCAATTCCCAGGACCGTCTCGTCGCCCCGGCCGTTGCCCGAACCATCCCGCAAATTGCTCGAGCCGTTGAACTGGTAGTCACCTCCTTTGCGAGCGGGGGACGGTTGATCTATGCCGGCGCGGGAACTTCTGGCCGTCTCGGTGTCCTCGATGCCGCCGAATGCCCGCCCACCTTTGGTGTCTCGCCGCGAATGGTCACAGCCATCATCGCCGGCGGCCGCCAAACCTTGGTGCGATCCCGCGAAGGTGTCGAAGACGATTCTGCCGCCGCCCGGCGCGATATCCTGCGCCAAAACCCGTCGCCGCACGACACGGTCATCGGCATCGCCGCCTCCGGTCGAACCCCGTACCCGCTAACTGCTCTGCAGGAAGCCAAACGTCGCGGTGCCCGGACGGTCTTTATCGCCTGCAATTCCGTCACCTCAAAGCCGCGCTTTGTGGATGTCGTTATCTCACCGATACTCGGTCCTGAAGTTCTGACCGGATCGACCCGCATGAAGGCGGGCACGGCCTGCAAGCTGATCCTGAATATGATCACGACCACCGCCATGGTGCGCATCGGCAAGTGCTACGGCAATTTGATGGTCGACCTGCGGGCCACCTCTGAGAAGCTCGTCGAACGCTCCAAACGGATACTCGTGGAGACGTTGGGGATTTCCTACCCGGCAGCCGGACGGCTCCTCAAATCATCGCACGGATCGGTCAAAACGGCCTTGGCGATGCACCTGCTCGACCTCGATTACTTGGCGGCACAAAAGCTCCTGCTCGCCGCCAACGGCCGCTTGGCTGACTTGATTCAGAAGTAAACACTGCCAATTCCGGCCTATCGCCGCCGACCCCCGAAAACGCCGCCAACTAAAGCCGGCAATCGTCTTTGACGATTTCTTCTCTATATGTCTCGGTTGGTCCGGGAAGGAAATCAGCTTGGAAAATATACATCTCAATAGTCGGCTCTCCTACTCCGTCGGGGAAATCGCGGCGCTTCGTGATCTCTTCAATGGGTTGGCTCGTGGCGTGCGCGCCTGTCGCCAGTATCCGCCCCAGCACCCGATTCCGCTGCAATTCAAGCGCACCTTTCTGGATCAACTGAAAGCCTGGTTCGAGATCAGCAATTACCTGGCTGTCCGGGTCGGTTTTGATTCGCTGGAGACCGCCGACGACCCCGTCTTTCATGGAGCTCCCGGCAATGACAACATTGCCCATCTCCTGCACCGCGACGGCATTCGCTTTCTCGAGATCACTCCGGCGATCACCGAATCCGAAGTCGACGCGTTCTTCGACGCCTTCGTCGCTTGCTCGTCAGCCGACTCCGAAGCCGTCGATATCGTCAATCTTTTCTGGCAGGCGGGTTTCAGCCACATTCGCTACGAAGTCGTCGACACATTCGAACCTGGGGAAATCGCGGAGATCACTCTGGAGCTGGAAGAACACACCGGCCTCCCGCAAGAGCGCAATCAGGCCGTTATCGAGTCGGCTCAGCTTCAGAACTGGACTACATCCGGATCGAGCGCGCTCGATCAGGCGGCCGAAACGCGCCGCTATATGACCGAAACTTACACCGGTATCGACCAGTTTGCCCCGCATGAACTCAAGAGCCTGATGGCAATGATCCAGGAAGATCGCGCCAAGGATCTTAAGACCGAGGTCGTGCAACTGCTGCTGCAACTGACTGCCGAATCCGGCAGCGTTCAGGACCTGCGCCTGACCACCGAGGCGCTGCAAGTTGCCTTCGACCGGCTGATCGGCGAGGGCAAGTTCGATATCCTGATCTCGATCGTGAAACACGTGCGCGAACTGGTCGGTTCGACGGCTGTCGATTCGCTGGCCGCGAAAAAGCGTCTGACCGAATTCGAAAATCGCTGCGGCGACAGCGTGCGCCTCAAGCTCATCACAAATTCGCTGAATAGTAATCAGGAAATTGACCTGCGCCTGACCGAACAATACCTCGATCTGCTGGGCTGGGAATCGCTCAATAGCCTGGTCTGGATGCTGGGTGAACTCGCCCACTACCCGGCGCGCCGCATGCTCTGCGATCTTCTGATTCGCAAGGGGGCAGAAAAACTGGACATTCTGGGCAGCGCTGTTTTTGACAGCCGTTGGTTTGTCGTGCGTAACGTCGCCTGGGTCCTCGGGGAGATGCGAAATGATCGCGCCTGCACTTATCTGGGAAAGGCCGCTAAACACGCCGACGAACGCGTCAGGACCGAAGTTATCAAAGCGGCGGCAAAACTGGCCGGCGACAGCTGCGCCAAAGTTCTGCTGCCGATGATCGAAGACTCTACTGAGCGGGTGCGATCGCTTGCGCTTGAAGCGCTCGGCCGGACGCGCTCGCAGGTTGCCTATCAGAGACTCTCCGCCTTTGTCAAGGCCAAAGATTTCGCCGATGTCGACCCGGCCTCGATGAAGGAGCTGCTGGAGGCCTTCGTACTCTGCGGCGGCGCTGACGCTCTGGAGTTTGCGCTGGAGGTTATCGGCCGCAGCAGCCTCTTCAACAAGGCCCGCTTACTGCGCCTGCAGGAGGCGCTGGTCGCGGCGCTGCAATTCTCTGACTCTCCCGCTGCGCTTGCTGCGCTGGACAAATTGACTGCCGATGCCCGCCCCGCTATCGCGGCAGCGGCGCGCAAATCACTGAAATATCTTCGCCGCCACACGGGGATTGACCATGAGTGAAAACCGCATCTTCGATAACGCTGCTCCAGTGGCGGACGATGTCGAGTACATGCGCCACGGACGCTCGCTGGTAAACCAAATCTGTATCTACCTCAAGACGGCCAGAATCTACGAGCCCGAAAACAACAACTTCAAGCTGCAGTCCGTCCTGACTCATGACATGATCCAGGAAAACCTCAAGCGCTTCGGCGATCTGACCATTCAGATTCAATCGGACTACTTATTCTATTGCGGTATTCGTCTCCGTCTCGACGCCGACCACGATTCGAACACCGGCTATCTCATGAAGTTGTTCCAGGCGGTAGGCATTTCCGGTATCATGATCGACATCGGATTCACCTCGAACGACCTGCGCGCCATGGCAACCGTACTCAATCAGGCGGAGACCAAAGGAATCGACAACTATGAGCGGCTGCAGATGCTCTGGCAAGCCGCCGGAATCGAGTTTATCGAGTTGTTGCCCCCGGTTGTCGAATCGACCGGCAAGGTAGACGAATCACGCCAGAAAAGGCTCTTTGCGAAGAAAGCGTTCTTCTCGGCGATGAGCAATCTCAAGTCCGTGGTCTCGACCATCGGCGCCAACCGCTCCGTCGACCTCGCGCGCACCTCGCGCATCATTCACTCGCTGGTCGACCAGGTCGTCTCCGACGACGCTTACCTGCTTGAGTTGACCGCCCTGCAGGCGCACGACGAATACACCTTCCTGCATTCGACCAACGTCTGCGTCTATTCGATCTGCCTGGGCAACAGCCTGAAACTCGGCAAGACGGAATTGGCCAACCTCGGTTTTGCCGCGTTGTTCCACGACATCGGCAAGACCCGCCTCCCCCTGCAGGTGCTCAATAAGCCCACGGAATTCGACGAGGCCGAGTGGGATCTGGTCCGCAAGCACCCGACTTACGGCGTCCTTGCCATCGCCAAGACGATGCCGTTCGACGACAATTCCTGCCGGGCGATGCTGGTCGCCTTCGAGCACCATTTCAATCTCGACGGCACCGGTTATCCCTTCGTGAAATTCAAACGCAACTTGAATCTCTTTAGCAAGATCGTCGCCATTTGCGATGTCTTCGATGCGCTGACCTCGGGCCGCGTCTACCGTAAGGACGCGATTTCGCCGGAGCATGTTCTGCGCAAGATGCGCGATCAGGCCGGCTTCAAATTCGATCCATTTCTGCTGAAAGTCTTCATCAACACGGTATCACTCTATCCGCCCGGAACGCTTCTTCTTCTCGACGACGGCCGCTTGGCCATGGCGGTTGGCCGCAGCCGGCATGATCTCTTCCGGCCGCGCGTCAAGGTTATTGGCGACATGTTCCAGCTCTATGAGATCGCCGAAGAACTTGACCTGAGCGAAACCGACGAGATGGGGTCTTACCAACGGGCGATCGTGCGCGCGATCGAGCCGCAGGAACTGCCCCTTAACCTCTCGCACTATGTGCTGCAGTCATTCCAATGAAAACCACATCGTCGCCAGTGAGATTTCACTATGTCTGACAAACAATCAGAACGCCGCCCCCGAGTCCTGATCGTGGATGATGAGGAGATCATCATTCGTCTCCTGGAGCGGCAACTTCTTCGCCTCAATTGCGACCCGGTGGCTGCAGAATCAGCGCGGGAAGCTATCCTCCAGATTCAGGAGCATCCGACCGGATTCGACCTGGTGATCGCCGACCTCTACATGCCGGAGGTATCGGGACTTGATCTGGCCAGGTCAGTCCACGCTTCCAATCCGAACTTGCCGATCCTGCTCTGCACCGGCGACGATGCGGCACTGGCCGGCCAGGACCTCAGTCCACTGGGGATCGTCGGTGTTCTCCTCAAGCCAATGACGACCGCGGCGTTTGCCGCTGGCGTCGTCGAGGCCCTGCAGAAACACGACTCGCCGGTGTGCAAATCGGTGCGAATGCCAACTCAATAATCGACTTGAGCGGTCGATCAGTCCTTGACTTCCAGCCGAATTCGTCCGAATATCCCCCGTCCACTGTACGATTCCGTCTGACATCCAACTCTGATCTTGGATTGCGGCGTCGTCGCCTGACGACCTCGAAACGCTGATTGAGGAAATATGCCTGGCAAACATCGTTTGATTGCGCTCAGCCTCGCGCTGATGCTCTTGCTCACTTCGATTTCGCTCTATAGCCTGCCCCGCCTTTCGGCCGAGCACGCCACGCCGTGTATCACCTGCCACACAAATCCCAATGGCGGCGGCATGCGCAATGAGTTCGGCAATTTCGCCGTCGCTTATAACGAACGCTGTCTGCAAGCCACCAAGAAACTGGTCGAGCCCAACAAGTTTCGGCCGCGCCTCTCGGACAACGTGACCTTCGGCTTCGACTACCGCGTGTTGTACATCGAAGCGGGCCGGACCCTGCAGATGCAAGCCGACCTCTACCTGGCTGTCGAACTCCTGCGGCATGTGTCGTACAACCTTACCTTGGGACAGAGCAATGTCCGGGACAGCTATCTCATGCTGAAACTGAAGGATGAGCAATATTGGGTGAAGCTGGGCCGCTTCTACCCCGCCTTCGGCCTGCGCGATCCCGACCACAATGCCTACGTCCGCACCGTACCGCTGCTCGGTCCTGAACTAGCCGTCGATGGCGCCTCGGTCGGGGGCAATTTCTTCAACGGTTCGAACATCAGCCTCGAGTTCTACGCCCTGGCCGGACAGCAAATCGTGACTCTGCACTCCTTCCGCACCGGTGCCCTCGGCCCTGTGGGCTTTTTGACCGGACTGTCGTGGCGCGAGTCGGAAGAAATGCCCGATGGCTACCGCAGCTTTCCTGTTGCCAAGGCGGTTTTTGGCGGGCTCTCCTATGGTCGCCTCACGGCCTTGGGCGAGGTGGGCGCCGTCGGCAAGGGCAATGAGCAACGAACTGCGTTTGCCCAACTTTCGGCCCGACTGGCTTACGGACTTCACCTGCTGAGTGAATACAACTTCCATGACCCCGAGTGGAACGTCAAGTCCGGCAAGAACGAATTCTGGCGTTTTTCCCTGGAGGTCTTTCCGATTCCCTTCGTTGAAATCCGACCCTCGGCAACCCTCATCGGGGCCGGGCCGCGTAAGAACCAGGTTGACTACTTCATTCAATTTCACGTGACCTATTGAGATCCTCACTATGATCGCTAAAATCACGCGCATACTGCCATCGTTCTTCCTGGTACTGATTTCCGGGGTCGCCGTGGCGTCAATCCTCATCAATTCTTGCGCCGATCACGGACGGATCGTTAAGATCGAAGAGCAAGAGCCGCCGGTGTTGACGGTTTCTTTCAAGGATGACGTTCAGCCGATTCTCCTCGCCTCGTGCGCTTTCAATAACTGCCATGGCAATTTCAACCCGCAACACGGTGTGAACGTAACATCGTACGCCGGCATCATGAACAACGACCCGTTCCACGGACGGCATGTGATACCGGGTGATGCCAACGTCAGCGCCCTGTATCTGGCGATCACAACCCGCTACCGTGAAATCGGCCTGCAGTTTCGGATGCCGCAATTCAGCGATACTCTTACGTCCGGCCAGCAGGACACAATCAAGACTTGGATCAATGAAGGCGCTCATGACAATTAGCGCCGGGGAGTCGACATGAATCCGATGAATCGTCTCGCTTTGGGGCTGCTCGTAACGGCGTTGACCGCCTTGATGCCGGCCACACCGGCGCTGGCCGTCGATTACTACGTTGCCGGGAATGCCGCAACCGACACCGTCCTTTTCGCGTCTCAGGCAAAGCTGGAGTTCATCGAGGGTACGACCCATTCGATCACCGGCGTGATCTCCTTCGACCCGCAAAACACCGCCGTCCCGCCATCCGGACGGCTGCGCGTCGACGCCCGTACCCTGCAGACCGGTATCGAACTCCGCGACGAACACATGCGCGATCGCCACCTCCATACTGAACAGTTTCCGTACATCGAGTTCACCCTGAAGTCGATTTCCGGTCTGCCGGCCGCCCTGACTCCTGGAGACTCCTACGCCTTCCAGGTCATGGGTCAGTTTTCTGTTCACGGCAGCACGCGCGACGTCACGGCAGCGGCTTCGGTGACACTCACGGCTCTCGATTCCACCCACTCGCAACTCGCCGTGCGCGCCACCTTTCCGATCAAACTTGACGACTACGGCATCCCGCGCCCCAAAGCGCTGTTCCTGAAACTTGCCGAAACCGTTGATATCACAGTGAGTTTCACGGCCTCGACGATTAACCGCAAAATAGAATTCTAAGCCTCGTGTCTCCGTTGGCTCCGGGCGCGCAATACCCACTCTGTTTCATTGACTTACCGCTCTTTATTTTTCTGCGAAATCATTGATCGACAGTCCCCTTTTGGATATATTGTTCGCTGATCGCGGCTCATTGGCCGCGCTGAAAACGGTGATAATCGGGCCATGTGCCCCTCTGAATAAGGAGTCTCTATGAACGTCTTCGAATTTGCCATGAAGATGGAAAAAGACGGCCAGCACTTTTACGAAAGCGAAGCCTCCCGCACTAACAACCCGGCGCTTCGCAAGATCTGGCTGCAACTGGCCGGCGACGAAATCAAACACTACGAAATTTTCAAACGCTTCCGCGACGGCGAAGTCCACGAAGCCAAGGCGATGTCGGAATTGGGCACGCAGATCCTGGCGACGGCCAAAACGATCTTCGAGCAGCTTCCCAAAGGTTCCGATGACATGAAATTCGGCGACGACGTGATCGCCGCCTGGAACAAAGCGCAAGACCTCGAACGTGAAACCGAGAAGTTCTATCGCCAGAAGTCCAGTGAAGAGAAGGCGCCTGAGGTCCAAAAAGCATTCGGGCTGCTGGCCGACGAAGAGCACAAACATGTCGTCCTGATCGAGCACGTCCTGGAGTTTCTGCACCAGCCCAAGAGCTGGCTGGACGATGCCGAATGGAGTAACATCACCCACAATTAGGTCAGCGCAGATTTGTGAACGTCTCGGGGTAGATGCCAAATGCCCCGAATTGAGACGGCGACTGCAATCAGAGAGAAAATCACGGAGGAAGATTCATGGGTACATTCCGCATGGCTCAGCCCTTCAATGAGCCGATTTATTCATATGCCCCCGGAACGCCTGAACGCGCCAAACTCATGGCTGCGCTTTCCGAACTCAAATCTCAACAGGTCGACATTCCGCTGGTCATCGACGGCAAAGAGATTCGCGTCGGCGAAAAGATCAAAATCACGGCCCCTCACGACCATTCATTGGTCCTCGGTTACACCTATCGCGGTACCAAAACAGAAACCCAGGCCGCCATTGCCGCCTGCCTGGCCGCGCAGAAATCGTGGGCCGAGCTGCCGATGCACCACCGCATCGGCGTTTTTCTCAAAGCGGCCGATCTGATCGCCGGACCTTATCGCTACACGCTCAACGCCGCAACGATGCTCGGCCATTCCAAGAACGTTTTCCAGGCTGAAATCGATGCCGTCTGCGAACTGGTCGACTTCTTCCGCTTCAACGCCTTCTTCATGCAGCAGATCGCCGACTTGCAGCCGATCAACCCCGATCCGACGATCTGGAATCGCATCGACTATCGGCCGCTCGAGGGCTTTGTCTTCGCAGTTTCGCCGTTCAACTTCGTTTCGATTAACGGCAACCTCCCGACCGCGCCGGCTATGTGGGGCAATGTCTCCGTCTGGAAACCCGCATCCAGCGTCATGTACACCTCGCACTTCCTGATGAAGATTCTCATCGAGGCCGGCCTGCCGCCGGGCGTGATCAACATGATCACCGGCAAAGCCTCGGAGATTTCCGACATCGTCCTCAATCACGAGTACCTCGCCGGAATTCATTTCACCGGCTCAACCGGAGTCTTCCAGGGCATGTGGAAGACGATCGGCGAGAACATCGCCAGGAATAAGTACAGAGGCTATCCGCGGATCGTCGGTGAGACCGGCGGCAAAGACTTCATCTTCGTCCACAAGTCCGCCGTTCCCGAACAAGTTGCGACGGCCATCACGCGCGGCGCCTTCGAGTATCAGGGACAAAAGTGTTCCGCCGCTTCGCGCGCCTATATTCCGAAATCTCTTTGGCCCAAGATCAAGAAACTGGTGCTCGCACAGCTCTCGGAAATCAAAATGGGCGACCCGTCCGACCCGTCCAATTTTATGAATGCCGTCATCGATCGCGGGGCTTATGACAGCATCAAGAAATATGTCGACTTCGCCAAGAAAGCCTCGGATGCCGAAATCATCTCCGGTGGTCATTGTGACGATTCGAAGGGCTTCTACATCGACGCCACGTTGATCGAGACGACGAATCCCAAGTTCAAGACGATGGAGGAGGAAATCTTCGGCCCGGTGATGACGGTCTATGTCTATAACGACAAAGACTACGAGAAAACGCTCCAGCTCTGCGACGAAACCTCACCATATGCTCTTACCGGCGCCGTCTTCGCCGCCGATCGCGATGCCGTCATCACTGCCGAGCGCACTCTCCGCCAGGCTGCCGGCAATTTCTACATCAACGACAAACCGACCGGCGCCGTCGTCGGCCAGCAACCCTTTGGTGGCGCCAGAGCCTCCGGCACCAACGACAAGGCCGGCGCGCTGCACAACATGATTCGCTGGACTTCGCCGCGCACCATTAAGGAGAACTTCGTTCCCCCGACCGACTACAAGTATCCCTTCATGCGGGAAAAGTAAGTCGGCGCCCCCATTAGCAACTCATCAGGCGCGGAGAACAGCAGCGTCCTTCGCGCCTTTCCATTCGCCAAGCTTAGCGACCATTTTGACGCGCTGCCTCTTGATCTCTATAACCCGTTCCGTCGGTTCTTGATTTCGCGCGTTGAACTCGCACCCCGCACAATTTCACAGCGACTCAGCGCGAAATTGTGAACCGACGCCTCTTGCGCTCTTGGAAACAGCAATACCCTACACCAATGGAACCCCTCCGCGCCTTTGGGGTTAAGTAAGAGGTATGGGCGGCAGCGACACGATTGACTGAGATCACGGAGGATCAATGACAGAATCAAGAAACAACGGCAACGACACGGGCCTCACTCGCCGCGAATTTATCCAGCACGCCGCCGTCGTCGGCACCGCGGCCGTTGTCATGCCCTCGTTGCTCGGCGATCAACTCGCAATGGCCCAGGAGGTCGACCCCTATGCTCTGCCGCCGTTGCCCTACGCCTACGACGCCCTCGAACCGCATATCGACAAGCTGACCATGGAAATCCACCACACCAAGCACCATCAGGCCTACATCAACAACCTGATCAAGGCGCTCGAGAAGTACCCGGAACTGCGCAAAGAAACCCCCGAACAACTCCTGCGCAAACTGCCGAAGCTCCCGCAGGAAATCTACAACCTGGTGAAGAACAACGCCGGCGGTCATTTCAATCACTCGTTTTTTTGGCAGATCCTCGGCCCCAACGCCGGCGGCGATCCGAAAAACGAAATCGGCGAAGCGATCAACTTGAAATTCGGGGGAATCACCCAGTTTCGCCGGGAGTTTACTGAAAAGGCCATGGGCATCTTCGGTTCCGGTTGGGCTTGGCTGGTACTCGACTCGGGCCGATTGCGCATTGTCGGCAACATGAATCAACACAGCCCGATCTCCGATGGCTTCGTCCCCCTGCTCGGCATCGACCTCTGGGAACACGCCTACTACTTGAAATACCAGAATCGCCGCGCTGACTACGTCTCAGCCTTCTGGAACGTCGTCAACTGGGACGCGGTGAACCAATTCTACTTAGCCGCCAGGTAAGCCACTCAATTCCGGTCCTGTCACAAGATGGCTTCCCTCAGTCCAATGGTGACAAGGATAAGCTAATCGTCAAGCAACGGACTCTATAATATTGGTTCGAAACGAAATCGGGCAGGGACTGCAAGTCCCTGCCCGATGCGATGTACTCACGACCGTGCGAGTTCACGAAGGGAAATCGATCTTAGACGACGCCCTGGTCGAGCATCGCGTCGGCGACCTTGACGAAGCCGCCAATGTTGGCGCCGTTGACGTAATTGATAAAACTGCCTTCCTTGCCGTAGTGCATGCAGGTCTCATGGATGGCCTTCATGATGCCGTGCAAGCGCTTGTCGACTTCTTCGCGCGTCCACGACAGCCGCAGACTGTTCTGCGACATTTCAAGTCCCGAGGTCGCCACGCCGCCGGCGTTCGCCGCCTTGCCGGGACCATACAGAATCTTGCTGTCGATAAACACGTTCACCGCATCCGGCGTCGACGGCATGTTGGCGCCTTCGCTCACGACATAGACGCCGTTCTTGATCAGATTGCGGGCATCCTGTTCGCCGATCTCGTTCTGCGTCGCCGACGGGAAAGCGCATTGCGCTTTGTGATTCCACAGCGGATTGTGGTCCATGCCGGCATTGATCGGCGAATACACCGCCGTTTTATACTTGTCGGCGTATTCCTTGATGCGGCCGCGCCGATTGTTCTTCAGATCCATCACGAACGCGAGCTTCTCGCGGTCGATTCCGGCTTCGTCGTAGATGTAGCCAGCCGAATCCGACAGCGTCACCGGTTTGCCGCCCAGGTCGAGCAGCTTCTCGACGGTGTACTGTGCCACGTTACCCGAACCCGAAACCAGGCAGGTCTTGCCGTGCATCGACTCGCTGCGCGTCCCCAGCATCTCGGCGGCGAAATACACCGCGCCGTAGCCGGTCGCTTCCGGACGAATCAGCGACCCGCCCCAGTTAAGTCCCTTACCCGTGAGCACACCGGTGAATTCGTTGCGGAGTTTCTTGTACTGGCCAAACATGAATCCGATCTCGCGACCGCCGACGCCGATGTCACCGGCCGGCACGTCGGTGTTTGGACCGATATGACGGAACAGCTCGCTCATGAAGGCCTGGCAGAAGCGCATCACTTCCATATCCGATTTGCCCTTGGGATCGAAATCAGAGCCGCCCTTACCGCCGCCCATCGGCAGCGTCGTCAGACTGTTCTTGAACACCTGCTCGAAAGCCAGGAATTTCAGGATACCGAGATTCACCGTCGGGTGGAAACGCAGTCCGCCCTTGTAAGGACCAATCGCCGAATTCATCTCGATACGGAAGCCGCGATTCACCCGAATCTCGCCGGAATCGTCGACCCACGGCACCCGGAACATCAAGACCCGCTCGGGTTCGACCACGCGATCGAGGATCTTCGCCTCTCGATAGACCGGGTGTTTGTCCAGAAACGGCATCAGTGATTCGACAACTTCCTGCACCGCCTGGTGGAATTCACGCTCGCTCGGGTTCTTGGCTTTGACCTGCTCCATGAAAGCAGAAACGTTACCTGACATGAATAACTCCTTGCTATGCTCTGCAGCGCCGGGATCTCTCAGCTCGGTCTGAGCAGAGTGTCTGTGTCAATTAGGTCCAATGCCGATGCCTGCACCGGCTTGGCGTATGTTACTTTTTTCACATATAACTTCGCCCCTTTGGTCATCATGGTCAACTTCGTTTATCCTGAAGTTTTCTTCGCATTTCCTTAGCATTTCATCCAGAGATCGCGCGGCAAATCAGAGATATTCTTCTATATTGCCTTCCGATGGATGCTGCCAACCACCTTTGTTACTTCGTCTCCGATCTTCATGGTCGCCTCGACCTGTACGAGAAGCTCTTCCGCGCCATTCGGACGGCCCCGCCCAGACTCCTCTTTATCGGCGGCGACCTCCTGCCTTCCGGCATGGCAAGCCTTGCGCGTAACGTGGAATACACGCCGTTTGTCGACAGCTATCTGGCGCCCGCTTTCAGAATCCTGCGCAGCGATCTGCAACAGCGGTTTCCATCGACTTTCGTGATCCTTGGCAATGATGACGGGAAATTCGAAGAAGACGCCATTATCGCCGGCGCTGCCGAGGGGTTATGGCATTACGTCCATAATCGCGCTATCGACATCGAAGATTATGCGATCTTCGGCTACAACTACGTCCCGCCGTCGCCCTTCCAGTTGAAAGACTGGGAACGCTACGACGTTTCCCGCTACGTGGATCCGGGATGTGTATCGCCGGAGGAGGGCAGCAATTCGCGGAATACCGATCCCGAGACTGCGCGCTATGCAACCATCGAACGCGATCTGCGCAAGTTGACTGGCGATCGTGACCTTTCCAGAGCAGTCCTCCTCTTCCATACTCCACCTTATAATACTGCTCTCGACTGGGTCGATCATCACGGCCGCAAAATAGAAGGCGTCGACCCGGACCCGCACATCGGAAGCATCGCCGTGCGCCGGTTTATTGAAACGAAGCAGCCGTGGCTGACCCTTCACGGACACGCCCACGAATCCGTCAGGATCTCATCGAGCTGGTTGATCCGCCTCGGCAAAACAGTGGCTCTCGGGGCAGCGCACGATGGTCCGGAGCTGTCGCTCATTTCTTTTGATCTGGCGAACCCGGCTGCCGCCTTTCGAAGACTTCTCTAAACCATAAACTGAACGCGATCAGCGAGTTCGCAAATATCGACTCGCCGAACCCAAGCAAGCGGCTTTTCGATAAACTTCTTGACAAATATACACTTAGCAGGTAAATTTTATTAGGCGTTACTCGCCGTTTGGTACCGATTCTACCAGTTACGACTTCGAAGATTGGAGTTACAGTCTATATGAGCCTAAATGGACGGTTCACGCCGCTCATCGTTTGGTTGTTGTTGATCTGCGCCCCGGGCTTCGTCTTTGCAGACCAGAATCCCCCTGAAAATCTCTGGATTCAGATTCAGGGCATGAGTCCTGCCGAAGTCAAGGCTTACATCGCCGCCCATGGCGGAAACTGGTGTCAGACCGATATTCGCTGGGCCGAGAAATCCGGCGCCCACAAGAACGCTGCCCTTTTCTGCCCGCCACAGGGCCCGTGCGACGATCCAACGACTCGCGATCAGAATATCCCCGGTGCCAACGATCCGTTCACTTCGATTCGTGTCTGCGTCAACGTGTTCGCCAACGACAACGGCTCCAACGTTGCCGCTAACCAGGCGCGCGTCGATGCGCAGATGACGACCCTGAACGCCCACTATGCGCCGTCAAAACTGCGATTTACCTACATTACTCGCTATATCAACTCGACCCAGTACCGCGACTATACCGACAATGAAGAAGGCGGTATGAAATCGCTCGCGGCGTTTCATCCCGATTCATTCCTGAATGTCTATGTTACGAATATCAATTCCAGTTACATCGGCATCGGAACGTTTCCCTGGGATGGCGATGCGCTGACGTTCCTCGGCGGTACGATCGTCGACGACAACTACTTCGGCGGCGGCGAGGGCACGCTCAGCCACGAGATTGGCCATTGCCTCGGTCTCTGGCACACGCACCACGGCGTCTCCGAGGTTCCGCAGTGCAGCGGCTGCTACGAACGCGCCGACCACGTCAACGCCGACAATACCGGTGATTTCTGCGCCGATACCGACCCGACTCCGACAAACTTCAATTGCTCTCCTCCCGGCGGCACCGATGTCTGCTCCGGCCTTTCCTGGGGAACTACCGATACTCAAAACTACATGGGCTATGCTCCCGACTTCTGTTACACCGAGTTTTCGCCCCAGCAGTGGGGACGTATGCACTGCTGGATCAACGCCGAGTTGGGCTCCTGGCGAAATTGCGGCGGTGATAAGAGCCCGGCAGGCAGCGGCGAAATTCTCGCCGATGGCGATGGCGACGGCGTCGATGATGCCGTCGACAATTGCCCGACTACCTTTAATCCTTGCCAGGAAAACGTCGATCTGGATGCCTTGGGCGACGCCTGCGATCCTGACATCGACGCCGATGGCGATCTCAACGCCGCCGACAATTGCCCCTTTGTCGCCAACCCGGCTCAAGAAAATGCCGACGGCGATGACTTCGGAGATGTCTGCGATAATTGCCCTAACACCGCAAACGACGATCAGGGTGATGTCGATGGCGATCTCGTCGGTGATGCCTGCGATGCCTGTACCGACACCGATGGCGATGGCGCCGCTAACCCGGGTTACCCGGCGAGCACCTGCCCGACCGACAACTGCCCCGATGTCATAAACGCCCTGCAGGAGGATACCGATGCAGATAGCGTGGGTGATGCTTGCGACAACTGCGTCAACGCCGCCAACCCCGAGCAGTACGACGAAAACGTCGACGGGATCGGTGATGCCTGCGACGGGCAGTTCCACATCCAAAGCTATGTGCTTCCGGAAGGCTATAATGGAGTGCCTTATTTCTACCAAATGACGGCTATTGGCGGGGTACAACCCTATAACTGGCAGCTCTTCGGCGGCGATATCCCCTTTGGCTGTGATTTCAACGGCGGTACCATTGGTACTGTGACAGGAACCCCATTTTACGTAGCAACGTTCTATTTCACAGTGGTTTGTACCGATTCGGACTCTCCACCCAAGACGGATACCCTGAGCGTTTCAATTCGAATCGTTGAACCGTTGGAACCGCCTTATGTTTGCGGCGATGCCGACAATAATGATATCGTGACGATTTCTGATGCGGTGTACTTGATAAGCTACATTTTTGGCGGCGGTCCCGCTCCGGATCCGCTGGATGCTGGCGACGTCGACTGCAATACCATCGTAACGATTTCCGACGCCGTCTATTTGATCAATTACATTTTCGGCGGCGGCGCGGTGCCTTGCGCCGCTTGCCCGTGACTTTGGAGAAGATGAACTATTCAATACCGGGCCAGGAGCCCGATTCGAGCAAAACATGTTAGAAAGTGAGCTGGAAATGCTTAGGAAAGCCAAAGCCCGTCTCAGTGTTCTCCTGTTTGGATGTTTTGCCCTTGTCGTCGGACTAAGTCTGATGTCGACAAGCGTCCAAGCGGCCGTTGATGCCAACGCCATTATCGACGAGATTCGCCAGAATCCGGGGCAGATCAAGGAGATCATTCGCAAACACCAGGTCGGTTGGTGCTCCTCGACTTTCGTCGAGCAGGAACTTGAAACCGGAAATCCCGATAAGTCGCCGCAAGCCGACTGTAACGTCTACCAGTGCGAGTTCCCGGCCAATCGAAACCTCTACCTCCCGACCCCGGGCCAGGAAACTTTCTACATCCGCGTGGTCTTCCACATCTTTGCCAATAACGACGGTTCGAACCCGGCTACCACCGTCTCCGAATGCCAGCAGGTGTTCGCGCGACTCAACAATGACTTTGCCCCGGCCGGTATCCAGTTCTTGCTGGACAACATTTACATCCGCAACTCGACGACCTATCGCCTGCTCTCCAGCGGCGAAGACACGCCGATGAAGACTGCGTTTAATGACAACTTCGCCAGCAAGATCAATATCTACATCACGGAAATCGAGCAGACCACACCGGGCCAGATTACGCTCGGTTACGCCTATCTTCCGGGTGGAAACGCCGGCACCGTGCGTTACGGTATCGTGATGCATGAAGACGGCTTCGGCGACGACAACGGCTACACCACCCATGAAATGGGCCACACCCTGGGCCTCTACCACACCTTCCGCGGCGTCAGTGAAGTGACCGCCTGCGGCTCCTGCTACGAATTCGCCGGTAGCCCGAGCGACAATCGCGGCGACTTTTGTTCCGATACGCCCCCGACGCCGCTCAACTTCAACTGCGCACCTCCCGGCGGCACCGATGCGTGCAATGGACAACCGTGGGGAACAACCCAATTCGAGAATTACATGGGCTACTCCGGCTGCACCGAAGAGCTCTTTACCAATCAGCAGTTTGGCATGATGCGTTGCTGGGTCAACGGCCTCGTCGCCTACCGCGTCGCTGATGTCGACGGCGACGGCGTCCTCAACGCTGCCGATAATTGCCCGCTCCATGCCAATCCGACGCAAACCGACGGTGACGGCGATGACGTCGGAGATGCCTGTGACAATTGTGTGGCAATTGCCAACGCTGATCAGGCCGATGCCGATGGTGATGATATTGGTGATCTCTGCGACACTTGCACTGACACCGACGCCGACGGATATGGCAATCCGGGTTACGCGCTCAACACCTGCCCGGTCGATAATTGTCCGGATACCGCAAACGCGCTTCAAACCGATACCGATACCGATGCCATCGGGGACGCCTGCGACAATTGCCCGAGCGTCTACAATCCGGGCCAGCCGGACGAAAACCTTGACGGCGTTGGCGATCATTGCGACGGCATGGTGCATGGCTATGAAAACGACCCGCCGGACGGCTACAGCAACGTGCCGTACTTCTTCGAGTTTGAAGCCATCGGTGGCACCCCGCCTTACAACTGGCAGTTCTTCGGCGGCGACTTGCCGTTCGGCTGCAATTTCAACGGCGGTACTGCTGGATCGATCGACGGCACTCCTTTCTTCAACGCGACCTTCTACTTCACGCTGCTGGTGACCGATTCGTCAGTTCCGGCGACGGCCGACACTGTCAGCTTTGACATCACGATCACCGCTCCGCCCTACATTTGCGGTGATGCCGACGGCAATCTGATCATCACGATTTCCGATGCCGTTTACCTGATTACCTACATCTTTGGCGGTGGACCGGCGCCCTCGCCGCTGGCTGCCGGCGACGCCGACTGCAACGGCATCATCACGATCTCCGATGCCGTCTTCATGATTTCTTACATCTTCGGCGGCGGACCGGCTCCGTGTTCGACCTGCCCGTAAGCAGCCGATTGAGAAGTCTCTCCAGGGCGCACCTCGGTGCGCCCTTTCTTTTTTGTGTTTGATTAATGGCTATTCGGAGAACTCAATGATCGTAGCGTCGGCGATCCTTAGATAGTCCGACACGCTCATCACAACCGAGTCTGTTAGCGAGCCGGCATTGAAAGCAATGCGATCGTTTAACAGGATCGACTTGTCGACGTAAAGCTCGAAGGGAAGAATCGGAAACCCGAATGGCGGCACCGCCCCGGGAGTCAGACCGGTAAAATCGAGCAGTTCTTCCGCGCTGGCGAAGCGACATTTCTTGACCCCGAAGTGCCGCTTGAGCGCCTCCGAGTCAACCTTGCGGGCCGCACTGAGGACGAGCAGACGGTAAACCTCTCCGATCTTCATCAGCAGCGCCTTACCCCCGATGCGAATGTCCTCGCCGCGCGCCTGCGCCGACTGCTCGGAAGTCGTCGTCGGTTCATGATGCACGGTCCTGTAGACAACCCCCTGCTCATCAAGAAATCTGCGAATATCTTCGTTGATCGATCGGGCCACCGCAAGACACCTTTCTTTTGTCCGCTGCAAGATGCCGCCGGCAGCGGCATTGTCAAGTGCCTTCAACACGATCGTGCGAAATTAGCTTCATTCGCGTCGCGCTAACTGCTATTTTGACGCCTCATGATCGAAGAATGCGTGAATGACTAAGATTTCGGCCGATTCTTACACCTACTGCCGTAGCGTGCTTCCGCGTGTCTCTCGGACTTTTGCGCTGAATATCGGCGTCCTGGACGGCGAACTGCACCGCGCCGTGCTCTGCGCCTATCTCTTCTGCCGCATTGTCGACACCGTTGAAGACACCCCGGGGCTCGATCATACCCTGCGGCGTCGTTTGGTAACGGCATACGCTGAGTTATTCTCAGTTCCCTTGCTCGAGTCGTCAGCTTTGCATGATTGGATTGCCCTCTGGCCAGGCGATCTTGTGCCGTCATACGAACTCGATCTGGCTCGGAACGCCGCAAGAGTTGCCGAGACTTTCGCGCCGTTGCCCGATCCGGTGCGCGCAGCCATCGCCCACTGCGTCAGGGAGATGTCTCTGGGGATGCAGCAAACATTGGAGATTCCCGCCGACCCGCGCACGGGGCTGCACCAATTGCAGTCGCAGGAAGACTTGGATCGCTATTGCTACTATGTCGCCGGTACGGTGGGACGAATGCTGACCGAGGTGTTCTGCTTCTACAGCCCGGAAATCAGCGAATCCGATCGGCGGGTGATGCTGACCCTCGATCAGTCTTTCGCGCGCGCGCTGCAGTTGACCAACATTGTCAAGGACTGCGCGCGCGACTATGGCCGCGGCTGGTGTTATCTGCCTGTCGCATTGATGCGTCAGCATGGCGTCACCGCCGATCATTTCTTCACCACGGCGGCGCCATCGAACGCGCTCGCGGTGCTCAACCACGTAATCGCGCTCGCGGCCGGTGATCTTAAGGCCGCGCTTGAATTCACTCTCCTTATTCCGCCGCAACGCCGCCGCATCCGGCTCTTCAATCTCTGGTCGCTCTTCTTCGCCGCTCGCACGCTGGCGAAAGCCTGGAGTAACCCGGCGTTGCTCGACCCCTCTCGGCCGGTCAAGATCAGCCGGAGCGCGGTCTATCGGACGATGTTGGGCACATTTCTGTCTTGCGCTGATTCCGATCGACTCCGGGCGAAGTTAAACGATCACTTGCGGAATATTCCTACGGTAGAAGTCCCGTCGGCACACTGACCTGAGGCAAAAAAAGAGGCAGTCCCAACGGACTGCCTGCATCTTCACTCGCGGTAATTAGATCTCACTCTTCATCGTCGTCATCATCGTGACGACCGTGCCCCTGGAATTGAGGCTGCCGATTCTGGCCGCCTCCGCCTCCGGAGCCGAGATTCATATCGTAATTTCGCCGCTGCTTATTGACCATGATATGAGCCAGGCGTAACGGTTCGGGCAGCCGGTAACCGCGCAACAGGTCAATGACGGTCTTCACGGCAGTCTCGACGTCGATCTTATGTCCGGGAGACACATAGAGCGGCTTGACATTCTCCCGAGACCGCACAGCGCGACCGACATCCGCGTTGCCGAAATAAATCGGCGCCGTGTCGCCGACATCGTTCCCAAGCGGATCGACCTTGCCCACCAGCAGCTTCTTGGCGCACCCGATCGTCGGCATTTCGAGCATGATGCCCATGTGCGAGGCCATGCCGATGCCGCGCGGATGGTCGATGCCGTGCCCGTCGAAAATGAACACATCCGGAACGAACTTTAAGCGGCTCAAGGCCTTAGTGATCACCGGCCCTTCCCGGAAAAAGAAGAGACCCGGCACAAACGGAAAGGTGACTTCAGCTTGGGCCCGTACCTTCTCCAGAAGTTCCATTTCCGGCACCTTCATGACTGTAACTGTCGCAAATGCGGTGTTGTCCCGCTTCGAGTATGCGACATCGACGCCCCCCACGAGACGAAACGATGTTTTTTCCGGCTTGGTGATGACCATCGACGCATGCTTTTCCTGCAGCCGTTCTGCTTCTTTGACATCGTCTGTCCACGGATGAAGACGATTGAACTTCATTGTACTTCCTTACTCTCGCTTTTAGGTTTAAGGGGTACGGCAAGAACGGACTCAGGATTCGGCCCAGAATAAACCACACCTACGACAAGATGAACTCGCCTTACCCGTCAAATTATACGAATCTCTCTCTCACTTATCAACGAGTTTCGCTCGATTCAATACACGAAAACCATGAACTAATCTTACGGTTCCGTTGTTAAGGAATAAATCGCAATGCAGCGACCGAAGAAGTGCGAATTCGAAGGCGCTGCCGGCTAATCGAGACACCCGATATAGGACAAAGTTGTGAATCCTGCAAAGTGTCATCGTGATTTCATCGACGAAGTCTTTGAGTGGGATGCCAGAAATTGGGGGCGCGCTCTGACCCTGTGGGAAAAAGCACTTCCGGACCAGGTGGCGCCGGGGAGCACGGCGCTTGAAATCGGCTCGCGGCGCGGCGGTCTATCGCTTTATCTGGCCAAGCGGGGATACCGCGTGACCTGCTCCGATATCGAGGATCCCCTGCCGGTCGCACGCCCGCTCCATGCCACCCATCAGGTCGATCACTTGGTGTCATACACCGTTGCCGAAGCCGCCGAATTGCACTGGCCGGATGACTCCTTCGACGTTGTTGCCTTCAAATCCGTCCTCGGAGCCGTAGGCCGAAATGGAAATGACGCCTTGATTGAGCGAGCCTTCTCCGAATGCCGTCGCGTCCTCAAACCCGGAGGCTGCCTGCTATTTGCTGAAAACCTGGCCGCCAGCCCGCTGCATCGTTTCGTTCGGCGCCGCTTTGTCGGCTGGGGGCACAGCTGGAACTATCTGACAGTCGACCGAGTGGCACACGGCCTTGCCCACTACTCGGAAACCCGCTACCAAACCTTTGGAGTCTTTGCGACCTTCGGACGCCACGAGTATCAACGACGCCTGTTGCACTACGTCGACCGCGTGGTTTCGCCGCTCGTGACCGCTCACCAGCGCTATCTCATTTACGGCTTTGCACGCAAGTAGCGCCTCTTCCTCTCGCGAGTTGTTGTTGCTTTCATTCCTCCTCTGGACTAGCCTTCGTTTGAGGAGGTGATTAGCATGCTTTTTCGTATCGCGATCCGGGCCTTGTTTGCAGTCTCCGGCCTCGTGTTGCTGGCCGGTTGCACCGAAAAGGCCGAACACTCGCGGGCGGTGACGCCGACCCCGCCGGCAACGACCGCTGTCTTCAAGGACATCGAGTCGTTCCTGCGCGTGCCGTCGCAAGTACAGTTCACATTCCGGCTGACGACAGCCGACAATCACGCCATCCTTCTGCCGCCTGAAGCTCTACCGCAGCCGTTTCGCATCTTTGAGAACGGCGAAGAAATCGACTACTCCGAGACCTCTCGCTTCGTTCACAGCGCCGCCAGCCTCGAACTCGACCTGATGCTACTGCTCGACTTCACGAATTCTATGGCGACCTGGTACGACGGCGACAATTCCGCCATCGACCTGGAGGTCAGCTGGGCGCAGGAAATCATCGCCGGCCTTGCCGAAACCCACCGCATGGCCATCATGGAATACCACGATCGCAATGCCGAGGCGTCCGTGATCGCGGACTTTTCCTCTGACAAATCAACGTTGCAGACCCTGCTGGCGCAGTTCGCCGCACGGCGCATCGATCATGGCTCTTCCAGTATCTGGGACGCCGTCTACACCGCGATCAGCCGCTTCCCGCTTGTAGATTCCAGCAACAAGCAACGAACGCTGGTGGTCCTGACCGATGGGCGCGAGACTTCTTCTTTCCATACACCCGACCAAATCGCGGCCTTGGCGCAGGCAAGTCAGACAAACCTGTTCATTATCGGCACCGGTAGTGTTGCCAACGAGGATCGTCTCGAATTGCTCGCTGGCCAGTCCAACGGCGAGTACTATCCGGCACGCGACTTTCAGGAGTTTCGCGACCGGCTCGAGCAGGTCAAGTCCGACCTGGGCGGTCATTATAGCCTGAGCTACATCTCGCTGCGAAGAAGCGGCGTCTATACAATTCGCGTGCAGTTCGCGCACAACGGCCTCTCCGGTTTCTTCGAACGCGATCTCGATGTCGGCAGCGTCTTCGGCGACGACCGCATCGGATCGTTGACGTTTGACGAACCGATTCGCAGCGATGACCAGATCTCTTGGCTCATGCGGGCTCAGCACGTGCCGCGCAATGTTTACAAACTGCGCTTCAAGTTGGACACCCCGTTCCTGGTGTTTGCCGGTCTGATTCCCTCCAGTGAAGGCGGTCTCTGCGGTGACTGGCGCCTGAACGGACGCGACTCGCTGGGGTACTTCACGATTGCCGCCGATGCTCCCCTGCAATTCGGCGATTTCGGCCCGATTGTGCGTTTGACTCTGGATGGTGTTTACGAGGATTCTCTGGAGGTCGGGTTTATACTCGACAACTCAGTGTATACCGGCGGAAAATCCTTTGTCGCGCCTGACAAGCTGGTCTACATGAAGTGAGGGTAGTCGGACAGACTACCCTCTCCTTGGACGAAATCTCAAAACGCCGTTATGAACCCCAGACTCACCTTGGTCTCTTCTTGCGTCAAGTCCTGGCGAACTTCGGCGATCAATCTGAAGTTGGTTCGCAAGAGATAGCCGGCGTGGCCTGCGAGCGTCTGGTAGTTGATTCCCGAGTCATCAGAGTCGACCCAGTTGTAGAGAGCCGTCAAATACCAGCGGCTGCGGTCCCCCTGAGGCCAATAGACCGCTTCGGCAAATGCCCCGCGCGTGTCGAGAGTCGGTTCTCCCATCGTTCCCTTGATCTCGTCTCGACGCTCAACATACTGCAGGTTGAATGTAAGTTGATCGGTGGCTAAAGTCAGATCCGGTCCGAACATCGTCACGGTATTCGTCCCTGAAAATCCTTGCGCCTCCTTGCCGTAGTAACCAAACCCGCCGACCCGAATCAGACGCGGCAGTTCCTGAGAGATTCGTCCCATGACGGCTTTGTACTTGTCGTTATCGTAGAGCCGATCGCTGTTGGCGCCGCCAATGCCGTTGCCATTAACTACCTCGAAGATGACGTCCGTGCCCGTCTCAAAGCCGTAGGATGCCATGATTCCCCGGTCGTAGGTCAGGTTCATGTTGGAAGACATTGGTTTGACCCGATAGATCTGGTAGTCCTCCAGTGTGAGTCGCAGTTCCCGCTTAAACAGCGGGTCGGAAACCTGGAACTGGCCGACAACAACATCGAGCTCGCTTCCCCCCAGGTTATTGAACATGACGAAAGCGTCTTCAAGTCCGGCTACTTCCCCTCGCTCGCTCAGGAAGAAGTAGAAATAATACGCCACATCCTTCCCCAGCGAGCCGCCGGAAAGGAGCTTGATCAGGTACGGCGTGGTAAAGTCGGCTTCGTGATCAACGTCGCTGTCGCGCGTCAGATATCCGTCAAATCTCACGGCAAACGGCAGGTCGCGGATCAGCGAGAGGTTCTTGTCCCCGGTATCCACGAAGTAGCGCGGCGCATCGTTTTCTTTCAAGACGAAGCCGTTGCCGGCAAATTCCTCGCCATAAGCCTTCAGTACAGGAAACGGCTGGTGGCACGTCGTACACGACATATTGTACTTGCGCGCAAACGCCGGAATGGCGAAGAGATCCTCACTCTGGGCCAGCGTGAATAGGGTAGCACCGAGAATGAGCGTCGATAACAGACCAATCGCAGTAATCGCTCGCTTCATGACAAGCACTCCTTACGGTAAGACTTTGATGGTCGTTTTGTGATCGTTGACGACGAATACCTGCGATTCTTCTGCAGGCACTTCCAGGAAATCGGCCACCGGTTTGACAAGCAATTGATAATTCAAGGTTGCCTTGACGACCATATCCCCCGGCGCTACTTGGTCGGGAAGGTTAAACGTGAATGTCTCAAGCTTCGTCTCTCGCGGCCCGATTCGATAATCCGGCCCGAACGACTTGGTATTCCACTGTTGGATCGTCATGCGTCCTTGCGGATCAAGATACGGCATCCGGAAAATGCGGTCTCCAATCGGAATCCCGTCGCGCTGAACACCCTTAAAATTCGGATTCCCGAGGGCGATTCCCATATCCTGGTAAGCAAGTACATCCGCTGCGATCGTGTACTCTTCCCCGTCAAATCCCTTCGGGTCCACCTTCAGGTGATAGACCTTCCCCGCCGCATCGGTCGCCTCAACGTGCAGCCAGACAATCCGATCCTCCACCGAACCCGTCGGAAACTTGTGCCCGGTCTTCTGATTGAAGAGCGCAACCGTGAACTTGACCGCTTCGCCCGGTTCAACTTCCCGTACATCGGGTTGAATCCGCAACTCGATCGTTCCACGAAGTTTCCCGGGGTCGTGTGCGCCGTGGAAAAGATGCAGGCGCACATCCGGGTACTCCGTGCCCATCTGCGCGCTCACTCCCGGCGCCGAAGTCATGTGGCAGCGCTGGCAGGGGACGCCCTCCTTGGCGTAAGGCCCTTCTTTCCATTCCAGGTGGGTGGCCTTCACCCACGCCCCGTATGGCGACTTCTCATTGTGACAGGTGCCGCAGAATTCTGCCGTTCCCAGAAAGTCGTTCTTAACCATCTTGTGCGCCGGTGATTCGCCCGTCGAGCGCGGCCCTTGTTTGTTCTCCCCCGGCTCGCTGATCCAGTTGAAATTGAACGGTGTCTCCCCTTCAAAACCCGTGACCGTATGGCACACCTCGCAGGAAACACCTTCGTTCGCGCGGGTTCCCGCCTCCGGACGCGCCGGCGGCACATCACCCGCAAGGAATGACAACGGCGCATGACAACCGTTGCAGCCTGCCTTGACGCCCGCAACCATCTCGTCCTTCTCCGCATGCGGGACGGCAAGTTTGAAGTACTCGATTTCGTCCCAGTGGTGTGTGTACGACTGCGACATCATTGATTGTCGCCATTGCTGATAGAAATCCGTATGGCACGACGAACCACAGAAATCCGGCGTCTCGTAGCTTTCGTATTTCTGAGTCCCCAGGGCGTGATCTCCCGCCTTGGGTTGGGCGAACACCGGCGAAACTACCAGCATCGCGGCCACAAGACTGAGCCCCCAGACTCTAATTCCCCATCCGATCCTCGCTCGATCCATGGCGCCTCTCTGCAATAACATGACTCCTCTCCTTCCTATTTGTGAAATAATTCACATAACAATCGAATGCAACCTGTTAAGATAGAGCAAATTCACCTCATTGATCGTACACTAACTACATATCAACTGAGCCGCAGTCAAGACAAATCTACTCTTGTTCGCGAAGTGAATTGCGTTCACCGGCGCGCGGCTGCAATATCGCGAGAAGTACGCCGCTGAGGATGAGTATCCCTCCGGCAAGGAATCGCAGCGATAGCGCCTCATTGAGTATCAAGTATCCCAGGGTAATCGCCACCAGCGGCTCAAGGAATGTCATCAATGAGAGGGCCACCGCTGAAATCCTCTTCAGCAGATAATACCAGAGGATGAATGCCACTCCTGTTCCTAGTAGAGCAAGGTAGAGCAAGGCAAAGATCCCTGATGGCGTGAGCGTGAAGCTGATCGGAAGCTCGAGCGCCAACATTGCCGGTAAGAGAACAATAAGACCGGGCGGAATCATCAAGATCGACAATTGCACGGCATCGACCTCTTCGAGATCGCGCTTCACCAGCACCGTCGCCCAGGAACAGAAGAGCGATGCCAGCAGCAGCGAGATCATCCCGTAAACCGGGCCGCCTAAAGAAAGGTCTTCCGAAAAAAGCACTGCCGTTCCGAGAAACCCCGCCACCATACCCGTCAGGATTCGCCAATTCAGTTTCTCGTTCGGTAAGAGATAATGCGCAAAGAGTGCCGTGAAGAATGGCATGGTCGCAAACAACACCGCTGCCAGGGACGCCGTAATCCACTGCTGCCCCAGATAGATGAAGAGGAAATTCAGGCCGTACATGAGCAGCCCGGCCCAGAATACGCTGCTGCGAATCCCACGGCGGGACGGCAGTCGATACCGCCAGGTGCGAAAAACCAGTGCCAGCACCGCCAACGCAATCGTGAAGCGAATGACACCGAATGTAAACGGTGGCAGCGACTCCAGGCCGATCTTAACGACCACCCATGTCGAGCCGAAAAGCAGGAGGGCGATAATGTAGGACGCGATGATCACGAACCCGTCCGCAACACCGTCTTACCCTGTGATCTCAGGATCAGAATTGGCCGGCGGCCACGGCTCTGGCTGTCTGGTCGTTGGGATTGGAAACGAGGAACTCGCGCGATATCCGCATCGCATCTTCACGCTGCCCGTTCTGCGCATAGAGCGAAAGCAGCGATCGATAGGTGATTGCCGAAGCCGGATGGATGCGATAAGCCTGCTCGCTGGCAGCAATCGCCTCGGCGGGTCGTCCCAGCGTATTCAGCGCCAGCGCCTTGTACTGGTAGTAAAAGATGTTCTCCGGATTGGACTGAATTAGCTTCTCGCAATAAGGCAGATACGCATTCAGAGTGGAATCAATCTGTTCCTTGGTGTACTTCCGCAGATCGCCAAGCACGGCGTAGAATTGCCAGAATTCCGGGTACTGCCTGACGAACAACTCTGCCAGTTCCAGTGCCTTTTCGGGCTGCTGATTGCGATTCAGATAGTCGATAAATTCGACTCCCACCTGCATGGAACCGATCGCCAAAGTCGTGGCCACCTCGTCGCGGTACACATTGACATCATCCAATCCGCGCGCGCGATAGTTGCGGAACAACTCCATCGAGCGGTCGATTTCCCAGGCGCCTCGCATCGGCTCTTTGTTGATCGGGATAAGATAACCGAGCCGCGAACTGTGCTCGCTGATCGGATACCGCACCTGCCGCGGTAACTCTCCGGAAAACACGATGGGGTACTTCCACTGGTTGGCGCCGATGATGTTCTCCACCATCTGGTCGGCGACCGTTACCAACTGCTTGGTCTCCGGATCCTTGAATGCCATCAAAAGGTGCTCCCAGCCTCCCCGGAGATGGTCAACATAGGGCCGCAGCGGCCGCGTCGTCGCAATGCTCTCCCAAATCATTTGCTCATCGGAGAACGAAATCGGCACGCCCATTTGGTGCTTCAGCTGAAGTTGGTACCAGTCGGTCTGTATCAGCGACAGGTTCGCAATCTTTACATCGCGTCGAAAACCGTAGACCTCCTGAAGGCACCAGAGCGGGAACGTATCGTTGTCGCCGTTGGTGAACAGGATCGCGTCGGGTGGACAGGAATTGAGATAGTTGTACGCGTAGTCGTACGGCATGAAGTTGTCGGAGCGGTCGTTGAGATGATAATTCGCCGCCAGCGCGACGAGCGGGAACGCCAGGCTGAAAAAGCCCGCGGCCGCGGCCACGATCAGATTCTGGCCTACGCGCAGTCTGTCAAGAAGCCAACCCAGTACGACAAACAGGCCAATCCCGATACAGAGACCAAACGTGATGAAGCCCGGCGTAAAGAAGTAATCGCGATCGCGCACCTCCAGCCGGTCCATTCCTGTCAACGGGTCCATCTGCGATCCGTCGGAAAAATTCATGTACAGGACCAATCCGATCGTGCCGGCAAGCAAGATCAGCAGAAAGAAAAACCCCGGTCGCCACTTCCACTTGACCAAAGCGACAATCCCGATAATTGCCAGGATCAACGGAACCACGAACAGGATCCCGCCAAAACCGAATTGATCCATCAGGAACCCGCCAAATCCGATCCTCGGGTAGTCGCCGAACTGATGTGACCACGACGCCCGGCGCTTAAACATCTTCTCGAACATCGATTCCTGGCCGTATTGCTTGCGTTGCAGATAACCGGAAAACCGCTCCCAGTCGGCCGGGTTGTTCTGGTTGATCCGTGGCTCCTGCGCGGCCCGGATGGGGATATACCCATGCGCCGAAAAGCCAATCATGGCTGCCGCCGTCAAGCCCAGGCTCAAGCCCCACCCAATGCTGCGCTCCTTGAGAAAATAGACTAACGAAATCAGCGCCCACAGCGGCACGGCGATCAAGAACCAACTGACGTTGACCGCAACCAGGAAAAGCACAATGCCGCTGACCCAGAAACGCCAGTCGCGGCGTAGCCGCTCGTCGACCAGGATCACAAACAGGAAGATCGCGGGCATGGAAAGGAAAGTCGTCATGTGCACGGCGACTGACAGCACACTCAGGTAGGCAATGGCAATCAAATAGCGCAGGCCGCCGACCTTGTCGCGATTGTCGTACCACTTGAGCGACAGGTAGATCAGCGCAAAGTAAATCAACATCGCGATTGAATAGACTTCGGCCTCTACGGAATTCGACCAGTTGGTGCGTGAGAAAGCGAACAACAGCGCGCCCGCTGCCGAGCAGAGATACGCAAGCATCAGCTTGGGACGGCTTCCGTCAATTCCGGGAAAGAACCGCAGGAGACGAACCGACACGACATATCCAAACGTCGCCGCTGCCGCCCCGCTGAATACCGAAACGAGGTTGACCCGGTGCGCAATATCGCCCGCGATCGGCAACAACGAGAAAACCCGGCCAATCAGCAGGAACAGCGGATTTCCCGGCGGATGCGCAATGCCGAGGATGTAGGAACAGGCGACGTACTCGCCGCAGTCCCAGAACGACAACGTGCGCTGTACCGTCAGCAGGTAGACAACAAGCGCGGCCGCGAAGACGAAAGCACCGGAAATCCAGTAGTACCAGTCGCGTGGTTTATTATGAAACAGGAAGCGGCTCCTTCTTTCAGTCCTTACTCAGTTCAGCCGATGAATATAAGGCAAAGAATTTTCGGATCAAACCTTTTCCGGAGGTCCCCCATGTTAACTTGGTGTGCCCTTTTGTTCATTCTCGGCATCGCCGCTTTTATGGACTCGATCTACAACTACGGTAACATCTTTCGCCAGATCAATTCCGTGCTCTTCATGCTCACCTCGCTCGGGTTGTTGGTTCGCACCACGACCAAGATGAAGCTGCGGACCATCGAAAATCAGATCAAGCGGATCGAGCAGCTGGAGAAGGAACTGAAAGAAGTCAAACAGCAGACGCGGGTGCCGGCGTAGCCGCGCAGGCGTTTAGGATTTCGGCTTCTCTGTCCGCGTACACAGGAACTTCTCTGTATGCTGCAGCTTCTTGCGGACTTCTTCTAAATTGAGGCTCCCCGGGTAATTGAGTACGACCTGGCGGTAGCTCGTGCGCGCCTGTTCGCAGTCGTTGAGCACATCGCTGTATATATCCCCCTTGCGCTCGATAGCCAAAGGAGTGTAGAAGCTTTCCGGGTGCAACTGAACCAGCGAATCGTAGGCAGCCAGCGCAGCCTGCGTCTGGCCGAGCGACTGCAGGATTGCCGCCGAATTCATCCACGCCAATTCCGGCAGAATCTTCGACTCCCGGTAGCGCAGCTTCGCCAGCGAGGCCAGCGCGGCGTCATACTCAAAACGAAACTCCTCGAAAAGCGCCGCGGCAAAAATCTGCAGCGTTGCCTCGTCCATTCCCGCGTATTCCGTGATCAACAGAATTCTCCGCAAACAGTCGTTGACGAAGACGCTTTTGGGATGCGCATTCATCATTTTCGAATAGGCTTCTCGCGCCGCTTCAAAATTCCCGGTGTAGAACTGCAGTTCCGCACGTTTGAAGAGCAACTCCTCCTGGTGCCGCTGTGGCAGCGTATTGATGTCAATCTGGGCGTATAGCGAATCTGCGACAAGCGCCTGCCCCAATGCCAGGTAGCTGTCGGCGATCAGAACGCGTCCGGCCGCCGCCAGCGGTGAACGCGGATAGCGCTCGTTGAGACGCTCCAGGGTCGCAATGGCTGTCCGCGGATCATGAATGCCGTTGAGCTGCACGGCGCCCAGCGAGTAAAGTGCGTCCGAGCGGTCGCGCTCATTCGGCGTCGAGACAATGATCGTATCAAAGATCGCGGCGGCCTCCCGATACTGCCCCTCATCGATATGCGACTCCGCTAAGAGAAACTGCGACTGTACCAGGTACGGCGAATCGCCGATCGCCTGGATCGCGGCACACGCCTCATGCACCATCTCCTTCACGCCATTCTCGCGAGCGGCACGGGCAAAATAGAGCAAAAACCGCCCCTTGCCGGCAGCCAGCGAATCGACCATCCGAAACCGCTCGAAGGCTCCGGTCATATCGCCTTGCGCGACTAAGTAGTCGCCATAAAAGCGCTGCGCCTCCTTGCTGCGCGGGTTGGCTGCCACGATTTCTCCCAGCGCCTTTCCCAAACCGGTGTCGAACTCCTCCTGGGCGTCCAGCTTGATTAGTGATGAAATCTTGCCGGCAATCGCGATCTCCTGCGCCGTATCGCGCTGCACGACCGCAAAGTACTCGCGTGCCGCGTCGCCGTAGTTACGGAGAATCTCGTATACCTGCGCCAGCTTGCGCGCAAATGCGCCCGGCGCACCGATCTGCTGGCGCTGCTCAACTAGAAACTTGACGGCGTCCGCATAGTAGCCATGCATCAAATAGACATCCGCCGCTTGCTCGCCGAACTGCAGGTTGAACGGTTCCAGGGCGGCCGTCTCCCGGATCAACTTCTCGCCGCGCTCTTTCTCCCCCATCCGGAAGAGCAACCCAGCCATCTCCAGTTGATAGTTCATTTGCTGGCTGGGATCGCCCGTCCGTGCGATCAATCGCTCCAGAACCACGCGCGCCGAATCGTAGTCCTTCAGGCAGACATAGGCGTTCTTCAGGCTGAGCGCGATCTTGTCATTAAGCGGCGATGCGTCGTAGAGTGGTCTCAATTGCGCCAAAGCATCGGCACAACGACCGGAGTAGATCAGAATGTCGGCGTTCTTGAGCCGCTGGCTTTCCATGCCGCTCTGCGCGAGAGCGGGAACTGCCGACATTAACACAGCCGCAACAACGGCACGAAGCGCTGGAAATCCGCCATCAAGCAGCCGATTGAATCTGATCGAATTACAAATGCGCTTGTTCAGATCATCCACCGGCTATTTCTGCGGTTGTTTCTCGGCATTCACTGACCGGAAGTAGTTCTTGATCAGCTCTTCGTACTCCGGCGGGTAACCTTCATTCATGAACTTCTGCAGCCTGTCTTGATAACTTTCCCGCGAGGCCGACTCCAATTGCAGCGCCTCCGGCGACGTGCGCCGAATATCGCGGCCCACTTCCGCCTTCCGTTCTTCGGAGAAATCCTGCCGTTCCAGCGAGCGCTGGAAATCCAGCATGCGTTGGTGAATCTTGTATTGACGTTCCAGCGTCTGCTCGCCGACATTGCCGCCCTCGAAGTCCTCGACGACTTTCTGGGTTTCCTTGGCCAACTCATCCAAGCGGCCGAGAATCTCTTTGCGATTGCCCTGCTCGCGCTGCAACTCCTGCAGGCTCTTGCGTACGGCGTCCTGCTGCGCCGCCATCCGGCCCAGATCGCCCGGCTTCGGGTTCGCCTGTCCCGGCTTGTTGCACATCGACTGGGTCTCGTTGTTGATCTGCTTCTGCTGCTGCTGAAGCTTGTTCATCTTCTGGAACATATTCTCGTTATTGCAGCGCCCGCTATTGCACATCTGCTGGCTCTGCGAGGATTGCATCAACTGGTTCGCCGCCTGGTTCAGCGAAAACATCGCCTCCTTCTGGTGCCGCATCGCCGTCGCCGCATCGCGCCGCATCAGTCCTTCGGTCGACTGCAGCATCGACTCCTGCGCCAGGTTCATCAATTCGTTGATCTGCTGGTTATAGAACGCCGATTCCTTGGAGATCTCTTTCAGCCGGGAATCCAGTGATTCCATCGTGCGCTGCAGCGACTGCTGCTCGGCGGCCAGTTGCTGCAACTCCGGCGATGACGGATCAACTCTCTCGGCGGTGTTAAACACGTCCTCCTGCTTGTCGGAAACATACAGCACATCGTTGGCGGCTTCCTTCATCTTCTCCGCCGACTGCTGCCCCTGGCTGTTGTTGAACGCGTCCTTCTGCTCCTGCATGTTTTTCTGCATCTTCTTCAGGCTCTCGAGCGCCATCTCGCCCGACTGCTTGGCCGACTTCTTGTTCTTCTGCTGCAGCTGCTCCTTCATCTGCTGCATTTCTTCACCCGCCGGAGATTGCTGGGCTTCCTCGATAAACTGCTTGGCGTTCTCCTGCTGATCCAGCTTCAGCTCCTTGAGCATCTGCTCCAATTCCGCAGCGTCCTTCTTCAGCTGGTCCATCTGTTCCTTGTTCGCCTGCTCTTTCGGCGCCAGGTCAGCCAGTTTTTCCTGCGGACTCGACTCCGTCTGCTGATTGACTTTTTCCTGCTGCTCGATCAGCTGCGCCAGTTGCCGCATCATATTTTCCATCTTCTGCTGCGCCTGCATCAGCTTGAGCAGCGCGATGGTGCGGTCCAGCCTCTCCTTGAGTTCTTCCTGCGACAGCTGCATCTCCTCGGAGGCCTTCTGCATCTCCTCCGGCGACATTTTCTCGAGCGCTTCCTGCATCTTCTTCATCGCCTCGCGCATCTCCGGCGTCGCCACTTCCTCAAACAGCTTCTTCAGTTCCTGCAGCTTCTGGAGAATCTCCAGCGAAGTCAGGTCGTTCTTGCGCATCTGCTCTTCCATCTGCTCGAGCCGGTCGGCGATCTTCTCCATCTGGTCGAACAACTCCTGCTGGTTCGACAGTGCCTTCTGCACCTCCTGCTTCTTCTCCCAGTCCATCTCCTGGTTGCTTAGGAGTTCTTCCTGAAGCTTCTGCGTATTCTCCAGCAGTTCTTCCTGCGCCTTTCGGACTTCCTCAAGATCGGTGATCTGGTCTTCGCTCTCCTCTTCCAGGTAGGCAAATTGCTCGTCCAGAGACGGCAGGCGCGCTACCAGTAGCTGCGAAGTTGCCCGCTTCGGGCCGGTCACCGCGTCGTTGTCAAATACCTCAAACTGGTACTCGACAAACCCGCCCGGCTCCAGACCGATGTCCGACAAATCCCACGGATAACGGACTTCGACGCTCTTTCCGGATGAACGGTCAAACGTAATCGGGAGCTTGCGCTCAAAGGTCTCTCCTTGAACGCTGTAAACGCGGTAAAGCAGGTTTAATTGAGAAAAGCCGAAATCGTCGAACAGCTTCACGCCCAAACCGAGCGCCATGTCGTCTCCCAGATTAACCGGAACGCCCGGCGCAAACAAATCGGCCTCCGGAAAGGCATCGGCGATCGCGCCGATGCGGTATTCGATCGGATTCGGATTCTCGTTGTTCAGTTCGTCAGTGACGGCGATATGGTAACTGCCGTCTTCCTTGACCTTGATTGTGCCCGCGACCTGATGGTTGTTGATGTCCAGCGGCGCGCGTTCACCATTCGCAAACATGATCTGGGCCGTACGAACCGGCTTGTTTATCGTGGCATCGATCTTGACCGTCGTCCCCTTGATCGCCGCGATATTGCCGTCGTTTTCGTCCACCACCAGCGGCTTGAGCCCCGTGTATTTCGGATAATCGTACGACAGCTTGATGTCGATTACGCGCGGCTTGTCGACGGCTTCGATCGTGTATTTCGGCGACTCGAGTTCGCCCGCCGTCACCCAGTATTCAAATGAGCGCCGCACCTCGCGGAATTCGAACGCCAGAAGCGTCGAATCGTCTGAAGCGAGCTTACCCGCGATTGCGGCGGCCGCCGCTCTGACAACGCGCGTTTGGCCAAACTCCTCGGTCTTGGTCGGCCCGTCTTCGTAGCGCCAGTGCAGACGCGCATCTGCTGGCAGGCCTTTTCCGCTGAGGATCGCTTGTACCGTCAGCGGCGCAAACTTGGCAACTTCGCTGTCCTTCGGCTCGACGTCAAGTCGGTAACTCAACTCGCGTTCGACCTCGAGCGTCGGATTCGCCAACAGGTACACCGTCTCGTTGAAAACGCTGGGGAAGGCAAACCCCAGGGCGATCACGACCACCGCCGACAATCCCAGGAATCGCAGCGAGCGTTTGACATAGGAATTATCTACCGACTTTTTGAAATCATATTCGCGGCACATCTCTTCCGACTGACTCACAATCGCCCGAATCATGTCGGTCGAAAATCCTTCGCGGTTATCCTGTAAGTTTCTCTCCAATTGCAGTGAGGCGATCAGGCGGTCCTGAAGCTGCGGGTATTTCGCTTCGACCTGCAAGGCCACCGCCTCGGTGGAGGGCTTACGCAAGAAAGGCCAAACCACCGTCACGAAAAACAAACTCAGCAGCGACAAGCCGGCGATACTCACGAAAATGGTGCGAAATGTCGCCGTTAAGAAGAAGGCGGCATTGAAGACGAACCCCAGCACAAACAGAGCGGCGCCAACGGTAAGCACCAGCGCGGTGCCGTTTGCCAGGTGGCCAAGCATCATGTAATTACGAAGCTTGGTCAGCCGGTCAGTGAGATACTGGATAGTTGTGCGGGGATCCATAGCTGTACCTCTTATCTGGATGCCTGTCGTTATGTACTAATTGGTTAATGCCCAGATCAGGATGTTTGTTCCCATCTGGAGCGCCGCCGTGCGCTTCTCGATTGGATCGTTATGCACGCGCGGATCTTCCCAGCCGTCGCCGATGTCCGATTCGAAGACAAAAAGCACCGCCAGCCGGTCGCCTACAAACCAGCCGAACGCCTGGGGCGGCTTGTCATCATGCTTATGAATCTTCGGCAGCCCGCCCGGGAATTTGTAGTAACAATTAAAAACACCGTGGTTAAACGGCAACTCGCGACCTTCCTGATCCGGAAAGAGCTTCTTCATCTCGCGAAAAAACGCTTTCCGCATCCCGTAGGAATCGTTGGCCAGCAGGAACCCGCCGGAGGCCAGATACTTGCGCAGCGTCTCCAATTCGTCTGCCCGGAAATTCACGTTGCCGTGCCCCGTCATGAAAAGAAACGGGTAATTGAACAATCGATTGTCGCTTAACTCGATGCGCACTTCCTCCGGATTAACCGGAATACCGGTATTCGCAGCGACAAAGTCGATCAAATTGGGAATCGCCGAAGAACCCCAATACCAATCACCACCACCTGGGTACTGCAGTCGGGCTATCGATACATTATTGCTGAAATTCTCGGCGGCAACTACAGCCGAAACCGCCAGCTGTAGCGCTGCGACCAGAGCGATCAAATGCTTCATATACTATGCCTTATACGAACTTAGACCATTTTGGTTCAGAACCTTACACCGAAATTGTGCGGTTCGCCTTCCCGAAACAGATTTCTTCAAGATTCTTTCGGCTGGCTACCGATACATTGAGTATAACATATGAACAGATGTTCATGTGAACTATGAATAAGGCTCCGCTCGATACCTGCCAGGTGAAATTCGTTGACCAAATCAAGGTCGATGAACTTCGTAATTCATTGCAAAGCAATGAGTTAATTGACCGACTCAGCCAGATATTCGGCATTCTGGCTGACCCCACGCGACTCAAAATCTGCATCTTCCTTTCACAGGCAGAACTGTGCGTCTGCGACCTGGCCGCCATCTTGGGCGTCTCTGAATCAGCAGTGTCTCACCAGTTGCGATTACTGCGAACCTTGCATCTGGTGAAGTATCGGCGCGATGGCAAAATGGCATTCTACACCCTTGACGACGCTCACGTCACCAGCCTGATCAAACAAGGCATCGAGCACGCCGAAGAAAAGAAGTAGCCATGGCGATTACCAAGGTTGAAGCAAGAACGACTCGCATCGACTGTCCGAACTGCGCCAAAACTGCCGAGTCGGACATCCAGGCGCTTCCTGGGATCGAAAGTGCCCGCATTGACCTGCTTAACGCCAGGGTCCTCTACACCTTCGATCCGAAAGTGGTCAACTCGACAGAACTGAAGTCCAAAATCGAAGCTCTCGGCCACTTCAAGTTTGTCGACGAAACCGGAAACCGTCCCTCAAAACTGCCTTTCTCGCGAAACCTGGCCTGGCTGCTGGGCATTGCTATTTTCCTCTACGGGATCGGTGCGATCCTGGCTTTTGGTCTCCAAGCCGAGCTTCCCGGCAGGATTGTCTTCTCAGTCGCTACCCTCGTTGGCGGCTGGGATATTTTGCGCCGCGCCTTTCTTGCCGTTCGCCACCGTCGACTCGACATCAACGCGCTCATGGCGTTGGCGATTGGCGGAGCAATCGCGATCGGCGATCTTCACGAGGCCGTCGTCGTTGTCTTGCTCTTCAGCCTTGCCAACCTGCTCGAATCGTATTCTCTCTGGCGCCTGTCGCGGAGTCTCACCCAGCTCTCCGATTTCACCAGCCACCTCGCCCTGCGTAAGTCCGGCGATAAGATCGAACGCGTCGAGCCCGAGTCGCTGCTTGTCGGCGATGCGATCGTTCTCAAGGAAGGCATGCGTGTCCCGGCCGATGCAACCGTCACCTCAGGCTCATCATTTATTGATTGTTCATCGCTGACCGGCGAATCTCAACCCCGCAGTGTCTCTCTCGGCGATCAGGTCTGGGCCGGCACGATCAACCTCGACGGCTACCTCGAATGCCGCGTTGACTCCTCCGTCGAGGATTCTCGCATCGGCAAGATTCTCCGGTTGGTAGGCGAGGCCGGAGCCCGCAAGGCGCGCATCGAAAAATACGTCGATCGCTTCGCGCGCATTTATACGCCGATCGTGGTTGCCGCCGCAATTCTGGTGGCGATTCTGCCGCCCCTGACTGTCGCCGCTTCCTGGACCGAGTGGCTCTATCGCGCGCTCGTCTTCCTCGTAATCTCCTGCCCGTGCGCGCTCGTGCTCTCCACGCCGATTGCCGTCACCATGGCCCTGGCCGCCGCATCACGAATGCAGGCGATTCTTAAGGGTGGCGACACCCTCGAGCAATTGGCGACGATTCGCACCATCGCCTTTGACAAGACCGGCACACTGACCACCGGTGCCTTGACCCTCGAACGCATTGAAACCGTAGGCGACATCGCGCCGAATGACGCGCTCCGCCTCGCCGCCTCGCTCGAAGCCGTGTCACAACACCCCGTCGCCAAAGCGATCTCCGCCGAAGCAAAGTCCAGGGGTCTTCCACTGCTCGATGTTGAAGGAGGGCGCGCCATCCCTGGTGTCGGTGTGATCGGCACGATTGCCGGGAGAAGTTACGAGCTCAAGGCAGCTCTGCCTGCGACAGCACAGCCCGATTCCGTAGGCAGAGCTGTTGTTCTGACCTGCGAAGGCTCTCCAATCGCCATTTTCCATCTTCAGGACGAACTGCGCCCGGAGAGTGCCGGGGTCGTCTCTGAACTTCACAATCATGGAGTTCGCTCTATTGGGATCATCTCGGGCGACGCGCCGCAAGCTGCAAAGCGACTCGCCGATGAATTGCAGCTCGACTTTGCCGAAGGCGGCTTGCTGCCGGATCAAAAGGAACACGAAATCCGTCGCCGTGCCCCCGGAGTAGCTATGGTCGGTGACGGGGTCAATGACATCGTCGCTCTCGCCGGCGCCGATGTCGCCATTGCCGTCTCGCGCTTCGGCAACGATATCCCGGCGCAGTATGCCGATATTGTCCTGTTCGGAGGAAACCTTAAGGCACTGCCCGGGCTGTTGCGACTCGGGAAACGGACCTTCGGCACCATCAAGGCGAATATCGTTTTCGCCTTCGTCGTCAAACTAATCTTTCTGGCGCTCGCCTTTTTGGGCTACGCCGATCTCTGGATGGCCGTCGTCGCCGATATGGGCGCTTCCTTGCTCGTCATCGCCAATAGCCTGCGCTTGCTCCATTCACCGCTGCAACATCCGGTTGCGTCTTGACACTGAATCCCCCTATTTAGTCTGAGATGAACTGGAAACGTATCCTTATCCTCGCCGCAATCTTGACCGCAATTGGCTTGGCGGTGATTCTCGCCCTGAGATTTTTCATTTCGCCCCAGAAAATCGCCTCAGCGATTCTCCCGCGTATGCAGGAGATCCTCGACCGGCAAGTCTCGATCAATTCCAGCCAGCTCTCGTTCTTCCCTCCGGGAGTAAGGATCTCCGGGCTCTCAATCGCCAACAAGCCGCCGTTTGACGACAAACCGCTGGCGCACATTGATCACATCGACGCTTCCGTGCAGCTGTTTCCCCTGTTGCTGGGCAAGATCAAGATCAAGGAATTGGTTGTCGACGGATGGGAAATGCTGCTCGAGAAGGACTCCTTGGGCGCCGTGAACTACGATTTCTTCCGCGCCCGCAGTATTTTCCCCGGCAAGCAGGAACAAGTGCAGGAGCCACTCTGCCGCCGCTTCCGACTCAATGACGGCCGACTCCTCTATCGCAACGATTCTACCGGGGTACGCTTCGTTATGGGAAATGTTCGCCTCGACTACGACCTCAAGGGCGAACGACTCTCCGACATCTCCGGTGAACTCAAGATCGACTCGCTCTTTGTATGGATGGATGCCGGCAATTTCCTGATCTACCCGGACGCCGTCGAAGCCGATTGGCGCGGCTTTTACTCGGCGCTGCATGACTCCGTCGCCTTCCGCCGCTGCAACTGGCGAATCGATGCCTTCGCCGGCCGTCTCGACGGCGCGATCGCCAACATCGGATCGCGGCCTTCCTTCAACCTGCGCCTGCTCTCCGAGCACACTGAACTGGTCAACTGCCGTGATTCACGAATCATACAGGCATTTCCCGTTGTTCGCGACATGCTGCTCGCAGGGCAAGCTCGTATCGACGTCAGCTATGCGGCTCTGGCCGGCAATGCCGCCAGCCGCAATCTGCGGGGCAGAATCAGCATCAGCGATTTCGCCGGTACCGACGAAAAACACGCGATCGACGTGCGCAGCAAGCTAATCGAAAGCAACTTCAACGAAAAAACCCTATCTGTGTTCACCGAGTCCGCCCAAATCAATGGTTTCCCCGCAACTTTGCGCATGACAGTAGACGACTACCAGGCGCCGACGATCTCCGGCGAGGCCGTCTTCGACTGCAGCGCCGACCTGGCCGCCAAGCTGTTAAACATCGAGGCATCAACGAAAGTGACCGGCAATGTTGCCGTAAATCTTTCGGGTTTCGTAAAGTCGAGCAGCCCTGACCAGAGCCGAATCTTCGGTTCCGTCATGCTCGACCAACTTTCAGTCGCGGATTCACTGGGGGAAATCGGCATCGATACCTTGTCACTCGATCTCCAACTTACCGGCGACCGCGCCCTGCTCTCCCGCTTAGATCTGGCCATTGGCAACAACAAACTGCGCGCCAGCGGCTCGATCGCGGACTTCCCGATGCTCTTCGCCATCAACGATGACTCGCGCCGCCGCCCGTACTTTGAAGGCACCATTTCCGCGGATTCCTTTGACTTTGACACGCTCTCTTCGTTTGCCGATGACAGCATCAGCGACAGCAGCGTCATCAGCAATCTGTTCAGTCGGCTCGTCGATCTCAACAGCTCCAGCCATCTCCGAATCGCCAACGGGCGGCTCTTCGGTGTCAACTTCACCGACCTCGAGTCGCGCCTCTCCGTCGTCAATCGCATCGTCTACTCCGATTCGGCCGTCTGTAAGATGTTTGGCGGACAAGTCTCCGGCGAAGTCGTCGTGGATTACACGAATCGGCAACAGCCGGAAGTCGATCTCGATGTCCGAACTGAGGAGGTCATGGCTGACGCCTTTCTCGATCGCTTCACCCGCTTCGGTCCGCGCTTGACCGGCGAACTCGACTTGCAACTCTCGGCCAAATGGCGCGGGACCACCACCGAAAACGCTCTGTCCACTATGATGCTCAAAGGCGATGCTGTCCTTGACGGCGGCCGCATCGCTCCGTTTGACCTTAGCCGTCGATTTGAGGATGCCATCGGAATTCCGGCGTTCGAAAAGGGCAAGGTTGAAGACCTCGTCGGCTCCTTCCTTTTTGCCAACCAGACGTTGCGCTTCACCTCCCTTGCCTTTGAATCCGGCGATATCGAGTACAACGCATCGGGATCGATTTCGCTGCAGGAAGAGCTTGGTCTTAGCGTCACCCGCAAGGTCTCCAAGGACGATATTCGCACTCTCAGAAATCGACCCGATTTCAGCCGCGTTGCTAAAGATAAGTCCCCAAAATCAGTCGTGTTTGAACTGAAAGGAACTTCCGCCGCGCCGCTCATTTCAATTAGCGGAACTCGTTAACGCTCGACTTGTTGTACTCCATACAACTGCCGATAAATTCTATATGGCTTGGGATGATATTCGCGCAATCTACCGCAATGACCCCGCGGCCCGCGGTCTCGAGCCGCTGCTCTATGCCGGGCTGCATGCGATCCTGGTTCATCGAATCTCGCATCGCCTCTACAAATGGGGATTCCGATTTCTCAGCCGATTTGTCTCTCAGACCGCCCGTTTCTTCACAGGTATTGAGATCCATCCCGGCGCGACCTTGGGGAAAGGCGTATTCATCGATCACGGCATGGGTTTGGTCGTTGGCGAAACCACCGAGATCGGCGATAACTGCGTGCTCTTCCATAATGTGACCCTGGGCGGTACCGGCAAGCACACCGGCAAACGCCATCCCACCCTGGGCCACAACGTCTACGTCGGCACCGGCGCAATTATTCTCGGCCCGGTCAAGATCGGCAACAATGTGCGAATCGGCGCCAATTCTTTCATTTACATGGGCGACATTCCCGACGACGCCACCGTAGTCGGTATACCCGCGCGCGTCGTGCGTCTCAAGGGCGTCAATGTTGACTTGCCGCTCTCCAAGACGCAGCATCCTGACGACTGATACACCGCGACGCAAAATTGTCGTTACTCCACCCGAGATTCTTCTTTATTATCGACCTGTGAAGTACTTACTCATCATCGCCACTTTGCTTGGCTGGTCGCTGCCCTTGCACGGCTCGCATTTCCGATTCGTGACCGGCGAGCCGCCGAAGTCGAATGACATGCGCCTGATCCTCGATGTTGCGTCCCTGCGTATCGAAAAGCTGCTCGACGTCGAACTTCCCGATACCATCTTCGTCGCCATCGTTGAAACCCAACAGCAGTTCGATTCACTGGCGGGCGGCAGTCTGCCCGAGTGGGGCGCCGGCGCGGCGATTCCTACCCGCAATCTCATGATCCTGCGCGAGCCGATGATGGACCGCTATCCGGGCACCATGGCCGACTTGCTCGAACACGAGCTGGCTCATATCGCGATGTATCACCGCGTCCGTGGCGTGCGACTCCCGCGCTTCATCGAGGAGGGCTTCGCCTCCTGGTTTGCCGGCGAGTGGAGCTTCTCCAACGTCACGACCGTTGCCGCGGCGCAGATTTCCAAATCCCTCTTTCCGCTGCGCGACATCGACGAGGTCAACAGCTTCCATCAGGCGCAGGCCAATCTCGCGTACTCACAAAGCTACCTCGTCGTGGCGTATATCTTCCAGCGCTATGGCGAATTGGGCTTCATCGATCTGCTCGACGCCTTCGCCGAGGGCAAGAACATCACCGAAGCCTTCCACCGCGGACTCGACATCTCCTTCTGGCGTTTCGAAGCCGACTACCGCAAATATCTGTCGGATAATTACACCCTGATGGCTATACTCTCCGACATGTCGGGTCTCTGGATCATCTTGGCCATCGTGGTTTTCCTCGGCTGGCTCCTGATTCGCCGCCGCCGCAAGACCGCCTTTGATCGTTGGAAAGAAGAAGAAAAGTACCAGAGCACCGACTTCGACTACTCCGGCTCGGATGACGATGAACCGTGGAAAAAGCCTGAAGACGATTCGTCACGCTATTGAGTACTTCGGCGTCCTCGCTTTCTACGCGCTGGTACGTCTTACCCCCCGCTCGCAACGATTCCGCCTCGCCGCCTTCCTGGCAACCTTGGGCCGCTGGGCCACGCCTTCGCGCGTCAAGATCGCCACTGCCAACCTGAAGCTGGTATTCTCGGAATCGACTCCCGAGGAAATTTCGCAAGTCGTTCGCGGTGTTTACCGCAACCTGGCTCTTAACATGTTCGATCTGGTCGACCCCTACTGGGCATTGCGCCGTGTCGAAGTACCCGCCCACACGCGACGCCGCGTCGATGAAATCCAGGCGCTTCTTGCACACGGGCGCCCCGTGATTATTGCCACTGGCCACCTGGGCGGCTGGGAAACCTTGGGTCAAGTCGCTGGACGCGAGTTTCGCGGCTGCGTCTTCCTCGCCCTGGAACAATCAAACAAGCGCGTCAATCGCTTCCTCAACAACCTGCGCCTCACCGGCGCCGCAACCATCATCCAAAGCCATGAGGCCGGTCGCGCTCTTCCCAAGGCATTCAAACAGGGTCTCCCGGTATACATGGTCGCTGATCAGGATGGCGGCAAGGATGGCACGGTAGTCGACCTGATGGGAGTTCCGGCCTCGTATCACCGGGGCGTCGCCACCTTTGCCCTGCACTACAACGCTCCGATCGCCGTGCTCTTCCTGGTTCGCGACGGAAAGCGGCTGCTCCTGCAGGTCCCCGACATTATTGAGCCAAACGCATCGGCAGACCGCGAGACTGAAATCACGCGACTCATGTCGGCCTACTCTGATCGCCTCGGACGCGCCATCCTCACTCTTCCTGATCAATGGCTCTGGACGCACCGTCGTTGGAAATCGACCGTCGGGAAATATTAGCGAAGCGGCATTTGCCCTTGACTCGTGCCGGCGACGGCATGAATATTGAGAGCTCAAACGGACCCATAAGCATTCGGGGTGAATTTGTGTCGTCGAACATGTACTTCAAATTGCCGGCCTGCCTGACGTTAGCTTGCGTTCTCTTCGGCCTCATTGCTTGCGGCGGCAAGAAACCAAGCACCTTACCGCCGGTAGATCAAGAGTCCAAACAAACCATACCAGATTCCGTCGTCGTCGATAGCGCAGCCTTGGCGAAACCCTCCGACGAATCACTCGGGTGGGTGATCCGCGATAAAGTCAATGTCCGCTCCCAGCCGGCGACCACCTCTGACGTCGTGGCTCAACTCACACGCGGCACGGAGGTCCAACTCCTTGAGCTCGAGAACAAGTGGTGGAAAGTTCGAATGTCCGATGGTCGCATAGCCTTCATCTATGAGCCCCTCCTGACCCGCGAACGCTACGTTGATCCCTGGGAGCGCTTCAGGATGGAGTCCGGCCGCTCCGACCCCAACCTCAATATCGTGACTGGCATAACCGGCCTCGATTCCGAAGTCCCTGCTGCGGCGATCACCGTCGGGGCGAAGTGGGCAACTCTGCCAGTAGAGGAACGCAAGTCCGTTGGCAAGTCGGCGTTCAAATTCTGGTGTGAGTGCGTTAAGAAGTGCGGTTATGATCCCCTGCAGACGCGAATGGTCTTGCGCAATGAGTCCGGCCAAGAGGTGGGTAGCGCCATTTACGAAGACGGCAGGCCGGTTGTGACCCTCGCCGAATAGGTTGGCCGCGCCATCGTTACGCTGTGACCGTTCGATACAGCGCCATCATTTCCGACGCAACCTTGTCTCCCCGAAACTTCTGCACATGCGTGTATCCGGCGGTGATCATTTTCATTCTCAGGGTTGATTCATTCAATACGCGGGCGATCGCTCCAGCCAATTCCTCCGGGTTGCGAGGATCAACATAAAGGGAAGCTCCTCCTCCCGCTTCAGCAAAACACCCACCCTTGCTGGTAATGACCGGCAGTTTGCTCCACAGCGCCTCGATAATCGGAATTCCGAAGCCCTCGAACAGCGACGGGTAAACAAACGTCAGTGCGGACTGATAAATTGCGGGAAAATCCGCGAACGCCGCATCAGGAATGATCTTGACCCGATCACCAATCCCCGCACTCTTAATGTACCGTTCGATATCTTCAAGATACTCGCTTCCCCTCCCGAGAGCCACGACATACGGATCATGACTCTTCCGGAGGAGTTGCGCCGCTTGCAGCAAACTGAGCAAGTTCTTTCGCCGTTCGATCGTTCCAACATACAGAATATACTGCGTTGGCAGCCCGTACTTCTGCCGTACTTCGCTCTTATTGCCCTCGCTGACCGGCTTGTCAAAAGCCGAATCGCAGGCTTGATAAATCACCTTGATCTGGCTGGGATTGACCCCATAGTACTCGACAAGATCCGACTTGGTCTGCTCGCTCACGGCAACTATCACCGTCGCGTTTCGACAGGCATGCCGCGTCTTCCAGCGATAAATCATCCGGTCGTGCCGGCGGTACAACTCCCCGAACCGCTCGAATATGACATCGTGTATCGTCACCACCGATTTGATCCCGGCCCGCTCCAAACCCATTGGGAGTTCGTTCGTCAAGCCGTGATACAGCTCCACACCTTCCTTCTTCGCCTGTCCTGAGATGCTCGTCAGCCGCCACAGCGCCGGTGCGACGCGACCCACACTGCCTCGCGGTAATACCAGCTTGACATTGGCCTTCTCCCGAAGACTGCTCAGACGTGGATTGTTTCTTAACGAAGGAGTGTAGAGCCGATATTCGTTGTCAGGAAATCCGGTCGCCAGGGCTTCGATCAAGGTGCGCGAATAGTTTCCCAGACCAGTCTGATTGTGCACGGCACGCTTGGCGTCAAATCCGATGATCATCGCCCCTCATGTTACCGTGGTCGCCGTCTAAAGTCAATTGAACGCCTCACGATCAAGTTCTACAGGCATTCCGCAACTGCGGTAGTTATCATGCTCGCATGAATTCACATTCGCCGACCATCGCCGTTATCGGGACGATCAACCGCGACACCGTAGTGCGCGCCGACGGCAGCCGCCATGAGGGTTATGGCGGCATCCTCTACAATCTCTGGGTGCTGGCAAAACTCCTTCCGAACGCGAGGCTGCTTCCGGTTACCCGTCTCGGGTACGACCTCGAAGACAACATTCGCGGCCAACTCAGGCAAATCCCCGGCATCGATCTCGCCGCGTGTCGATCCGTACGCGCCCGACACAATCACTGTCACCTCACTTACCACAGCGTCTCCGAAAAATCGGAAACCCTTCGTGGCTGGGTCGGCGCCGCGAGTCGCGACCAGTTGCGCCGGGCCTTGGCGAGCGACATCATCCTCGTCAATTTCATCTCCGGGGGCGATATCACACTGGGCAACCTCCGCTGGCTGCGCAAGCACACTGAGGCGATCGTTTACATCGATTTCCATTCCCGCACCCTCGGGCGCGACCACACCGGCCGCCGCTTCCTGCGCCGTCCGCGCGACTGGCGCGAGATGATCCACTGCGCTGATTTCCTCCAGATGAACGAAATCGAGTTCCGCCTCTTGTCCGGACTTCCGCCTGACCCGGTCGTCTGCAGGCAGTTTTTACGCACCGAACTCGACCAAGCCAGCCGCGGCCTCTTCGTGACCTTGGGTGATAAGGGCTGTCTTTACGCGCTGCGCCGGGGAAAGACGATCACTGCCGGACACTGGTCCGTTCGCCGGACGCGAAAGCCTGTAATCGATACCACCGGCTGCGGCGACATCTTCGCGGCCGCATTCTTGGCGGCCTATTCTGCGCGCGCCGATGCCCTCCTGGCTGCCCGTTTCGCCGTTGATACCGCTTCAACACGCGCAACAGTGTCCGGAATCGAACAGATAGATTGGGCTCTACAGCGTGGGCGCTTGCGGCAACTTGAAACAGAAGCCCGTTGAGGACACAAACTAAATCGACTCAAATTGAACTGGCCTGAAACCTCGGATACGACTATGCGTATTTTATTCTTGGGCTCAAGAGTCGTACGGGGAATGGAAGGAATTATAGCTTGGTTATGAAACCCAACCGCATTCTGCTCGCCACATCTATCGGCGTCATTTTTCTGACAGTCGCCGCAATCGCTGCAACGGCAACCATCGTCAACGTGCGTGACTTTCGTCGCAACGAAGTTTACTGCAAGGCTATCGAAGTTTCTGGTCCGACCACGATCCACATCGATGCCATTGGAGCCGGATTCGAAGACTACGACAACATGGCCGCTTATGCCTGGATCATTCCTTCCGGGGCGATCGATCCGGTCTGGGTGATGGAATGGGATCGAACTGATGAATTCGGCGACGATGAACGCCTGCGTCGATATGACAGCAATTTGGAGCTGGAGCCGGGAAAGTACGAGATCTACTTCTACGCCGGCGCGCCAAATCACTCCGGTAATTTCGTCATCAACTTCGATTGGGATAAACTCAAACAAACACTCGCGAAACTCAAGAAGGAAGAAGGCGCGCTCGAAGAAGACCTGAAGCGGTTGGAAGAAGAGCTCGGTAAGAATTGGACCTCGGATGTCGTACTCAAGCTCGACGGCGATGACGAGATCATCGAGGAGTACCGCCTGGAAATCGAAGGCGACAACGACGCGATTCGCATCACGACCTGCGAGTACTCTTCCAAGCTTTCCGTGGCGGAAATCCTGCGCCCCGATCACGATCAATACACCTCGGTCGGTTTTTCCCTCGCCAAACCGCTGCAGGTCGAGATCCAGGCCGTCGGTGAAGTCGCGAACTGGGATGATACCTTCGCCGATTACGGCTGGATCCTCAACGCCGACACCCGCAAACGAGTCTGGTCGATGGATGAAAGTCACCTCGACTGGGCCGGCGGCGCCCAGAAAAACCAAATGGTAAGGCGACTTCTGAACCTCGAGGCCGGGAACTACCTGCTCTATTACGTAACGGACGACTCACACACTTACGACGACTGGAATTCCGCTCCGCCCTATAATCCCGAGGCCTACGGTGTCCGCGTCTGCGTCACGAATGAACGCGATCGCGCCGACGTCAAGCCGTTCAAGGAAAGCCTCGCGCAGTCGCCGATCCTGTCGATCGTTCGCGTTGGCGATGATTTCCAGGAAGTCCGGCCGTTTCGGGTGAGCGAAGACACGGAAGTGCGTGTCTATGCAATCGGCGAATATGAAACCGGCTCCGGCGAGTTCGCCGACTACGCCTGGATCGAACGCGAAGGCGACTCCCAGCCCTTCTGGCTCATGATGGAAGACAATACCGAACCCGCCGGCGGAGCCAAGAAGAACCGCCTCGCCGACCAAATCGTCAAGCTCCCCAAGGGAGACTACGTCCTCGGCTACGTGACCGACGGCTCGCATGCCTACGGAGACTGGAATACAACCCCGCCCTACGACCAGAGCAACTACGGCGTCACTCTCTTCGCCGTCGACAAGACGAAGAGCCGTACCGCCATTGTTGAACTAAACGAAGAATCAGACGCTGCCGATGTGCTCGCCAAGTTGACCCGCGTCGGCGACGACGCCGAAGAATCAGCTTCCTTCAGCCTCGACAAGCCCACCCGTGTGCGGATCCTGGCGCTGGGTGAGGGCTCACACAATGAAATGTACGACTACGGCTGGATCGAAAATGTCGACGATGACGACGTCGTCTGGGAAATGACCTACCGCAAGACTAAACCGGCCGGCGGCGCCGACAAGAACCGCATGGTCGACACCGAGATCCTGCTGGACAAAGGCCGTTATCGCGTCCATTTCGTTACCGACGGCTCTCATGCCTTCGGCGACTGGAACGACGACAAGCCGCGCAGTCCTCAATCGTGGGGAATCACGGTCTACCGCGCTGAGTAACGTCGAGGCAGTCTCTGCTCAGTCAGCAATCGCCCCTCTGATCGCCGCGTGGTATGCCGTTTCAGAGAGCAACAAACTGGAACCACGGCGCTTCAGAACGCATCATTCCCCTTTCCAACCATAAGTTCTCTTGCTTTGTGCCGATAAAGGGAGATAACCGGAAGAGTGGCCGGCAAACTGACTTATGACTGAAATCAATTCCACACTGAGCGGTGTTACACCGTACGGCATTCTCAAGACCATCCGCTACATGGTCAACTCCACGGCGGAGTTTCTTGAGGTCATCTACGCCGTCAACCACATATTGGGAACAGTTAACGATAAGTCGGTATTGAAAAACCTCGCGAAAAGTGCGCGGTTTGACGTCATGCCCTTGCCTCACTCGCAAAGCAAGTTCATCGCCTGTTTCGACGTGCCGTGCGAGTTGCTCGGCCTGCCGGCTCCGAGAAAGCCCGCGACACTGGACTACGGCGAGGCGCTCGATCCTCAAAAACCGACACCTTTACACCGCAATGCCCCCCGCGTCTTCATGCGTTTCTCGGTAAACAGCTTGTTCGACATCAATTTGGCAATGTACGAATTCGAGGCCACCCTTGCGCCTTCCATTCCCTCGGCGCAATGGGCTCGCGTTAAGCGCTCCATTCAGATCATGTTTCAGCCGCGCCAATCCAAAGACGCGGCCGCAACGATGATCGTCACTGCCGAGGCCAATCTCGCTTCCAGCCCCGAAGCTCCAGCCACAACACAACAGCCGAGTTGACTTTTCCTGCGATCTTGCTTATCTCCCCTTCGGCGCTAATCTAACGCTTTCTGTCCCGCCGAAGGGCGGTGACCCGGGAGAACAGATGTCCGCAAATGATCTTGAACAATTGTATCGCAATTTGATCGCCAGTATCGGAGAGGACCCCCATCGTGAAGGATTAGTCAAAACTCCGGGGCGGGCTGCTCGTGCCTTTGAGTTCCTCATGAAGGGATACCGCGAGAATATCGATGAAGTCGTTAATAACGCACTCTTCGAATCCAACACTCAGGAGCTCGTCGTCGTGAAGAACATCGAGCTGTATTCGATGTGCGAGCACCACTTGCTTCCGTTCTTTGGCAAGTGCCATGTTGGCTATATCCCCAACGGCAAGGTTCTCGGACTCTCCAAGGTAGCTCGCGTTGTAGATGCTTTTGGCCGACGTCTTCAAATACAGGAGAACTTGACTCGGCAAATCGCTGAGACTATTGAAAAGTATACCGGTGCGATCGGCGTCGGCGTCGTCATTGAGGCCCAACACCTTTGTATGATGATGAGAGGAGTCGAAAAGCAGAACTCGGTTATGGTGACCTCGGCCATGCTTGGCGAACTCCACGAAGACCCGGCAACCCGGGCGGAATTCCTCAACCTAATCGGCCGCTGATCCAGCCACGCCCGCTCCCTGCTCCACCTCAGCAACGGTTCGGTGCAAACTCTGAAGGCGGATACTGAAAATTCGTCAATCTTTCTCTTCTTTCAGATCTCGACTTTGTCTTTGACCTCCTGCAATCTCATGGATTTCCAAGTTGCCCTCACACTTTGGTCGCATCAGAGCTACCCGTGGCTCATTGACTTAATTCCAGCCCCCTTCAATACACACGTTAATAATCTGCATTACTTTGTGAAAAAATTCTCTTGACAGATCAGCCCTAATCGCGATATTCTTCATCGTCGATAAAAAACTCTACCATATTTGCCTTCAAAATAGAAGGGCAATAGAAGCAAGGCGTTCGAGTCATTTAAAGATGGATTTAACGAAGCGGCGGGCGATGCAGATAGAGGATCTATGACTGATTCAATCCAATTAATCGACCAGACAGAATCGGAACTCCAAGCCGCGTTCTGGGAGCAGGTGGAGTCCTTCCCCGACGGCCACAAGATCAAGAAGTGCTTGCAGTGCGGGACCTGCTCCGGAGCATGCCCTGTGTCTGAGTTTATGGATCTTTCGCCGCGCCAGACAGTGGCCATGTTTCGCGCCGGTCGGATCGAAGAGATTTTGCGGAGCAAAACGATCTGGATGTGCGCCTCCTGTTACTCCTGTACGGTGAGGTGCCCCTCCGGTATCAAGGTCACCGACACGATGTACGCTCTGAAGCGTCTCGCCATGTCGCGCCGCATCTACCCTGACAATTTCCCCGTTCACAGTCTCTCTTCGACCTTCCTCAAGAACATCTACAAGTACGGGCGCAATTACGAGCTCGGGCTCGGCGTGCGCTACTTTATGCGGTCCAATTTTGTGAAATTGTTCACGAGCGCGACCTATGGGCTCGCGCTGATTCGGCGGGGGCGTATGGGACTCACTCCAAAGCGCATTCGCCGCGTCAGCCAAATCCAGGCCATTATTCGCAAGGCCAATGAATTCGGAGAACGCTAATGACTGATTACGCTTACTACCCCGGCTGCAGCCTGGAGCATACCGCCAGTCCTTACGACTTGTCGATGCGCGCCGTGTTCAAAGCGCTCGACATCGGCCTCAAAGAAATCGAGGACTGGAATTGCTGCGGCGCAACCATGTACATGTCCTCCAAAAAAATCGTCGGCTACTCGATCAGCGCCCGCAATCTGGCTCTGGCGCAAGAAATGAAGATGGACATTTGCGCGCCCTGCTCAAGCTGCTACACCATCCTTCGTAAGACTAATCGCCACATCGCCTGGGATGCCAAGGAGCGCGACAAGATCAACGAAGCGCTGGCCGAAGCCCATTTGTCTTACGCCGGTAACGTCAAGGTCAGACACCCCCTGGATATCCTCATCAACGACTTCGGTCTTGACCGCATCAAGAGCGCCGTCAAGCGGCCGCTGACCGGTCTCAAGGTAGCACCCTACTACGGTTGTCAGATCGTGCGCCCCCACGGCTACTTCGACGACCGGGATGATCCCCAGACTATGGACCAGCTCATTCAAGCTCTCGGTGCCGAAGCGGTCCATTACCCTCCCAAGGTGCGCTGCTGCGGCGGCATGCTGATGACTACCGACGAGCAGATCGCCCTCAAACTCTGTCACAGTCTCCTGCAAGCCGCGGCTGACAATTCCGCGGATGTTATCGCGACCGCCTGTCCGCTCTGCCATATCAATCTCGAAGGCTATCAGAAAAACATCAATAGCCGTTTCGGATCCGACTTCGATCTGCCGGTCATCTATTTCACTCACCTGATCGGAATCGCACTCGGACTCTCCGCGAAGGAACTTGGCCTTGATCGCCTGCTCATCAAACCCGGCAAACTTCTTGCGCAGGAGGTTGCGGTATGACGAACTCGGAAAACGGCTCGAAGATTCGCGTTGGGGTATATGTCTGCCATTGCGGGACCAACATCGCTAAGACCGTTGACGTCGCCAAGGTCGCCGAAATGGCAGGCACGCTCCCTAATGTCGTTGTGGCTCGGCACTACAAGTTCATGTGCTCCGACCCCGGACAGGACCTGATCCAGCGGGACATCAAGGAATTGGGCCTGAACCGCGTGGTCGTGGCTGCCTGCAGCCCGCTGATGCACGAACCCACTTTCCGCACCGCCTGCGCGGCGGCCGGTCTCAATCGCTACCTGTTTGAGATGGCCAATATCCGCGAACAGGTCAGTTGGGTCACTTTGGACCCCAAAGGCGCTACCACCAAGGCAATGGCCCTGGTTCGGGCCGCAGTGGCTCGGGTACGACTCCACGAGCCGCTCGAAATGCGCCGGGTGCCGATCAAAAAGCGCGTCCTGGTCGTCGGGGCCGGGATCGCCGGAATCGAAGCCGCTCTGCAAATCGCCGACGCCGGGTTCGAAGTCGTCCTCGTCGAAAAAGAACCCTCGATCGGCGGCCATATGGCGCAGTTCGACAAGACCTTCCCGACCCTCGATTGCGCCGCCTGTATCTTGACGCCCAAGATGGTCTCGGTCGGCAAGCATCCCAACATTCGCCTGATGACCTGGACAGAAGTCGAGTCAGTCTCGGGCTATCTCGGCAACTTCACCGTGAAGCTCAAGAAGAAACCGCGCTACGTGGACGTCACCAAGTGCAATAGCTGCGGCGCCTGTTATGAAGCCTGCCCCAGTGTACCGATGCCGTCGCGTCGCCGGATGACACTCGGCGGCCGCGTCTATCGCGAAGGCCGCCTGCTCGACGTGCAGGACAAGTGGCGCATGGGTCCGAAGCACGACCTCACCATCCTCACCGGCGCCCAGCCGATGCCCGAAAACCTGCCGATTCCCACGGAGGTGAAACAACAATGACGACAGCAACGCTACCCGAGCATGATTATGATGTTCAGGAAGCCATCGATAAGATTGTCGCCGAATACGGTGCTAAACCGTCGGCCCTGATCATGATTATGCAGGATATCCAAAGGCATTACCGCTACTTGCCGGAGTCGGCGATGCAGGCGGTTTCCAAGTCGATGAAACTTCCCCTGGCGCAAATCTATGGAGTGGCGACTTTCTATCGCACCTTCAGCCTCAAACCCAAGGGCAAAAACCATGTTTGCGTCTGCACGGGAACGGCCTGCCACGTTCGCCAGGCTACCGTGATCGTCGAAAAACTCCAGCGCGATCTAAAAATCAACCCGGGCGAAACCACCCCGGACGGCGAAATCAGTCTGGAAACCGTCAATTGCCTCGGCGCCTGCGCGCTCGGACCGTTGGTGACGGCCAACGAAATCTACTACGGCAATATGACCGTCGCAAAAACCGATCAAATGCTCGCAGACATTCGCTCCGGCAAGCTTGCAGCGAAGAAGGACGAGGTGGCCGAATGATAGAACGCATCCTCAAATCGCCGTCTGATCTCAAGCGCCTGCGCGATCGCCTGCTCCAGACGCGGAACGAAAATCGCACGGTGGTCACGGTCTGCGCCGGCACCGGCTGCCTGGCCTGCGGCTGCGAAGCCGTCGCCAAAACTTTTCGCGAACTCCTCGCGCGCGACAACATGCAGAATGAAGTCGAGATCAAGACGACCGGTTGCCACGGATTCTGTGAACGAGGCCCGCTCGTTGTCATCCAACCGCAGGGCGTGTTCTATCAACGCGTCCGCCCGGCCGACGTCAAACTCATCTGGGACCAGACCGTCAAGGGCGGCCACCTCGTCAACAAACTGCTCTACAAAGACCCGCAGTCGAGCCAGGTCATCAAGCTCGAGAAAGACATCCCGTTCTATAAAAAGCAAATGCGCCTGATTTTCGGCAAGAACGGCTTCATGGATCCTACCGCCATCAGCGACTACATCCTGCTCGGCGGTTACGAAGCAATGGTGACGGCTCTCACAAAGATGAAGCCGGAACAGCTCATTGCCGAAGTGAAAAAATCCGGCCTGCGTGGTCGCGGCGGCGGCGGTTTCCCGACCGGCAAGAAATGGGAGTCGTGTCGGCGCGCCAAAGGTGAGCCCAAGTACGTGATCTGCAACGCCGACGAAGGCGACCCCGGTGCCTTTATGGACCGCTCCCTTCTCGAAGGCAACCCGCATTCAGTCATTGAAGGAATGGTTATCGGCGCGTTTGCTCTGGGCAGCCACGACGGCTTCGTCTACGTCCGCAACGAGTATCCGTTGGCGGTCAAAAACCTCACGATTGCGCTCAACCAGGCGCGGGAATATGGATTACTGGGGAACAACATCCTCGGCACCGGCTTCGATTTCGATATCGAAATCTCCCGCGGCGGCGGCGCCTTTGTCTGCGGCGAGTCGACGGCGCTGATGGCTTCTCTCGAAGGCAAGGTCGGCGAACCGCGCGCCAAGTACATCCACACGGTGGAGGCCGGCCTCTACGACAAACCTTCGAACCTTAACAACGTCGAAACCTGGGCGAATATTCCATTGATCATCGAGAAAGGCGCCGAGTGGTACGCTTCGATCGGCACCGAAGGCTCGAAGGGCACCAAGGTCTTCGCGCTCACCGGTAAGATCAATAACACCGGACTGGTCGAAGTGCCAATGGGCATCACGCTGCGCGAAATCCTCTACGACATCGGCGGCGGCGTTCCCAACAACAAACGGTTCAAGGCTGTCCAAACCGGCGGCCCTTCCGGCGGCACGCTCATCGTCGAGACCTCCGATTCGGCGATCCACGACTCCTTGGTGGCACACGGGGATATCAGCGAGGACGAAGAACCTCAGAGCCTGCTCGACCTGCCGGTCGATTTTGACGAACTCACCAGGGCGGGTTCGATGATGGGTTCGGGCGGCATGATCGTTATGGATGAAGACTCGTGCATGGTCGACGTCGCCCGCTACTTCCTGAACTTCCTGCAGGAGGAATCATGCGGGAAGTGCCTGCCCTGCCGCGAGGGTATCGTGGTCATGCTCAATATCCTCAATAAGATCTGTAGCGGGCAGGGCACGATGGAAGACATCGGCTACCTGGAGCAGCTCTCACAGGTCATCATTGACACCAGTCTTTGTCAATTGGGCGGCTCAGCGCCAAACCCGGTCTTGTCCACCATCCGCTACTTTCGCCAGGAATATATTGCGCATGTCCGCGATAAGCGCTGCCCCGCCGGCGTCTGCAAGGAACTGGTGTCGCACGCGATCGACAATACCTGCACCGGTTGTCACGCCTGCGTCAAACCGTGTCCGACCCAGGCTATCGTCGGCGAGCCCAAACGCCTGCACGTGATCATCCAGGACAAGTGCATCCAATGCGGCGCCTGCTACCAGATTTGCCGCTACAATTCAATCAAGCGCGTCAAACGCGGCGAAGGCGAGCGGATTCAACAACGCGCTCGCGAACTCTGGCAGCCGCGCTCCACCGAAAAACAGCCGGCGCCGGTGGCATAGGAGGACGATATGGCAACTGTAAATATCAAAATTGACGGACAGTCGATTGCGGTCGAGGAAAACTCCTATGTGCTGGAAGCGGCGCGCTCGCTCGGGATCGATATCCCGACGCTCTGCTACTATCCGCATCTGAGCCCCTACGCCGCTTGTCGTATCTGTTGCGTTGAAGCGCGCAACAGCAAGGGCTGGAGCAAAATTGTCACAGCCTGTAATTACCCGGCGTGGGAGGGCCTTGAAATCTACACCGACACCGCCCGCGTCGTAAACGCCCGCCGCACCAATCTCGAAATGCTCATGGCGAACTGCGCGGCCTCTCCCGTGCTGGTGCGGCTCGCCGAGAAGTTCGGAATCAAAGAACCGCGGTTCGGGCACGGCGAATACACCTGTATTCTCTGCGGCCTTTGCGTCCGCTTATGCGACGAAGTGGTCGGCGCCCACGCGCTTACCTTCGTCAACCGCGGTCGCGATCGCGACATTTCGACGCCGTTTGAACACGACTCCGAAGCTTGCATTCTCTGCGGCGCTTGCGCCAAGATCTGCCCGACCGGCTATATTCGCATGGAGGACATCGCCGATCGTACCATCGATCACCGCGAAATGTCTCTCGGCCCGAACGCGGCAATTACGCTCCCGTTCCGGCAAGCCGTGCCGAACGTCCCGCTGATCGTCCGCGAAAACTGCATTCACTATAAGACCGGTGGCTGTATGATCTGCTCCAAAGTGTGTCCGAAGGATTGTATCGACTACGGAGACAGGGCGGAAGTTGAGGAGCTGGAAGTCGGCGCGATCGTGCTCGCCACCGGTTTTGATGATTTCGATCCGACGCCGATGAAGCAGTATGGCTACGGCAAGTATCCCAACGTCATCACTTCGATCGAGTTCGAGCGCATGAACAATGCCGCCGGTCCGACCGGTGGAAAAATCTACCTCGAAAACGGCGAAGAACCGCACCGGATCGCCATCCTGCACTGCATCGGCAGCCGCGACGAAAACCACCACAAGTACTGCAGCCGGGTCTGCTGCATGTACGCACTCAAGTTCGCCCACCTCATCAAGGAAAAAACCGGGGCCGAAGTCTATCAGCTCTATATCGATATGCGTGCCTTCGGCAAAGGCTACGAGGAGTTTTACCAGCGCATCCTCGATGAAGGCGGCAACGTGATCCGCGGCAAAGGCGCCGAAGTCGTCCCTTCGTCCAACAAGAAACAGCACGAAGGCCACTTGATCGTGCGCTGCGAGGACACTCTGATCGGCAAGTACCGCGAGATCCCCGTCGACATGGTTGTCCTCTGCACAGCGCTCGAGGCGCGTGCTGACGCCAAGGATGTCGCTCGTAAATTCAATATCTCCGTCGGCGCCGACGGCTGGTTTATCGAGTCGCATCCCAAACTCGCGCCTGTCTCGACCGCGACCGAAGGCGTCTATCTGGCCGGCGTCTGCCAGGGAGCCAAGGATATCCCTGACTCCGTGGCTCAGGGCTCTGCCGCTGCCGCCCAGGTCATGAAATTGCTCTGCCAGGGCGAGGTTCTCATGGATGCCACCTATGCGGAGGTCAACGAAGACCTCTGCTCGGGCTGCCGCATCTGCAACGATCTTTGCCCGTATCGCGCCATCAGCTTCGATGCCGAGAAGAAAGTGAGCCAGGTCAACTCCGCGCTCTGCAAGGCCTGCGGCACCTGCGTCGCCGCCTGTCCCTCCGGCGCGATCAAGGGGCGTCACTTCACCGATGAACAGATCTATGCCCAGATCGAGGGGATGTTATCATGACGTTTGAACCAAGAATTGTCGGCTTCCTCTGCAATTGGTGCAGCTACACCGGCGCCGATCTCGCCGGAACCGCCCGCATGCACTACCCGCCCAACGTGATGGCCATCCGCGTGATGTGCTCCGGCCGCGTCGATCCCACCTTTATCCTCGACGCCTTCCGGCGTGGCGCTGACGGCGTCCTCGTCTGCGGCTGCCATCCAGGCGACTGCCACTACATCGACGGCAACTACAAATGTATGCGGCGCCTGCCGATGACGCAGAAACTGATCGAGTCGATGGGAATCGACCGAAGACGCCTGCGTCTCGAGTGGGTCTCCGCGTCCGAAGGTGGACGCTTCCAGGAAGTAATCACGGAATTCACCGATCAGATCCGCGCGCTCGGACCATTCAAACTGATCGACTACAACTTCGATCCGTCGGCCGAGGAGGTGCACAATCATGTCTAAACCGAAACTCGCCATCTACTGGGCCTCCTCCTGCGGCGGCTGCGACATCGCGATTCTCGACATCGAAGACAAGATCCTGGCGGTCGCGGATTTCTTCGACGTTGTCTTCTGGCCCTGCGCGATGGACATCAAGTACGACGATGTCCGCGCCATGGAGGACAAGTCGATCACGCTCACATTGTTCAACGGCGCAATCCGCACGAGTGAGAACTACGAATTGGCTCAGCTTCTGCGCCAGAAGTCTGTCCTACTCGTGGCCTTTGGCAGTTGTGCCGGCGAGGGCTGCATCCCCGCACTCGCGAATTTCTTCAACAAGGATTCAATCCTTGACTACGTCTATCACAAGTCGCCGTCTCTGGAAAACGGCGGATCGGTTGTCCCCCAGCCGGTCGTCGAAGTCCCCGAAGGCAAGATCACGATTCCCAAGTTCTGGAATACCGTCCGCACTCTCGACCAGGTCGTCGAGGTCGACTATTATGTTCCCGGCTGCCCGCCGCAGTCTGACCAGATCGCAGCCGTCGTCGGCGCGGTGATCGATATCATCCAGAACGGCAAACCGCTGCCGCCGAAGGGTACCGTGCTCGGTGCGACCGAAAAATCGTGCTGCGACGAATGCCCGCGCGAACGCAACGTCAAAAAGATCAAGTCATTTGTCCGGCCGTTCCAGCGCGTCACCGATCCCAATCTCTGCCTCATGGAACAGGGCATCGTTTGTCTTGGCCCCGCAACGCGCTCCGGCTGCGGCGCCAAATGCGTCAAAGCGGGTGTCCCTTGCCGCGGTTGTTACGGGCTGCCGTCTAACGTCCGCGATCAGGGGGCCAAAATGGTTGCTTCGCTGGCAAGCGTGATCGACTCCACGGATCCCGAAGAAATCGAACAGATCATCTCGACCATCCCTGATCCGCTGGGCACCTTCTATCGCTTCAGCCTGGCCGGTTCACTGTTGCGGAGGGCGCAAGTATGAAGAGCATAGTCATCGATCCGATTACCCGACTCGAAGGTCACGGCAAGATCCACCTCTTTGTTGAGGACGACGGCTCCCTTGCCAATTGCTACTTTCAAATCCCCGAACTTCGCGGCTTTGAGAAGTTCTGCCAGGGGCGTCCGGTTGAGGAATTGGCCCGAATCACGACCCGCATCTGCGGCGTCTGTCCCGATGCCCATCATATGGCGTCGGCCAAGGCGGCCGATGCCGTCTATGGCGTGACGATCCCTCCGGCAGCCCGCAAACTCCGCGAGTTGATGTACAACGCTTTCTACGCCGGCGATCACACGACGCATTTCTACGCGCTCGGCGGGCCCGACTTCGTCTGCGGCCCCGATGCACCCAAAGCCGAACGCAACATCCTGGGTCTAATCGCCAAGGTCGGCATCGACGCCGGCAAAAAAGTCATCGCGCAGCGCGCCCGTGGTCAACGCGTTATCGAGATCATCGGCGGCAAGAAAGTCCATCCGGTGACTTCGCTTCCCGGCGGCTTGAGCAAGGGCATTACTAAAGAGGAGCAACAGGAGATCATAAAGATCGGCGAAGAGATGGTCGAATTCGCCAAGTTCACGATCCAGGTGCTCAATGATGTCGTCCTTGCCAACAAGGGCTATGTCGATCTCATCCTCTCCGACATGTATGCGCATCAGACCTACAATATGGGTCTGGTCGACGCCGACAATAAAGTCACCTTCTACGACGGCAAAGTCCGCGTCACGGCTCCTGACGGTAGCGAGCACGCGCTCTATGAACCAAAGGACTACCTCGACTATGTCTCTGAGCACGTCGAATCCTACTCCTACCTCAAGTATCCATTCTTGAAGAAGGTCGGCTGGAAGGGATTCGTCGACGGCATGGACTCCGGCGTCTACAAGGCCTCGCCGCTGTCACGTCTGAATGTTGCCAACGGCATGGCCACCCCGCTGGCGCAGGCCGAGTATGAACGCTACTTCGAGACTCTGACTGGCGATCGTTCCGGCAAGAAACCGGTTCACTCGACGCTGGCGACACACTGGGCGCGCGTCGTCGAATTGATGTTTGCCTGCGAAGCTACTCTCCAGCAGGCGCAGGATGAGGAGATCCTTTCACCCCATGTTCTCGAAGTGCCTACCGGCATCGTGGGCGAAGGCGTCGGCATCGTCGAAGCTCCGCGCGGGACTTTGACGCACCATTACAAGACCGACAAGAACGGTATCGTCACCGAAGCCAACCTGATCGTGGGAACCACGAACAACAACGCCCCGATCACCATGTCGATCAAGCGCGCAGCCGAAGGCCTGATTAAAAAAGGCTCGAAAATCACCGACGGCGTGCTGAATCGCATCGAAATGGCCTTCCGCGCTTACGACCCCTGCTTCGGCTGCGCTACTCACTCGCTGCCCGGCGAAATGCCGCTCGAGTTGGTCATCCACGACGCCGAAACGGGTGGCGTCGTCGATGTCGTCAAGAGGTAGCCGTTATGAAACCGATGCTGGTCCTCTGTCTCGGCAACGATGTGTTGAGCGATGATGCGTTCGGGCCGACGGTCGCAAAGCTGCTCGAGGCCAATGGCCCGATGCGCGACCGCGCCGATGTCATCTTCGCACCCGTCGCTGGCTTCCATTTGCTCGATCTGTTGCAGGGCCGGGAAAAAGTCCTCGTGGTTGACAGCATTATCACGGGCAGCGTGAGGCCGGGGACCTTGCACTTCTTCCCGATGGGACAGCTCGCGCCTTCCAAAGGACTGACGACCAGCCACCAGATGAATCTGCCGACGGCTCTCTCGCTGGGACGTAAGATGGGTTATCGCATGCCGGAACACATCGATGTCCTCGCCGTCGAGATCGCCGACAACACTACGATTAGCGAAAATCTCACGACCGAGGTCTCCGCGGCTGTCGAGCCGGCGCTCAACAGTATCGCCAATTGGACCGCCACTCATGTCACGGAGGTTACAGCATGAGTCCGGAAGAAAGACACACACCGTCACCTGACGGACCTTCCAAAACCTGTCCGGAATGCCGCGGCCGCGGCTGGGTCGACAATCGCTGCCTGACGCCTGATCACGCCCACATGTGCAGCTACTGCAACGGCAAAGGGATCAGCTACAGCGGCAAACCCTGCCTGCCTTGTCGCGGAACCGGCATGATCGAGGTTCGTCAAATTGACCGTAATCCATGTCCGTTATGCTCCGGCGCCGGCGTCTACCCGGTTCCGGAATCCATGACGTTGCGAGAATTCGCCTACTTGCCGCACCGAACCCCATAGCGCATAAAGGTTCACCTCCGGAAAGTTCGCGATCTTCTCCAGGGGCGAGTCAGGTTTGACTCGCCCTTCTCTTTGTCCGCCCGCCGCACTTTAAATCACTTTGCTCCTTGCCGCTCGAGGCCTATCTTGCTCTGGGTGCTGACCGTGATAAGGGAGACTGCAAGACGCTTTCACCGGAATGACCAACGAGTTCTTCATCTTTGACAGCGACCGAAAGCGATGGCTTGCCTGCCATTCCCCTGTGCAGATCGTCCAGACGTCTTCCCTCGGAGCCGTTGCCGCCAGTCTTCAACTCGTCGAGGAATTGGTCAATCGTGATCAATTCTACGCCGTCGGCTTCATCAGCTACGAAGCCGCCCCCGCCTTCGACAGCGCCTTGGTCACTCGCGACGCTTCAGATCTGCCGCTTCTGTGGTTTGGTCTTTACAGAGACCTGCGCGAAGTCACACTAAGAGAAATTCGTTCTGACCGCCCCTATCAATTGGGCCCGTGGGATGCAACTACATCTCGCCGCGAGTACCAGAGTTGCTTTGAGACAATCAAAAAGCGCATCGCCTCCGGCGACACCTACCAGGTCAATTACACGATGCGATTACGCGCCCGCTTTGAGGGCGCCCCCCTCGCCTTCTTTGCCGATCTTGCTGAGTCGCAGCCGTCGCCTTTTGCAGCCTATCTCGACATCGGCGATCACGTCATATGCTCGGTCTCCCCCGAGCTCTTCTTCGAGCTCGATGGCGATCGCATCTCCTGTCGTCCGATGAAAGGTACCCGCAAACGCGGCCCTTACAGCGACGAAGACAAGTCTCTCGCTGCCGAACTGACTTCCAGCGAAAAAGAACGCGCCGAAAACGTCATGGTCGTCGACATGATCCGCAACGACCTCGGTCGCATTGCCGACTTCGGATCGGTCGCGGTACCGGAGCTCTTTACCGTCGAACGCTACCCAACCGTATGGCAAATGACTTCAAAGGTAACCGCCCGAACACAGGCCTCGATCAGCGAGATCATGACGGCTCTCTTCCCTTGCGCCTCCGTAACCGGTCCGCCCAAACCCAGCACCATGCGCATTATCTCCGAGCTTGAGACAACTCCGCGCGGCCTCTACACTGGCTGCATTGGGTACATCGCTCCCGGTCGCCGCGCCCGCTTCAGCGTCGCGATTCGCACCGCCGTGATCGACCGTCGGCAATCAACGGCCGAATACGGCGTCGGCGGCGGCATCGTCTGGGATTCGCAATGTGCTGCCGAATACGAAGAGTGCCTTACCAAGGCCGCCGTGCTGCATCAGAGAATGCCCGCGTTTGCGCTGCTTGAGACCATCCTCTGGCATCCGGAGACCGGTTTCGCGCTCCTCGATCGACACCTGCAGCGTTTGTCGGCGTCCGCAGAGTATTTCGGCCGCCGCTACGACGAAAAACGGGTCGTGTCCGCTCTGCAGGCGTGCGTCAAAACTCTCCCCGCCGTCCCGCACCGCGTCAGGTTGACTGTGCGCGACGACGGCGCAGCCGCTTGCGAGGCGTCCGCCCTGCCTGCGCCTTCGCGCATCGCCGATCCCGTGCTGCTGGGGGTGGCGTCGCACCCCATCGACTCAAACAATCCCTTGTTGTATCACAAGACAACTCATCGCGAAATCTACGAACGCGCTTCGGCCAATGCGCCGGTCGGCGGCGATGTCATCCTGTGGAACGAGCGCGGCGAAGTAACCGAATCCTCGATCGCCAACCTCGTCGCCGAAATCGACGGCGTACTCGTGACTCCGCCGGTCGCCTGCGGTCTCCTCCCCGGCACATTTCGTCAAGACCTGCTCGATCGCGGCCGAATCACCGAGCGCATCATCACAGTCGACGAGTTGAAAGCGGCGCCGCGGCTCTTTCTGATCAACTCCGTGCGCGGTTGGATGCCGGCACGACTGGCGGAGCTGCCCGCGACGGCGGTTCACGACGCGAACAACCGGCCTGCTGACGAAGGTAAGACATCGCTTCGCGTCGATTTCTCGAACATCCGCGAAAGTTGACCGTAATCATAACCGAAACGCCAAGAGAGTCGGAGGGAATGCAATGGGTTATTTCGAACTCAACAATCTCCCTGAGGTGCAATTAGCGCCGGGAATTATGGCCCGCGTCGTGCCCGGCGCCGGTCTCACCGTTACGCACGTTACACTGGAAGCCGGCGCGATTCTGCCCGTGCATTCCCACGTCAACGAACAAGTCGTCAATGTCGTCGAAGGGCATCTCGAGCTGACGGTCGATGGCAAGCTGTTTAACCTGGTTCCGGGGACTTCGCTGGTCCTGCCTCCGAATGTCCCGCACGGCGGGCGCGCCGTCGTGAAGTGCCGGGTCATCGACGTGTTTCATCCGATCCGCGCCGACCTGCACGCCGCCTCAGAGAAAGCGACGGCCCAACGCTGATTGCCGCGGCCGTCTGACTACTTCTTCCCCTTTGGTTCGCGCCCCTGGTCCTTGAGCGCCTTGCGAAGAAGAAATTCAATCTGGCCGTTGAGACTGCGCAGATCATCGTTCGCCCATTTCTGCAGGGCTTCCATGATCTCCTGATCTATCCGCAGCAAGAATGATTTCTTCTCCGCCATTCCTCAATCCTTGAGTCTGCGCTCAGACTCCTGTTCGAAGTTGCCGGCCATCCGCCGGCCAGCGTCTAATGGTACAACGTACCGGTATTGATTACCGGCTGCGACGAACTCTCTCCGCACAGCACAACCAGCAGGTTCGACACCATCGCCGCCTTGCGCTCGTGATCCAGTTCGATAATGCCCTTCGCCGAGAGCTGCTCCAGCGCCATCTCGACCATTCCCACGGCGCCTTCGACGATCAGTTGCCGCGCCGCAACCACCGCGCTCGCCTGCTGGCGGCGCAACATCGCTTCGGCGATTTCCGGCGCATACGCCAGGTGACTGATCCGCGACTCGAGCACCTCGACACCCGCCTGCTCCAGGCGTTCCTGGATTTCCTTCTTGAGTTGATCAGCAATCTCGATCGTGTGGCTGCGCAGTGAAATCTGGTTCTCGCCGTGCGCGTCGTACGGATGTTGCGTCGCCAGATTGCGTACCGCCGACTCGCTCTGAATGCGCACGAATTCCTCATAGTTGTCGACCATGAAACAAGCCTCGGCCGTGTCCACCACCCGCCAGACAACGATCGCGGCAATCTCGATCGGATTGCCGTTGATGTCGTTCACCTTCAAACGGCTCGTTTCAAAATTGCGCACGCGCAAGCTGATCCGCTTCTTGACATACAAAGGATTCGCCCAACGGAGCCCCTCCGTCCGGCAGGTCCCCACGTACTTGCCGAACAACTGCATCACCCGTCCTTCGTTCGGGTTTACAAGAAAGAGGCCAGTGAGAAAAAACACGTCGAAGAATAGCACGACGGCCGCGACTATCTTTGCCGGCACCGGTGCTACCAACAACGTGACGATTCCGCCCAGAAGCAGGATGATCAGGAAGATCAACGCTCCCCATCCAGACGTTACCGAGCGATCAAGTTCTTTCATTATCGAGTACCTCCTGTGATATCACTTTGATATTACGATAATATCATCGTCAGGTTGCAAAGAAATCTCAAGAGATTTCCGGCCATCGTCATCCGCTTCGATAAGTCATTGTTTCGTCATGCGTTACGAAGACGGCGCCGTGGTCCCTTCAAAGCGAAGTCGCGGCAGTTCTTGATCTCTTGCGAACAGAGAAGGCTCTTGGTGCTTCCTGCTTTCCCGTCTGAAATCGCGAACCGCCGTGTTTGACTGGCGTTTCGGGACCATCCAATCTGCTGCCCGCTGTGAACTCTAATGACGTCCAGCAAAATTCCCTTGTCACTCAATCGCCGATCCCTATATTCGCCGTCGAGTTCGTGGGAATCTTCAACCGAGTTACTCCATCTTAGTGGCAAAAATAGCAAAACTCTCAGATAGGACGCAGTACAGCCATGCAGGGACAGATCGGCGCAGTCAAAGAGCAAATTGAATCAGTCAAGGGTGTCAACTTCCAACTCCCCCATGTCGTGTTCTCCGGAATTGTCGCCGTCCGCGACCGTCTGCTGCAGTTGCCGCATCCGCTCCGCCTCGAGTCGGGTGACCCGAACTTCGACACACCCGAACACATTAAGGAAGCCGCCGTCAAGGCGATCCGCGACAACCATACGCATTACGCGCCGTCAACCGGAATCAAACCCCTGCGCGATTCTATAGTGCGCAAGGTCTCCGGTAAGAACCGGATTACGAATATCACGCACCCCGATCAGGTCCTCGTCACCAACGGCGGCATGCATGGCCTCTATTGCAGCTTCCGTTCAATTCTGAATGCGGGAGATGAAGTCCTCATCCCGCAGCCCAACTGGACCTCGACCGCCTGGATCATTCGTATCGCCGGCGGCAATCCGGTCGGCGTCAAGTTGCATCACAAAGCTGATTATCGCTGGGACATCGCCGAATTGCGTTCCAAGATCACGCCCCGCACCAAGGCCGTTCTCATCAACTCCCCCCAGAATCCGACCGGCGCCGTCATGACGCGACAGGACCTCATCGACCTGCTTCACGTCGCGGCCGAACATGATCTGTGGATCGTTGCTGATGAGGCTTACGAGGATATCATCTTCGAGGGCGAACACACCTGCATCGGCGCTCTGGCGCTCGATTTCCCCGAGGCGGTACAACAGAAAATCGTCTCGTGCTTCACCTTCTCCAAGAGCTACGCCATGACCGGCTGGCGGCTCGGATATCTCACCTGCGCCAACGCAGCCTTTAACGACAATGCCAAGAAGATGATTCTCTATACCATCAACGGTGTCTCGACTCCAACCCAGTACGCCGGTGTAGCCGCACTCGAAGGCCCCCAGGATTGCGTGAAACAGATGTGCGTCGAGTACAAAAAGCGCCGCGACCTCATCTACGATGCCGTCAACGCCACCGACTTCATGCACTGCGACATGAAACCGCGCGGCGCCGTCTATCTGTATGCCCGCATCACCGAGCGCTGGGCCGGCTCCGAATGGGACCTCGTCAATCATCTCATCGACCGCTATTCACTAGGCTCGGTCCCCGGTGAAGAATTCGCCGATGACGAACGCGCCATACGCTTCGCCTACGCGTGCTCCACCGCCATGGTCGAACAAGCTGCCGCCGTTTTGCGAAAGTAGCTGCGGGACGTTAAGATCGGCCGCGGAGTGTTCCCACCCTCAATAGCTCTAAAGGCCTGATTATAGCCGGTCTTCTGATCGCTGCTCGCCGATCCAATTGACTCCTTGCCAATAAGGAACATCCCCTCTATATTGATAGATCTTGAATTGGGGTAATCGAAATGCGTCTTTCTCGAATTCTATTATTACTGTTGCTCTCGTGGAGCGTATTCGCCTGGGCAGCTCCTGAGAACGCGATTTCCTCCCGCGACTTGGACGAGCTGATTGATGCGGCAGACAGCCTGTATTTTGCGGAAGATCCCCGCGCGGCTATTCCCCTGTACGATCTTGTGCTGTCGTCGGCCGGAGCTCGTGAGAACTATATCTACCGCGCCAAGGCGTTGAAAGGGGCTGCCGATGCGATGCAGGATCTGTCCGCAATCACAGACTCGTCCGCCTATCTCGAAAGGGCGTTGGCAAACTATTCCGAAATTCTCCGGCTGATCGACTACAAAGACGACGCGTGGATGTGGACCAGAACCAAAATGATGCAGTCGGCGGCCTACGCACGACTCGCCCGCTTCCGCGATCGCGAAAAGAATCTTCAATTGGCGGTCCGCGTTCTCGAAGATCTCATCGCCAGCGGAAACCTCAAAATGTTCGACTCGTTTGCGCGCAGCGCCTATCAGGACCTCGGCAATGCCCTCATGGACTTGGGTGAGTTATCACTCGCGAGTGACTTCCTAAAGAAGTCCGCAACTGCTTGCGAGGCAGCCTTTCTCCCGGTTGATCCGTTGTCTATCGACACGGATTGGGAAGGGCTCTCAAGCCTTATTGAACTCTACTCCCAGCTCTCCGACCTTCCGGACGGTCGTGCATATCAGAAAAAGTCGGTGGAACTGGCATTTTCCCTCGATTCTTCTGCTGCATTGCTCAGTCCCGAACACCGGTCGGAATTCGCGTCGACTTTCTGTTACGTGCTGCTCTTCGTCGACGATCCTGCACATGCTCGCATTCACTTCGAAAGGGCTGAACTCGCTCTGCAGGACGCTATCGACTATTTCGAAAGACACAATCAACTGGAATCGCTCCTGCAGGCGCTCCAGTATCAATCGAGAATCATTGGAAGGATGGGGGGCTCCCTCTCGCGAGGGGGACGCTCGGTCGACGCAACCGCACCTCTCTATCGGGTGCTCTCGTTGAGTTCGCCCAACAAATACCCCTTCGAATACTATTACTCCTCATTGTTGCTCGCCCACGACTTCGCTGCGCGGGCATTCGACGGCCAAACGCAACTGTGCGCCGATTCCGCTTTCTTTTTTGCTGCCCGGGCCGAGCAGTTCTTTACCAGGTCGACAAGGCCCGTAATCTATGGGCAGATCTGCCGCGTGAAAGCCGAGGCTTTCTACGCATTGTCACGGATTTCGCGGCAAAGCGAGTATCTGCGAGAGGGCATCGCGATCGCCAACGAAGCGATACCGAGACTGCTTCCGCAGCGCGATGCCTCCGACTACCTCAAACTCGTCCTGACGCTGGGTTCGATGTATACCAGTTTGTCCTGGTCGGATGACCGCATCGGAAATCTTCACCAGGCCCTCGAGTGGCTGGATCGCGGCGCTGAACATGCCAGGCAACTCGGATGGGAATTAACCGTTCGGAGGTTCGACGGCCCGAGGGCGACCGCTTTGGCATCACTGGGAACCATCGAGAACCCGGTCGAAAATCTCACACAGGCTATCGCGCTCTTCAGAAGTGTTCTCGCCCAAACAGACCGCGAGAACAATCGTCAAGACTGGGTAGCCGCGATGGGCAACCTGGCTGTAGCCCATGCGCTCTTGGCCGAACACATCGACACCACCGCGAATCTCCGCCAGGCGCTCGCCTTTCATGACAGCGCACTGGCGGCGGTTGACACGGCGCAGGAGCTGCTGTCTTACAGCAAGCATCTGCGGCAATCTGCCGACGTTTGCCGCAGTTTGGCCGAGCACGAAAACCGGGCGACGTACCTGCAGATGGCTCGCGAACGACTAACAACGGCGCGCAGTATCGCCGCTGCTCAGCAATCGACAGTGGAGCTGGAGTCTGCCGCGCTGTCATTGGCCAAGACCCTGGTTGCATCCTACGAGCCAGATTCAGCCTCCACTCTGCTGAGAGATGCTATCTACTTCTTTACTGAAGGCATCGGCGAGAAGAATTGGCCCGGACGCGCCGGCGCCCTGGTCCGCCAAGCGGAGGCTAACTTTATCCTCGCTGAAGCGGTCGATTCACTTCGGCCGGCTGAACAGGCGATTGCCATCGCCGACGAAGCCCTTGCCCTCTTGCAGTCCCGGCATGACCCTTCTCTAGTGGGCTGGGCACTCGCCATTAGAGGACAGTCCCGCTTGCATGCCGCAAAGTTCGTCAATCCAGAAGCTAACTTCACCTACGCCATTGAGGATTTGGGACCAGCCTCCGATCTGGCTTGCGATACATTGCAGCTCCCCTCTTGCAACGAACTTCGCTTCAAGCTCGGCTTGGCACTGAATCAGTTCGGCGTATTGGCGCATTCAACGGCTGCCCTGGATCGCTCGATTGCGATTTACGAAGATCTGGCGCCCCGACTCTCTTCAGATCCCGATAAACTCACCTACCTCACGTCCCTCAACAACGAAGCCGACGGCTACCTCCAGATCGCCGCAATTGAAAGGCGGCCGGGTTACCTCGATATCGCCGAAAAGAAATTCATCCTCCTTTCCGAAAGGCCGGAGTTGGCGAACTTCCCCGAATTCCAAGCCCTGGTAAGACTGAACCTTCAGGAGGTCGCCACACTCAAGTCTCAGCAAGAGCCGCAGCACTGATTGTCTGTTGACGCCGGGATTCTTCTCGCGTAACTTGTCCTTACGTGACAATGACTCAAACATCCTGGTCGTGGGGCGGCTGCCTGGTTCTTGCGCTGGTGCTCTGGATGGCGAGCCTCTGCCCTGTAACCGCCTCTTCAATGACTCTGGCCGCGAGGGGATCATCTCCGCAATTCCTTTCACTCGTTGCCCGCCCCGCTCCTCAAACCTCGGCCTTCCTCATCACCGAAATCAGTCTCCTCGCCCGCCTCGTCAACTCACGCGAAACAACCGAAATCCTCTTTCACGACGGACGGCGCACCTTTGGCGACGACTTCGGAATGATTGGTTGCGTTACCGCCGACCTGGGCCTCATGGTGAATGTCTCCGGAAGATCGGCTTTTGGTTTCTCGGGATTCGTCGCCGCCGAGGAATTCCGCCATCGCGCCGGCGCTCGTCTGCGCTATCGTCTCTGGGATATCGGCGCAAGTTGTATCGAGATCACCGCCGGCCCGGCCTTCGACATCACCGAGCACCCGTTTACCAAAGAACTCGACCGCCGCCAATGGATCGTCGGCAGCCTCTCTTTCTCGCAGAGTCGCTTCGTGCACATCCTCTTCCGCGCCGAATCGCACTTACAGGACTACCCCCCCAAACGCCGTGTAACTGCAGCCTACGTCGGGTTAAAATTCGGATATTAAGTTACTGCGGGGGCAGCCTTTTCCCTTATATTGCTCCCTGGAGTTCTACTGGACACCGAGGTGTATCATGAACCCTGAACTGAGTCTCTTGCTCGCAACCGCGGCTTCAATCGGCCTCGTCCATACGTTGATCGGCCCCGATCACTACCTGCCATTTATTGTCATGTCCAAAGCCCGCAATTGGTCGCTGGCCAGAACCGTCGCGATTACGGTCGCTTGCGGTGTCGGCCATGTGGCTTCTTCGGTGGCCCTGGGCTTCGTGGGAGTTGCAGCCGGTTTGGCCGTCGACAGCCTCGAATCGATCGAAGGCACCCGCGGCAGCCTCGCAGCCTGGGCGATGATCGCTTTCGGCATCGTCTATGCCGTCTGGGGACTGCATCGCGCCTACTCGCGTCGCTCGCACACTCACTTGACCGGCGCACTGGCAGGCATCACCCACTCGCACGCTCACAACCAAGAAGCTCACGAGCATGATTCTCAGCGTCGCAAGAGCATTACCCCCTGGGTTCTGTTCACGGTCTTTGTGCTCGGCCCCTGCGAGCCCTTGATCCCGATTCTGATGTATCCTGCAGCCCAACACAACTGGGGCGCTCTAATCGCCGTCACGACCGTCTTTGCCGTGACGACGATCGGCACGATGACCGCCGTCGTGATCGCGGCAACATACGGCATCAGACTTGTGAAACTGGGCAGGCTGGAACGCTTCTCCCATGCCCTTGCGGGCGGAACGATCGCTTTAAGCGGTATGGCCATTCAATTCCTGGGGCTGTGATGAACACCTCAACGCCGAGCCAGGAAGTCAAGTACTCACGACGGGGCCACCCCATCGTAAAGTTTGAGCGCTTGCGCTTCGAGTACGCCCTCGAGATCGTCGCGCTGATCGGCCTGATCTACGGTCTCTATCAAATGGCCGTTTCCTACCCAAGTCTTCCCGATCAACTGCCATCACATTACGGAGCCTCGGGGAAACCCGATGACACCGGCCCCAAGTCGCTTCTCTTCCTGCTCGCCGGTGTGAGCCTCGCCATCTACGTGACCTTTACGCTGCTGGTCCGCTTCCCCTGGCACTTCAATTACCCCTGGAAGATCACCGAAAAGAACGCCGCCGCCCAGTACCGCATCGCCAGTGCCTTGCTGACTACGCTCAAGACGATTATCGTTTGGATGATTACCTGGATTATCATCGGCACGATCAACATCGGCCTCGGCACGGCCGCCAACCTGCCCGAAGCGGGTCTCTATGCCTTCCTTGCGCTCACCGCACTGACTGTAATCTTCTACTTCGTCTTCGCATTTCGAGCGCGCTAAACTCCGGTGCGACGGCCAACGTTAGCACAACAAGCACCTTCAGCGGCAGTTGCGGCAGTTCTTGATTTTGCGCGTTTACGCGGAGGCTTCTGATACTTGCTAATTCTCAGCGCAATTTTATGAACTGCCGCGCTTGATTATCGCTATGCATTTCGTTTATGCCGCAGCCTCTCCCCTTTCCCGATCACACTAACAACTCCGCGAAACTCTTCAAGAATCTTTCGGTCAATGCTCGGCAGCGGCAAGTCTTCAAGCCGCGACAGAGAGCACCACTCAAGTTCGCCCGGCAAATTGCCCGCCTCTGAAATCATCAGCACGAGCGGTCGCAAGCGATCACGATAGCGCGTATAGAAATGATCCCTCGCACTCAAACGGTGAACGGTTTTCGCCGGTCGACCAAGATTGCCTTTCGCCCATGCGCCAATGCTTGCATTCTCGTTTACCCCTGCCGCGACCCGGGGAAACGACCACATCCGCCTGAACCTGCCACCCGTCGACTTTTCAAGCAGCAACTCACCGCCGGCATAAACAATCAGCAGCAGTGATTCCTTCACAATCTTTGTCCGCGCCCGCGCTCGCCCTCGGCTTGGGTCAATTCCGCGGGCAAACGCGCGGCAAATCGATCGTTGCGGACACTGCTCGCATAGAGGATTTCTGGGACGGCACAGCGTCTGCCCCAGCTCCATCAGCGCCTCATTAAACGCCCCCGGTCGGCGCACCGATATTGCGGCACCGAGAAACTCGCCCACTGCCTCGTCGCCCTTGTCGATTCGCTTGCCGAAATCGAGCAGCCGCCCGACGACACGGCGTACGTTGGCGTCAATCACCGCATACGGCTGACCGAAAGCGATACTCGCAATGGCTGCAGCCGTGTAAGCACCCACGCCGGGCAATCTCAGCAGTGCATCATAGTCGTTAGGAATCTTGCCCCCGTGTTGCGCCTCGATCGCCTGCGCGGCGCGGTGCGCGTTGCGGGCTCGCGAATAATAGCCCAGTCCCTCCCAGGCGCGCAGGACCTGAGTCTCTGTTGCCGCAGCAAGAGAGCGCACATCAGGAAACTGCGCCATCCACCGCTGAAAGTACGGAACAACCGCCGTCGTCACCGTTTGCTGCAACATGATTTCGGAAATCCAGACAGCATACGGCGTCGGATTGTCTCGCCAGGGATACGACTTGCGATGACGCGAAAACCATCGTAGCAATCGCCGCCGAAAGTCCTGGTGCTTGAATTTCATGCCGCTTCGCGAACGGGGACTCATTTACGGGTGTTACTTCCGAAAGATCAGTGGCGTTTGTGCTTGACCCGGCTTCCTCCTCAATATACACTGCCGGAGCGATCGATCAATTCTGGAAAGTATCTTCGCGACCGAATCAGGATTCGTATTGGAAATCTGGCTTTACACCGTCTTAAGCGTCATCGTCGTGAGTCTGATCTCTCAGGTGGGATTGTTCACGCTGTCTCTCTCACCGGAACGCTTGCAGAAAATCACGCTCTATCTGGTTGCCTTCGCGGTCGGCGGGCTCTTCGGTAATAGCTTTATCCACCTCTTGCCCGAGGCCTTTCACCACAATGAGTCGCCGCTGACGACTTCGTTGCTGATCGTCGTCGGAATTCTCATCTTCTTTGTGCTCGAGAAATTCTTGCGCTGGCGGCATTGCCACGTCACTGCCCACCGTCACCACCCGGTCGCGACCCTCAACTTGGTTTCCGATGCGCTGCACAATCTGATTGACGGTGTCCTCATTGCGTCAACTTTCAGCGTGAGTATTCCTCTTGGCATCACCACCACCATTGCCATTATTCTCCACGAAATCCCCCAGGAAATGGGCGACTTCGGCGTGCTCGTTCACTCCGGGATGTCGATCCGTCGCGCCTTAATTTTTAACTTCCTCTCCGCTTCGGTAGCCATGATCGGCGCCGTGGCCGTGCTCATCGTCGGCCCGAACCTCGAACAAGTGATCGAGGCTATGATTCCTGTGACGGCCGGCGGCTTTCTCTATATCGCCGGCTCGGATTTGATCCCCGAGTTGCAGCACGACGTCAAGCTCTCCAACTCCCTGGGGCAGTTCGTTTGCATAATCTTGGGCGTTCTCGTCATGGCCGCCCTCGCCGTCTTTTCGGGCGGCCACGCCCACTGATCATTCATCCCGCTTATCTTGATTCGGTAGCGAATCGCGCCGCCTTTTCATCTCTTTGACCGCCAGTTCGTAGAGACTCTCGAGCCCGAGGTGCTTGCGCAGCGAACTCAACTGCCCGACATGGTATGACTCGTGCATCGCCATAAAGGAAATCCCCGCCAGCACAGACGGCTCCTTTGTCGGGAACTTGACCGGCGATGGCGCCAGCAGTCCGGACTCATCCAAAGCTGCAAGATTCTTCATCACCGCCGGCGCCGTCGCCTCCCAAAAACTCTTCATCTCGCTAAGCGACGGAAATTTCCACCCGCCGAGACTCCCGATCGACTTGTCGAAACTCTCTCCCCAGGGACTCGTTATCTCCTGGCCGCAAAGTGTGCTGATATAGGCCCGGTTAACCCCAATGTGCCCGAGTAGCCACGACAGGCAATTGGTGCCGGGCATGATCTGCTTCTGCGCCAGAGCGTCGTCAAGGTCGGTGAACGCCAGCCTGTACATGAAGTCATTGACTCCCAGAATCTCGTTAATCGGCTGAATCGACATGTGCATATTCTTTCTCCTCGTTTAGTCTCTCTATCTGACGAAGATTCGGACCCAAAGTTAGCCGCGCCTCGCCAAAACCAAATCACATTTGAAGGTCGAATTCAAAGTGCGAGGAATTCTGTCCGCTGGTACCGGCAGAGGTCGTAACCGCGCTGAAACGAAAACAGCGGCTTGCGCCGCTGTTCTCTGATGGGATGATTGGAATGTATCAAGTCAATACCTGTCGCCAGGTCATTGGCTTCACGTCGACTGCTCTGGCTATAGCTATCACGGTGCAACTCGCTTGCCAAGTTTCTCATAGCTCTTATGCAAGAACCGGTTACACGCCCTATCCCGTACCCCCGCTTCGCGCAAATCCGCAACTCTGTCGTGGAATTCGACACTCCCTTCCGCAAGGATTCGTAACTCACTGTCGCAGAAGATCAAAGTCGGGGAAGTATGTGTCGAAGCCTCCGACACTTGCAATTTAGATGAAATTGATCTAACTTTGAGAAAGCCAGCGCCTTACCTCAAACCCTATTCATTGACAACTCCTATCTATTTACATACATTCGCAAGCAACTAAGGCTCACTTTCAGGGAGGAAGATAGATTGGAAAGTCTGAAGGGAAAGGTCGCTCTCGTCACCGGCGGAACCAAGGGAATCGGGAAAGCCGTTGCCTTGCGTCTCGCTCGCGCAGGTGCGGATGTTGCCGTCAACTACTTCCGCAGCCGTGACGCCGCAGATGCCATGGTCGCCGAACTCAAGAATCTGGGTTCCGATGCCATCGCCATCCGCTCCAATGTCGGTAAACATGAGTTACTCCATCGCATCTTTGAAGAAGTCAAACAGAAGTATGGCCGACTCGACATCCTGATCTCCAACGCCGCCCTCGGTATCTATACCGAAGCCCTCAAAATCGACGACAAGGCGTGGGATCTCTCCATGCACACCAACGCCCAGGCTGCCTTGCTCTGCGTGCAACACGCCATCGATATGATGCCCGACGGCTCGCGCATCGTGACTCTCTCTTCCTTGGGATCTCACCGCTACATCGACGGTTACTCCGCGATCGGCGTCTCCAAGGCGGCCCTGGAGTGCCTGACCAAGTACCTCGCTTATGAACTGGCGCCGCGTCGCATCAATGTGAATTGCGTGTCCGGTGGCTTCATCGATACCGACGCCCTGAAAATCTTCCCCTCGTACGAACTGATGTTCAAAGAAGTTGTTCGCCGCACTCCTTTCGGGCGGGTTGGGACCCCCGACGAGGTCGCCGGTGTCGTTTCATTCCTCTGCACCGAGGATGCCCGCTGGATCACGGGACAAACCATAATCGTCGATGGCGGCTATTCGCTCGCTTGAGCATCCCGCCTCTGCTTCAGCTTCGGGCGCATGCGAATTGAGCAAGAGTCCGAGCAATCGTTGCGTCGGTCTTTGATTTCGAGCCGTCCCCCCCGAAAGTACCGATCGCGCAAAATCTCCGGCGCGATATTGTGAGCCGACGCCCTACTATCTCGCTCATAGCGGATTTCTGCCATCCGCTGGTTACAGAAAGCACTCCCGATTTTCGTACAACCAGTATGACGAGGCTTCGCTGATAATGCCCAGAATCACCTCCGTTGCAAAGGCGCTACCTCCCTTTAAGTTGACTCAGGACCAGATTCGCGAGTTCGTTCGCATCCAATTCTCCGAGTCGGCTCTCACTATCGATCGCCTCATCGAAGTATTCGAAAACGCTGAAATCAAAGAACGCTACTTCTCGGTTCCCATCGACTGGTATCGGACAGTCAGAACCTTCGAAGAAAAGAATCAGACATACATCGATTCGAGCTGCTCACTCGGACAAGACTGCGCGACTCGCTGCCTCCAAAAATCAGGGGTAACTCCTTTTGAAATTGACTACATCATCTTCGTCTCGACGACAGGACTCGCCACCCCATCCATAGATGCCAGACTCATCAATCTCTTGGGACTAAGACCAGATGTTCGCCGTACACCAATCTGGGGCCTCGGTTGCGCCGGAGGCGCGGCAGGACTCTCACACGCCTACCACTACTTGCTCGGGCATCCTCGCGAGCGCGTACTCCTTGTCGCCGTTGAACTTTGTGGCCTGACCTTTCAGCAAAACGACTTCACCAAGAGCAATTTCGTCGCAACGGCTCTCTTCGGCGAAGGGGCCGCTGCCGTGCTGATCGACGGGGACGAGGTCAGTTCGCATGGCCTCGAAATCCTCGATACCGGCAGCACCTTCTGGCCTAACTCATTGGATATCATGGGCTGGAACCTGATGAACTCAGGCCTGCAGGTGGTTTTCGCCCAAAGTATACCTCGTATTGTGGAAACGCGAGCCCTAGCCAATCTTACCGAATTTCTGGCCCGAAACGATCGATCACTCAAAGACATCCGTCATTTTATCCTCCATCCCGGAGGCGCCAAGGTCATCGAGGCTTATCAGAAAGCCCTCTCTTTGCCCCCCGATCAGCTCGACATCTGCCGCCAATCGCTGCGCGACTACGGCAATATGTCCGCCGTATCCGTGCTCTTCGTTCTTGAACGATACATGTCCCAAATCCGTCCTGCTTCTGGTGAACTGGGGATTATCAGCGCCCTCGGCCCTGGTTTCTGCGCCGAGAACTTGCTTGTGCGCTTCTAGTCGCCTATAATTAACAAGTGACTTCGGTCACCGAGCTACTTCACGGTTGAGCAAAGTAAGGCGCCCCAGGTGCCGATCTTTGTTTCGGGCGGCCGGTACCACCGCCCGGAGAGAAATGAGCAAGAAAGACAACGCCGCACGACATCCCCGCTCGCGGGTCGACACCTCCTGGCTGACTCTCATCGCGCTCCTGGCAGCGGCTGTGAGAGTTGTCTATTGGATTCAGACCGGTGACAACCCCTTCCGCGACCTGCTCGTTCTCGATTCGCGGGTCTATCATCTTCTCGCCCTCGATATTGCCAATGGTAACTTCTGGGGGGACGAAGTCTTCTTCCGGGCTCCTTTGTTCCCTTATCTGCTGGCCCTGACCTACAAGCTCTTCGGCACCGGTGGACTCGCGATCAAGATTATCTCCGGCGCCCTCGGTGTGGCGACAGCCCTGATGACTCACGCCATCGCCGAGATCCACTTCGACCGGCGCACGGCTCGCATCGCGGGAGTCATCGCGGCCCTGTACCCGACGCTTTATTTCTATGAGTCTTCCCTGATGCCGACCGCGCTGGAGGTCTTCACCTTCACAGCTACGATCTACTTCCTGAGCCGCTATCAGCTCAGCGGAAAAAACTTCGACCTGATCGCCGCCGGCCTCGCGCTCGGCTATGGCGCGACCGCCCGACCGACGATTCTCTCCTTCCTCCTCGTGATCCCGCTCTGGTTGTGGTTGCTCAATCGTAACCGCGATCTCAAGCTGTGGGCGCGCGAGTTAGCCTTCGTCGCCGTACCGATCGCCATCATCATTCTGCCGATTACGATTCGCAACTACGTGATCGAGCCGAAAGTCGTCCTCATCTCTTCGCAGGGTGGTTCAAACTTCTACATCGGCAACAATCGCCACGCCGACGGACAGACCGTCGCCTTCCCCACCGGCAACCGCCTGAACAAGTACGATGACCACATTTGGTCCGCCTCTCAACAGGTTGCTGAATCGGAAACGCGCAAACAACTGACCGCTGCCGAAGTCTCGGAATACTGGCTCGAAAAGGGCATCGCCGAAGTCTGGACCAATCCCATCGACGGGATCAAGCTGACGCTGCGCAAGGTCTACCTGTTCTTCTGTGGCGAGGAGATCTTCAACAACACTGATCCGCTCGCTCAGCGCGAGTTTGCCTCGGTTTATTCGCTCTTCATCTGGCGCAAGTTGATCAATTTCCCTTACGGTCTGCTGGCCCCGCTCTTTCTGGTCGGTACGCTGTGGCTGCTTTTCAGCCGTGACAAGCGGCCTTTGCTCCTGCTCTTCGTCTGGTCGCAGGTGGTTACCGTGGCGCTCTTCTTTGTCAGCTCGCGGTTTCGCCAGCCGGTCCTCCCGGTCATGATCATCGTGACGGTCTGGGCTGTGCTGCAAGCGTTCGCGGCCATTCGCTCCCGAAACCGGAAACCCACCATTGCCGCGGCGGTAGCGTTTCTTGTGCTTGTCTACGCACTCAATCCGGCGCAAGCCGTCGCCAGTCGCCAAAACCGCTCCATGTACCACGCCTATCTCGGCGGCGCACTCGCGGCGCAGGAGAAATTCCCGGAAGCCGTCGAACAACTGCGGCAGGCGATCATCATCGCGGATGACAACCCCACCGCTTTCCAACTGCTCGGCTCGCTCTACGTCAAGAGCGGCCAGTTTGAACAAGCTCTCGCGGTCCTGCAGCGCGCGGAACAACTGGCCCCCGAAGCTGTTCCCACGCTTTCGACCCTGGGTCGCATCTACTTCGACCTCGATCAGCATGAACGAGCCCTGGGCTACTTCGATAAAGTCCTCGCCAGCGGCGCCCGGATCGAGGGACTGTCCACTCTCGCCGCGCGCAGCGCGCTCGCCCTCGGCGATACCACCCGCTGCCGTGGCTACCTCGATCAGGCACTGAAATCCAATGCGGCCGACTCTACGGCAATCCGATTAAGATCCCTGATTGACTAACGGCCGCGCTATTCACTGCGGCCTCGGCGGCGGCATGCCGCCAAACGCCCTTTTCAACTTCGAAGTCGAGCTCTTCAGCACAACCTGATCACAAGTCGAAGCGAATAATCGTCCCGCCGCTCCCGGCAAAGAACACTCGCCCGTTTACCCAATGGGCATCATTGAATCGCGCCGTGTGGCTGACCGTATCCTTGATCCACTGGCGGCCGTGATTAGTGGAGACCGCGACGAAACGGTTCCCGGCTACAAAGACGATATCGACCTCCGGTGCGGCGACGCACAATAGCGGTTCATCGGTCATCTTCAACTTATCCTGCCACGACCAGCCACCATCAGAAGAATAGCGCAGCAATCCGCCGTCGCCGACCTCCCAGCCGTGCTGGACATCCGTGAAGAACACCTGATGCGACCCGGCCACCCGATGCGTGCTGCGCTCCCAGGTCGCCCCATTGTTTGTCGAATAAAGCAGCTCATTGCCGCTGACGATCCAGGCATGGCTCGGCGGAACTTCATCGATGTCGGCGAAGCTCATCGCGCTATCGATCTGGAACCTGAACGTCATTCCCTCATCATCGGAAATGCCGATCACGCCCTTGCCGGCGAGCTCTCCGGAATTGACGTTGCCGATCAGGATCGCCCGGTCGTCGTCGCCAAAAACGCAATCTTCAAGATCGAAAGTCGTATCACAGGCCAGGACATTCCACGTTGCGCCGCCGTCCGTGCTTCTTGCCAGGAGCCCGCCAGACCCAAACGTCAAACCCAGGTCGTCATCGAGAAAGCAAACATCCGCAAGCCGGCGGCCCAGCGCTGCGACCTTCTTGAAGCTCTTGCCGTCCTCCGTAAGAAACACCTCTCCTGTGCCCGTCACGGCGCAGCCATTGCTTCCATCCATGAAGTGAATCCCGGTGATTTCATCGGTCACGGGAAAGGCGAGCGTTTCAAACTGAAGGGGATCGGGTTCGGAACAGCCCCACAGAAGACAGCCCAGCGCGGCGCAAATAGCAATAACATATCTCATCGGCATACTACCCTTGATAGAGTCTTTCAATTCATGGCTACGAATCGTAGCCGGGATCGTCAACCAAAAACTGATTGCTCTGAAGCCCCTCAACACGCACATTCTCCTTGAAATGCCGGGTCCTTTATACCTCTGCTCGAGGCAGCGCTTAACATAAGGTAATATGACACTCATACTCAAACTCAACAACGCCTCTCCAAAGCAGGCCGTGAGTGTGCCTGATAGCCGCGTCTCACTAACCCTGCACTCCGGTGACCTCGGCACAATCTCTGGCCCCGCCGCGTCGGGCAAGACCGCGCTGCTAAACGCCATAATCGGTCTGCGAAGCTCACAGCCGGGAGAGATCGAGCTCTTTGGTGATTCGATAGCCGGTCTCAGGGAGAGCAGGATGAAGCTCATTCGCCGCGGCATCGGCGTTCTGCTTCACGATGACGTCTTGCTCTCCAGACACACGGTGTTTGATAACCTTGCGCTGCCGCTGCGCATCAGCGGCATCGCCGACGCCCTGATCGCCCCGCGCGTGACGGCCCAACTCGCTGAACATGGATTGCTGGCGAAGTCGCGCTTTCGAGTTTCCGAATTAGGCGCGGAAGACCGGCGCCGACTCAGCCTGGCGATGATCGCCGTGAAGTATCCCAGGCTCATCCTGGCTGATCTGCGGCCCGACTCATTTGACTTTGAAACAATTCGCCCTGGTTTGATGCGGCTGGCATCCCTGGGCGCTGCGGTGCTGCTGTTCGAGCGCCGCGACACGCCCCATGGACAGCTCAAAGCTGAACGGATGATCTCCCGTCGTGAATCGCTACTGGTCGCGTGAAATTGGCAGGGGAGTCGCCTCGCGACTTCTGGCCGCACTTCAGATCATGCTCTGCATCGCGCCGATCGCGTTGGTCTTGCTCGTTACCCATAACCTGCAGCAGCAGGAACGGGATCTGCGCCGGCAATTGAAATTGGTCGCCTATCTGGATGACCAGTTGGCGGCGGAGCAGATCGATCGCCTGACTGCGTTCGTCAAGGGACTCGATGGCTACTCGTCATTCGAATATCGCGATCGATCAGAAGTCTTCAAGGAGATGCAGGCCCTGATCGGCGCCGAACTCCTCCCCGGGCGCATGGCCAATCCTTTCCCTAATGTCATCGAAATCCGCTTCACGCCGGAATTCTCCGCCTTGGCGAGTTTTGAGTCGGCAGCGATTCAACTCAAGCAGTTCAATTTTGTTCAAGGCGTGGAGTTTGGCGCGCTCTGGCTGGCTGCGCAAGAACGCACATTCTCCACCGGTGCCCGCATCACGCTCGTGCTGCGCATCGCAACCGTGCTCGCCGCCCTGCTCTTGTTGTTCTGGCAAGCCCGCCGGCTGATGGTTATCCACCAGGAATTTATGGCGGCCATGCGGCTGCTGGGCGCCCGCTGGCGCTTCGTTGGTTTACCCGTGTTTTCGCGCACGATCGGCGATGCCGTCCTCGCCGGATCTCTCTGCCTAGCTCTGTTGTACTGCGGTTGCCTGCTCGCTCGCGAGTGGAGCCTGCGCTTAAGCTTTTTTGCCCTCGACGGAATGTTCACCGTGCTCTTCGTCACGATCGTCATCACCATTATCGGAACCGCCTTGGCTCTCCGCGGAGCCTTCCGCTAATGCGCCTTGCCCTCGTTGTCATCGCCAGTATCCTGTTCGCTGCTCCGCTCTGCGCCCAGCCCGACACAACCCAGCTGAGCGAAACCCGCGCCCAGCTTGAACGCGCGCGCAGTGAAGCCGAGCGCTTGCTCAATTCACAAGCCGACCTCTATCAGCAGTTGGAGAGCGTCGATCGTGAATTGGAGCTTTCCAGTCGCTTGCTGCGCCAGCTGCGAAAGGAGTCAACCCAACTGAAGGAGGCGATCGCGGCGATCGAAGATACCCTGGGCCTGCTGCATTCCACCTCGCAATCAGAAAGCGAGCTGGCGGCCCAGCGGCTCCGCCGCGTGTTTATGCTCAGGGAAGTAAACTACTTCGACGTTCCCTTCGTCTACATGAACCAGATCGACACCGAGCGCCGTCATGAGCTGACGACCCGGCTCATTCGCAGCGATAGTCGGCGCCTCGTCTCGCTTGACCACGCGATCACGGATAAGTCGGATATCCTCGCCGATTTGCAGGAGCGCCAGGAACAATTGGCGCGCAATACGCGCGCGCAAACCGATGAATCCCGCCGGGCACGCGAATCCCTGCGGCAGCGCGAAACCCTCCTGGCCGGACTCAAAAAAGAAAGCCGGGAATTGGCGCTGCAGGTGGACCAGATTGGCGAGTCCTCGGCGACTTTGACGGAGATCTTTGCCCAGATCGAGAGCGAAGTCCAGGGCACCGGCGACTATATCTGGCAACGCGAACGCGACCTCAATCTGAAGATGAAGGGGCGGCTCTATGCGCCTGTCAACGGACCCGTCGTAACTCGCTTCGGTGTTTCGCGCAATGCGAAAACCGGAATTACCAGTCGCGCGAACGGCGTCAGCTTCGCAACCTCCCGGGGATCAAATGTGGTTGCCGCTCTGACCGGCGAAGTTATATATATTGGCTGGGCGCGCGGCCTGGAACGCTTCGTCGTCGTCGATCACGGTGGATCAATCTACACCGTATACGGCAATCTCGACCAGATCAACGTCTCCGAGGGCCGACAGGTCATCCGCGGCGAGGTCTTCGCTACGGCAGCCTCCGGTCGGCTGCATTTCGAAGTGCGCGAAGGCAAGACGCCCGTAGACCCGATGCACTGGCTCCGACACTAAGCGGCACAAAGGTAACATGACCATACATCCGCAAGCAGCACTCCTCGAACAGCTCGTAGAGCGCTTCCGCACTAAGAACCTCCCCGCTTCCTTGCTGCTGGCAGGGCCGCGCGGGGTTGGCAAATGGTCGCTGGCGCTCTCATTGGCCAAGCGAATCTCCTGTACGCTCGCGACGGCAGCCGAACCTTGCTGCCGCTGCGATGCCTGCCGGCAGTTCGAGCAGTTCGCCCATCCCGATGTGCAGATGTTGTTCCCGCTTCCCGCCAGTGAAAAAGAGTGGGACGAGTGGTACGCGCCATACCTTTTTGGTAAGCAGGCAAATCCGTTTGCCGCATCTTCCGCCGATCCAAAGCAGTTTATCCCGATCGAGGCTATCCGCAGGTTCCAAGCGCGTCTGGCGACCAAGCCGGTGCTCTCTCCGAACAAAATCGGCATCGTCTACGAAGCGGAGCGCATGCTGCCGGGCACGATGGACTCGCTGCTCAAACTCGTCGAGGAACCGCCGGAACGCTGCTTTTTGATTGTCGTCACCGATCAGCCGCGACTGCTGCTGCCGACATTGCTTTCGCGGCTTCAGCGGGTCAGCGTGGGAAGACTGGCCGACACGCAGGTTATCGACTACCTCAAGAGCGGCCTGGGTATCGCTGCGGATCGGGCGGAGTTGTTGGCCAGACTGGCTCGCGGTTCGCTCTATTCCATCGATGTTCTTGTCGAAGGCGAGTTCTTTCGCCTGCGCGAAACCGCCTGGGAGATGTTGGCCGCCGCTTTGACTCAAAGTTCGCCCGCCGTCTACGCCCGTTTCTCGGAAGGCGCGGCGCTCTCCAGTCGCGATCGCGTCGAGCTTCTTTGCGCTCATTGGCAGACAATGGTGCGCGATCTCGCCATTCTCGGTTGCCGCGATTTCGAAGTCTCAGACGCAGCCGCGAACCTCATTTATTTTGACTTCAATTCAAACTACGAATCCATCGTGAAGCGCTCCTTGCCCTGGTCCGGCTGGTACGATATCAACGACCGCATCGAACGCATCCGCCTCGAGTTGCGCCGAAACGTCAATGCGCGTGTCGCTGCGCTCGATTTCCTGATGACATTGCAGCGTCTCGCCCGCGCCGCCTGAAAGCAACGAGGCGCCGGATCGCTCCGGCGCCTCGTCTATATAGGAAAGGCGCATGGTGGCTAAGTTGCCCCGCCTGTTAATCGCAGTTCAACGACCACTGACCGCGGAACAAACCGTGCTGGGCGCGTTCGGCACGCTCGCTGTTGCCGTGCTGCCGCTGTACCCAGCCGCCGTCGTAGATGCCGATCTGCGCTTCATTGCGGTCAAAAATCTCGCCGCGCATCCAACCCAGATTGGTTGCGGCCGGGTCTTCGTCACTGCCCGAGCCCCACTCTCCCTTGAGAAATCCGCGGAATAACCCGGCAACGCTGATCCACTTGCCGAACATCACCTGCTCGCCGTCGTCGCGCTTACCGAAGTGTCCTCGCAAGTGCCCTAAGAGCAAGCCGTCTTGTGAAATCCAGCGCCCGATGAACGTGCCCAGACCATTGTCGGAAGCCGGGCGCACCCAACGTCCCTGGAAGAAACCTTCACCGCATTCCAGGCGTTCCAGGCTGAAGCCATTCACGGAAAACTGATTCGCGCCGACTTCGACGACTTCGCTGATCTGCGCCAACTCCGTCATCGTGAATGTCCGCGAATAAGGCCCCGAACTGAACGTCAGCGTGTTCTCCGTGTCGAACGAATCCGGCATCGGGTCGTAGACAAAGACCAGCATGCCGTCGAAGCTCGGTTTCGTAAAGCTGACGAAATCAAGCTGCTGGCGCGACAGACGCGGGCGCACAATAAAATCGCCCAACTCAAACCTGATTAGGCGCACCGCCACAATCCCGCCGCGCTCGACGCTTAACGAACCCGACCAGTCGGTGATCGCCGCTTCGGTCGAATCAAGCTCGAGATGGCCCCACAGAAATTCCACCGAGTAGACCTTCACATCCGGACCTTTACGCAAAGAGTCCATATCGACGCTGGTCGCCATCGGGTCGTTTGCTTCGACGCTGAGTTCGTCAGATTCAAGCTCGCTGTCACCGAAGGCAGCGGCTTCGTCGGTGGCCTTGTAACCGCCGAAATCGTCGGTCAGGTTCAGTTCGCCGGTCTCGGAATTATCGGTGTCGGCGCTCTTCTCGCTGCATCCGACCAGCAGCAGCCCCAGAAGCAACATCAGCCCAATCAGTGCAGTTGATTTGAATTCTCTCATTGGTATCTCCTTCCTCTCATTTCCAGGTTCATCGGTCGCCATAGTGAAATCAAAATCCGTGCCGTCGCTGGTCGTGCTCCGGGCTTTGCCGATAAACTTCATAGAAAACAACAACTTGCAGAAAAATGCCGGATTGCATTCGGCGGCAAGTTTCAATTGGTCGAATCAGATAGTGTACCTATATGTTCAGGTGAGGGTCAACACGAGTACACCCCGGTACAGCCGTCGCTTGACCGCTCGAAGTACGATGAACAACCGACGCCTTATATCTGCCGCGATCATCATCCTGCTCATCGCCATGTTGGGCGGCTTTAATCTCTCGCTCTATCTCCTCTATCAGAAATCGGTCACGACACTCGACAAATCGCTCGGCGACCGCCTGCTCTCTGTCGGTAGAGCGATCGCCCCGGAAATCGAGTCGGTGCTCGACGTCGACCTGATCGCAGGAGAATTGTCGCTGCAAAACATCGTGCGTCTTCAGGACTACCTGGCCCGGGTGCGCGAATCCGACCAGCTTTCCGGGCTTTACCTGGCCGACACCCAGAACCGCGACCTGCTCGCGCTGGACGACTCGCTCCCCCGCCTCGAACTTATCTTGCCCCTTCATGCCGAGGCCCTGAGCCGGGCACAACTGGGCGAGTCGAGCGTGTCGCCGCTCTATTCAGCGGACAAACGCTATTTTAAGTCGGCCTTCCACCCGGTCGGATCGGACTCGGTTCTTGCCGTGCTCGTTATCGAGAGCAGCTTCGAGTTCTTCAGCGACTTCAACGACTATCGGCGGCACCTGATTGTCGTCAACATCGCAGCCGTCCTTGCGCTCGCGTTGGTCGCGATCATCATCGTGCTTCTCAATCGCCGTCTCGTGCGAACCGAACGATTACTCGTCTCGCAGGCGGCGCTCACCCAGATGGGCCAAATGACGGCGATCATCGCTCACGAAATTCGCAATCCGCTCGGCATCATCAAAGCCACCGCTGAGCGCTTGAAAACGAAATTCGCTCCCCTCGCCGGCTCAGATCGGCAGTTGTTTGACTTCATCCCCGAAGAAGTCGACCGCCTGAACCAGATCACAACCCATTATCTTCAGTTCGCTGCCCCGGCAGATGCTCACGGCGCCGCCGAAGAAATCGGTGCGATCATCGAATCAATCAAGCCCGGATTAACCAAGGAAGCAGAACGTCGCAACATTGAGTTTGCCAGCGAAGTCCCACCCGATTCGTCGGCGCTGGCCGTTGACAGCGTCGCAGTGCGGCAGATTCTCGTCAATCTGGTGCGCAATGCGATTGATGCCACTCCAGCTAGGGGGCGCGTCTCGTTGAACGCGAGCATCGCTGGAGCGGGCAAACTGCGCCTCGAAATCAGCGATAGCGGCAGTGGTATCGACAAGCAAACCCGTAAACATATCTTCGACCCGTTCTTCACCACCAAGATTCAGGGCACGGGACTCGGCCTTTTTGTTGTCAAGCGCCTTCTCGATCGCTTAAATGGAACGATTGATTTGGAATCACTTCCGGGTCGAGGAACTCGCGTAACCCTTATCATTCCGGAAAGTAGCCGTGGCAAAGATTCTCGTAGTTGATGATGAACCCAAAATGGCCCTGCTCGTGGCTTCCACTCTTGAAGATGCCGGGCACTCTTTGACCGTTCACGGCAGCGGTACCGAAGCGCTGCAGGCTATCGCGCATACGGAATACGATCTGATCATTACCGACCTGAAAATGCCTCCCCCCGACGGCCTGGAGATTCTACGCCAGGCGAAATCCAAATCTCCCGATACCGGCGTAATTCTCATGACGGCCTATGCGACGGCCGAGTCCGCAGTGACCGCGCTGCGCAACGGCGCTTATGATTACCTGATCAAGCCATTTTCGCTCGACGAGCTGACGATGTTGGTCGGACGATTCCTCGATTCCCGCCGCGTCACCGTCCTCAACGAGCAGTTGGCGGCCGACTATGAATCGGTGGCCGTCGGTGAATTCGTAGGAAATTCGCCCGGGATCCAAGAGCTGTTCGGCATGATCGACAAGGTCGCCAAGCGCGACTCGACCGTCCTGCTTCTCGGCGAGTCCGGCACCGGCAAGGAACTGATCGCCACCATGATCCACAAACGCTCGGCACGGTCAAGCGGTCCGTTCATCGCGCTCAACTGCGCCGCGCTCAGCGAAACGCTGCTCGAATCGGAACTCTTCGGCCACGAGAAGGGCGCCTTCACCGGCGCCGTGAAACGCAAACCGGGACGGTTCGAACTCGCCCACGGCGGCACCTTGTTTCTCGACGAGATCGGCGAAATCTCGGCGGCGATGCAATCCAAGCTGCTGCGCGTCCTCGAACTGGGTCAATTCGTCCGCGTCGGCGGTACCGAGACCTTGAAATCCAATGCCCGCATCGTCGCCGCAACCAACCGCGACCTGAAAGCCGCCATCGGCGGCGGTCAATTTCGCGAAGACCTCTACTACCGCCTCAGCGTCTTCCCGATTTCGATTCCGCCGCTAAGAGCGCGGGCGGCCGACATCCCGCAGCTCGCGGAGTATTTCCTGCGCCGCCTCGGCTACAAGCGCAGTCCGCTCGATTCCGACTGCGTGAAACTCTTGCAGTCGTATCCCTTCCCCGGCAATGTCCGCGAACTGAAAAACATTATCGAGCGCGCCTTTATCCTCGCGGACGGCGACCCCATCACGCCTGCGCTCCTCGGCATCGACGCCGATGAAGCGACGCTCGAAGCATCGGGCGGCGGGCTCAACGACGCCGAACGCCGGATGATCGTTGATGCTCTCAATCAGGCAGATGGAAACAAGACCCGCGCTGCCGAACTGCTCAGGATCACTCGCCGCCGGCTCTACTCGCGGATGAAGATCTACGAGATTCAATCCGGACCGGACGGTACATTCAAATGAACCGCCCGGTACACAGGCGTGGCGCTTCTTCCGAACGGAAGACCCAGCGCCGGGACCGTCGTTGCATCTCCATGTCCCGTAATGCGAAAACGATCGACGGGTCGCGCCGCTTCCGGCACGACTTTTGATATAATCTGAAGCGTGATGAGTACGATTATGCAAAACCTCAATTGCTCGCCGAGCCGAACAGCCCGTATCGCTCTTGGCATGCTGCTGTGTGCGGTGCTCTTCGTTGGCGGGACCGCCCTCGGCCAAACTGTAAACCGCGATCGTGTTCAGGAGGCCATCGAACAAACGGACCGCATGATCGAGGAAGCCCGCGCCGGCATCGACCAGGCGAATGATCTGCGTGCCGGACTCCTGCTCAAGCAAGCCGAACAAATTCAGGAACGCGCCAAGCGCGCGTTTGACGATGGCCGGCTGGCGCTGGCGCTGCAACTGACCGAACGCGCGCGCGATGCCGCGCGGCGTTGCATCGGCTCCATCGTCGATGCCGGCGATACGCGCAGCTTTGTCGAACAACAGCTCGACATCACCGACGAGTGGCTCGAACAAGTCCGCGCGCTGGGCGACAACTCGATCTCATCGACAATCGCCTTGCGAATCCAGGAAGCCGGCCGGCTGCAGGACCGCGCTCGCGACCTCCTGAGCGAAAACAGCCTGCGCCAGGCGCTCCTCCTGACGCGCCGCGCGCAGGAAATCTGCCGCGACCTGGTCGCGCGCCTCAACACCGGCGAGCGCCGCAAAGAAAATCTCCGCCTCAATCTCGACCGCGCACAAACCCTGATCGAGGACAACAAAGAACCCGTGGAGCAGTCCGGCAACGCCATGGCGCAGGAGCTCTTCAATTCGGGTGTCGAGTTTGTCGGCAAGGCGGAAGAGAGTTATCAGGCTGGTCGCTATGAAGAGTCGTTGCGCTATCTCGCAACCGGGCTGGCTCATGTCAACAAAGCGCTGCGCCCGATTAAGTCTGGTTCGGCGACTGATGAGGCATTGCGCGCCATCGATATCGCCGAAGCTCAACTGGAGCGGCTGATTCAGGCCGCCGCCGATCAGAACACTCACGCTGCCGATACCATCCTCGACGAAGCCAAAGCCAAACTCGAGCGCGCCCGCAACTTCTACGAGTCGGGAAACCGGCAGGAAGCACTCGTCGTGGTGCGCGTCGTCATGGAGTTGAATCAACAAGCCGCCAAAATCCTCGGCACTTGGTAATATGAACGATCCCGCGCGACGACGGAAGATTCTCGCAACGGCACCCGCATTCTTGATTGTCGGGTTAGTGATGCTTGCCCTTTCTCCGGCTTCGGCGGACTGGCGCTGGAGCGGCAAGGCAGGCCTGAATTACGATTTCATCTCGCACGACTACTATCTCCGCACGATCGACACGCTCGGAATCACCCCCGATTCGCTCGCCGAACTCAAGAGCTACTCCGACCGTATCGATGAAAAAGGCGTAAACCTCCGCCTCGAACTTCAAAACAAAGGTCCGTTGGGAGTAAGCCTGGTCAATAGTGCGAGCCTCTCTGACGAGAAACTGCGCAACCTGGTAACGCTGCAGCTAAGCTGGGGTGCCGTTCGCTTCAGGACCGAAGCCGAAATCAAATCGTATGAGCCGGCTGACGATTTCTCTCTTTATGACTCGCGCGTCCAGAATAGTTCGCGGCTCGGCCTGCTGCTGCTGGATCGCTCTGGCTGGGAGGTCGAAGTCTCGCAGGAATTCGAGTACACCGGCTATGAAAACCGCACGGCCTCGGTCTACGGCTATCGCCAACACGAGTCGCGCCTGCAACTGCGCCGCCACCTTGGCGACTTCTCCGACCTTGGCCTGAACCTGCGTTTCGACCACCGCGACGCTTATGATTCCTCCAGCCTCGGCTTCTCGCGTTTCGTGGCCGATCTGGCGTTTGATGCCATCGGCGCTCGCCAATCGATTATGGCCAGCCTCTACGGCGAGCGCAAAAGCTCAAACCGCCCGGATCGCCGGGACGACTACCTCTACCTGGCGCCCTTCTTCGATTTCAATCTGGCGGTCGGGGAACAACTTGATTTCGCGCCGCGCCTTGATGCGCAGATCTTCAGCTACGACGCGCAGTCGCTGGCAACATTTTCCCACTACCGGTTAACGACGCGGCTCGAGTTGGATTACCGCTATTCACCCCTCTCGACTTTCACCATCGGGCTCGGCGGTGAACGGCTCAAAGCCTTTGACGCCGAGTATGCCGCGCAGGATTATCGTGAGAGCATGCTTTTGCTTGGCTACGAGTCGCTCGCGTCCGAATTCTTCACGATCAATCTCTCAAGCGAACTCGGCTACGCGAACTTCGAGCAGGGAAGCGACGAATTCTACACCGACCACTGGCTGGTGCGTTTTGATCTGCTGGGGGATATCAATCTCTCGAAACGACTTCGCTTCTCGCTGATCGGCAGCAGCGACTTCGAATATCACGAGGAAAAAGAAGACGACGTCTTCGTCTACCTGCTGAGCGGCAATCTCACTTACGAATTCCGTTAGCGGCTATTCCGCCCCGTGGCACTTCTTGTACTTCTTGCCCGAGCCGCACGGGCAAGGGTCGTTGCGCCCGACCTTCGGCAACTCGCGGACAATCGTGTGCCCCTTGGCCGGCATCGTCTCTTCGGGCTGCTCCGGTTGCGGCGCGGCCGCGCGCATGCCGCTGATGCTTTCATGAACCGACTGCAGGCGCGCCTGCTGCTGTTGGCGGCGTTGTTCGGCGCCGCGATCAACCGGCTGCAGCTTGAACACCAGCGAGACCGCAGTGCGATCGATCTTCTCCATCAACGTCTCGAACATCGCGAAGGCTTCCTTCTTGTACTCCAGGAGCGGGTCGCGCTGGCCATACGCCCGCAGGCCGATGCCCGATTTGAGCTGATCCATCTCGTAGAGATGCTCCCGCCACTCGGTGTCGATCGTCGTCAGCAAAGCGTAGCGCTCCAGGTGCCGCATCATCTCCGGCCCAAGGAAGTTTTCCTTGTTGCGATAGTGCTGCAGCGCGGCCTCCGATAACTTCTCGGCCAGGCCCACCTTGGTCAGATCGCTCCATTCGCTCGACCGGGGATCAAACGTCAGCAGGAACGTGTTTTGCGCGCCCACCGCTACCTTGGTCATATCGATCGTCTCTTCCCCCTCGACGGTCGAACTCGACTCCGCCACGATCGAATCGGCGGCCTGGGCAATCAGCTCTTCAATTTCCGCCTTGTGATCGGTGCTGTCGATAATCGTGTTGCGCCGGTCGTAGATCGCCGTACGCTGGTTGTTCATCACGTCGTCGTATTGCAGCGTGTGCTTGCGGATCGAGAAGTTCTGCGTTTCCACCCGGCGCTGCGCGCGCTCGATCGCCTTGGTGACCATCCGGTGTGTGATCACTTCGCCTTCCTTGATCCCCAACCGGTCCATCACGGCGGCGATGCGATCGCTGCCGAACAATCGCATCAAATCGTCTTCCAGCGAAAGGTAGAATTCCGATTGCCCGAAATCGCCCTGGCGTCCGGCGCGGCCGCGCAACTGCCGGTCGATACGCCGCGACTCGTGGCGCTCCGTTCCGATGATATGCAGCCCGTACGGTTCATCGTCGGCGGCGAGATTCAGTCCTTCGACATTCGGAATCTGGTTTATCAACTCCCGCACTTCGTCCGTGATCACCGGCCGTTTGACCGTGCGCTTCTCCAGCTTGATGTCGGTACCGCGGCCCGCCATGTTGGTCGCAATCGTGACCATGCCGGCGCGCCCGGCATCGCGCACAATCTCGGCTTCCTGCTGATGGAATTTGGCGTTGAGCACGTTGTGCGGCACTTTCTCGCGCTTGAGCATGCGCGACAACTGCTCCGAGACTTCGACCGAGACCGTGCCCACCAGCACCGGCATCCCCTTCTCGTGCAGGCGGCGAATCCGTTCGATAATGGCCGCGTACTTCTCGCGCTTGGTGCGGTAAATCTGGTCTTCGAAATCGATACGCCGCACCGGCTGATTCGTCGGAATCACCATGACGTCGAGCTTGTAGATCTCGAAGAACTCGCCCGCCTCCGTCTCCGCCGTACCGGTCATGCCGGCCAGCTTGATATAGAGTCGGAAGTAATTCTGCAGCGTGATCGTCGCGACCGTTTGCGTTTCGCCCTCGACGCGCACGCGCTCTTTGGCTTCGATCGCCTGGTGCAACCCGTCGGAGTAGCGGCGGCCCGGCATCAAGCGCCCCGTAAACTCGTCGACGATCAACACCTTGTCATCCTGCACGACGTACTCGACGTCTTTTTCGTACAGCGTGTAGGCCTTGAGCAACTGATTGATCGCGTGATTCTTGTCGGCGCGCTCGGCGTGGATCTTGTACAGCCGTTCTTTCTCCGCCGCCTTCTGTTCCGGCGACAGCGACTCGTTGGAGTCGATCTCGTGAAGACCTTCAGTGATATCCGGTAGAACGAAAAGCTGCCGGTCTTCCGGCGACAGCAGGTCGCGCCCCTTCTCGGTCAAATTGATCGTGTGCTCTTTTTCGTCGATGACGAAGTACAGCTCTTCGTCCAGCGTGTGCATCCGCTTCTCGCGTAGCAGATCCAATTCTGCCTTTTGCGCGAGCTTCTGGGCGCCCTGTTCCTTGTAGAGCTTCAGAAGGCGCTTGTTCTTAGGCGCGCCGCGCTGCACGCTGAGCATCGCCAGCCCGGCTTCTTCAAGCTTGTCTTCGTTGAACAGCCGCTCCGCGTCACCGGCGAGTTTGTTGACATACTCCGTTTGCCGCTTGACCAGTCGGTCGACCAGCGGCTGCATTTCCTGGAATCGCTGCGTCAGGCTGGAACTTTCGACCGGTCCGGAAATGATCAGCGGCGTTCGCGCCTCGTCGATCAGGACGCTGTCGACTTCGTCCACGATCGCGTAATAGTGCCCGCGCTGGACGCGGTATTCCGGCGCCACCGCCATGTTGTCGCGCAGGTAGTCAAACCCGAATTCGCTGTTGGTGCCGTAAGTGATATCGCAGGCATACTGCGCGCGGCGTTCGCCGAAATCCATATCGCGCTGAATGCACCCGACGGTCAATCCAAGCCGGCGAAACACCTCACCCATCCACTCCGAGTCGCGCCGCGCCAAATAGTCGTTCACCGTCACCAGGTGAACGCCTTCGCCGACCAGCGCGTTCAGGTACAGCGGCATCGTCGCCACCAACGTCTTGCCTTCACCCGTCGCCATCTCGGCAATCTTGCCCTGGTGCAGGGCAATACCGCCGATCAACTGCACATCGTAGGGCACCATCTCCCAGCGCGTCTCGAAGCCGCAGACATCCCACGATGTCCCGCACAGTCGCCGGCAGGTCTCCTTGACCATCGCAAACGCTTCCGGGAGAATTTCCACCAGGTAACCGTCGATCTCTTCCCGAAAACTCTTCTTGAACTGGTCCTTATCCCAGCCGTTCTCCTTCGCCTCTTTGCGGATTTCCGATCGTAGTTCGGCGAGTTCCTGCTGAAAGGCGCGCGTGCGCTCAACCAGCTTTTCGTCCGACCAGTCGCTGAGCGACGGGAAGATTTCATTGACGCGCGCCACCAGGGGACGAATCGCCTTAATGTCGCGATCGTACTTGGTGCCGAAGATTTTTGTAATCAGTGAACTAAACACGTTGTGATACCACCATTTCCTTGGCGGTTATACCTTGCCCGGCGAGGGGAGTTTCACGCGATTTCTGTTCGATTACTGACCCGAGCCTGCGCCCGAAGTCGTATCGATCCCGCCCTGCTGCTCGCGCTGCCAGCGCGCGGCCAACGAGTCGGCTTCTTCCGGCGTCTTCGGCAGCGCCTGGTTCTGCAGCATCGGCCGCATCTGGGCAAAGGCTTTCAGGGCCTGCGAGTTGCGCGCTTCTTCCATCAGCTTCTTGGCGTCGGCGGCGTACTTGCCCGATGGCGCCTGCGTAAGGTACTGGCTCAAGCTCCCCACGATCTTCTCGTCATATTTCTCGGAAATGAACTTGTTCATCGCCATCGTCCGCTCTTCGCCTTTGGGAAGTGTGAATGCCTTGTTGACCTCATCCCACATCGACTTGGCATCCGTGTAAAGCTTCTGCACTTCGGGCGCTTCCGACGCGCACGACACCACAATCATCATGACCGCCAACACGAACAAATAGACGAATCTCTGCATGGCATTACTCCTTAACTGTACTAAGCTTGTTTCAGAACGGCGCTAAAGTTAACCATTGGTCTCTGATTGTCAATTGCTTTGTCAGCACGACGTCATACCTCGACTAGCACGGTAGAAATGGTGCTTGTTTCACGTTCCCAATCACTTATTATCCCTCCTCAACCAAGGAGACTTAAATGACGATTCGCTTGATCATACTACTCGGCGCTCTATCGCTGATGTTAGCTGTCATCAGTATCGCTTCAGCGAGTGACGCTGAGTTGAGCAGCGACGACTCGGCGGCGGCCGCACCGGCACTTGATTCCGCCTACGCGCAGATCCAGGTCGGATTCGCGGCCTTGGAGCCCATCTGGAAGAAAGCGTGCTTTGATTGCCACTCCGACAAAACCGACTACCCCTGGTATCACAGCCTGCCGCTGGTCAAGGGATTGATTGACGGCCATATTCGCGAGGCGCGTGGCGAGCTTGACATGTCCACAGGATTCCCCTTCCAAAGCACGCGCGAGCCCGTCGACGACCTCCGTAAGATCAAAGAAGAAGTCTCCGAAGGCGCGATGCCGCCGTGGAACTACAAGCTGATGCATTGGAGCGCCGGCCTCTCCGACGAGGAGAAAACCTCGGTCTTTGCCTGGGTTGACAGCTCACTGACTATTCTGGCTGCCCACGGCGTGAAACCCGCGAATCGCGGCCGCGGCAGCGAGACTGAAGCCCGCTGAGCGACAAGAATTTACCCTGACATGGCGCAGTAAACTCCGAGGCGACCGGTTCGCCTCTGCATCGAGACGAACGCGCGCGATTCTTGCAGAAATGTGTTTGCAAACAGCCACGTTTTTGTAGATTACCGCATTCACAAAGTCCGGCTTCTCCGGACTGGGAACGACGTTGCAGAAAGCGACGAATCATCAACAGATGGAGTTGATTCATGATCACACCTCATAGAACTCCCGACGGCAAGATCCTGGTAACGCTGATTCCAGGGGACGGCATCGGCCCTGAATGCGTCAACGCTACTCGCAAAATCATAGAAGCGACCGGCGCGCCGCTGGCCTGGGAAGAACGCGATGCGGGCGAGTCCGTCTTCAAACGCGGCATCCCCTCCGGCGTAACACCCGAAACGATCGAGTCCGTGCGCAAGACCCACCTCGTTCTCAAAGGGCCCCTCGGCACTCCGGTCGGCTACGGCGAGAAGAGCGCCAATGTCACCCTGCGCAAATTATTCGAAACCTACGGTAATATCCGCCCGGCCCGCGAACTGCCCGGTGTCAGAACGCCCTACAGCGGCCGCGGCGTTGATCTGATCGTCGTCCGCGAAAACGTCGAAGATCTCTACGCCGGGATCGAGCACATGCAAACACCCGGGGTCGCCCAGTGTCTGAAGCTGATCTCCCGCAAGGGTTGCGAAAAGATCGTCCGCCTGGGCTTCGAAGTCGCGCGCGCCGAGGGCCGCAAGAACGTGCATTGCGCGACCAAGGCCAATATCATGAAGTTTACCGAGGGAATGCTTAAGCGCACCTTCGAAGCGATCGCGCCGGAATACCCTGATATCCAGTCGTCGCACATCATCATCGATAACTGCGCGCACCAGCTCGTCAAGAAGCCTGAGCAGTTCGATATCATCATTACCACCAATATGAATGGCGATATCATCTCCGACCTCTCTTCCGCCCTGATCGGCGGTTTGGGCTTTGCCCCCTCTGCCAATCTCGGCAGCGACGTAGCGATTTTCGAGGCGGTACATGGTTCCGCTCCGAAGTATGCCGGCAAAAACGTCATTAACCCGTCGGCCGTCTTGTTCTCCGCGGTCATGATGCTGCGCTACCTTGAGATGTTCAAGGAAGCTGCCCTGATCGAAAACGCGGTGCTCTTCACTCTCGAAGAAGGAAAGGTGATGCCGCGCGACGTCGTCGGCGACGCCAAAGCGGCTTCGACGACGGCCTACGCCGATGCGATCATCGCCAATTTCGGGAAGTCATCTTCGAACTACAAGATTCGGGAATACAAGCCGATCAAGATGCCCAAGATCGACCTGCGTCCCGATTTCGTTCAAGTCGCTTCGCGGCGTGTCTCCGGCACCGATCTTTTTGTGGAATGGTCCGGCTCGGTAGACGAACTCGGCAAGAAGGCGGAAGCCCTTCTCGAAGGCACCCCGCTGCGGCTGAAGATCGTGTCGAGCCGCGGCACCAAGGTCTACCCGACCATGGGCGCGATCACCGACACCGTCGACCAGTTCCGCCTTCGCTGCATGATGCGCGAGGACGGCAAGGAATTGACGGACGACGTGCTGCTGGCGCTGCTCCAGAAGGCGACCTCCAGCGGCATTCGCTGGGCCCACGTCGAAAAACTCCAGATCTTCGACAACAAGGAAGGCTATACCAAGGCGCAAGGCGAAGACTAATCTAAGTCTGAAGTAACCCGGACTGAAGTGACCAATCAACGGGACAGGTGCTTGCATCTGTCCCGTTTTTTTCAGGTCAGATTGCACTCTTAATGTCGGCCCACCATCTTAACCCGAACGGTAGTCATTCCTGTCCGCCTTCATTTGCAGACCGCAGGTCAATTCCCGTTTCTCCTCAACCCACCACCGCCCAATCAATCCTCATCCTAATCGACCACAAATCCCAATTACCTCACGAAGGGAATTGACATCCTAATCGCATGCCCTCCCGATGTCGTTGCGAGGAGCGAACGCAACCCATTTCGACGCACAGAAACAACCGCGACGAAGCAATCTATTTCACTCCAAGTATCTGCCAAGATTCATCGTTGCGTCAGGTCTTCCGTCGAGGCGCTATCGAATCCTCATCATCACCGACACGCCTGCGCCGAGACGGGCGACCTGACGCGCACCCTCTTTCCGACCGTAGGTCAATTCCCGTTTCTCCTCAACCCACCACCGCCCAATCAATCCTCATCCTAATCGACCACAAATCCCCATTACCTCACGAAGGGAATTGACATCCTAATCGCATGCCCTCCCGATGTCATTGCGAGGTGCCGTCGAATCAGTGTAACTGCGATGACTTGAATACTGAAAAGTAACCCGCCCCGCCTACGCCTGCTGCTCTTTGCGAGCCTGCAAGATTATCTTCACCTTCTCGATACGCTGGCCGCTGATTTTTTCGACGACGAATTCGATCCCATCGACCGCCACTCGTTGTCCGACATCCGGCAGTGAGCCGACCAAATCGTAAATGAACCCCCCGACGGTTTCGAAGTCTTTCTCTTCGAGATTCAGGTGGAGCCGATCCGAGAGGTCGGTCATCGACAGGTTCGCCGACACCAGGTATTCTTTGTCGGTCAGGCGCACGAGATCAGACTCTTCGTCGGTATCGTGCTCGTCCTGGATATCGCCGACAATCAATTCGAGAATGTCTTCCATCGTCACCAGGCCGGCGGTACCGCCATACTCATCCACCGCTATCGCCATATGCACTTTCTGGTGCTTGAATTCTTCCAAGAGACTGCGCAGACTCTTTGACTCGGGAACAAAGAAAGCCGGACGCGCAATGGCGGTCACATCTTCTTCATCCGCCGGCAATGGATATCGCTTGAGGATATCTTTGACATGAAGGATACCCGCGATGTTGTCCACGCCGCCGGCGGCCACGGGATACCGCGAGTAGCCGTTCTCTGCCACGATCTTTTTAACTTCAGCGAAGGTCGTTCCCCTGTCGATGGTGAGCATCTCGATTCGCGGCACCATGATTTCACGCACCTCGGCATCGGCCAGGTCGAACACGTTGCCGATCATGTCCCGCAGGTCAGGTCCCATGAGCGGTTCGTCGATTCCGGCGGAGTCCGCCAGCTCTTCTATGGCCCGCTCGACAATTTCTTCCTTCTTATCTTCAAGGTCCTGCTTGCCGATGAGCGTGCTCTTGAATTTGATGATCGAAGTTACTGCCGGTGCGCTGATCGCCAGCAAGATCCTGATCAACCACGACTGCGATTCGATCACTTCCAACACCCGCTCCTGCCGCAAATTGGGCGCGATCACGGCGACCAGCGAGGTGTGAATAAACCAACCGGCAATGATCAGGATCGCCTCGATCGCGTACTTCTGCATCTGCGGCAACTCGACGCGCGACCCGATCAGAAACCAGGCAACCGTCGAGACAATCAACGCCCCTGATTGCACCAGCGTAGCCGTCACCGACAAGCGCTTCGGATTTTCGAGAATCTTTTCGATGACGCGCCGCTTTCCCGCGGAGAGCCCGTCGAGGAACTTGCGTTCGTTGTAGTCGGTAAGATAGAGCCCGCTCGCCGCGACGCTTACGCTGTACGAAACGTAGTACAGGAGTATGATCAACGCCAGTATGCCGAGCACAAAGAGCATTTAGAGCGCCCTCGCCAGTTTGCCAAGATATGCGTCTTCCTTGGCCGCCATCAATGCCCGTTTGCGTGCAGTCGGATGATGAATCCCGCACAGGTGCAACAATCCGTGGCAGAATAGTTTCAAAATCTCCTGCCGGGTCGAGATGGCGTAATCGCGGGCGTTGCGCCGCGCTTCCGCGATCGAGATGTAAATCTCGCCTAATAGGGGGTCGGCATCGTTGTCCATACCGAAAGATAATACGTCCGTCGATTTATCCTTATGCCGAAATTGACGATTCAGCCGTCGCATTTCCCGATCGTCGATAAAAACCAGAACGACGTCCTGTTGCCGCCCTTCGCCCTGCAATACGATCTGTGCCAGACGCTTAAGCGCCCGGCGCGGCACCCTCGTGCCGGCGACGGTGTTGTGTATGGTCGCCCGCTCTTTCACTTGGCTTTCTCTTCTTCGCGCTTCGGGTAATCGATGCGGCTGTGGAAGGCGCCCATCAGCACCTTTGCGAAAGCGTCTTCGATTCCCTGCAGGTCGGCCAGGGTCAGATTCGACTCCGACAACTGTCCCTGCTGAAACTTGTCGTTGATCAGTTTTCTGATCAGGTTCCTGATTCGCGCCGGCTTGGGATCTTCGAGCGTTCGCGAGGCCGCCTCCACCGAATCCGCCAGCATCAGCACCGCGGTCTCTTTCGATTGCGGCCGCGGCCCGGGATAACGAAACTCGGTGTCGGAAATCTCCTCGTCGGGATGAAGTTCCTTCGCCTTGCTGTAGAAGAACGACATCAGCGAGGTCCCGTGGTGTTCTTCGATGAAGGCAATGATCTTGTCCGGCAAATCGTTTTCCTCCGCCAGTTCCCGGCCGCGGGTGATGTGCGATTTAATGACGATCGCCGACATCGAGGGCGAGAGTTCCTCGTGCCGGCTGCGCACGCCCACCTGGTTCTCGACGAAATAGTCGGGAATTTCCATCTTGCCGATATCGTGATAATAGGCGCCGATGCGCGCCAGCAGCGCGTTCGCGCCGATCGCTTCCGCCGCTGCCTCGCACAGGCTCCCGATCACAAGCGAGTGATGATACGTCCCCGGCGACTCCAGCGCCAGCCGCTTCAGGAGCGGATGGTTCATGTCGGACAATTCCAACAGCGTGATGTTGGTCGTAAAACTAAAGAGCGATTCGAACAGCGGCAGCGTCGCCATCGCGATGAACGACGAGGCGGCGGCATTGATCAAAGCAAACCCGCATTGGCGCAGAATGATCTCCGCCGACGAAAACCGCAGCGACTCGAGCAGGAAGGCCGTCGCCGTAATCGCCAGCGCCAGATACAAGGCCCCGCGATAAAAGTCGGAGCGCTTCTTGACTGCGCGCATCGTAAAGGCGGCCACCAATCCCGAGGCGATGGCGATGAAGCTGTACTCAAAATTGAATTCGTAGATGATGCCGAACAGCACCGCTTCCGTGAGCGTTACCAGCACTGCGGTTTCGAGATCGTACAGGATCGCCGCCAGGATCACTCCCGCCGCAATCGGTACCAGATACATCGATAGGTTGGCCTGCTCGGTAATGAGATATGCCGCGCCGATCGTCGTCATGACGATCAGCAACAGCGGCACGATGCGGTCGAGGCGAAACTGCGCGCGCCCGCGCAAAAGATAAACGGCCCAGAGAAACGTCAAGTAAACAAAGGCCACAAACAGCAACCGCGCCAGGATCGGCAGCAAATACTGGAAAAGCCCCGCCTTCGTGCCCGACTCCGACCGGTGCTCAGCCAGGGCATTCAGCCACTCGATATGCGTGCGCGTCACCGGTTCGTTCTTGGCGACGATCCGCTGCCCGGCGCGAAACCACGTCCGCACGGTGGAAATCGAATTGATCGCAGTCTCGCGTTGTTTGGCCGTCTCCTCGACTGAGTAGTGAAGATTCGCGACCAGAAAGTTCTGCGCCAGATCAGCCAGCCAGGCGCCCGACAGCCGGTGCGGCCCGGCGTGATCGGCGATATCGTCGGTGAGCGTCTGCCGCGCTTCCTGAAGGCCAATAATCTGATCGGCGGCATAAGTCGATTTTTGTTCGCCCCGCCTGATCTGGACGATCGGATAGCCCGTCGGCACAATCGTGTCGGTCTCCGCAACCCCGACGAGAAATCGGTCAATCAGCGATTCGCGAATGACTCTCTTGACTACACTCAAACTCTCAGCCGCCATCAATCGCTGGAGTGCGGCCTCCTTGATGTGCGGGTAGAAAACTCTCAGCCGATCGGCGGCCCGGGTAACATTCTTGACCCGAAGCTTAATGCTGTCGGCCACGCTGAAAAACCGATCGAGGGCGCGAAACACCGAGTCGACCTTTTGCTCGTCATACAAGACAACCGCGGGCAACGAGGTCAGAGTCTGGCGCGTCTCGAATTCGATCTCTTCGTCGCTTTTGTAGACCGGAAAATCAAAGGGCGCGATGATGTCTTCCGGGGCGATATCCCCCAGCATCGGCGCCGAAGGCGGCGCAAAGACGTGCGCCATCGGAAACAGGAATGACGTAAAGACGATGGCAAAGATCAGCAGGAGAACAATCCAGAACCGCGCCATCGCCGACGGCGTTTCACCCGTGCTCTCTTTGCGGAAACGGCGTCGCACCGTCCGCAGTCCTCTGCGTACCAATGTGAACATGGGGGCTATCTCTGGCGATTCTCGTAGCGATCAAATGCGCGGATGATCTGCTTCACCAATCGGTGGCGCACGACGTCTTTGTCCGAGAGATAGATGAACTTGATCTCGGGAATGTCCTTGAGGATTCTCTGAATAGCTACCAAACCGGATATGCGCTTCCTGTCGAGATCGATCTGCGTAACGTCGCCGGTCACGACGGCCTTGGAGCCCTCGCCGATACGCGTCAGGAACATCTTCATCTGCGCAACTGTCGTATTCTGTGACTCATCAAGAATCACAAAAGCGCTGTTGAGCGTACGGCCGCGCATAAAAGCCAATGGCACGATCTCGATCACCCCTAATTCCATCAGCTTCTTTATTTTATCGGCAGGAAGCATGTCATGAAGAGCGTCATAAACCGGCCGCAGATAAGGATCAACCTTGGCGCGAATGTCTCCCGGCAAGAATCCGAGTGATTCTCCCGCCTCAACCGCCGGACGCACCAGAATTATCCGCCCAAAGAGCTTGTTTCGTAGCCCGGCAACTGCTTCTGCCACAGCAAGATAGGTCTTTCCCGTCCCGGCCGGGCCGATACCGAACACGATATCGTGCTTCTCGATCGCCTCAAGATAGGTCTTCTGCCCCAGCGTTTTGGGTTTGATGTCGGCTTTGTGAATGCTGGTCAGGGCGGTGGCAATATCGAGCTCCGCCGCCGGGCCCTGCCCTGATTCCTTGATGAAACTGATCGCGTAATTGAGATACTGCTCGCTGATCTCCCCCTTGCGCTGCAACCGTTCGAACAAATCGTAGAACAGGATTTCAGCCAGATGAGCATCCGGCCCGCTGATCGAAACCGTCTCGCCGCGCGCCACAATCTGCACGTCAAATCCGGCTTCAATCGTTTTGATCAGGTTATTATTGCTCGCGAAAAGAATTCGCGGATCGACGTTCTTGACCTCGATCTTTCGTCCGTTTGGGTCACTCAATCAGGTCTTTTTCCACCTCATGTTTCGAGCCGCCACGCCACAAGATATTCGATTGACACGGCTAAACACCAAAAGAATTCCCCACCAGGAGGGTGGGGGAATTCACTCTTAGCCTTCTAAATGTAGGTCATTACTGATTTTTGTCAATAGCTATCGCGAGGTGAAGCTCCGCCATCTGCTCAGGCTCGATCTCGGTCGGCGCCCCATCCATAAGCGATTGTGCCGCAGTCGTTTTTGGAAACGCAATCACATCCCGCAACGACTCCGAATCGGTCATAATCGACACCACCCGGTCAAGGCCCAGGGCAATTCCCCCGTGCGGAGGCGCGCCGTACTTCAGTGCCGTCAACAGGAATCCAAACATCCGCTCGGCGCGCTCATCGTCCATGCCGAGGATGTTGAGGACCTTCTTCTGCATATCGGAGCGGTAATTGCGAATTCCGCCGGAGGCCAACTCAAAGCCGTTGCAGACCAAATCATACTGGTTGGCGCGAATTCGCGCCCAAGGGTGCGACGGATCGGAGAGCGCCGTCTTGGTTGCAAAGCCTTCGTCAAGCAGCGGAATGTCCGGCTCTTTCGGTGAGGTCACGATATTGTGCATCGCATCGAAACGGCCAATGTCCTTGTTGTACTCAAACAGCGGGAAATCGGTCACCCACAAGAAGACGTACTTCGATTTGTCGATCAGCCCAAACTTCTTGCCGCAGTAACTGCGGACTTTGCCCAGTATCATCTCGGTCGGCAGTTTTGCTCCGGCGCCGAGCAGAACAAGATCGCCGTCGGCGATGCCGCCGACCTCACGAAGTTTGGCGATCGTTGCATCCGTCAGGAACTTCTTGATCGGCGATTTGACTTCCTCCGCAAACGCAATCCATGCCAGCCCCTTGGCGCCCGCAAGCTTGGCTTGGTCCTCTATTTCTTCGAGTTGTTTACGCGAAAGTCCAGCCTGTCCCTTGACCACGATGCCTTTCACAACTCCGCCGGTCGTCAACGCGTCGGCGAACACTTTGAACTCCGTCCCGGCGAAGGCAGCGCCGAAGTCGATCAGTTTCATCTCGTAACGGCAATCCGGTTTGTCCGAGCCGTACTCGTTCATGATCTGGTCGTAAGGAAACCGCGGAAACGGCGTGACCAGATCGACATTCATCACGGCCTTGAAAGCATGTTTCATCATCCCCTCGACCACCGTAAAGATGTCATCCTGCGTCACGAACGACATTTCGATATCGATCTGCGTGTGCTCCGGCTGACGGTCGGCACGCAAATCCTCGTCGCGCAGGCAACGCGCCAACTGGAAATAGCGGTCAAAGCCCGCGATCATCAGGATTTGTTTGAACAACTGCGGCGATTGCGGCAACGCGTAGAACTTGCCCGGATGTACCCGCGACGGCACCACATAGTCGCGCGCGCCCTCGGGCGTCGAGCGCATCAACAGCGGCGTCTCGATCTCAAGAAACTTCTGCTCGTGCATATACTGCCGCACGGCAAAGGCCAGCCGATGGCGCAATTCGATTTTGTCGGCCAGGAAGCGGCGGCGCAAGTCAAGATAGCGATAAGTCAGCCGCAGGTCTTCGTTGGCTGTGGAATCTTCCTCGATCTCAAACGGCGGCGTCTCCGACTCGGCGAGCAATTCAAAGTCGCGGACGTCGACTTCGATCTCTCCCGTCGGCAGATTCGAATTGATCATGCCCTCCGGCCGCAACAACACCGTGCCGCTGATGGCGATAACATACTCGCCGCGAAAGTGCCCGGCCTCACGAATACGCTCCTCGCTGAAATTCTGCGGATGGAACACGACTTGTGTGATCCCGAAGCGATCGCGCAGATCGATAAACAATATGCCGCCATGATTGCGATACTTTTTGACCCAGCCGTTAAGCCGGACGGTTTGCCCTGCGTGCGCTTTGGTCAATTCGCCGCAGGTATGCGTGCGTTGAAACTGCGAAAATGGTCTCATTCTGCTTCCGTGATGATAGTTTTCCCACCCTGCGCTGCGCTCCGGGTGGGCTACAGACAACGGACGGGCTACAGACAAGCGATTTGAGCCGCAAAGAGAGCGGCGGATTAGCCGCGAAGATAATCAAATGAAGCGATTTTCAAAGGGGAATGTTGGACAGCAAAAGGCCCTTGCCGCTCGGAGCAGCAAGGGCCGAATTGTCACTTAGTAGCCGAACCGAGGCCTAACACGGCGCCGGTCCGCCGGCGAAGATGTAATTGATCAGATAGACTACATCTGAGATCGATACGATGCCGTCGCAGTTAACATCGCCAACTTCGAGCGGCGCAGGTGCCGGTCCACCAGCAAAGATGTAATACAGTAGATAGACCGCATCGGAGACCGAAATGAACAAGTTGCCGTCGGCATCGCCCTTGGGCGGCAATATTAGGTCAAAACACACAGCCGGCGCGTCCGGGCTGGTTGCGCTCGTGTTGGGATTCCCCTGAAAGTCCGGAACGAAGAATTGCCCCGAGACGGTCTGAAACCGCCAAAAACCGTTGAATGGCAAGCTGACAACATTGTCGATGCAGAAACCCGACTGAGCAATCGGGGCGTCTGGGGAAATCATTAAGTAGAATCGGTAGAGCGCGTGGTGCTCGGGTGCGGCAGGAACGTCACACGGAAGCAAAGTTACTGCATCAATCGACAACTCGTGCGTGGTCGCATTGTAATCAGCATTGCCAAACCAGAATATGCACGAGTAGATAGCCGGGTCGACGACGTCAACAAAGTCTCCCAGGTCACCATAGGGAAGAATGGGAACAAGATCAAACGAGCCGCCGCTGATGGAAAAACCGAAGTTCGTCTCCGCTAAGGTCAGATCATCGCCGCTTGCGTACCAGATCTCGATCACGTTCGCCCGACCAACATACAACTGGTCATTACCGCCGTTTACGGTGATCCTGATATCCCCGGTGCCCGGCTCAGAATAGTCGCAGACATCGCCAATCCCGTCACTATCAGTATCTTCCTGTCCCGGGTTGAAGACGATCAGGCAGTTGTCGACATCGTCCGTGATTCCATCGCCGTCTCTATCTTGAACGCCCGGCTCGCAGGCATCACCCTGCCCGTCATTGTCCTGGTCGGCCTGCGTGGCATTGGGGATTTGCGGGCAATTGTCGCAAGCATCACCGTGTCCATCGCCGTCAGAGTCTTGTTGGCTGGCATTGGCGGCGTTGATGCAGTTGTCGCACTCGTCACCCAAGCCGTCCGCATCCGCATCGTTCTGATTGGCGCTTGATTCGTCCGGGCAGTTATCCTCCCCGCACAAGTCAAAGGGATACCCCGGATCTCCAAAGCCATCGCCGTCACTATCGATACACGTTATCTCACAGGCCACTGGAAATACGCCGATCAGTTCGCCGCAGCTGCTGTTGGCTGGGGCACAGGGCGAGCTGTTCGCTATGTGATACTCGCCATTTTCTGCGTCGCAGAACAGCGGGTCGAGATTGCTGTTTCCGTTACTGGCAAGGTAAGACTCGATTCCCGTCCAGGCATTTCCGACGCGGCTGAAGAGGTTGGAGCAGCTGATGTCGAATTGATAGGTGGTGCTCGTTCGCTGCACGGCATAGAAACCATCAGTTACCAGCAGGACTCGCTCTAGAAACGCAACTGAGTGATCAAGAAACAGCGGGGTGCCGGAACCATTGTCAGCAATGCTACAGTCCCGGATGTGGATCGATGCGCCGTTAAGCCTTATCGCTTGTGTGATGTTGTGCGTCACGAGACAGGAATCCATCGTGGCGGAGCCTCCCAACATCGATATTGCGGCACCATAACTCTGCGCGTAATTAGAGTCAAACTCACAGTTGCTGATCTCGACTTGCGAGACGGCGAAACAAAGCGCGCCACCGTCCAAACTGCTATTGCGGTAGAACTTACAATTCTCGATGATTGCCGGACTAGCTCCTTGGACAAAGACGCCACCGCCTAACCCGGTGGAAGATGAGAGCGTAGCATTGTCGCTGAATTCGCAGTTCTCCATGCGGATCGGTCGCGCGATTGGGGAGAAGACGGCGATAGCCCCTCCATGGATCTGAGAAGCATTACTCACAAATCGGCAGTTCCTAACGGTCAGGCCGCTGGAATCCGCAAGGATAGCCCCGCCACTTGGTAGACCGTACCCGCTTTGAATTGTGAATCCGTCAACCACGGCGGTAGAATCTTCACCGGAAGTAAGGATAAAACCCTGATGCGGATCAGTAGAGTCTGCCTCGCAATCGATGATTGTCACAGCGGCTCCGCCCGACGAACGCACGACAATATTCTTGCCGCCGAAGTTTACGTCCCTATTGCCGGTACCGGTGTACGTTCCGGGCGCCACGAGAACTGTATCGTTGGTAGTGGCGACGTCGATCGCCGCCTGAATCGTTGGCTGCTCCGAGGGAACGCTGATGGTCAGCCCGAAGACTGGTGTGAATGCGAGTGTTGTCCAGAAGAGAAGGATCAAAGCTGAACATAGCCGGCTCCCTGCAGGCAAGTTAGCAACGAAGGATTGCGCGCGAACTCGTTTACCGAGATGCGCCACTGTCTGAATCGGGTCGATTGCCATCAGAGGCTCCCTGATTTTGAGGCTCCAGTTATTGACTAATATAGTCGATTGCCCCGGCCTCGGCAATAGGGAAACTCGCCAAACTACTCCTTAATTAGCACGGCGCCGGGCCACCGGCAAAGATGTAGAGCACCAGATAGACCGCATCCGGAACTGAAATAAACCCATTGCAGTCGGCGTCGCCGGCTTCCAATGGTACTGGCGCCGGACCACCGGCAAATATGTACTGAATCAGGAAGACGGCATCAGCGATATTGATAAAGCCGCTGCCGTCGGCATCGCCTTTCATGTAGGGGCGCTCAATGATGTCGAAGCAGACTGCGGGAGCGTCGGGATTGCTTTGCGAAGAGTTTGGCTGGCTCTGGAAATGCGGTGCATAAGGGCCGTTAAACGAGTCGAAACTCCAATACCCCGCTGTCGGCACGAATACGTTGTCGATACAAAGTCCTCCAGCTGCCGGTTCGGCTCCGACGAGTCGTATCTTCGCGGTGTAGCACAGCGAGTGGGTTGGATGCGGTGGGATGCACCCGATTCCGAGCGGCGCCGAACCACCCATCCAGAGGGTATCGGGCAACCGATTCGTAATGACCTGCAAGTCAGGCAATGTAAACTTGTCGATCGCATCACCCCGCTCCATGACTATCGGTGCCGCGGGCGGGTGTGTTCCGTATGGAGTTACCCATTCTACTTCATAAGCTGCACTGATTTCAAACGCGATCGACATCAAACCCAACTGCGCAGAATGGGAGAACCAAATCTCGATAGTGTTGTCTTCACCGAGATAGAAGACGTCAGCGCCGCCGTTGAGGTGGATACGGACATCACCTCCCGCTGCGGAGTAATCACAAACATCGCCGATCCCGTCCATGTCCGCATCTTCCTGCCCCGGGTTGGGGACGATCAGGCAATTGTCAATCGAATCGTCAACGCCGTCGTGATCGCGGTCGGCGGCCAGCAGGACAGCGCTCAGGCAGACAACGCTCAAGCAGCCCATTACAAACATTCTGAACGTGCGCATATATCGCTCCATTTGTTAATCCTTCAATCTAACACGGCGCCGGTCCGCCGGCAAAGATGTAGAGCACCAGGTAGAACGCATACGGAACTGATATGAAGCCATTGCAACCGAGAAGCCACTGATGCGAACATTGCTTTCTCCTTGGCGGTAGATCGCCCGATCGTGAAAATGTCCTTAATCGTTATAACGGAAAGTGATACGGGTCAAAGATAGATAAATAAAGTACATTTTGTCAAGGGGTAATCGCGCCTCGCGAGTGCGTTACAATAACTGACAGAATTATCGTTGATTTCCCCGCCGGTGTGAATACCATTGGCTCCAATGGTATCCCGGTTGGTCGAATTCTGTCAAAAGGATCTCAGCGCTTGAGCCTCCTCACGATTCTCGCGATCGCCGTCGGCCTGGCGATGGACGCTTTTGCGGTCGCAGTCGCCGTCGGTACGCGGCTGCATCCCCTGACCTTCCGCCACTATTTCCGCCTCTCTTTTCATTTTGGACTCTTCCAGGCTCTGATGCCGGTTATCGGCTGGTTCCTTGGCACACGGGTCGAGAGGTTCATCGGCGGCTTCGACCATTGGATCGCCTTTGCGCTGCTGGTCTGGATTGGCGGCAAGATGATCTACGACTCTGCTCATCACTCTGCTGAACTTGATCCCCGGCTCCCTGACCCGACCCGTAAATGGTCGCTGGTCCTGTTGTCGCTGGCCACCAGTATCGATGCGCTCGCCGTCGGGTTTTCGATCGCCCTGCTCCAGGTCAGTATCGTGCTGCCGAGCGTGATCATCGGTCTCGTCGCGCTCGTCTTCACGGCCTTTGGCATGAGTTGCGGTCATCGGCTCGGCGTCGCGATCGGCCGGCGTGCGGGATTCCTGGGCGGCCTGGTGTTGATCGCCATCGCCCTGCGCATCGTGATTGCGCATCTTGCGTGACTGATCCGCCGTTATTATTCCATTGCTTTCCCCTGCTGCAACTCGTATACAAACTCTTACGTAAGTGTCTTTTACGGGCGAGTAATGCCCGCTGCCGCTAAGGAGAATTCATGAAGAAACGCAAAATCACCAAGGAAGACTTACTCAAGCTAAAATTCGTCGACGGCGTCGTCATGGCGCCCGATGAAACCGAAATTGCCATCAGTGTCCGCACGATCACCGAGGACAAGAGGAAATACCATTCGCATCTCTTCATGATCGACTGCGATGGAAGCAACCTGCGCCAATACACGCACGGCGAGGTTTCCGACTCGGTACCGGTCTTCTCGCCCGACGGCAATTGGCTGGCCTTCACCTCGAAGCGCAACGAGAAGAAGGGCATCTATGTCATGCCGCGCCGTGGCGGTGAACCGAAGCTGCTCTGCGAGATGGAGGGCGACTTTGGCAATTTGGAGTTCTCGCCGGACGCAAAGAAGCTGCTCTTCGTGTTTCGCAAGCACGACGAAGTCCCCAAGTCCAAAGACGGCAAACGTGAAACCCCGGTCTATCGCCACATCACGCGACTCTTCCACAAGATGGACAACTACGGGTTCAACCCCAAGGAGGAGTTCCAGATCTGGACGGTCGAGGTTGCTTCCGGCAAGTCAACGCAATTGACCAAGGGTGGCTACGAAAAATCGTTCGCGACGTTCTCGCCCGACGGCCGCTCGATTGCCTACATCAGCAATATCCAGAAAAACGCCGATCTCTATCCCGATCTGCAGGACATCTTTATCATGCCGGCGGGCGGCGGCAAAGCGCGTTTGATCCCGACTCCCAAGGGCCCGCTCGGATTTCTCAAGTTCTCGCCGGACGGCCAGACGCTCGCCTATCTCGGGCACGATAATCCCGATGACTCCTGGGGCGTCACCAACTGGCACGTCTGGAAAGTCCCGGTGCGCGGCGGCAAAGCCGTCAATTTGGTGAAGAAGCTCGACCGCTTCTGCATGGACGAAACGATCTCCGACACGGTCGAAGCACACTCCGGCGGGCTCGTCCACTGGTCGCCCGATGGCCGCTGGATCTACTTCGTGGTCAGCGACTCCGGCAGCACGAATCTCTATCGCGTAGCCGCCAGCGGCCGCGCGATCGAGCCGGTGATTCGCGGCAAGCAGCACGTGATGGGTGCATCGCTCGCTGGCAAGACCACTAAGGTCGCTCTCGTGATTTCGAACCACACCATGCCGGCCGAAGTGCACGCCTTCGAGTTGAACAAGCGTGGCGCCAAACAGGTGAGGCTGACCTCGTTCAACAAGTGGTTGACAGACGAGGTCATGATCTCCAAGCCGGAGGAGATCATCTTCCGCAGCACCGGCAACTATCCGGTACACGGCTGGATCATGAAACCGCCCGACTTCTCACCGCGCCGCAAGTATCCCTCAGTGCTCGAAATTCACGGCGGTCCGCGCGTCCAGTACGGCAACACCTTCTTCCACGAGTTCCAGTTGCTCGCCGCCAACGGCTACGTCGTGTATTTCAGCAACATTCGCGGCGGCCAGGGCTACGGAGAAAAACACGCCGACACCATCACCAACGCCTGGGGCACGGTCGACTACGAAGATTGCATGGCGTTCGCCGACTACATGGAGAGCAAGCCCTACATCAACAAGAAGCGCATGGGTGTGACTGGCGGCAGCTACGGCGGCTACATGACCAACTGGATCGTCGGCCATACGAACAGATTCGCCGCAGCAATCACGCAGCGTTCGGTCGTCAATCTCGAATCGATGTTCGGCTCGTCCGACATCGGCTACCTGATGACCAAGGAGATTTTCGGCACGCCTTACAACAATCTCGAATCATGGCGTCGGATGTCGCCGCTAAGCTATGTGAAAAAGATTCGTACGCCTCTGTTGATCTCGCACTCCGAGCAGGATTTGCGCTGTCCGATCGAGCAGGGCGAACAGCTCTTCATCTCGCTCAAGATGCTCGGCCGCACGGTCGAAATGATTCGTTTTCCCGAAGAACCTCACGGTCTGTCGCGCTGCGGCCGCCCCGATCGGCGCCTCGTGCGGCTGGAGTGGTTCGTTAAGTGGTTTGACCGCTATCTGAAGGTAAAGAAGTAATCATGGCGGCAGCCGCCGGAGCCAGTAGTTCTGCAGCCGCGGCCGCCGCCGCGGCTGCTCGCTTACAATCTGAACTCAAAGTGCGATGGGAGGTCGCTACGATGTTTGAACCCGTCACTTGTCCATCCTGCGGCCGCGGCAAACTGCTGCCGCTGTTGATGACCAATGCCACCAACTGGGTGTGCAGCGAACCGACCTGCAATTACGTCATCCACCAGCACGGTTCGGACAACACCAAGATCTGGAAAGGCCAGGCGCACAAGCCGAACCAACAACAGCCGACCGACGGCTGGATCGAAACGCCGTAGCTGCCTACGACAACGCTGCGCTTACCAGCTGAATTCCAGCTCGATGCGGCGATTGAGCCCGCGTCCGTCGCGCGTTTGATTTGATGCAATCGGATTGGATTCCCCCCTGCCAACAGCCATGATCCGCTGTGATTCGATTCCTGCTGCGCCGAAATATTCCCGCAAAGCCTCGGCGCGTTTCTGCGATAACTCCAGGTTCGCTTTGTCGCTGCCGACGTCATCGGTATAACCCAACACGGCCACACGCACATCCTGAAACATTCGCAGCAATGCGATCACCGAATCCACAACCGGTATTGATTGCAAGCGTAGATCACTCGAGCCGGAGGCAAACAGCTCATGATAGATTCTTCTTGGGAATAATCTCGCGCGATCGGGGCAGCCGCGCACATCGACCGGCAGATGCTCCGGAGTTGCCGGACACAGATCGAGACTGTCAACGACACCGTCGCCATCGTAATCGACCGGGCATCCGACCAAGTCAACTTTCTCACCCGCGCGTGTTGCCGGACAGCGATCAACTTCGTCCGCAATCCCGTCGTGATCGGCATCAGCAACCGGCGCCTGACTTTCGATCCGCGGATAACCCTGACCGGCCGGATCTTCAGTGACTTGCGACATCGACGGTTGGTGCGTCGACGGCTTTGTATCTTCCAGTTCGTAGACTTGACGCGAGCTGCGATTCTTGCGTTCTCGTCTGGCTGATTCTTCGACGAGGCTCTTGCGTGGAGCGCCGAAGTGAACGGCGACACCGCCGGTGATTCCCATAACCGCCCGGGAGCGTGAGTTGTCTACCCATGCGGCAAAGTCGGCGCCAAGTCCGGTCAGATAGACGAAACGCGCCGCGACCGACAGAGCCACGCGATCGGCGAACAATCGCTCGACGCCCAGCTCGGCGCTCAGGCCGATTTCGGCGGCACGAAAATCGGTTCTCCCGCCGTCCGCCGCTTCGACAACGACCTTCTCGCCTCCCGGATACCGCCCGATCTCCCAGATGACCGCCGCAATCTGCGCGGCGGCGTACGGCGTCAGCGCCTTCCTTGAGCCGAGGTACAATTTTGGTCCAATGCCGATCGTGATCATCGACCAGCGTCGATTGGCGAACTCTCTGTCCTGCTCCAACAGCGAGGCGTGCAGCGAGTCGTTGTGGAAACGCGCGTAGCGGAAGCTGCCGACGAGACCGAGATGCGGTCGAAGCATGAATTGGGCTTCGACTCCGACCTGCGGTGAAAGCAGCCACTGGCGCGCCGAGTCGTTGAGCGTCGGCTGGAAGGCGCCGAGCTCCACCCTGAATGAATATTTGCGGTTCTTGATTTGCGCCATCCCGCTGCCGGCAAGCAGGAGCGCAATCAGGACAGCCAGAATGCAGCGCTGGACGATCATGAAAAATAGATAAGGAAGTTCAATTCCCGCGCTTAGTACATTTTTTGGATGACGGCGCCGCGATAGTAGTGCAGCAGGATGTCCTTGTAAGTTTGCCCGACGCGCGCGCGCCCGATCGCCCCGCACTGGCACATGCCAATGCCGTGTCCGTAGCCCTTGCCGGTAACGTAGACGCTGTCGACATCGCCCGCGCTGTTGCGCCCAAGACGAAACTCGACATCCGCCGAACGCAGAATTCCGCCATTGTTCGGCCGCATGATCGCCCAGCGAATCTGGTCCTTCGTTAAGTAGATGTCGCCTTTTTCCGTGGTGACCCGCAGCGTAATGATCCGTCCGCCCGGCGCGCGCGACTGGATTGTCAGCGCCATCAACTTGCTGCCGAGCAACTCCGTTTCTTTTCGCCCCGACACCAGGTACTTGCGAATCGATGCCAGCACCGAGTCGGCCGCGAGCGTTTCCGACCACGTGTAGTACTTCGACCAGTTGCAGAACGTGTCGTCCTCAACACTCTGCAGGTACTCGCGCCCCGACTTGTCCCAAACGTCGGAAAGCGCGTCGGTATGTCCGCCGCAGGTCGAGTGATAATAGGTCTCGATCATCTGGCCGTCGAAGGTAAGCACTTCGCCGCGCGTGTCTTTGAGCGCGCGATCGGTAAGCCGCTGCTCGCCGTCAACGCCCGTGTAGACTTGATCCAGAATTTCATTTACCAGATCGTATTGCTTGTTCGGATATTTCCCGCGCGTCACCAGCGCATAGGTCCTCGCCGCCACCGCCTGCGCCTGGACCGCTTCGTATTCCTGCTCGGTTCGCCGTCCGATTTCCGGCGCCAGCACCCCGCGCAGGTAATCTTCAAGATTCAAGACATTGACGACATACATCGTGTCGTGACCGTCGGAATAGAACTCGAACACGCCGCGGAATTTGCGTTTGTCCAGCCACAACCACGATTTCTTGTCGGCGATCACCGTTACCTTGGTCAGCTTGGTTTCAAGACGATTGCCGTCGAGATCAAAGAGCGACAGATGCCGGCCCTCGGCGGCGACGCGCAGGTGAGCCGACGAGTAGTACGCCGATTTCTCGTTGTTCTCATCCCAGGTGCGAACCACGCAGTCCCCCTTGGCACCCACCTTGACCTGATCCGCCGTGTGCAGTACGCGCACGCGAATCAACGGTTTCTTCAGGTTGTCGTAGCCTTCCTGCTTCACGGCGTAATTCATCCGCGCGCAGGCCAGCATCGACACCACGGTCATGATGACGGTTATGACAAAGGTTCTCTTCACGGCAATGATATCTTACCCAGGACCGCGGGTCTGGTTGCGCCGGTGACTTGCGGCAGGTTGCCGGTTTCGCACTCGATTGTCAGATTCGCCAGGTAGGCAAAGGCCTCTGCTTCCAGGTAGTCAACGTTTGAACCGAACTCGCTGGTCGGGCAAACGCGGGCCAGGCCGAAGTGTTCCTGCAGACGGGCCATGAGCGCACGGTTATGCGCACCGCCGCCGCAAACAAGTACGAGCGAGGGGAACTCGTCAGTACACAGGCGCATGGTCTGACGGCTGATTGATTTGGCGGTGAACTCGGTGAGCGTGGCCAACACATCTTCGCTCGGCAGTCTGACGAGTTGTTCGCGAATTTCATCTCTCTCGAGAATCATCAGCATCTCGCGACGATCGAAGCTGGTCGGCAGCGCCCGTTCCAGTTCCGAGGCGGCTTCGAGCAGCGCCAGCAGCTCTTCGCTAATATTTCCGGCCGCAGCCGCGGCGCCGTCGCGATCGAAGGGCGAACCGAGTCTCTGCTGCGAAATCTGGTCGATCAGGCAGTTTCCGGGGCCCGTGTCGGTGGCGGACACCTCGCCATTTCGCTTGAGCAAGGTTACGTTGGCGATGCCTCCAACATTAACCACAACCTTGGTCAACCGCTTCTCCGAAAACCGCAGCGCATGATAAATCGGCGCCAACGGCGCGCCGCTTCCGCCGACGGCAATATCTGCCGCTCGAAAATCGCTGATCGTGACGACGCCGAGACGCTTGGCCAGATATTCCGCCTCGCCCAATTGCAGTGTCCCGCGCACGGTGCTGCCGGCCATCTCCGCCGGTTGTGATACATGGCGTAACGTCTGACCGTGCGAGCCGATGAGATCGACCGCCGGCGCTTCGATTTTCTGCTCAAGGCAAAACTGCGCTACCGCATCGGCCGCAAACTGGCCAAGACGATGATGGAGCAGTGTCAACTCCGCCAGATCCGCCCGCTCCCCTGCCGCAATGGCGAGCACTTGCCGGCGCAGAACATCGGGGTAGGGGGCAGTCGTGGCGGCCAGGTTGCGCAGGCAGCGATCCAGCAAACTCACCTCGCAATAGGCGATATCGAGACCGTCTCCCGAAGTCCCCGACATCAGGCCTATCGTCCGGCGGGGCATCTTGTTCGTAATAAGTTTGATCAGGGGGTGAATCATATGTTGAAAAACGAAGCGCGCTCTGCCTTCCATCTCCCGATCCGATGGTAGCTTTCTTGGAGATGCTGCGCAAGCGCTTCGTCAGTTGCCGCACGAGCGGCAATTTCCTGCAGAACATCGGTCAGATCATGATGCAGATTGGCGAAGAGTATCAAATCGTGTCCCGCGCGCAAGGCACGGGCGCCCGCCTCTACTTGATTGATGCCTTCCAGCGCTCCCAGCATCTGCAAATCGTCGGAGATAATCGGGCCCGCGAAGCCAAGTTCAGAACGAAGAATTCCGCTCACGATCTTCTCTGAAAAAGTCGCGATGTTCGCAGGATCAAGCGCCGGCGCGCGCAAGTGCGTGGTCATGATCAAATCGGTACCCGCGCCGATTGCCGCGCGAAACGGCTGCCAGTCGCGTTCCCGGAACGCAGCGAGCGGCTGTTGTGTGGCTGAGACAACGAAGTGTGGATCGCCCGTGGCGCTCGCGAGTCCCGGAAAATGTTTGGCGCACGAGAGCACGCCGCCCAGGTGCAGTCGATGAATCTGCCCGGCGACAACTTCGGAAACCTCGCCTGGCTCCGCTGAATAAGAGCGCGAATGCATGACATGATCGGTGGTCTCAGGCGCCAGGTCGCAGACGGGAACGAGGTTGAGATTGACGCCGTCAGCCCGCAGAGCCCGGGAAGTGACAGATACCGCATTCAGGAAACCGCCTGGGTCGTTCTTTTGCGCAAAATGATTGGGGGACGGAAAGGCCGGGAAATCGCCGTCGAAGCGCACCACGCGTCCGCCCTCCTGATCGACGGCAATCAGCGCTGTCGGCGCGGCGATGCGGACATCTTGCGTCAGGCGGCGAAGTTGCTCGCGGCTCTCGTAATTGCGGGAAAACAAAATGATACCGGCGAGTTCCCCGGCGCGCAATGACGCGGCGAATTTTGCGGGAAGAGAGGTTCCATCGAAGCCGGCGACAATCAGCGAGCCGACTAATCGCGCAGCGTCGTCCATCAGATGGTTACAACCGCATTCTTGCCGCTGCCCTTGGCGAGGTACATGGCCTGGTCGACCAATTGCACCAGTTCGTCTTCGCTGTGCCCGTTGTCGGGGTAGGTCGTGATGCCGACCGAAACCGTTGCCTTCAATCTCGGGAACTTGATGCCGTCGCCAAAGGCCGAGTGCTCAACCTCGGCGCGAATACGCTCGGCAATCAGGCGGGCATCATCGTGGTCGGTCTGCGGCAGAATAATGATGAACTCCTCACCGCCATAGCGGGCAAGGACGTCGGTATCGCGGATATTGAGGGAAATGACCCGGACCACGCCCCGCAACAGCATATTGCCGGCTTCATGTCCATGCGTATCGTTGACCCGCTTGAACCAGTCGAGATCAACCATAATCAGCGATAGCGGCTGGTGGTAGCGCGTGGCGCGCTTGATTTCATCGCTCAGGCGTTCGGCAAAAAATCGATAGTTGTAGACACCGGTCAACTCGTCGATAATGACCATCTTTTCCAACTCGCCGTGCAGGCGCGAGTTTTCGTAGGCCATCGCCGCCGAAGCCGCCAGGATCGAAGCGACCTTCTGGTCAATGTCGGTGAATCGGTTGAGGCGGCTCGATTCCGCCTGCAGAATTCCGATCACGCGTCCGTGCGAGATCATCGGTACTATCATTGCGCTCTGGGCATCCTTGATCGTAGGAATATACTGCGCTTCGTGGCGCAGATCAATGACTCTCCGCACCTGCGCCGACTTGACGACCTCGCCGATGACGCCCTCCATGGCGATGATCTCGCGCAGACCGGTGGTCTTGCGTGCCCCGTCTTCCAGGCGTCCGCGTTCGTAGAGATACCCCTGGTCGGGCGAGCACAATTGAATCGAGCACATCTCGAACCCAAGGATTGACTCGACAATATTCAGTACGTCGCGCGTGATTCCCTGATCGTCGTGGATTTCCCCCAGCAATCGCGAAGTCTCGTAGATCTTCTCCACGCGGACCTGCGACCGCTCCAATTCCGTCGTGCTCTCGTTCAGCGAGTCGAGCAGCTTCAGCAACTTTCCTTCCGATTCCTTCATGTGCCGGGCCACGAATCCGACTGCGTACGCAAAAAACCAGGCGAAACTGACGCGCAACCCCAGTTCTATCGTGGAGATCTCGCTTAAGAGTTCGGGATTGGACACGATGTACAGAATCGTCACCGCAAACGAGATACCGACGCAGAAATTCAAGCTGAAGTAGTAAGCCGAGAACATGATGTTCAAGTAGTAGAGCAGGTAGAAGCTCGAATTGGCGCCGCCCGTAAACTTGATCAGGTAGGTGACAAAAATGACGTCAAAGATCAGCGAGTAGGTGAAGACTTCGGAAATGATCTTTGGCTTGAAGCGCCAGATCAGATAAAAGATCGCCAGGTGCAGCGCGAATATGATCATGCCGAAGCTGATCTCGCGCTGTACCGTCAAAGCGCCCGACGCTGAGAACATCCAGGAGATGACCGCGATCGCCGTAATGGCGCGCGAAGTCAGATAGATGCTCTCCAGCCGGGGAAAGAGTGAGCGAATGGTACTGTTCAAGCAGCCTTCACCCGAGTAAGATTCCCATCGATCGTATTATCGACAGGCGGGTATCAAGCCTTAATCGCTTATCTTTCAGGAAGTTATTACGAAGGGGCGAAACCGTACAGACTCAGATGATTATAAAGGAAAAAGGGTGACGCCGTCACCCTATTCCCACCGGTTCGGATTGAAACGTTTTCGCGTTATTCGCTGATCGACAGCACTTTCATCAGGAAAGCATACTCAAAAGCGATCTCTTTGAAACGCTCGTAGCGGCCCGAAGCACCGCCGTGACCGGCGCCCATATTCGTCTTCAAGAGGAGAAGATTGTTGTCCTTTTTTGTCGCCCGCAACTTGGCGCACCACTTGGCCGGTTCCCAATAGGCTACTCGCGGGTCATTCAGACCGGCTGTAATCAGCATCGGCGGGTAATCGATGCCGCGCACGTTGTCGTACGGCGAGTAGGCTTTCATGTAGCCGTAGTATTTTTCTTCCAGAGGATTGCCCCACTCTTCCCATTCGGTAACCGTCAACGGGATCGTCGAGTCTGACATCGTGTTGATGACATCCACAAACGGCACATCAGCGACGACCGCTCCCCAGAGATCGGGGCGCATGGTGACGGCGGCTCCCACGAGCAGGCCTCCGGCGCTGGCGCCATAAGCCACGAGTTTCTCCCTGGCGCAATACTTCTCTTTGACAAGATGTTCGGCGCAGGAGATATAGTCGATGAACGTGTTCTTCTTGCTCAGCAGCTTGCCGTTGTCATACCACTGGCGGCCCATCTCGCCGCCGCCGCGCACCTGCGCGATGGCGAAAACGAAACCGCGATTCAGCAGACTGATGCGACTCACCGAAAACCACGGATCCTCGTTGCTGCCGTAGGCGCCGTAGCCGTAGAGATAGAGCGGGTTCGTTCCATCCTTGCTGAATTTGTCCTTCCGGTAGACCAACGCGATCGGCACTTCGACACCATCGTCGGCCTTGGCGAAAATCCGCTCTGACTTATACAAGCTCGCATCGTAGCCGCTGGGAATCTCGTCCTGCTTGAGCAGCGTGCGCTCGCGCGTACTCATGTCGTAATCATACACCGACTTCTGTGTCGTCAGCGACTGGTAGATATAACGCACTACGCCGCTGTTGAAATCGGGGTTGCCGCCAAATACCGGATAGCAAGCGGCTTCCGGAAACTCGATATTGTGTTCCGATTTGTCGCTCAGCTTGACGACCTTGAGCTGGACCACTCCCCCCTGCCGCTGATTGATCACGACAAAGTCCTTAAACACCTTCATCGTCTCGATCTTGGTGTCATCGCGATACGGCAAGAACTCTTCCCAATTGTTCATCCCCGGGCGGCGCGCCGGCGTGACCATGACCTTGAAATTGACGGCGCCGTCGTTGGTGATGATGAAGAACTGCTCGTCGTGCGGGTAGACGTAATACTCGACGCCGTTGCGGCGACGCTCGACGACGCGGAAGTCTTCATACGGCGTCGCGGCATCGACGAAGTATGCCTCGGAAGTCGTCTTGCTCCCCAGTTCAATTAAGATCCACTTCTTGTTGCGCGAAAGGCTCACGCCGAGAAAGTAATGATCATCCGGTTCGACGAATACCGCGCGGTCGGTCTTGGCATCGCTGCCGAGCGTGTGACGTTTGACTTGAAACGGTCTGTAGGTCTCGTCGAGGATGTCGTAGAATAGCGTATTGTTGTCCGCCGCCCAGGCGACGCTGTTGCCGACCTCAGGGATCTGGTCGGCCAGCAATTGCCCCGTCGCGAGGTCTTTGACGTACAGCGTGTAGACTTCGCCGCCGGTGCTGTCAACCGAGTAGGCTAACATTTGGTGATTCGGGCTGACCTCAAACGCGCCGACGCTCAAGTATTCTTTCCCCGCCGCCAAAGCGTTTTCGTCGAGAATGATCTCCTCCGGCGCGTCCAGGCTCCCTTTCTTGCGGCAGTGAATCTCGTATTCCTTGCCCTGTTCGGTACGCGAGTAGTAATAGTAGTCGTCGATCTTCTCCGGGACGCTGGAATCGTCTTCTTTGATGCGCCCGATGATCTCCTGAAACAGCTTCTCCTGCAGCGGCTCGGTGTCCTTCATGATCGCTGCGGTGTATTCGTTCTCCGCCTCGAGATAATCGAGCACATCCGGGTCGGTTTTGTCGCGCAACCAGAAGTAGTTGTCGACGCGCACGTCGCCGAATGAGGTGTCCACCTTCGCGATCGTGGTGGCGACCGGCGGGGTCAGTTCCTGGGCGACGGCCAACGCTGAAGTGGCGATTGTTAGAATTAGCAACGTGAACCAAATGGGAAAACTACAGAATCTTGAAAACATCTCTTCCTCCGCATCTGATAGCGGTTAATACGATTGTCGGGAGGAGAAGGTACGGATTTCCGTCGCGCTGCAAAAGTCCGAATTCTGCAATATAGTCGAGTCGGTACTCAATGAATTGCCTTGACGATGCAGAAAAAAGCAGTGTATACTGGGGGCGTCAGCTTCGAGCAAGCAGAGTTCTTCGAGCCAGTGTGTGCGCCGCGCCGATGATTCAGAAGGGAGTGCCTGATGACCAAAGCTCCAACGGTAGTACTCCGATTCGCCGTAGCCATATCCTGTCTCATCATCTTCGCAGTGAAGCCTTCGACCGCTACCGAGGCGGTTAGCCGCCCCTACAATTTAGACGCCGATCTCGAATTTATATTGCCCGATACGATTGTCGTCGGCGAGACGTTTCGGGTGACCTTCAACGTCAAGATCAAGCAGCCGATTACTCATTACAACGATGAGCCCGACAAGATAAGCATCCTCCTTCCCCCTTGCTGTGTTCTGGATTCAGGCCAAACGGAGTGGCTCGGACGTCTCGAAGAGGGTTCTACTGTAAAGTTGGTATTGAAAGCCCGTGCTGTGCATAGCGGTTATGATTTCTTCCAGGGATTCGTCAGTGCCTCGTGTAGCCCTTCTCATTCGCGCCTCTTCAACACACGCGGCCGGATAACTTCTCGTTACTATCGGATCTTGGGGCCGCCCAGTCCGGTTTCTGGTCAACCGGACAGCTTGAGCATAAGGATCTCCGATATGCATGCAGTGCACCCGCAGCTGAAGTTATTACCAATGAGCGACTCGCTTAGACGGCTACTCGACTCGAACATTCACTGGCAGCCTCGCGAGGTTAAGCTGATGGCTCCTCGCAACAACCAAGTGCTTTGGATAGACTCGCTTCGAACTCTTGCGGCAGTAATTTCTTATTTTGACAGCACCGAGAATTGGCTGTACATCGCTGACAATAGTCAGGGCGACGTCGTCAGGCGCGACTCGCGACTCTCCTATATCTGCAAGCCCCTAACCCAAGGATTGGAAGTCGAGCGTGCACAAGATCGAACCTGCAGGATCACGATGGAGGACGGCCTCGATGAAGGGGCGATTGAGATACGTGTAGGTTCAGAAGCCTTCATTGTGAACGTGAAACGAAAGCAATAACAAGCTGAACACAAAAGAGCGGCCAACCTCTCGATCAGCCGCTTGCATCTTATTCCAAGACTCTGAATACTATCCGCGCTCTACCCCGTATACCCCAACCGCATCTCTTCCAGACGCCGCACGCGCTCTTCCATTGGCGGGTGCGTCGAAAACAGGCTGGTGATCCCGCCACGTCCGAAGAGCGGATTGACGATAAACATATGCGCCGTCGCCGGAGTCGCATTCATCGGGACACGTTGCGAGGCGTTGTGGAGTTTCTTCAGCGCGTTCGCCAGATCGCGCGGATTGCCGTGAAACTTGGCGCCGCCGGCATCGGCGAGATACTCGCGCGAACGCGAAATCGCCATCTGAATCATCATCGCCGCGATCGGCGCAATAATCGCCATTACCAGCACGCCCAACCCGCCGCCGCCGCGCTCGTCATCCGAGCGGCCGCCGCCGAATATCGCCGCAAACTGCGCCATATTGGCGATCATCGAAATCGCGCCGGCGAACACCGCGGCGATCGTTCCGATCAGAATATCGCGGTGCTTGATATGCGCCAACTCGTGTCCGATCACGCCGCGCAGTTCATTCTCGTCGAGGATGCGCATAATCCCGCTGGTCACGGCCACCGCCGCGTTTTGCGGATTGCGCCCGGTCGCAAAAGCATTCGGTGTATCGTTCGGGATGATATACACCTTGGGCATCGGCAACTGCGCCCGCTGCGACAACTCGCGCACCATGTTGTACAGGCGCGGCTGCTCGGCCTCGGTGACCGGCTGCGCCTTGTACATCTTCAGCACTAGCTTGTCGGAAAACCAGTAGGTGAAAACGTTCATCAAGAGGGCGAACACAAAGGCGATCATCATGCCGCCCTGGCCGCCGAACATGTAACCAAGCCCGACCGCCAACACCATCAGCAGCGCCATCAGGAACGTGGTTTTCATCGTGTTCATTCTATTCTCAACCTCCACTCTGTCTACTTCACCGGCAATCCGTCATTCGCACTGCCGTTCATCGCATTAAACGAAATGCGCTTCAATCTTGTTCCGCGAACCGAATGCGAATCGGTTTTCTCGCTTCATTATACGCTTCTGAAGCTCATGCCCGCCAGTCAAATCGGTTAAGTTGTTGTTTGGAATATACTTACAAAGACGTCAGGCGGAGCCTCAAAACTCCACCCGCCCTTCAAGCGCCTTGGCCAAAGTTTGGCTGTCGGCAAACTGCAGGTCGGTGCCCACCGGCAGGCCGCGCGCAATCCGCGTGACTCTTATGCCCAGCGGATGGATCAATTTCGCGACATAGATTGCAGTCGCTTCCCCTTCGGTATCGGGCGAGGTCGCTAAAATCACCTCTGACACGTTCCCCTTGAGCCGCTCAAGCAACTGGCGAATCTTGAGGTCGTCCGGCCCCACGCCATCGAGCGGCGAAAGCACACCCCCGAGGACATGATAGACACCGCGGTACGCCTCGCCCTTTTCCAGCGCCATCAGATCGTGCGCTTCTTCGACCACGCAAATCTTCGTGGCGTCGCGCTGCGTGTCGGCACAAATACGGCAGGGATCGGAGTCGGTCAAATTGCAGCAGATCGAGCACTCCTTGACCTTGATCTTGACATCGGTGATCAACTGCGACAACTCGTCCGATTGCTCTTTCGGCAGCTTGAGAATATAGAACGCCAGCCGCTGCGCTGACTTGCGCCCGACCCCGGGCATGCGCGACAAGCGGTTGATCAGCTTTTCCAGCGTATCTGATGTCGGCAGTTGCTTCATCGCTCTTCTTGCGTAGTGATAAATGTCTTTACTTTGACCACCAGTAGTTTCTTGACCAACAACTCCCCAAACTCGATTCCCCCTTAGCAAAGGGGGTTAGGGGGTTGTGCTCGATTCCGCCGCCTACAGTCCCAGATTCCCCAGACCCGGTATATTCAATCCACCGGTCAGCGAACTCATTGTATCCGCCTGAAGTTGCTGCGCCTGTTGCTGGGCCTGCGTGACGGCCGAAACGATCATCTCTTCGATCATCTCGACATCGCTCTCCTTGAGCACTTCCGGGTCGATCTTGACTTCCTTAAGATCGCCCTTGCCGGTCACCACGGCCTTGACCATGCCGCCGCCGGCGGACGCCTCGACGCGCTTGTTGTTCAGTTCCTCCTGAAGTTCGGCCAGCTTGGCCTGCATCTTCTGGACTTGTTTCATCATGTCGCCAAAACCTTTGGCCATGCTTTTCTCCTCTATCGTCGTCGTCTATTTTTCTTCCAAGTCGCGCCGCGCCGTAACTTCAGCGTCGAATACTTCGATCGCTTTCGCTACCAATGGGTGCTCGGCTTTTTCCGACTCCGCAAACATCACGCCGACCCCCTGCCCGCCGTTGCCGCCGTTTTCGGTCTTGTGAGTCCAGGTGCTGTCGACAACAAACTGGAAGCGAAAATCGCGGCCGCTCACTTGCTTAACAACTTGCTCGAGAATTTGTTGCAGCGCGCGATCTTGAAAATAACGCACGTGCACTTCGCCGAGGCGATCGAAAGCAACCGTCAGTTTGTTCCCGTCCACTGCGCGTGGCTGTGCGAGTGATAACTTAATCTGCAGATTGCGGTGCACCGGCTTGAGCGCCGACAGAAAACTTTGCCAGAGGGACGTCAAATCGACCTGAGCCGCATCCGGCGGCGGTTCCGGTATCGGTGCACGTTCGGGCTGGGGAACCGGTTCTGCGGGTTTGGTCAAGGTAATAGGTTGGCTGATCGCAGGCGGACTTACCGATTTTTTTTTCGCCTCGGCGGGTGTTGCGCCGGTCGCCGGTTTTGTGCTGGTGCCGCCAGTGAGCGCTTTGAGTGCTGACTCGACGCTGATCGAGTCCTCCATTTGCATCAGCTTGAGCAGGGTCAATTCGAGGTTGATCACCGGATCAAAGCCGTCGCGGATTTTTTCTTCGAGGGCGACCAGAAGATTCTGGATGCGCAACAAGTCATTCAGGGCGTAATCAGCGGTTTGACGGCGGTAGTCTTCGGCTTCCTCGGCCGTCACGCCATAGTCAGTGCCCAGTTCCGGCGCCGCCTTGAAGACCAGCATCAGGCGGATTTCTTCCTGAAACCCGCGCACGAATTCCGCCGCGCCGACGCCCGATTTCAACACCTGGTCAATCCGGCCGATGATCCCCGCCGCGTTTCTGTCGCGAATCAGCCCGAGCAGCGAGCGATACTCGCTGCGCGGCAAAATGCCGAGCGCTTCGGTGAGCAGTTTCATATCGATCTGGTCGTGCTGCCAGGAAGCGACCTGGTCGAGAATTGACAGCGCGTCCCGTAACGAGCCGTCGCCGCGCCGCGCCAGCTCGGCGGTCGCGTCGTCCGTGATTTTGAGATTCTCTTTCTCGGCGATGCTGCGCAGCGCCGCGCGCAATTCCGCTTCCGGAATGCGCTTGAAGTCGTAGCGCTGGCAACGGGAAAGAATCGTCTGCGGAACCTTGTGCGCTTCCGTTGTCGCAAAGACGAACACCGCGTGCGCCGGTGGTTCCTCCAATGTCTTGAGCAGCGCATCGAACGCCGAGCCGCTCAAGCGGTGGACTTCGTCGATGATATAGACTTTGTGTTTGCCGCTGACCGGGGCGTACTTAATCGACTCGCGCAGTTCGCGAACGTCATCCACCGAGGTATGCGAAGCGGCGTCGATTTCCAATACGTCGAGCGACCGCCCCTTGATAATCCCGACGCAGGAATCGCATTCGTCACACGGCTCGGAGCCGCGGGGATTGGCGCAATTGAGCCGCTTGGCGAGAATGCGCGCTACCGTCGTCTTTCCCGTACCGCGCACGCCGCAGAACAGATAGGCCTGCGCGATGCGGTCGTGTTCGATCGCACGCGTCAACGTCTCCGAGACGTGTTTCTGCGCCAAAACCTCGGAAAACTTCTGTGGACGATACTTGCGAGAAAAGACGTAATAGCTCATTGGCCTGAAGTGGGGTTCACCCTCGTTTCCTATCCGCAGTGTGACTCTGAGCGCCTTCGATTTGCCCGCCGCAAACTCGGCCTCACCAGAAGCTGTCCGGGAAGAAAACAGACCAGGTTTCCCCGCGGCACATGAAGAAATCGCCTACCGTTGCTACCTTCCGGTCCTGGCGGGGTTTGGGATGCTTGCATTGCGCGGGACCTGGCCTGTTTTACCTCCCAGACCAGGAGAGAACTGGCGACAATCCGGTCGCTCGCTCTCCGATGAAGCCTGCAGCCGGCGCTGACGATCATCCGATGACGAGAATGCTGCGCCGACAGCATGCCCTTCGATAATACTCGCCCTGCCGTCAGGCGTCAATCGCTATTTTGCCGACCGTTCTGCTGCAATCAACTCGTAAGAAGGTTCGCTTTGTCCTTGATATTCCCATTGGCGGTCGTTATTGTCTTGGCAACCACGTCTCGGGAATCGATCCCGAGCGCCATCTTTGAGGAGAGAATTGCATGTCCGTGCCGCAACCGCGCCTGCCGCGCTTAGCTTACAACTGGATCAGTTCGCTGGGAGCTTTCATTGCTCTGGCGATGGGCCTGGTGATCATCGTGATGTTGATCATCAACTTCACTCTCGAGCAGACCAGCGCTTATTTCGGCATCTTCCTCTATATGGTGTTGCCCGCCATCCTGATCTTCGGACTGTTGTTGATACCGGTCGGCATGTTCCGCCAATGGCGACGTTGGAAACGCGGCGAGGCCACCGAGCTTCCGACTTGGCCGATGATCGACCTAAACAACCCGCGTCATCGCAATGCAACGATGATTTTTATCATCGGCACGACGCTCTTCTTCGTCATCTCCGCCGTCGGCAGCTACCAGGCCTATCACTATAGCGAATCGGTCGAGTTCTGCGGCACGACTTGCCATACCGTCATGGAGCCGCAGCACACCGCCTACCAGGCCTCACCGCACGCGCGTGTGGCCTGCGTCGAGTGCCACGTCGGCACCGGCGCGAGCTGGTACGCCAAATCCAAGCTCTCCGGCGCTTACCAGGTGTACGCAGTCATGGCTAACGTCTATCCGCGTCCGATCCCGACGCCGATTGCGGATCTGCGTCCGGCCCGCGAGACCTGCGAGGAATGTCATTGGCCGGAAAAAACCTACGGGCAGGGACTGCGGACTTTCACGCATTACATGTACGACGACGACAATTCCAAGTGGACGACCGAAATGAAAATCATCACCGATACCGGTGAGCCGCACGAAGGGCAGAAGGCCGGTATTCACTGGCATATCAATCCCGATATTCAGATCGAGTACATCGCCGCCGATCGCGGCCGCCAGGAAGTCCCGTGGGTGCGCGTCACCGAGAAATCGACCGGTATCGTCACGATCTATGAAGACGAGTCGAATCCGCTTGATCAGGCCGCGCGCGATACCCTCGAAACGCGGATTATGGATTGCATCGACTGCCACAACCGCCCCAGCCACATCTACCGCTCTCCCGATTATGCCGTCGATCGCGCCATCCAAGCCGGTTATGTTGATCCATCATTGCCGGGAATCAAGAGCCTGGCCGTGGAAACGATGGCGGCGGAGTATGAAACCAAGGACGCCGCACTCACGGCGATTGCTTCCAGGATCAATGAGCATTACCAATCGTCGGGGCTGCAGGACGATCCGGGCAAACGAAAGGCCGTCGAGTCTTCCATTGCCGGAATCCAGACGGCTTTCTCACAAAACATCTTTCCAGTCATGAAAGCGCGCTGGGATGTCTACCCCAGCAACATCGGCCACTTCAACGATATCGGCTGCATGCGCTGCCACGCCGGCAACCACAAGAGCTCGGCCGGGGCCGTGATCACGCACGACTGCTCGGCCTGCCACACGATTGTTGCACAGGGCCCCGTCGGCGCGATCGAACGCGATTCCACCGGCCACGGGCTGGAGTTCAAACACCCGGTCGATATCGACGAGGCCTGGAAAGAAACCGGCTGCTACGATTGCCACACCGGCGTGCAACCCTAAAAACCTCGGCCGGCGCCGGGGGCGTTCCGGCCCAAGCTCTTCCCGATTGACATAATCGCCTTTATCGATATATTAAGGCGATTATTGGATGCCACATCAGACCTCAACCGAGCTATCATGAGGGATCGGAGGAAGAGTGAAAAGATTCGTCACCGCGCTTTGCCTGCTTTCGCTGCCGCTTCTAACTAATCACGCCATAGCGAGCAATTTCGTGCTCGACAGCATTGCCACGTTTACTTATCCCAGCGCCGGGAGTCTCGGCGGATCCGACTGCTGGGGCTGGAAGGGCCCGGATGGGCGTCTTTACGGCATCATGGGCGTTCGTGACGGCATCGCCGTCGTTAACGTTACCGACCGCCAGCACGTGCAGTTGGTGACGGGACCCAAGACCAGTTGCTCGGCTTACTGGCGCGATATCAAGACCTATCAGCACTATGCCTACTGCACTTCCGAATGCACCGGCACAAATGCGGGGCTGATGATCATCGACTTGCAGTACCTCCCCGACAGCGTTCACTTTGTCAAATCGATTCCGGTGCATCCCGCCGGCGATGTCACCTCCCACAATCTTTCGATCGATACGCTCAACGGCTTCGCCTACCTCGAGGGCCGCAATCAGGCGAACATGTCGATCCACGTCTGGAACCTGGCCGACCCGGAGAACCCGGTGCACGTCCACAGTTTCGGTGACGCGGTCGGCATCCACGATGTTCTGGCTACCGACGATACGCTTTACGTGGCTGATGGCAATGCCCCTACCATCTCGATCTACAACATGGCGGTCAAGACCGCGCCGCAATTGATCACGCGGGTAACGATCCCCAGCGCCGGTTACGTCCACAACGTCTGGCCGACCGATGATCGCCGGCATATCGTGACTACGGAAGAGACCTTCGGGAAGACGATGAAGATCTTCAATATCGAGGACGTCGATAACGTCCAGCTCGTCGGAAGCTTTCTCGGCAACTCAAACGTCGCCCACAACGTGCACTGCTGGAATGATTACGTCTATATTTCGCACTACGCGGCGGGCGTCGAAGTCTGGGATATCTCGAACCCCGCAGTTCCCAGCGTAGTCGCGCGTTTCGACACCTGGCCGACGACCAGTGGCTTTGACGGCTGCTGGGGCGCCTTCCCGTTCGCTGATTCCGGCTACGTCTACGGGTCGAACATGAACGGCAAGTTCTTCATTTTGCAACTGCGCGATACAACGATCGCAGCCGACGGCGACCTCGACGGCGTCAGCGATCCAACCGACAATTGCCCGCTGCTCGCCAATCCCTTACAGGAGGATGCCGACCACGACTCGATCGGCGACTTGTGCGATAACTGTCCCAATAATTCGAATCCGGGACAGGAAGACAGCGACAATGACGGGATCGGTGATGCCTGCGATGCGCTCTGTGGCGACAGCGACGGCAGCAGTGGCCTGTCGATATCAGACGCTGTGTTCTTGATCAGCTATATCTTTTCGGGAGGTCCAGCCCCCGATCCGTTCGATGTCGGCGATGTTGACTGCAACGGGATCGTTAATATTTCCGACGCCGTCTACCTTATCGGATTCATTTTCAACGGCGGATTGAATCCCTGCGCCAACTGCCTGTAAATCTGCCGGCAGCACATGACTACGAGAAGGCAGCCTCCGGGCCGCCTTTCTTGTTTTGGTTAATCTGAAATCACCCGCTGAAGTCGAATTTCAAGATCTGTGGCGCCGGTGATCGTGACGCGTCGGCTGTAGGGCTCGTAGCCGTCTTTATGCGCCGTAACTGTGTGCTCGCCCAGCGGAATCTCGGTGAAGAAGAATCTGCCGTTGGTGACCGTCGTGTATTCTTTGTCGGCGATCGCCACGCGCACCTTGGGGATGGTGCCGGCGGTGGACTCGACATAGACGGTGCCTGACACCGCCGCGTGTGGCTCTCCCTGAGCGCTCTTGTCCGAACACGACAGAAAGACCGCAGAAATAAGCGCAAAAGACGCGTTAAGGCCGAAGCCGAGGATTCGATTGCATGGGAAGGACATATTGAATCTCCAGTAATATCTACGATGCGATCCACGTCATGCGCTAACTTGACTTGCCGCGACAATTCTGCGCTTGACAGAACTTGCTCCTCCCCCTACCATGCCTGCCGACCGTTATGGCGATGACATCTGACCTTCGTTACGATTTCTGGGATATTCTCAAAGCCCCGCGTCTGGCGCTCTCCGGAAAGAATCTGCTGGCGCAGGCGCGACCGCTCTGGTTCGGTTACCTCGTTTTCGGGGTGCTCGCGTACCTTGCAATGATCATTGAGGGCCGACCCTTTGCCGATGCCTGGGCGCAATATACGTTTTTCCCGCTCGCCGGGCTGGGACTAACGCACTGGTACACGTATGCTCTTTGGATTGCCGGGATCGTCGCCGTCGTCGGTTTCTATGATTACGGCAATCTCAAGGTCGCCAAGCTGGCCTTCGAGGAAGTTCGTGGCAACTATTTTTTCCCGCACAAGGAAGCAGGCGCTGACGCGCGCTCTAATCTATTATCGCTTTGGGTAGCCGGGCTGCTGGTCCTGGGGCTGATTGTCATTCTCGCGCTCCTACAGGGTGTTGTCTCGCTGATTTCCCTGATTCCCGGAATCGGAGAAGTTCTCTATTCGCTGCTCTATGCCGTGCCGTTCTTTCTCTGGTCGCTCTTTTTAGTCTTCTTGGCCTTCGGCTTGACGACCGGCATTCTCACCATGCCGGCGGTCATTGTCGCGCGCGAGAAAGAGACCTTCGGCGCGACATTCTACATTTACAACATTATCTGGAGTCAGCCGCTGCGCTGGCTCGGCATGACGGTGTTCGGACTGGCGGCGGCAAAACTCGGGATTTGGGTCATCGGCTATTTCTTCATGCGCGCGCTGCAACTAACGAATTTTCTCTCGACGCTGTTCGCCGGGGAGAAGGTGGCCAATCTTCTCGCGGCCGCCTACAATCTGCTTGAGCCGGCGCGCCCGATCTTCAACTTCTTCACGACGCTTTATCCCGGCTCGGCGATCGGCTACGACTGGATCAGTTTCGGCGGCCAATATCAGCCGGTTGGCGCGGAGTATGTTGCCGCGCTGATTATCGCCCTGGCGCTGGTCGCGTTGTGGATTGTGATTGTTTCCTACGGCATCAATATCATCACTTGTTCACAATTGCTGGCGTTTCTGGTGGTGCACTACAACGAAGACAAGGTGAAACTCACCGAGGACTTGTCCAAGCGCACGCCGGAACCGAATGAAATCATCCCGGAAAAACCGGCGCCGGAGCACAACATTCCCTCGTAGCCGCAGCGGCTTTCGTACTTCATCGGAGATATGGAACACGTAAAGAACATTCGCAATTTCTCGATTATCGCCCACATCGATCACGGCAAATCGACCCTCGCCGACCGTCTGCTCGAAATGACGCGCACGATTAACATTACGCACAAGCAAATGCTGGACAGTATGGATCTCGAGCAGGAGCGCGGTATCACGATCAAGGCGCACGCGATTCGCATGAATTACAAGGCGAACAACGGGCACATCTATGTCCTCAATTTGATCGATACACCCGGACACGTTGATTTTTCGTATGAAGTTTCGCGCTCGATCGCTGCCTGCGAGGGCGCTTTGCTCGTCGTTGACGCATCGCAGGGGATCGAAGCGCAGACCTTGTCCAATCTTTACAAGGCGCTTGACCAGAATCTCGAGATCATCCCGGTGATCAACAAGATCGACCTGCCGCATGCTGAGCCGGAACGCGTGGCCGATTCGATCGAGAACCTGATCGGCTGTCTGCGCGAGGAAATCCTGATGGCCTCGGCCAAACAGGGGATCGGGATTCACGAAATTCTCGAAGCGATCGTTGCGCGGATTCCGGCGCCGTCGACCGATCCGAAAGCCCCGTTGCGCGCGATGATTTTCGATTCCAAATTTGACAGCTATCGCGGCGCCGTGCCGTTTATACGTGTCGTTGACGGTACAGTGAAGAAGGGCGACCACGTGCGCTTCTTCTCGACCGGAATTGAGTACGAAGTCGACGAAGTCGGCCACTTGATCATCGACCGTATCCCGGCAAAAAAGCTCTCGGCCGGCGAGGTCGGCTATCTTGTCTGCAACATTCGCAACGTCTCGGAGGCCAAGGTCGGTGATACGATCACGCACGCCGAGCATGGCGCGGACGCGCCGCTGCCGGGATTCAAAGAGATCAAGTCGATGGTCTACTCCGGAATCTACCCGGCGACCACCGAACGTTACGACCAGTTGCGCGAAGCTCTCGAGAAGCTCAAGCTGAACGACGCCTCGCTCACCTACGAGCCTGAGTCGTCGCTCGCGCTCGGCTTCGGTTTCCGCTGCGGTTTCCTCGGCCTGTTGCATCTGGAAATCGTGCACGAACGGCTCGAACGCGAGTACGGCGTCACGATTGTCAATACCGTCCCCAACGTCGAATACCATGTGTTTACGACCAAGGGGGACTACACCAAGGTTGACAATCCGTCCAAGATGCCGCCGCCGATGACGATCGATCATATCGAGGAGCCGTTTGTCACGGCGCAGATCATTACGCCGACGGAGTATATCGGCCCGATCATGAAGATGATCGCCGAACGCCGCGGCGAGTTCAAGGCGACGCATTACCCTGACCCGAGCCGCGCCACACTGGAATTCAATTTGCCGTTGTCGGAGATCATTTTCGATTTTCATGACAAACTCAAGTCGATCTCGCGCGGCTATGCCTCGCTCGATTACGATTTTCTCGAAATGCGCGAAAGCAAGCTCGTCAAGCTCGATATCCTGCTCAATTCCGAACCGGTCGATGCGCTCTCCTGCCTGATCCATCACGAGCGCGCGCAGGTGTGGGGGCGCAAGCTGTGCAAGAAACTTCAGGAGCTGATTCCGCGGCAGATGTTTGAAGTCATCATCCAGGCGGCGATTGGGTCGAAGATTATCGCGCGCGAAAGTGTCCGTCCGATGCGCAAGAACGTCACCGCCAAATGCTACGGCGGCGATATCACGCGCAAACGGAAACTGCTGGAGCGCCAGAAAGAGGGCAAGAAGAAGATGAAGCAGATCGGCAGCGTCGAGTTACCGCAGGAAGCCTTCCTGGCTGTGCTGCAGATTGACCGGGATGGGGAGTAGGGCGGCTGCGGAAATGGTCACGACTAAGGTTCATCAATCTCTGCAAATCCGTAAATATTGGGTCCGACGTAGGCGAACATGCCGCACTCGAACAGAGCATTGCAGACGTCGAAGATGTCCAGAGTAGCCTTCTCTTCTTGAACGAGAAGATAGGAGTCGTTCAAGAAGCTGGGCGTCCGTAGAATTCGCAAACCAGATGCCGAAAAGAGCGAATCTCGTTCACGCAGGCTTGGTTCTTGCAGAAACCTGGCTATCGCCTCATTCAACGCCGTCGATTGCATACAAACATCCATGATGCAATCTCCCTCGGCAAAGACGGGATAGGCGAAGCGGACTCTGCTATCTGCTCGCAATAAAGCAAGCAACCAGCGGATATCCGTTTCCGGCTCCGTTTTGAACAGATAGAATCCCTTCCCCATGTGCCTATGAGTGACTCTGTCTCTCAGCATCGCATTGGCGACAGCGAAAACCTCAAGGAGAGAATCGTTGACCGGACTCTCAAAGCAAATCGTGACCACCGAATCAACAGGCGTGTAGAAGATCGAATCAGCAATTGAGCCGTGGTATTCAAACCACTTCTTCGTGATCGGCTGAATCTCTTCCTGAGGTTCATTCAGTTTTTCGGTGCAACCAACGCCCAAGCCGATCGCGCCGGCAATAAGAAGTGCCACAACTACCTTTTTCACGGATCGCTCCTTTCCCCAATCAGGGAGAATCTACTCTATGGTACGTAGAGCGTCAACTCCTGTTTAGTTTGTAGGTCAGGATCCCTGCGATCCTGACACGCGCATCCTCAGACAGAGAAGCACGTCAGGATCGCAGGGATCCTGACTTACGGAACTGGTGCCTCCGCGCGCTCCAGGGTGTCATTGCGAGGAGCGGACGAATCGCGGGATTTGGGTGTGCACGCGGCCGCGACGAAGCAATCTCGGTACCGGCATGCACTCGATGACCGCGGCGCCTATTATCATCGACTTCATCGAGCCATATTTTTATTGACATGGCCGTCAGAATTTCTAAACTACCTGCCAACCCATTCCCAAGGAGTTTCCGATGACGCTTACGCTACGTAAGGCCATTCTTCTGCTTTCGCTTCTGGCGTTGACCCTGCTGTTAATCACCTGCGCCCAAAGCGGGAGTAAACCGCTCACCGAAGCCGAGCTGATCAAGCGCGGCGAGTATCTGGTCAGTACGGGCTCGTGCAACGATTGTCATTCCCCTAAGAGAAATACGGCCGCCGGCCCGGTTCCCGACGAGTCGATCCTGCTTTCGGGTCACCCGGCGAACCTTACCTGCCCCGAGCTTCCGGCCGGGGTGCCCGACCCGAATGGCTGGCTGGTCGTCTCGAATGCACATTTCACCGCCTGGGGCGGGCCGTGGGGCGTTTCGTTTGCGGCCAATCTGACACCCGACGAAAAGACCGGAATCGGCACGTGGACGGAGCAAGATTTTATCAAGGCGTTGAGAAGCGGCAAGCACATGGGAACCGGCCGTGAAATCCTGCCGCCGATGCCGTGGCAAATGATCGGCAAGATGACTGACGACGATTTGCGGGCAGTGTATGCATACCTGAAATCATTGCCAGCGGTGCCAAACTTGGTTCCCGGTCCGATTCCGCCGCAGCCGGCACAAGCGGCGCAAAACTAAGCCGGCGAGAAGCTGGAGCGGTCGCCTTGGCGGTAATCGCTACGCAAACGACCTTAGTTGTCAAATTTAGATTAAATTGCTCCACCTTTTACTTGACTCGGGCGTCGGTGTGACGCTTCTATGGAGCAAACCCAATCAAGGAGCCTGATGTGCAGCCAACTACTGCCAAGATCGCTATTGTCCTTTCGCTGCTCGGTGCTGCATTACTGCTGATCACCTGTGCCCAGAGCGATAGCGGCGACAAACCGCTCACGCAGGAGCAACTTGTTAAGCGCGGCGAGTATCTTGTCAACCTGGGTGGATGCAATGATTGCCATTCGCCCAAGCGTTTTGGTCCCAAGGGACCGGAGCCGGATCCGTCGATCCTGCTTTCCGGCCATCCGGCAAATGCGCCGGTGCCGGAGATGTTGCCCGGTCTGCCCAATCCGCAAGGTTGGATGGGTGCCTGCAACGCACATATGACCGCCTGGCTTGGGCCGTGGGGCGTGTCGTTTGCGAGCAACCTGACGCCCGATCCGCAGACGGGAATGGGCGAGTGGGACGAGGAGAGCTTCATCAGCACGTTGCGCACCGGCCAGCATCTCGGTATGGGCCGCGATATTCTTCCCCCGATGCCGTGGCAGTCGATCGGCCAGGCCACGGACGAAGATCTCAAAGCGATCTTTGCGTATCTGCAATCGATTCCGGCGGTACCGAACTTGGTGCCGGGACCGATTCCTCCGGCGCAAGCAGACACCAGCGCCAGTTAAGATTCATTCGCTCTGTAGGGACAACAGACGAACCAATGGCAGGAGCTTTGCGCTCCTGCCATTCTCGTTTCTGGTGCATCGTTATTGACTGATTATCGTCCCGCGAAACATGAAGTACGCGGCCCCGACGAGGCAGAGTCCGGCAAGAAGAAAGTCCAGCTTGAGATCTTCCTTCATGTAAAAAAAGCTGAAGAGCGCGAAGACGCACATCGTGATGATTTCCTGCATCACCTTTAATTGCCCGAGGTTGAAGTGCTGGAAACCGATGCGATTGGCGGGCACCTGCAGGCAGTATTCAAAGAACGCGATCCCCCAGCTAATCAGGATGACGAATGCCAGCGGTTTGGCCTTGAAATCCTTGAGATGACCGTACCAGGCGTAGGTCATAAACACATTGGAAGCAATCAGCAGTGCTACCGTGGAGAGACGACCCATCTAACAACCTCTATTCAACATCGTGTCTATTCGCAATCATCAAGGCGTTGCGCCCTTTGTAATCAGTATAAATCGGGCGGCGGCGGCAACTTCATTCTGCACAATGCCTTGTTTCTCAGCGAAACAGCGCGAATCTCGCTTCGGGCGCTTAAAATTCTGTGGGGAAAAGCCGATATACTTGGTGTACATGTCAACAGAGATCACCACCATCGGCGCCGCGCGCGCAATGCGCCGCAAGCGGCAATCCCATATCAAGGAATATGTTGAAGCGATCCTGATTGCGGTCGTGATCGCGGTCATCCTGCGGATGTTCGTGGTCCAGGCGTACCGGGTGTCCTCCGGATCGATGGAGTATACGCTGCTTGAAGGCGATTTTCTCTTTGTCAATAAGTTCGCCTATCGCTTCGCCGAGCCGCAGGTCAATGATGTGATCGTCTTCGAGTTTCCGATGAATCCGACCAAGGACTATATCAAGCGCATCGTCGCCGGACCGGGACAGACGGTCGAGGTCAGGAACAAGCAACTTCTGGTCGACGGGGTTGCGATTCCCCTGATCGAGGGGATTCACAACGCCGATCCTGATACGCTGCCCGATCTTTATTCGTCGCGTGACCAGTTTGGTCCGCTGCAAGTGCCGGCCGATCATTACTTCGTGCTGGGTGACAATCGCGACGACAGCCAGGATTCGCGATTCTGGGGATTCCTGGATAAGCGACATATCAAGGGCAAGGCGCTCTTTATCTATTTCAGTTGGGCGCCGGATCCGAATGCGCCGGAGATCGAGTCGCCCTATATTTTTGACTTCTTCTCTTCGTTCTTCTACAACACCACGCATCTGTTCGAGCGGGCGCGATTTGACCGCCTGTTCACGGTGCTTTAGCGCCGGGTGCGGGATTTATCGCCAGCCTCTTGCGAATGCGCCGATAAGCTTGTATAATCCGCTCACATGAGCGACGTCCCCCTATCGAGTCTGAATCATTGCCGCTGTGGCCGTGGATCGGAGTTGCCGGTCTATGAGTGACGCGACGCTGGAACTGCTCGCGATCGGCGTGCTGATCCTTCTCAACGGCTTTTTCGCCGGTTCTGAAATCTCGATCTTAGCCGTGCGCAAGAGCCAAATCCGCAACCTGATTTCGCAGGGCAACCGGACGGCCAAGAAGATTTCCGACCTGCTGGAGCAGCCGGAGAATTTCATCGCGACGATCCAGGTCGGTGTGACGGTGGCCGGCACGCTGGCCTCGGTACTCGGCGGCAGTTCGATTGTGCCGATGCTGCAACCGATCTTTCTGCGCCTGGGTGCTTCGACGGAGACATCAGAGAATCTCGCGGTCACTGCGGTGGTGGTTATCCTTTCCGCGCTCTTTTTATTGATCGGCGAGTTGATTCCCAAGTACCTTGCGGTCAGTTTTCCGGAGAAACTGGCGCTCACAGTGGCGCCAACGGTATCGGTGTTCGCCAAGATCGCTTATTTGCCCTCGAAGTTGCTCAGCGTGACAGCACGGCTCATTCTGAAGCCATTTGGCCTCGTTGACCGCAGCGTAGAGTCGGCGCACACGGAAGACGAGATCAATCTGATTCTGAGCGAGGGGCACGACCGCGGGCATTTTGACCAGGCGGAGCGCGACTTGATTCGCGGCGTGTTCGAGTTTGCCGACACCACGGTCCGCCAGGCGATGACGCCGCGCACGCGGATTGTCGGCATCGATCTATCCCATCAGCACGACCAGATCCTGCGCTTGATCAGCGAGGAGGGTTATTCGCGCTATCCGGTCTATGAGGACTCGTTGGATAACATCAAGGGTGTTGTCCACACCAAGGATGTGATCAATGTGCTGGTTCACTCCCAGCTTGTGATCATGCAGGACCTGATTCGGCCGGTGGCGTTTGTACCCGACTCCAAGTTAATCTCGGCGCAGATGCAGGATTTTCAGCGGACGCAGCAGCACATGGCGATTGTGCTGGATGAATTCGGCGGCACAGCCGGTCTAATAACATTGGAAGACATCGTTGAAGAGATCGTCGGCGAGATCCGCGATGAACACGATACGGAGCTGGAGCCGTTTATGCGGATCAACGAAGGTCTGTGCCAGGTACAGGCATCATATTCTCTGGAAGATTTCAACCGGATGTTTGAAGTCGAGCTTGATGAAGAAGTGGCCGATACGGTCGGTGGCTTTGTTTTCGCGCACCTCGGAAAGGTCCCGCGACAAGGGGAGCGCATCGTCATCGAGAAGCTGCAATTCGAGATCGTGCAGGTCAAGGGCCCGCGCATGGAGCGCATGCGCGTCAAGAAGCTCGATTAACGGATTACGCAGGGTCGACTTTCGGCACCTGTTGCGCGATTACTTCGATCCCTACTGCCGTATCAACGTCGTGTCAAATTCGGTTTGAAGACCGTTTCGCGCTTTTCGTATCTTTCCTCCTCTGGTGATTGTTTCCGTTGGCGATTATTGCTCTCTTTATGAGAGCCCAATCCGGATCGGGCATAGACAAGATGAGCCGCGACGGGTATTGACCCAGGATCAGGACTCTCACAACCGGTTGCGAAGGCGATCCGGCCTCAAGCCTCAGTTCCACACTCACGGTATCCCCACTTGAGTTCGCGCTTACCCGGGATTTGACCCGGCGAGTGATTAGACGTCTTCACACGCCAGGTACACGACTCGCGAAGGGATGCGAGCGGCCGCTGGTCTACATCATGTCCTCTACTTATCCGTGGCGTTGGATTTATGGAGTGAAGGACTACGTTTCCGGGGTGCGGTCGTTGTGCGGCATAGGGATACGCAGGAAGAATGGCGCGGATGTGAGCGGATTGTGGTCAGGGAAAGAGAATCACATTTGCGGTCGGGTAAGGCGAGCGATGACCGACTATTGGTGTCAGGTCGCTCGATTTTGCGATTGATTTGTTTGGAAGTAAAGGCCGATGTTTGCTCCACGCAATGACGCCCTCACACCCGACCCCTCTCCCAAAAGGAGAGGGGAGCAATCGAGCGGTAGCATGGACATTCTTGTCTGTCGAGATAGGGTGTGGGGAATCGGACAGGAACTGAGTGGCGATAGAGGGCGGCAGACAGGAATGTCTACCCTACCGAGAGAACAGCGTGGCAGACAGGAATGTCTACTCTACCGAGAGGGGAGGAGTGGGGTCAGATCGCCCGTCTCAGCGCGCGGAGTGTGGGCGATGATCAGGTGCAGTAGGCGTCGCGACGGAAGACCTGACGCAACAGCGAAAGCCTAGCGGATTTTTGGAAGGAAATAGAATGCTTCGTCGCGGGTGGGGAGAAAACGAGTTGTGGAGAGTAGAGGATGGCTGAGAGATACGTGTGATGATTGGCGAAGGACACACCCCGTCTCGCGCCCGCTGGTCATTGGTGAGGAGTGGTCTTGACGAAGATCGGCGTATGCGAGGAGTGCACGATTCCAGATCTGGCGGGCGCGAGCCACCCCTCTCAAGAGGGGAATGGTAACGGCAATCAGCGGCGGCAGACAGGAATGTCTACCCTACCGGGAGGGAGGAGTGGCGTCAGGTCGCCCGTCCTGGGGCGAGGAGCGAGAGAGAGGATTAAGTGCTGTGGCGCCGCGACGGAAGACCTGACGCAACAGCGAAAGCCTACAGGATTCTTGGAAGGAAATAGATTGCTTCGTCGCGGCAGAGGTGGGACGACTGAAGAGATTCGTTCGCTCCTCGCAATGACATTGGGAGGGCATGAGATTAGGTTGTCAGTTTCCTTCGGGATGTGGTTTGGATACGTGGTTAGTGGATGGGGATTGATCTCGCGGTAGTGGGTTGAGAAGAAACGGGAATTGACCGACGGTCTACGGTCTGGGGGAATGCGAATTGTGGGGAGTCGGGAGTCGCTGAGAGATGCGTGTGATGATCTGCGAAGGACACACCCCGTCTCGCGCCCGCCGGTCATTGGTGAGAAGTGGTCTTGACGAAGAGCGGCGAGTGCACGAAGTGCACGATTTCAGATCTGGCGGGCGCGAGCCACCCCTCTCAAGAGGGGAATGGTGACGGTAATCAGGGGATGGCAGACAGGAATGTCTACCCTACCGGGGAAAAAGGAGAACGGCGGACGTGAACGTCCGCCGTTGTAATCGTGCATGTGGATTGGCCGTGAATTTACAGGTCTGACAGTTCCAGTTCGTTGACCGGCCCGAAGACTTTCAGTTTGTCGCGCAGGACTTCGGCATTGCCGACGACAACGATCAGGAGATTATCGGGATCGATGTATCTCTGCGCCGCGCCGCGGACCTGTTGCGGTGTCACCGCGCCGAGGTAGTCAGTATACTTGGCGAGGTAGTCTTTCTCCAGTTCGTAGAGTTCGACGATTGATAACTGGTTGGCGACCTGTTCCGGGGTCTCGAACTGCCGCGGGAAGTAACCGGCATAGAACGATTTGGCTTCGCTCAGTTCCTGTGCAGTCACATCGGCTTCGCGAATCTTGCGCAGATGCTCGATCGTTGCTCCGATGGCCTGCGCGCAGGAATCGGCGCGGGTTGCCACCGAGACCGTAAATTCGCCCGGGTATTTATCGAAGTCGAACTGCGAGGAGATTCCGTAGGTGAGACCGCGCTTGTCGCGGACGTCATCCATCAGGCGCGAACGGAAACCGCCGCCGCCGAGGATGTAGTTCATCAGGCGCACGGCATAGATGTCGGGGTTGTGCCGGTCAATGCCGAGATGACCAACCTTGATATTGGCGTTGGTAGCATCCGGCTTATTGACAAGAATGACCTTGGTTCCCTTCACCTGATTCGCCGGCGGGAAGTCGGTTGTCGGCAGCGGCGCCTGCGCCCAACTGCCAAGCTTGGCGGCGATTTTCGGCAGGACATCCTCCGCCTTAATCGCGCCGGCGACAAACAGCACAGCATTGTTCGGAATGTACTGCTGTTTCCAGAAGGCAACGATATCGTCGCGCGTGATTTCGCTGACCGATTCAACCGTGCCGGAACCCGGCTGGCCGTAGGGGTGTTCGCCGAAGAGGTACATGCCGTACTGGATGTCGGCGATCGTACCGGCATCGTCCTTCTGCATCATCAAACCGGCGATGGTCTGCTTGCGATCGCGTTCAAGCTCGGCGTCCGGGAAAGTCGGATTGAGAACGATGTCGGCGAGCAAGTCAAGTCCCACATCGAAATGCTTGGTGAGCACTTCGCAGGTGACATTTGTGGCATCGCGTCCGGCGCCCGCGCCGAGATTTCCGCCGACGAAGTCGATCTCCTGCGACAGCTTGGTGGCATCGCGAGTGGCGGTGCCTTTACGCAGCAGCCCAGCGGTCATATTGGCAAGGCCGGCTTTGCCGCGCGGATCCATCGCGGTTCCCGACTTGATCAGCAGCCGCATGGAGACGACCGGCTGTTCGTCGTTTTGCACGACGATGATCTTGAGCCCGTTATCAAGGGTCTTGTCCGCCATCGGCGGCATCGAGATCGCGGCGACCAGACAGCTTGATACCGTCAGAATGATCAGCCCGATCAATGCGAGTGAATATTTACGCATTAAGTTCATACCTCCCTATAGTCCCATCATTCCGGCGCCCGCCTGCTGTTCTTGAATCACGGTAACAACTGTGCGGCCACGCTCGCTGAGATACTCCTTGGCGACGCGCATGATGTCTTCGGCCGTGACGGCGTTGTATTTTTCGGACTCGGCGAACATGGTCTTGTAATCGCCGAGGATGGTCTGGTAGTAGCCCAGCTGGTTAGCTTTAGCGTCGTTTGACTGGTTACCCATATAGAAGCGCGCTTCGATTTGATTCTTGGCTTTCTGAAGCTCTTCGGGGCTCACCGGCTCGTTTTTGAGTTTTTCGATTTCCTCGTAAAGGGCTTTTTCGCCGTCAGCGGTTGTCTTGCCCGGCTGCATGAAGCCGTAAGCGAAGAAGACTCCGGCTTGTTCCATCGCCTGGTATTGCCCGCCGGCGGCAAGAGCCATCTGATCCTTGTAGACGAGGCGCTGATAGGCGCGCGAGGACTCACCACCGGAGAGAATCGCCGAAAGGACGTCGAGGGTGTAGCTGTCGGGGTGTCCGACAGCGGGCGCCTGGTAGCCGGCGATAAAGATCGGTAACTGCGAAGTCTTGTGGTAGTTGACCCGGCGCTCGCCGCGTTGCTGCGGTTCGTTGTAGATCGGGCGCGGGATGTTGGTGTTGGCCGGAATCTTGCCGAAGTACTTATCGATCAGTTTGACTGCAGTCGGAGTATCGAAATCGCCGACAAGCACGACCGTCGCGTTGGCCGGATTGTAGTAGGTGCCGTAATAGTCGAGGCAATTCTGCAGCGTGATATTCTCGACGTCTTTGCGCCAGCCGATGGTCATCCAGCTGTAGGGGTGCGCGAGGAAGATATTCCCCATGAGCTGTTCGAGAACATCACCAAAAGGAGAGTTATCAATACGCTCGTTGCGTTCTTCCAGCACGACCTGGCGCTCGGAGGCGAGCTGCTTGTCGGTGATTGTCAGGTATTGCATGCGATCGGCTTCGAGCCGCGCCACCAGTTCGAGCTGGTCCTTGCCGATTTCCTGATGATAGACGGTCATGTCGGTGGTCGTGTAGGCGTTGATCAGGCCGCCATTCATCTGCACCAGGCGATCGTGCTCTTTGTCGGCGAAGTTCTTGCTGCCTTTGAACATCATGTGCTCAAAGAGATGCGAGATACCGGTGATGCCCGGACGTTCGTTTTTCGATCCGACGTGATACCAGACATGGAAGCTGACCGCCGGGGTGGATTTGTCTTCCAGCGTCAGAATTGTCAGCCCGTTTTTCAGCATGTGCTTTTGCACCGGCCATTCCTGCATCGCTGCAAGTGACCCGGCAAGCAGGAGGACAGCGATCGCTGCCAGCAAGACTCTCTTCATGGTTCCTCCAAGAAATGGAAATTCACTCAATCTATCTTCTCTAAATCGGCTCCAGCGGCTTGCGCTACTGAATCGTGAGATTATACGGTAATCGCATGCGTAGGTTTGCATCGGCGCCAACCTCGGCGAGCGGTTCGAACAGGGTGCCAAGGGATCGAGCATCGGCGCCAAGCAACGAGCTGGCTGCGCTGACGGCCAGCTGAGAAAGACGCGGCACGATGCGGCGCTGCGGCCATTCAAGCACACTGTAATAATCGTCTTCGATTTGTGCCCGCTCACGTGCCAGGTCGATGGCGTCCAGCACGGTTCCGACGGTATCGGCGAGGCCGAGCGCGATGGCGCGGCTTCCCGACCAAACCCGTCCCTGGGCCACCGCATGAACGGAGTCCGAGGAAAGCTGACGCCCCTCGGCCACGATATCGAGGAAGCGCGAATACATGTCCGTCACGTGCCGGCGCAGGATCGATCTTTCTTCGCCGCTATAAGCCTGGGTCATTGAATGGAAAGTCGCATGCCGGCCGCGGGTGATCGTTTCGGTGCGCACACCGAGTTTGTCGTAGAGTCCGGCGAGGTTGGGCTTGCCGGCATAGACGCCGATTGATCCGGTGACGGTGTGCGGCTCGAGCAGGATGCGATCGGAGGCCGCGGCAATGTAGTAGCCGCCCGAAGCGCAGACATCCGACATCGAGACGATAACCGGTTTCTCTTCCTTAGCCTTCGCCAGTTCGGCCCAGATCAGATCGGACGCGATGGCATCGCCACCCGGGGTGTTCAAACGCATGACAATCGCTTTCACCTGCGGATTGCTTCGCGCCGCGCGGATGGCTCCGGTAATGGTCGACGAGCCGGCGGTATTCCCTTCGAGGTAGTCGTAACCGGAAGCGCCGCGGGTAATCCCGCCCTCGATGGCGATCAGGGCGATTTGCGGGGGCTCGGCGAAGCGTTCGCGAAATTGTTCGCGCTTGCGGTACTTGGCGGAATTCGCCACGTTGTAGAAATTGCCGAACAACTCGCCAAGTTTGTCCTCGAGTTCGTGCCCATAGAAACGGCCGTCGATCAAACGCAGGGATTCAGCTTGCGGCGAGGTAAAGGGTCCCTGATCGATAAGCTGCTTGAGTCTTGCCGCGTCGAGGTTGCGATCAGCAGCGATGTCATTGACAGTCTGTTCGTAGAGATCGTCCAGAAGAGCAGTGAGCGACTCGCGATAGTAGGGACTCATCGTGGTGTCGGTAAAGACATCGGGGGCGTTCTTGTACTTGCCGGACTTTTCGACTTCCGCCTCGATTCCCAGTTTTTCCATCAGGCCGGTGTAGAATTGCACCTCCGCCCGCAGGCCGGTGAGATTGAGCGCATCGACCGGGAGCATGAAGACTTTGTCCGCCGCGGTAGCGAGATAATAGCCGCCATTGCCGACGCCGGTGCCCAGGTAGGCTATCACAGGTTTTCCCTGGGTGCGGAATTCCTTGATGGCTGCGCGCAAATCGCAAAGGCGGCCCCAGCCGATCCGGGGGTTGCGCACGGTCAGCAGGAGGCCGCGGATTTGCGGGTCGCGTCCCGCCTGGCGGATTTTCTGCAGGCGCTGGTACAGCGTCGGCGGGACTTTGCCGAAGAGCCAGGGTTTCTCGATTTCTTCGGGGATCTCACCGCTGATGTCGACGTGCAGCACGGATTTGGTATGACGAATCATCTGGTCGCGCTCGGCTCCCGAGATGCCGGCGAACACGGTCGAGCGAGTATACTTTGCGTCGTCATCGAAGAAGCTCTCGCCGCCGCCGATAACGCTGCCAAAATGCAGTTCGATTCCGGCGCCGAAGAATCCTTCGTTATCGATACCGCCGAAGACAACCAGGCCGGGGCGCCATTTGAATCGCGTAGTCAGGCGCCAGGACGCGTCAGCGAGGCGCTGGCTGCCATGAAGCTGGACATCTCCGCCCAAAGTCCAGCGCTCGCCGAAGGGGCGGTAAGCCATGCCGAGCAGGTAGGCGATTGAGGTCTCCTGGCCTGCGAATTTCTGTTTGTTGAAGTTGCGGGCTTGCGCGGCCAAGGCGACCTGGCGATTGAGGTGAAAGAGCAGAGAAGCATTCCACGAATGAGTCTTGTCGATGGGGTGATTGTCGCTTTTGTAGTACGTGTAGCTCAGACCGCTGTAGAGGTTTTGCACGACGCGGCTGGCGATGGCAAAGTCATAACGGGAGACCGTGCTTGGCAGATCGAGATTGAAACGCTGGTAGCCGAATCCGAATCCGTATCCGGAAATCAGGACGGCGTCGTCGCCGTCAAAGTCATCCTTGCCGAAGCTGCGATAATAGTTGAGAGCGAGGGCGCGATTCAGATAGAGAGCCGATGGGTTGAGGATGACCGATTCAACCCCGGAGGTTGCCGCACCGGGCACGTCGGGGAACGGGATTGTCAGCGAGAGCGGCAGATAGGCGGCAACAACAGGTGACGCGAGGCAGCCCAGGATAAAGAGTGAGATGGCGATCAGGCGAAACAAGTTGGGCCTTTCCCGGTCCGTGAGACAGGCAGGTTTAGCGGTTCGAGAGACGGTTTATATCCATGCCCTCTAAAGTTATCGTACCGACTCCGGTCAAGTCAACCTCGATTTTGTTTTGTCCGCTACCGATACGGCCCTGCAGGGCGGTCCGGCTGACGCGGTCGACGGCGATCGGGAGATTGCTGGTATAGATCCGTCCGCCTTCTTCGACGTGGAGGAACAGGCCAACAGAGGCAGTGGTCGGGATGGTCAGATCGATATTGCCGTTTTCGTTGCGCAGGACCAGGTCGCCGGAGACGGCCTCGAGATCGAGGCGGATATTGGCGTTGTCGGTGGAGAGCGTCGAGCGGCTGGATTCCAGCCTGATGGCCGAAGCGGTGATTTGGGCAAATTCGGTGCGGGCGTCGATTTCCCCGCGAACCGAGTCGATATCGATACGTCCATTTTCATTACGCAAGCGGATCGTGCCGAGCTGGGCATCGATGTTTCTTAAGACAATCGGACGGTTCGAGGTCGTGACCTTAGTCGGACCCGAGCAATTTGTCACAGTGACGGCGCCATTGTCGCAATTGACATTGACCTTATTGCTGACCTCGCGCACCGTGATATCGCCGAACGTGCTATTCAAATCTACTGCCGCAAAGGGGCCGTCGATATCGATGGAAAACATTGAAGTGCGCGCGAAGATTTTCAGGTTGGCCGTTTCCGGGGCTTCGATGATCACCTCGACACCCGCGGATGCGTCAGATCCGCGCCAAGGCGGAGCCGACCGGGTTTCGGCGGAAATCGAAAATTCGTTTTCGAGGTCTTCAAATGAGACCGAAAGATAATCAGAGAATTCCTCCGCTTCCTGAAGCGAACCGGCTTTGAACTGCGATTTGATGGAAACACGAACGTCGCGGCGATCCGTGGCGCGGACAGTCAGGGAGCCGTGCAGGTAGGAGGAAGAAGTAAAAGACAGATTCTCGGTCCCGGCAACGCCGAAGGTCTTGACGATGGGTTCGCCTTCATAGCGATCGGGGCGCACCTTGGTCAGCTTTTCGGCATCGGCGGACGGCACGGCCAAGAGGCCCACGCTCAAGAGCAGGACTGAAGTTCGGATCATAGCCTTTTTTACCGTACGATAGTGAGAGTCTCTCTGTTTCATACTGTCTTCAATCTCTCGGCCAGCCGGCTGATGGAGATTGCCGAGGCAATGGCTGCATTGAGCGATTCGACCCGGCTGGAAATTCTGACGGCGTACAGTTCGTTGCAAGCCTCTCGCACTGTTGGGCTTAGCCCGCTGGCTTCAGAGCCAATGGCGACGCAAACACGTTGTGCCAGATTGAGTCGATCGAGGGTCTGGGCGGCATTCGCGTCGGCACCATACAATGCTATATTGTTGGACTTCAATTTCGCAATCAAAGTTTCCGGGCTGAGGCCGCAAATTGTCGGCTGCAAGAACACGGCACCGGCGGAAGCACGAAGGACTTTTGGATTAGTTATTTCTGCCGAACCAGGCGAAAGGGCGACAATATCGACATTGAAGGCCGCGGCGGTGCGGAGGATGGTACCGAGATTGCCCGGATCGGAGAGCCGATCGAGGTACACGATTAGCCTGGCCCTTGACCAGAAGGCTTCCCCATCGGGGAGGGCGCTCCGGTCGGCGATGGCGAGAATTCCCTGTGAGTGTTCGGTTTCGCTGACTTCCCTGAACTTTGAGGCGCCGCAGGTGAAGACCTCGGCCGCTTTGGGCAAAGAGTCTATGAAGCTTCTTCCCGGCTTGGTGAGTAGAGCCGGACAGACGACCAAGAAATCGGGAGTGATTCCAGATTGGAGCATGGTCGCGATGGTCCGCGCTCCTTCAATCAGCATTTTCGTGCTTTTCTTGCGCAAGTGGGGCGAATGGATCGCCCGAATCTCTTTCAAACGAGCTGTGGTAAGTTCGAACACCCTGACATGATAGAGTACCGTTGGACATGCGTCAAACGAAATGCGCTTGCCGTAATCCCGCTATTGCGATTACTTCCGACTGTGTTTCGTCAAGGGCTGTTGATATTCTTCCTTTCCGTGTCGTGTTTGTGGGCAGCGGCGCAGGCCAGTATGGCCGGCAGTTTCGCGATTGCGCCGGAAGATCTTTCGCCGCGCGCTCTGCGACGGGCGCTGAACCAGAACGTGCGCGGTTTTCGCATCGGGGTTGCTTTGTCGGGAGGCGGCGCCCGCGGATTTGCGCATATCGGTGTCTTGCGGGCGTTTGAGGAGATGGGGATCGAGGTCGACGTCGTTGCCGGGACTTCGATGGGCGGGATCGTCGCCGGGCTTTACGCCTCCGGAATGACGCCTGCAGAAATCGAGCGTGAGGCCTCCCGGATCGATTGGGGGAGTTTTTTCTCTGATCGACCACGACGCTCGACGCAATTGTTCACCAGGCGCGCCGAAACCGAGGGGGCGCTTCTCTCGGTTCGATTTGACCGGTGGAGTCCGCAGATTCCGACGGCGCTGAGCACCGGCCAGAAGCTCTTAAATGTGCTGAGCGATCTCACGCAAACAACCGGCTACTTCTCTGGGGGCGACTTCGCCAATCTTGACCGGCGGTTGGCCATTGTTTCAACCGACCTCGTCAGCGGGGAGAGGATCTTGTTCACGAGCGGTTCGCTGGTCGAGGCGCTGCGAGCGACCATGGGTGTACCGCTGGCCTTCACGCCGCTGGAGCGTGGGGAGCAACTCCTGATGGACGGCGGGCTGATCGAACCGATTCCGACTGCCGCCGCAAAAGAGATCGGGGCGGATTTTGTCATCGCCGTGAACACAACTTCAGATCTGCTGGCCAAGCGCGAGATAGCTGATCCGGTGGATATCGCGAATCAGACAACGACGATACTTTCCGCAGCCGCGCGGGAGCAACTCCTGGGCAAAGCGGACTTCGTTATCACTCCCGATCTGGCCGGACTAAAGGCGACAGATTTTCGGAATAACGGGCAGGCGATCGAGAGCGGCCATGCCTCGACGTGGGCGCTGCATGATTCGCTGCTGGCCACGCTCGCGCGATTTGGGGCAACGTCGCGAAGTCCGTTGAACGCGAAGCTTCAAGTGCTGAATCGAGGGAAACGCGATCAAGCGATTGAAGAACGGCTCGGGGTGAAAGCGGGGAGTCCGATCGATCAGGGCGAATTGCGGGAGCGGCTCTACGGCTTATTCCAGAGCGGGCGTTACGCGGCGGTTCGCTGGACGCTTGATGCCGCTTCAGATTCAGCGATCACCGTCCATGTCGACCCATTCCCGACAATCACAAGAGTGAATTTTGAAGGCAATCGCCTTTTCAGCGACTCCCTGCTGCGGGAGGTTTGTTGCGATCTTCGCCAGGAGATCAGCGATCTACTGAGTGTACAGGCGGTCTATGATTCCCTGCTCGCTTTCTATGGGCGCAAGGGATACGATCTGGCGCAGGTGCGCGGCGCGTGGCTTGACTCTGTTGACAACTCGTTAACGATTGTTATCGAGGAGGGTCAGATAACCGAGGTTGCCGTCGAGGGCAATCTGCGAACGCGCTGGTGGGTGGTGTCGAGCTACTTCCCGCTCAAGCCCGGGGATTTCTACAACAACGATTTGGCGCTCAAGGGAGTGCAGGAGATCTACAGTTCCGGTCTTTACGACAACGTGAATCTGCGTCTGCAAGAACAGGCGGGGGGAGTGAAGGTCACGATCATCGTGAAGGAAAACAAATTCACTTTTGCGCGACTGGGTGCGCGCTATCACGAGGACTTTCACCCGGAAGCATACGTCAAATGGGGCTACACGAATCTTTTCAGCACCGGGCATGAGATTTCCGGCTACGCGCGATTTTCGGAGCGCCGCAAGCTCTACCAGTTGCAGTTGCGCGCGGATCGAATCTTTCGGACGTTTGTCACTTACCGCATCCAGGGATATTACTCCAACGACAAAATCGGGCAGTTTGCGGGCGACAATCGGATCAGCCATCGCACCGACAAACGCTGGGGCACGCGGCTGGGGTTGGGCCAGCAGTTGTTTCGGCTGGGCCTGGTTGAGGCAAGCGCGCGCTACGAGCAGATTCGCTACACGAATCCATCCGGGGGGCCCGTGCAGGAACGGCGCGTCGCCTCATTGATCGCGAGCCTGCAATATGATACCAAGGATCGCTTCACGTTTCCGACGAAGGGACAAGCCATCGAGGCGGCGGCGGAGATCGCCAGCGACGTGCTGGGCGCCGACGAAGTCTTTCGCAAATTGGAAGCCTCCATCGAGGTGTTCCAGGCGCTGGGATCGCGGATTGTGATGCATCCAAAGGCCGCGATCGGGTTGTCGCAGGACCCGCTCCCGGTCTACGATCGCTTCTATCTCGGGGGAACGCGCAGTTTCTACGGCTATGAGACGGACCAGCTGGCCGGCGACAAGTATTTCCTGACCAATCTCGAATTGCGAGTGGGACCGGTATATTCTTTTTATCTTTCCGGACGCTACGACTTTGGCGACGTCTTCTCCAGCCTCGAAGATGTTCGTTTCAGCCAGCTTCGCCACGGTTTCGGCGCCACGTTGTCGCTGGACACGCCGCTGGGGCCGCTTTCGGTATCGTACGGCGGCGCGGATCGCACCGACGCGAATATCTACCTGAATCTGGGGTATGACTTCTGATGACGTCGGAGAGGGTCTGATCAGAGACCTGCTCTACGGATGGGTCTTCCCACCGCAAGCGGTGGGGCACCGGGGGAAGTCCGACTGAAGTCGGAACTACAGGAGTGCAGGGGTGTCGCAAGGTGGCAGACAGGAAGAGGCTGTCCCACAAGTTTTGGTTGACGGTCCTGAGTCGTATTTTATCGTGG
>CAZOYE010000004.1:0-224096 GCA_964584025.1 uncultured Ignavibacteria bacterium
ACGCGTATTGTGCGAACAATCCGCTGAAGAATGTGGATCCGGATGGGGCATTTGTCAATTCTGCATGGGACGTGCTGGACATCGGATTCGCGGCATGGAGTGTGAAGGACTTCATCGAGGAGCCCACATTTCAAAATGCAGGCTGGGCAGCACTCGATATTGCCGCGATCCTACCTATCGCACCATCGTCTGGGTGGTTCAGGAGAGGCATCGACGCGGGCGTTGGAGCAGGGAAGGCGCTAGGGATAGGAGCAAAGTCTGCTGTTCGCGGCTTCAAGACATTCCGTGTGCATTCAAGAAAGCAATGGGGCAGGCTCCAGCAGGTTATGAATGGCATCATATCGTCGAACAATGCAGGATCGGAGAATTTCCAGCGGAGTTGGTGCACAGTACGAGCAATCTCGTTCCGGTCCGAAAGGACTTGCATTATCGCATCAACAATATCTACTCGTCAGTGAGGCCATACTCAGAAGGCAAGACCGTTCGAGATTGGCTGAAGGGAAAGAGCTGGGACGAACAAATGCAATTTGGCCTGAATCTGCTCGAACAAGAATCCCAAGCGATGGACGCATTGGAAAGAATGAGTTCAAACATGGAAAAAGGTATGGACTATCTGCGATCCGTCCTCTGGTAGCAGTGTTGCTCCCAGTTTGAGTAATGACACGAGCTCGCAATCAACAGATCATTCAGTCGGCTCTGAAGTGTGTATGACAATGAAATCAGTAAGATCAGTAGAGCTGTTGGAGAAATTCATCTCATATGCCATTGCACACGGAGAAGCTAGCTTGGCTGGAGATCATGAACTGGCTAATCAAAGCTTCGTGGGATTGTCCAGGGCGGTGCGATCGCTAACTAGGCAGGGGGAGCGTGGCCAACTAGTCAAAATTCTGGATCACGAGAACGCATCCGTGCGTTGTTGGGCAGCTACTCTTTTACTGCCTACACATGAGCAACTGGCACTCAGCAGATTACGTACCCTTGCTGGTGAGAACATCGCCTGTGTGAGTTTTGATGCCTCAATCGTTCTTCGCGAGTGGGCAAGAGGAGCGCTGAAGATGCCTTGCTAGCAGCACCTTAGAACTCGAGTTGATAACTCCTGACGCTGAGCGCTAGGCTCGCTGGCACTGTTGGTCGTTTCCTGGCGCTCGACCCGGCGGCGGGTAAGTACCCCGGTCTGAGTCCGTATGCGTATTGTGCGAACAATCCGCTGAAGAATGTGGATCCGGATGGGAGGACTTTCTTGGATCGTGTCGTCGGAGTTTCAGTGGCGCTGCTCGACAATGCCACTGGTCTCAATCTGCGCGATAGTTACACTCCGACCGACGCCAGCGACTATAATCAAGGTCAGATGGGTGGTGACCTGACGAGCATCGGCGTGGGGATTGTCGAATACAATGCCGGTCAAGCGATTTCGTCTGCATCTACCGGTGCCGCCTTAGCTGGTGGTGGCGTAGCAGCGGTTCCCGCTTCACGAGTTGGAGCTTTCTTACAGCTTCACGGCGCGATGAACGCGACCAACGGCTCCTGGAACCTCATGATGCAGAAAGGCCGGGTTTCAGCAGGAGGTTCCGAGGAAGCGAAGCCGCACGGCAACACTGCCGGCGACCAACCCGCTTCCCTTTACCAGAAGTACGACAAGGCTGGGAACTACCAGAAGACCGGTGTGACACAGAGCGTGAAAACTCGTTACTCCAAGAAGCAGATGGCAGGCGGCCGACTGGACGAAGTGGAATCCGGCCCGCGAAGAGAGATGCTCAAAAAAGAAAGAGAAATGGTTGAGAAAAACCCCGGCCCCGAGAATCATGAGCCGTGGGCAGGAAAGACCAAGGAAGAAAAGTAATGGCGATTTGATGAACACTGATACAATTACGCTGGCTGCACAAGTTGGTGAAGCTGACACTGAGGATGTAATCAATGATCCTCACGACAGTCTACGGCGCCTGTTGAGAGAAAGATGCAAAGGCCCATACAGCCCAGACGTTGATGAATTCGCGTTGATTCTCAGGTTTGATGGGCAGATCACCCAGTGGAATATTGAAGGTTGCGCCTATCTTCGGCGCAGCTTCAAGGAGCGTTACATTACGATTGATATTTTCGTGCCGCGAGATCACTGGAAAGAGAAAACGAAGGAGGAGATTCGAATGCATCTTGCGAACGGTGTGCGAGAGGCACTTTTACGCTGCGTTGCCCGACTGAGAAAGGATAAGACCCCGGTTGACGCTGAGAAGTTAATGGCTGACTATGATCTCGTCGAAAAAGAGTACTTGAAAGGCATCGATTGACATAAGAGCTTGCACTCAGTTGTTGCTCGTTCAATCGTCGAATGTCAGATCTTAATCTAAGGGCGAGAAGTTCATTGGCTGAGTCTCTGCGGAAGTTTAGGAACTGCCGAACGGTGAGGTCACGTCAATGAGAATCGCGGTAACCGACAGCTATTCCATAGAACTTCCTGAAGGTCTGAAGGAAGATGTGGATCCTCCCGTATAGAGTTATTGGTTCAATGAAGCAGAGCCAATCTTGCAGTTGTCAAGCTACAAGCTTATGACTGGAAAGCAGCTATTAGCTGCCGAACGCCTCGAGAAGCGCCTGAATCGAGAAGGATTTGCGTTGAGGGCAGAAGTAAGGCTGCGAGTGCGTTCACCAGATTCTGCTGGAGTGATCTTTGAGGAGAATAACGGCCGGCACTGGCTCAACTCGTATTTGGTGTGGCCTGATCTCACCATATTCGCCACGATTGTCTCGAGTAGCGATGACTCTCCGATCCTGGGATCGTGGGCAACCAAAGCAATTGAGTCTATCGAAAGAAGATAGCGCATTGCAGGTGCGGCCCCCGGGCTCAAGATAAATCGCTTACTCACCCACTCGCGTCCTCTGGTGCGGCGCGAGGCGAAAAAGGCGTTCGGGCGAATCGATACCTAAGAAATCCTGTTGTTGAACGCCGGGGTCAACATCCATGCCTCCATGCCGATATTCTTATCATAGAGTTCTTGAACATCCACGGAGTTGGTAAGGAGTAAAATGGCGACGATCATTCAATGGCGTAGCGCTTTTGGTGTTGGCGTTCCGGTCCTAGACGAGCAGCACAAGAAGCTGGTGGCGCTGATTGCGGATGTTCAGCGCATTCTTTCGGACCCGAAACAAGTCGCGAAGTTGGGACACGTGCTCAAAGAACTCGTCGAGTACACCAAGGTCCATTTTCGGACCGAGGAACAACTCATGGCCGAGATGGATTTTGCCGATCGCGTCGAGCATTGTCGACTCCACCGCGAGATGACCAAACAAATCGTGGAAATCCTGCTTGAATTGAAGTCCGGGAAAGACCTTGATCCTATGAAGCTCTTTGAATTCCTCCGTCACTGGCTGGTGGATCACATTCTGCACGAAGACCTTAAGATCGGCCAAGCGTATTCGGTATCGAAAATGCCGAGTTCGTCCAAAATGTAATGCCCCTTTATTGATGCACCACATCGACTTGGAAGCGGCCAACGCGCCGGAGTGGTTGCGATTCAATTGAATACCGTAAATGTCGATAACTCAATAAACGATTGAATTAGCAGACGATTTCGCATATGTTGTTGCCATGATTAGGGTTTCTTCCGCTGCTGATGTCGTAAACCCGCTCTTGATCCAGCCCGGAAGCGTCATTTACACCTCTGGCAATGCCGCAACACCGCAGTCGTTGATCGAGCACCTCGGACTCGAAACCGGGATCAAAGATATCGATCTTTATGGCGTGCTCTTGCTCGGTGACCGGCTTCGAGTCGCATTTACTGAGGAGGCTTGTAGTCGAGTTACTTACCGGATCATTTTTAACAGCCACATTACGCGGGAGGCTGTTAATCGCGGCTGGGCGTTTTACCACCCGCTGCACCTTTCAGAAATTCCGCGCTACATTGCCAGCGCAATCAAACCAAACGTTGTCTTCCTCTCGGTGAGTGGTCCTGATCGCGGCGGGAATTACAGCCTCGGCAGTACCGTCGAGGGAGTCCTCGAAGCCGTTCATACGTGCAATCACAACGGTGGCATCGTCATTGCCGAACGGAATGAGCACATGCCTTTCGTCCTCGGAACTACGATCGCAGAATCCTCGATCGACTACCTGCTTGATGTCAACTACCCGCTGCCGTCATCACCGATCCCGGAACCCGACTCGGTCGCGACGCGTATCGGGGAGATCATTGCGGGTCTGTACATCGAGGACGGCACTGGCAGTACGCCCGGGTCTTCACTGCAATATGGGATCGGCGAAGTCCCAGAGGCCGTCACCGAAGCGATCCTCAAGAAAGGCGTCAAGGATCTCGCGATCCACACCGAGTTGTTCGCCGATGCCATGGCCAAGCTTGTGAAGAAGGGTGTTGTTACTAATCGTTGGAAGAAACACCTCAACTTTTCCGTAGCTTCGATATTTCTCTCCGAGGATCAGGCCGGCTACGACTGGCTCAGCTACAACAGCGCCGTCCAGAGTCGCCCCTCCAACTACACCAACAGCGTCTTCAAGATTTCCGAACAGCCCAAGATGGTCTCGATCAACTCGGCGATCGGAGTCGACTTGCACGGCAACATCTGGGCGGACTCGCTGGACGCGCGTCACATTTATTCCGGCGTCGGCGGACAGAGTGATTTCATCCGCGGCTCGCAGTATTCGGAAGGCGGCGTTGCGATCATTGCCTTAAAATCACAAACGAGCAACGGTATTTCAAAGATCGTCGACCGCTGCCCGGCCGGAATCACCACCACGGCGACGCCGGTTGACAAGGTGATCATCGTGACGGAGTACGGCGCGCTTGATCCGCGCAAACTCAGCCTGGGCGAGCGCGCCGTCGGTATCGCGCACCTGGCGAAACCCAGCGAGCGCGAAAAATTGTTGAAAATCATCAAGGACAGCCCCGAGTTCCACAAACCGAATACGATGGGAGACCGGCGCCCGCCGGGTTTCACCCCGTACGAAGATGCCGCAAAATTGCTGGGTTAGTCCGAAGTGGCAGCCATCAGCCGTCGATTCTCGCGTCCAATCAGGAAAGCCAATACCAGCCAGGCGGCTACCAGCACGATGTTGACGATGGCAAACTGCTTGAGGCCAAACGCCAGCCAGTTCACTCCGGCAAAAACCACACCGGCAGACAAAACATCGCCGAAGCGCACGAAGAATGAGTCGATGGCGACCTTGGCTTTGTATTTCTCTTCGCGGGTTGTCGGCAAGAAGAGCATCTGTCGCGCTGTATTGTTCAGCGAGTAGTCGGTGGCATTTTCGGCGGTCTTGGCGATTCGAATCAGGCCCAGTATCGGAACCGCGGCAATCAGAAGATAGCCACCGAGGGCGATCACCGGCAGCACCATGATGGCGGTGCGAATACCGAACCACTTGATGAGTCGCGACACAAAGAACAATTGCGCGATGAGCCCGACAACATTGACCCAGAAGAAGAAATCAGCGTAGAATTTCCCGATAAAGACCTTTTCGGCGGCCCTGGCAGCAGTCGCATCCAAGCCGGCTGTCGAGGCGTCCTGGGCGGCGTGACTCACGACATTGCTGAGAATATATTCCCCGGTGGTGTTGACCCAGTTGGTTAACAAGATGAGCAAGGCGATGAGCAGCAAATACCTGTTTTGCATCACGACGCGAAAGGCTCCCGATCGGCTGATCGATTCGGCAGCAGTGCTCGCAGGCGATGCGGCGTGTGGGCGCCGGTTCGTTGACTTCCGCGATTCGACATAGTTGACCAGCATCAGGCTGACGAACAGCAACGCTCCTGCCACCAGCAGAAGCTGATAGATACCGATGACATCGATCAATAAGTCCGCCATCTTGGCGCCAACAACGGCGCCGAGCGAACCGCCAAAGGCAATAATCGCAAATAGCCGCTTGCCCTCGTCGGGCGTGTGAACATCGTTGGCGAACGACCAGAATTGCGCGATGATTGTCAGACTGAAGATGCCGATCCAGACGAAATACACGACGCCCAGGTAGGGAATCTCGGCCGTACCCAGCAGGTAGAATGTTGCGAACCCCGCGACAAAGAAGAGGGTGACGTAGTTGAGCAGTTTGCGTCTGTTCAAGCTGGCCACAAGCCGCGAGTAGGCGCCGATAAACAGAATCAGTGTCACTGCCTGCAGGCCGGACGAGTATGCCTTGAGTTCCGCGCCACCGCCAGCCAGAATCAAAGGTTCGCGCACGACCTTGGCAATGTAGTAGGAAGTAAGGATGAGAAAGATGCTCAGCGTGAGGAGCATGGTATTACCGGCTTCGCCGGTGCGGACTTCGGCGAACAGGTTCAAAGACTTTTCCAGCAGATTACGATTCTTGGCAGGTTGACTCATCAGATTCCTATTCGTGCATCAATCATGAAGTGTAGCGGACGAATATATCGAATTGGGTGGAAAGATCGAAGCTTTTCATCGAGAAAACGTTCAATGCCCTGGCTTCCGATCCACCAGAGCCCGCCAGGAGGCCAAGCCGTAGCTCCAGTGAAGCAGCGTGAACCACAGCGGCAGCGCCAGCCACTGCCACCAGAGCTTCCGTTGGATGGCCGCGATGATCGAAAACGCAATTGCACAGAGCAAGTGCGTTGCGACGATCAAGACCGCCAGATAGAGGAGACTCGGCACTGCAAGTCCCGCGAGTGCCGTGAGGAGCACGGATCCAGCAAAAACCAGAGGTACGAAGTGCCGGATCGAGAGCCCCCCGTGCCCCATCCTGGTCATCATGATGTTCCAGTAGCCATTCTTCCAGGCCTGTCGCAACAGGCCAGTGAGTGTATTTCGGCAGAGATAGACCGGCTGGATTCTGACATCAAGATAGGAGAGGTGGCCAAGTCGGTTCAAGCGCTCGTGAAGGTCGTTATCTTGATTACGCGGCAAGCTCTCGTTGAAACCACCGGCCTCGACAATCGCCGATTTCTTGTAGAGTGCCATGGTAACCGTCGGCGTCCAGCCCGACTTCGTGGCAACCCGATGCGGCGCATTGCCAACGCCAAAACGATGAGACAAAACGGCCGCATTAATCCTACCGATCGTCGTGGTCCCCTCGGTCCGCAACACCCCTCCGACGGCTGCCGCCCCCGTTGATTCGAGAGTCTCAATGGCGTCGCGAAGGTGATTTGGTCCGAGCAAGGCATGACCAGAAGTCCAGAGGCAAAGATCGTGGCTGGCATGGGCGAGGGCGATGTTCATGCCCGCGGCGGTCAGACGCTGAGGATTATCGTAGACGCGCAGACGGCTTTCCCGCTGGCGCCATGCCTTGAGCTTTTCGATCGTGCCGTCGGTCGATTGACCGTCCACGACAATGATCTCCAACAATTCGTTAGGGTAGTCAAGAGTGACAATGGAATTGAGACATTCATCGAGATGTTCGGCTTCGTTCCGGACGGCAAGAAGGACTGACACGCCGGGAAGTCGTGGTGAATCGGGGTTGAGGTTAGCCGCACTCATCAGGCGACTCATGATAGGCATAACGGCAACACGGGTCAAGCCCCACGCCGATCCAATTCAACGATTGAAATTCGCTCATCGCAGCACTAAACTAAGTGAGTGAAATTGAGGAGGAGTGGGAAGTGAAAACAACGACATATCCGCTTTGGCTCGGCAACCGACCAGTCGAGGCTAATGCCGACCTCGATGTCTTTGACAAGTTCTCCGGTGAACGCATCGCTCAGGTCGCGTTAGCTGACGGCAAGACCGTTGACCACGCCATCGACCTGGCCGTGGCAGCTGAGGAACCGATGCGACAAATGCCGGCGTATCAACGCCAGGCGATTCTTGCGCACTGCATTGCGCGCTTTCAACAGCGCTCTGACGAACTCGCTGACGTTCTCTGTCACGAAGCCGGAAAGCCGATTCGCGATGCACGGGGCGAGGTGACCCGCTTAATCGATACGTTTCGCATCGCCGCAGAGGAGACAACCCGGATCACCGGCGAGGTCTTGCCACTGGATATCTCACCTCGAGCAAAAGGATACGTCGGGATGTGGAAGAGGGTGCCCGTCGGCGCGTGTGCCTTGATCTCGCCGTTTAATTTCCCGCTAAATCTCGTCGCTCACAAGATCGCCCCGGCGATCGCGTCCGGGTGCCCGTTTGTGCTGAAACCCGCCTCCTATACGCCGATCGGTGCGTTAATCATCGGTGAAATTCTCGCTGAGACCGATTTGCCCCCGGGGGCGTTCTCGATTCTGCCGTGCCGCCGCGAAACGGCTGACCAAATCGTCACCGATCCGCGCTTGAAGCTGCTGTCATTTACAGGTTCTCCGGCGGTCGGCTGGGACTTGAAGGCGCGCTGCGGACACAAGAAGATCGTGCTGGAACTGGGTGGTAATGCGGCATGCATCGTTGACGAGGACGCCGATATCGCCGACGCGGTCGCTCGCATCGTCTTTGGCGCCTTCTACCAGTCCGGTCAGAGCTGCATCAGCGTCCAGCGGATCATCGTGCACGAACGCATTTATGAGGCCTTCAAGAAAGCTCTGGTGAAGGCCACCAGCCAACTAAAGTCAGGAAATCCAGCCGCTGAAGACACATTCATTGGTCCAGTGATTTCCGAGGCGGACGCCATTCGAATTGAAAGTTGGGTCAACTCAGCGGTCGCTGCCGGTGGAAAACTGCTCTGTGGCGGTCGGCGCTGCGGCGTGGTCGTAGAAGCCACCTTGCTCGAAGACGTGCCCCGCAACCAGACAATCTGTACCCACGAGGTTTTCGGGCCGGTGGCTATCCTCTCGAAGTTCTCTGACTTTGATCAGGCGCTTGCTGAAGCCAACGACACCAGATATGGTCTGCAAGCCGGTGTTTTCACCCGCGACCTCCACAAAGCTCACAAGGCCTGGGATACTCTGCAAGTCGGCGGGGTCGTCATCGGCGATGTCCCCTCCTGGCGTGTGGATCATATGCCTTACGGCGGTGTCAAGGAAAGCGGACTCGGCCGCGAAGGTATTCGCTGGGCGATCGAGGACATGACCGAAATCCGCCTGATGGTTATCCGCTTGGCCTGATCATTCGCATCGAGCGATTGACAAACATGGCCCGGCTGCGTATACATTGAGCGTTCACGTGTAGTCTTAAAGCTCACAACAGCGGCAGTCCGGCTGCCGGAAATGGCTCAATCGTCAGGAACTCGTTGGCTTCAGAAGACAGACATGCTCATGTCGGGGGCTTTCCTCGTACACGTCATTCTGCAATTCAAGCACTGAAGACGGGTGACGGCAACCAACGGCGGCTCGCCATGGATCGCGTCATCAGCATCTACTGGGCGCCGGTTTACAAGTACCTGCGCCTGCGCTGGCACAAGGGGGCTCAGGAAGCTGAGGATCTTACGCAGGGTTTTTTTCTCTCAGCATTGGAGGGTGAGTTTTTGGCCTCATTCGATCCCGCTAAGGCGCGTTTTCGCACCTTCCTGCGCGTTTGCCTCGATCGGTTTGTCAGCAAGCAAATCGAGGCGGCTGCCGCGCAGAAGCGCGGGGGAACTGTCGAGCATCTCTCGCTCGATTTTGCCTTCGTCGAACATGAGGTAATCTCACAGAACTCGCCAAATACAATGAACCCGGAGATGCTATTTGAACAAGAGTGGATTCGCAGCTTGTTCGCTCGCTGTGTTGACAGGCTCAAGGCGCAGTGCGACGCGGCGGGGAAGTCGGTGGCTTTCGCGATGTTTCAAAGCTATGACTTAGGGGCAACGGATTGTCCCGAGCCGCCGTCTTATCAAGACCTGGCGAGCAGACATGGTGTCACCGTCGAGACGGTCACGAATTATCTGGCGGCGATGCGTCGGGAATTTCGCCGTAACGTCCTGGCCGAAATTCGCGAATTGACCGCAAGTGAAGACGAGTACCGCGAGGAAGTCCGCGCGATCCTGGGGATCAGCATCGAATGAAACACCTTTCGGACGACCATCTCGAGCGACTCCGGCGCGCCCTCGATGAGCCCGACCTGTCAGGCACCAGGTATGAGCTGGGCAGGCGTATCGGCAGCGGCGGCATGGCTACCGTGTATCTGGCTCGGGATCGCGAATTAGACCGGCGGGTCGCCATCAAAGTGGTTTCGCTTCTGGACGAATCAGGAGAGATGTCGCGCCGGATGTTGCACGAGGCAAGGATCGTAGCCTTGCTTGAGCATCCCGGGATCGTACCGATTCACGATGTCGGCACGTTGCCGGACGGACGCGTCTTCTACGCCATGAAATACGTTGAAGGGCAGACTCTTGATCAATATCGCCGATACGGGCAGAATCGTTCCGAGCTGCTGCGGATCTATCAGAAACTCTGCGATGCTATTGCATTTGCTCATTCACGCGGTGTTGTTCATCGCGACCTGAAACCGGCCAATATCATGATCGGCGGCTTTGGCGAGGTGCTCGTCATGGACTGGGGAATCGCAATCAGTCTGAACCGGCCCGAGATTGCCTCGCCCGATTTCGCCAAGGAAGCGAAGCCGCAGGTCCCCGTATCGAACACTTCACCAGGGACGATCATCGGCACTCCCGAGTATATGTCTCCCGAGCAGGCGCGCGGCGATCGCGATCAGATCGATCACCGCAGCGACATCTATTCGCTTGGTGCCGTGCTCTACTTCCTGCTCGTCGGCAGGTCACCATTCGCGGGCGAGGATCCGGCCACGATTCGCGAGAAAGTTGTAAGCGGTCAGTTTCCTGCTCTGAGAAGCCTCGATCGCAAGCTGCCGCGTGCTTTGGAGGCAATTTGCAGCAAGGCGATGGCGCGTAATCGCGAGTTGCGCTATTCCTCGGTGACCGAACTCAGCGACGACATCAGCCGCTTGCTCGACGATCAGACTGTGAAAGCCTATCGCGAGAACCTGCTGGAGCGGATATGGCGCTGGGTCAACCGCAACAAGGTCATTGTGCTGATTGTCGTCGGGTACATGTTCATCCGATTCTTGATATTTCAGTTCCTGGGCCAGTAAAGGAATCGCGGCAGCTTCGTAATAGTGAATCAGAGACGAAATCACTAAAGAGAATAGAGGAGTAACACATGTCCAAACCTGTACTCGGGCTGATTCTGGGGGCAATCTTGGGGGCCATCGATGGTCTGACGGCGCTCTTCTCGGCGCCCGAAACCGCGCCGGCGATCGCCGGCATCGTCATCGGCTCCACGATCAAGGGCATGATCGCGGGTATCATCATCGGCTTCGTCGCACGAAAGTTTCGCAGCATGAAGATCGGCATCATTGTCGGACTGCTGGTGGGTTTCGTCCTGGCATTCATTATTGCCGCCATGCCGAACGAAAGTGGCGGACACTACTGGATCGAAATCCTCATCCCCGGGACGCTGGTTGGATTGATACTCGGTTTCCTGACGCAGATGTACGGTCGGGTGCCGGCCACGACAAGATAGCAAAGAACCTGAAGCAACACCTAACCTCTCGAAGAGGAGATGACAAATGGCTCAGCCTGTAATTCACTTCGAAATCAATGTCAAGGATCGCGCCAAATCCGTTGATTTCTATTCCCAGCTCTTCGGCTGGAAGACCAACACCGCGCCCGGATTCGACTATTCCCTGGTCGAACCCGCCAACGATAAATCGATCGGCGGCGGCATCGGGCCGTTCCAGCCGGGGCAGGGACCATCGGTGACATTCTACGTGGGCGTTGACGATCTTCAAGCCTCGCTCGACAAGGCCCAGAAGCTCGGAGGCAAGACAGTTCTACCGCCGACGCCGATCCCCGGTATCGGTGCGTGCGCGATGTTCGCCGACCCGGACGGCAACGTCATCGGCCTGTTCAAGGGCTAACTCCCGAACAATTGTGTTGTTTCGATATGGAATAGTCGCAGATTCGGAAGGCTTTATGAGGAGCCCCGCCACCGTCTGTCGATTATGGACCGGTCGGGGCTCTGATTCTGATGATGTCCCATACTCTGCTTGATAATTGAACGAAGCTGTTCAAAAATCTGCGCGCCTGCGCTTTGTTTGCTATACTGCTCCGGCTTCAGTGAAGTGCTGCCGACGACATCACTGGAGGACAAAAACATGCGCTTAAGAATCGGGCAGATCAGATGTGCAGTGGCCGCCGCGCTCGCCGTGGCAGCTATCCTGGTGGTTTCGGCCGGCTGGGCCGACGCCGCCGAACGAATCAGTATTGGCAAACGGTATCAGGGCGGCGTTGAATTCACCGCCAAGCCGAACATTGTCATCGCCCAATGGCGGATGACAATCGACAGCATTGTTACCGAACACACGCTGATGTACCTTGGTCCGCGCGGCGATGATAAGATCATGCTGCAGGCCCGCGTCGTCGAACGCAATACCATGCGGCAGACCGAAAAGGAAGTCCACTGCGACTCGATCCCGGTCAAGTTCGACTGCCAGGGAGACAACCTGCAGAAGGTCAGTCCGTTGACGTTTGCCATGCGTGTAACCGACGGGACGCTGAAGTACACGATTATGGCCGACTGGGACACGGTCTATATCGATCCGGATACGGCATTCTTGCGCTGCCGCTTCGGACACGAGTGGCTGGACAAGAATCGCAGCACTTGTCCGCTCTGCGGCGCCCAGTTGGAGCGCAGTAAATCGTAGTCGGCCACCGACTTCTTTGTTGACTCATAGCGCTTGCCCCAATAGATTCCCGCAGAAATCTTACAGTTGTGCTTTGAACCACCTTGCTTGTCAAGCGACAAGCAAGGTGGAATGAACACGTTAGGAACAGCTTTATGCCTGGACAACCCGCAGCTCGGTTAGGGGATTCTACCGCTCACGGCGGTGCAATTACCGTCGGCTTTCCCATGGTACTCATCGGCGGTCAGCCGGCCGCTCGCCTCGGCGACATGCATGTCTGCCCGATGGTCAATCCGGGAACTCCGCCGCCGCCCCATGTCGGCGGACCGATCTCGAAGGGGTCCTCCGGGGTGTTGATCGGCAATATGCCGGCTGCCCGCGTGGGGGATATGTGCATTTGTTCCGGCCCCCCGGATTCGATCGTGATGGGGTGTATGACCGTTCTGATCGGGGAAGGCGGCGGCGGTGGCGGCGCCGGATCCTCCAGCTCAGGCGGTTCCGGCGCGATCGCTGCGCAAGAGGCCACCGCCGAAGAAACCGAAGTCGGAGAACCGGAAACTGGCGATGCCGCCCCTGAAGAGGAGACTACGGAAGGCCACTTTATCCAGGTCGTTGCCAAGGATTCAGCCGGATTTCCGATTACCGACTGTAAGTATGAGCTGAAAGACCCCGACGGCAACGTGTCTGAAGGCACGCTTGCCGGAGGTTTTAAGAATTCGATCACAAACACCGGCAACCACGAATTGACGCTCAAGGCAATCGTCTCGGCGAAGTGGTCGCAAGCTACGGCCAAGGTCGGCGACACGCTGAAGCTTGAGGCGGAAACAGCGGGAATTCCGAACGAAACCGAGGCGCTTATTGAAGTCTGGATCTACGATCCGAATTATTCGACAACGCGCCTGAAGACACTTGAGAGCAAGGTCAGCGGCGACAAGATTGAGTCGGAGTGGCTCGTGGAAGTCGATGACGACATGCTGGCCGTCGCCCGGGAAAAGGAACTGATGGGACGATTCTCGATGCCCCAATTCTACTTCATTGTCACGGCTGGCAATTTCTCGCGTCGGTCAAACATGCTGACGATTACGGACGATCTAGAATTCGAGTTGAAGGACGAGGCTGGCAACCCCATTCCTGATAAACCTTATTCACTCTACCTGCCCAACGGCTCAGTGCGCACGGGCAATCTCGATGGATCCGGCAAGGCCAAGGAAACCGACATTCCGGCCGGCAGCCTGCGCATCTCGTTCGATGTCAAGGACGAGGAATGGACACAATAGGAGCGACCGCGAGGGTGCAGCATGGGATTTAGCATTTTCGGCTCTTTTCGCGACTTTCTGCTCCGTCTCGGTGCGCGCACCGGCACGCCAACGACGTTCATACACCGTCTCTTGCAGGTATACATTCTGGAAATGGAAGACGTGCTCTTCCATCTTGACAGCGCTGTCATGATGCCAGAGCGCCCGGGGGGTGCCTCGTCCAGCCAGGGCGTCGGGGACGATGCCTCGGACGCGTCAACACAACAGCAACAAGACCAGGTCTCCGGCTTGGCGGCAATTGCGCTCGGTCTGAAGCAGTTCGAGTTTGATCCGAACAAGCGCCTGCTCATCGCCGGCCATGCCGACACTTCCGGACAGGCGAAAATGAACTTCGAGTTGTCCGCCCTGCGCGCACAAAATGTGCAATTCCTTGTCGATGGCGACCGCGAGAAATGGGCTAAGGTTTCCGAATCGCGCCACCGCATTGAAGATTACCAGCAGATCATGAAGTTCGTCAAGGAGAACACGCGCTGGGGATGGAATTGCGATCCGGGCGCGATCAACAATCAATGGAACACCGCGACCAAAGACGCGACTAAGAATTTCATTGAGGCCTACAATACCTGGGTGTTGGCGGCCCAGGCGCCGTCGGAAGCGGTGGTCATTCCGCAGAATACGATCAGCATCATTTCCAACTCCGGCGCCCACAAGTGGCCGATCGAGATGTGGCGCGCTGTCTATGACATCTACAATGACGAGATCGCTGCAGCCCTCGGTGTGCCGCGCGGTCAAATCGGTCGTTATCGCGCGCTGGTGATGTACGCCGAGGATGCCAAGCGTCTGGTCGCTTGTGGCGAATCGTTTCCTTTGGACAACGCCGGTCGCGACAACTACCGCTCGCAATTGAACCGCCGCGTCGAAATGCTCTTCTTCGACAAGGAAGAAATTCCGGTTCTTAATTGCCCGACGCGCACGACCTCGATCCACACACCCGCCGAGTGCCCGCTGTGGCACAAATGGCATTTCGCGGCCGTTCATATCGATCCGGCCGATCTGACCGCGACCGCTTATCACCTGAAATTCACGTACTTTGACCGCGTCCACCAGGCAATTAAGCCGGTTCCTGAGGGATTGCAGTTAAAGGTCTTCGAGAATTTCACGACGGAGATACCGGCGCGTGTCACCTACTCCAACGGCGTCTATATGGTCAAGGTGCAGAATAACACGGCGCGTACCGATATCCATTTCACTTTTGCTTCGACAAATCAGTGGCTTTTCAGCGCCGATGACAAAACGGAACCGGTCTTCGTCACCAAAACGCCCGATGAAATCAAGGCCCTGACCTGGCTTGAGCGGATCAAATACTACGACATTCCGGCTGAGTGGTCATCGCGCAACTACTTCACGCGTTACGACAATACCAATCCCAATACGGGCGATCGATTTATCGATGTCTTGCGCACGCATAAACAACTCAAACCGTATGGCGGCAACACGACTGATCCCAATCAGCCGCTTACTTTCTCTCTGGATGACATCGTATTGGGCGATGCGAACCGCAGTCAGGCCATTCGCGATCGCAACGCTTCGAATACTCTGATCAATCTCGACGCCAATTCGCGTTATGCGCTCTTCTATATCGATCACACGACCAACGAGACTGTCGCCGGCACAACCAAGAATCTGCGCAAGCTCGCGATCCATAACCCGGACCCCAATCTGCCGATCGTGACGAATCAGGTGTTTTCCGTGAACTTCATCACCGACGTGCCGGGAAACGCGCGCATCGTCTATTTCTGTAACGGTTTCTACGACATTTACGACAAACGTTCGCGTTCCACTGATCCGGGCTTCAATCTGACGGCTAATCACGTCCTTGGTGCCCGCCTGGCATTATTGACTGACGGCGATGTTCATGTGACCCAGACAATGATCGGTTCCTCCGCGAGCGATCGCGCCAAAGGTTACACCTTGTCCGACCTGAACCCTGCGATCGGGCACTACACGCTGCACTATTTTCACAACTGCGATATCCTCGACGGGAAGCCGCTGTATTACTTGCTGACCCATTGGGATTGTCGCCTGAATTTCCAGGCGCCCGCGACCGCTGCCGACGTCAATAACCACCGCCACCCGGGGTTCAAGAATGCCAACGAGCGGATGAACCGGAAGAATTACCTCTTCGAGCGCAAGAGCGGCACACACGATATCCTGATTCGCCCCTACTACTATATGGAGGTCAAGAACGACACCAACGGCGGCGCGCACAAAGCGATGGTGACTATCGTGCAGTCGGGAAGCTGGATGCTTCCTGATTCCGGCAACTTCCGTCAAGCCGCTTACCAGGCCGAACCGAACCGCTTTGCTTCGCCCGACCCGGATAACACCAAACAAGATCTCGACGGGAATACGAACGAGCCGCTTGCCAACTCGCATGAAATGGGTCATGCGCTCGGCAACGCCGACGAATACCTCTATTCGGCGGACGACGCCGGTGGCAACTCCTGGGGCGGACTGCCGGACTACTCACAAGTCAATACGGCCGAGGGCGGACCTTATGCCTTCGACAAGTCTGCCCTAATGAATCGCAACCGCGCTTGGCGGGCGCGGCATCTTTGGAAGAATGTCTGCTGGCTGCATGACGAGTCGGCGGCGACCAAGTCCCTGAACAAGTTCTTCAGCGGAACACGATTTCGCATCAATCTTCCGGGACCGTCAACGACCTTGCTTTATGATTTGGCCGACACCTACAAGAACATCCATTATCCGGCCAAACGCGGCGACAATCTCGACATGGGTTCAAATGCCAAGGTCGACACGCTGCTGTACAAGCTTGACGATGAGACCGCGCACCTGGTCAAGTCAGGTCTGATCTTGACCAGTATTCTGGCGGTTCGAACGAAGTTCGCGATCCGTTTTATCGACGTCGGAGCCAATACCTGGACGACGGCCACCAAACGCACCTGGGCGGTGACGCTCAACAGCGACTACAAAGCTATGGTCGACCTGAAATTCCGGCTCTCGTGCCCGCCGACCAACGACTTTCAGGAAACGCTCTGTACGTTCAATCCGCATTTCAAGGAATACACGGGCGGCGACCCCGGCGATTCGCATATCAATATTCGTGTCAAGGCACAGACTGGAGGCGGCTTCACGATCAGCGGCAATCGCCTGGAAGTTGACCGCGACGTCAATACCGCCCGGATCATCCGCTTCTGTTTCGGTCTGACAGCCGGGACGGCGGCTTTGAACAACACGAATTTTGGTCCGATCGTCACCTGGATGAGCGGCGCCACCGTAGCCAATGGCACCTTTACGATGAACAACCTGTAGGAGTCGAGAATGCCGGCAATCTACTCACGATTTTTCGCCAACTCCCGCCGCAGCGGCTCGGTATCGGTAACCAGCGCTGCCGTGGGCAAGTTTGCCTGGAGTCGTCGGATCAGCCGGGTGCCCGACAAGTTGGCAGAAGCCCGCCTGCTGCTCAGCGCCGATGAGCGGGTTGTCGTCGACGGGCTCAACGAGTTGTATCTCTTCGATCGCAACGGCAACCAGATTGCCGCGCTTCCACGCTGGTACGGTTGCCAGGTTGCACTCGACGACGGACACCTGTCGTTTGCGACGGCTGCCCGCAAAGATCACATGCGCGTTGTGGACCTCCAAGGCCAGATCATAAAAGACGAATTGCTGATTCCCGGCTTGATTGACCAGTCAACGCTCGCGTTGTTTGAACCCGGCGATGCCGAGTTCATTGCACAAATCCAATTTGCCGGCGATATCCACGGCGCGCCGCCGTTCTTCATGATCTACAAGAGCAAGCCGGGCGATCTGTGGTTTGACTGGAGCGCCGATGTCCATGAGCCGACCAGTCCGATTATCCCGCTGGTCAACTATGAACAGCGCAGCCTGGTGACCTCGACGCGCCAGGAGATCTTGATCTACCCGCTCGACAGCCGACAGGCCGAGCCGCAGCCGGCCGCCCGCTTCGGATTCCCGCTCGAGAGCGCCACCCACTGGTGCTCAAGCGATCCGCAGGGAAGGCTCTACTGGTGCGGTCGCGGTGAGTCCGGGGTCGCCATCGGCATGACCGATCTGACCGGGGCGCTCCTGGCCGTTGTTCCTGACGCGACCTGTGAGAGAATTTCCGGTAAGCCGGTGGCGCCGCCTCTTCTGGGTGAAGATCGCTATTGGGTCCTGGCCAACAGCGCGCTACTTTGTTTCCAGGAAGGGAAACTGCTCTGGTCCTTTGAAGCTAAAGAGACCTCGCCGACCATGGCGACTGCTCTTGCAGACCGGAGCGTCCTGGTTGTTGCCGTAAATCGCCTGATTCGCGTCAGCCCGGAGGGTGAGACGATGTTTGACGTCGTCTTCGAAGAGGAACTCAACACACCACCGGTAGTCGACGCGGCTGGACGCATCTATGTCGCGAGCAAGGAGATGCTCTATGCATTTGACTAACGGTCTCGATTCAATTCTGCTCGTGCTCGGCCTCCTGGTATTGCCGTTATTCCTTACCTGCAAATCGGAAGCCCAGCGAGCGCCGGTAGAGCTGAGGTTTGCCTTTGGTGACGAGTACTCGCTCACCAAACACGGCAGATGTATCATCGTTGCTAAAGCCGAGCGCTGGCGCGATTCGCAGGTATCGCCTCCGGAAGACTATAATGAGTCGCCACGCGGCACGCTGATAAGTCAGGAGGATTTTGCCACGATTTGGAAGTTGATTGCAGCGGTCAATCTTGAGGCCCTGGGCGACCCGGAAAAGCTGAAGTTTACACCGACCGCTCCGGGGCTGCAATTTCGAGAGATGTTGACGGTGGTCATTGAGAGCGATACGACCGTTTCGTGGGTACGACCTTCGCATCGGCTCAATGCTGATTCGCGGGTGCAGCTTGATGCCGTTGTCGCGGCGCTAGTCGAGGTCTACGCGAGACGAACATCTGAATTTGTCTATCCCGAAGCCCTAAGCTTCAGCATCAGCTCTCGCGAAGGCACTGTCGAAAGCGTCATTCATCACGATGGTACGACCGAGGTCGTTAGCGCCGGAAAGACTTATCGGCCATCCCAGGCGTCGTTCCAGACATTCTGGCGCTCCTTTGTCGGGTCGGGACTACTGACTCGCGAATGGGATACGTTCGGCGCGACAGCGACAGCGACGCGGGAGGCCGAACTCGAATTGCGCGTCAATGGCGCTCTTCTCCTCAAGAACAGGTATGTTCTTCCCGAGGCCGCAGTACAAGAACTCGGCGCGCTGTTCGCCGCGCTTGCTGAGCAGCAGAACTCAAACCGAGGTAGCGAATAGATATGGCAAAAAGCAATCACCAGTTCCGCCTCTCCCTACCCGAGGGCTGGAGCGATCAATCCCAATTCAACTACGCCGGTCCGGAGCTGCACGGTGTCAGTCATGTGCTCAAGTTGATCATCGATCACAACGTTCCGCGGGGTGAATCTCTCGAATCCTACGCCCGTCATCGCATCGATATGATGAACACAGCCCTCGTTGGGTTGGAGACGCTCAAGGACGAGAGCAAGACGCTGGCAAACGGTGTCCAAGCCTGGGAATGGGTGTACAAGACCGTCTCCGGCAACCAGAAGCCGGTCTTCTATCAACAGGTTTATGTTCTCCGCGATGGCCGGGCATACACGTTTTCAATCGAGTACTCCAAGGCTTCTTTCAAGATACTGGCAGGGCAGATCGAACAGATCATCGCCTCGTTCGTACCGTCAGAGTCGTAACAGCTCAGCGCCAAGACTAAACGCCGCCGGGACGAGTCTCGGCGGCGTTTTCTTTTTGATTCAGGCAATGCTCAGCGTTTATGGCACTGGATACACAAGTCCATGTCGGGATTAAACGCCAGGTAAAATGAGTGATCCGAACCGTGCAGCTTATGGCAGCTTAGACAGTCGAGCTGTGCATTGGTTCGCTTGTCGATAAACTCCGGTCCCATCGGATGGGAGTTCTTGTGCACATCCGCATGGCAGGTCTTGCACAACTTCATGGGATCCGGATCGGCCAGGTAGCGCGCATTGTCTGCCCCGTGCGGGCTGTGACAAATCGTGCAGTCCTGCCCGGGATGGGTCGTGTATTTCGCCTTCTCTTTTGCGGGTACATCACTGAAGTGACACTTGGTACACAACGTCTGTTGGCTCGAGCTCAGCAAGCCGCCCTGGTTGGAAGCGTGCGGATTGTGGCAGTTCCCGCAAGAGCGGTCGCCGCCAAGGTGGGCATGGAACTCGGCGGTCTTTGACGCTTTGATGTCGTCATGACACTCAAAACAGACATTTTCTACACTGCCCGCAATGGCGAATGAACTGCCTGCCTGCGCTCCGCCGCCGTGGCATGACGAACACTCGCCTTCTTCGAATGGAGGATGCTGATTCGCCATCAGCAGTCCGCGACTTGGAGAAGCGTGTGGATCATGGCAGGTTGAGCAGTCGGCATCCTGCAGGTTGTAGCCCTTGTGGACTGCTGCGAATTGCGCGTTCTGCGGGTGGCAATCGAAACAAAGCTGTGGCACCGACTTGGCCAGTATTGCCGGATTCCCGGAGCCGTGCGCAGCATGGCATTTCAGGCAATCCCGGCTCGCCACCGGCGCATGGGTCCGCGGCTGCTTGAGCCATTCGGCCACCACAGGATGGCAGCTTTCGCAAAGCGCGCCGATAGGCTGCACCAGTTGATTGCGAACGTCCGACGCATGCGCGTCGTGGCAGGCAAGGCACTCGCCGTTCGCAGCCGGTTGGTGTCGCGAGGCCAGATTATCGAGTCCCTTGAGATCGTCGTGGCAACTGATGCACAGGTCTCCGACTTTTTCGTTAAGAAGCGAAGCATGCCTGGCCGCGTGCGGATTGTGGCAATCGGAACATTTCCCCGCAGAGAGTGCGGTGTGCGGGCTCTTCTTCTTCAACTGCTCCTGTACGTCGTCGTGGCAGGTATAGCACACGCCGGGTTCATCAACCTTCACGGTCTGTGCAGATACACCAAGAATAGGGAACAGCCCCAGCCCCAGCAGCATCATCATTACTCTCTTCATTTGCCGCCTCCATTCTGCGGTGTCTCGCTATGGCAGGCGTCGCATGAGCCGGCGGAAAACGGATCGTGTCCGTTCTTGAGGATGAGTCTTTCGTCATTCGAGCCGTGGGGGTCGTGACACTTGCGGCAGTCGATCTGGCTACCCGAGAGCCCGAGATGTTTGCTCTTGAAGTCGGCATCATCGCCGTCGTGGCACGTCAGGCAGGCCAGCGGTACGGCCTCAGCAAGCAAGCTCGGCAGTTCGCTCGAGTGCGATTTGTGGCAGCCGCTGCACTCATCCTTGGCAGGGGCGTGCGCAACGCCTTTAGTGATCAGAGTCTCTATATCTTTATGGCAGTTGAGGCAGAGCCGCGGCTCCTTGTCGAGCAGCAGGTGCCCGATTTTTCCCGCGTGAGGCTTATGACATCCCGCGCAATCGCCCGCTGTTACCGGGTGATGCTTGCTGACGGCAGACTCGGCAATCACATCGGAGTGGCATTCGCCGCAGAGTTCCAGCGGCGCTTTCGTCAACAATCCGGCGTGGGCGGTCGCGTGAGGAGCGTGACAGGAAGAACATGTACCCTCGGCAAATGGCGGATGTACAATTCCGCTCGCGGTGTCGGCCAGCGCCGCTTGGTGGCAACTACCGCAAAGCGCGTCGGGTTTGGCCGTCAGTAACGGCTCAAGTGACGATCCGTGAGGGTTGTGGCACTTCGTGCACTCGCCGGTCTTGATCGGAAGGTGGACGCTTGTCCGCCCAAGCCACTCGTTAACATCGCTATGGCAATCAGTGCAGAGTTCGCTTTCCTTCTTCGCGACCAGCTTGGGTTGAAGGGATCCGTGCGGCGAATGGCAATCGGTGCACCTGCCGTCAACAACCGGCGCGTGTTGACTCGCGGCTTCCAATAGCGGTTTGATGTCGCTGTGGCAGTCGAGACAAAGTGTGTTGATCTCCTTGGTCAGGAGATGGTCCTTCGTCCTCCCGTGAGCGGTGTGGCAGTCTGAACAGTCTTTCTTGGCCGGTTGGTGGGCCGAGATACCTGCCAGTTGCTTCTGCACGTCGTCGTGGCACTCAACGCACAACGCTGATTCTGCTGCAACAAGAAGCTGCCCTTCGCGCGAACCATGCGCCGAGTGACAACTCAGGCATTCACCTTCGGCCACGGGCGGATGGCTTCCCGGGGGTGCAACCTCAGCTTTATCGTGGCACACGATACACAGCGCGTTTCCGTCGTCCTGAAGTCCGAACGGTTCGGCTGCCGTCGGCTCGTTGTGACAGGAGGAGCACTCACCACCCTCGACGGGCGCATGTATTGAGGCGGTAAACAACTTCGCCGATTCGGAAGAATGCGGCGAGTGGCAATGCCCGCAACGCTCGGATGCTACAGGGTAGTCGCCATGTGCTGTTTTGAATGTTGCCAGCGCAGGATCGTGACAACCGGCGCACAGCGTACTCTCATCCTGCTTGAGCAATGCCTGATGATCGCTTCCATGTGTCTCGTGACACACGAAACAGTCGTCCTTGGCGGGTCCGTGCACGACAGAGCGGTTGAATTCCGCCTGATCATGGCAGCCAAGGCAGAGCTCGCGCGCCTTGTTCTTCAGGAGGCCGGGATTGTCAGCCGTATGCGCATCGTGGCAAACCGAGCAGTCGCCGCTTTTCGCCGGTGCGTGAACGTACCGGCGCTCCATCCCCAGGCCGGTCTTGTCATGGCATTGATAACAGAGGGCAGCACCGGACTCCGTCAGCCGCAGCATGCCGACGAGACCATGTGGCTTGTGGCAGGAAAGGCATTCCTTCTTCCCGAACGGCTCGTGTTTGAACTTTCCCTTGAAGTCACCCATGGCGTGGCAATCAAGGCAGTTGCCCTCGCTGGAAAACCGCTTCCCCCGCTTTACCTGCGCCAGAAGCGGACTTCCGGAGATCAGCCCCAATCCGACCGTGAACCAGGCGACGATCGCAAGCTGTAGTGCGGTGCGCCCGTTCATCATGCAAGTTCGCGGTATCAACTTAGTCCTCTCATTCTCGTGACGGCGCGTCCGACTGCGATCCCGCGCCGAAGTATGCGTCGATTTCTTGCTCAAAATACTGGATCTGCGAATTCTCTTTGAGTTTGGCGAGCACCTCGTCCAGTTTCTCCCCAAACTTGCGCTGGAACATCACCTCGCGAATTTTCATCTCGACTTCCGAAAGTGTCTGGAGGCGTCCGGCGCGACGATCAAGAAGCTTGAACACGACCCAACCGTCCGAGGTGGGATAGGCTCGGGAACTCTGACCGATACGCAGGCTGTCGAGATCCGCCCGAATCGACGGCGGAAATGCGTCGAGCGATGCCCACTCGGTTTGCTCGGATAAGGCGGCCACACCCTGGCGAAACCGGTCGGCCACGTAATCGAAATCCGCGCCCTCGCGCAGCAACGCAACCGCGCTGTCGGCCCGCGCTTCCGACTCGATCATGACCTGACGCAGGCGCAGGTCGTCGGTCTCATGGAATTCAGCCTCGTGCTGGCGATAATACTCCTCAAATTCCTGCTTGTTGAACTTGATCTGCCCGACGATCGTCTCGCGGAGGTACACCTCGATTAAGGCGCTGTCGCGCGAAACAGCCAGTTGATTGCGAATCGCTTCCACGGTGTCCAGTTCGTTGTCGAGACCGGCCCGATAGAGCACCTTTCGTTCTATTTGTCGATCAAGCTCGCGATAGAGAAGGGTATCGACCGATAGCGTTGCGTTAGTCATTGCCGAGCGCGCCGTCTTAACTCGCAGCAGATTCTCGTCGACCAAAACCTCGCCGCGCAGTGATGCAACGGGCCGGTCGCTGCCGTGCTTAAATGTCGAATCAAGAACGGACTTCGTGTTGTTCGCGATCTCGCCGATTAACGCGCTATCTATGGCCACCTCGTATGACTTGCGCAGGTCGGCCACGAACCGATCCCAGGCGCGTTCGGTCTCGATCGTGCGGAGAATCTGGCGAATGTAGTCCTGATACTGCGCCAGCTCGGCGGTATCGGCGGGAGCCAGCATCTCGACCTTCATCAACGCAAAAACCATGTGGTAGGGGAATGGCCCCAGTAGATCACCCTCGCGAGCTTCGACGAGCTGTTGAGCCAATTCCGGTTCGATGTCGGCCCAATACTTGACCGAATGAAGTCCGCCAAGATAGCGATGGATGTCAACCGACCGCAGTCGCGCGAGACTGTCCATCGGTGCGCCGGACTTGATCCAGACCAGCAGCGACTCGGCTGTGGCCAGGCTTTCGACGGACAATGTCCGCAGCCGCACGCGGCGATACTTCTCGTTGAAGTATGCGAATACGGAGTCGTCACTAACCGCCACGTCTCGCCGAAAGTTGTCGCGCGCAAATCGTCGCGAGACCAGCGTCTGCTTCTGTTCTTCCATGAAATCGTTGAAGAAGTCCTCGTCGGCGATGCCGACCGCAATCGCCTCCTGGACCAACAGCCTGTCGTTCACCAGCTTGTTGAGAAGCCTGCGATAATCGAAGGAACCCTTCTCAGAGGCCGACATTGTTGAATGCAGACCGGAGAAGATCGCGTCAACGTTCTCTGTCGATATTGTGTCGCCATTAATAATCGCCAGAACGCCAGTCGGCGCTGAGTCGTCGGTGGCGTCCGCGCTTGGGGCGATAGCGACTACAAAGGCGAGTATTCCGATAATCGTGATGAGCGCGCAAAGGCGGCGCCGCTGTTCAATTGATTGCATCTGACCTTTCCTGCTGAAGCTTTCCGGGAGCTGATTGCTGCCGGTCCTTCCATTGATCGATGAGGCCGTTCCACGCGGCGGCGACCGCGCGCTGGGTTAGCTTGCCGACCGAAAGCAAGCGGCCGGCGCCAAATAGCGTCTCGGAGTCGGAGCCGCTCTTTTCGAGAGTGATCGACGCGATCACCATGCCGTTGGCTGGATCAACCAAGCGAAGGCTGATCTCGATCTCCGGCATGATTTCCGCCTCACTGCTGCGAACGCCGACGAACTTGGTAACGATACCCGTGACTGCCAATGCAACTGCGTGTTCTCGCTTCAAAAGCGCCAGCGCCGTATCGGCAGCACCGACGCTCAGATCAGCCGTCAATCGAGCCTGGAGAGCCACTACTTCGCCGGGCGGCAATACAACATAGCCGCGTTTCCAGAGCTCTTGAAGCAGGGCCGCAGTCGCCACCGCGCCGGCGCCGACCGTCGTCGTATTGTTGTCAATCGGGAATACCGCCACCCGTCCCATTGCCGCCAACTCACGATCGCGCTTTTTGACCTGTCTTTCCGGTGCAGACGGCGCCGCAAGAGCTGGCGCGGAGTCCACCAGTCTTGTCGCTGCCGCGCGCAAGAGCTCCCTGGCATCGCTCACTCGTCCCAGGCCGAAGATTCCCGCATGATCTTCACCCGTCGATGCCTCGGATGCGGCCCATATTAGACGATGAGATCGGCAATCGTAAGCCTGTAGGCTAAGACAGACTTCCGGGTTCTCCTGTTCGAGATAATGGTCTATTGATCCGGTGATTATCAACTGCGCCCCTGTCTGAGCAGCAATCAGGTCTGCACTCGCGCTGTCAATCGCCCCGATAAGGCGCAGCCGCTGCGATCTCATGATACTGCGTAGCGAGTCGGGATCGACAAAGGCTACGCCCCGGCGCTCGAACTTCTCGAAGATGACCTCTTTAGCCAGTTGCTCTGCTTCGATACTCTCTGCGTGATTGGCCAGCGGGACAAACGCCGCATTCACCTCGGCTGCAGCCGCGCCCGTCGAGGCCGTCAATCCGAGACCGAACAGACAAACAATCATGGCTTTCACGAGGAGGATTGAGCAGAGAGCAGGGGGTATTCGCATGGCGTTTACCTTATTAAGGTCTTGATTACCTTGCGCACGCATTGCCGAGCCACTTCGCTTTGTGACTTCTGACCCGTGCCAAAGAGAGATGACAGAAAGCTCTTGCTGCCTTCAGTGTGGGTAGCCGACCAGACCGTCTGCGCACTCTCGGTTTCGACCATGCGCACATCGAGGGTCACGACGATTTGACGATTGGCGGTCTGGGTTGCTGAGGACTCGTTTACAGATCCGAGGATCACGGCCTGTACGTCCAGCGTCTTGCCGAGCTGTTTCGCCTGCTCTTCGGACAACATGTCCGTGCGCGTCAGGCTGAGCTTGGAAATCGCATTCAGGACTTCGCCAGGTTCTACCACGTCGAAGGCGTCGGTGGCCAGGAGTTCCGTGATGAACAAATGCGAGACGCGCGCCGATGCTCCTTGGTCGTTGGAGAGATTCTCGAAGGGAATTACCGCGACTTTCTCGACGAAGTTGAAGTTGTAGTTCTGATGGACGAAGACCGTCGATCCCATGCCGGCACAGCCGGCGACGACCAGAATCAGGGCTGAAATGCCGGCCCACTGCAACATTTGACGAGTGCTCATCATCGCGTATCCTCCTATAACCCCGTTCGCAACCCAACGCGAAGCGAACGCGTGAGCCCGCCGCCTGATCGCGTGAAATCGGTTTCGCCGAAGCCTGCTGACAGCGCAGTCCTTTGCGATAGCAGGTATTCAATCTGGGCGCTCAGCCGCTGGCTGTGGTTGTCGACGCCGTTTTGATAGTCCGAGATGTTCAGGGCGGCGCCTGAGGTCAGCTTGCTCGAGATCGTCCAGGTAACAGAGTAGTCCTGGCTGAGGTAGCGCGTCCGATCATCTTCCGTGTAGTCCACGCTGGCGCGCAGTTGGATCGCGCGCGTCAATGTCCAACCGACGTCGCCCCGGTACTGGTTCTTGATTCGCTTGGCGACAAGCAGGCTCTTCACTTCCTGATGCAAAAACCCCGCAGAGAAATCCATGCTTCTGACCGGGCGCCCCAGCAATCCGGCCCGGTAATTCCAACTGTCCAGCTGTGTCCGGCTCATCATGATCGTGTTGCGTCCGCCGCCGAATTCCTGAGTGATCGTCAGGCGCGGCAGCAGGTCGCCGCGGCCACGGATGACGGCATAGTTGATTTCCTGCGACTTCACCCCGGCAATATAGTTGTCGCGATGACTCAGTGACAACGAAAACGCAAGAGTCGCCAGGGGCTGATATTGCAGGTCATAATTGGCTGTAAAGGTCTTATCCACATCGAAGCGGGTGACTTCGTAGTCGATCAGTCCGACCTGGATGCGGGCAGAATGCTGCAAAACTTGTGACGGCTGATTACGCAGCCCAAACGAGTAATAAGTCTCGTCGCGCTTCTGGTTAAAGGAACTGCCGCCGTCGCGGCGAAGCGAGACGCCCGCCGTCGCGCTCAGACTGCCGGATAGCTTCAGGCTGTTATTCAGCGAAGCCAGGTGGATTTGCTGGTCGCGTTCGACGACTCCCGTCTCACTCTTGTCCAAGTACCCGGCGACCTCCGTGACCAGTACGGTATCCACTTCATTGAGGCCTGCATTGACGGCTTTGACGTAGCGCGCCGAGATTTCCGGGAAGCGAATTTCGTAGCGACTGAAGCCGGGGCTGAAGCTTGAGCCGGCACCGGCCACTGCTTCCCAGACCGTGTTATCCTCTGACTTGTAGACCGCCCAGCGAACGTTATTTCCCGATGGCCGGTCGGTATAGACGTACAGGCGGCTGATTTCACGGCGGTAGCCCAGATCGATTCCGAGATTCTGGTTCACGCTGTTGCTGCCGATATTGATCGACGGTACCGCCGGTAATGCCAGATTACCGTCAATCAACGTGGAGACGCTGTCGAGGCCGCCCAGGTCGGGCGTCGCGTCCGAGGCATACAACCCGAAGAATACCGGTAACTCCAGGGGGAGCGGGTCAAAGGCGAGATTGCGATCCGATTGTTTCTTGTAGCTGAAATCGTAGCTCAGACTGCTGCGTAAGCTGGCGCCGAAGTTCTTCACCTTGCTGAACAACACGCCATGTGTGTTTGTATTCTGCTCAACCTGTTGCGAACGGTCGAGCGTGTTCTTGTAGGTATAGCTGTAGCTTATCGACGTCATGCGAGCGGTATAGCCGGCGCTCGCCAACGCCATGCGATCGCGTGTGTCGCGATCGCTCAGATTTGCCTTGTTGTAGAGAAGGTCTTGTTGCAGCCGCAGTTTCAGCCACGGATAGCGCGCTGCGCGCGACTGCAGAGCAATCGATCCGCTCTCGTTGATCAGCCGCGAACTGCGATCGTTGCTGCGGGAATCGCGGCGCATCGCCTGTGCGTTGATTCCCAGCCACGCCCGGTTGAATATCAAGTCTGCCGAGGGCTGCAATTCGCTGCGCCAGGAGTTTGCGCCCAGATTCTCGCTGACTCCGAAATTGTAGTACCGCAAAGCGCTGCGGACAGCGAGATCGCGCATGATGTTCTTTTGCCAGGCAAGATTATACTCCTGGTCAACGCTCTCAAGCGAACTGCTGTCTTCGTCCGTGGTCGAATAGCTGACCCGCAAGTCGGCAGTGAGGTTTGAGGAGATGCGGCCCCAAATCGGGCTCGAGATCGCCGAAAACACAAACAAGAGCGCAAAGGCCTGTCTGATCGTCTTTTTGTGTGCTACTCGACCAATTTTCCTCTTCATTCCTCGCCTCTAAAAACGCCCGACCTTGAGGGTCGGGCGTTTGGTTTTGCCCTGAGGGGCTTCAAGGTCATTTACATGACTTTGAGTGCAAGACTACGGCACGAACGGAGCGTCGCCGGCGTCTTTCGCATGGCACTTGTTGCACAGCGAACGCTGGTTGTCACTCGGATACGGATTCGGTATCGGATACGATCCGGATTCAACTCCGTCTTCGTGCAGGAAGGTGATGTTGAAGTCCCAACGACCGGCATTCTGGGCCGAAGTCGCGTGGGCGCGGTGGCAGGTGATGCAAGTGACCTGGCTGCTCGCCGACGGACCTTCAGTCGAGGACGTCGTCATAGCCGGATCTTCAAACGGCACAGCCGCGATATAGGCGGTCGCCTGAGTCCCACCAGTCAGATCATCCGTACCGTTGTACAGATTGTAGATATTGGCAATAGTACCGCCAATAGCGCGACCTGTCGGGTGGATCAGCTTGGTGTTGTTGTTGTGGAAATCACCATGGCAGTTACCGCACCAGGCACCCATGCCGCTCTTGTAGGCGGTATGGCTTACGTTAGTTTCGGCATCATTGTAACCACGGCCTTCAGCGTCCGGAGCCGCATTCGCGAAAGTCGCGATACCATCTTGAATCGGTCCGATGCCGTTCAGCAGACGGAAATTCTGATTGCCGTGCGGGTCATGGCAGGACGTGCAGCCCAGCTGGCTGGCCGGGAAGGTACCGCCTGGAGAAACCAACAGCGTTCCATCCGGACCGGCGCCGCGGCCGGGAGCATTGATGTTGTGACCGGCGGCTCTGCCCGGAATCGGGTTCAAGTGGCCGTTGTGGCCGTCATTGATGTTGTCTTCGGTCAAGAACACAAAGTTACCGGCGCCTTTTTCAGCCGGCGGATTCAGCGGATCGGTGCCCCACACTGCGCCACGGCTGGTGGCATGGCAGGAGAGACACAGGTCGCTGGCCGACTGAAACTTCAGCAGGTAAGCATTGCCATTGGGATGAGCCGGGTCAACCAGAACGCCGTTGCTCATATTGTGCATGGTATGGCAGCCGCCGCAATAGGCTACGCCGCCATCATGGAACGCCATCGCGGCGCCGCTGAACAACGTCAGGAACGACAACGAAACGACGACCAACAAAAGCTTGCGCATAAAAACCTCCGAAAAGTTACTCAGAAAAAAACGATCGTGAATTGATTTGAGTCAGGGAATTCTCCAGGTGCACCTCCTCTTTCGCGGCTTCAAGCAGCCAAGGCTGAGTTGATTTTTGATAGTGTGATTGTCTTAAAGGTGTGGCTTTATCGAGAATGAACGCGGGCAGGTTGCAGGTCTGCACGCGATTCAGGAACATCTGGCTGATGTAGATTCTCCCCAATTCGTCGACGGCAAGATACTCCGGATGGTAGAACCAGCCCGGCTCGTAGCCCATTCCACCGAACTCGCCGAGGAAGACTCCCTCAAGGCTGAAGCACAGCACGTTGTAACGGTGCTTGTCGAGGACGACAACAATCTGATGATCGACAACATCGACGGCACAAGGGAAGTTGAGCTCACCGACATCGTTTCCACGCGAGCCGATCGTGCGAATGAATTCACCCTGCAGATCGTAGACGTACACGGTGCCGAACATCGAGGCAGGCAAGTACAACAGGTCATCGACAATGCGGGGAGAGCCGAGCACGGCCTCTTCACGTTCCTTCGCGGTGAGGTCTGTGAGAATCGGAAACTCGCCGAGATATTCTCCTGACGGCGCAGCGATGATGATACGATCACCGCTTGTGGGAAGGATGTAAAGTCGCTCGCGGCTGTCGATAGCCAGACGGCTGCAGTTAATCGGCGATTGGTCAGTTGCTGACCTGATATCGAGCGGCCCGACGTACGTTCCGTCGTAATCAAACTTGAAAATCGAGCTGCCCATGCCGCGACGGCTACCCACAACATAAATAAAGCCGCTCGGGCCGACTACCAAGTCCGTCGGGCTTCCAAACTGGTCACGCCCGGAAAACTGAAACTTAAAGATCCCTGATGTGTCGAACACGACCGTCCGGTTGTTGCCCGTGTCGACGACATAGACCTCGCCAAACTGCCGATCGACGAATACTTGCTGCGGACGGAGAAATTCATTGGCGGAGCCTGGCGCCTTAATCTCGCGCAGTAACTCGGCGGGGACAGAACGAACATCCTGACCCAATGCCGGGATTATGCCAATCATGGTGATGATCGCCACGCATAGGACAAGAAGGCTCGGGGCGGTACTTAATGTCCGCTTCCCGGTTTCCATGTCCGTATCCCGTCCAATTATCATCATATCCAGATTCGACCTCGTCGCCTAATAACAGGATTATTTGTGAACTATTTCACAAAATTGTAAATCAGAACAGAAAATACCCTGACAATAAAGATCATGGGTGTGCAGTAATGGAAAACAAGGCAATGTCATGTGATTTATTTCACATGAATCGCTATTTGAAAAGCCAAGTTGTCGAAAATGTCTGTCCAAGTCAGCAACAACCTCGAAGCCAAAACAAAACCAACTTGGGGCAAGTATAGCTAGAAATGTCCACTTAGGCAAGTGAAAATTGTCACGTGAATGTAATTTTCTTGGTAGATGATCGAATGTTCCGACCGATTATGATTTGTCATGCGTTCGGATCGGATTGAGTAACCCGCCGAGGTCGGTGATTGTTAGTTATCGCTAACTAATGGGAAGGTCAACGGATTTACGGGGTAATCTCGGTACCCAAAAGAGGTCCCACGTCGTCTCCCATGTCGTGACAGGAGAGACACAATCCATCTTGGATAGTCTGCACTAACTCGAAGTCGTGCCTCGATACAAGAGAATGACAGGTGAAACACTCGATTTTGCCGTCTAATAGCGTGATTTGAGGTGGAATCTCGTCCTGTATCCTTAAGGTAGAGTGAGGTTTACGATATCCGCTTTCCATTGAGACTCCGAATGCGTGACTGGCTTCGGCGTGGAATCGGGATGCACGCTCAGCTAATCGGGACCCGTGAGGTGTCGCGCGATCGGCGTCGTGGCACGTCATACAGAAGTCCGATGGGTTTTCGGTAAATTTGGTATCACGCTGGGAGTGAATAATCCGGGCAGCCTCGAAATGACCGGGGCTTACCTCAGGGTGCAGGCCGGGATTTGAGTGGCACGTCTCACACAACGGCGCAGCCGTCCGCGCGAATCCGATGCGCATTGTATCAGGGCCTGCTGACACGAGTTCCGGACGGTGGAAGCTATGACAAGTCACGCATTCCTGCCCACGGCCTTCATGAAACAGATCACTGCCCAAGCCGGCGGCTTCACCGATTGCATGACACGATTCGCAGTTGGCGCTCTGAAAAACTGACCCGCCAAAGCTGCGGGCCTCGGCATTGACGCCATGGCATTTCGAACAGGCTACCTTTTCGTGGGGGTGCTCCTGGCTGTTGTTGGCGCTCCCGACAGAAAGACCATCTCCGAAGTACAGCACCGCCAACACAATCAAGAGCGTGACTATCGCAATTTTCGAGCGGTTGTCCACGCTTGAGTTGTCGTCGTCTCTTATGAGAGCGATTACTCACTTGCCCTGTGCAACCTTTGAAAACCGAGCGCGAATCTTGCGCACGGGAGCTCGGTGGTTTCGAAATATCACCGTTGAGTCAAAATGAATCAGTTTTCCGAGGAGTCAGCTTCGCCGCTCGGAGTAAACTTATAGCCGGCGCCTCTCAAGGTATGGATATATCGGGGGTTTGCCGGATCTGGCTCGAAGATCTTGCGCAATCGCAGAATGAAATTGTCAATCGTGCGCGACGAAGGGTAGACATGATAACCCCAAACCGCGTCCAGGACCATGTCTCGCGAGACAACCTCGTTGGCGTGCTCGACGAGGAATTTCATCGTCATGCATTCTTTCTGGGATAACTCAACCTCGCCGCCAGGTCCCTTGGCTGTATAGGTGCGGAAATCCACCCAATTTTCAGCGAACTCGAAACGGGAACGTTCAAGTTCGACGGTGCCGTACCAGACCTGGCGCCGGAAGATCGCCGACACCCGGAGGAGCAGTTCCTGGAGATTGAACGGCTTTGTCAGGTAATCGTCGCCCCCGCTGAGAAAACCGTCGATGCGATCCGACTGACGGTCGCGCGCGGTGAGAAAGAGGATAGGCAATCGGCCGCCTTGTTGCCTGATTTCCTTGCAGACCGCCAGGCCATCCTTGCCCGGGATCATTATGTCGAGGATGAGCAAATCGAACTGGCCTTTGTGGTAAGTCTCCAGCGCCGAGATTCCGTCGCCCGCAACGGCGACCTCGTAACCTTCGGCCTCCAGATTCATCTGCAGTCCCTCGGCAATATGTTCTTCATCCTCGACAACCAGTATTCGTTTCATGTTTACCTCGCAAGCGGGAGCCGGATGACAAAAGTGCTGCCTTTGTCGGCGCCCTCAGATTCTAATACGACCGAGCCGCCATGCTCGGTAACAATCTGTTTGACCAGAAATAATCCGATTCCCGTGCCCTTGACTGAGCGGGTGTTTTCCATGCTGGAGCGATAGAAGCGCTCAAAGACCTTCTTGAGTTCGTGGCGTTCGACACCCTGGCCGCGGTCGGCGAAGCGCAAGACCACATTCGAGTTCTCTCGCCGTGCCGTAATCGTCAGTTCTCGCCTGTCTTCGGGTGAGTACTTGATGGCGTTATCTACGAGCGCGGTCACAACTCTGCGGAGCGCATGGTAGTCGGTTTTCACGGGGAGCTCGGGATCGAGTTCCAGACTTACCTTCATCTTGTGACGCTCCAGAAGCGGTCTTAAACCATCGACGTACTCCCGAAGGTCACCCGACAGGTCGGTCTCGACCAGATTGGCGTGATGCCCGCGCTGTGACAGCCGACCGGCTTCGAGGACATTGTCGACGAGCCCCTCCAGCCGCGCGCAATCGTCCAGCATCCGCGGGACAAAGCCCTTCAGCTTCTCCGGGTCAAATTTGCCGGAAGCCATCGACTCGAGGTAGAGCTTGATTGAAGCGACCGGTATCTTCAGCTCATGCGTGATGGCATGGATGAAATTCTCCTGCTGGTGCTTCAGACTCTCCGATTGCCGTAGCGTCCTGTAGATCATGAAGGCTCCCAAAAGTGTCAACAACACGAAGAACGAGCCTTCCATGGCAAACATCACCACCCGCCGGTTCGCTTTCTCCTCGACCTGAGCACTCACATCCTTGCGTACCGAAAACATCGACTCATCAAACCAGGGCGATTGATGCGCGCCGAGGCGAGGGTGAGTCGTGAACTCAAGATCGACGCTCAATTCTGAACCCAAACGAGCCGGATAGAGCGGATCAAGATAGAGAACTGCGCGGTTGCGTGACCCGACAACGAGATAGAAACTCGAATCTGTCTCACCTTCGACGATCGGCGGCGAACCATCATAAGGCTGCAGGCGGTAGCCGATCACGGCCGGATCGCTCAAGAGCAGGTCGAGGGCGGCCCTGAGGTGATTGACATTGTCGACGCTGACGAACGACTCGGCTTCCAGTCGCAGTCGATCGTAATTGCGATTGAGGATGAATGCCGCGATGCGCGCCGACGACTGCGTCTGTTGATGGTAATAATCGATCTGCTCCTTGGAGATCGTCACCTGGAAATAAATCCACCAGATGATCTGGCCCAGGCAAACCACGACGAGGGCGATGAAGAGCGCCAACGCCAAACCGGCGGGACGCGCCAGCCGGTGCTTAATCTTCAGAAGCCACCCCGGCAGTAACCGCAATCATAGCGGCAATCTAATGAACACAATCGGCTTTTCAATGGCGTTTACATCAGTTTCGTGCCGCCGTTCGTCCCCCAGACTATAGAACAATTCGGCGAGCAGATATCCGGTCAGCGCTCCTACGGCGACGTCTGAGAAGTAGTGCTGGTATGCCCGGATGCGCGTCCAGCACACATAACTACCCCAGCCAAACAGCACCGTTGGCGGCAACCAACGCCAGTCTCGATAGTCCCCCGCACTCAGGCGCTGGCGCATAATCGCGCGAGTTCGCTTGTTTAGGTAGGTCATTGCGTAGAGAGCACCCGAAGCGTGGCCGGAAAAGAACGACTTGCGCGACTCGCTATAATTGTGTTCGTGGCTCGCCGCAGAGTCGGGAAAGTAGTGCAGAAACGGCCTCGGCCGTGCAAAGGCATATTTGACAATCCCGGTAACTCCGGCGGTCGCCCAGAGACCACTGTGATAAAGGTGAAAATCCTGAAGCGCATCCTTTCCGGGGCGCGCCTCCGGCCAGGTGAGATTGCCCGCGATAATACCGATACCGGCGAGCGCGGGAGTAATTGTCGATCCAAATGTGCCGTTGAGGAAGTTCGATTTGCCGACGTAAAAGCCACCTCCCAGCTTCCGCGTGATCACGTCGTCGAGAAGAATCGGTCGCCCGATGAGAGTGCGTTGAGTCGAATCTGTTGCCGGAAGAAGGTGCTCAATCAGCAACGGCACTCCGGCGCCGACGCCGATCAAGAGCGCCTCATCGCCCTCGAGATATTGCTTGATGCTCTCGGCGAATCCGGTTTGTGTGTGCGTAGTCAGCAAGAAGAAGAGGGGTACAAGGAAGTGGCGCGGATTCATCCGCCAAGACTTCGCGGACAGGGCACGCACGCAGCGCTTAATCAACGTGCTCCAATCCGACAATCTCGAAACCCTGATTTTCAGCGTGGTACCAGAGCCACACGAGCACCGGGGGACTCCATTTCTTGTAGCCCCGGTCAGATTGAATCTGCAGCTCGAACAAGTGGTCGTTTTCCGCTGGATTCTTCAAGGTATCAAAGCGGCTCTGCCACTTTGCCATCGAAGCCGCGTCGATAGCCAGCTTCTGGCCTGCGAAGGTCGCCCAGTTGGTTACGGCCTCTCCGCGATGACGACAGCGCCAGCGATACTGCGTACCTGAAGGATCAGAAAAGCCGTATCTCACGGCGAGATCTTCAAAGGTAATCTGCAGGCCGCCTGCGGCACTCAGCGTGAATTCTTCGAGCGGATTCACCCGGCCAAACCAGTAACGGCCGATCTTGTCGCGCCGCTCCAGCAAGATGCGCAGCAAGTACTCCTCGGCTTCGGGGTCGGAGTATGAACCGGTTTCGATCAGCGCCCGCAGGTGCTCTTCGCGCCACGCCATCACAATCTTGGCTCCCCAATACGCGTCGCGAACCGTCATGTTCTCAAACGCCGGGTTGGGAACGATTACGTCCCACTTGTTCGGCTCGAAGATTTCAGATTCGAAATAGCCGATCGATTTGTGCTCATATGGTTTGGCGTCCTCCCAACCCCACTTCTTGAGTCCCAGTGTGAACCAGGAGACCAGGACGTCGCGCAGGTCAAACGTGTTGCAGTAGCCCTGGGTCGGTCCCTTCGGCCGATTGCTGTTTGCGCCGAAGGTCGAACCGAAGTCGATCAAGTGATGCTTAATAAACTGCCGCCCGTCCTCTTCAACATAGAGATCGAGCGTATTCTGATCCTTGGCGTCATAGTGATTGATGAACGACGCAATCACATACAGACCACGCAAATCGCGGCGATGCTCATGCGGACACCAGTCATTGGCGTCATCGTGGCGGCGCCCATGGTAGCAGAACGGCCCAACGACCTTGCCGGAGAGCGCCTTGGAGGCCAGCGATCTGATTCGTCCATCCGGGAGCCTGTAGACGTCTTTGAGCATGTCGTCCAGGTATTCCTGCGTAAACTCGCGTTTGTGTCCGGACCGATCAACGAATGTGATACCGGGTTCAATGCGCAGCTGCTCCGGGCGCCAGTAGACAATCGTTTCCTCCGGCACATTGTATCCGCACGCATGGAAGTAGCGCGAGCCCATTACGGCAGCAGCCGTCGCGATCTCAGGATTATCGGCCGGATCAAACTTCATTATATATTGTTCCCCGCGCTGATCCTTGATCCAGAAACCGATCGTTGCGCCCTGGACCTTGGGCCGGAAGACGCTCCACGGACCCGTTGTGTCCGGGCCGGTGGATACTCCCACGCCGCCACGGACGAGCTCAGGAGTGAACTCAGCGGTCTGGATTCGATTGTTAAACCAGGAGCTGTTCGGCACGCCATCGAAGCGGGTCATGTTGTAAGCTTCTTTCGGGCGATTGACCAGCTTGCGGAAATTGCGATCGGTATCGAAGAGCTGCTCGCCCTGATCCCACAGCGTGCGATCGACCGACTGCCACGCCAGGACCGGATCGACCACCGGCGGTTCGGGGATGGTCTGGTTGTCGTGCTCGCTGACTCGATCGGGACCCGGGCGATAGACGACATGATGACTGCTGCAGCCGCCGAGCGCCAGCGCGCAGACCGCTGTCATAAGCGTGAATCTTCTCACCAATCACCGCCTAACTCGAAATAGACACGCCAGCTTTCATCTGAGTAAGCGACTTGTGCACTGAAGACGATCTCGTCTTCGCGCCAGACCCTTAAGCCCGTTCCGAAGCTCTCCGACCAGTCGCGCAAGGTGAACTCCTCAGTCAAGGAAGAGAAGACGCGTCCCGCCTCCGCAAACACGAAGGCATCGATCATGCTCCAAATCGGGTAGCGATACTCCGCGGTCGCCATCGTGCGATCATTGTCGATGAACCGGCTGCTGAGGAACCCGCGCAGATCGTCGCGTCCGCCCAGCCGGCTCTTGAGATAGAACGGCAGGATTCCGTCATCGCTGTCCGAGTCCACTGTTTCAGCGATGACTCTCAAGGCCAGGATGCGCTTGTGGTATATATTGAAGTAGTGACTGATCTCGAAACCGCTGGCTACGTATCGTATGTCCTCGGAACTGCCGAGTCCGTGGTTGTACTCGAGGCTCAATAATTCACGTCCGCCGCGCGACGGTTGTCCTCTGCTGTCGCGCCAGTCATGCACAATCGCAACGCCGCTGCGAAGCAGCCGGCTGCGCCGGAAGTCCGATGCGGACATGCCGAACTCATTTTGGATCTCGTCGAGTCGATGCGTCAACGACGTGTTTTCCCCGTCGAAGACGTCTGTCGCGACATAGCCGAGTCCCGGTTCGACATGGATGGTTCTTGCCAATTGCCACGGCACGGAGACAGAAATCGTCGTTCGCTCGATCGAAAAGGAGACTTTATCCTCGTCGCGACTGGTAAAACCGAGCCCAAAGAAATTCTCTCGCGGGCGGGAACGGAATGAGACCAGTACATTTAACCCTGCCGTCTCCGAGACTGTCTTCGGTCCCGCATAGATCATCTCATAGCGTTCATACTTATTGGTTGAGTAAGATCCGACAACACGCCAGCGATCACCGGGAGCAAACACCTGCCGTTGGGTGTAGCTGATGCCGAACCGGTACCCGGCATTGGAGCCGTACGAGATCACCGGAGTCGGTCCAAGCGAAGGCCGAAATGAGAACACATAGCTGCTCAGCTTGCGCAGAGTTGCATTTCGATAGACGCCGGTTGTTACCGCCCAGGTAAGGCCCTTGCCGATGTAGATCGGCGATTTGAGAATCTCTTCAGGGATGTCCAGAAGCAGCGCCCCAATATTCTTCTTTGGCGCTACCGGACGTTGCTCGAGCAGAGAATCAGTTTCGACGTCGGCGCGCGCCGGAGTCAGCCCGGTCACGACAGCAAGCAGACAGCAGCAGAGGATCAGCTTATTCAGAATCGTAGGTCTCCGTTCATCGGTTTGACGCTTCCGTGCCCGTTTTGGGTGGTGCCAATATACGAGAAGCGCAGGGCAGGGTCAAGTAATGGAGTCAAGGAGTACGGTTTTACATCTTGCTCGACGCAACCTTCAAGGCTATCATTCTCGTAAGTCTGAATACGATGTCGAATCTGGAAATTCTCTACATAGAAGCTGAAGTTGCACTGCGGCGGGATCTGGCTCGAGGGCTCAGGCGGCGAGGGTTCAAAGTTACTGTCGCCCGCTCCGAATCTCATGGGATTCTCCTCCTCAAACAGCGCGCCTTTGATGCGGCGCTCATTGCCATCAAGGCGTCGGCGGCAAACGGTAGCGATATCCTTGCTCAGATTCGCCAAAGCCGACCAGACCTCCCGGTCGTCGTGCTAAGCGCGCACCGGGGCATTCGCAAGGCTGCCGATGCGATCAGGCGGGGCGCTTATCATTTCATTCTCAAGCCGTTTGAGATCGAAGATATCGAACTCACGCTGCATCAGGCCGTGGAAAATGCGGCTCTCCAACGCCAACTGCGTGAACATTCGAGTTCGTTGGAAGTCAAGGTCGCCGAGCGCACGGAGCGACTAGAATACTCCTATCGCCAGCTCGCAGCGCTGACGGAAGCCTCCAATCGATTTTCCTCCATTCTCGATGAGGAACAGCTCTGGCTGGAAGCCTGTCGTGTTTTGACGGAGACTCTCGACTTCGACCGTTCCGGGCTGATGCTCGTGCGGGAAGGAAAACTACAATTAGAATGCTCCGCTTTTGCGAAGGATGACCCGCAACTGGTTCAGGATTTCTTGCTCGCGCTTGCGGAGGAACGCTGGAAATTTCCACCCGCGTTCTCGGAATGTCTGGAGTCGAACCGTACGATCTTCATCGAAGACCTCAGCAAAGATCCCCGGTGGGTAGTGGATCCGTCTCGCCCGGTCCGCACCAAGTCGATGATCCTGTCACCGATCCGCGCGCACGGCCGCGCCATCGGAGTGCTGCTCGGGAATATGCAGCATCACGAACGACCGATGAACGATCAGGACATCACCCGTTTCGAGATGCTGGCGAATATCATCAGCCTCAGCGTCGATCATATTCGCGCTTTTCAGGGACTGGAAGCCCAGGTCCGCGAGCGCACAACTTCTCTCGAAGCCAAGACGCGCGAGCTGGAGCAAGTCAATCAGGAATTGCTTGCCGCCAAGTCGAATCTCGAGATCAAGAATCTGCAGAATCAACAAATCCTGACGGAGCTGTCGCGCAGTCGCAACGAGTTGCAAGCCGTCTTCGACAGCTCGCTCAGCCTGTTGATCTTCGTCGACAAAACCGGCCGGATTGCAGCCTGCAACCCGCGCGCACTCGAATACTTTGGCCTCGACCCTGATTCCACGGTCGGGATAGCCGCGGAGGAATTCATCGAAACGATCAGCGTGCTCTGCGCCGATCCGGACCTGACTCGCCGGAACCTGTCCGAGGCGATTTCAAATCCATCACACGCCAACGAACTCGGTACCGACCCCCATCGCTGGTACTCGAATGGCATTGAGGTGGTAAGGCCGAGCGAGCGGGTTCTCGCGGCGTGGGTTGTGCCCGTCACTGCCCGCAGTGGTGAGCGCCTGGGACTTTTCTGGGGCTTTTCCGACATCACCCGTCTCAAGCGCGCCGACGAGCAGATTCACGCTATTATCGCCGCCTCGCCGATTCCGTTGATCATCTCAAGTTTTCCCGACGGCGAAATCCTCTATGCCAACGAGCATCTAAGCGCGCTGGTGGGATTGACGCCGGCAGAAATGGTCGGTCGACCGGCGCCCGAATTTTACTACGATCGGCGCGACCGCGAGGAGTTGCTTAAGCTTTTGGCAGCCCACGGGAAAGCGCAGCGGGAAGTGAGAATCAAGACACCGGCGGGGGACTCGATGTGGATGATCTTCTCGCTGGTGCTGGCGGAAATGGGCGGCCGGAAGGTGATCATCGGAGGTCTCTACGACATCAGCCGCCGCCGCGCAATGGAAGACGAAGTTCGGCGCGAGCGCAATTTCATCTCGGCCGTGCTCAATACCGCCGGTGCGCTTGTGATCGTACTCAATGCCGACGGCAGAATCGTGCAATTCAATCGCGCCTGCGAAACAGCCAGTGGTTACTTAGCCTACGAAGCGGTTGGTCGCTTCGTCTGGGATTTCCTGTTGTTACCGGAAGATGTCGGTCGCATCAAGGCTGCCTTCGCCGATATCAAGGCCGGTCGACTCGTTGGCAAAGTCGAAAACTACTGGGTTTCCCGCAACGGCGACAAGCGGCTGATCTCCTGGTCCAATACCGAACTCCTGAGTGATCAGGGCAGCGTGGAATTTGTTATCGGAACCGGCATCGACATCACCGAGCAGCGACAGGCGGAAGAGGCGCTGCGTTTTAGTGAAGAACGGTTCCGTGGCATAGTCGAAAACGCCAACGACATCATCTACCTGCTCGATGCCGCCGGCCATTTCACCTACGTTTCGCCGAATTGGAAGGTGATGCTCGGGCACGAACCGGAGACCATCATCGGAAGTTCATTTATCGACATCGTTCACCCCGAGGACCGACCGCATTGTCTCGAGTGCTTTCACGAGATGCTTGAATCGCTGCAGCGACAAAGCGGCGTCGAGTACCGCGTATTCCATCTGGACGGCTCTATTCGCTGGCATACCTCCAGTATCGCCGCGATGCGCCAGGCGGATGGCGAAATCAATTACTACATCGGCATCTGCCACGACGTGACAGAAAAGAAACAGACCCTCGACGAACTTGCGCAGGCTTATCGCAATCTCCGGCTGACGCAGGGACAACTGGTGCAGTCGGAAAAAATGGCGTCGCTCGGGATGCTGGTGGCGGGTATCGCGCACGAAATCAATACGCCGATTGGTGCGGTCGCCAGTATGCACAACACGCTCGTGCGCGCCATCGACAAGCTCACTTCCTATTTCAACCAGGTCTCAGCTCGAGATGACGCCGATGCCGCCAAGGTCAGCGAAACGCTGAAGCTAATCCAGGACGCCAATCGTGTCATTGTCTCGGGCACAGACCGGGTTGTCAACATTGTTCGTCGTCTTCGCAGCTTCGCCCGACTCGACGAGGCTGAACTCAAGACGATCAATATCCATGAAGGTCTGGAGGACACACTCACGCTGATCCACCACGAGATCAAGCACAATATCACGGTGACGAAAAACTACGGCGAAATCCCCGAAATCGCCTGCTTCCCCGGTCGGCTGAATCAGGTCTTTCTCAACATTCTGATCAACGCCAAGCAGGCGATCGCCGACAAGGGCGAGATCGCGATCACCACCTATCTGCGTGACGGTCGGATCTACATCGAGATTGCCGACAACGGTGTGGGGATCTCGGAGGAGCACCTCACAAGAGTCTTCGACCCGGGCTTCACCACTAAAGGAGTGGGTATCGGGACTGGCCTGGGGCTCTCGATCTGCTACCAAATAATCAAGGACCATCGCGGCGAAATCCTCGTCGAGAGCCGGCGGGGCTCCGGCACGAAGTTTACAATCGCCCTCCCGACCAATCTTGACAAAATCCTGGAGGCTGAAGCAAGCCAGCCATAGGTCTGCTTCGTGCAGTGAAGACACGATGAAACGCCTCTTGCGCCGAACCTTTGATATTCGCCCGGACGAACGCCCGGCAGCGGCACTCATGGCGTTGAGCTATTTTCTCCTGCTTTCAACCTTCTACTTTCTCAAGCCGGCGCGCGATTCGCTTTTCCTGATCAAGCTCTCACCCGAACAACTCCCACTCGTCTTCGTTGTCGCTGCCCTGGCTTCGATTCCGGTCGCCGGGCTCTACACGCGCGCTGCGCGTCGATTCACGCTTATGAATCTGACACTCGGGACCCTGGTGGTGCTCGTCTTTTGCCTGTTGTTGCTGCGCTATCTGGTCACGCTGGGAGCCGGCTGGGTCTACTACGCGTTTTATGCCTGGGTCGGCATCTACGGTATTCTCATTACGGCGCAGTTCTGGTTACTCGCAAACGCGATTTTCGACGTCCAGCAGGCGAAGCGCATCTTCACATTGATCGGTGCTGCAGGCATCCTGGGCGCCTTCTGCGGCGGGGAGTTAACCGGCCTGCTGGTCCGCAACGCCGGTATGGCTACCGAGAACCTGATTGTCATTGCGGCTGTCCTTCTGGTCCTCGCAACTCTGTTGATCTGGAATCTCGCAAGACTCGTCCGGCTCACTCAACGCGAACAGCCGAATACGAGTGGGGAGATGGAGGGAGCCGCCTTGCCAACAGTCGAGTTGATTCGATTGATATGGCGATCGCGTTTGCTCCGGTCGATTGTAGCCTTGATTGCGATCGCCGTCATCAGTTCGACCTTCATTGACTTCGTCTTCAAAGAGATCTGCTATCGCAGTTACGGTGAAAGCGAGGCGAAATTGACCGCGTTCCTCGGTGTCTTCTACGGTCGCGTCAGCCTCTTCTCGCTCCTGATACAGCTTTTGATCGCTTATCCGCTGATCCGACACCTCGGAGTTGGCGGAGTCATCATGATCATGCCCGCCGCCATTCTCGGCGGTGCGGCCGCGGTGACGATCACGCCGATTCTGGTAATGGCTGTCGTGCTCAAGGGTTCAGAGGGCATTTTCGAGTACTCCGTCGATCGCCTCGGCCGCGAGTTGCTCTTTATGCCGCTTTCTCTGGAATTGAAGAAACGCACGAAGATATTCGTCGATGTTTTCGCGGACAGGCTTTTCCGCGGTGTCGCCGGCGCAGCCCTTATTCTTGCGACTGTGGCGCTGGCGATTGGCACCAAATGGCTGGCGCTCAGCATCTGCCTTCTTGGCACACTCTGGCTCGCCATCGCCTGGACTGTACGCCGTGAATATGTCGAGGCTTTTCGCCGCGCGATTCTGCGGCGCGACATCGATTTGTCCGACCTGCGGTCCGGCATCGATGACTCCGGAACGGTGCGGACGCTTGTCGGCACGCTCTCAAGCGCCAATGATAGACAAGTGGCATACTCTCTCGAATTACTGAAGTCGGCCCGCGATCCGAAATTGGTGCCGGAGATTGCGCCTCTCCTGAAGCATCGATCGCCGGAAGTTCGCCGCAGGGCCGTGGAGCTGCTGCAGGAGTACCATGAGCTTATTGTCTGAAATCGAAGCTCTGCTGACCGACGAGGATCTTGGCGTCCGTCGCGAAGCCATCTACTTGCTCTACTTGCGAGCCGGGGATAACAGGGCTGGATTGCTTGAGGATTTCCTCAATCACTCCGACCCACGCTTGCAGACGGCGGCGATCGCCTGTCTTGCCGAGCACAAGATTCCCGAAGCTCAAGAGCTTGTCACGGAAGATCGACTCGAAACTTTTCTCGTTCGAACCGATGCCGATGCGGAAACAGGACGGATGGAGGCTGCCGCGCTTCTCGGCGTGCTCAGTGGGGAGCATTACCGCGTCTTTCTTGCCCAGCTTATGGCCGACGAATCGCCCGCGGTGGTGCGCGAAGCCATCGCTGCGGTCGGTCGCCAGCGCGACCACAACTTCGTGTCGACAGTGTTGGAAAAGCTTGCGGATCGCCGCTACCGAAGCGCGGCCAAACTCGCCCTGGCGAATTTTGGCATCGCGATTCTGCCGGTGCTTGACGCAACTCTCCGTGACAACACCGCCCCCGAGGTGTTGCGACGCAATATCCCGAGCGTGCTGCACCGCATTGTGCACCAGCAGTCGGTTAATCTGCTGTTGAATGCCTTCACGGCGGTCCCGCCGGAGTTGCGGCCCTACGTCGCTCGCGGCTTAAACAAGCTGCGCAATCAGTCACGGCGACTGCGATTCGATAGAGCGGCAGTCAATCGGTTACTTTTCGACGAAGTGCGCCGGTATCTCCTGCTCCTGGAAATGGAGCTCGTCCTGACCGAACAGGCCGATGCGGCCGCGGAAAAGCTGTGCCTGCGGGCCATTGTGGAGGAGCGGGCGGGTTCGCTTGAAATTATCTTCCGCCTCCTGGGCCTGCAGTATCCTTCACAGGATATTCACAATGCTTACTTTGGGATTACGAGTGAACGAAGAGAGCTCAATACGAGCGCAGCGGAGTATCTCAGCAACGTGCTTGTCGGACCGGCGCGCGCCATGCTCTTGCCGCTACTTGAAGGACACTCGCCCCGGCGGGTTCTTGATCTGGCGTCGAGTATATATGTGCGGCACCTGACGACCTTGCCTGATGTATACAGAGTGATGATCGAAGGTTCGTCCACCTGGTTGCGCGCTTGTGCACTCAACGCAGCTCGGACGAAGCCGTATGACGGTCTCCGTGATTCAGTACGCAGCGCCATTTTTGACAGTTCTGCCATCGTCCGTGAAACAGCGCTGGCCGTCGCAGGTGAACTTGGTTATAGATAAGATTGCGGGTGGTGGTGTCGAGTGTTAACGACCATTGAGAAAGTCATGCTGCTGCAGGCCGTCGATGACTTTGCCGGTGTGCCGACTGTCGATCTGGCCTACATCGCGGCGATTGCCGAGGAAGTCACATTCGACGCCGGCAAACAGGTTTTTGGCGAAGGCGAGCCGCCCAACGCAATGTTTCTTGTTGTTGAAGGCAGCGTCAGTCTCAAACGCCTCGGCAAGGAGATCGCGGTCGTCGGACCGAATCAGGCATTTGGAGTTTGGGCGCTATTCGACGAGGAGCGCCGCGTCGTGACGGCCGTCGCTGAAACCGAGACCCGCGCCTTACGCGTCGATCGCGAAGCCTTTGCCGAGATTTTGGCCGACCATGCCCAAATCGCCCAAGCGCTCTTGCAGACGCTGTCGCGGCGGTTGCGCGCGATCATGGAACGCGTCCAGGTCGATCGCGATTCACGATAGACTTGACAAATGCCGCAGTGATGATTACTGACTAACGATATGCTTGATTCCAATTTGGTCATAAGCAGTCCAAAAAGTCCGGCATCGGTCATGATTGTCGATGACGACGAGATCGTGCTGACCAGCCTGCATTCGCTGCTGCAGCTCGAAACCGACTATCGTGTCCAGGTCTTCCGTTCACCGCTGGAGGCCCTGAACTTTCTGCAGCGACAGCCCGTCGACGCCATTATCTCAGATTTTCTGATGCCCGAAATGAACGGGTTGCAGTTTTTTGCCGAGGTCAAGAAGATGTATCCGGCGGTGCCGCGCATACTTCTCACCGGGTATGCCGACAAGGGCAATGCGATCCACGCCATCAATGAAGTCGGGCTCTATCAATACATCGAGAAACCATGGGATAACGATCATATCAAGCTGGTATTGCGCAACAGCATCGCGACCAAGACGCTTGAGGAAACGCTCCAGCAGAAGCTCCGCGAGTTGGACGAAGCCTTGCGCCACCGCGACTCACTGGCGACGCGAGAGGGGATGCTGCGCCAGGAACTGGACCTCGCCCGCCAGGTTCAGCGCAATCTGCTGCCGCGCCAGCTCCCCAATGGCCACCGAATTCGTACCGCCGCTCGCTATGAGCCGGTCCTGGAAATCGGCGGCGACTACTTCGATATCCAGGAGATCGGGCCGGAACGCTGGGGCATTCTCGTTGCCGACGCCACCGGCCACGGTATCCAGGCGGCCCTGAGCACGGCGCTGCTCAAGTTTGCTTTCAGCAGTTTCATTCGCGCCGCTCGGCCATTGCCCGAAATCGTCACCGGCATGAACGACATCCTCAGCCGCGGGCTGCCGGAGAATTCCTTCGTCGCAGCCGCCGTGGCGATTTTCGATCGCCGATTGGGTACCGTTGATCTCGTTAATGCCGGCCTGCCGCACCCGCTTGTAGTTCGGAGCGGCCGTCGACTGGTTGAGCGCGTCGCTGTCAACGGCCTGTTTCTCGGGATCGATCTCCCGATTGACTATTGCGCCTCCGAAGCGACTACCTTGTCGCTTGACAGTGGCGATCGCTTGCTGTTCTATAGTGACGGTTTGAGCGAGGTCTTCGGCGACGACGGCCGGCTGTTCGGAGAAGAAGACCTGGTCACACTTCTCGAAGGTTGTCTCGAATTGCCGTTGGAGGATCTCCTCGATCGACTCATTAGCAGCTCGCGGGAATACTCACGCGGCGAACAGGAACCCGATGACATTACGATTGTTGCAGTAGAAACGATTTGAAAGAACGGAATGACAAAGAATGACTGGTGCTGCTTCCGACCCCGCAACTAAAGAGAAACCGGAAACGATTGTGATTGTTGATGACGAAGAGATGGTCGTGACCAGTCTCAGCTCGTTTCTCAGTCTGGAAACAGATTACATTGTCAAGGCCTTCACCTCCGTCAGTCTGGCTCTTGAGTTTGTCAAAAACAACGATGTCGATTTGGTGATGTCGGATTACCTGATGCCCGAAATGGATGGTATCACATTCCTCGCCCATGTCCGCGACTTGCGCCCGCAAGTGCCGCGGATCATTCTGACGGGATATGCCGACAAGGAAAATGCCATCAAAGCCATCAACGAAGTCGGGTTGTTCCAGTATCTCGAGAAACCGTGGGACAACGATGATATTCTCATTGTTCTGCGCAACGGTCTCGAACGCAACAAGCTGATGAAGAAGCTGCAGGAAAAGATCGACGAGATTAATCGGGCCTATGCCGAGTTGCAGGTACTCCAGCGCGAGATCGTTAAGGCTTTTGTGTAGCCATGGGTCTCTGCAACAGTATTCGTTTTCATTGCCCGGAAAGTCTCCTCGGTTGATTCTCGGTTAGTGTAGTTCTCTAAGTATTCTAGGTAAGTCGAATGTGAAGCGAACCTTTGCCGATCACCACGGCGAAGTCATTAATCCTGACCGGCTTGTCTCTGCTCTGCGCGTCGAATATTAGTTTGTTCCTAATAATCCCCTAACAGCGAAATCTACCTTAGCCGCAATTCTTCAGGTGGAATGCCCGACTGGCGTACGGGTTTTCCTGGTCACAGATGAAAAGATTGTGGAGAGGGAATGATGGTAAGGAACAACACTCAAGGGGCTAATCAAGCAAAAGTTTTGAAACCGGTTGGCGTTTTCCTGGCGATCGTGATTCTCTTGCTGGCGATCTTTGGCGCCGGCGAGAACGCGATTGCGCAACAAAACAAGCAGGGCCGCATCATGGGTCGCGTCGTTGCGCTGGATTCCGGCGAACCGCTTATCGGCGCCAGTATCCTTGTCGAAGGCACAAAACTCGGCTCCATGGCGGACCTCGATGGCAACTACATTATTAACAACGTCCCGGTCGGTACGTACCGGTTGACAGTGTCCGCCATCGGCCACACTAAGACCATCGTTGAAAACGTCGTGGTCACTGCCGATGAGGCAACCAAGCTTGAGTTCTCACTAAAGTCGGAAGAGGTGGTTGGCGAGACCGTCGTGGTTGAGGCCTCCCGCGTCAAGGACACCGAAGCCGCCTTGCTCAATCTCCGCCAGCAAGCCTCGGCCGCGCAGGACGCCATCAGCTCCGAAGCGATGTCGCGTTCCGGTGCCGGTGATGCCGCCTCGGCCATGACACGGATTACCGGGGCCAGCGTCGTCGACGGCAAGACCGCCGTCGTTCGCGGCTTGGTCGGGCGCTATGCCAATACACAACTCAATGGTTCTCAGCTTCCGTCAACGGACCCTGATAAGCCTGCGGTTCAGCTTGACCTGATTCCCGCCGGACTTCTGGATAATATCACAGTCGTCAAGACCTTCACTCCTGACAAGCACGGCAACTTCACCGGCGGTTCGGTGAATCTGAACACCAAGGATTTGCCGGAAAAGCTGACGCTGAAGTTCAGCACGTCTGCCACCTACAACTCAAGCGTGACCTGGAAGGATGATGTCCTGACGCATGCCGGCGGTCCCAAGGACTGGCTCGGTTTTGATGACGATCACCGCGATCCGCCCGAGATTCTCGTTGACTCCAATTTCAGTAATGCCGGCGGTTACACAAACGCCCGCACCAGCAACCAGGCGGCGACAGCGCAGTACCTGAACCAGGCAGCGCGCGAGTTGAGCCGCGATTTTTCCTTCCAGAATCGCAAAGCGCCGCTGAACCAGAGCTACTCCCTCGCGTTCGGTAATCTCTATAGCCTAGCCGGTCGTCCCCTTGGCGTCCTGGCTTCGCTCTCCTACAATCGCAGTTTCAGCTACTCGGGTGACGGTTTCTTCCGTCGCTACCAGCCGGCAAGTGTTTCTGAAGGACTGGTGAACAGCCTGAGCGTTTATCAGGACTTCTGGCAGCGCTCCGCGACTGAGGAGGTGCTTTGGGGGGCGCTCGTCTCGACCAATTACAAGGTCCACCCGAATCACCAGTTCCGCTTTACCTTCAACCGCAATCAAAATGGAGAAAAATCATCCCGCTCGCTCGGCGGCTGGTGGCGCTACTATTTCGAGCCTGAAGACCCGATTCGCATTCGTTCGTCATCCTGGCAATACACCGAGCGCTCGATGCAATCGCTGCAATACAGCGGTGAACACTCGATCCGCCTTCCGCTGTTGAATCGTGTCCGCGTTGAGTGGGCGGCTGCGAATTCAAAGAACACTCAGGACGACCCCGATCTTCGCTACTGGACGGACACGGTTGGCCTCGACGAAAACGGCGATCCGATCTCGGCTTCGATCGCCAGCGGCTACCCGTATCCGGCTCACTACTGGCGGTATCTCGACGAGAAGAATCGCGAATATCGCGCGGATGTTACCATCCCTCTCAGTGCTGCGAATACCGGCTCCAACCTCAAATTCGGCGTCGCGCGCATCGACAAAACGCGCGGTCAGAAGAACTACCTGTCTCGGCTCATTCCCGGCAACAACTTCCAGCTGATTCAAGGTTACCAGAATCCCAATGATATTCTGATCGATGAAAACCTCGGCATCATTGACTCGACCTGGGATGCATCTCGCAACCTGTGGGTCTACAGTTGGGGTATCCACGGCGAAAGCCTCACTGATCCGCTCGGTACCTACACGGGCGAGCAGGATATTACGGCGGCCTACGGCATGTTTGATATCCGATTGAGCCGCAAGTTTGACATCATCGCCGGTGCGCGCTTTGAAGAGACCAACCAATACGTCCAATCTCAGGGGAACTTTACCAGCGGTCGCAATCGCGGTGAATTCAGAGTCTCCGACTGGTTGCCCTCGGTCAATCTCGTCGCTCATGCCATGTCGAACATGAACTTCCGTGGCGCCTTCAGTATCACCACGGCAAGGCCGACGATTCGCGAAATGGCGCCGTTCGGCAGCTTTGAGTTCATTACTTCAGACATTCTTTCAGGCAATCCCGATCTGACTCGCTCGCTGATCCGCAACTGGGATCTGCGCTGGGAGTGGTTTACGCGCCCCGGCGAAGTTGTCGCCGTTAGCGGATTCTACAAGCACTTCACCGATCCGATCGAGCGGTTTTACATCACAGGAAATAACGACATCAGCTTCCGCAACGTCCCCTACGCGCAAGTTTATGGACTCGAACTTGAATTCCGGAGAAGTCTTGATCATACCGGCGTCGGTTTCCTGCGTCACTTCCAGGTTGGAGGCAATTTTACGCTCGTCCGCTCGGAAGTCGAACTTGATGCCGCCGAGCTTGCCGGTCGCAGAGCAGCCCGCTTGATCGACTCCACGGAAACGACGCGCCCGTTCGGCGGTCAATCGCCCTACGTCCTGAATCTTGACTTTCTATATACCAGCCCCAAGGGCGGCACTGAGATTGCACTCTACTACAACACCTTCGGCAAGCGCTTGATGGAGGTTGGATACAGCTCACCGGACATCTACGAGAAATCGCGTCAGCAGATCGATTTCTCGATCTCGCGGCGTTTCTTCCAGGTGATTACCGCCAAGTTGTCAGTGAAGAATCTCCTCGACGAAGATAAGACTTACATCCAGGAAATCGGCGGTAATGAATATGTGCGCTCATTCGCGAGAATCGGTAGAAGTCTTACGCTGGGATTGACTTACTCACTGTGAGCAGGAAGCTCGGTCAGAGATTTAATCTTCGACTTATCGAGTCCTAACTTGAGTGGATGAAACTTACGTCGGTATGGTTGAACGTTTAGATACAACACCAGCACGTTTTCGCTCTTTGAACTCCTGGCTCACATCTCGCTATGAGAGGATGGCAAAGTCAAAGATGCAATTCGCATCACCTCAGTTCACTTTACTTACCCAATGTGTTAACCCAAAACATGCACAACTTCTACAGGAGGTAACCAGTGCATCGTAAGTTTCTACTGTCACTCTTACTCGTCGTAATGGCTGCCGCCATGGCCTTCGGACAGTGTATCATCGAGCCCGGTAAGACACAAGTCCTGGTGCCGATCGGTGACATCGCCGTAAACACGGTCTGGACACCCAACAACGTTTACGTCCTGCAGGGACCGACCTACGTCCTTCCCGGCGTCACGCTGACGATCCAGCCAGGTACCGTGATCAAAGGTGTCACCGGCTTGGTGTCCCCGAACACGGCGTTCCTCTGCATCCAGAAGGGCGCCACAATTATTGCCGACGGTACGGCTGCCGATCCGATTATTTTCACGGCCTGCACTGATGATCTGACCCTGCCGAACGACCTGACCCGTTCGGATCGCGGCCTCTGGGGATCGCTGATCGTTCTTGGCGAGGCCCCGATCAACGGCGTCGTGACTGCTCCTAATATTTGCCCGACCAACTTCATCGAAGGCATTCCGCCTTCGCCGAAGACGGAATACGGCGGCTGCGACCCGACCGACAACTCCGGTATCATCCGCTACGTGCAGCTTAAGCACGGTGGTGTGATCATCGGCGCTGCCAACGAAATCAACGGTCTTACCCTCGGTGGCGTCGGCTCCGGCACGATCGTTGAGCACGTTGAAGTCTATGCTAACCTTGACGACGGTTTCGAGTGGTTCGGCGGCAACGTCAATGGCAAGTACCTCGTCTCGGCTTTCAATGACGACGACGATTTCGATTGGGACCAGGGTTTCTCTGGAAAGCTCCAATTCCTGTTTGCGATCAAGGATTCCACGAACGGCGACCGCACCTTCGAAATGGATTCCGACGACGGCAACGCTGAGCGTATTCCGCTATCGCGCCCGACCGTCTACAACGTGACGGCTATCGGCCGCGGTATTCTCCCGGCTTCGCCGTCAGCGGCGAACGCCCCGCTTCACTTCAAGGAAAACTCCGGCGGTCATATCCGCAACGCGATCTTCGTCGATCATCCGCGTAACGGCGTGTTCATCGAAGACCAGGGTTCCTCGTCGAGTTTGACCTTCCCGGATTGCACCGTTGGTGCTCAGCCGGACGCCGAGCTCTATGCCCGCTGCTGGAGCGGACCGTATAACACAAACTTTGCTCCGGCTGCCCCGGCCTATGCCAATCCGGCGTTTGCGGGTGGTGCCGGCACCGGTGCCGACTTGACGATTTACGGCACGATTTGGTGGAACGTCGGCCGCAATGCCAAGACCCTCCCGAACGAATTGTGCGCGGGTCAGGCGTGGACCGAGAAGCGCCTGTTCACCGACTACCCGGCACTCGCTCAGGCGTTGACCGGTCAGTCGTGGAACAACATCATCGACAATCCGCTGTTTTTCGGCATGGACTTGAGCCGTGCCCGTTTCGCCGGCCAGAACGCGCTTGATCCGCGTCCGGCTCCGGAATCCCCGGCTTTCACCGAAGCCCGCACGGATGCTCCGGCCGAAGACGCGTTCTTCTCCTCAGCCCCTTATGCCGGCGCTTTTGATGCGAACAACAACTGGCTTTGCGGCTGGACCTGTCTGGACGATGCCGGTTACCTGGCCCCGTGCGCCCCGCGCGTGGTCACCTGCATCGACGAGGGCGGCAAGCCGGTCGTCAATGTCCCGATCGGTGATATCACCAAGAACACCGACTGGACTTCAGACAATGTTTACTTGCTCCAGGGTCCGACCTACGTTTCCGACTCCGCTACCCTGACCATTGAGAAGGGCACAATCATCAAGGGTCAGACCGGCCTTGTGTCGCCGAACACCGCCCACCTGGTGATTCAGCGCGACGCCGACATCCTGGCGTTGGGCGATTCCTGCTGCCCGATCATCTTCACGGCCTCGACCGACAACGTCAATATCCCGAACGACCTGACTCGCTCGGATCGCGGTCTCTGGGGTTCGCTGTTGATTCTGGGCAACGCCCCGATCTGCGGCACGGTTACGGCCCCGAATCTCTGCGCGACCAACTTCATCGAAGGAATCACGCCTTCGCCGAAAACCGAGTACGGCGGTTGCGATGCTTTTGACAATTCCGGTATCGTTAAGTGGACCCAGCTTCGTCATGGTGGCGTGATCATTGGCGCCGCCAACGAAATCAACGGTCTCACCCTCGGCGGCGTTGGCAAGGGCACCGAGATCCATCATATCGAAGTCTTCGCCAATCTTGACGACGGCTTTGAGTGGTTTGGCGGCACGGTCGACGGTCACCACTTGGTTTCCTCGTTCAACGACGATGACGATTTCGATTGGGATCAGGGCTTCAACGGTCGTCTGCAGTTCCTGTTTGCGATTAAGGACTCGACGAACGGTGATCGCACGTTCGAAATCGACTCCGACGACGGTAACCAGGAATGCCCGAACATCGCCCGTCCGGTTGTCTACAACGTGACGGCCATGGGTCGCGGGGAAGTCTTTGCGACTGTCCCTACGGCGCAAAACGCTGCTATCCATGCGAAAGAGAACACCGGCGGCCATATCCGCAACTCGATCTTCTACGAATTCCCGCGCAACGGTATGTTTGTTGAAGATCAGTCGAGCCCGTCGTTCAGCCTGCTGGCGCCGCTTCCGGACTGCACCCCGACCGGTCAGCTCGATTGCGAATACTTCAGCCGCTGCTCGACCCCGACCTTCACCGACCCGAACTGGGTGGGTGGTTACCAGAACGTCAATGCTCTCTACGCAGTGACGAACCTCTCGGTGTATGGCACGATTTGGTGCGCCATTAATAGCGCAGCGGTGACCCCGGCTCTTGTTGCCAGCAACCAGTCCTGGACGGAGCAGCGCCTGTTCACCGATTGGCCGGCGACCGGTGGTAGCTTGGCTAGCGTTTCGGGCGGCCTCTGGGAAAACGAAATCAACAACCCGCAATTCCTTGGTAACAACCGCGCTCAGAGCCGATTTGCCGGCCAGAAAGCTCTCGACCCGCGTCCGGCAGCTTCCGGTGCGGCGTTTACCCTGGCAATCAAGGATGCTCCGAACGAGGACGCCTGGTTCGCGTCAGCACCATATGCCGGCGCTTTCAACGCGACTGACAACTGGTTGTTCTGCTGGACGAGCCTCGATCAGCAGCAGTACCTGCGAACCGGCGCCTTGCTCTGCAACGGCAAACCTGGCGACGCGGACAATAACGGCATCATAACGATCTCGGATGCCGTGTTCATGATCACCTACATCTTCGGCGGTGGTCCGGCTCCGTGCTCGATCAGTAACGGCGACGCCGATGGCAACGGAATCCTGACGATTTCGGATGCCGTCTACTTGATTACCTTCATCTTCGGCGGCGGCCCCGCTCCAGTAGCGCAGTCTTGCAGTTAATCCGAAGGTAGTTAACCGGTTACATCTTGAAGCGGCAGGCGCAAACCTGCCGCTTCTTCGTTTCTGGACTTTCGACGTAATTTATAAATGTAGAGAGACCGTATTTGTTATATTTTTCACTATGTCTGACGATAAAGCACATAGATAAATAGGACGATTTATCTACTTTATGCTTGACATAGGCATGTAGATAGGTTATCCATGGGGACGGAAAGAAGACAACAAGCCCCGAACTTGTGAATTATTTCACAAATAGTGCGCGTTCGAGGCTCGATTAGCACTGGATTGAGGTGATCGATAATGGCTTTCTCTCGCCGTGATTTATTCAAACTCGCTGCCGCCGGTAGCGTCTCGGTTATTGCCGGGAAACTTGAGGCGAAAGAGGATGAATACGCTATTGATTGCAGCCAGACCTATGGCGTTCTCGTCGATACGGTCGTTTGTATCGGCTGCCGTAAGTGCGAATGGGCGTGCAATAACGAACACAAGCTGTCGAATGCCGAAATGGCATCCTATGATGACAAGACGGTGTTCAAGCAACATCGGCGGCCGATGGACACGGCCTACACTGTCGTCAACGAATTCAAAGACCCGAAGTCGAGCAAGCCATATACGATGAAGGTGCAGTGCATGCACTGCAATCATCCCGCCTGCGTTTCCGCATGTATCGTTGGTGCACTGCAGAAGAATAGTCTCGGTTCGGTTGACTATGACGCCTGGAAATGCATCGGCTGCCGCTATTGCATGGTCGCTTGTCCGTTCCAGATTCCGGCCTACGAATACAGCGAGCCGCTCAAGCCGCGCGTCATGAAGTGCACGTTTTGCCTGGAAAGGCTGAAAGAAGGGAAGCGGCCTGCTTGCGTCAGCCTGTGCCCCAACGAAGCTCTCACCTTTGGCACGCGCCAGGAGCTAATCGACGTTGCCAGGGACCGCATCAAGTCTAAACCTGATAAATATTTCAATCACGTCTACGGTGAGAAGGAGGCTGGTGGCACCAGTTGGATGTATCTGGCTCCCGTAGACTTCAACTTCACCGAATTACCCAAGCTGCCATTCGAAGCGATTCCGAAACGTACCGAAACCATTCAGCACGGCATTTTCAAGTCGTTTGTGCCGCCCCTCGCGCTCTATGGCCTGCTCGGACTTGTGATGTACTCGTTGCGCGAGAAAGAGAGCGACAAGGAGGACGAGAATGACCGCGCATGAAACACCTGCTCCCGTAACCCGCGTCCCGTACTTCACGAAGGGAACCATGATCGTCGCAGCGATTGCCGCCTGCGGGATCTTTGCGTACGTCTACCGCCTCATCTTTGGACTCCAGGCGGTAACGAATCTCGATGATCAATACCCCTGGGGCATTTGGATCGCCATCGATGTCGCCTCCGGTGTAGCGCTAGCCGCCGGCGGATTCACGACAGCGGCACTCGCCGACATTTTCCACAAAGAGCGCTATCACGTCATAACGCGCCCGGCGTTGCTGACGGCGATGCTCGGCTATACATTCGTGGTCATCGGCCTTCTGGCCGACCTGGGCCGATACTACAATGTCTGGCATCCGATGCTGCCGAGCATGTGGCAAGGCAACTCGGTGCTCTTCGAAGTCGGCATGTGCGTGATGGTCTATCTGACCGTGCTCTATATCGAATTCCTGCCGATCGTCTCCGAGCGCTTTATCGGCCGCGTGAATCTTCCCGGGCCGTTGCGGGTGTTTAATAATCTCGTCGACGGCTGGCTGCGGGTCTGCCGCAAGTTCCTGGGGCGGTTCATTTCCATCTTCATCATCATGGGCGTGGTGCTCTCGTGCTTGCACCAGTCGTCGCTCGGCACTCTCATGGTCATCGCCCCGACGAAGATGCACCCGCTGTGGTACTCGCCGATTTCGCCCCTGATGTTCCTGATGTCCGCGGTCGCCGTGGGCTTTCCGATGGTCATCTTCGAGTCCTTGATTGCCTCGCGCTCCTTCAAGCTCAAACCGGAAACCAAGGTCTTGTCGTCGATCGCGACCTATACGCCGGTGTTGCTGGGCGCTTACCTCGCCGTGAAGGTAGGTGATCTGACTCTTCGTGAAGCCTGGCCTTATGTTTTCGAGGGCAGCGTGCAATCGCTGATGTTCCTGATCGAGATCATACTCGGAGTTGTCGCGCCGATAATTCTCCTCTCACGCACCAAAATCAGGAACTCAGTCTCGGGGCTCTTTGTATCGGCGGCACTGGTGATCTTCGGCGTGCTGCTGAATCGCATCAATGTCTTCCTCGTTGCCTATCAGCCGCTCTATCCGACCAAGACTTATTTCCCGTCGATCTTTGAGATCATGGTTACCGTCGGATTGATCGCCGCCCTGGTATTGGTCTACCGGTTCTTCGCCCTGAATTTCCCGGTGATCGCTCAACCGACGGAAAATGTTTCGAGCCATGAAACGCCGCAAGCCGTGAGGACAGCATGACCAGTGTATCCCGGAGTTACTTAAGAGCGCGCGTTTGGGCCGCCTTCGGCATCGTTTGCCTGCTGGGCGCCGTTGTGAGTCTGCCGGTGCTCGCCCAGAAGAAATCGACTCCCGCAGCCATGCCGCAGGTAGATTGCACCGAATGCCATTCCTGCGCTGTGCCGACTTTCAATGATCCCTGTTTGAAGACGTGCCCGCGCACCACGATGGTTCACCAAACCGGGCAACACAACGTCAATGAGGCCCCCGATTCGATGCTGATCGATGACATCGCCGACCTCTACCAGCCGGTGCATTTTAATCACAAATTGCACGCCTCCATGGCGCAAATGGGGAATGATTGCGCGACTTGTCATCACTATAGTCCGCCGGGAAGAATCCCTCCCTGCAAGGAGTGTCACAGCCCGGAGGCCGATTCGCGCGATCTGGCCAAACCGAACCTGAAGGGCGCTTATCACCGCCAGTGTCTCTCCTGTCACCGCGAATGGAGCCACGACACCAAGTGTGTCGTGTGTCACCTTCCTGAAGCCAGTGGCGCGATGGCTGCGGGAGAACAGGATCCGACCGACATCATGGGGATCCCGCATCCGGTGATTACGGTTCCGAACAAAAAAGTCTATGACACTCCCTACAAGAGCGCGCCGATCGTTACCTTTCAGCACAAAGAGCACGTTGATCTCTTTGGCTTCCGCTGCGTGGATTGCCACGCGAAGGAGAATTGCGGCAACTGCCATGACATCGACGAGCCGCTCAAGGGCAAGAAAACTCAGGAAGAAGTCCATGCCGTGTGCAACGATTGCCACAAGGAAGACGCCTGCGGCAAGTGCCACGATACGAAAGAGCGCCCCGGCTTCAGCCACGGTTCCACCGGCTGGCCGCTCAACCCTTATCACACGCACCTCGATTGCTGGGCCTGCCATCCGACGGGCAAGCGCATTGCCAAGCTCGGCAAGATGTGTGTCAACTGCCACAGCGGCTGGAACGCCGACAACTTCGAACACGCGATCACCGGAATCAAGTTGGATGAAATCCATACTGACTTGGATTGCACCGACTGTCACAAAGATCGCAAGTACGAAGCCGATCCGGTTTGCGCCGACTGTCACGACGACGATCGGACCGCGCAAAGCGCTCCGCCCGGCGTGAAGACACAACACCAGCGTCGTTGACCGACGAAGCGAACCCACGCGAAATTGAGAAGAGGCGCCCGTGTACATCACGGGCGCCTCTTGATGTTTGCAGCAAACTCAAACCGACTGCTTACATTGTCTTAGAGACAATTGTGCAAAATAGCCTGCCTCTTTTGGAGGTTGCCTGCCTCCGAACCCGCATCCTCGTTAGGGGGATGCGGGTTTCCTGCACAACTCAAACTTGCCCGCGCCGGACTCAATATATGCGGATCGTAACCTGCGAAGACCTGCCGGCATCATCAAGACAGATCAGGTCGTGCTGCCCCGGGGTCGGCGTCAGGAACACCTGGCTCCGGGGATCGCCGGTGAAGATTAACTTGCGATTCTGGAACCAGTAGATCGTTCTCGTATTGTTCGATACCGAGGCGTCCAGGAGAATCTTCTGATATTCCGGCTTGACCTCGGGTCGCATGCGATACTCGGCAGCCTCCACTGGAGACACGATCACCGGCGCCATTCCTGCGGCGACAATGGGGCAGTTGGGATTATGCTCCGGGATCGTCTCGATGGCATAGCCGTTGCGAGCCATCCAGGTGGCGATCGCTGTCGGCCATTTCTCACAGATGCGTTCCCCGCACGAGTGGCCAGCGCGACAGTGCCGGCAGAGCCGCATTCCCGTTTTCTTGTCCACCAGAATCAATTCGTGAACGGTGCAAGGTTGAGCCGGCGAAACGCCGCGGATGTACATCTCCGACACCGTGGCGGCGCAGTAGGGCGACGGAAGCATTCCGGAGACTGCGCAGACAAAACGCCGGTCGACATCAGGAGGCGCTACAAACCAAGCTGTATTTGAGGTGACTGTGAGCGCCTCGAACAATGACAACATCAATGGGGCAGCGACTTCCGCACCCACCAGCCCGTGATTGCCGCGCCCATCGAAATTGCCGATCCACACACCGATCGTGTAGTCAGGGTTGTATCCGATCGACCACGCGTCCCGTTTGCCGAGCGAGGTGCCGGTTTTCCAAGCAACCCGTGGGATGTTTGCGGCGGCATCCCAGACGCTGGGAAGTTCCGGCCGCCGTAATCCTGAGAGTATCTCCGTGACAATGAAAGATGCCCCGGCTCCGACGAGCTTGATAGGTGTGGACGGCGCCTCGTCGTTGAGAAGACGATACGGGCGATACTCGCCCGCCGCAGCCAGGGATGCATAGAGGTTGGTCAAGTCGAGCAGCGTTACCTCGCAACCGCCGAGAACCAGAGGTAATCCATATTTTGGCCACGGTTTGTCGAGTGAAGACAAACCGCCTTGCTTGAGCAACTCATAGATTTCTTCACCGCCCGCCGTGGCCGCGAGATTAATGGCCGGAACATTCAGTGACCGCACCAGCGCCTCTTCCGCCGTGACGACCCCGTCGAATTGTTCGTCATAGTTGACTGGACGATAGCCGCGGTACTCCACTGGCACGTCATACAGCAGTGAACGCGGCGATATGATGCCACAGTCGAGCGCAAATGCGTATACAAATGGCTTCAACGCTGAGCCGGGAGAACGCAGCGCCAGCGCTCCGTTGACCTGGCCGCCGTGCACTGTGTCGTCAAAGGCTGCCGAACCCACCAAGGCCACGACACTGCGCGATCGATTGTCGATGATCACAACCGCGCCGTTCTCGATGCCGATAGACTTGAATGGCGTCAGATGCTGTTCCAGCGCCCGCTCCGAGAGCTGCTGGAGGCGCGAATCGATTGTCGTTTGCAGCCGCTCAGCTTGTGGGTGCAACGCCCGAAGATGCTCGGCAAGGTGGGGCGCTTCAAAGGGTAGCTCGAGACGTGCACTGCGAACCGTCTCCGTTCCTGCCAGGTTGTACTCGTCCGCCGATAATTTCCCGCTGCGAAACTGAATCCCCAGGACTTTGTCCCGGGCAGTCCGGGCGGCCGCAGGAAAATGATCCGGCCGGTAGCGGTTGGGCGAATTGGGAATAGCGGCAAGCAGAGCCGCTTCACCATGGCTTAGTTCGGATGCCGGTTTGCCGAAGTATGCGCGAGCTGCTGCGCCGGCGCCGACCAGGTTACCGCCATACGGTGCATGATTGAAGTAGAGGGTCAGAATCTCGTCCTTGGAGTAGTGGGCTTCGAGTTGCAGAGCGCGGAACATCTCGACCATTTTATTAACCAGAGTCCGCGGCTTCGGCTCGATCAAACGCGCAACCTGCATTGTAATCGTTGAGCCGCCCTGAACGACCTTCCCGGCTTGGAGGTTTGCCAACGCTGCCCGCATGAGCGCAACGGGGTTGATACCGGGGTGCGATCGAAAATGACGGTCTTCGTAGCAAACAACCGCCTCTCTGAGCTGTGGCGAGATATCTTCGAATCGCAGGTTGATTCGCCACATCTGATCCGGCGCCAGGAAACCCCGCAGGAGTGCACCTTGATTGTCCAAGACGACCGCCGAAGCAGCGGGGAACAGCCTCGCTTTTGACAGGGGAAAAGTCACATCCAACGCGCCGAAGACAAGCACGAGACCCACCAATGCAACCGCCGTGAATCGAGCGAAGCGCAGAAAACGACTCCTGAAAATCATGGCTAACTCACGGTCGCTGGACGCTGACCCGCCCGCTCGAACCTACCGAGGCGATTCTTGGCGCGTACATCGCTTCGCCGCGCACCGGCGGCAGAGCAAACGTCCCTTCAGTGACGACGCGGATGCCGTAGTAGAACTTCGATTCCTGTTGCAGCCGAAAATCGCCGTAGATGATCAGTCGGTCGTCGCGGATATCAACATAGCGGGGCTGGTACACCTTTTCGCCGATCCACTTGATTGCCTGTCGCGATTGCAGGCGCGCATTCTCAATTTCAAATCCGCTAGGCAACAGGTCGACAACGGCGACGTTCTGAACCTCCTCAGTCAGCGCCTTAATCGAAATCTCGGCAATGATCAAATCACCCTGCCGAAACTCATCGTAGTCGAGTGCATTTCCGTTCTCATCGAGATACCGCCGGCGAACTTGCAGGTCGTTATCGAATTCGGGAACGCGCAACGCCGTCGGCAGTCCGTCAGCGCGCCAGTAGTAATAGGCCGTGCCCGCGCCTTGAATTGCAATCTCTACCGTTTTGCCGAGCCAGTCTTTGGCGCTAAAGTCGTGCTGGTCAGTGGTGAGGGCCCCGACCATCTTGCCATCGATCGTCACCGACCCGGTGTAAGTCGCTTCAACACGATTCTCAAAGACTTTTCCCATGGCAAGCAGCGCAAAGGCGTTGTCCTGTGTTGTCTCCCAGCACGCACTTTCGTTAGCCGCCTTGGTCAAACTTTCGACGAGCTTCGGTATCAATGGGCTCTCAGGCTCAACCTCTGCGAGAACCTCCAGCATGATCGCCTGCGCGCGCACGGGTGAATGGAAATTCCCGCCTGACTCCCAGCGGTCGGTTGAATCGCGCGGCGCCATGACCGCCGGCATCAGGCTGCGGGCCGTCGCCGGATCGCCGATAAGCGCAAACGCACCCGCCAACTGATACTGCGAGTATTGCGGCAGTCGATCGAGGACTACCCCGCGAAGGAAATTCATCGTCGAACGGTCCGGCTTGCCCGCATGTGCCAGCACGTACACAGCGTACGCCGCCGTGGCGTATGACGCCTGCTGCTGACTGCGGTAATACCCTTCGCCCTCAGAATCCTCGCGCGACTCAGGCGAATAGCGCGAGGGATAATTGCGGGCGAAAGTCTGCAGAGCCCCGATTGCCCGATCGTACACTCGATCCGGTATGGAATAGCCTGCTTTACGCGCTTCGATCAGGAAATGCGCGGCATAGACCGAACTCCAATTGTTCTGATAACTACCTTGCGGCCAGTACATGAACGCGCCAGACGGCAACTGCATGTTAACCAGCTTGGCAATTCCTTCCTCGACGAAATAGTCAACACTGCTCTTGCCGAACAACTCCGGCTCGGCTCGCTGCGCAAGTTCGTCAAAGTAGAGCATGGGGAAAAGCTTGGAGACGGTTTGTTCGAGACAACCGTGCGGATAACCAAGAAGGTACTGCAGGCTGCCGACGAATCGTACCGAGGGGAACGACGACACACTGAGCGTGAAGTCGGTTGTGCCGGGGATGAATTCTGATGGGAACTCAAAACGCGCCGGTTGCTTCTCGGTCAGCGATCCCTGGCCGCCGACCGTAACGAAAGGCACCGGCGGGCGCAACGGAACCTCCTCTGTCATCGACGAATTCACACCGTTGCCCGAAGCTGACAGAGTGAACTTCACAGTGCCCATGCCTTCACCGGCCTTGACGCGGAAATAGACAGCCGCCTCACGTCCTGCCGCAATCGCAACTGATTTTTCCGAACCCTCGGTCAGCGACACCGGGCCAATAGCGCTCAGCCTGACGACAAAACTCCCGTCCGTGCCGCTACCGTTGTAAACGCCGACAGGTATGACAAAGTCGTCCATTGATCCGATGAAGCGGGGAAAGGTTGGAGTCAAGACCAAGGGCTCGCGGACAAACAGGTTTTTTTGCGCATTGCCGAACCTGGGCCCGGCAAAGGCGGCGGCCATGATTCGCAGCTGCCCGTTGAATTGCGGAATCTTGAAACTCACCTTGCCGGAGCCGTTGCGATCTGTTTTTACCAGCCCCGACCAGAATGCCACCGGCTTGACTCGCGTCATGCTTGTCGGAGTTAATTGTCGGCGACGCGCCGCTTCAATGTCTCCCGCCGGAGTCTTCTTCAATAAGATTTCCGGCAGGACCGCCGAATATAGATCATAAGTCTCCACTGACAGACGTTTTTTGCCATAGAAGAAGGCGTGTGGATCGGGGGCCTTGAAATCCGTCAGTTGGCAAATACCCTCGTCGACAGCGGCGATCGTGAGGTAGGCCGGTGCCCCGCCTGGGTCAGAGATGGTGTACTCAACAGACAATTCCGTATTGGGTCGGATCTCCGTTGGCACCTGCAATTTCACTGCCAGTCGCTCAGATTCAGTCTTCACCGTTAACGGCGCTACGCCGAACGCCCGCAGCGGAGTGTCGCGTTCCAACTCGCCGGTCGAACGAATCAAGTGCGCCGAGACGAATACGTTTGGTTTCCACTCGCGGCCGATCGGCAGTTTGATTGTTGCTGTGTTCTCCTTGAGAGTCATGATTTGGTGCGAGAAGACGCGCTCGCGCTCGACCGTTAAGAGCAATTTTCCACCGAACGGCGCACGCACCTGGACCACCGCGACATCGCCCGGATCATATGATTCTTTGTCGAAGTCGATCTCGATGCGATCCGGGTTGTCCATCGCCCACGGCGCGTAGCCCCACCCCGAGGAGTAGAAATCAAGCGAGGCTGAACCGCTCCCGGCAACGTCGGTCGCCAGCACCCGGTACTTGCCGTATTGCTGTGGCGTCACTGAGAAGCTGCCGATCGTGGCTCCCGATTCAACCATGAAGCGATCAACCTCCTCCACCACTTCTTCCGAGAGATATCGAAAGTATCCGCGTGCCGGATCGTTCCTGAGTATGCTCTGCCAGTAGATCCGTTGCAGAACGACTTCGATCTTCCGCCCGGAGACTGCAGCGCCGTCGGGGTCGGTGACTATGAATTCAAATTGAGTCGGAGTGTGCGGTTTGCTGTATCCCTCCTGACCCTGGCGCAATCCGACATAAACCGGGTAGGGATTGATCTGTGCTCCGGCGTAGGCGGTCACCCCGCGACCGCCCGGCTCCAATACGGTTGCCGAGAATACACCGCGCAAGGAAGACGGTGGCAGCAGTGAATCAGGAACCGCGAAGTTATAGCTGAATCGGCCATCGTCGTCGAGTTTCGCCTCGGCCAAGGGGTGCTTTTGTTCTTTGAACGCGCGCGTCGAATTTGCAAAGGTGAATGTCTTGAATTTCTCGGGAGCAAAAATAACCGGCTCGATCGCGACTTCGCCGCTGACGGCTCGTCCTGAGGCTGGTGGCCCAAACAGCGTAACGGCGTCGATGCCCAGTTTGATGACATCCTTCACCGCGTACGACTTTCTGTCGGGACTGAGCGTCACCTTCATCCGGTCCGGGATGAATTCCTCCACACTGAAGCGCGTATGCCCGATTTCGTCCTCCTCGCCGATCAGCAGCGAAGCGGCGTATCGTCCCGTCATCAGGTAGTCACGAATCGGAACGTCGAATTGCGCTGCACCTTGTTCGTTGAGTTGCGCTCGCTGCTCGTTGATCAGCTTGCCGTCCGGGCCGGTGACCCGCAATCGGATCGGAAACGGTTCCGGCAGGGAAGCGTTGGCGCCGCGAACGACGGCGGCAAGGTGCGCCGTCTCGCCGGGTCGATAGATGTCGCGCTCGAGGTAGAGATAGCCTTCGTAGCCGCCCGCCAGGAACGGCGCACCGGCAACGTCAAAGTCGGTCGTCGGAATGAGCCGCCGCGTTATCTCCACGAACGAAAGATCATTACCCCTTTCTGCCAGAATCAGATATGGATCCAGACCGGCCTCCAGTGCAGCGTAGTTCTTGATCACAGCGACACCGTCTTTGTCAGTCCTGGCCGTCGCCAGCTTCTGGTTGTTGCGGCTCAGAAGAGTGATCTGGACTTCGGGTATCGGCTGAAGCGTGCTCAAAGAATTCACCCAGATCCATAATTGATCGCGCGAGCGCTTGACCAGAATTCCCAGATCGGTCGCAACGATCCATTTGGCCGACATGTTCCAGCGGCTGCGCTCTTCACGAGCCGTCAGGCGGTAGATACCGACGCGGTCTTCGTGGAGGTATTCGCGCACATTGACGGGCGTGACAACTTCCTCGTTGGTGCGATTGGCGACTGTCAGGTCCCATTCTTTGAGCGTGCGCCCCATCGCTTCCATGTTGTAAACCCAGTCGTACCAGCGGCCACTGGCCGCCAGATCGTTCGTGTTCAGCAGGTAGACGAGGTTGTTGGCGAAGACCTGTTCGATTTCCAGGGCCACTTTGTCGACGTTGATCGTCGAGACGCCGATGTTCAGATCACCCGAGCGAGTCAGATAGAAGCCGTCTCCGACGAAGTCGACTTGCGGCGGAATGCTCCGCTGCTGCAGGTTGACCGCAGCGGCGACTTCACGCTTGAGTTCGGAACCATCGACGGCTCGCAGACCCGGCGCCACCTTAACTTGATAGGTCGTTTGCGTGCTGAAATTGCCCCGCAGATCGAGATAGCGATGCGTTGCGCCGGCCTTGAATCTTACATCCGGAGTAACAGTAACGTATCTCGCAGCGGCTTCGGAACTGACCGGCAGATTAAATCTAATGCGAATCGCCGGTCCCGACGGGTCATAGGGCGCCGGGAGAATCTCCTCGACGCGCAGATCGACACGGCCCGGCAGGTTGAGGGGAGTAATATAGTCGTCGGCGAGTCCGATAGTACCGCCGATACACTTCAATCCCTTGTCAATCTTGAGTCGGAGTTGCTTCTCATCCTCGCCGCGGGCGGCATTTCGCGCGACCAGGCTTAAGAAGGCTGAAGGCTCGCGTGTCTGAAGTTCGAATGGAAGCTTACTGCCGTCTTCGTACAAGATCGAAATGAAAGCTTCGATTGTACCCGGATCGACCGGATAATTGAACTCGATTGAAGCTTGAAGATCGGCGAGCTGGTCCGACTCGGCATGCAGGTCATAATTCAGGACCGCCGAGTTGACCCGCAGTTGTGGCGTGTAGAATTCAAAACGGCGCTCCCCGCGCAAGTTCAGCCCGGTCGCTGCGGCTACTCGCGACGAAATCTCTGCCGTGTATCGCGTCGATGGCGCGAGGATCACCTCAGGAAAGAAGCGAATCTTGTCGCGCGCGATCCACTCGAACTTGCCCGGAATTTTTGGTTCAAAGACGATGAGCTCTTCGAGTACCGTCCGGCCCAAGAGTGAATCAGCCGCTATCTCCCGCGAAAAACTCACCGTAAAATTGGTAGTCTGCGGTACTTCGTTCAGCGGTGAAAACATCTCGACTTTCACCGCGTTGCCGCTACTGGCGGTACCGAAATAGATCACTCCAACCAGAATCGTCAGTCCCATGACAGCGATCACGGCGTAGAGGAGTCCACGACTCACTCCACCCTGCTCATTCCTCTTCACTTGATCCTCCATTCGGGCTCAGCAGCTTTTAGCGCGCAATCTTGACGCGAAGGAATACAGACATAGATTGAATGAAACATTTAAAGACGCCTTTCCCCTTAGTGTTAGAAACTAATACGTTAAACGATTTCCGACAAAGCCCTTTGCCAAAAGTGTTCTCTGCGTCCAGCGGTTAATCCGCTGACCCAACATCGACTGATACTCTTACACTTTTCGTTGTCGCGGGATGCACTCAATTGTGCCTTTCGAGATGTCAATCAGTTGTCGGCAGCCCCGCGTGATCTAAACAGACGGGGCAGGATTCGGCCAGTGGTCTTCCGATAAGACAAGTATCCGGGATAGCGCTCCATCAACAATGACTCTTCAAATCGCGACTTAAACTGAAGCAGGATTATCATGAGAGCGACAATGATTGTGGTCGTGATGTTTGCATAACCGATGGCAATTCCGATCCCGATGATCAGGGTACCGAGATAAATAGGATGTCTAACAAGAGAATAGATTCCGGACGTCACCAATTGCGCCTTTTCCTGAGGCGTAGGCAGCACCTTGACAGTCTTTCCTTTGTTGACTCGACGATACTCCCAGATGGCAAGTGTCATAACGGTTAGTCCTGCCAAGATCGCTGCCAGGCTAACCGGCCTCTGACCAGGAAACCGCGTTTCTGGGTTCGTAAAGATGAGTGAAAAGGCAAGGAGACTTAAGAGCAGCCATTGGGCTAACATGATGATCCAAATGCTCTGTACGCGCTTCATATGACTCCCCAATCGGCGATCGCCGAGTACAATCCAAGGCGTCAAGAAACCTGTTGGCTGGATGCTAATATATGATTATTCTGTCCACTAATGGTCGTAGTTTGTGGAATGCGATCAGTTGATCGAGCTGACTCGGCAGGTCTGAAACCGCGAAGCGCCCTACACAGGATTAGGGGAGCGACTTGGAACGGATTTGTCGCTATCGGGCACGCACACTCGGACCGATTTCTCCATGGATAGAATCTCCCTAATAGACGACAAAAAGACGCTTGGATTGACGACCGCAGAAGCGATGGACCGTTTGAAGCGAGACGGTCCCAATGCGCTGCCGTCTTCAAAGCCTCGGAGCGTTTTTCAAATTGCACTCGCCGTCATTCGCGAACCAATGTTCATATTGCTGCTGGCTTGCGGTTCCCTCTATCTGATCTCTGGCGATGTCACCGAGTCCCTGCTTCTGCTCGGTTTCGTTTTTGTGGTGATGGGAATCACCTTCTATCAGGAGCGCAAGACAGAACGTGCACTCGAAGCACTCCGCGACCTATCGAGCCCGCGAGCCCTGGTGATTCGCGACGGAGTCAAACAACGAATTGCGGGCCGTGATGTTGTTCGCGGCGACACTCTTCTGCTCTCTGAAGGGGATCGTGTGCCAGCCGACGCAATCCTCCGTGATGCTTTAAGTCTTTCCGTCGATGAATCCCTCTTGACGGGCGAGTCAATCGCCGTTCGCAAGCGGGCCTCGATTTCAGAGACGGAAGTAGGTTCGCCCGGGGGCGACGACCTGCCGTTTGTATACTCCGGCACGCTGGTCGTGCGGGGCCAGGGAATCGCCGAGGCCTGCGGCACCGGCGTGAATACGGAAATTGGCAAAATCGGCAAGGCGCTTCAAACAGTTGAGCCTGACGGGACACCATTGCAGCGTGAGACCGGCAGGTTAGTCCGCAATTTTGCGTTCTTGGGGCTCTTGCTCTGCACCGCTGTCGTTGTTATCTACGGATTGACGCGCGGCAACTGGCTGGATGGCTTCCTCGCCGGCCTCTCGCTGGCCATGGCAATGCTACCGGAGGAATTCCCTGTTGTTCTAACCATCTTTCTCGCGCTCGGCGCGTGGCGGATTTCGCGTGCTCACGTGCTCACCAGGAGGATTCCTGCGGTTGAAACTCTCGGTTCTGCAACGGTTCTCTGCGTTGACAAGACAGGTACGCTAACCCAGAATCGCATGTCGGTTCGCGAGCTCTATGCCGAGGGCCAATTTCACGACCTGAAATCGGCGCCGTCCGAGATCCCGGAAGTCTTCCACGAAGTAGTTGAATTTGCGATTCTTGCAAGTCCGGCAGACCCCTTTGATCCCATGGAGCGTGCGATGCTCGAACTGGGAGAGTTAAGGCTGGCCAACACCGAGCACCTGCATGACAATTGGACTTTTGAGCGAGAATACCCTCTGACCGACGAACTATTTGCGATGACGCGAGTATGGCGTTCGCCGGACAGACAGGACTACGTCGTTGCGGCCAAGGGAGCACCCGAGGCCATCGCGAATCTCTGCCATTTCCCGAACGACCGAATCAAGGCCCTGGACGAGGTCATTGATACGATGAGCAAGCGGGGGCTGCGCCTGATCGGCGTAGCTCGATCGCAGTTCCGCGTCGCGGGACTACCACCCGGTCAGCACGATTTTGAGTTCGAGTTTGTAGGCTTACTCGGGCTGGAGGACCCGGTGCGGCCACAAGTCAAAGGAGCAATCCGAGAATGCTATACAGCCGGCATCAGAACCATCATGATTACCGGGGACTATCCAGGTACGGCTCGGAATATCGCCCGCCAGATCGGTCTGAAGAATCCCGAGGACGTTATCACCGGCGCAGAACTGCAAACACTCAGTGACCAGGAACTCGGCAGACGGGTTGAGACGGTCAATCTCTTTGCGCGCATGGTGCCCGAACAGAAACTGCGGCTGGTCAAAGTCCTGAAGGAAAGAGGAGAAGTTGTGGCGATGACCGGTGACGGAGTGAACGACGCGCCGGCGCTCAAATCGGCGCACATCGGCATCGCCATGGGCGGGCGAGGTACTGATGTTGCCCGCGAGTCCGCTGCGATCGTTCTCCTTGAAGACGATTTTGCTTCCATCGTTGAAGCTGTCAAGATGGGTCGCCGCATCTTTGACAATCTGAAGAAGGCGATGATGTTCATCTTCTCGGTGCATGTGCCGATCGCGGGGTTTTCACTCATTCCCGTAGTCTGTGATTGGCCGTTGGCTCTTTTCCCGGTACACATCGTCTTCTTGGAACTGATTATTGACCCAGCATGTTCGGTGGTTTTCGAAGCCGAGCCTGCCGAGAAAGACGTCATGCAGCGAGCCCCGCGCAAATTGAATGAACCTCTTTTCGGACGAAAATCCGTGTTGATCAGCTTGTTTGAAGGTTTGATCATTTTGGGAACGGTAATCACAGTCTATCGCCTGTCCATGGTTTCTCATTCTGAAGGTGCCGCACGCGCTCTCGCCTTCACAACCTTGGTCGTGGCCAACCTGGGGCTCATTCTCACCAGCCGCTCGCCGGCTCAGTCGATCGCCAGGACAATCAGGATACCAAATCCCACAACTTGGTGGGTGGTCGGGGGGACCATTCTGTTTCTGTCGATGGCGCTCTTTGTTCCGTTCCTCCGTGAGCTGTTCCGCTTCGATGCCCTGCACGTGACGGATCTGATCTTGTGTCTCATCGCGGCAGCGGTCAGTGTGCTCTTGTTGGAATTGTTTAAGTGGAAGCCCGTACGATCATTGTTGCGGATTACCCCCTGAGCAAGCCGCCCATTGCTGGTGGCAATGCGATGGGGAAGCACTAAGGGTTTCTCGATCCGTCGATCGGGTGTCCGGCAATACCGATCTTTAGCTGGGCGTCTTCTCCAAATGATTGCAGTGGGGCAAGTTACAAATTTCACAAAGTCTTTGCTAAAGAATACCGCCTCGGTTATATTCGTCGCCGTGTTTTGGCCGATATTTGTTGTATTAAACCATCCGAGATCTTTTGGTTTGTGATGGAAAGAGGACAAAATGGCGTCAGATAAAATTGTCATAGTTGGAGCCGGCACGATGGGGCAGGGGATTGCCCGCACCATCGCCGAAACGGGTACCGAGGTCATTCTCCACGACCTCTCCGACGAGATTCTCAAACACTCGGTCGATTTCTTGTCGGATTCACTCGATCGCGAAATCGAGAAATGGGGAATCACCAAGTCAGAGAAAAAGGCGATCCTGTCACGTATTAAAGCCAGTACGGACGTCAACCAGGTCAAGCGAGCGCGCATAGTTATCGAGGCCATCCCCGAGAATCTGGAGATGAAACTCGAACTCTTCGCCAAGCTGGACAAGCTTTGCCCCGCCGAGGCGATCTTTATCTCCAATACATCGACTCTCTCAATTTCCGAGCTCGCATCGGCAACCGAGCGCCCCGAAAAGATGATTGGCCTGCATTTCCTCAATCCCGTCCATAAGGTGCCGATGGTCGAAGTGGTGCGCGGCTTGAGAACCTCAGATGAAACATATGGGTTGGCTCAAGACTTCGCGTTAAGACTCAACAAGAAACCGATTCCGGTCAATGAATACCCCGGTTACGTTACCACCCGCATTATCGTTCCGTTTCTCAACGAAGCCATGCACGTGGTCATGGAAGGGATCTCGACTCCCGAAGACATTGACAATGCAATGAAACTTGGGTTCGGCTTCAACATGGGGCCGCTAGCTTTGGCCGACATGATGGGTCTCGACGAAGTTATGGCAATGATGGATAATCTTCTTGAGGAGCTTTCCGAACACAAATACAATCCTTGCCCGCTGCTGCGCAAGATGGTGCGTGCCGGGCATCTCGGCGTCAAGACCGGGCAGGGCTTCTTCATGTACGACGAAGACGGCAACCGGATCGAAGGAGCATAATCATGATCATCTTAGTCCTCAACTGCGGTTCGTCGTCAGTAAAATACCAGCTCTTTGAACTACCAAGCAACTTCTGTCTGGCGAAGGGTATGGTTTCGCGTATCGGCATGTCAGGTGCGGTTCTTGTGCACAAACCTCATGACCGCCCCGAAGTAACCATCTCATCCGAGATCCTCGACCACACGGTCGCGATTGAGCACGTCATCGCCATTCTCTTGTCGCCCAACCACGGCGTGATCAAGAATCGTGAAGAAATTGCCGCCGTTGGGCATCGCGTGGTTCATGGCGGCGAGCAATTCACTGAGTCATGCGTCATCACTCCGGAATGCATGTTGGAACTTCGCAAACTGATCGAGCTGGCGCCGCTGCACAATCCCCACAATATTCGCGGTATCAACGCGGCGATGACTAATCTCCCCGGGGTTCCCAATGTCGCAGTCTTTGATACGGCGTTTCACCACCGGATGCCGGAACATGCCTACATTTATCCGATTCCGTATGTGCTTTACCGCAAGTACCGCATCCGCCGCTATGGTTTCCACGGAATGAATCATCATTTCGTCTCCAAGCGGGCCGCTGAACTTCTCGACACCACGCGCGACAAACTCAAGATGATCACCTGTCACCTGGGAAATGGAGCTTCGATGTCGGCGGTCGACCATGGAATCTCGGTCGACACGACAATGGGATTTACACCCCTCGAAGGCCTGATGATGGGCACCCGCTGCGGCGACATTGATCCGGCGATCATCTTGCACATGATCGGCAAAGAAGAGCTATCGTTGCACGAAGCCAACACGATGCTCAATAAGCACTCCGGCCTTGCCGGCGTGAGCGGCGTCTCCTCCGACATGCGCGAAATCCTCGAGGAGATGAAGAACGGCACCAAGTCGGCGAAGCTGGCCTTCGATATCTATTGCTATCGCGTCAAGAAATACATCGGCGCCTACGCCGCCGCGATGGGTGGTCTGGATATCATCGTGTTTTCAGCCGGTATCGGCGAAAACTCCGCCGAAGTGCGGCAGGCTTGCGTCAGTGGCCTGGAGTTCATGGGCGTCGAACTGGATGAAGCGGCCAATGCTTCCGCGCGCGGCAAAGAGGCGGTGATCTCCAAGGCGGCAGCCAAGGTCAAAGTCGTCGTGGTCCCGGCCAATGAAGAACTCGTGATCGCACTCGACACCGCCGAATTGATCAACAAGTAAGCGCTCCGTCGATATCAGCTACCGCAATTACCGCGCCGCCTCCAGCCGGGGCGGCGCTTCGTTTTGTGGTCCTCATTCTCAACTTGCCTGTTTCTGCATTTCGTGTTTATTGCGGCTAACATCTACTGAAGGAGTCTACGTAGTGGCGCCCCGATTGAATCTGATGTGCATCCTGGCTCACCCCGACGACGAATCGCTCGGCACCGGCGGAATTCTGGCCAAATACGCCGCCGAAGGAGTGGCTACCAGCCTGCTCACCGCAACCACCGGTCAGCGCGGGCGCTACGGTCTCTCTGAAGTCCACCCGGGCATTGACGAGGTCGGGCGTGTCCGCGCGGGGGAACTTCGTGCGGCAGCTGCCGTACTGAATGTGGGTCATCTCAGAATTCTCGACTACATGGATAGCGAACTGGATCGCGCGGAGGTCACGAAGATTGTGCCGGAGATCGCGGCGTTTATCCGCGAGCAATGCCCGCAGGTGGTGGTGACTTTCGACCCCTTCGGCGCTTATGGTCATCCCGATCACATCGCCATTTCGCAGTTTGCCGGAGCTGCGATCGTGGCCGCGGCTGATCCGAGTTATCCCTGCGACGGTCCGGTACACGGTGTCTCAAAGCTCTATTACTTTGTTTCCGCCAAACCGGCCTGGGACGCCTACCAGGCAGCCTTTAAGCAACTAACCATCAAAGTCGACGAGGTCGTGCGCCAGGCCTCTCCCTGGCCCGATTGGTCAATAAGCACCAGCGTCAATACTGAGGCGTACTGGCGCACGGTCTGGGAGGCGATTCGTTGCCACCGCACCCAGCTCACGATCTACGACAAACTCATGACACTGCCGGAGGAATACCATGTTTCGCTCTGGGGCCGGCAGGAGTTCTACCGCGCCTTCTCAGTCATAAATAGCGGCCGACGCAGGGAAGTCGATCTTTTCGAAGGTCTCCGCTAGTCCGGTTCGTACAATTCGCGTGAACTTGCTGCTCCTTTCTCCGTTATCCATTGCAGATGATACTATTTGCCTGAAAACCGACGCCTGCGGCAGCGGGCCGGCGCGGGCATTTATGCTTGACAAGAACCATTGACAAAGATAGGTTAGCAGGCTATGGAGATACAGCTGGACACCCTGACGGCTGATCCCACCGAACTGGATCTCTCGGCCACCGCCGAGGAGCTGGATCTCCAATTGGATCTGGCGGCAGTCCAGGGTCCGGTGAGCTTTCGCCTATCGGCGTGGCGCATCGACGATGAGATTTTTCTCAATGGCACCGTCGCCTATGCCATCCAGTATACTTGCGCGCGTTGCCTGGGCGAATTCCGTTCGGATTGCGCGCTGCCGCTGCACCTGGTGCTGCAGTTGGTTGCCGATGAATCGCTGGCGGAATCCGACGACGAGAGTGACGAGTTTGTCGCGGTGTCGGCAGCGAAAACCGAATACGTGCTCGATCAGCACTTGCGCGACCTGATTGCGCTTGAGGTGCCGATGAAGCCGGTCTGCCGCGAAGACTGCCGGGGTTTGTGCCCCACTTGCGGCATCAATAGAAATGAAGCGACTTGCAACTGCCAGGAAGACCGGCAGGATCCGCGCTGGGACGCGCTCCGCAAGTTAAGAAATAGTTGAGATGAACTGCTAACCATAAGAGAGAACAATGCCACTTCCAAAACGAAGACACTCAAAGCAACGCGGGCGCAAACGCCGCACTCATTATAAAGCGACAATTCCGGCCATGTCGGAATGCAGCAATTGCGGCGAAGTGAAGATGCTCCACCACATTTGTCCTTCCTGCGGATACTACCGGGGCGAGCAAATCCTGGAAGGAAAGGAAGCCTGATCAGGTTTTGAAGCGACAGATTGCCGTTGACTGCATGGGCGCCGACCTCGGGCCGCTGCCTGCGGTAACCGGCGCCGTTACTTATCTGCGCACCCCCGGCAACGAGGACGACGAGATCGTCCTGGTTGGCGAGGAGGCTGTGCTCAAAGAGCACTTGGCGCAGGTGGGCGCTGAACCGTCACTGGCGATTTCCATCGCGCACGCCGACGAAACGGTCGATATGGAGATGTTCGCCACCGAGGCCCTGCGCAAGAAGAACTCCTCGATCGCTGTCGCGATGCGCATGCAGAAAGAAGGCAGGGTCCGTGCGGTAGTTTCGGCCGGACATACCGGCGCCGTAATGGCCACCGCCGTGCTGACGCTCGGTCGCATCCCCGGGGTGCACCGTCCCGCAATCGCCGCCACTTTCCCAAACCTTCACGACAGCGGGACGCTCGTCATTGACGTCGGCGCTAATGTCGATACCAAACCGGAAAATCTCTACCAGTTTGCCATGATGGGAGCGTCGTACTCAGAAGACATCCTCAAGGTGCGCTCTCCGAAGGTCGGCTTGCTGTCGATCGGCGAAGAACCGTCGAAGGGGAATGAACTGGTCCTGGCCAGTCACGACCTCCTGAAGGGCGGCCCGTTCAATTTTGTCGGCAATGTGGAAGGGCGGGACGTTCTCGAAGGCAAATGCGATGTCGTCGTCTGCGACGGTTTTGTCGGCAACGTGATTCTGAAATTCGCCGAGTCGGTCAAGACGCTCTTGGAAACCAAGGTACGTCGCCAGATCAGTTCCAACATGTTTTCCAAGACCGGCGCAATTCTCATGGGACCGTTTCTGCGGCGCATGCGCAAGTCTCTCGACTACGCTGAATACGGCGGCGCTCCGCTTCTGGGCATCAACGGCAACTGCGTGATCGGCCATGGCAAGTCCTCGGAGAAAGCGATCCGCAATGCGATCAAAGGCGCGGCGGAGATGATTTCAACAAACGTCACCGGCCACATCCAAAAACGAATCGAAAAAGGCTCCGCCAAGGCGGTAGAACAATGAATAACGGAAGACCCCTCGCGCACCTGGCCGGAATGGGCGCTTATGTGCCCGCCAAGGTGCTCAGCAACGCCGATTTTGAGCGAATCGTCGATACGTCGGATGAGTGGATTACATCGCGTACCGGTATCAAGCGGCGACACGTCGTCGGCGATTCCGGCGAAGCAACTTCGGACATGAGCATTAAGGCGGCCCGCCGGGCGCTCGACGATGCCGGTATGACCGCCGACCAGCTCGACATGATCATCATCGGCACCGTGACTCCCGACATGAAAACGCCTTCAGCGGCCGTCATCGTACAACGACACCTGGGTGCCCTCCGCGCGGCGGCAATGGATGTCAACGCCGCCTGCGTAGGATTCATCTACGGACTAGCCACCGGGCGGGCGTTCATCGAGTCGGGTATGTTCAAGAACGTACTCGTCGTCGGCGCTGAAACCTTGACCAGTATCACCAATTACGAAGATCGCTCGACCTGTGTGCTTTTCGGCGATGGGGCGGGCGCCGCGATCTTGACGCGCTCGGAAGATGCGACTCGCGGCATTCTGGCAACCCATGTCGCCGCCGACGGAAACCATCAGGACCTGCTCTTCGTCCGCGCCGGCGGTTCCCGCGAGCGGATTACTCCGGAAAACATGCATAACGGCGCACCGTACGTTTACATGAATGGATCTGAAATCTACAAATTCGCCGTTCGCAACATGCAGTCCTCTGCCGAAATCGTGCTTGAACAGGCGGGGATCAAGCCGGAAGAGGTGGACCTCGTCATTCCGCACCAGGCCAATATCCGCATCATCGATTCGCTCCAAAAACGGCTCAATGTCCCGGATGAGAAACTTTTCGTGAATATCTCCGAGTACGGCAATACCTCGGCGGCTTCGATCCCGATTGCGATGGCCGAAGCCAAGCAGCAAGGGCGCTTGAAACCCGGTAACCTCGTCTTGATGGTCTCGTTCGGCGGTGGCCTCGTTTGGGGTGCCGCGCTGATAAGGGTGTAGCATGTCAAAGACCGCATTTCTCTTTCCAGGGCAGGGCTCGCAGTACGTCGGTATGGCGCAAGATCTTTTTGAGCAGCACGCCGAAGTTCGCGACCTTTACAGCAGCGCGTCAAAGATACTTGGATACGACCTGGCCCAGGTCAGCTTTGCCGGTCCCGAAGAAAAATTGAAAGAGACGGTGGTGACTCAACCGGCGATTCTCGTGCACTCGCTCGCCTGGCAGATCATTCTCCAGAAACAATCGCTCAAGCCCGATTTCACGGCCGGCCATTCGCTGGGTGAGTACTCTGCGCTGGCAGCTGCCGGGGTCCTGAGCGCTGCCGATGCCATTACGGCGGTCAACACCCGCTGCAAAGCCATGCAGCAGGCTTGCGAGGAGAACCGCGGCACGATGGCCGCTGTCATGGGTGCAACGCGCGAAAACGTCATGAAGCTGCTCGAGCGCCTGCAACCCGAGGGTGTTGTCGTTCCGGCGAATTTCAACGCACCGGATCAAATCGCCATCTCGGGCGAGTTTGCAGCGGTAGAGAAATCGGTGCCGCTGGCCAAAGAATTCGGCGCCAAACGCGCGATACTTTTGCCCGTGGGTGGGGCCTTTCACTCGCCGCTGATGGCCAGTGCTGCTGTCAAGCTGGAGCAAACCCTCAGTCAGCTTCAATTTCGCGCTCCGCAATTTCCGGTCGTCGCCAATGTGACGGCCAAACCTGAGACCGATCCGGCTACGATCAAGAGCCTGCTGGTGCAACAGATCACCGCACCCGTTCTGTGGGTCGATACGCTCGAAGAGCTGTCGCGGCTCGGCGTGCGTCGTTTCGTCGAAATCGGCCCTGGCAAGGTGCTCTCCGGCCTCGTTAAGCGTACACTCGGAGATGTCGAGATCATGAGCCTTGACAAAATTTCCGACTTTGATTTGGTTGCCGAGAAATTGCTGGAGGTCGTTTGAGTTTAGCCGGAAAAGTGGCCCTGGTCACCGGCGGGGCACGAGGAATCGGGCGGGCCATCGTTGAGAATCTTCTCGATCGCGGCTGCAAAGCCGTCATCGCAGACGTTCTGGACGACGTCGGCCAGAGCGCTGTGAGCGAGTTGGCTTCACGCGGCGAGGTTGCTTATGTCCATTGTGATGTGACTTCTGCGGCTGACGCTCAAGGCGCGATCGACAACGCGATCCAGAAGTTTGGAAGTCTCGATATCCTGGTCAACAACGCCGGCATCACGAAGGACACGTTGGTCATCAAGATGGATGAATCCGCTTGGGATCGTGTGCTCGCCATCAATCTCAAAGGCGCGTTCCTGATGTCGCAGGCGGCGGCCAAAGTCATGATGAAAGCGCGTTCGGGCCGCATCATCAATATCTCGTCCGTCGTCGGGCTGATGGGCAATTTTGGTCAAGCTAACTATTCTGCTTCCAAAGCCGGCCTGATCGGACTCACCAAATCTGTTGCAAAAGAACTCGCAGGACGCAATGTTACCTGCAATGCGGTGGCGCCGGGTTATATCCAGACGGAAATGACCGAACACTTGTCCGACGCCGCCAAGGAAGCCTTCTTAAGCGTCGTGCCGCTCAAGCGGCCCGGCCTGCCGGTCGATGTCGCCAACGTCGTGGCGTTTCTCGCCTCGGACGATGCAGCTTACGTGACCGGGCAGGTACTGCAGGTCGACGGCGGCATGTTGATGTAAGAGAAAATTGTAAGAGTCTACATATTTTACAGGAGGAAGTGTGATGGCGATTGATGTTGAAGCCAAAGTCAAGGAGATCATCGTCGAGCAGCTCAATGCCGACAAGGATGCCGTGGTTCCGACTGCCAAGTTCGTTGACGATCTCGGCGCCGATTCTCTCGATACCGTCGAGTTGGTGATGGCGCTCGAGGAAGCATTCGGGCTGGAAATTCCTGATGAGGAAGCCGAGAAAATCTCGACGGTCGGGGATGCCATCAATTACATCAAGGCGCATGCGAAGGAGACGGCGTAGTACTTGACTGCGCCAACCGGGAAATAAGTTTGACAACTATGAACAAAGCCGTGATTACCGGCCTCGGCATCGTTGCGCCGCTGGGAAATTCCAAAGACGAGTACTGGGCTGGAATCAAGGCGGGAAAATCGGGCGTAAGTGTCGTCGACCGCTTCGAAACATCCCAGTTCGATTCCCGTATCGGCGCCCTGGTCCGCAATTTTGACGGCGCAGCCTATCTGGACAAAAAAGAGCTGCGCCGGACCGACCTAATTCAGCAATACTCGATCGCCGCCGCGCAGATGGCGGTCGAAGACTCTGCCTTGAATCTGGAGGTTGTCGATAAGACCCGCGTCGGTGTTATCACCGGCTCCGGGATCGGCGGGATTCTCACGTTCGAGGACCAGTGCTGGACCTATAAGGAGAAGGGGCCGGGCAAGGTCTCGCCGTTCTTTATCCCGATGATGATCATCGATATCATCCCGGGATTGATTTCGATCAAGTATGGTTTCAAGGGGCCCAATTATGCTACCGTCAGCGCCTGCTGTTCCTCGGCTCACGCCATTGCCGATGCCACGCGCATCATCCAGCGCGGTGAGGCCGATGTCGTGATAACCGGCGGAGCCGAGGCGGCCATCACGGAAATGGCCTATGCCGGTTTCTGTCAGGCCCGCGCTCTCTCAACCAGAAATGACGACCCCGAACACGCCTCGCGCCCGTTCGATGTCGATCGCGACGGATTCGTCATGGGCGAAGGGGCTGCGATCATGGTTTTGGAGAGCGAAACACACGCCAGAAAGCGTGGCGCCAGAGTCTACGCAGAGGTCCTTGGTGCAGGCATGACCGCGGACGCGCACCATATCACAGCACCGGCGCCGGATGGCGACGGGGCCGCTCGCTGCATGGAACTGGCCGTGGCCGACGCCGGACTGCAACTTGAACAAATCGACTACGTTAACACGCATGGCACATCGACGCCGTTGGGTGATATCGCGGAAACGGCCGCCATCAAACGCGTCTTCGGCGAACGGGCCGGAAAGCTCCTGGTCAATTCGACCAAGTCGATGATTGGCCATATGCTTGGCTGTGCCGGAGCGATGGAGACAGCCACGGTCGCGCTCGAACTTCACCATCAGTTCGTGCACCAGACGATCAATATCCAGAATCAAGACCCGCAGTGCGATCTGGATTATGTTCGCGAAGGCGGGCGCCAAGTGCCACTCAACTTTGCCATTAGCAATTCCTTTGGTTTTGGGGGACATAACATCACGCTTGCGCTCGGCAGGCATTTGAATTCGTCAGGATAATGCATGCTGCGCTTGCTCCGACGGCTGTTCGGCAAGCAGGTCGAACCCGCCCAATCACCCACACTCAGTCCGGAAACAATTACCGAAGTGCAGAAGCGCATCGGTTACAGCTTTCGCGACACTTACTATCTCTGTAAGGCCCTGACTCACCGTTCCTTCCTGCGCGCGAATGAGCCGCGCAACCTCCGATCCTACGAGCGCCTGGAGTTTCTCGGTGACTCGGTCCTGGGATTGGTTGTCGCTGAGGAGTTGTTTCAATTGTACCCCGATATGAGCGAGGGCAACCTGACCAAGAACAAGTCGCTGCTCGTCAACAAGAAAGTGCTCGCGCACACCGGGATGGAAATCGAGTTGGGCACCTACATTCTGATGTCTGCCGATGAAGAACGCGCCGGTGGTCGCACCCGTCCGTCGATTGTAGCCGATTGCCTTGAAGCTCTCTTCGGGGCCGTCTATCTAGACGGTGGTCTGCAGGCGGCGCGCCAGACCGTCAAGCGCTTGATCTCATTCAATTTCAGCGAGATCAGCGATTTCTTGTCACTGCGTAACTATAAAGGAGAGCTGCTGGAACGGCTTCAAGCCGGCGGCAGCGGTCTTCCGAAGTACACCGTCTCTGATGAAGACGGCCCCGATCACCGCAAGGTCTTCACCGTCGAGGTCTTTGTCAATGGTCGCCGCCTGGGAACCGGGCGCGGCGATTCCAAGAAGAGCGCCGAACAGCGCGCTGCTGAAAGTGCACTTTCAGCTCTGGATGAAAAACGCTAACTGGGAGGAGATTCATGAATATCGTGGTTTGCATCAAACAGGTTCCGGAAATTGCCCTGGTGGGTGTCGATTCTCAGGCAGGGACAATCACCCTGCCGGCCAGTCCGGGGATGCTGAATCCCTTTGACGCCTATGCCATCGAAGAAGCGCTGCGCCTCAAGGAAAAGCACGGCGGTACGATCTGGGCGCTATCCCTCGGCGGCAAGGAAGCCGACTATGCCTTGCGCGAAGCACTCGCCCTCGGAGTCGACGAAGCCGCCCACATCATGGACGACGCACTCACCGGACTCGATGCCGTAGGCACTGCGGCCGCGTTGGCTGCCGGCGTAAAGAAGATCGGTTCCTTTGACTTGGTGCTCTTTGGCAAGCAGGCCGTGGACTCCGATGCCTCTGCAATCCCCGCCGCAGTCGCCGGCGTCCTGTCGCTACCACAGATCATGTTTGTTCGTAAAATCGAATCCGTTGACGGTGGCAAGATTACCGTCGAACGCATGACCGATGACGGTTTCGACAAAGTCACCGCCCCGCTGCCGGCCGTCGTCTCTGTAGTCAAGGAGATCAACGAACCTCGTCTGCCGTCGCTCAAGGGCAAGATGAATGCCAAGAAGAAAACGGTCACCGTGTACAAAGCATCCGACTTGGGTATCAACACCGAGGCAGGGCCGGTGAAAGATTCGAGCAAGGTCGGAAAGGCAGCTAATCCGCCCGCCCGGCCGAAGGGCGAGATTATCGCCGGCGCCTCTCCGCAGGAAATCGCTGACAAGCTGTTCACGAAACTGCGGGAAGGTCAGGTCATTTAGCCGCGATCGAGGCTATTTGAATCAAGCACGCTCAGGGCCGGACTCTCCGGCCCTTTCTCCAAGTGGGCAGATGATAATCCAAACAAGAACCGCAAACGCAGGATCTGCGTTCTTGCCGTAACTGTTTGTCAGTCAATAGGATACCATCAAATCTGTCGAATCGCTTACGAATATCGCAAAAAATGCTTGACAGGTGATTTGCCAATCGTTAGCTTCAAGCACGGCCAAGGATGTGCTCTCGCTTAGTCCCCAGCACACTTTTGACCCACAACTTCGATAACAGTTCACTTTTTGGAGGCAGTAGGTATGAACCTGCTAAAGCTACTGACATTGGTAGTGTTCACAGCCTCAGTATCGCTGTTCCTGCCGACATCGGCGCAGGCGGTGGATCATCCCTGGGATGACCGACCGACTGATACGACTACGGTAGGTTACAAGCCGCAAAACGGCAACACGGACGGCCCCAGGCCAAACACGCCGATCATCACGAGGATTATCGAATGGACACGGGTTTTCTTCCTCGAAGTGCGCAGCGTATTCCTGGGCAACAACGCGAAGAGCGATTTGACTGTGGACCCGCCTGCAGGATCTGATAAGAGAATCATGTATCCTGTTGGTACACGAAGAAACAAGTAGCAACTTTTATTGTCTGGATGAGCAGAATCGGTAATGCGACAGACACGGCGGACAAACTAAGATCGATCCAATCCCTGGTTGGTGAAAACAAGTTTGTCGAAGCTCGTGAAGAGTTAGGGAAGCTGGCTCCATTGATTGAGTCGGAGTCCTCGGCGCGAGTAGCAGGTGAATACCTTTATCTGCAGGCGACGGTCGACCTCCAGACCAAGCCGCCGCTCGAAGTCCTCGCGGTCGCGAACAAAGCCTACGCCTTGGTCGCGAATACCGCTGAGAATCTGATCATCGGCCGCATCCAGGCATTGATTGGCAAGCTTCACGTCGCCCTCGGTGATCTTCACCAGGGCGAAGCTTTTATCCGCGACGCCATCAGTTCTTTCCGCCGCATCGGCCACGAAGACGAACTGGTCAGCGCCTACAACCGCCTGGCCCAGGTCTATTTCATTCGCGGCGAGTTCAAGCTGGCCGACAAATTCCTCTCCGAGTCGATCGAGATCGCCCAGCGCATCGATGCGATGTCTGAAGTTGCGCTGAATCGCGCCCGCGGCAACCGCGCGCGTATCCAGATTCTTCTTGGCAAGTGGGACGAAGCACTCGAAGTCCTTAAAGAGTGCGTCAACTTCAGCCACAATACCGACGCCGGCCCATCCGAAGCCCGCAATCTGCTGTCATTGGGCTATGTGCTTTACCTGAAGGAGAACTACTCGAACGCCCGGCGCACCCTCGATCTGGCGTATGACGTTATCAAGCGCTTCGATCTTTTGCGCGAACGTTCGATCTACCACGAGTATATGGGTGAGCTTCTGGCGGCGATGGGTGACACCCGCATGGCGCGCCAGCATTATTCCTACGCACTCGAGATCGGTCAGCGCATCGCTCCCGAAAGCGCCATCATCAGCCAGACCGAACGCCGTCTCGCGGAGCTCGAGTACGCGGCCGGTAATTACGCCCTTGCGCGCGATCACGCTCAGCGCGCTCTGGAAGTCGCCGAACACGTCGGCGAAGTCATCGAAATTGCCGGCGCCAAGAAAATCCTCGGTGCGCTTGCCGCTGCCGCAGGTCAAGTCGATGCCGCTTTGGCGATGTTCGACGAGTCAGTTACCACGCTGGAAGTCGCCGGGGAGGTTCGCGAACTGGCTCATGCGCTTTACCTCGCCGGCAAGTCGTTGATCAAGTCGCCGGCGCACCATCAACTCGGGCTGCGCCATCTCACTGCTTCGATTCGCCTCGCCGATCATTTGTCCTTGACCTGGCTGAAGATCCACGCCCATTACCAGATGGCGGCGCTCGCTTACGAAGCCAAAGATTACGATGCGGCTTTGAGTTACCTCGCGTCGTGCGAAGACCTCGCCGATGCTTTCAGCGATGATCGCGCAATCGAAGAGTGCCGCATCCTTCGCCTCTCAATTGAAGACGACATGGTTGATGCCGGACTTTCCAACGACAATGAATTCAGTCTTTTCAGTTCGTTCCTGACTGCGAGCGAGTACGGCAGTCTTAAGAGCGGCTCTCTTGAGGACAGCCTGCGCGTTCTGCGCGACAAGGTCGGGGGAACCCGGGCCTTCATCTTCTCATATGACTCGCAACAGAACAGCTTCGAGGCTTTGGCATCCCTTGAATTTGACAACGCGCTGCTGCAGAAGATCTCAAAATCATTGGCCAACGGCCGTGGCGGCTCGCTGCCGCTGGAGCGCCCACTGCTCGTAACGCACTTGACCGCCGATCGCAAGCGCATGTTCGACTACTTAGGCGGCGGCGACAAACTGGGAGCCTTCATCTCGATCCCGATTCAGTTGTCCTCGGAAGTAGCCGGGCTGGTCTTCATCGACCGGGTGGGTTCTTCTGATGCAGGTTTCAGCAGAGCCAATCTTGACTTCGCCATCGCCTTCTCCGACATCCTGGCTTTCAAGTCATCGGAAGAGCAGAAGCGGCGTCTGGCGCAGGACAATCGTCGGTTAAAGGATCAACTCCAGAAGCAGTTGTCGTTCCCGAACATCATCACGGCCAATCACGATCTGCTCGATATTCTCGACCGCGTCATGCAGGTCAAAGACTCCTCGATCTCAATCCTGATCGAAGGCGAAACCGGTACCGGAAAAGATTTGCTCGCCAAGGCAATCCACTACAATTCCAATCGCAAGGATCGGCGCTTTGTCTCGGTCAACTGCGCGGCGCTTCCGGAGACGCTCCTTGAATCCGAATTGTTTGGTTATAAGCGCGGCGCCTTCACCGGCGCAGAAGGCGAGAAGGTCGGGTTGTTTGAAGAGGCCGACGGCGGCACGTTCTTCCTTGACGAAATCGGCGACATGCCGCTTTCGATTCAGGTGAAGCTGCTGCGCGTGATCGAAGAAAAAGAAGTGGTTCGCCTCGGCGAGACGATGCCGCGCAAGGTCGATGTCCGTGTCATCTCGGCCACCAATAAAGATCTGAAGACGATGATGGAAAGCGGCCAATTCCGCCAGGATCTTTACTATCGCCTTTCGACCTTTGGCTTCCGGCTTCCGCCGTTGCGCGAGCGCCGGGAAGACATCCCGCTGCTGCTGCGCCATTTCGTGCAAAAAGCCGACCCCGAAGTGCGCATCGAGCCCGAAGCTTTTAATCTCCTGACCGACTACGATTGGCCGGGCAACATTCGCGAACTCGAAAACGAAATCAAGAAGCTTGTGCTTCTGGCCGGTGAGAAGAAGGTCATCTCATCGTACATGATCTCGCACCGCATCACCGACCGCATCAATCCCGACAACGGTTCGCGTGCCGAAACAAATGGCAACTTCTCGCTCTACGAGTACCTGAATCGCCTCGAACGCGAGTACATCCTGACCGCCTTGCGCGAAAACGGCTGGATCAAGAAGCACGCCGCCGAAAAACTCTCGATTCCCGAATCGACGCTTCGTCTCAAGATGAAGCAATACCACATCTCTCAGGACTAATCCGCCCGTCTAACCTCGCGTAGGAGCGCATGGCAATGCGCCCGGCAATACGCTTGGTAATGCTCCCAACAATACTTGTTCGTGCTCCCGCCACTTGCGCCACTCCGTCATTCCCCCTTAATTGTCACTCCATGACCGACACCTGGGACCTGATCCCCTTCGGCACCTTCACGGGCGAATACAATATGGGGCTCGACCGCGATCTGCTTCGCCAGTTCCAGGCCGGCGAACGCACCCGTCCGATCGTCCGCTTCTACTGCTGGGACCGCCCCACCGTCAGTCTCGGCACCAACCAGATCGCTAACGAAGTTGTCCGTCTCGAAATGGTTCAGAAGCTCGGCTACGGCCTGGTGCACCGCCCCACCGGCGGCCGGGCACTTCTGCACAAGGGTGACCTTTGCTACGCCGTTATTGCTTCACGCCACAGCCACCCGCTGTTCAGGACTCTGACGACAACCTATCGTGCCATAGGTCAGGTCATCGCCGCCACTCTAACCGAACTTGGGATCAACTTAACAGAACTACCCGTCGAAGCCGCCGGGGCTCATGGCAAGGCCAACCCCTGCTTTGCCATGCTTAATCCATTCGAGGTGACCGTACGCGGTCGAAAGATCTGCGGCAATGCCCAGTTTCGATCCGGAGACTTCTTCCTCCAGCACGGCTCGCTGCGGATTCAAGACAACTGGACAAACTCTGATCTCAACGACCTTTGGCCGGAGGGGTTTCATCTTGAAGGCAATTCGGTCACTTCAGTTCAAGCTGAGATTGGTCATTGTGTTGAGAGTTTGTCGGTCTCGGAGGTCTTCGAAACAAAGTTTGCCCGTCGATTCGCCATCAATTTCTGATTGTGATTAGCGCATCGATTCTTCTTTCTGCTAATCGAATTCTATTGCATCTCTCATTGACAAGAGGTCGTGCTTTCCACATAATTGGATCAGCGGGCACAAAGGGAAGTCTGCATCTTAGAAATCTCAGGGGTGCTCCGAAGGGAGGTGGCAACGAGCGTCTTGATCAGCATTTGAAGTTCGATCACTATTTAGGCATTTTAGGAAATGGGGTTTCTTATGTTCGATTCGAATCGCATTCTCAAATTCAGCTTTCTTCTGTTCTTCGTAAGTCAAGCAGCCCTCCTTGCGGTCGAGCCGCACTGGGCCCTGCGCAATCTTGCGGGCTCGGGTACCGCAATTCGTGACATGATGTTGCGAGATTTCGATAGTGACGGAGATCTCGATCTAGTCACGGTTTCTTCAGTGTACTGGCCCACGCCTATAGACCGATGGACCTCGACAGTGGCTTTCGATACAGCCAATGGCGATGGCGTATTCGCAACATACTCCTTTGTGAACCTCAACGGCCAATCAAATGACATTGCGTATGTTAGCGATCGAGATCGGTATGCCGTATCGTCTGATTGGAATGACAGTGTGTTCGTCGTGTCTAAGAATGGGAATATCTCGTATCAGCTGAAAGCTGCTCGCCAACCCGGTGCGGCGGCTTCGGGGAACGTCAGCGGCGACTATCGCCATGATATCGTCGTGACTGATGTCAGCCCTGGATTTCAGCCGGGAATCACGATATTTCAAGGCACCGCAGATGGATTCGCTAATGGCTATTTCCTCAGTACTGGTGCCACTGGCGTCGAAAATTCCGTAAAGATTGGAAACATCGATGGCGATCAGTACGGTTTGAATGATGTAGTTGTTGGTGGCGGCGGTCTAAAGATCTTCTACAGCGACACTGTCTCGTTCAGTGGGTTAGATGACGACTATGTCTATCATAGTGGCAGTTCCGTGACAGACATGGAGCTCGTGGACATGGACAATGATGGCGATCTCGACATCGTAGTTGCCTCAGATTCTAACCCAACAGACTGCGTCGCAATCTACTGGAATCAAGGCAACCGAACGTTTTCGTCGCCACAGTATCTGACTCTACCGAATGATTCTGATCCTTCGGTCATTGTCGCGCAGAGCCTTTACGGGGCCGATAACATCCCTGATATAGTTGTAGGTTGCACAGGAAGCGGAAAGGTAAGCTTCTTTTACAGCAACGGTGCCGGCAGTTACCCGAATCGATATGACTATGAGGAGTTTGCTTGGGGAACTGGTAATCCGACGGCATTGGCTTTCGGGAATCTGCGAGCCAATAGTATTGTAGATATGGCCGTCAATGGGCCCAATACCTATACCGGTTATCTCTGCGGCGATGCAGATGGGAGCCGGCTTATCACGATTTCCGATCAAGTATTCATTGTTACTTACATATTTGGCGGCGGCCCTGCCCCAGTCCCGCTTGCTTCGGCCGATGCTGATTGCACAGGATTGATTACGATTTCAGACGCCGTTTACCTGGCGACATACATATTTGGCGGCGGTCCCGCACCGTGCGCTGATTGCCCATTGTGCGCGCCATGGTGCACTTTCCAGTATCCCTGATTCAGGCGAGGAAGATCCTTTTCAAATAGTTCTCTTGGGATATGCGGGGCAGGCGATTTTCGCCTGCCCCGTTGTCGCTAGCTTCGTTGCATCGACCACTTTCGGCCAAATGTGCTCTGATTCAGAATCGATCATAACTAGCATTGTTTTCACGGTGTTTCCCATAATTCCCATTAAACAAAATCGCCCCTTAAGAGTCTTATGTAGTGGAAGTTAAGAGCCGCTTTGGCGCCAACTTTTCGCTTGACTTGGAGCCGAAGAAGTCGCTTAATTCGTGAATTGTCTTTCAATTACGGAAGACCCTGCCTTGCTGGGAAGTGCTCGGCAGGTAACGTGGGAGAGAAGAGCGACGATGTCCGCCAACCAAGTCTAACCTTGATTGTCTTAAGAAATTTACGCTCCAAGCGTGCGAAAGTTTCGGCTATTTGCGGCAGCGTCGGTTGTGATTATGCAAGATTTTAGTTCAAGAATAACTCGCCGGACGGCGAGCAGGAGGTAGGTCCATGCGGATGGCGAATGTGTTCAGGAATTTGATCCTGTTGGTGGTGCTCGGGCTCTTTGCCTCGACCAGCATTTGGGCTGGTTCTGTCGGCAGAGTCAAGGGCAAGATCATCAATAAGAAAACGAAAGAGGGAATCCCCTCGGCGGTCGTCACGATCGACGGAACCACCATGGGTGCCCAGGCCGATATTAACGGCGAATACATGATCATTAACGTTCCGCCCGGAGTCTACACCGTCACGGCCAGCGTGGCCGGCTACATCCCGGTCAAGACTTCAAACGTTGACGTCCGTGCGGACGGTTCAGTCACCGTGAATGCCGCGCTCGAAGAGTCGATCGTGGAAGTCCAGGCGCAGGAAGTTATCGCCGAACGCGACTTGCTGAAAATCACCGAAACCGCCAACCTGCGCCAGATCACGGCAGAGAATATCAAGAACATGCCGGTCTCGACCGTGCAGGATCTCTTGACGACGCAGGTCGGTGTGGTCGAGCGCTTCGGCGAAATCCACATCCGCGGCGGCCGTAATAACGAGGTTATGTACGTCGTCGACGGCGTGTCGGTCAAAGACCCGCTCGGCGGCCTCGGCGCCGTTGACCAGGCGATGAATATCTCGGGCAACGTGATCGAAGACCTCCAGATCATCAAGGGCGGATTCGATGCCGAATACGGGAACGCCCAGTCGGGTATTATCAACATCACGACCAAGAGCGGTTCGACCAATACCACCGCGCATCTGGAATACTTCACCGACGATTTCGGCACCGACATTCTCAATAAGAACTCGAACAACTTTGACCGCGTCGACTTCAATATGTCGGGTCCCGAGCCGTACTTGTCGAGCAAGCTGCTGCCGAGCCTCGGTATCAACTGGTTCAACGAGAAGCTCTTCTACTCGATCCAGGGTGCGGCCGACAAGAGCGACGGCTACATCAGCTACAAGGACTTCTTCACCGATACCAACAACCGCGGCTTTAAGTCGCGCTCGATCCTTGGGCTTTTTGATCTGACCGACCGCATGAGCAACTCGTACGAAGGCCAGATCTCGATGCGCTATCAGGCGACTCCGAACATCAAGGTTAACCTCCAATATCGCGGTTCCTGGGACGACCAGACCGTGTTCGGGCGCACCTACTACGACTACATCTACACACCGGAGACCGCGCCGGTCGTTCACGAAGAGTCGCACATGTACAAGGCGCAGTTAACGCACCAGCTTGACAAGTCGACTTACTACGAGATCACGCTGTCGCGCTTCAACCGCGATTACCTGCAGAAGCCGGGCGACCCCAACCGACCGGGTGAAGGCTTGACCCCCGACCAGTTCTTACTGTTTGAAGAATATGAGTACTTCTTCGACCGCAATGGCAATGGCAAGTTTGACGAAGCTGAACCTTTCATAAATGCCAACGGCGATACAACAGTGAATGGCAGTTTCTACACCTTCGGCGATGCCTTCCACATCTATCTTGGCGACCTGAACGGAAATGGCAAGAGAGATGATGCCGACAAGATTCTCTGGCCGGGGCTCTACGGGACCAGTGAATTCCGGGGTGTTGATGTTCGCTATCGGGGACAACACAATTCTCAGTCCGGTAATAATGTTGTCGACACGATAATCACTGACTGGAACGGGAACGGCGTAGTTGACTTCTTTGAATCCGAGCAGTTCGTCGATCTCAACGGTGATGGCAAGTGGAACTCCGGCGACTATCTCTTGATCGACACCAACGGTAACGGCAAGTACGATCCCGAGCGCGGGCAGGTGACGAATCAGGACAGGCCGGAGCCGTACTTTGACGGCGACAGAGTTCTGGGCGAACCGTTTACAGACGTCAACCTGAACGGCGTTTATGACGCCGGTATCGATATCTTCGTGCTCGCGGTTGATCCCGCCGTCAATCAGGACCTGAATCGTAATTCGAAGTACGATGGACCCAACGATCCGTGGTTGCCGGGCACACCGTACATTGATCGCAATAAAAACGGCATCTACGATCCGCCGAACGGTCGTTTCGACTATGGCGAGGCTTACGATGACGTGAACCTCAACGGACGCTTTGATACAGTCGATGGTTTCTATGACTATGGACACGAACAGTGGGCGTTCTACCAGAATCGTTCTGCCGCTCGCTGGACCGGCGATTTCAAGATCACGAAGGTCTTCACGAAGGAACACGAGGTCAAGACGGGTGTCGCCGTCGACTTCCACAAGATCAGCTACGGCGATCTGCGCTATCCGAACTTCGTCTACGACGGCATTCCCGACGGTGGCGAGTACCCGGACCGCGGTGTCTTCCGTGATTTCTATAAGCGCAACCCGATCTCCGGAGCGGTGTTCGTTCAGGACAAGATGGAGTACGGCGCCATGATCGCGAATATCGGTCTGCGCTATGACTTCTTTATCCAGTCCTCAGAAGTCAAGGCCAACGCTGTGGAAGGCCAGTCGCAGGAGAAGACTATCCTGGGCTCGCAGAACCGCTTCAGCCCGCGTATCGGTTGCTCGTACCCGATTTCCGACAAGGCCAAGGTCTATTTCAATTACGGCCACTTCAACCAGTTGCCGGATTTGAACCTGATGTACGCTCGCGCGACTCAGGCTTCCAACGCCTTCGGCATCATCGGTAACGAAAACCTTGACTACTCCAAGACGATCTCTTACGAATTCGGCGTCGACTATATCTTGTCCGAAAGCTACCGACTGGGTATTTCGGGCTTCTACAAAGATATCTTTGGAATCATCAACTCGATTCGCGAAGGTTCCGGCCCGAGCGCAACGAGCGTTTACCAGAACTCCGACTACGCCCGTACCCGTGGCTTTGAATTGGAGCTGGAAAAGAACTACGGTAACTACGTCGACGGTATCGTGACTTACGAATACTCGTTTGCTTACGGCAAGAGCTCGGACGAAAGCTCGAACTACTTCGCCGAATTCAACAACGGCACGATTCCGATTCAGGAATTCCCGCTCGATTGGGACGTCCGTCACCAGTTGTCGATGAACATCGACTTCCAGGTGCCGCAGGGTGACCACCCGAGGCTGTTCGGCCTGAAGCTGCCCGATAACTGGGGAGCCAACGTGATCTGGCAGTTCGGGTCGGGCTATCCCTTCACTCCGGATAAGGACTACCCGGGGCTTCGCCTCCTCGCCGGCGAGCAGCCGCAGACCAATTCACTGCGCTACCCGTCGACCTCAGAAGTCGATATCCGCGCCTACAAGCGTTTCCCGTTCCTGGGTCTCAACTACACTGTTACCCTCTGGGTGAATAACCTGTTCGACGCCAAGAACGTGGAACTGATTTACGGCCTCACCGGTCGATACAACGCCGCCTCCAAGACTCCGGGTTCCAATTACGTGTTTGAAGGAACCCCGGCGGCCAGCAATCCGATGAATCTTGGTCCGGGTCGGAATATTCGCCTCGGCTTCGGAGTGGAATTCTAAACTGAAGGTACTTGATTCTATGTTGTGTGGTGGATCGACGCGGATTTTCAGCCTTGGTATCGTGATCGCAATGCTGCTGACGGCCGCCGCTCAGTCCGCGATGAAAAAGCCGACCGACGACGACTATCGCCGGGCGGCCTTGCGGAAGGTGCTGGCAGTACCGAACACTCAGAATTGCTCGCATCGCGTCAGTAACGTCTACTTTACGATTACCAACTGGGGCTTCTTCGGCAGTCAGTTTGGCGATGCGACCGATTGGCTGACCGAAGATTACTGCCTCAACCCGGGTGTCAATACCGGTGAACTCGCACCCTCGTTCGAATTCCCGGCCGGCTCCGGCATCAGCTACCTGTTCCAGGGCGCGCTCTGGATTGGCGCCGTCGTCGATGATGACACCTTGGTCTCTTTCGGCGCCGACGGCTGGCAGCGGGTCAACGAGATGTACCCACGGCCGGCGCCGTTGGACAATATTGTCCAGCTCTCTACGCGGGCTAATTCCGACTACTTCAGTGACCAGGCCGTCTCTGAACAGGACTACTTCGCGGAATACACCGACACGCTTGTGGATGACGCTCTGACTGGTCGCGATGAAAAAGAGAACCGCTCGCATCGACCGCTCAATATCAAGATTCTGCAGCGCAGCTATGCCTGGTCCTTCAGCTACGCTGAGGACTTCGTGTTGATCGACTACAAGATTGTCAATATCGGCGATCGCGATTTGCGCAAGATGTATATGGCGCTATATGTCGATGCCGACATCTGGCACCAGAATGTCAATCCGATCGTCTCGAACGGCTTTGACGACGACATCACCGGATATCTCCCCGACTACGTTTCGCCCAATTGCCCGGAAATCGTCGAACCGCTCAACCTCGCTTGGATCGCCGATTTCGACGGTGATCCGGAGGGCGGCGTCTTCAATGCCAAGAGCCCGACCGGAGTCTCGGCGACGCGTGTTGTTCAGTCACCGGATCCCGAGAACCTCAAGTACTCTTTCAATTGGTGGGTGTCCAACGGCGATAACGTCGAACTCGACTGGGGACCTCGCCAGCAGATCAATAACCGCGACTTTGGCGGCTACCTCGGCACCCCCGAAGGCGACCGCAATAAGTATTACATCATGTCGCAGCCGGAATTCGACTACGACCAGATTTATTCCGCAGTCGATCTCTCGTCGCAGGGCTGGCTGCCGCCGAATCCCAGCGTCGCTAACGACCTGGCCGATGGCTTCGATACGCGTTATCTGTTCTCGTTTGGTCCGTTTGAAGTTGTGCCGGGCGACACCGTCCCGATCACGATTGCTTACATTGCCGGTGATCGCTTTCACGTCAATCCCAACGACCATCGCTTATTCAACCCGTCGGCACCGGAGGCCTACTATAATGCGCTCGATTTCACCGATCTGGTGACCAACTCTCTCTGGGCCGGATGGGTCTATGACAACCCCGGCATCGACACCGATGGTGACGGCGACAAGTCGATCGACCCGCAAGATCCGCGGATTAATCCGTGCACGGGCAAGGAGTATTACAAGTTTGGCGATGGCGTCCCGGACTTCACCGGCCCGCCGCCGCCGCAACCGCCGGTCATCCGCTATTCTGCCTCTCCCGGCTCGGTCGAGCTGCGCTGGAACGGCGAGATTACCGAGACTACGACCGACCCGTTCTCTTTCCTGAAAGACTTCGAGGGCTACCGCGTCTACATGGGTACCGGCCCCGAGCTCAAGAGCTACGCGCTGGTCACTTCGTATGATTCACTTAATTACAATCGCGTTCGTCTGAATCTCAATTTCGATCCGCCGCGCTGGGAGCTGACCGAAGTTCCTTTCCATCCAGACTCACTGGAGAAGATTTACGGCGAAGGCTTTGATCCGGACGACTATACGTCCCCTTCGGACTCGCTTGACTGGACTGACCCCGATGGGTCTCACACGGCGTATTATTTCACCAAGCAGGATTATAACCAGTCCGGCTTGGGCGGTCCGGGGCAAATCAGGAAGGCTTATCCTGACGCCCGGCCCGGCGACATGATCTGGGTCGAGGAGTTGAAGGATTCCGTCGACGCGTACTACGAGTACGTCTACACGATCAACGGCCTGCTGGCATCGCGTCCGGTCTACTTCGCCGTGACCGCCCTCGATTACGGCAATCCTGCCACCAGCCTGGCGGCCTTGGAATCTTCGCCGCTGGCCAACGCCGTTGAAGTTTATCCCGTCTACTCAGCCGAGCTTGTGGAAGAGCGGAAGCTCGACGTCGTCGTGTTTCCGAATCCGTACCGCATCGACGGCGGTTATCTGGAGGCCGGTTACGAAGAGCAGGTATCGTTGGGCGCCGGCGGCGAAGAAAGATCGCGTCGCATCCACTTCGCGAACCTGCCGAGTGAGGCCACGATTCGGATTTATACGCTCGACGGCGATCTGGTGCGCGAACTGCAGCATCCCTGCAATTGCGCGACCCAGGAAGGCGAGAGCATGATGTTCTGGGATCTGATCACGCGCAACACGCAGGCAGCGGTGTCGGGGATCTACCTGTACACGGTTGAAAGCGCGTTGGGGACTCAGGTCGGGAAGTTTGTGATAATCAAGTAGGTCAGGTGTCAAGAGAGTCAAGTCAGGACGAGATAGAGGAGCCGGTAATGATAAAGAGTCGTAATCTGTGTATCCTTCTGCTGCTGATTGTATTGCCTGGCGTCGTCTACGGCCAGGCGAAAGTGGCGACGGCAGGAGCACAGTTTTTGGAGATTGGCGTGAGTGCCCGCGCGATCGGGATGGGCGAAGCCTTTGTGGCGGTGGCGAATGACGCGACGGCGATGTATTACAACCCGGCGGGTCTGACGCAGTTGTACGATCGGGAGATCGTGGTGAGCCATATCGAGTACCTGGCGGATATCCAGTACGACTTTGCGGGGGTAGCGTATCCGCTCTACCGCCTGGGCGGCGTACTGGGAGTGGGGTTCTATGCCTTGGATGCGGGGGATATGGAAGAGACGACGTACGAGTACAACCTGGGAACAGGGCGGACCTTCGGCGCCGGGAGCTACGCGGCGACTTTGAGCTACGGACGGGCGCTGACGGATCGCTTTAGTGTCGGCGTGACGGTGAAGCTGATCGACGAGCTTTTGGAAGACGAACGGTCGACGGGTTGGGCGGCCGACGTCGGGACGAGCTACGACACGGGCTTCCGGAACTTCAAGATTTCGATGGTGATCACGAATTTCGGCCCGGATATGACGTTTATCCAGGAGAGTTATCCTCTGCCGATCAACTTCAAGTTTGGCGGAGCGATCAACGTGCTGGAGGGAGAACAGCACAAAGGCGTGTTTGCTTTGGAGGCTTCGCATCCCTCGGACAACCTGGAGAAGTACAATGCGGGCTTTGAGTATCAATACTCGGAGAAGTACTTTTTACGGGTGGGTCAGAAATTCAATTATGACGAAGGCAGCTTCAGCGCGGGGGGCGGCTTACGTGTGCCGTTCAACCAGATGGAGTTGCGCTTGGACTACGGCTATCAGGATATGGGTTTGCTTGAACAGGCCCATCGCTTCACCCTCGGGTTGAAGTTCTAAGGACGTAAGCTTATTGCCACTGCGATATTGAAACTCTTTATCGATAGAGTTGGAGGAAGACGAATGAACGTTTTGCGGTCGGTATCCGGCGCGCAGCGGCTGATGCTGCTAAGTGGTCTTCTTGTGTTCTGCTTCAGCGGACTGCTGCAGGCGGCGCTGGTTTCTAACGAATCCACGCGCGATCATATTAAGAGGATCCAGGCACTTCGCAAACCGGCTGCCGCCCCGATTCTCGAAGTGCGTGTGCACAAGGTGGGCAACATCCATCTGTGCATGACGAATTACGGCATTTTTGGCAATCAAGCCGACCCGAGTATTCTTGACCCGGAGACCGGTCTCTCGGCGCCATCGTGCGTCTACCCGGCCGGCACCGGTATCGAGTACCTTTTCCAGGGCGCGCTTTGGATTGGCGCCGTCGTCAACGAAGACACACTCGTGTCGCACGGTCACGATGGTTGGCAGCACATCTTTGAATTCTACGCAGACGCTGCTCCTCAAGGCTCGATGATCAAGCGGACCATCAGAAAATCTGAGCCGGAATACTCAGACGATGCGGTCAGCGAGGCGGACTACATTGCTGTCTATACCGACACTCTCACCGATGAAGCGTACGTGCAACAGAACCCCGAAGAAGGTCGACCGCATACCCCGATCGGCGTCGAGATTACCCAGAAGAGCTACTCGTGGTCGTATTCGTACGCCGAGGACTTCATCCTGATCGACTTCCTGATCAAGAACATCGGCATCAATGAGATCAAGAAATGCTATATGGGCATCTACGTCGACGCGGACGTCGGCCACAATATTACGAACAACTATTTCAAGGATGATATCTGCGGCTTCAAGGCCGCTGTGCCTTCGCCCTCCTGCCCCGAGCTGGAGGATATCATCAATACCGCCTGGATTGCCGACAACGACGGTGACCCGAGCGGCGGCGTCTTCAACAAGTACAGTCCGACCGCCGTCACCGGTACGCGCGTCGTTCGTACACCCAATCCTGAACTGAAAACCAGCTTCAATTGGTGGGTGTCCAACGGCGATAACGTCGACCTCGACTGGGGACCGGTGCGGCAGGAAAATGCCCGCGGACTCGGCACGGGAGGACTGGGAACACCGGCCGGTGACGAGAACAAGTACTTCTTTATGAAAAACGCCGAATTCGATTATGATCAATTGTACTCGGCGACTGATTTCTCGGCGCAGGGCTGGTTGCCGCCGAACGCTTCGGTAGGCGAAGATCTGGCCGACGGCTTTGATACTCGCTACCTCCTGTCGTTCGGACCATTCGACATTGCGCCCGGCGACTCGCTGCCGGTCACGATGGCTTACATCGCCGGCGACAACTTCCACGTGCGCCCCGGTGACTTCGATGAATTCAGTACGGCTGACCCGTCGAAGTTTGATGCCTTGCTCAACTTCAACGACCTGGCGACCAACGCACAATGGGCCGGATGGGTCTATGACAACCCCGGTGTCGACACCGATGGCGATGGCGAAAACACCATCCCCGGTGTCACCGATCCCATCGTGAATCCTTGCACTGGCAAAGAGATTTATCGCTTTGGCGATGGTGTCCCGGACTTCACCGGTCCGCCGCCGCCGCAGCCTCCGCGCCTTCGCTATTCCGCCTCGCCCGGAGCCGTCGAGATCCGGTGGAACGGGAAGGAAACGGAAACCAATCAGGATCTATTCTCCGGGCTCCGTGACTTCGAAGGTTATCGCGTCTATATGGGCAGCGGACCGCTGCTTAGCGATTATGCGCTGCTGACCTCGTATGATGCCGACAACTACAATCGATTTCGGCTCAACCTCGACTTTGACCCGGCGCGCTGGGAGCTGACTGAAATCCCCTTCTCGGTCGATTCCTTGAAGGCGATTTATGGACAAGATTTCGATCCCGACGCCTGGACATCGAGTTCCGATTCACTGCCCTGGGTCGATCCCGGTGGAATCGTCACAGCCTACTATTTTACCAAACAAGACTTCAACCAGTCCGAGATCAACGGCCCCGGCCAGATCCAGAAATTGTATCCTGATGCCCAACCCGGTGAAATGATTTGGGAGCCCGACCTCAACGACTCGGTGGATGCCTATTACGAGTATAAGTTTGCCATCGACGGCTTGCTGGCATCACGGCCGGTCTACTTCGCGGTGACCGCATTTGACTTCGGCAATCCGGCGACCAGCCTGGCGGCATTGGAAAGCTCGCCGTTGGCGAACGCTATTCAAGTCTATCCGGTCTACTCGGCGGAGCGGGTTGAAGCACAGAAACTCGACGTCGTCGTGTTTCCGAATCCGTATCGCATCGACGGCGGCTATTTGGAGGCAGGATACGAGGTGCAATCGAATACCGGAAATGCCGGAGTCGACTACGCGCGCCGGATTCACTTCGCGAACCTGCCGAGTGAGGCCACGATTCGGATTTATACGCTCGACGGCGATCTGGTGCGCGAACTGCAGCATCCCTGCAATTGCGCGACCCAGGAAGGCGAGAGCATGATGTTCTGGGATCTGATCACGCGCAACACGCAGGCAGCGGTGTCGGGGATCTACCTGTACACGGTTGAAAGCGCGTTGGGGACTCAGGTCGGGAAGTTTGTGATAATCAAGTAGGTCAGGTGTCAAGAGAGTCAAGTCAGGACGAGATAGAGGAGCCGGTAATGATAAAGAGTCGTAATCTGTGTATCCTTCTGCTGCTGATTGTATTGCCTGGCGTCGTCTACGGCCAGGCGAAAGTGGCGACGGCAGGAGCACAGTTTTTGGAGATTGGCGTGAGTGCCCGCGCGATCGGGATGGGCGAAGCCTTTGTGGCGGTGGCGAATGACGCGACGGCGATGTATTACAACCCGGCGGGTCTGACGCAGTTGTACGATCGGGAGATCGTGGTGAGCCATATCGAGTACCTGGCGGATATCCAGTACGACTTTGCGGGGGTAGCGTATCCGCTCTACCGCCTGGGCGGCGTACTGGGAGTGGGGTTCTATGCCTTGGATGCGGGGGATATGGAAGAGACGACGTACGAGTACAACCTGGGAACAGGGCGGACCTTCGGCGCCGGGAGCTACGCGGCGACTTTGAGCTACGGACGGGCGCTGACGGATCGCTTTAGTGTCGGCGTGACGGTGAAGCTGATCGACGAGCTTTTGGAAGACGAACGGTCGACGGGTTGGGCGGCCGACGTCGGGACGAGCTACGACACGGGCTTCCGGAACTTCAAGATTTCGATGGTGATCACGAATTTCGGCCCGGATATGACGTTTATCCAGGAGAGTTATCCTCTGCCGATCAACTTCAAGTTTGGCGGAGCGATCAACGTGCTGGAGGGAGAACAGCACAAAGGCGTGTTTGCTTTGGAGGCTTCGCATCCCTCGGACAACCTGGAGAAGTACAATGCGGGCTTTGAGTATCAATACTCGGAGAAGTACTTTTTACGGGTGGGTCAGAAATTCAATTATGACGAAGGCAGCTTCAGCGCGGGGGGCGGCTTACGTGTGCCGTTCAACCAGATGGAGTTGCGCTTGGACTACGGCTATCAGGATATGGGTTTGCTCGAACAAGCCCATCGCTTCACCCTCGGGTTGAAGTTCTAAGGATGAATTATGCTCTTGTTTGAGGAGGTATAGATAGATGTTCAATAAGAGAACATTGTGGGTGGTAGTAGGGTTGTCTTTGGCATTGGCAATCGCCTTGGTGCTGTCATCATGCTCGTCAAAAAAACCCGATGGACCGCTTCCCGAAAATTCGGTACCAGTCGTAGAGATTGTCAACGTGCCGCCGAGCGGATCGCATTTCACAACCAGCCCGGTCATCAACTGGTTTGGCACCGATGCCGACGGCTTCATCGTCACGTACGAGTATGCCGTGATTAAAGCCAGTGTCGTTGCGGAAGCCGTGGATACTGGCAATCCGGCTGCCATCATCGCCTACGCCAACAGCGTCATCGATGCCCCAGGTCCGACAAGCCCGTGTGACCCCACGTGTTGGCAGATTATCGATGTCGCCAATACCGACAGCCCGACGCGCCAGGAAATCCGCCTGATCGCAGGCAACACCCCGGCAGACACGGTTAAGCAGTATTTCTTCGTGCGCGGCGTCGATGACGATTCGGCCCGTTCGATTACGCAGTACAGCCTGTACTCGCGCAATAATAACCCACCGTCTACCGAGATCACGACCGAACCCGACACGACCTTCTACTATGATCTTCCCGAGACGACTTCGGTCTATCGCGGAGTCACCTTCGAGTGGAAGGGCAATGATCAAATCGACTTTCCGAACGTCGCTGATCAACCTCCATTCTCGTACTATTATCAGGTCTTCGGTCCCTATCCGCACCGCCAGCTTGATTATGACCGGACGACCGGCGCCCCGAAAGAGGGCTTTGCGATCGATACCACGGACATCTCGAAGCTGGTGTTAAGTTCGCGGGACGCCAATACCGGAAGTGTTTGGGTTAGCAATACTGATGCGCGGTTCTACAACTTATGGCGGGGTGCGCCTCAGGCTGATACCACGCAGATTGCCGACTTCGTGGTCAAGGTGACGGCGCGTGATGATGCGTCGGCTCCCGACCCGACCCCCGAGTATAAGGTCTTTACCGCGGTGTATCCGAAGTTCGAGAAGAATGTGCTGCTTTTCATACCGTCGTTCTGCTTCAGCAGCGCCAGTCCGGGAGAGGTCCCCTGCTTCCCGAACAACTATCCGATCGATTATGCCACCTACGTCGAAAACGACATGGTCAAAGCCTACAAGAAGCTCTTCGCCGATGCCGGCTACCCGGATGCCGACACGCTTCATGCTAACTTCAATATGACAGAAAGTAACGCGGCCTTTGCGGTACCGTCGAAGCAGCTCTATGGCAAGTATCGCGTCGTCGTCATTCTGGCCGACGGCAATCGTCCGAAGACTTACGCCATCTACTTCGCCAATCTCACGGATTACATGGACTTTGGCGGTAATGTTTGGCTCTGGTCGCCTTCCGCGTTCTGCGGGATTCTCCCGGTTTCCGAGGGCCTATTGTCTATTCCAGCCAAGTCAAATCAGAACTATTTGGCTAACCAGTGGCCGATTCGATACTTCGGTGTGAGCGCCGAGTACCGTGGATTCTGGAACACGTCCTACACGGAGCGTGCGCTTTGGGATCGGGCTGATAAGGAGAACGCACCACCGACCATCGAACAACATATCGGCGGTTTGGCTCTTCAGGGTACCGGTTTCGAAGACTTTGATATGGATCTGGAGAAGGTGCAACTTACCTATAACTACGTGCGAAACGGCGTCGATGAACTCGACACCCTGCGTTTCCGCGGCGCGCCCAATTCAAGTTATTATGTTCGCGACCTGCTGAGCGAGCCGCTCTTTCTCTATGAATCGGCTTTTGGAAGTGAGATTCCTTTAAGCTATCAGCGGAAGGTCAAGCAGTTGCAGGGTACAATCCTTGCCGTGCGGCAGAATCGCGGTATCTTCAAATCCGCTCTCTTTGGCTTCTCTGCGTTCTGCACGAAGGAAGACGAAGCTATCAGGATCACGCAGAAGATGATGGATTGGTTCCTCGACTGAACTTGATCGAGCATTTCAAGGCGCCGGGCTTGCTGTCCGGCGCTTTTTTTTGCGCCTATTTTCTACTGCTGAGCGCGTTCATCAGTGCCTGCGCCGGCGTAAACCCCGGTCGAAGATCAAGGCTCTGTTGCAGGTAACGCAGACCGCTGGAAGTGTCGGCCAGCGCCAGGTGAGACAATGCTAAATTGAAGGTGACGATCTCCGTCTGGGCGCCGAGCGCCAGGCTGTGTTCAAGGGCATCAATTGCATCCGAATAGCGTTTGAGTGCGAAGTAGGCAGATCCCAGATTCGTCCAGCCTTCGGATAGCTGCGGATCAAGTTGTACAGCCCTTTGTAGATAAACCACCGCCGAGTCAAGTTCGCCTTTGCTGCCGAGCACGAAGCCCAGGTTGTAGGTGACGCGGCTTTCAAACATTGCGGGCGCCAGGACATCTGAGGTACGTGATATGTTTGACGCTTCCGAATAGGACGGTACCTCGTTGCTTTCAAGTTCGCCTAGCAGCTTCCGCAAGCGCCTCTCGCTCTTGACCAAGTCGCCATGATCGGCCTCGACCACAGCCGCAATGAAGCTCTCGGCATTGGTCAACTTGTGGCCCCGTTCGTATTCTCCGATCAGGATCGCCGCGCTGTCTCCCCGACCCGATTCGCGGAGCGAATACCAGAGATTTAATCTCGCCTCGCTCAGGTAGGGCTTCAGCTCCAGAGCCGCCTCAGCGGCGACTATTGCCTCGGGGTACTGCTGTGTCTGACGATACATGTAGGCGAGATTGTTCATTGCTTCGGCACTGCCGGCAGCGAGCGAATCCTCAATCAAGAAGTAGTGCCACGCTGAATCGAATTGCCCGAGCCGGAGAAATGCGAGCCCGAGATTGAGATTCGCCTGTAGTAGGGGGGGATCCGAATCCAGCGCCGCGTAGTACTCGCTGATCGCCTCGGACGTGCGACCGGCATCTAAGAGCACATTGCCACGGCTGAAATGCGCCTGTTGGCGGTTGTCGAATTGGAGTCCATACAGGTTGCTGTTGAGCAACACTGCCAGCAGGATGATACTGACGGCTGGCAGCGCAATTCGCCTCGCACTTCCTGCTCGTCGAAGCTCCCAAAGCTCGATCAACGCCGCCGCAGCAAACACTGCCAGCAGCGGCAGGATCGGCAAGCGAAAGCGTGAGTTCACGAAAAAGGCAACAAACGACAGTCCATAGGTCAGTGCGCTGATCGCCAGGACTGCGACGATCGATGACTTGCGCCGACAAAGCCACATTCCGACCAGTCCGAGTGGCGCCAGAACACCCATCCCTATCGGTAGCAACTTCAAGACAAATGTTTGTGACTTGAAGAAAGGCAGATTACGGTTATTGGAAATGTCATCGCCGCAAAAGAGCAGGTAGACCTTCTTCACAAGCAGCGCCAGCCAATCAAACGGATGTGACGTTACAAATCTCAAGCCCTCTCTATAGTAGAATGAGCTGACCTCGCTCGGAGACATTTTGGCGGCGCTTTCAGACTCCGCCAGGTGCTTGATATCTGCATACTGCCAGGCATAACCGAGTTTGCCGGGCATCACTGCACTCACGCCGTCGGCCTCGGCATTGTTGCCCAGGTAGAAGTTTATCCCGCCCTGCGTGGCGATCGTCACCGCCGGTTCGGGGCGAGTAGCGTTATGGGTCACAACCGCGGCAATTGGTGTGAGCACGCCAAGTAAGAGCAGGAGCATCTCCTGCGGTCGAATCTTGCCCTTCAATGGACGCCAGACGATCCAGATCAGTAGGGGAACAAAAACCACGGTGTTTGGCCGATTGACCACCACCAAGCCCTGCACCAGACTTGCAAGGAACAAGAAGGAAGCTGAAGACGTTTCGCGATACCGCAGGCTCGCCCAAATCACGAAGAGTGTCATCAGGACAACTGACGATTCCAGCAGCAACTCACCATCGAAATACACCATGTCGGACGTTAAGAGCACCAGAATCGCTGCCACGAGTGCTGTGCGGCCATCAAAAAGCCTTCGTGCAATCAAGTATGTCAGCGGTACTGTCCAGGCGCCGAGAAGGAGCTGGATCAATCGTGCGAAAGCGATGCTGTCTCCGCTTATCCAATAAACAAATCCCAGGAAATAGTTGTAGAATGGCGCCCGGAAGAATGGTTCACTCGAAACCAACGCTCCATCAGAGATGGCGAGTGCTGTCAGGTGATGATAGAGTGCGTCCACCGTCGGATGGAGAAACTCAAGCAGTCCGCGATACTCGGCAAAGTAGACCAGCCTGATGACGAGTGCAGCGCCGTAAAGCACCCAAACAACCTTTGTACTTGTTCTTTCTCCCATATCTACTCAAGATAGACAATTCTTTAGCCTCGGCAACGCCAGTTCCGGGTGCAGAGCAATGCGCATGTCAGCATGCATAACCATGCACTTATGAGCCACTTGTCGAGGCTACACCTTCAAGAGGCCCCAGAGACATCTTCGCGTCCGTAATTGCAAGCAGTTGTTATCCAATGCCTTGATAGAGCGTCACTGTGACCGGGCTCTGATCGATCGCTGCCGGTATGCAACCGTATGCATACTCGGCGGATGGCACAGCGCTTGCTCAATCAATGCCTGATGAGACACTGGATTCTTCTCTCTTGCTTACTGCTCGCGGCTGCACAGCCTGCTGTTCATGCCGGAGAGCTCTCAGGAATTGCCCAGGGCAGAATGTCAGCCAATTTGATCTCTCGGACCATTTCCGGCGAGAGCGAGATTCCGGTGGTTGTCTTCTTGAATTCACCCGACGATTTCACCGCTCAAGCATCCTCGCTCCAGAAAGCTGTTCGCCAGGCTCAATCACATGCCCAACTGGTTGGCTATCTTCAGCGTCGCGGCGAGAAATCCACTCATCTGACTAACTGCATCGATTCGCTGGCAAACGCCGGACGAATCAAGAACTTGAAGCGCTTCTGGATCACCGACGCGATTTCGTTCACAACTGACAGCGATGCTCTCAACCTCGTCGCTTCTGACGATGAAGTTGCCTTGGTCGTTGAAGACCTTCCTCTCGAACTTGTCGTACCGGTTGCCACCGGTGACACCGAATCGGGTCTTGTCGGAAGTGATTTCTCAATGGCGCAGATCGGTGTCCGTGAACTATGGCAAATGGGCTACACCGGACACGGCCGTATCGTGTGCGGATTTGACACCGGTGTCGAAGGATCGCACCCGGCACTCGCCTCGCGCTGGCTAGGGAACGATAGCAATACATCGTCACTCGCCTGGTTTGATCCCTACGGCACAACAGTGCCTACCGATCTCAACGGCCACGGCACGCATACCATGGGCCTGATGACCGGCCGCGACGGCGCTGATACCATCGGCGTCGCCTTCAACGCCAACTGGATGGCTGCCGCCGTAATCGATCGCGGGCAGAATCTCTCAAAGACCGTCTCTGACATTCTCGCTGCCTTCCAGTGGGCTGCCGACCCCGATGGGGACCCGGAAACGAGCGCTGATCTTCCTGATGTCGTCTGTAACTCCTGGGGCATTCCGAAGGGGCTGTTCGAGGCGTGCAACGAGACCTTCTTCGAAGCGATCGACAACCTTGAAGCCCTCGGCGTCGTCGTAATTTTCGCCTGCGGCAATGAAGGCCCCAATGCCGGCACCATCCGCAATCCCGCCGACCGCGCTTCCAGCCCGACGAACTCCTTTAGCGTCGGTGCCGTCGACCAGTCTCGTGCCGACCTGATGATTGCCAACTTCTCAAGCCGGGGCCCGGCCAATTGCGACACCACCAAGGTAAAGCCGGAAATCGTCGCTCCGGGCGTCAGCCTCCGTTCCAGCTATAAGGGCGGAACCTATCGTCTTATGTCAGGAACCTCGATGGCGGCGCCGATTGTGGCCGGTTGCGTTGCGCTGATGCGCGAATACAATCCGGACGCAACCGTTGAAGAGATCAAGAACGCGCTGATTCAATCCGCCTTGGATCTCGGACTCGCTGGAAAGGACAACGAATACGGCCATGGCTTCATCAACGTCCGTCACGCCCTTGATTTCCTGCCGGTTCCGCAAAAGCCTCGTATTCAGCTCGTGGACGTAACGATTGAAGGCGAGCAGTCAATCCTCAATGTCGGGACGACCACACCGATCCATTTGACTGTGTCAAGCCCGACGTTTCCGGTTACTAATCTTACCGGTACGCTTCGTTCGGACAACTCGCACGTCTTCCTGCTGACGAGTACCGCCGATTTTGGCAATCTGCCTTCGCAAATGCTCGGCGACAACGCCGGTGCGCCTTATCTGGTTAAAATCGATCATACGGCGCTTCCCGGTGATGCTGCGACCTTTACCATCGACTTCTACTCGCAGCAGTTTGGCTATCTCAATAGCGTCGATTTCGAATTGACCTTCTCCCAACCGATCGTGGCTGCCACCGACAATATCTCGACCGATCGCCTGAGCGCAGAAATCACGAACTATGGCCTGAGCCGGCGTTATTATGACTACTCAGCCGGTCAGGACCTTCTGTCCCACTTCGGGTTGCTTCTTACGACGAATGAAGGCAGTGTAAACGACGCGATTCCGGGCCAGCTTGACTTCGTCGCAACCGACTCGATCTTCAGACTTGAAGGACCGTCATCGACTCGCCTGGCTTGTTCCTATCACAGTATTGATGGGCTGCAGATCCAGCAGTCGACTACCTCTTTCGTTCAGCCGGGCCACAACAACTTCTTGATCGTTGAGTATGAAGTTGCCAGTCCCGAGAACTCTCCGGCAATCGACTTCGCAGGCCTCTCACTCGATTTCGACTTCACCGGCGGCGAGTCGTTGCTGCGCGATGGCGATGACTTGGTCTTCCGCAGCGCCGGTTACGACCGCTATGTCGGCGTGCGCGCGATTTCGACAGTCTCGGTCATTGCTGCTTCTTTCTCCGGAGCCGAGGCGAAGTCGGGCATGATGTCGGACGAATCCAAACTTCAGCTACTCGCCTCCCGTGCCGATCTTGATCTCAGCGAAGGCGATCAGGCCGCGATCTTCGGTTTGAATCTTATCGACTATCCGATGAATAATGAGATGACCGCCGCGTTCGTCATCGCGACCGGAAATTCGCTCGATGAGATCAGCGTTGCCCTTCAGGCGGGTGAACTCAGCTATCTCCAGGCTACAGATGCTGAGGACGACAATGAGGTTCTTCCCACCTCGTTTGCCTTAAATCAGAACTTCCCCAATCCTTTTAACGCCGAAACGCAGATCAGCTTCTACTTGCCTTCGAGCGGATCATACTCGCTCGAAGTCATTAACTCCCTCGGACAATCGGTGCGCCGCTTCGTCGCCGACCAGGCCGCCGCAGGTGCGCAGAGTCTGACCTGGGACGGCAAGGATGACCGCGGAGCCGACGTCGCCACCGGCGTCTACTTCTATCGACTAACCTTTGACGGAAACTCCACCACCCGCAAAATGGTTCTTCTAAAGTAGATTAGACAATGTCGGCCCGGCCGCGTCTAGTTCTCAGAAAGGAAGTGACCTCGTCGATGACGACAAATACTGGCAATCGCAGACCCCTGCTGAATCACCAAATATGGGCTGTGCTCTTGCTGGTTCTTGCTTTGTTCGCCCTGCATGGCGGTCGTCTCGAAGCGATCACCGTTTCGCCGGAGCTGCGCCACCGGCTTGAGAAGGAAGGGCAATGGCAGCAATTCGCCGCCAAACTTACAGAATGGCACTCCCGTCTTGACAATCAAGCTTCCCCGATCAATATCAAAGACCGTTTCCTGGCAAAGTCGGCTCATGGTCAAGCCGCGGCTCCCGAGACCCTGAAAGTCTGCGTACTCATGGTCGATTTTGTCGACAACGTTTCTTCGTGGGGCGCGCAATCCAGCGTAACCCCGGCGGTGGTCGATCAGATTCTCTTCGCCCCCGGAGGCAGCGGCTTGGGCTCAATGACCGACTTCTATCTGGAGAACTCCTACGGCCAGCTCTATGTCGATGGCGAAGTCTACGGCTGGTATCGCATGCCGCGCAGCTATTCGACGTATGTTGGTTCCGATTACGGACTTCAAGCCGGCGAACCGAACGCCCGCACCCTGGTCAAGGATGCCATTGCTATCGCTGACCCCAATGTTAATTATGCGCAGTTCGACAACGACGGCGACGGGTTCGTCGAAGCCATCTTCGTTTTGCATGCCGGACCCGGGGCCGAGGAAACCGGTTCAGCTTCTCATATGTGGTCTCATCGCTGGAATGCCGGCGGCCAGGTTCAGACTGCTGATGGGGTCAAGTGCTTCAACTATGTGGCCGTGCCTGAGGAAGTTCTCGGCGGCGCTCCCCGGATCGGCGTGTTTGCCCACGAGTTCGGGCACATTCTCGGACTACCCGACCTCTACGATATCGGCCACGATCCGAGCCGCGCCGGGATCGGCAGGTGGTCGCTGATGGCCAGTGGATCGTGGAACTTCGGCCAGCGCAAGCCCGCCAATTTCGACGCCTGGAGCAAGCACGTGCTCGACTCACTGCACGGCACCTTTGGCAGAACCATCGACCTGACCGGCAATCTCACCGACGTCGTCCTGCGCAGCGCGGTTATTGATTCGATCCGCTACCGCTACAAGTTACCGTCGGCATCGGGCCGCGAGTACTTCCTGATCGAGAACCGCCAACAAGAGGGCTTCGATCAGTATCTGCCCGGCGCTGGCCTCCTGATCTATCATTGCGACGACAATCTTACCGGCTCGAACAACACCAACTTGAATAGCCACCTGCGTATCTCGCTGGAACAAGCAGATGGCTACGGCCAGCTGGAACTCGATATCAACGAAGGGGACTCGGAAGATCCATTCCCCGGAGTCGCCGGTGAAAAGACGGAGTTCACGAGTCTGAGTCGGCCAAGTACCGATTCCTGGTACGGCACTCCTCATCAGTTTTCCATTTGGGACATCCGCCACGATACTGACGAGAAGACAGTTACCTGCAACTTCGATGTCTCCTATAGCCGGTCGCGGATCGTGTTCTTGGACTTCGGCATCAGTGACCTGACGTCTGGCAACGGTAACGACATCTTCGAACCGGGTGAGATTATTCAAGCGTCCTTTTCCGTGACGAACTACTGGATGACCGCCTCGAACGTGACGGCCACCTTAAGCTGCTCGACCCCGGGTGTCACGATTATGAATCCCAGCTTGCACATCCCGGCGATCGGCGGCGGGCAGACCTTGGTAAGCCCCGCACCTTTCAATATCCAGCTCAGTCCTGCGCTGTCGCCGACGATCGCGCGCTTCGATCTGAGATTAGCCAGTGCCTTTTCGCCCGATACTTTCTTGACTTCATTTCAAACCTCTGTTGGAGGTATCAACGTCGTTCTGATCGATGCCGATGACAGTCCATTCTCCGCAGAAATGGCTTCTTACTACGCGGTTGCTTTGGACTCGATTCTCTGTCCGGTGACCTACTGGGACATCGCGACCCAGGGGCCGCCTCCTGCCAGCTTGCTGGATTACAGTGTCATGGTCTGGTTCACCGGGTCGATCCGCTCGCAGTTGGCGCACACCATCAGTAGTGGTGAGGTCGCCTACCTCCGAAGCTACCTCGATCAGGGCGGTCACCTGCTGCTGACCGGTCAGGATATCGCCGAGCAATTGACACAAACTGCGGATTCGACATTTCTGCGTGATTATCTCGGCGTTCGCTATCTCGACGATCTTCGCCCTTACGATGCCGACGTTCTCAATGAAAGCCCGATCGGCGCCGGTTGGAAGCTGCGCGTGGCGGGATCGCAGGGAGCATCAAACCAGCTTGACACCGACCTATTGGAAGTCTTACCCGGTTCGACACCCGCTTTCCAACTCAAGAGCTTTGACGGTACTGAAACCGGAATCGGTGGGGTCACCCGCACCCTACCCAATAACGGCCAGGTGGTCTTCTTGTCTTTCGGTATCGAAGCCGTTACGACCAGCCATGCCAATCTCGGATACGCAACCCGTTATCAGCTTCTGCAGGCCGCCATAGACTTCCTGCGCGAGGACATCGCCACCGACGCCAACGAGTTAGTCGATGTCAAACCGCTCCCCTTCGACTTTGAACTGCAGCAGAACTACCCCAATCCCTTTAACCCGTCTACGACGATCCAGTATGTCGTCAGCCCGCGTGTTGCCGGCCAACCCTTGTCCCTCGAGGTCTACAACATTCTGGGCCAACGCGTCGCCAGCCTTATTGAGGCAACTGCTGCGAGCGGAAGTTACAGGCTTGACTTCGACGCCGGCCAGCTTGCCTCCGGCATCTATCTCTATCGCTTGCAGATTGGTAACCAGACCATCACTCGCAAGATGATTCTCTCGAAGTAGCTGCTCCTGCCTTAGAATCAAGCGATTGACTCCGGCGATCAATTCGCCTATCATCGAGCGACTGCCTATGTTGACTCGCTTCGATCCCCGCGCAAAACTGGCCCTGATACTCGCTTTGGCGACAGTGTCCGGTTTCAGTTTGCAGCCATCAGTTCTGGTTGTGACTTCGGCGCTGCTCGTTGCGCTCCAGCCAATGGCACGTGTTCAGTTTAGGGATTGGCTGCGGCTCCTGCCTGTGATCGCCATGTTCGCTGCAGTCACGCTCGTGCTGAATCTGCTCTTCCATCCTGCTTCAGATCCGACTACAATCAAAGTTCTGCACGTTGAGTTGAACCGTGAATCTGCCATCATCGGGGCGCTCTATTGTTGGCGTTTTCTGCTCCTTATTACCGTGGCCCTGGTCTTTGCCAAGACCGTGAGCCGGGAGGAGTTCGCCGAACTCATCTGGCGCTTTCTTGAACCTCTTGCCAAGCTCGGCCTGCCGGTTCGGTCGTTTGCCTTGGCTCTTTCACTCGCGGTGCGATTCATCCCGACGATTGGCCACGAATACGAGCGCATCAGCCTGGCCCAGAAGTTGCGCGGCGCACGTTTCGACGGCAACCCGATCCAGAGGGCGCGCCGCTTCATTCCTGTGCTGATGCCGGTGGTTCTTAGTTCGTTTCGGCGTTCCGAGATTCTGGCCGATGCACTCACCGTGCGCGGCTGGAACGCCCATCGGAGCCGAACCTTCTATCGCCGGTACCAACTCCTCTGGTTCGACTGGCTCCTCATCTTGCTGGCTCTGGCCCTTGTGGCGGCATGGATCGGCTTACGGTCGTGAACAATATCTTACTCAAATTAGCTTTTGTCGGCACAAACTTCGCCGGCTGGCAGCGCCAGTCGAATGCCGTCAGCATTCAGCAGTTGCTCGAAGAGGCATTATCAAAGATCACCCGGCAAAAGCATGCGATTACCGGCTGCAGTCGCACTGATGCGGGTGTCCACGCCGAGGAGTTCATCGCCAATTTTCAGACAAGCTCAATGATTCCTCCGGAGAAATTCGCTCCGGCACTGCAGTCACAGCTACCGAAGGAGATCCTGATCAAGTCTTCATCGCTCGTACCGGCTGAGTTCAATGCCCGCCGCAGTAGCTACGAGAAGACCTATCGCTACCAGATCACCAGCGAGCGCTCCCCCTTCAACAATCATCGCTGGTGGCAACTCGCAGACCTGCCGCCCCTGGAGCCGCTTCTTGCCACGGCTGCGCTGATCAAGGGCCGGCATGACTTCTCCGGCTTCTGCGTCTCCCGTTCTCGCAAAGCGGACAATCATTGCACAATCAAACAAGCGACTTGGCGGCGACGCGGCCGTAGGTTATATTTCATAATTGTCGGCGATCGGTTTCTGCATCACATGGTGCGTTTCCTCGTCGGCGCGCAAGTCGAAGCGGCGACAGGGAAGTTGTCCGGGGCGGAATTTCGCCGGATACTCGAATCTCCCGACCGTTATCGTGCGCGCTATCCGGCGCCGGCCGACGGACTTTATCTGGCAAAAGTAAAATTTCGATAGTCGGGAGACTCAGGATGAAATTCTTCATCGACACAGCCAACATCTCGGAAATCAAACAGGCAGCCGCGCTCGGCGTGCTCGACGGCGTGACGACCAATCCGTCGCTCGTCAGCAAGGAGAAAGGGAAGTTCGAAGACATCTTGCGCGAGATTTGCGCCGTCGTCGACGGACCGATCTCAGCGGAAGTCACCGCCACGGACTACGAGGGCATCCTCCGCGAGGGCCGGGCGCTCGCCAAGATCCACCAGAACATCGTCGTCAAGTGCCCGTGCATTACCAGCGGCTTGCAGGCGACCAAGACCTTTTCCGATGAAGGCATCGGCGTCAATGTCACCTTGGTCTTTTCGCCGCTTCAAGCCCTGATGGCCGCCAAGGCCGGGGCGCGTTTTGTCTCGCCGTTTATCGGCCGTCTCGACGATGTCTCGACCGACGGCATGCAGCTCATCCACCAGATCGTCAAGATCTTCGACAACTATTCCTTTGAAACCGAAGTCCTGGTTGCTTCGGTTCGCCATCCCATGCACGTTGTCGAAGCCGCCCTACTTGGCGCCGATGTCTGCACCATGCCCTTCAACGTGATCGACAAGCTGATCCAGCACCCGCTGACCGATATTGGGCTGAAAAAATTCCTCGACGACTGGGAGAAGGTCAAAGGCAGATGATCCCGCGTTATACTCCTTCCGACATCGGCGCTCTCTGGACCGACCAGCACAAGTTCGAGACGTGGCTCAAGGTCGAATTGGCCGTCGCCGAAGTGCAGGCGGGTATCGGCATGATTCCACGCTCGGCCTTCACTCAGCTTAAGTCCAAAGCGAAATTCTCGGTCAAGCGCATCGACCAAATCGAAGCCAAAGTCAAGCACGACGTGATCGCCTTTCTGACTTCCGTCTCAGAAAACGTCGGCTCAGCCGCCAAATTCCTCCATTATGGAATGACTTCGTCTGACCTTGTCGACACGGCGCAGGGCGTTGTGCTCAAGGAAGCCGGCGCACTGATTCTCAAGAAGCTCGACGTGGCCGCTCGCGAAGTGCGCAAGAAAGCCGTCAAGTACCGCAAGACACCCTGCATCGGCCGGACTCATGGTGTTCATGCCGAGCCAACCACCATTGGCCTGAAATTCCTGCTCTGGTACATGGAGCTTCAGCGCCAGCGCGAACGTCTTGAACACGCTGCGAAAGCGGTCTCCGTCGGGAAGATCTCCGGCGCTGTCGGCAACTACGCGAATCTTGATCCCAAGATCGAAGCCGCCGTCTGCCGCAAGCTTGGCATCGCGCCCGCTCCGATCTCCACTCAAGTTCTCCAGCGCGACCGCCACGCCGAATTCGTCGCGTCTATCGCGCTGCTGGGAGCCTCGCTGGAAAAATTCGCCACCGAAATCCGAGCCCTCCAGAAGACAGAAGTCCTGGAAATGGAGGAGGGTTTCTCGAAGGGTCAGAAGGGTTCGTCTGCGATGCCGCACAAGCGCAACCCAATCACGTGTGAGCGAATTGCCGGCCTGGCGCGCGTCCTGCGCGGCAACATGACGGCCGCCTACGAAAACGTGGCGCTTTGGCACGAACGGGATATCACGCATTCCTCCGTTGAACGCGTCATCCTGCCCGACTCAACAGCCTTGATCGTCTATATGCTGAATCTGTTCACGCAGGTTATTGCCAACCTGCAAGTCTATCCCCGCAATGCCCGCCGTAATCTCGACCTCACCGGCGGTCTCGTCTTCAGTGGGCGGTTGCTGCTCAAGCTCGCCGAGGCCTGTGGTTCGCGGGAAGTCGCATACCGGCTCGTCCAGCGTAACGCGATGGACGGCTGGAAAGGGCAGGGACGCTTCATCGACCTTGTCAAGGCGGATGCCGAAATTCGGCGCCATCTCTCGCCGCGCCAAATCGACGAGTGTTTTGATCTTGCCTACTACTTCCGCAACGTCGACAAGATTTACAAGAAGTGTCTGGGATGATCGCCAAAGAAGGATACCCGTTCATCCTTCCGGCGGCGTTTGTCGCCATCCTGTGCTGGGTGCTCGTTTATGCGACTCACTCGGCCATGGGCATTGTTCTTGCCCTGTTGGCTACTCTGGCTGCCGGATTCTTGACCTATTTCTTTCGCGATCCCGAACGCACACCGCCTCCCGGCGAAAATCTCATCCTCTCGCCCGGCGACGGCAAAGTAATCGTCAACGAGACCCGCACCGATAGCAACGGCACGCAATATCAACTTGTTTCGATCTTCCTTTCCGTCTTTGACGTTCATGTGAACCGTATCCCGATCAGCGGGGAAGTAGTCGGCGTCGAACACATCCCCGGCCGCTTCCATCGCGCTTTCGAGCCTGAGGCTGTTACTGAGAACGAGCGCACAGAAATCGTCATCCATTCCGCCTTCGGTCCCGTACGCTTTAGTCAGGTGGCGGGAATTTTGGCCCGCCGCATTGTCTGCCGACTGCAACGTGATGATCACGTCTTGCGCGGCAGGAGATTTGGTATGATACGCTTTGGCAGTCGCGTCGATCTCTTCCTTGATCCGGGGGTGCAGGTTGAAGTCAAAATGGGAGATCGCGTAATAGGAGGAGTAAGCGTCATTGGACGATTCCCGCAAAATGGCTAACTTCCGCGGCATCTTCCCCGGTGCCTTTACTATGGGGAATATGTTCTGCGGTTTTTTGGCTATCATCTCCGCCCACAACAACGAACCGGCGCGTGCTGCCTGGCTTGTAGTCTTGGCTGGGTTTATCGACGCTCTCGATGGTAAGGTCGCCCGCTTGGCCCGCGGTACCAGCCAATTCGGCAAAGAGCTCGACTCGCTGGCCGACATCGTCAGTTTTGGTGTGGCTCCGGCGTTCCTGATTTGGTCGGCAAGCCTTGGCAACTTTGACCGCTTCGGTTTCATGATTGGTGCCGTTTTTTTGATGGCCGGCGCATTCCGTCTGGCACGATACAACGTGGTTTCCGATCCGCACACCAAGTCGCACTTCATCGGACTGCCGATTCCCCTCGCAGCGATCACGATCTGTTCTTATGTGATCATGAGCATGAGTCTTTGGCAGGAGATTCGTTACCCGGAACTCGTTGTCTCCATGGTGATTATCTGCTCTGCGTTGATGGTCTCCAACGTCATCTACGACTCGATCCCCGAGCGCACCGACCGCCGAGAAAACCGTTGGCGGATCTTGTTTATTTTCTTATTCTTGGTCGCATTCGTGATCAAGCCGCGCTTGGTCCTGTTTCCATTCGTCGCTTCCTACGTGCTGTTCGGGATCATTCGGGAAGCGGTGAGAATTATGAACAACACGCGTCGAAACAATCGAGAAAAGAGAGATGTCCAAGAATAAAACGGTGGTCTGCCGGGTGCGCCTGAAGGACGGCGTCCTCGACCCGCAGGGCGTCACCATCAAACACGCGCTGGAACAATTAGGCTTCGGCGATGTACTTGACGTGCGGTCAGGGAAAGTGTTCGAGTTGACCTTTAAGCCGACAGCTAATGGCGACCTCAAAGCTATGACGGAAGAAATCTGCCGCAAGGTGCTGGCGAATCCGGTAATCGAGGAATTCGAGGTGGGAGAAAAGTAGATGCGCTTCGGCGTTGTGACCTTTCCCGGCTCCAATTGCGATTATGACGCCTTCATGGTGGTCCGCGAGCAATTGGGAGAGCAGGCGGAGTTTGTTTGGCACAAGGACGACAATCTCGCGGGCTACGATTGTATTGTTCTTCCCGGCGGCTTCTCCTACGGCGACTACCTGCGCTCCGGAGCAATCGCGCGCTTCTCGCCGGTCATGAAATCGGTCGTGAAATTCGCCGCCACCGGCGGGCTCGTCATCGGAATCTGCAATGGGTTCCAGGTCTTATTGGAATCGGGATTGCTGCCGGGCGCCATGTTGCGCAACGAGAAACTCCGCTTTTCCTGCAAGCATGTCTATCTGCGCTGTGAAACCGACCAGACGCCTTTCAGTTGCCGCGTGTCAGTTGGCGAAGTACTCAAAATTCCGATCGCTCACACGGACGGCAACTACTACTGGTATCCCGGCGAGATTGCCGAACTCGAACGCAACCAGCAAGTGGTCTTCCGTTACTCAACGCCCGAGGGAGAGATCACCAAGTCGGCCAACCCTAACGGCAGCATCAACAACATCGCCGGAATCTGCAACCGGGAGCGCAACGTATTCGGCATGATGCCTCACCCCGAGCGGGCCAGCGAAGCTCTCTTGGGATCGGCCGACGGCATCAAGATCTTCCATTCGATTGTAGCTCACGCCCAGGCAGGAGTGGCCGTTTGAAGAGAAGCGAAATCATTTTTTTGATTGTCTCTTTGATCTTAGCCGCGATCATCGGCGGCCTTCTCGGTGATATCATCGGCGACTTCCTCCCGGGAGGTGCCGCTAAGACGCTCTTCCAGAAGCACTTGTCGATCGGATTCAGCCCGTTTACGCTTGATTTGTTTTCCATTGCCTTTACGCTCGGACTCATGCTCAAGATCAATTTCGTCAGCGTATTGTTTGTGGTGATGGTTATCATCTATTTTCGCTGGTGGTATATTTAGAGGAGCCAGGAGTCAAACATGCCGAATTTAGGTTTCCAGGAACTAATCATTATCTTCTTGATCGTGCTGCTGCTGTTCGGCGCCAAGAAGATACCCGATATCGCTGCCGGGCTCGGCCGCGGTATCCGCGATTTCAAGCGCGCGATGAAAGATACGGGCGACGAAATCCAGAAGTCCGCCTCCACCGAACAACCGCCGAGCGGACCGACATCCAACGACAAGAAGGAATAAATGTTCACCCGCGAAGACGTTCAACGCATTCAGGCTACCCTTGGCGCCACCGAGTCGATCTGGGAGGGCGATCATTTCCGCCTGAAGGTCGTACAGGCCGAAGAGAAACGGACTCTCGTGCTCGAAATCTATCCGGATACCCAACTCGGCAAGAATCGCGGCGCCCTCATCGTCGTCTACACCGGCGGCGCCCACCTTCAGTTACACAATTGTTCCGGCTTCGTCGCCAGCGAAGAACTCGGCGAGGTCACCTTCGTCGCCGAGACGACTGACAGAATTTCCGGACTGGTTGTCGAGAGAGAAGCGGCCTGCTCGCTTTACTCCGACATCAACCGCGACCTGATCTCTTCCGATTTCTCCAAGTTCGGCGTCGAGGTCATGCTTTCGGGCGTGGCGCTCTCGCTGGCCGAAGACCTGTTCAACAAATAAAAAGGGCGCGTTTCCGCGCCCTTGAAATCTCGACAGCACCGAACCCGCTTCTACGCGTGCGCCGGTCTCTTCGCAAAGCTGACCGTGAAGTCGTTCAGCGCAGCGGCGAATTCCGTAGCCGAGCGATAGCGCTCCAGCGGGTCCTTGGCAAGCGCCTTTCTGATGATCAAATCAAAGAGCGGCGGAATCTTCGGGTCGATCGCGCTGGCCGGCGCCGGCTCTTCATTAAGAATCTTGTAAACCAACTGCGAGATGTTCTCGCCGGCAAACGGCCGCCGGTGCGTCAGCATTTCGTAAAGCACCACGCCGAGACTGAAAATATCGGAACTGGCCGACACATCCTTCCCGCGTAATTGTTCCGGCGAGATGTAGTTCGGTGTACCCATCGCGACGCCGGTCTGCGTCATGCTCGAGGATTCGAAATGCGCGATACCGAAATCCATCACCTTGACCTTGAACCCGTCCATCACCATGATATTGGCCGGCTTGATGTCGCGGTGGACGATGCCCATCTTGTGCGCGTATTCCAGCGCCGAACAGGTCTGGATGATAATCGATGCCAGGATTCTGTAATTCAACTGCAGGTTCCGCTTCAACACCGCTTCCAGCGTGTAGCCTTCGATGTACTCCATGGCGATGTACTGCAAGTTGCCCTGCATGCCGACGTCGTAGATCGTCACGATATTCGGATGCGACAGATTGCCGGCAGCTTTCGCTTCACGATTCAAGCGTTCCTTCAATTCGTTCAGCTCTGACGGATCGGCGATTGAATCGAGGCGAATCGTCTTCAAGGCCACCAGTCGGTCGATGGCCGGGTCTTTGCCCTTGTAAACTGTGCCCATCGCGCCTTTGCCCAGCGGCTCGATCACTTGATAGCGGCCAAACGACACCGGCTGCCCCTCGGTGGAGAAGCGCACGCCGTAAATCTTCTTCTCTTCATCCGTCAGGATCAGCTCTTCGTCCACCTTGTCGCGCTTCTTCGCGCTCGGCGCCGGAGTGGACGGCGGTGCAGCGGGCGTATCCGGGATCTTCGACATGTCGACATCCAGAAGATCGGGAATGAACGTCTTGGTGTCGTTAGCCTCAGTGGCCGCGACCTCGTCCTGCACATCCTTGGTGGTCTTCTCTAGTTGTGGAAGTTGCGCCATCTTGCCGGTCTGGTGGCGGCGAATCGTCTCTTCCGAAATCAGTTCTCCCCCGCGACGCACCGCCTCGTAGTCCAGCCTGATTGTCTCGCTGAAGACTTCCGGCGAAGGCGAGTCATCGACCATTAATCGCTTCGGAATATCATCAAAGCTGATTTCCTGTCCGGTGTCGCGCCGCGTGGCAATCGGCTCGCCATTCAGCAGCTTCTTGAGATCGAAACTGCGCGAGATCGACGAGGTGATCTCCCGTTCGCGACCCGGCTTGACGGCTATCGAGGCGATGAGGAACAACACGACGGTTATGCTCGGGTAGAGCACGTTCATTACGGTATTGAGCGAATCAAATAAGACGAAATTGATGTTCACCAGGATAAATCCCAGGATAAACAGCGCCAGCAGGCGATAAAGCTGTCCCATGCGGGGAAGCATCAGACCGCCGAAAGCACCGATACCGAGTATCAGCAGCAGGTCGATCGGAATCGGGAAGTCAAAGCGCTTCGGCGAATTTCCCTCGATCAGATTTTGGGCGGTGGCGGCATAAAACTGGTACGACGGCAGACTTCCCGCGGTGGCCGTTTCCACAAACTGGAATTCGCCGACACCCGTCGCCGCGACAATCACTGCTTTATCGCGGACCGTCGACGGATCGGCATCACCGGTGAGGACATCGATTGCAGAAACGAGTTGATACGCCTTGCCGGCCGCCGGCAGGTTCACCAGCAACTGACCGTGGTCATCCGCCGGTAAGGCGCGGCCGCTCATCGTCAGCTTGCCGCTCCCTGAGAAGTCGAAACTCGAGCTGTTGCCGCCCAGATAAAGATTCGCCAATTGCACCGGTGCTGACACAAACACCTTATCTTCAAAATTCACGACACTATTGATGCCGCGAACCTTGTCGTCAAGATCGGGCTCGAAATAGCGGAAACCGACGCCGGCGACATTTTCCGCAAAAATGCGCGGCGGCACGAACGCCGCGACGACTCGCGGCATGCCTTCGATGTCGACATCCTTGGTGGGCATCAACGAAGAGAAGTGGAAATAGTCTGGAGCCGGCCGGGAACTCCCGCCTTCACTCGAGACCACGATATCAAACGGCAGCACAACATTGCCGCACTCTCGCATCGATTCCGCCAATGCCTTGGAATTGCCCGACGCAAACTCTTCGGTACGCTCGCCCAGCGGGAAGTCCAGCATGACGGCTTTGGGCTTGTAGTCGCAAATCGTGATCAGCAGGTCGCTGATGCGTCCATGATCCCACGGCCACTTGCCCACTTCACCAACCGACTTCGAGTCGATCGCCACCACGGTGACCTTGCTCTTGTCCGGTTCCAGCGGGCGTGAACTGCGGATTTGATCTTCAATCTTCAGCTCGAGACTACGCAGCGGCGAGAGATTCTGCGCGTAGAGAATGACCACCAGCAACGTCAAAAGCCAGTACAAAATTCCGCTCTTGAGGCGCGCCGACAAAGTCTCCCACTTGCTGATGTAGTGCTTCATACGTTATTTCCCGCTCGCCAGTCGCTCAATCAGAAATTCTGGCAGGTCAACGGCCGCCATTTTCCGCTGCGCCGCCGCTACGTCGTAGTCGATTCGGCGGTAGCGAATGACGCCTGCTCCGGTGTCGAAGAGTAAGTAGCAGGCGCGGGGGTCACCATCGCGCGGTTGTCCGACTGAGCCGGTGTTAATGATGTAGCGATATTCTTTTTCCAAATCGATTTCGTGACCGCCGATCGTGTATGCCTCGCCCGCGAAGTTGCGAGCATACACCACCGGCTTGTGTGAATGGCCAAGAAAGCAAATCCGGTTATCGAAATGTCGAAATTGCCGGTCGGCGTCCAGAAGCGACAGGCAGTAGTGCCAGGATTGCGGCTCCTCGGGCGTCGCATGAACCAAGAGCATCTCGTCCGTCTGGTGCGTCAGCTTCAACGAAGACAGAATGCCGATTGAATCGGCATCGAGCACCGAGGACGTATAGGCGATCGCTGACTGGGCATACGCATTAAACTCGCCGGTGTCCAAGAGCCCCAGTGCGCTGTAGTCGTGATTTCCCATGATCTTGATGCGACATTCGGACTTTATCAAGCGCAATACCTCATTCGGATTGGCGCCGTAGCCGACAGCATCCCCGAGAAAGACAATCTCCTCGACTTTGGGCTGCTGCTGGATGTCTCGCAATACGGCGGTCAGCGCCTCCAGGTTGCCGTGCACGTCGGAAATGAGCGCTAATGTCATCCGTGTTAACCTTCAATGAACCGAAAGACTGACTTGCCGACTTCGACGATGTCCCCGTTCTTCAATGTTACCGATTCTGTCGGTGCACCGTTGATGCGCGTGCGCCCGCGGCGTCCGACATTGATGATGCTGTAGGCGTTACCTTCACGAACGATCTTGGCCTGCAGCTTCGATACCCAGAACCCGCGCACCGGGATGTTGACAAACTCGGATTTGCCGAGTGTCGTCGTCTCCTCGGAAAGCTTGTGCTTCTTCTTGCCCCCGTCCATCGCCAACAGCACCGAGCCGCCGAATTCCGCGGCGAGTTCCTTGTCTTGCTGATCGCGCACCACCAGTTCCTTCTGCCGCTTGGTGCTCAACACCATCGTGCCTTCCATGTCCGATATCTTCTTCGCCGGGAGCGCCTCGCGATTGAAGATCAAATCGAACTTGCCGATCGTAATCGTGTCCTGGTCTTGCAGGAAATGCTCGTTAACCTTGCGATTGTTGACGAACGTGCCGTTGAGGCTGTCGTTATCGATAATCAGCGCACCCTGCTCGGAAAACTCGATCTGGGCGTGCTTGCGCGATACCCCGCGGTTGTCGAGGACAATATCGTTCTCCGACGTGCGGCCGATCGAAATGTGATCCTTTTCGGTGACCACACGCTCGATCACCTTATCTCCGTACTTAACGATAAGTTCCGGCATTTAACGATGCTCCTTTCTGTCGCTCTTCGCATCGCTTTGCGGGGCTGTGGGAATCGGCCGGGTTTCCATGAGTGACTCCAGCGGATTGGCTTTCCCCGTATGCTGCAATTCTTTCTGTTTCTTCGTATCAAGAACCATCGTCGGATCGATGTCCGACATCTTGGCCGTAGACTGCGAATCACGATAGAAGACCAGGTCGAACTTCCCGATCGTTACAATGTCGGCATCCTTCAGGAACTGCCGGTTGACGCGCATTTGGTTCACGAATGTCCCGTTCAGGCTGTCCAGATCCTGAAGCTCAGCGCCCCCGGTACCGAATTCAATCCGCGCGTGACGCCGCGATACGCCGCGATTGTCCAGCACGATGTCGTTTTCGGAGGTTCTCCCGATACTGAGATTCTCCTTCTCGGTCACGATCCTCTCGATCACGCGATCGGCAAACTTGACAATGATCTCCGGCATCGCGATTCTCCTTTCTGCCTCATACGTAAACACCCAGCCCCACGGCAAGGCCAAGTCCTTGTAGCCTTGAAGGCTTTCTGCTTAATTGCAAACGACTTGCCGCTGTTGGCGTATTCAGTTATATTTTCGACATGCTGCCCGTAAACTTGAGAAATCGCCCTGCTGTTTTCGCCGCCCCCTTGGCGGGAGTCTCCGATTGCGCCTATCGCTCGATCGCAAAAGACATGGGCGCCGATTATGCATTTCCGGAAATGATTGCTTCCGAAGGACTTATCCGGGATAATGGCCGAACGCTCGATATGATGCGTCGCTATGACGGCGAGACCTCTGTCGGCTGCCAGCTCTTCGGCACAAAGCCGGAATCGGTGGCAACTGCGGCGCAAATGGTCGAGCAGCTCGGATTTGACTCAGTCGACCTCAATTGCGGCTGCCCAGTTCACAAAGTCGTCGACAAAAACGGCGGCGCGGCACTCCTCAAAACGCCTAAGCTCTTGGGAGACATCGTTAATGCTGTTGTGAAGAGAGTTTCAATCCCGTTTTCGATCAAGATCAGATCAGGGTGGGATAAAAAGTCTATTAATTATGTAGAGATTGGCAAGATTGCCGAGAACAACGGTGCCGCCTACATCACGCTTCATGCGCGCACCCAGTCGGAGATGTTCGCTCCGGAAGCTCATTGGGACCATATTGCCGAACTCAAGCAGTCCATCAAGATCCCTGTGTTGGGCAATGGCGCCATCTGGACTGCGGAAGATGCCCTGACCATGCTGAAGCAAACCGGCTGCGACGGCGTCATGATCGCGTCCGGCTCGCTCGGCAATCCCTTTATCTACCGGGAGATTCGCCACCTGCTCGAACATGGCAAGCCCGCCGCCCCGCCCACCGTTGAAGAACGCGTAGCCGTCTGCCTGGAGCACGTGCGCAAATTGGCCGACCTCTTCGGCGAACCGGCCGGCATCCGCCGCGGCCGCAAATTGATCGGCTGGTATTATCGCTATATCAGCGGCCGCAAGAAAATCGACCAACAGCTATTCCTCGTGGATTCCTACACCGAAGTTGAACGCTACCTCCTGCAGTTTCTCGAAAAACGGCGGGATCAGGCGGCATGACTTCGCGAGCCGCACTGTCGCGAATCCTCATGGCGCTGACTGACGGCGAGCTCGCGCTCACACAGGCGATGAGTCGCCTCAGTACAGTCGAACAGGAAAAAATCGTTGTCGCAGGGCAGGGGGACTGGTGAGAATCGGCTATCTCGATTGCTTCTCCGGCGCAGCCGGTGACATGCTCGTCGGCGCGATCATCGATGCCGGGTGCGATCCGCAATTCATCCAGTCGCAACTTGATTTGCTCAGTCTTCCCGGAGTGAAACTCGAGACAGCTTCGGTGAAGAAGCACGGCCTGCATGGCGTGAAGGTGTCTTTCGCTTCCGAAGAAAAAGACCCGCCGCATCGCCATCTTACTGCAATCGAAAACTTGCTCCGCCAATCGCAATTAGATGATTCGGTGGTCGAAGCCTGTCTGCGGGTGTTTCGTCGGATTGCTGAAGCCGAATCGCGGATGCACGCTCTGCCGGTCGAGAAAGTTCACTTCCATGAGGTCGGCGCTGTCGATGCCATCTGCGACATCGTAGCAACCGTGGTCGGCCTGCGCCGGCTGGGAATCGAGAAACTCTATGCCTCGCCGATGCTTCTCGGCAGCGGCTTTGTCAATTCAGCCCATGGTCGGATCCCGCTACCGGCCCCGGCAACATTGGAAATCGCCCGCGGCTATCCCGTCACGCGCATCGACAACGGCCATGAGATGACCACTCCGACCGGGGCGGCCCTGATTGCCGAACTCGCCGAATTCGCGCCCGGCTATTCGATGGTCGTGGAAGCCACCGGCTACGGCGCCGGGACAACTGATCTTGATGACCGCCCCAACCTGCTTCGCTTGATCGTGGGCAAGGCGCACGAAACTCTGGATTCAGACACTGTGACGATACTTGAAACTAACATCGATGACGCGACTCCCGAAAACATCGGCCACCTGCAACAGCGCCTGCTCGAGAGTGGGGCGCTGGATGTCTTTGTTACATCGATTCTTATGAAGAAGAGCCGCCCGGCGCACAAGATCACGGTCATCGCTGAACCGCCCGCTGCGGAAAGCCTGGCCCGCATCATCCTCCGCGAGTCCTCAACCGCCGGAGTCCGTTTTCGGGTCGAATCGCGCTGGAAACTCAATTACGAGTTCAAGACAGTGAGTACCGACTATGGTTCGATAAAAATCAAGTTCTACTTCGGGGGCGATATTCGTAAATTCAGCCCCGAGTATGAAGACGTGGTCCGCGCGGCGATCAACGCCAAGGTGCCGTTCGTCAAGGTCTACAACGCGGCGATTATGGCCACGAATGCAATGAAGGAGAATCAAGGTGAGTGATCTGAAGGTTTTGGTTTTTGCGCAGAAGAAAGGCAATGCCCCCGCCGGCGCTACTCTCGAAGTCGTCGCGGCCGGTCGTCAATTGGCCGATAAATTGGGCGGAAAGCTTGGGGCAGTAGTCGTTGGAAGCGCCACGGAGAGTGTCGCCCAGGCACTCAATGCCGCGGGCGTGGATATCTGCTTCACGCTGGAGAATCCCCAGTTCGACCAGTTTCACGATGATGCCTACGCGCAGATTCTCGTCGATGTAGTCAAGGCCAAATCTCCGCAGATCATTCTCGGCACCGCCAACTTCTACGGCAAAGCCCTGTTTGGCCGCGTTGCCGGTATGCTCGGTGTCAGCCTCGCAGCCGACTGTAATCAAGTGGATGTCGACGGCGAAGGCCGCCTCCGCGTCACCCGTCCGGCCTACGGCGGCAAGGTTTACCTGACCGTGCAATTCAAGTCAACCCCGCAGATTGCGACCCTGCGTCCTAAGGTGTTTGCCGAAGCGAAAGCCGATCCGACCCGCACCGGCCAGATCGAGCCAATCACGACTTCAGCCACAAGCCAGCTTCAGGTTGAACGTGGTGCCGCCGGAGGTGGCGGCGAGATCACGCTGGCCGAAGCAGACATCATCGTTGCCGGTGGTCGCGGCCTGAAAGAACCGGCGAACTTCCAATTGATCCGCGACCTGGCTGATGCCGTCGGCGGCGCTGTCGGTGCATCGCGCGCTGTGGTCGATGCCGGTTGGATTCCGTACAAGCACCAGGTTGGCCAGACCGGACGCACCGTCAATCCCAAGCTCTACTTTGCCGTCGGCGTGTCCGGTGCGATCCAGCATCTTGTGGGTATGCAGTCATCCGGGACAATCGTCGCCGTAAATCGCGATGCCGACGCGCCGATCTTCAATGTCGCCACCTATGGAATCGTGGGCGACCTTTTCGAAATCGTTCCGGCATTGACCGAGAAATTCAAGAAAGAACTGCACAAATAGCAGGGAAGAGCAGGCCCGGGAATTGACTCGCGCAGCATCGATCGACATCGGCTCCAATTCAAGTCTGCTTCTGATTGTCGAGAAGCAAGTCGACGGACGGCTTGCGGTCGTGCTCGACACCAAAGCCTCGACCCGCCTCTCAACCGGTGTCGACAAGACCGGCGTTATCGAGCCTGAAGCCCTCGCCCGCCAGATTGCCGTTCTTGACCAGTTCGATACGATTATCAAGGAACAGAAAGTCGACCGTGTTTTTGCCTGCGGCACGCAGGTTTTTCGCGTGGCGAGCAATGGCGCGGCGTTGGCGGCGATGATCGCCAAGCAATATGGCTGGCAAATGGAAATCATCAGCGGTACGCGGGAGGCCGAGTTATCCTACCGTGCCGCCGCTACCGGCCTCGAGAAAATCGCCGAGCGCCGCATCGTTGTCGATGTCGGCGGCGGATCCAGCGAAGTCATCTTCGGCAAGGGCGATAGCATCGAGCGCAGCAAGAGTTTTCCAGTCGGCGCCGTCAACCTGACCGAATCGTGCGGCCTTGACACGCTCCTCAACGAGACCAAACGCCAGCGCGTCGCCGAACGGCTTGCCCAGGCCTTCGATGGCCTTGAACGCATGGGGCGCCCCGCCTTCGATGCCAAGCTGCTCGCTGTGGGCGGCACGGCCGCTACGTTGGGAGCAGTCAGCCTCGGCCTGAAAGAGTTTATTGCTGAGAAGGTACATGGTACTACTCTGACCAGAGGCTGGATCGACGGCCAAATCACGGAGTATGGCGCTATCAGCAGCCGTGGCCGTGCGCAGGATATGCCGTTCGACCCCGACCGGGCGCAAATCATCGTCGGCGGCGCGATGATTCTCTCTTACTTGCTGCGCCAATTCTCGATCGAACGGCTGGTTGTCTCGAATCGCGGCCTCCGCTGGGGGCTGCTTTTTGACCAGCTTTCTCGATGATTTTGCCCAAGATTAAACGGTCGCCCGGGCTGCTTCGTCTGTAAAACAGCTTGACGGAACTTCCCAAATTGATACCTTCCCGCAGGAGGAATCGCTATCGAAAGCTCGTCATCGAACAGAATTTAGCCGATTCGGATCAGTTAGATTGAAGTTGTATACCACCACACCGAAACTCCTGCAATCACGCACGGCTTCGGTTTTTTTGTTTCGGGGAAGGTAACCCACAAATGAAATTCCTAAGTATCCTAGGCCTGGTCGTCATCTTGGCAGTGCCAGCGTTCGGCCTGATCTCCTGGCAGCTCTCCGATCCCATACTTAATCTGCTCGACAACTCGGTTACGGAGATTGTTGTTGCCGGCGATTATGTGTGGGTCTCAACGGGTTTGGGCCTTTCGGGTAGCACCGACAGAGGAGCAAACTGGCGTTCATTCAATAGTACCAACGAGTTTACTTCTGACGGCGTCTCCGGGATTGCATTCCAAAATGGCAGGCTTTGGGTCGCGACCGCCAGCTCAGAAGTCTCTGCGCAAGGAACAGGTCTTTACCGAACCGATAATCAGGGAGATGACTGGGACTCACTCGGCGGGGATCAGCTGTCAGCGATCGGCAAGATCGCCTACGACCTCGCAGCACACGATTCAGTGCTTTATGCTGCGTGTTACTACGGCGGCTTAGGCCGGAGCCTCGATGGCGGCAATAGCTGGGAGCCCATATTTCTCGATTCAACTCTGCGCGATGATTATGAAGCGGACGGATTGATCAATGAGGTCGGCAGCGAACGCGGTCGCTACTATGCGGTCGCAATTGACCCGTACGAAGATGGCCTCAAGGTTGTCTGGGCGGGCAGTGCTCGCGGTGTCCAGGCGTTCTATTTCTTAAGCAAGTACCGGAAGTTGATATCAAACCGGGTGATCGACATTGCAACATCGGGAGATGATTGGTGGTATGCCACTGACCGAGGGATTACCAAGTTTCATGATTCAACGCTGATCTTTCAAAGCTGGGATTCCCAAAACGGGTTGCCCGAATATTCACTCAGCGCCATCGCTGCTAAGGGCGACACCGTTATCGCCGGGTTGTTAGATACTCTGAGCAACACGGCGCAAGGATTTGTCATGACCACGGATGGCGGCACAACTTGGGAAATCAACTCGACACCACAGGCCGTGGGCGCCGAAAGGAAGGTGGAGGAGTTAGCATTTCGAGGGAATGATATTTGGGCCGCCTGCTCAAAAGGAGGCCTTATTCGCTCAGCCGATCTGGGGAATAGCTGGGTAAACGTGTACTTTGACGATTCGGACACTTCGATTTCAAGCTTACTCAATCGCATCAATTGCATTGACGTGATCGAGCGGGAGGACTTTTTCAGAGTCTCAGCCGGCACCGATTCTGGTGTGGTGTCGTTTTACTTTACCTCACAGGGAGATCTTGACTCGACTGTTCACCTTTCAATGGCCGATAACCTGTCGTATGGTCAAAAAGTCTTGACGGTAGCCACTTTCAAGTCAGAATTTGGTGAAGAGTACTGGGCCGGTGTCAATTCCTACAAAGCTGATTTTGGTCAGCGCCCAGCGACGTTGCGATCGACTAATGGCGGTTTCACCTGGGACGCATTCTTGATTGGTCCCCCCGCCGTAACGACTTTTGATATCGAAATCGGTGAAGAGTTTGGCGACACCGTCGTCTGGGCGGCCACTTCCGCGGGAATGCGCCGGACGACAAACTTCGGTCCAGACTTCTCTGAACCCTCATATTCCGATTTTGTTACTGGGAAGTCGCTGCAACGCAGCCAGCCATTTCAAGCAGTTGAAATGGGGCTTTATGAAACTCATGAGGCAAGCGCTGACTCCGGCGTGGTCCAAACCTATCTGGCGCGCTTCAACTCACAGATATTCGTCGCCAACCGTGTCGTTCAGGCTAATCTCGATCCCAACCAGACAGATGGCGTCTTCTCGTCGTTTGTTGCTGACGGCGAGGTTCCAGAAGAAGGCCAACTTAGCGGCAACTGGGTCGTTGCCCTTGGCGTGCAACCGACTGGGGACAGCACAATTATCTGGTCGTCAACTCGGCGTGGCAATGACCTCGGACATCTTGCCCTGTGCTACACCACGAATCGTGGCGCCACGTGGGTTGAAACGATTGCCGATGTGAACATCTGGAACATTGCCTTCAACGGCGACACCGTCTTCTTTGCAGCCGACGAAGGGTTGTATATGTCCACCGATTTTGGCGAGAACTGGACGGAACTGCAGATTAAAGATCCTGTCTCCGGTCGTGAAATCGCCGACGATGTCCCCGTTTATGCGATGCGTATGGTAGGCGATCAGCTGTGGGCGGGAACCGAAGACGGCCTCGCGATAAGCGAGAACTTGACTGATTGGACTATCATTCGCACCTTTGTCGAAATCCCGGCCGACCCCTCCGACGACGACCGCTCTTACGTCTCGCCCAGCCCGTATTCGCCGTATCTCGGGATCGGCAATCTGAAATTCCATTACAAGCTCAAGAACGACGGCAAGGTCACAATCACGATCTATGATTTCGCCAACAACGTCGTCAAGACTGTCGTCGACGGCGCCGATCGCGTCGCCGCTACTCAGTATGACGACGTCGACACCTGGGACGGCACCAACTCCAATGGCGAAAAGGTTGCCGCCGGAGTTTATTTCTATCGACTCGAATCCTCCAGTGGCGAAGATTACTGGGGCAAGTTTATGGTGATTCCATGATGAAGCGATTTTTCCTCTGCCTGATCATCGCCGCTGTCACGGCTGCCCCGCTGGTCGCCGAAGACTACGGCGGCTATGCCGGCGCTTTTCTCCAGATGTCGGTAAGTCCCCGCGCCGTCGGCATGGGTAACGCCTACACAGCCGTCTCCGACGACATTGCCGGCGTCTTTTTCAACCCCGGCGCCGTTGCGCAACTGCAGCGACTCTCCTTCGGCGGCGCGTACCGCGACATGTCGCTGGGCCGCACGATGCAGCAAATCGCCGTGCTCTTTCCGGTGCGCGGTGAGGCGGCTATTGCGATTACCGGAGAAATGGCCTCCACCAGTGGCGTCATGGGCCGCGATGAGCGCGGCACACCGACCGGTGAACTTGACAATCTCGACGGTGTCGTCTCGATCGCCTTTTCGCGGCGCTTCTCGAGATTCATTACTCTGGGCGGCGACATTCGTTATTACCATCAAAAACTCGAATCCGCGTCAGCTTACTCCGCCGGATTCGACTTCGGCGCCCTTGTCCATCTCAAGCGCGAGTCGGCTCTGCCGTTTGACGGGCCTATCGACTTGCTCCGCTTTGGCGTCGTCGTGCGCAATATCTCGGCGAAGTACCCCTGGAATACCGGCGACTACTGGGCTGAACGCGGCGAACTCGGTACCGATGTTACCGACAAGGTCCCGTTGGTGGTTAAAGCCGGTGCTTCGGTGCTCTTCCTGAAAGAGCGCCTGCTGCTCGCGATTGACGGCGAGAAAAGCGAACACAAGGATGCCAAGCTCTATGCCGGCGGCGAGTTCAAGATCGTTCCGCAAGTGAAGCTGCGCGCCGGAATGGCAGCCGGCGAACCGGCCTTTGGCGCGGGGTTCGAGTTGCCGATAAGGAACGTGAACGCGCAAATCGATGTCGCCGTCGAACAGGCGCGTAATATCGGCGGCTGGGAATCAATCTTTGGATTTTCGGTCGGGCTCTAACAACGAGGCAATTCGTGTATTTTCGGATTCTCATGCTTGCAGCCACCGCCTGTCTCCTTATTGGTGCGACACTTGTCGCGGCCGATCCAGGCAGCGTCGGCTTCAATTTCTTAAAGGTCTCACCCGGTGCGCGTAATGCCGCTATGGGCGATGTCGGTGTCTCGTTGCCATCAACGCTGTACGGCGCGTACTTCAATCCGGCCGTGATTTCCACTGCCGATCATGCCAGTGTCGGGCTTATGCACCACGAAGGCATCTTTGATACACGGCGCGAATATCTTGGCGGCGCGACCCCCGCACTCGGCGGAGTGATCGCCGTCGGTTTTGACTACTTCAAAGTCGGTGAAATCGAAGCGCGTGATCTCCCCACGGAGGAACCGCTTAATCTCTTCGATGCTCAGGATTGGCTGGTCTCGGTTTCTTATGCGCTCAAACTCAATGACAAGATCGCTGCCGGCATAACCGGCAAGTACGCGGCCGAGAAAATTGACACCCGCACCGCCGATGCCTTTCTCGCCGACGCCGGCCTCTGGTTCAAACCGACGCCGCTCGCTGCGATTGGTGTCGCCGTCCGGCACTTTGGTAGCAAGCCTAAGTTTACGGAAGAAGAAATCGATCTTCCGGTTACCTTCGCGGGTGGCCTCAGTGTTACCACGCGAGGCCTGACCGTCGCCGGGGAAGCCTCTGCCCCGAAGGAATCCGATGTGCGCCTCAATTTCGGCGCCGAAAAACAGTTGGCAGAAATGTTCGCCCTGCGCGCCGGTTACAAAGTCGGCTACGACGAAGAGAACTTTTCCGCCGGCGCCGGGTTTTCCAAGTCCATCTGGCAAATTGATTATGCCTTTATACCTTATAAATCGGGGCTCGGTTCTACCCATCGTTTTGCACTTACAATCAGTCTCAAGTAATAGATCATAGGAAAGATTATGGCCAAATACCGAATCGCGTGGTTACCGGGTGATGGTGTCGGCGTGGATGTGATGGAAGCCACTCGCATAGTCCTCGACAAGATGAAAATTGACGCCGAATATGTTCACGGCGACATCGGCTGGGAATTCTGGTGCAAAGAAGGCAATCCGTTGCCCGATCGTACCATCAAGATTCTCAACGAAACCGACTGCGCTCTTTTTGGCGCCATTACCTCCAAACCCAAAGAGGAAGCCGAAGCGGAATTGGCTCCGGCGTTGCAGGGCAAAAAAATGGTCTATTCCTCGCCGATCGTGCGCCTGCGCCAGGAATTCAACCTCCGCACGAACAAGCGCCCCTGTAAGTCCTACGAGGGCAACCCGCTGAATTTCAAGGAAGGCATCGATATCACCGTCTTCCGCGAAAACACGGAAGACCTCTACACCGGCGTCGAATTTTACCCGCTGCCCAAGGATCTCTCCGCGCAGATGACCGCGTTGAACAAAAAGATGAAACGCTTCGCTGATTTGCCGTCGGAAGACGTCGCCATGTCGTGCCGTCTGATCACCAGGCAAGGTTCGCGCAACATCGTGAAGGACGCTTTCGAGGAAGCCAAGCGTACCGGCAAGAAGTCGGTGACGATCGTCGAAAAACCAAACGTCCTACGCGAAACTTCCGGGCTCTTCACGCGCGTTGGCCGCGAAGTCGCCAAGGATTATCCGGGAATCGAGTGCTGGGAAACGAATATCGACGCCATGTGCATGTGGCTGCTGAAAAACCCGCTCGACTACTCAATCCTCGTGACCAGCAATATGTTTGGCGACATCATCTCCGATCTGTGCGCGCAACTCGTCGGCGGACTCGGATTCGCCTCTTCCGGCAACATCGGCGACAAGTACGCCGTTTTCGAACCGACCCACGGCTCGGCGCCGAAATACGCGGGCCAGTACAAGGTCAACCCGATGGCGACCTTCCTGGCGGCCAAGCTGATGCTTGAGTGGCTGGGCGAAACCACGCAAGCCGATCGCCTCGAAAGCGCGATCGCGGCCGTCATCAAAGACAGCAAGGTGCGTACCTACGACATGGGTGGCAATGCCTCTTCTCTCGACATCGCCAATGCCGTAGCAGCCAAGCTGTAGTCCGATCCAGCTTCTTGATATTCAGGGCGCGGTCTCCGCGCCCTTTTTCTTTGGGTAGATTATTGGTGCTTGCGCTCCTTAACGAGTTGAATCATCGCCCCAAATTCTGCCCCGAGCAAGACGACAATTGCCGAGTAGTAAACCCAGAGAAACAGCAGCGCCAGCGAGGTAAACGAGCCGTAAATCGTCAGAAACTCGCTGAAGTTCCTGACATAGCTATCGAAAAGCAGCTTCGCGATTTCCCAAAGCAATCCCGCCAGCACCGCGCCGATAAACGCGCTCTTGAGATGATGCCAGCGGCTTGGCAACAAGTAGTAGATCCACGTGAAGAGCAGGATCGAGATTAAGAGCGGCACTCCGTACGACACGATGCTGCCCACGATCGGGACATCAATCACTGATATTTCGAGCAACGGAAGCTGATTGTTCTTCAGTGCCTGCAAGAGAGAAGTCAGAACCAGCGAGACCGTCACGAACACCATCATGATCGGCACGCATGTAAACGCCACCAGGCGCGACTTCCAGAACCCGCGCCGTCCGCGCGTGCGCCAGATGCGGTTCATCGCTTCTTCCAGCACCGAAAACACACGCATACTTCCCCAAAGAACGCCTATGAGGCCAAGCAAACCGTAGAAAGTCTTGTCGTGAACCGTGTCAGATAGCAACTCCAGGGCTGCCGAGGCCGCCCCCGGGAAATTCCCGGCGACAAACATCACGATGTCGCGCAACGCCTGCTCTGACGATGCGAAGAGAAATCCCATGATCGAGGCCGCCAGCAGCAGGAAGGGGATAAAGGAAAGCAGCGCATAAAACGAGATCGATGCGGCCAGCGTCGCAATATTATCGGTGATAAACGTGCGCCGAACTAACAACATCAGGATTCGCCGAAGATTGCGAATCACCGATCATCTCCCGACAACATGATCCCGAGCGGTTTGAGCGAGTCGATGTTATCGCACAAAACCTTGAACGCCGCTGTAATCGGCACCGCCAGAATGATCCCGATCGCGCCCCAGAGCCAGCCCCAATACAGCGTCGAGATCAACTGCGCCAGCAGGCTGATATTGAGCGAGCCTTGTAACATGCGCGGTGTGACGATGTTCGATTCCACAAATTGCACGGCCATGAAAAATGCGAAAACAAGAACGACGGCTGTCGCCGAATTATACTGCACGAGTGCCATCAGCATCGGCGGCACCGCACCGACGTAGGCGCCGACATAGGGGACGAGATTCAGAATCGCCGCCAACGGACCCCAGATATAGGCATACTTGACACCGCCGATCAGAAGCCCAACCGTGAAGATGATCGCCAACGCTACCGTGATGACAAACCTCTGCCACATGTAACCGGCGATCCGTTCCGATACCTGCCCCAGGATGGAGCCGGTGGCCTCCGATTGATCCTGCCCGAACAACATCTTCATCCTGCGACTGTACGCCGGCTGTTCGATCAGGACGAAAAGCGTTAGCAGGAAGACGAGGACAGCCTGCCCGAGAAAACTGAAAACCGAGCCGACTCCCTTGAAGATAAACTTCGGGATCGTCGACAGGCTTTGCAGGTCAATCTTGCCGAGGACTTCTTCCGCCTTCGTATCGATCAAATCGTTCAGCATTGGAGGCAGATTGGTAAGTTTTTCACTCCGGAGTTTTTCAAACTGCTCCCAATAACCCGGAACCGATTCTGCAAAATCCACCGCCTGGCCGTAGATTAACAGGCCGATCAGAGCCAGGACAATGATCGCCAACAGCAATACAAGCAGGACAGCCACAATATGCGGCACTTTCCACTTCTTCAGCCGCGCCACCATTGGCCAGAGTACATAGGCCAGCGTAATCGCCGTTACCAGCGGCACCAGGATCCCCGCAGCAAAATAGCAGAACGCGGTCATCCCTGCGACCGCCAGGATCGGCACCGAAATCTGATTGAGCGGGATACTTCGAGTTTGGTTTTGCATTACTGCCCTCCGGTCAATTCCAAGAATTCTGCTTCCGTAAGCGTCTTGATCCCCAATCTCTGGGCATCCTGGTATTTCGAGCCGGGGTCAACGCCGACCACAACGTAATCAGTTTTTTTCGAAACGCTCGATGCGACTTTCGCGCCAAGATCGAGTAAGACCTTCTTGGCCTGATCGCGCGAGTACTTTTCAAGTCCGCCGGTAATCACAAACGTCTTTCCGGCCAATGGCTTCGGTCCAGAGGCAATTTGGTAGCTCGGTAGAGTGTTCCACGCTTTCCGGAGCTTCGACATGACATGCTGATTCTGCCCGTTCGCAAAGAAGTCAACTATACTCTCGGCGACGATTGGCCCGATTCCCTCGACACCATTCAGCTCATCGATTCCCGTCGCGGCCAACCGATCGAGGCTGCCGAAGTTTGTTGCCAGCAAGCGGGCTACGTGCTCTCCGACATTGTTGATACCTAACGCCGCTACTAGATGCGGTAAGTCTGCGCCTTTGCTCTTCTCAATCGAGTTGATCAAGTTGGCGGCTGATTTTTCTGCCAGGCGCTCCAGTGACGCCAACTGCTCGAGCTGCAAATAATACAGGTCGGAAAAATCGTGAATCAACCCGGCCGCAAGCATTTGCTCGATCAGTTTCGGACCCAAGCCCTCGATATCGACGCCGCCTTTCGAAGCAAAATGTATAATCCGCTCCGCCACTTGTGCCGGACAGGATAGATTCGGACAGCGGTAGGCTGCCTCACCTTCGATGCGCACGACCTCGCTCTTACATTCCGGGCAGCGTTTCGGCATCGCGAATTTCTTCTCTTTGCCGCTGCGGTGCGCCGTCAATGGCTTGACTACCTCGGGAATCACATCGCCGGCGCGCTGGATAATCACATGATCGCCGATCCGGATATCCTTGCGCATCACTTCGTCGTAGTTGTGCAGCGTCGCCCGCTTCACCTCCACGCCGCCGACACGCACCGGACGGAGATGCGCTACCGGCGTGAGCGTGCCGGTTCTGCCCACTTGCACGACAATGTCTTCAACCACCGTCTCTTCCTGCTGCGGCGGAAACTTCATCGCAATCGCCCAGCGAGGCGAACGCGACAATTCTCCCAGTTTCTGCTGCTGTCGGAACGAATTGACCTTGACCACCATACCGTCAATATCAAAGTCAAACGCCGATCGTTTCTCGTTCAGAGCGTTATAGCGTTCGACCACTTTGTCGGCGAAATAACACAGTTGCGCCTCCGGAGTCACTTCAAACCCAAGTTTGGTCAACAATCTCAACAACTCCCACTGGGTGCCCGGCTGAGAGCCGTCAAGGCGCCCAACCCCATGCGCATAGAATCGCAGCGGGCGTGATGCCGTGACCGTTGGATCCAATTGTCTCACCGACCCGGCCGCCGTGTTGCGCGGATTGGCATAGAGTTCCTCGCCTCGCTCCTCGCGCTGCTTGTTAAGCTTGGCGAACTCGCTCTTGGTCAGGATGATCTCGCCCCGGACTTCCAACAACTTGATCTCGGGAGCCTTGAAACGCAGCGGCAGGTTCTTCACGGTCCGCAAGTTCGCCGTGACATCTTCGCCCGTCGTCCCGTCGCCGCGCGTCAGCCCAAGTGCGAGGATACCTTTCTCATATACCAGCTCAACCGCCAACCCATCGAGTTTCGGCTCGGTGAGATACTCCACCGTCTCGGTGTCCCCGACGAGAATCTCTCTTACTCTTCGCTCAAAATCAAAGAACTCATCCGGTGTGATCGCCTTATTGAGCGACAACATCGGAATCGCCCGCTTTACAGACCGAAACGCAGTTGCCGGCGCCGCCCCTACTCGCTGCGTCGGTGAATCGCCGCGCTTAAGATCGGGGAACTCAGACTCCAGTGCAACCAGCTCGTCAAACAATCGGTCATAGTCGGCATCGGTAATTTCCGGGTCATCCAGGACATGGTAGCGATGGTTGTGATAGCTGACCAGTTCCACCAGGTCGGCAATGCGTTTGCGGGCTTGATCTTTCGTCATGGTGCAAATCTACGAATGGCGAGTGGCGGTGTCAATCATCCAAAGTTTGCATGCCCCGGGAGTGATTTGACATTCTTGATGCGAAATGCGTCGGTATATTGACAAAGCTGTCCGCAAAGCTATCTTTTAGGGGGCCATGAGCTAACAGGAAAGGGAATCGTATGGGTCAAAAGAGATCAAACTCAGCCGCTAACAGGCAAAGTCCGGTCACCGGAGCAATCCTCGTCTTCGCTCTGCTTGTGCTCGCTCCCCGCGCCGGTGCACAGCAGAAAGTTGGGACTATGCCCGAGTGGGTCACCAGCTACCTCGAGGCCTACTACACACTCAATTTCGTCGGTGCTTCTGCAGCGGCGCGTGGCGGAACTGGCGTCGCACTGAGTCAGGGAGCCATGTCGCTGGCCGCGAACCCGGCTGCAATCTTTCCCGATGGCCGTGTCGATTTCGCCTTGGAGGTTGCCGGGCTACGGAATGGTCTGGAATACCATTTCCTCGGGCCCGCTTTTCCACATGTCGCCCGCGACTACAGCCAGCCTGCACTCCGGCCCGGGGTCATTGCTGTCTCGATTAGTCTAGGTGATCGCGCGGCGATGGGACTTTCATTTGCCAATCCACCTTATTACAGGATGCACTACAGCACAATCTTCACTGAAGTCACTTACGAATACCCCGATGGCACTGAGGATTTTGAAGTTTCTCTCTTTCAACAATTGAAGCAGTGGCAAACCACTGCAGCAGTCGCTATCAAGCCAATTCGTGGCTTGGCGGTCGGAGTCGGCGTAGACCTTCTCACAAGCCAGGTCGAGTACGATGCGCGCATTAGAAGTATCGAGTTCCCAGGCCTTAGCTCGCTGAACGAATCCTACTATTCGTACCTATTCCGAGCCGGTCTCCACCACGAAATCGCTGATTTCGCCTACGGCATTGCCGCTCGCACCGGCGACCGATTCAATGCCACCTATGATGATCTCGATGGTGACCTCCCAGCTGAAGCAGAGATCCCGTGGGAGCTGTCATTCGGCGTGCTCTATCGCGATGCTGTCAGTTTCGAGGTTCGCCGCGTCGGTTTTCGTAGCAGCCTGATAGATGCTCTCAGTGATACCGACCACCTTACCGATTTTGGGGCCGGAACGCATGTTCTTGTATGGTCCGACAAGCATGCCAGCACGGTGTTCTTCAATACTGGATTCATCTATCGAACACTAATGGGTTTTGAACGCGAGGCGGATGAACAGGTCTTCCTGAATCTTGGCGCCGAACTGCGTCTCGACCGCATCCGGCTTGCCGCCACGGTGATCAATGGCCACCGGTTCTCGGACGAGGAAGTCAGAGTCTCCGAACTCCAGCTGTCCATGGGCTACGCGGTTCCGTAACTTCACCGGTCTGCTCGCATATTGTTGTTGACTGCCGACTCCATTTCGTGACCTTTGCCACAATGACAGCGGAATTTCCGGGACTGACCAAAATTATCGGCACCTTGGGGCCGGCCAGTTCTGACGAGGCCACCATCGAAGCCCTCGCCAAGAATGGCCTCGCCGTCGCCCGCCTCAACTTCTCGCATGGCGAGCACTCATTCCACAAACAGCTCATTCAGCGAATTCGCCGCGTCTCCAAACGTCTCGGCAAGCCGATCGGCATTCTCCAGGACCTCTCCGGCCCCAAGATCCGCGTCGGCCGCATTGCCGGCGGCGCGGTGGAAATCGCCGACGGCAACCGCCTCAAGATTGTTGCTCACGACGTGGTTGGCGATAGCGCTACAATCTCTGCCTCCCCGTCGGAATTGCTCCCCGACCTTCGCAAGGGCGATCAGATCTACATCGACGACGGCCTGCTGCGCCTGGAAGTCGTTCGTGCCGGACACAATGAAATCGAAGCGGTCGTCGTTAAAGGTGGTATGCTGCGCGAACGCAAGGGCATCAACCTGCCCACATCGTCCTTGTCGTTGCCGTCTCTCACTGAGAAGGATCTGCGCGACCTCGAATTCGGCATCGCCAATGGAGTTGATTTCGTCGCACTCTCGTTTGTCCGCTCCGCTAATGACATCGCCGTCCTTCGCAACGAAATGCGCAAGCGAGAAGCCGATATCCCGATCATCGCCAAACTGGAGAAACCGCAAGCGATCAAGAAATTAGGCGACATCATGCAGGCCGCTGATGCCGTCATGGTGGCGCGCGGCGATCTCGGCGTCGAAACCCCGATCGATCAGGTGCCGACGCTCCAGAAAAACATCATCGCGACTGCCTCGGAAATGCTCAAGCCGGTCATCACGGCAACCCAGATGCTCGAATCGATGACGCAGCACCCGACACCGACCCGTGCCGAGGTTTCTGATGTCGCCAATGCCATCCTGGACGGTACTGATGCTGTCATGCTCTCCGCCGAGACGGCCTCCGGCAAGTATCCTGTCGAAAGCGTCGCCATGATGAGCCAGATCATCCGTTCTACCGAAGCCAATATCCGTGGCCGGCTAGAGCCCAAATTCGACATCATCGGCCGCCCGGCCATAGAGTTTGCCACCGCCATCTCGGAGTCGGCCGTGGCAATGGCGCGTGACATCGATGCCTCCCTCATCGCCTGCTTCACCCAAACCGGTCTCTCGGCGCTCTTAGTCTCCAAGCAGAGATCTTGCGTGCCGATCGTTGCCTTCACGCCGCACCCGGAAATCGTGAATCGAATGACCTTGTTGCGTGGCGTCGCCCCGATCTCTGTCCCGCATTTCAAGTCGGTCGATCAAATGATTCTCGACGTCGAACGAATTCTCAAGAAACTTCATCTGGTTTCAACCGGTGACCGCGTTGTTATCGTCGCCTCCGCTCCTGTACACGTCCACGGCGACACCAACATGCTTAAGCTCCACACTATCACTTGACGCCGGCGTGTACTTGACACTTGCCGACGCCGAGGATTCTTCTATATTTGCGCCATGGCACCGGCGAGGCATCGACTCAGACTCAAGATCAGGATCGACAGCGACGCGCTCAAGATCTGGGATGCTGTCATCAATCCGCTCAAGCTGGCCATCTGGTTCTGCAATAAGGGCGAGATCAATCCCAAGCTGCGCGGCACGATCCATCTGACCGGCGAGAACTGCCCCGCTACCAGCTTTCCTGAGAAGGAGATCAAGGGCTCGATTCTTGAACTGGAGCCGAATCGCGTCCTCAAATTCACCTGGCCGCTGGCCGGCGCCCCCTCCGAGGTAACCTGGATCATCGATGACAAGGGGCGTTACTGCGATTTTCTCGTGACCCACGACAAAATGCCCGACAAGGCCCTGATGATGGATGCCTGGATTATCGCCCTGTACAATCTGCGCTCGCTGATCAAGGAAAATCGCCCGACCTATCGCCTCGACTACTCGCGCCTGGAAAAGGGCACCATTCGTCGCGAGATCTTTATCGAGGAACTTCCACCGGTAGTCTACCGCGCGCTGACTCAACAAAGTTCTTTGCGCACTTGGTTTGCCGCCAATGCCGAAGTTGACCTGCAGCCGGACGGGAAGTACACCACCGGTTGGAAGAATCCCGACGGCTCAGTACTGGGTCCCCAGAAGATTCTTGAATTCGTTGAGAACAAGAAGCTAGTATATGACTGGCATGAGCCGGGACTCGTCTCGGAAAGTCAAGTCACCTGGGAGTTGCTCCGCATCGGCGAGAAAACCCGTGTAACCATCCGCCACACCGGTTTCGCTCCCGATAAGCCGAACAAGGCCTGTACCCAGGGTTGGCACGCCTTCTTGCTGGTCCTGAAGGATTTTTGTGAATCGCGCGGTCGAGTCGGCTACACCGTCATCGACGGCGATTGGAGTTCGTAAAGCAGGGGTCAACGCCCGGTGGCATTGATGACCGCCGGTATGGTGCGCAGTAGTATCTTCGCATCCAATGTCAACGACCAATTGTCGATGTATTCCAGGTCCTGCCGCATCCACTGTTCGAACGATGTATCGTTGCGATCTCCGACTTGCCACAAGCATGTGATTCCCGGCTTCATCGAAAGCTTGCGCCTCTGCCAGAAATCATAGTCTGCGACTTCTTGCGGAAGCGGCGGCCGCGGTCCTACTAAAGACATCTCCCCCTTCAGCACATTGACAAGTTGCGGCAACTCGTCGAGCGAGAGCTTACGAAGGACTCTTCCGACACGGGTGATTCGCGGGTCATTCTTGATCTTGAACACCGGCCCATCCATCTCGTTGAGATGCGAAAGCGTATCCTTGATTTTTTCAGCGTCGACGACCATGGTCCGGAACTTGAGCAGCTTGAATCGCCGTCCATGCAACCCGCAGCGCACCTGCCGGAAGAACACCGGGCCGCGCGACGTCGCCTTGACCGCAACGGCAATTGCTGCCAGAAGCGGCGATAAGAGCAACAGGCCGATGCCGGCCGCAATACGGTCGAGCGTTTGCTTGAACATGAGCCGGGCATTGATTTCCGGCTCGCGCGTGAAGAGAAACGCCGGTTTGCCTGCCAGTTCGATTGCATATTGACGTGACGACGGCATTTCCGCTATATCGACGCTCAGGCAGGAAACGACCCCCATTTCTTCGCACAGCTTCATCGCGGGTCGAATCCGCTCAATGAAACGCGCCGGCACCGTGAAAAACACGAAATCCACGTGATTCGCTTTGATCGTTGCCGTCAGCCGCTCGATCGAACCGATTAACGGAATATCACGATACCGGTATAACGCCTTCCCCTCGTCAAGAAACAGAAGTCCTTTGACAGCCAATCCCCATTGCCGGTTTTCCAGCAGCGTGTCCACCGCTTCGCGTACCCGCTCGCGCGTCCCGACAACCAGCGTCGTCTGCACGTTCCTCCCGCGCGACCGGAAATAATGCAGCGTTTGCAGCAGCACCAATCTCAACAGGAACAAAAATGCCAGTTGCAGCGCCACGAAGAAAGCAAACTGCAGTCGGGGTAAGAGATTCAAGTGCAGCAAGTAAGCGCCGGCCAGAAACAGCGCAGCCGCCGAAGCCGTCAACATAAACGATTCGCGCAAAAACCCGAGCGCGCTCTTGAGTCGGTAAATGTAACGCTCGCCCAGGAAGTAAATGCTGGCGGCCAAGGATATCAACGCGATTCCAAGCAGGGCCTTTTCTCCCCGCGAGAATATCGCTGGGGTCTCCGGCAAAGATCGCAACGCAGCATACAACCAGTGCGCCAGGACAAAGGCCAGGGCTGTCAATAGCACGTCGAGCAAGAAATGGACTTTGCGCAAGATGGTGATTCGTTCGCGCAGCATATTGACTACTCTATACCAACCGCTGCTCTCAATGAATCCAGGTAGTTTTCAGCATGCCGTCTGTAATGACAGTGCTGCAACGCGAATCGCTGCCCGTTGGCGCCCAGTCTTAGCGATTTCTCGCGGTCGGCAGCAAGAGTGCCGATCTTGTCCGCCAGGTCGGCGTCATCATCCGGCACGAAAGCCACCCCGGCTTGCGCCGATTCCACCAACCTCTGCGATTCACCCGTTGTGCCGATCACAATCGGCTTGCCGGCCGCCATCACCTCGTAGATCTTCGACGGTATGTTCTTCGTGAACAACTCCACGCGCCGCAAGGGCACCAGGCAAAGATCCGATGCCGCATAGTATTCCGGAATCCGGTTTCGTGGCTGCTGATGCACAAAAGTGACATTCTCCAGTCCTAACTCCCGGCTGTAGTTCATCAAGCCATCGCGCTCGGCGCCGTCGCCGACGAACAGGAATCTCACAGCGTCGTTTTCCTTTAAGCGATCGGCGGCTTTGATCACGGTTCGAAGGTTGTGTGCCATGCCCATCGTCCCTATGTAGGAGACGAGAAAGTGACCGTTCAATTCATGCTCGTCGCGAATCGTGTGATCGTCCGTGGCCGACGCGAATCTCTCGTAGTCGACGCCATTGGGTATGAGCACCAGCTTCTCTTTGGGGATCCCGCGCGCCACCAGGTCATCGACCGTGCCTTGGGCGACCGCGACGATTGTTTTTGCGCGCCGATAAAGGAACATCTCGACGGCTTCGAGCATGCGAATGATCGTGCCGCGCTTCATGGCGCCGACGGCGACAATCTCCTCCGGCCACAGGTCGCGAACTTCGAAGACGAAGGGAATGCGTTTGCATAGACTCACGACAAAGCCCGCCACCGCGACGAAGAACTGCGGCGAAGTCGCGATCACGACATCTTGCTTGCCGGTCTTGGTCAGGGCCACCCAGATGGCGCTGACCATAAACGACAGGTAATTGGCAATGCGTTTCCCGAAACCCTTATTCGGTGCCGCATACACGAAGCTGCGGTGAACCGCCACGCCTTGATACTCTTCGCGTTGATACGCCTTGCCCCGGTATTCCTCCGGAATGACACCCGTCGGGTGATTGGGAAAGCCGGTGACGATCGTCACCTGATGCCCGGCCTGCATCCACGCCGTAGCAAATTGTGAGACGCGCACCGCGGGCGCATTGACCTCGGGAGGGAAGTAGTGCGTGAGATAGAGAATGCGCAGTTGGCGTTCCTTTGTTTCCATAACTATGCGATGAGAATCGCTCCCCCTTCAGCTAATGACCGCCGCGCTTCCAGAGCAACAAGGCTCGAATGAAAGTCTGCTTCAAGTTCTTCAGCCGGCCGGCCGCTGCGAATTGCTGCGGCTAGTGCCGTCATCTCGGCCCGGAACCCCTTGTCCATCGATCCGCGATACAGCGAGCGCCGATGCCCGCCGACAAACTGCTCCACGCGCTGCCAATCGCTCATCGTGATGACTGCGCCGTCGGCGAAGATTTCCAGGGATTCTTTGGGATACGAGCGATCACCCATCGCCGCGTAGGTGATTGTGGCGATTGATCCGTCGCTCATTGTCAGTTGAATCTGCACGTTGTCGTCCGCCTGATACCTGCCCTTTGCCGACATAATCGAAGTCGTCCTGACCTGGCTGACTCGCGCATCGAGCAAGTGGCAGATCAGGTCAATGAAGTGACACGCCTCTCCGATGATTCGGCCACCACCAATTTTATCGTCATGCACCCAATTATTCTTATCGATGAATCCTGGATTTAACGAATAATTAACAATCACCGGCGACGTCCGCCGCGCCAATTCCTTGCGCATCAGTCTCGTGCAACTTGAGTAGCGCCGATTGAATCCGACCATCAGAGTCGTTCCCCTCTCTGACTGCAAACGCCGGATCTCTGCAAGCTCTTCCAGCGTCAGGCAAAGCGGCTTTTCGACAAAGACATTCTTGCCCGCTTCTAGAGCGCGCATGATCTGTTCGGCATGGCAATTGTGCGGCGTGGCAATAAATACCGTACGGACATCCGCTCCCTCCAGTACTTCTGCCTCGGAGTTGGCAATTCCGGCGAAATTGAATTGGTCTGCAGCCGCGCGCGCACGATGCGGCGTCGGGGAGTAAAGCAGCGTTCGGCGAAACAGCGGGTTCTGCGACAGGGCCGGCAGGAGAACGCCGGTCGCAAACAAACCCGCGCCGAGAAACCCAACCGCAATCTCGCCCTTCGTAGGCGAAGAGACCCTCGTGACGGTTGCCGGTGCCGCGTCCACGGATTCGGCGTCGTAGTTCAGCAGGACGCCCAGGACTTTCTCGTTCTCAATGCGCTCAAAAGCGGTCAGAGCGTGTTCGATCGGATAGCTTGCAGTAGTAAGCGACTTGACATCAACTTTCCCCGCTGCGACCAGCTCCAGAAATGCGCTCATATTGCGATTCTCGGTCCAGCGCACATAGCCGGCCGGATAGTCGATCCCGCGTTCTTCATAGATCGGGTCATAGCGCCCGGGTCCATATGACCGCGACATCACGAGCGTCAGTTCCTTGTCGTAGAACGCCTTTCGCGGTACTTCCATCTTCACATCACCGACAATTGTCACTCGCGCACGGTCGCGGGCAATCTGCGAGGCAAATTCCAGTGGCTCGTTGGACTTGGTTGCCGCCGTAATCAGAATGGCATCTACGCCAACCCCGCCGGTGTAATGCATGATCGACTTGGTAGCTGTGGCGTCGGTGAGATTGACCGCTAATGCCGGTTCGAAACGCAGGGCTTCCTTCAAACGTTGTTCGTCGATATCAGCGGCAATGACTTGACACCCGCTCGCTTTCAAAATCTGCACCGTCAACTGACCCAGCAGACCCAGCCCGATCACCGCCACGCGCTCGCCCAGCGTCACCACCGATTGACGCACACCCCACAGCGCAATCGCGCCGAGAGTGACAAATGATCCCTGCTCAAAGTCCATTCCCTGCGGCAAACCGACCGCCAGATTCCGCGGCACGTACACGTGCTCCGCGTGGCTGGCGTAACCGAATCCCGCGCACGCCACCCGGTCGCCGACGGCAAACTCGGTGACGTCCGCGGCAACCTCGACAACCGTTCCGGCCGAACTGTAGCCCAGTGGTATCGGCGCTTTCAAACGCGCTTGTACCTTGTTGAAGGTGCTCGCGATGCCTTCGGTGCGTGCTTTGTCAATGACCTGCTTCACCAGGTCGGGACGCGACCGCGCCTTGCTCATCAGATTTTTCTCCGCCAAATCCATGATCGCCCGCTCGGTGCCCGGCGAAATCAGCGAACAGTGGTTCTTGACAACAATACCGCCCGGTTTACAGCCGGGGCGTGGGCATTCGGCGAGAGTCAGTCCGTTGCGTTTCGGGTACTGGAGAACTTGCTTCATGAAGAAACCCCTTCCGCAGCCGAGGCCGCTTCCAATTGTTGATGGCTTGACTTAAGCTGATTAAATAAATCGATCGCGCGCACTGCGGTCTCGTCCCAGCTAAATTGCCGGGCGCGATCTACACCGCGTTCTCGCAGCGTCTCGGCAAGCCGGGAATTGCCGAGCACCTCCTGCATCCGAGATGCCAGATGCTCAACATCTCCGGCTTTCGCCAAAAGAGCCGCGCCGCCGGCGATTTCCGGTAGCGCCGATGAGTCCGACACGATTACCGGAACCCCGGCCGCCATGGCTTCGAGAATCGGCAATCCAAACGACTCAACATTCGAGAACAGCACAAACAAGCTTGCCTGCGCCAGGATCGACGGGATCTCGCGATGCGGCAGACCCCCGCAGAATCTGACCCGATCCCGCACGTTCAGATCGGTTACCAATTCTTCAAGCACCGATCGATAACCCAGCCAATCATGTCCCACGATAACGAGATCTTCTTCGTGACCGCGCTTCACCAGCGCTGCAAACGCCCGTATGACCTTGTCGAGATTCTTATTGGGGTACAATGTCGCGATAGCTGCTATGTACGGCCGGCCCTGGTTCTCCGATTCGCGGGGTTCCTCACGCCGCGCCGGGTTGAACGCGCCGAAATCAACGCCTTCGTAAACGACCGCAAGGCGATCTGCCGGAGTGCCGCATCGGCGTTGAAGTTCTTGCGCCGTTGTCTTCGATACGGCCCACACCTTATCCGCCCGCTGAGCTGCGCTGCGCAGAGACCAGAGATTATAGACGTATTGCAGCCGGGTCTTGATTTGGCTGCGCCACGAGCGCCCGCGATAGGTCACATTGGACGCGAAATCGAAATAGATCAGGTTTTGGCAGGTGACCACCGACCGACAGGGGACAACCGGCGGCAACGTCCCGAATGGCGAATAGTAGACCTCAATATTCTCGTGCCACAAGGTCAGGGGCAGTTGCAGCCATTCGTAGGCAACACGGCGCCAGATTGGGTGGCTGGCTTTCAGTGCGCAGCGAACCACAAACCGTGGATTGCCGGTCTCAAAGCGTGAGCAGTTCGCCTCGGTAGCGAGGATCAAGTATTCATTCACTTCATCGAATTGCGCCAATCGCGACACCAGATTGACGAGAAACGTTTCGCCGCCACCCGTTTGATCCGGCTCGACCAACAGCGCATTGATGCAGATCCTCATGAAGTAAACCCTTCGGCAATCAGGCGGTTGGTCTGTTCGAACCGATTCTCCCAGGTATCCTCGCGTACCAGACCGCGCAGGGTCTTCTCCAGCTGTTTGCGTTCGGCTTCCGGTAGGGCGAGCAATTCATCGATCGCCCGCACGAACCCGACATAGTGTTCGGCGATGCGCACGTGCGGCGCGAAGCGCAACACCTCCGGCATCGGCACGCTCACCACCGGCTTGCCGCAGGCAAGGTACTCAAACACTTTCAGCGGCGAGCACGATTCGGCAACGTCATCGCGCTTGTAGGGGTTCATGAACACGTCGACCTCGCGCATCAGCGCCGGCAGATCGTCATAGGGCTGCCGCCCCAGGAAGTGAATATTGGTATAGCGTTTCAGCAGCGTTACATCCGCCGCCACCGGGCCGATGAACACGATCTGCCAGTGCGGGCGATGAGCCGCGATGTATTCGACGAGCTTCTGGTCAATCCAGTAGGCTAGCATCCCTACAAATCCGATGCGGGGATGCGCAATTTTCGCCAATGCCGGGGCCGTGCCATTCGCGGCAGCTACCGTCTGGAAATGCTCCACGTCGCAGGCATTGGGAATCACATGCACGTTGGGATGCAGCTCCCGCATCTTGTCTTTCAGACGCGTCGCCGTCACGATGACAACTTTGCAGATACCGAGAAATCGTCGTTCCAGCTTCTCCACCGTGCTGCGGCGGATCAGTCCTTTGGCTGCAGCGAGATCGTCAACTTTTTCGTAGAGAACTTTCTTTGCCCCCAGCAATCTGATGGCCAGCTGCGAATAGGGAACATACGCGTAAACCAGCGGGCGGCGTATCTTCAACCGCAGCGCCAGCCAGCGCAGCCAGAGACCGAGCATGATATTGTTGAGCATCGTAATCGGGAGAAACATCTGGTGGAACGGCAGCAGGATCGGCGCCGTGGCGATATGCAGATTCGGCCGCACCTGATGGGGTCGGCGCAGGAAACGCAGCGGACGCCAGAAATCCTCGCGGTTGCGTTTCAGCCAGGTTAGCCAATGCCACTGGCTCTGCACATAGATCACCGTGTGCCCGCGTTCGGCGAACCAGGTCATGAAGCGTTGCTTGCGCGTCCACAGATCAGTGTAGTCTTGTGTGGAAAGACAAATGATCGGCTGAACCGGGCCACCGGCGCCGGATGCCGCCCGCTTGTCATTCCCGCGCTTACGCCGTTTGGCCGTCACCTTCTGCGCCTCCATTACAGTCGGTCCACGATGAAGATCGTTGTTGCCACACTGGCGAGAACCGATGCTGAAGTCGAGAAGATCTTCAACCAGTCGCGCTCCTTGCTGACTCTGGTCGGAACAAAGATTGCATCGCCAAGATTGACGCGCTTCGACATCGCGCCGCCGCCCGACACAATCGTGCCGTCGGCGCGCACAAGCTGAACATGCTTCTTATCGGCGTTCGGCAAAAACCCCCCCGCGCGCTTGAGATAATGCTCGGCCTTTTTGCCTTCTTGGAAAGCAATCGTGCTGATCGAAGGCACGGCGCCTAACACCTGGATTCCCGCCGGCTTGGTCGGGATATAGATGTGATCGCCGTCCGCGAGCTTGACGTCATAGCGCTGATCGCCGGCGCGCAACAATTCATCCATGTAAACCACGATGCGGTTCGACATGCTGTTATCGCTCAACACGGCCGCCGAGTCGATATGGATTCCGCCCGAGTCCTCTTCGACCCGTTCCATCGAACGGTTGATCAACTCGTCCACGCCGCGACGCTTCAAATCCTTGATAATCGTCGCCCGCGTGAATACGGTGCCGGTGGCAAAGGCATCATCTGTCAAGCCACCGGCACGTTGGATCAAGGAGTAGAGGGAATTTGTGCCTGTAGTTATCGCATACGTTCCGGGAAATCTGACTTCACCCTCGATCGTCACCATGTCGCGTTCTTCCCAGCCGGGAATCTGGCGAATGAAAACTTTGTCGTTGCGTTCGAGCGGCAAGTCTTCCTGCGGATCATCCAGCGAGGCATACAACACCTCGCGGCGCCCGTCTTCGAAGGTTCTGGCGAGTTCGATGCGAAGCGGATACGCCGAATTCTTGAGATTGCCGGCGCGGAACACCAGATCGGAGATCTTCATCCCGTCGTAATAGGCGTACTCGCCCGGCCGCATCACCAGCCCGTAGATCGCCACCGACTTCGGGGCAATCACTTCGTCCTGTGAGTATGAGATCAACCGGTCGTGCGAGCGCAGCACCACATTTGTCGCCCCGGCCAGCACCTCCTCCGGGTTGACCGTTATCAGCGTGGTATCATAGCCATTTTCGCAGCGCAAGATATCAATCCGCCCGCGGTACGCGCGCTCCTCAAGATCGCAGCCTTCGCGAAAGAGATCGGCGAGAGTTAACCCGTCGCGGTACTGGTAGAATCCGGGATGGCGGAAATGCCCCTCCAGGTGCACGACATTAAGCTTGTGATCGTAAATCGACTCGACCGATACGACGTCGCCGTCTTCCATCCGAAACAGCCGCGCTGTCGTCGTCGTGTCTTTGAGATTGAGATCGAGTACCTGGTAGGCATCGCTGTTGGTGACACGGTCGATCCGCACCTTCTCCAGAAAGGCGCTGGGCAGCGTCCCGCCCGCGAGGGCAATGACATCACCGATCGTTTCCTCGCCGAGAATCTCATATATAGCCGGCCGCTTGATCGCCCCGGTCACTTCGACCCGCTTGCCGACGACTTCGACAAACACGACATCCCCCGATTGCAGCGAGACTCCCGCTACGTTCTGGCCAAAAAGCAGGAATTGGTAGAGATCAACCGCCGCCGCGTTTTCTCCCGAACGAATCAAACGAATCTTGCGCAAGCTGCCGCGTTCTGTCGGCCCTCCCGCTAGGTAGAGGGCGGAGAATAATGTCGAAAGCGAATTGACGCTGTAACTGCCGGGATACTTGACTTCCCCGAAGACAAACACCTGTATCGATTTTAACTTGCCGATACTGACGCTGAGTTGGAAATCGCTAAACACGCTCCCGAGCCGCTCCTGCAGGCGTCGCTCAGCCTGCGGCAGCGTCAGTCCCCAGATCGGGACTTCTCCCACCGTCGGAATGAACACCGCGCCTTGCCGGTCGATCGTCAGATCGTACTCCTGTTCAACTCGACCCCATAGATTCAGAATCAGGTTATCGCCGGGACCCAATTTGTAATTCTCCGGTAGGGCAAGATTCTGCGGTATCTCGTTGGTCGATCCGCCGCGGGCAAACAGGTTGTAACCGAATAGCTCCGTCTTGCCGGAATCACTCGATACCGGCCGATAATCCACCTGTTGCTGCTCCAGCTTGTTCGTCGAGTCCGGCAATGACAGCATTGAACGATAACCGTCGTTTTGCTGCGTCGAGCGCGCCGGCATCTGACGGACCAGTTCTTCGTAATTGAGTGCGTCGCGTTTGGGGTAGTTTTGGGCGAGGACGGCTGAGCACAAAACGATAAGCGCAGCCGCGAGGTATCCTATTCTCATTCTCCAACTCCTTGGGTTCGATCCAGAACCTTCGAGTTATCCCCTTTGCAAAGCTGATGCCAGATTGAAACGATCTTATAAGTGTTCGAACAGCAAGTACTTATCAAATACCTGGGATTGGCCGAAATGACCGACGTGGAAGTCTCTTCCGCTTGAGACCGCTATTATTTCCGGCTGGAGATTTCGAGCCAATAAAGCTCAGACTTTGAGTGCAGGCAGAGAGTAGCCAAGAATTGATGATGCGATTTTGGAGCGAAGCCCGGCCTTGAGTGGCCGCCTCGCAGCCAGTTTGAGCTCAGCCGTCAGTGTCGGAATTACCATCCCCTCGTTTAACCCGGCGTGCCGGGCAACCCGTTTGGCGAATTCGAAGCGACTCAAATGCTCTTCACCGGCGAGGTGGATCAGCGGTGCATGGGATTCGGCAGCGAGAAGATCTCCGATCGCGCGCGCCAGATCGGCGATGTTGGTCGGATTCGTCATGAGGTCGGTCGCGGCTATGTAACTCTGACCCTGCATCAGCGAGCGCGCAACCGAATTATAGAGATTCGCCCGCGCTTCCAGCTCAAACGAATAGAGCGCGCACACGCGAATGATAGTTGCGGCAAGCTCGCTCTCCATCACCGCTTCTTCGGCTTCCCGCTTCGTCTTACCGTAATAATTGATGGGACTTGGCGTGCTATCCTCATCGTCGGGTCCGCTCTCCCCGGCAAAAACGTAGTCCGACGATATGTGAAACAAGCGGGTCTGCCTACCACGCAGCGCATTCAGAAGGTTCTTGACGATTGCGACGTTTCCCGTCTGTGCGTAATCATGGTCCAATTCGCAGCGATCCACGACCGGCGCACCGGCTGCATTGATCACCGCGTCAAATTCTTGCGACCTTACGATTCCGGCAACCGCATTCGCGTCGGTCAGGTCAATCGAAACCGTCGGAAATGCCGCCCGCATCGGCGCTGTGTGCGCAGTCGCGGTGACCTCGAAGCGCGGCGCCAATTCGCGCACCAACGCGGTCCCCAAAAGGCCCGCTCCACCAGTGATGAGGATTTTCAAGATTAACTCCGCGCCTGGTAATGCCGGCTTTCAAACCCCTTGACATCCTCGCGCCGCAATCTCCCAAAGATCTCGGGATGTGCATGGTACCAGTCAATCGTCTCGCGCAGGCCTTCTCTGAGCGGTCGTTGCTTCAGCGTGCCATATCTGGCGGCAAACTTCTTCGAGTCAATCCGATACGCGCGATCGTGCGCCGGACGATCTTCGACATGCTTGATCGTGGCCTTGCCGCCGCTCAACTCGATCAGTGCCTCGACAATCTCCAGGTTTGTATAGTCTGCATCCGCCCCGATATTGATGATCTCACCGGCCGGGAAGTCGTCAACCAACTTCGACAGCCCTTGGCAGAAATCTCCAACATGCAGCCAGCACCGTCTCTGCTTACCGTCTCCGTAAACCGGTAACGGCTGGCCGCTGCGCATCAAGCCAAGAAAATAGGGAATCAGCTTCTCCGGAAACTGCCGTGGTCCGTAGTTGTTCGTCGTTCTCACAATCGCGGCCGCCTGTCCAAAGGTCTTCACCGCCGCCACAACCAGCAAATCCGCCGCCGCTTTGCTTGCGGCGTATGGGCTTGTCGCGTTCAAAGGCGCCGTCTCGTTAAAGGCTTGCCCCGGCTCAGCCGGCCCGTAGACTTCATCGGTGGATATCTGCAGCAGCGGCGTCTTCGCCTCACGGCAGGCCGACAACAGAACCTCCACGCCCCAGATATTCGTCTTTACAAATTGTTGCGTGTAGTAGAGCGAACGATCGACATGGGTTTCGGCGGCGAAGTTGATCACCAGGTCATAGCCGGGCTCCAGCGCCGCTTGAGTTGCTTCTGGATTTGTGATATCGGCCTGGATGAACTGGACTGCTCCTGGCCCCACCAATCCGCCCAAGTTTTCAAGCGACCCGGCATAAGTCAGCGCGTCGAGCACCGTGATGCGTCGATTGCGATTCTCCCTGACAAGATGCTCAACAAAATTCGACCCGATAAAACCGCAGCCGCCGCAGACCAGGATCCGCTCAGCCATCATGTCGCGACCAATCGTACGGAATCTTGGCATCGTGTGGATCGATCCGAAATTCATCCGGCTCGGCATAATTGTACGGTCGTGTCGGCACGTTCATCACGTAACACTCCTCCACGCCAATATTCTTGAAGCCGTGATAGACGCCGGCAGGAATCTGGATCAAGACCCTGTTGAAGTCACCGGGGAAGAACTCGTTAATCTCGCCGTAGGTCGGGGAATCTCCCCGACCGTCATACAACACGAACTTCGCCCGCCCTTTTACGACGCACATGTGATCGGTCTGATGTTGGTGCATATGCCAGGCTTTGACCACGCCGGGATAGGCCGTCGTAATATAGACCTGTCCGAACTCCTGATACAATTCGTCGTCCGAGCGCAACACTTCGAACAAGTTCCCCCGTTCATCGCAGTGGACTTTCAATGGCTTGATCTTGACTCCGTCAATCATCTCCGGCTTTCCTCAATTCGTTCTGTGTTCGCAACGATCGGACGAATCCCTGCGCGCGGTACAGCGACTCAAACGTCCCGGCGTCGGTCCACCAACCGCTCAGGATATCGTAACCGCAGCGTCCCTGCCGCAGGAAGTAGTTCGAGACATCGGTGATCTCCAACTCGCCGCGCGCCGATGGCTTCAACGTATCAATAAACTCAAAGGCCTTTGCCTCATAGAGGTATACGCCGGTGACAGCGTATTTGCTCTTCGGTGCCGCTGGCTTTTCTTCGACACCAACCAATCGACTTTGTTTGTCAAATACCGCAACACCGAAGCGATTGGCGTCGTCAACTTCCTTGAGAAATAAATGGGCACCCTCGTCGCTCGTGGCGAACCGTCTGACTGCCGGGCCGATGTCATCGGCAATGATGTTATCGCCTAGGATAGCGCAAAATCGATCTTCGCCAACGAAGTGCCGCGCCAAGCCGAGTGCTTCGGCAATACCACCCTCGCCCTCCTGATAAGCGTAACGAAGTCCGTCCAAGCCGAAATCTTTGCCGTTTCCCAATAACTCCAGGAACTCGCCGGCATGGTTGCCACCCGTGACAACCATGATCTCGGTTATGCCCGCCTTGACCAGCGTCTGGATCGGATAATAAATCATCGGCTGATCAAACACCGGCAACAGGTGCTTATTCGTCGTCTTTGTCAACGGATAGAGCCGCGAACCCAGCCCGCCCGCCAGCACAACGCCTTTCACGGCATCACCTTAATCAAGTGCACTATGTTCATTCGTCCGAGGCTCATCAAAATTGTATAACCTGCATGTTATCTTCTCTGCGACCGGCCTAATATCTTTTGTTGAATTGCCTATGTCAAACAGGTATCGTCGGGAATAATGACGCGGATCATCGCTCATCGCGGCTCGTCAAAGCTCTTCCCCGAGAATAGCTTGGCAGCTTTTCGTTACGCGTTTGAATGTGGGGCCGATGCTCTCGAAGTCGACCTGCGCTGCTCGCGCGACGGCGTCATCTATTGTTTCCACGATTACCACTTGGCGCGCATGACCGGATACTCAGGCTACCTCAGCCGCACTTCTTCCAAAGTTGTCGACAAATTGCGCGTCGAGTCGCGCCAGCACGTCCTCCATTTCGAGCGCTTCGTCTCCGAATTCGCCGGCAAGATTGAGATTATACTTGATATCAAGTCTCCCGGCATCGAAAGCGAAATCATTGCCGCGCTCGGCCGTCACGCCGCTAATCACATGATCATCTACTCGAGCTTCAATGCCAAGGTTATCTCTCGAATCAAGTCGCTGCTGCCGTCGGCGCAGACAGCCCTCATCGTTGGCCCCATCCGCAACCTGAAAGTCAAACTCGACTTCCCGGCCTATCTAATCGAACGATTGCAGAGTCTGAGATGCTCGGCTGTACACTTGTCCAAACTCGTCGCCAAACCCGGACTCGTCCGACGCCTCGAAGAGGCCGGTTTTGCGGTGGCGGTCTGGACCGTTGATGACCTTGCGGGCGCACGCAAGATGGTGAGCATGGGTGTCGATGGCGTGATCTCCAACGTTCCGGAGACTCTCGGTGTGCCGGCGAATCGCCGTTTGCTTTCCGAAAGATAACCGGAACACTCAGCCTTTATTATGACCGTCTGGCTCCCCTTGAATTCACCCAGAATTAACAAACAACGACCAGACAGGGGGCGTTCATTCTACCTGACGGCTAATGGAATGGCGTCGACTATGACCTACTTCTTTCTGGTAATATCGTTACTCCTCACCGCGAGTTCAATCGCAGCACTTGATCTCAACACGCTTCTTGACAAGCACGCCATCGCTCTCGGCGGTCGCGACAAGCTTGCCGGGATTACGAGCGCGGAGTTCGCCTTTGAAGTCAGCCTCGGTGGGATGAGCGGAACCTCTAAAGTATTCTTCAAGGCTCCGAATCGCTTCCGTTTCGAAATCGATTTGCCCATCGCGCGCTACATTCAGGCCTGCGCCGGCGACGATTGCTGGATGAGCGACCAATCGGGACTGACACACGCCCTGGGCGCCGAATACAAGGCTGCCCTCCAAACGCAAATCGCGCTGGCCGTGGGAAGTTACCTCGATACCGCCAAGTTCAGAGGCACAATTGAAGTGCTCGACACCAATCGTAGTGTTGATTCCCTGGTCTGCTATGTACTGCAGATTAAACCCGAAGACGGATTGCCGGTGCAATTGATGATCAACCGCGACTCCTATCTGATCGAGCAGATCGTCATGAAAACCGACCTGGCAACCATGATCTCCCGGTGCAGCGACTATCGCAGCGTCGATGGCATTATGGTACCGTTCCAGACACGTGAATCGACCGAGGCGGGATTCGTTGCCGGGCTCAATCGCGTCACCTCGGCTGCTTTCAATCAGTCGATCGACAACTCGCTCTTTCGCGACCCCCGTAGTGGAACTCCGGCGTTATCCACGATTGCGGCGGACTCGGTCGTGCTCCCCTTCGAGATCTGGAACAATCACTGCTATGTCGAAGTCACTCTCAACGACAATCGTCGTCACACTTTCATTTTTGACAGCGGTGCCGCAGGAGCGGCCGTCAATTCCCGTCTCACCGATTCGCTTCCACTGAAACCGATTGCGCAGATCGAAGCCCACGGCGTTGGCGGCGCCCAGCAGTCGCCCGCCTATCTTTTGGAGAAACTGGAATTTGGCGGCCTCGTCTTCACGGATCTTCCGGTCTTCGGCATCGACTTGGAGGCGATCGAAGCTGCCAGCGGTCGCACGATCGACGGCATTATCGGCTATGATGTGCTGGGACGCTGCATTGCCAGCGTCGACTACGATGCCTCCACCCTGACCTTGTACAATCGCGACAGCAAGCCGCGCGATCATTGGGGTCATGCCTGCGATCTGATGATCGACTTTCGCCTGCCGTACGTCGAAGCCGTCGTCAACGACTCGATTACCGGCCAATTTCGCATCGATACCGGTTCGGCTTCGTCGATCGATTTCAATGCTCCCTTCGTCAGAACCCACGCTCTCATCGGCGCCGACCGCAGCGACTATCGGGAGATGAGCTCCATCGGCATTGGCGGTGGCTCCGCGGGACTGTTCGGGGTTTTGGCCTCGCTTGATCTCTGTGGCTACGATCTCGACTCGCTCACGGTCTCCTATTCGCTGGCCGAAACCGGAATCTTTGCCGGCGAACGTACCGCCGGAAACATCGGCGCCGGCGTGTTAAAGCGTTTTCGCGTGACCTTTGACTACGAGAACGAAAAACTCTACCTTGCTCCCGGCGAGCGCTTTGTCCTGCTCAACGCTGTGCGAAATATGATTGGTATTTCGCTGACTTCTGCCGGCGACACGCTGGTTGTTGACCGCGTTGTTCCGCAGTCGCCGGCCGACGGTTTACTCGAAAGCGCCGATCGGATACTGTCGCTTAATGAAACTTCGCTGCTCGGCATAGCTCGCGCCGAAGCGGAACGCCTGATGACCGGAAACCGCGGCGAGCAGATCTCGCTTCAGGTCATGCGAGCGGGCAAGTCTATGAAGGTCAAATTGATGCTGGACAATTTGTACTAAATTGGCTCCGGCTGCCGATAATGATTGTGATACAATAAGATGGAGGTATTGAATTGCGCGTTGGAATCGTAACGGGTGGCGGGGATTGCCCCGGCCTGAATGCCGTTATCCGTGCCGTCGTCCGCAAAGGAATCAACAAGAACGGCTGGGAAATCATCGGAATCCGCGAGGGTTGGAAGGGCCTGATGGGGGACACCAATGTCCAACCGCTCGGAATCAACGACGTCTCCGGTATTCTACATCGCGGTGGCACAATTCTTAAGACTTCTCGGACCAATCCGTTTAAGAACGGCGACGGCATCGACGAAGTCCTGCGCAATATCAAAGATCTCGAACTCGACTGCATTGTCGCGGTTGGCGGCGAAGACACGCTCGGCGTCGCACAGAAGCTCTTCGCACTTGGCATCAAGGTGGTCGGCATTCCCAAGACTATCGACAATGACCTATCCGGCACCGACACTACCTTCGGATTTGACACAGCCGTCAATATTGCGATGGAGGCCATCGACCGGTTGCACACGACCGCAGAATCCCACAATCGCGTTCTTGTCATCGAAGTGATGGGTCGCCACACCGGCTGGATCGCGCTCTATGCCGGCGTTTCCGGTGGCGCGGATGTAATCCTCATTCCGGAACGCCCCGTCCTTGTGGACAAGGTTTGCGAGCTGATCCGCAAACGCCACAAACGCGGCAAAGATTTCTCAATCGTCGTTGTCGCCGAAGGCGCCAAGGTCTCCTTTGACGACAAGGTCGACAAAGACGGCTCATTGATCGTCAAGGACATGGGTGTCGACCAGTTTGGCCACGTCCGCCTCGGCGGTATCGGCGCTCTCCTGGCCGATGAGATCGAAAAACGCACCAAGTTCGAGGCCCGCGCTGTCATTCTCGGTCATATCCAGCGCGGTGGCGCTCCGACGGCCTTCGACCGAGTCCTTGCCACGCGCTACGGTTCTGCCGCTGTGGACTTTATCCGCGAAGGCAAGTTCGGCCAAATGGTGGCCCTCCGCGGTAACGAAATCGTTGGTGCGGAGCTCAACGAAGCCGTATATTCGCTCAAAAAAGTAGACGAGCGTCTGATCGAAATGGCCGAGGAATATATTGGTTAAGTTACTGCTGAAAGCCTGGGGATTCGTATTGCTCACGGCGCTGGTCCTGCACGCCGGTCAACCGGGCGGCACTACAGCGCTGGGCCTGCGAATCGGGCTCTTTTCCAATGAGAGTAGTGACCTGTCGCAGCCCAATGACGAAGTCAAACTCTACGGCAATCGCACCAACTTCTACGTCGAAGCCTATGCCAATTACTATTTCACTAATTGGCTCGCCGGCGTCTTGAACCTCGGCTCGTATTCCAAAGGCGATATCACCTTTGACGTCTACGTCAACGGCAACTTCGACGGCCAGTTCCTCGGGCAGGCGTCGATCTTCCCCATGCAGTTGGGTCTGAAGCTCGCACCGTTTTCGACCCAGTTCCCGGGCAAGGTCCGGCCCTATCTCGAAGGCGGCGGCGCCTTTATTCTGGGGCGCGAGACTGCCACGCTGGGACCTTACGATTCTTATTGGGCGCGCTACACCGACGGCTCACTCTCAACCGAATCCGACTGGGGCTGGTGGTTCGGCGGTGGTGCGGAAATCCCGCTCACCGAGACCTTTTCATTCGACACAATGGTCAAGTATCTCGACAATAGTTTCTCTGGCGATATTGCGGGGATTAGCAACTATTCCGGTTGGCAGTTCTCGCTTGGGATTGTCTACGCGTTTCTGCGTACTAAGTAGCACGGAAGGTGGAGGAATTTATGGCGACAAAAGTTGCGATCAACGGATTTGGACGTATAGGCAGATTGATTGTCCGCAAAGCGATTCTCGAAAATAAACTCGACATCGTCAGTGTCAACGACGTAACCGATGCCCCGACTCTCGCGCATCTCTTCAAGTATGACTCGATTCATAAGAAGTTCAACGGGGAAGTGCGCACCGAGGGCGACAATCTCGTCATCAACGGCAAGACGATCAAAGTCACCAAGGAACTCGACCCGGCCAAACTGCCGCACACCGCCAACGGAGTCCAGGTCGTCGTCGAATCTACCGGCAAATTCACCGACCGCGACGGCGCCTCCAAACATCTGACTGCCGGCGCCAAGAAGGTCCTGATTTCCGCTCCGGCGAAAGGACACGACGGTACCTTCCTCTTCGGCGTCAACTGGGAGCAGTACGACAAAGCCAAACATCACATCATTTCGATCGGCTCCTGCACAACCAATTGCCTGGCGCCCGTTGTCAAAGTTCTCAACGACAAGTTCGGCATCGAGAAGGGCTTTATGACCACGATCCATGCCTACACCAACGACCAGCGGATTCTTGATCTGCCGCACAAGGACTTGCGCCGCGCCCGTGCTGCCGCCATGTCAATGATCCCGACCACGACCGGTGCCGCTAAGGCCATTAGCGAGGTCATCCCGGAAATGAAGGGTAAACTCGATGGCCTCTCCGTCCGTGTCCCCACCGTCGACGGCTCGCTCGTGGACCTTGCGGCCATCCTCAACAAGGAAGTCACCGCGGACGAAATCAATGCCGCCTTCAAGGAAGCCGCCAACGGCAAGATGAAGGGCGTCCTCGAATACTGCGAAGAACCGATCGTCTCCATCGACATCGTCGGCAACAGCCACTCGTCAGTCGTTGACTCAAAGTTGACGGCCGCCAAGGGCAACCTCATTAAGGTCTTCTCCTGGTACGACAACGAATGGGGCTTCTCCTGCCGCATGGTCCAGGCGCTCGAGCAAATGATGTAGGAGCCAGACCATGAATAAACTTACCATCGATGATCTGCCGCTGAACGGCCGCAAGGTCCTCATGCGCGTTGATTTCAATGTCCCGCTCAAGGACGGCAGGGTAACCGACGATCTGCGCATCCGCGAGTCGATGCCTTCGATCAAGAAGGTCGTCGAAGCCGGCGGCAAGCTCGTTCTGATGTCGCACCTCGGTCGTCCGAAAGGCGGACCCGCTCCCGAATTCAGTCTCAAGCCGGTGATGCCGGTTCTCGAAAAACTCTCCGGCCGCAAAGTCCACTTCGCGGCTGATTGCATCGGCTCGGTCGCCGAACAAGCCGTCGCCGATCTCAAGAACGGCGAAATCGTCCTGCTTGAAAACTTGCGCTTCCATAAGCAGGAAGAAGCGAACGACCCCGACTTCGCGCAAAAACTGGGCTTCCTTGGCGATGTCTACGTCAACGATGCCTTTGGTTCAGCCCATCGCGCGCACGCCTCCACTGAAGGCGTCACAAAGTACTTCGACCAGTGCGCAGCCGGTTACCTGATGAAAAAAGAACTCGAATTCCTTGGCGGTGCGCTTAACAATCCCAAACGACCATTCGCAGCCTTGCTCGGTGGCGCCAAGATCTCCGGCAAGATCGATGTCATCACCAATTTGCTTGGCAAGGTCGACAAGATTCTGGTCGGCGGCGGAATGGCGTTTACATTTTTGAAAGCGCAGGGCAAGGAAATCGGCGGCTCACTTCTTGAAACCGACAAACTCGAATTGGCAGGGAACATCCTCCAGCAGGCAGCAGCCAGAAACGTCAAGCTGATCCTGCCGGTCGATTTCGCCTGCGCTGCCGAGATCTCGGATTCTGCGGCCGTCAGCTATCACGGTGCCGGATCGATTCCGGCAAATCTCAAAGGGCTCGATATCGGCCCCGAGAGCGTGAAGCTTTTCATGAACGAACTCTCGGACTGCAAGACGATCGTCTGGAACGGCCCCATGGGCGTTTTCGAAACCGACAAGTTTGCCGTCGGCACGATGGAAATGGCCAAGGTGCTCGCCCAGTTGACCGGAAGCGGTGCCGTTACTGTCGTGGGCGGTGGCGACTCTGCAGCGGCTGTCGCCAAGAGCGGTCTTGAGAAAAAATTCTCTCATATCTCAACCGGCGGCGGTGCTTCCCTCGAATTCCTTGAAGGCAAGGAACTCCCCGGCGTCGCTGCCCTGACGGATAAGTAGGTTGCCGATGTCGCGCACAAAGATCGCCGCAGGAAACTGGAAAATGTACACGACCCCGGCCGAGGCGACAGCCTTGGCCGGTGTGATCGCCAAACACGTCGGTCGCGCGACTTCTCCTGAAGTCGTTCTGGCGCCGCCATTTACGTCAATCCCGGCCGTTCTTCAAGCGGCTTCCGGATCAGCGATCAAGATTGCCGCACAAAACATGTACTGGGAGGACGAGGGCGCGTTCACCGGCGAAGTCTCCGGCAGAATGCTGTTGACCGTCGGGTGTTCTCACGTTATCTTGGGACACTCGGAACGACGGCAGTACTTCTTCGAGACCGATCTTACGATTAATGCTAAGCTCAAGAAGGCGCTGTCGATCGGATTGACTCCGATCGTCTGTGTCGGGGAAACGCTCAGCGAGCGGGAGGCCGGCCTGACCGAACAGGTGGTTCGTACTCAGGTTACCGGTTGCTTCTCAGGCATCGCGGGCGAGGACCTGCCAAAGACGGTCATCGCTTATGAGCCCGTTTGGGCCATCGGCACCGGCAAGACCGCCACACCGCTGCAGGCACAGGACGTTCATCGGTTCATCCGCAGCCTGCTGAAGCAGAGCTACGGCGCGGCTGCGGACGCCGTGAGAATTCTCTACGGCGGCTCGGTTAAGCCTGATAACGCGGCGGAGCTGTTTGGCCAGCCCGACATCGACGGCGGCTTGGTCGGTGGCGCAAGTCTCAAGGCGGAGTCATTCAACAAGATTATTGATGCGGCTCGTTAAGAGCAGGAGGAATAGTTTAGTGTTCACAGCCTTAGTTGTTCTCCACTTGATCGTTTGCCTCGGCCTGATCATCGTCGTGCTGCTCCAGTCGTCCAAGGGTGACGGGCTTGCCTCTGCTTTCGGCGGCGGCGGTGCCTTCTCCGGTGCTGTCTTCGGCGGGCGTGGCGCCTCGACTTTCTTGTCGAAAGCTAGTTGGGTACTGGCAGCTCTCTTCATGGTCACCTGCATCGGCTTGACGCTTTCCTCGCGCGGTGGCGTTACGACTTCGACCCCGGAATCGGCGGTTGAACGCGTGATCAATCAGGAACGCCAGCAGATGCCGTCTACTCCTGCGCAACAGCCGGCGACAACTCCTGAGCAGACGCCCCCGGCAGGTGGCGGCCAGTAGGCTTTAACTACAGCGAATTTCCACGACGGCAGGAGTCACTCCTGCCGTTTTTCTTTTTTTGAATCTCAGTCTCTGTTCGCCAAGCCAGAAGTCCTTCGGTCAGCCGGAAACGAAAGAAGACTTGACAGATTCACGAATTGCATTATATTCGTCGCAATGACTAAGGTTACTCTGCTCACGGCCCTTTTTGGCGTTTTTACTTACGGCTACTATTGGTGGTGGTATGCCCGCACCGCGGATAGTGGCGCTGTGCCTGTGTAACCTGGCAATTCGAGAAGCAAACCGAAGCCCACTATCCGCAAGGATGGTGGGCTTTTTTTGTTAATGGTGAAGAATTGAACATCCTGGATCAGATCATCGACTCTCACGACGCCGCCAAGATCGAGCTCGCTTTTGACGAACTCGATCTCCCGGGCGATCTCGAAACCCCCGTCTCGGCGTTTCTCAAGCTCAGACCGCTGGGGGCGCGTTTCCTGCTCGAATCGGCCGAGGACCCGACCTCCATCGGTCGTTACACGTTTATCGGTATCGCGCCGCTCCTGACCGTCTCGATCGACCTTGAGAAGACCACCATCAGGGCCGGTACCAGCGAGCACACGCTCCGCCACGGCGCGGATTCTCCCTTCGACGGCATCAAACAGATTCTCAAACGCTTTGCGATCGCGTCGGGCAGAACTGACCTACCGCTGTTAGGCGGCTTGGTCGGCTACACCAGCTACGAAATCGTTCAGTTCTTCGAACCGCGCCTCCGCGGCCTCCTTCCGGTCTCAGACGCTCCGCTCGCTCAGTTCTATTTTGTCGATACATTGCTGGTCTTCGATCATTTCATGCGCCGCATGAAACTCCTTCGCCTGCGCCACGGCAGCGAGCAGCTTACCGCCGGTGATCGGGAAATTGCCATCGACGATATCCGCGCTGCCCTGAACGCCCCGATCGAGCGCCCAGTGCCGCCTGTAACCGGTTCTGGCAACGGCTTTCGCTCCAACTTTGCGCAAGCACAATTCGAAAAAGTCGTGCTGGCGGCGCAAAAGCACATCTTTCGCGGCGACATTTTCCAGACTGTCCTGTCTCAGCGCGAAGAACGCGCCTCCGCCGCCGACGGTTTCCAAATCTATCGCGCGCTCCGCATGCTCAATCCGTCGCCCTATATGTTCTACCTAACCTTCGATGACCTTGAACTGATCGGATCATCCCCCGAAGCCATGGTCAAGCTGCAGGGCAGGCGGGCCACCATCCGCCCGATCGCCGGAACACGCCGCCGCGGACGCAGCGAAGACGACGACCTCCGCATGGCGCAAGAATTAAGCAAGAACGATAAGGAACGCGCTGAGCACGTCATGCTCGTCGACCTCGGCCGTAACGACCTCGGCCGCGTCTGCAAGTACGGCTCAGTCAAAGTCGCAAGTTTAATGCAGTTGGAACGATATTCTCATGTCATGCACCTAACCTCCACAGTCACCGGAATGATGCGCGATGATTGCACGGCGTTTGATCTCTTCCGCGCCGCCTTTCCTGCCGGTACCGTCTCCGGAGCGCCGAAACTGCGCGCCATGGAGATCATCGCCGACCTCGAACGAACTCCGCGCGGTCCCTACGCCGGTGCTGTTGGATACTTCTCGCTCTCGGGCGAACTCGATATGTGTATCACCATTCGCACCATAATCAAGCGCTCGGGTCTTCTACGAGTGCAAGCCGGAGCCGGCATCGTGGCTGACTCGTTACCGGCGGAAGAATATCTCGAAACGACCAATAAAATCGCGGCCTTACGCGAAGCCGTCCGTATCGCCGAGGAGGGACTCCTGTGATCCTCTTCATTGACAATTACGATTCCTTCACCTACAACCTGGTGCAATACATCGGCGAACGCGACCGCAACCTCAAAGTCGTCCGCCCCGACGAAGTCTCCCTCGACCAGATTTCCGATCTCAGACCCCAGAAGATCGTCATCTCCCCGGGACCGGGACACCCGCGCGATGCCCAGTTGTCTCTCGACGTAATCCGCCGCTTACATGCATCAACGCCGATCCTCGGCGTCTGTCTGGGTCATCAATGTATCGGCGAGGTCTTCGGCGCCGAAGTGCGCTCTGCCGATCGACTCGTTCACGGGAAGACCTCCGATATCTACCATCGTGGCAAAGGCGTGCTGGTCGGACTGTCTAATCCCTTCAAAGCCACGCGCTATCACTCCTTAATCGTCGGAGAGGAAAAACTGCCGCCCGAACTCGAAGTGGTTGCCTATACCTCTGATGGCGAAATCATGGGACTGATGCACCGTACCGCGCCGCTCTTCGGCGTGCAATTTCACCCCGAGTCGATCCTGACCACCGAGGGCATGAAGATCATCAACAATTTTCTGGACCTGAGAGTATGGTAAGAGACATCCTCGCCCGCCTCGCCGCCCGGGAATCGCTCTCGTTCTCCGATGCCGCTTGGTTCGTTGATGAAATCGCGGACGGCAATGTAACTCCCGCACAGATCGCCGCCCTCTTGAGCTGCTTGCGCGCCAAAGGAGAGACCGTTGCCGAACTCGCCGGTTGCGCCGCGGCTTTGCGCCGACGCGCCATCAAGGTGCCTCACACGCGGCAATTGGTTTTTGATTGCTGCGGTACCGGAGGCGACGGCTCGAATTCGTTCAACATCTCAACCGCCGCCTCGCTGGTTATCGCCGCTTGCGGAGTGGCTACCGCCAAGCATGGCAACCGTTCGGTCAGTTCCTCCTGTGGTTCTGCCGACTTGCTCGAGGCCGCCGGCGCCAGCATCGAAATCACACCCGAGCATTCCGGCCGCATTCTCGATCAACTCGGCTACTGCTTTCTCTTTGCGCCGCTCTATCATCCGGCGGCCAAGGCTGCCGCCGCGGTTCGTCGCGAACTCGGTTTTCGTACCATCTTCAACCTGCTGGGGCCGTTACTCAATCCCGCCGGCGCCACGCACCAGATGATCGGAACCGCTACGCGCCAGGCCGCCGCCATGATGGCTTCGGTCAGCGAATATCTGCCCGAACTGCAGGTAACCACCATCTTCAACTCTCGTGGCTTTGATGAACTGCTTCCGGTAGGCATCAACCACCGCTATCGCTGGTTGGGCGGCAACCTGCTCGATGATGAACTTGACCTTCCGGCCAATGTCCAAAATGGTTTCGATCCATCGGCTCTGCGCGGCGGTGACAAGCACGACAACGCTCGCATCCTCGACCGCGTGCTGGGCGGCGACGATTCCGCCTATGGCAGCGCCACTGACCTCAACGCCGGTTTCGGCCTGCTTCTTGCCGGTGCTGCTGCCGATCTCCACGAAGGTATCGAGCGCGCCCGCGACGCCCGCAAATCGGGCATTGCCTCGCGTCTGCTGCGCGACTTCGTGGCCGCGACCAGGGAGGCTGCCTGATGCTCGAACAAATTCTTGCCTCCGTTCATAAGCACGTCCAAGGCAGATCCCGCGCCCGCTGGCAGTCCGAGATCGAGACACGCCTCTCTCTGCTCGACGATTCAGGTCGATGCAGCTTTCGTGAAGCCATCGCTGCACCCGGTGAAACCTTCGTTTGCGAGATTAAGCGCAAATCACCCAGTACCAACGGCACCCCCCTCGCCCTTGATGTCGCCGCAACCGCGCGGCTCTACCAGGATGCCGGTGCCGGCGCGATAAGCGTGCTGACCGAGCCTGAATACTTCGCCGGCTCGCTCGCCGACTTGCACGAGGTTGTTCAAGCGGCGAATTTGCCGGTTCTCCGCAAAGACTTCATCATTGACGAACTGCAGATCCTCGAAGCCAGGGCCTACGGCGCGTCTGCCGTCTTGTTAATCGTTGCCGCACTTTCGTCAAATCAACTATCGGCTCTTCATAGCTTTGCACAAGACATCCGTCTCGACACCATCGTCGAAATCCACGATCGCGACGAACTCGAGCGCGCCCTTGCAGTCGAACCTGCTATCATCGGCGTGAACAATCGCAATCTCAAGACTCTCGCAATCGATCTTGCGGTCGGTGAACGTCTCCTGCGGGAGATTCCGGCTGGAATCCGGAAGATCGCCGAGAGCGGCATTGCATCCCGAGTCGACGTTATCCGCCTGCGCGACGCCGGTGCCGATGCCTTCCTGATCGGCACTGCGATCATGCGCAGCGGTGACGTCTCGGCCAAGATCAAGGAGTTGCGCGGACTATGACGCACATCAAGATCTGCGGCGTAACCTCTGTCGAAGATGCCCGCAAGTGCCTCGAACTGGGCGTTGAGTTTCTCGGCCTCGTGCTTTCCGATTCGCCCCGTCGCACCTCGGTTGAAACTGCGGCCAAGATTCGAGCTGAAGCCGCCGCTCGCGCCAAGGTCGTCGGCGTCTTCGCCCGGACCGATGATTTGCTGCGCTTTGACGCTATGACCGACATCGAGCTGGACTACTACCAGGTCTACTTCGAAGCACCTTCTCGATTGAGGAGGTTCCCGCTGCGCGGCTGGCTTCATGCGCGATTCGTCGAATTACCTCCGGAACCTTTGCCATTGGTCAACGGTGATTTTGCAATGTACGACTACAAACATCTGACGCCTGCCGACATGAACCGTGTTCTGAATGAAAAAGGAGTTTCGTTCGCCGACCGCTCGTTCCTCGCGGGAAATCTCTCGGTGGAGAATGTTGCCGACCTTGTTAGGCGCTACCGGCCCTTCGGTGTCGACGTTGCTCGCGGAACCGAGCGACTTCCCGGCGTCAAGGACCACGATCTGTTAACCCGATTTGTTGAGGCGGTGCGCGATGCCGATGCCAACGGCTAAAGGCTACTACGGCGCTTATGGCGGCCGCTTCGTTCCCGAGACACTCGTCGCTGCTCTCGATGAACTGACCATCGCATTCCTCGAGTCACGCAGGGACCGCCAGTTCCAATCCCAATTGTCGGTTCTCCTCAAGGACTTCGGCGGCCGTCCGACTCCGCTCTATTTCGCTGCCAATCTTACGCGCCGTTGGAAGGGCGCACGCGTCTACCTGAAGCGGGAGGACCTCAACCACACCGGCGCCCACAAGATCAACAATTGCCTTGGTCAGGCGCTGCTCGCGCTGCGGTTGGGCAAAAAGCGTATTGTCGCCGAAACCGGGGCCGGCCAGCACGGCACGGCAACCGCTGCGGTCTGCGCCAAGCTCGGTCTCGAGTGCGTGATCTATATGGGCCGCCACGACGCTCATCGTCAATCGCCCAACGTTCAGCGCATGCGCCTGCTCGGCGCCGACGTCCGCGAAGTGACCGCCGGCTTGGCCACGTTGAAGGAAGCGACCTCCGAAGCCATCCGCGATTGGGTCACGAATGTTCGCAGTACGCACTACATCATCGGTTCCACCGTCGGCCCGCACCCGTACCCGCTGATGGTGCGCACCTTCCAATCGGTCATTGGCCGCGAAGCGCGCGCACAGATCATGAGGACAGCCGGTAGCTTGCCAAAATCTATCATCGCCTGTATCGGCGGAGGATCCAACGCGATGGGTATCTTCTCTGCTTTTTTGAAAGACCGCTCGGTCAAGCTGATTGGCGTTGAATCCGCCGGAACTGCGCTGAGCCCCGGACATCACGCAGCGCCTCTGGCGAAGGGATCGCCCGGCGTACTGCATGGCGCGTTGAGTTATGTGCTGCAGAATTCCGACGGACAGATTGAACTCACGGAAACAATCTCCGCCGGCCTCGACTATCCCGGCGTCGGTCCCGAACACGCCTTTCTCAAGGACTCCGGCCGCGTCGAATACGTCACGGCGACCGATCGCAATGCCGTCGCGGCGTTCAAGGAACTCTGCCGCTTCGAAGGCATTATTCCTGCGCTCGAGTCGAGTTTCGCGCTTGCTTATGCGCGCAAGGTGGCCGGGAAACTCAAGTCCGCCGATTCGCTGATCGTCAACCTCTCCGGCCGCGGCGATAAAGATATGCTAAGTATCGCGGAGTATGATGAACACCATTTGTGATGCTATAAACGCCCGTCGTGATCGGGGCGGCAAAGCATTGATCCCATTCTTGACCGCGGGATTTCCGACAACGAGCCGCTTCCAGCGCGCCGTTGCCGCCGTGTGTGAATCGGGCGCCGACATCGTTGAAATCGGTTTTCCCCATTCCGATCCGCTCGCCGATGGTCCCGTGATTCAGAAATCCTCGCATCTGTCCCTGCAGCAGGGAATGACGACGGAGACTGCTCTGTCACTCATCCGCGAACTCAGCGTTTCTTTCGCCCAGCCCTTTGTCGTCATGTGCTACTATAACCCGATCCTCAAATTCGGCCTTGGTCGTTTCGTCCGCACGGCTGCGCGCTGCGGCGTCAAGGGCTTAATCGTACCCGACCTCATCGTCGAAGAATGTGCCGAACTCCGCTCGCACTGTCGCGATGCCGGAATCGACCTGATCTTGCTGGTGACACCGACCACTCCCGCCTCACGCATTGCGCGCATTACTGCGGCCGCCGCCGGCTTCATCTATTTCGTCAGTGTCACCGGCGTTACCGGCGCGCGCGTTGCCCTTAACGGCGATCTCAGCCGCAATGTCGCCCGCATTCGCCGCTTCACCGAGCTGCCCGTCTGTGTCGGCTTTGGCATCTCATCGCCGCCATCGGCCGCAGCTGCCGCCGGCGCAAGTGACGGGGTCATAATCGGCAGTCGACTTCTGCAGATCATCGAAGCGGATTCATCAAGTGAATTTGAAGAATTGAGATATTTCCTAACGGAGGTTCGTATGCACCTGGGAGGATCGCAATGATCCGCGGCGTGCGCGGCGCCATCTGCGCTTCCGCCAATTCACGCGAGGCGATCTTCGATGCCACGCGCAAACTCCTGATCCACATGTTCGCCAAAAACGACATCGAGATCGCCGACATTGCCGCCGTGTTTATTACCGCCACGCAGGATTTGAACGCCGATTATCCCGCCTACGTCATGCGCGAGATGGGACTCAAGATGGTGCCGCTGATGTGCGCTACCGAGATCGATGTCCCCGGCGCGCTCCAGCGCGTCATTCGAATTCTCATCCTCGTCAACACTGACAAGACCCAGGAGCAAATCAAACACCTGTACGTAGGGGATGCAGCGCGTCTGCGGCCCGACCTCGCAGGGGAGGAATCATGATGATCGTCGTAATGAAGAAAACTGCCACCGTCAAGGAGACCGCCGGTGTCATTCGCCATATCGAAGAACTCGGTCTCAAACCCCACATCTCCCAGGGCGACGAAAAAACCGTCATCGGCGCGGTCGGGGACGAGCGCACCATCGACAAGGAACGCCTGCTTGGACTGGAGGGCGTCGAAGCCGTCATACCGATCCTCAAGCCCTACAAGCTCGCCTCGCGCGAGTTCAAGCCGGAATCGACCATTGTCAGCCTGAACGGTACCAAGATCGGCGCCAATACCGTTACCGTGATGGCCGGTCCTTGCGCCGTCGAAAGCTACGAGCAGGTCCGCGATGCCGCCATTGCCGCCAAGGCGTCCGGCGCCCGCATCCTCCGCGGCGGCGCCTTCAAGCCGCGCACATCGCCGTACGCGTTTCAAGGGCTCGGCCGCAAGGGACTCGAGATTCTCGCCCGCGTCCGCGATGAAGTCGGCATTCCAATCGTCACCGAATGCCTCTCGCAGGATGACGTCGATCTGATCTCCGACTACGCCGACATCATCCAGATCGGCGCGCGCAACATGCAGAACTTCTCCATGCTCGAAAAAGTCGGCAAGCAATCGCGACCCGTGCTGCTCAAACGCGGCATGATGTCGACGATCGAAGAACTCCTGATGTCCGCCGAGTACCTGCTCGCCAACGGCAACTACAACGTCATCCTCTGCGAGCGTGGTATCCGCACCTTTGAGAAGATGACCCGCAACACCGCCGATATCGCCGCCATCCCGGTTCTTAAGGGCCTCACGCATTTGCCGGTAATTCTTGACCCCTCGCACGCTACCGGCGAGCGCCATCTGATTCCGCCGGTCTCGCTGGCTGGAGTCGCTGCCGGGGCAGACGGCCTCATCGTCGAAATTCACCCGTGCCCCGACAAAGCGATGTGCGATGGCTATCAATCGCTAACCCTCGAGCAGTTTGACGACCTGATGAAACAAGTGAAGAACATCTCGTCGGCCGTCGGAAAAATCGTGTGAGTGAATTCGCTTCGTTGTCGATCGGCATACTAGGATTGGGCCAGATAGGCGGGTCGCTGGCGGCGGCCTTGTCGCGCCGTCATCAGGGAGAAATCCTCGGCTTCGATCATCGTACCGAACTCGGCCGCGAGGCTTTGAATCGCGGCTTTCTCTCCCGCGATTGTGCCGACGCTGCTGTCTTGATCGCCGATGCCGACATCGTCATTCTCGCGTTGCCGATTCAGCAGATTATGCACTGTCTCGAATCGCATGCTGCCTTGCTGGCAGACAGAGTACTCGTGACTGACACCGGTTCGCTCAAGACCGCTATTCTCGCGACGGCGAGAAGCTGTCGACTGGACAATTTCGTCGGTGGTCACCCCTTGGCTGGCACCGAAAAGCGCGGCATCGAATCCTGGTCGGCCGAACTCTTCTCCGGTTGCTCATACTTCATCTGTGATCCGGAGTCGCCAGCCTTGCGCCCGCGCTCGGCGCTCGCGTACCTGTTGAATCAACTCGGCGCGCATCCGGTCGCTGTCGCTGCCGACGAACATGACCGCGTCTTCGCCACGTCGAGCAACCTCCCGCACCTCCTGGCATATCTGCTCCGGACGCAGTTTGAGCGCGAAAACGCAGCATCAGATCGCCGCCGTGACTTCTCCTGTCCCAGCTACCGCGGCGCAACTCGCGTGGCCGCTTCTGACCCGGAAATGGTCTTTCAAATGCTCTGGCACAATCGCGCCAACCTCAGTGCCTCACTCTCCAGCCTGCAGCGCTCACTCACCGAGGCGCAGAAAGCGCTTGACGAAGGCGATGCGAATGCGTTTCGTCGCATTCTCGGTATGACACAACGGCAGGACGAGCCATGAATCGCCGGTTGCGCGGCGAGTTAACTCCCTGCGGCGACAAATCGCTGTCGCATCGCGCCTTGATGTTCGCCGCCCTCGCGCCGGGACGCTCCCAGATCCGTAATCTCTCGCGCGGCGCCGATGTTGCCAGCACCGCCCGAGTCCTGCGCGCGCTTGGAAATCAAGTTACCACCGAAGACGAGTTGACAATCGCGCACGGCATTGGCCTCTCTGCCTTCCGTGCCTCCTCCGCCCATCTCGATTGCGGCAATTCCGGAACGACGCTCCGCCTGATGCTCGGTATTCTTGCAGGTTCGCAAACCGGCTGTTCGCTCTCCGGCGACAACTCCCTCAATCGCCGGCCCGTGCGACGAGTTATCGCACCGCTGACCTTGATGGGCGCCGATATCGGAACGGCCGACGAGTCCGACCGCCCCCCCGTGACGGTTCGCGGCTCCCGGCTGCATGGAATCGAATATCTCTCGCCCATCGCTTCTGCACAGGTGAAGTCCGCCGTACTCCTGGCCGCACTGAACGCTGAAGGCGACACTGTGTACACCGAACCTGAACTTTCGCGTGATCATACCGAGCGTTGGCTCAAAGCCGCTGGTGCCACAATATCCCGTAAAGGGCAGAGTGTCATTTTGTCTCCCGCTGCACATCTCGAGCCCTTCGAATACTCGGTGCCCGGGGACATCTCGACAGCCGCTTTCTTCCTGGTCGCGGCCGCCGTTATTCCAGGAAGCGCGTTAGTGGTCAAGGAGTGCCTGCTTAACCCAACGCGCACGGGAAGTGTCGAAATCCTGCGCCGCATGGGGGCGCAGATCCTCTTCACGAATGAGCGCGATTACAGGAACGAAACGATCGGCGACATCGTAGTTGAATCCGCGCAATTGACGGCCTGCGATACTGCCGGCATTCCGTCCGCCTCATTCATTGATGAAGTTCCCGCGCTTGCCGTAGCCGCTATGTTTGCCGTTGGAATGACACGGTTCCGTAATATCGGCGAATTGCGCGTCAAGGAATCAGACCGCGTCCAGGGAATTGTCGATCTTGCCGCATCCTTCGGCTGCCGGGTCGTTGTTGAGGACGACGACTTGATTATTGATGGGGGCGCGCCGAAGCCGACGGCAATCTTCGATCCCCACGGTGACCATCGCCTCGCCATGGCGTATGAGATCACAAGCTTGGCCGCCGGTGCCGGTATCATCGGTAAATTCGCCGACACGATCGCTGTTTCTGCTCCGGAGTTCTATCCATCGCTGGAGCGGCTCTCATGAATACGAACTCCCCGCGTCTCTTCGGCATCGTCGGCGAGAACATCGGCTACTCGCTCTCGCCCCGCATCTTCAACACGCTGTTTCGCAAATACGGTATCAGCGCCGTTTACGCGCCGTTTGATATCTCGCAGGATCACTTGAAGCAGTTTGTCGCCTTCGCGCGAAGCGGAGCCCTCGCCGGATTCAACGTCACAATTCCGTTCAAAGAAGCAGTTTCGCGACACCTCGACCACAGCGACCCGGTCGCCGAAGCAACCGGCTCGACCAATCTCGTTATCGTCAAGCAAGGTCGCTTACACGGCTTCAATACAGACCTCGCCGGCATTGCTGCCACTATTGAACAATGGCTGCAGATCAACGTGGCAGGGAAGTCGATCCTCGTCCTCGGCGTCGGCGGAGCCGCGCGCACGGTCGTCTACTATCTGGCCAGACGAAAATGCTCTGCCATCACGATTCTCAATCGCTCGCACAGCCGACTGCCCACCTGGCGACGTTACCTTCGCGCTCTATCAATCGACGCAAGAACTACCATAACTTCCCCCGACAAGCCTGATCAGCTCGACAGTCAATCATTCAATCTCTGCGTCAATTGCACGCCCCGGCCGATCGCGGAACTCCTGGACTCTGATCTCCTTGTCAATTGCCAAAGCATCTTCGAATTACGTTATTCACCTTCGTTTCGCGATCGCAAGCGCCACGTCGATGGCAAGTTTATGTTGGCCGTTCAAGCAGCGGAAAACTGGCGTCGGTTCACGGGCTTCGAAATCGACCCGCGTGAGATTATGAAGATCATCGTAGGAGCAGGAAAATCATGATCCGTTTCGTCACGGCCGGCGAGTCGCACGGCATGGGCTTGACAGCAGTCATCGAGGGCATTCCCGCCGGCCTCACACTTGATTTGGAAGCTATCACCATCGATCTGCGCCGACGGCAGATGGGCTACGGTCGAGGCTTGCGCATGCGAATCGAGCAGGACACCGCGCTCGTGACAGCCGGAATCTGGGACGGCGAAACCATCGGCAGCCCTATCAGCATTTTCATCCAGAATCGTGATTGGAAGAACTGGAAAGACCAAAAGCGCGCCTCGAAAACCGTGCCGCGCCCCGGTCATGCCGACCTGCCGGCCGTTATGAAATACGATTTCGACGACATTCAGAAAGCCATTGAACGCTCCTCCGCCCGCGAAACTGCCGCCCGCACGGCCATTGGCGCCGTCGCCAAGCAATATCTTGCCGCTTTCGGCATTCGCGTCTACTCCCACACGCGCCAGATTGGAACCGCCGTCAATGACAAGCCGGTGCGCTTTTCAGAGACGCTTTTTCGCAAAGTCGAGAAATCTCCCGTGCGCTGCGTCGATCCGGCGGCTGCCAAGGCGATGATCCGCCAAATCGATGAAGCCGTCGCGCATCAGGACACGCTTGGCGGAGTCAGCGAAATCATCGCGCAAGGTGTGCCGGTTGGCTTGGGCAGCTACGTGCAATGGGACCGGCGCACTGATGTCCGTCTCGCTGCCGCGATCATGGGTGTGCAATCAGTGAAAGCCTTCGAAATCGGCGAAGGAATCGCCGCCAGCCGTTGTTTCGGTTCGCAGGCGCACGATCCGATCGCCTACACCAAGTCGGCGGGCCTGCGCCAACTCACCAACAACTCCGGCGGCGTCGCCGGCGGTATCACGACCGGCGAAGAAATCCTGGCGCGCGCCTATTTCAAACCGATTTCAACGCTCGGCAAACCGCTCAAGTCTGTTGATCTCAAGACGCTTAAATCCACCGACGCACCTTATGTGCGCTCCGACATCTGCGTCGTTCCGGCGGGCGGCGTCGTCTGCGAAGCCGTCGTGGCGCTCGCGTTAGCCGACTTGATGTCGGAGAAATTCGGCGGCGACTCCATGCGCGAAGCCGTCAGCAACTACAAATCTTATCTGCGCTATGTCAGACAACGCCAAGCCCGATAACATCTTCCTGGCCGGCATGATGGGCACCGGCAAGACAAGCGCAGGCAAGCTCCTCGCCGCTATGCTAAATTTCGAGTTCGTCGATACCGATGTCCTAATCGAGCGAGACGCGCAGGCAACTGTGAGCGAGATCTTCCGCAACCAGGGCGAGCCTTTCTTTCGCGCCCGCGAACGCGAAACTCTGGTTCAGATCTGCCGTCGAGATCGCCAGATCATCGCTACCGGCGGCGGTATGCTCTCCGATGCTGAAAACCTTAGGCTTGCGCAACAACACGGCTTTGTGGTATTGCTGACGGCGGATAATGAGGCTATGGTAGCTCGTACCGCGCACCGGCAGACCCGTCCGCTGCTTGCAGTGGGCAATCCGATTGAGCTTCTCGAAGAGATCTGGAAGCAACGCCAAAGTGTCTACATGTCAATCGCATTCCGGATCGACACGACCGCGCATTCTCCGCACGATACGGCTATAGCGGTTCACGGCGCGTTTCAACTCTGGAAAGGTCAATCATGAAACTCCAGTTTCGATTGCGCCGCGACGACGTTCCCACGCAAATCGCAGTCGGGAACAACATCCTCGCGCGCCAGCTAGCGCGGGAGATCAGTGTGTCCGGCAAGAACTCGTCAATCGTCGCGATATGTGATCGCCGCGTACACACACTTCATCGAGACTGGCTCCTGCCGTTGCTCTCGAAAAAAATGCCGGTCCTTCTGCTTCCCGGAGCCGAATCGACCAAGTCAGAAAGCTCGCTCCGCAAAGTTCTCCGCTGGTTGCAGCAGGAGCGCGTCGACCGTCACTCTTTGATTCTTACCATCGGCGGCGGCGTGATTACCGACCTCGTCGGTTTCGCCGCCTCGGTCTATATGCGAGGAGTCAACTATATCTCAATCCCGACAACTCTCGTGGGCCAGGTTGATGCTGCCATTGGGGGAAAAACAGCCATAAATTTCGGGGGCATCAAGAACTCCATCGGTACTTTTTACGCTCCCCGCGCCATCATCTCCGATCAACGATTCCTCCAGACGCTGCGCGAGCAGCAAATTCGCGACGGGCTTGTCGAAGCCTTCAAGATCTTCTGCGTCCGCAGCCTTACCGACTGGAGCAAATACACCCAGTCCTCCAGTTCCGCTGCCGGGAGCCGTTTGTATTCGCTGCTCATCGCCGATGCCGTTCGCCTAAAGGTCGACGTGGTCAATCGCGACCCCTTCGAGCGCAACCTCCGCCGGATCCTCAATTTCGGCCACACCGCCGGGCACGCCTACGAGTCGCTCAGCGGCCACTCGCACGGCCACTCAGTGGCATTCGGACTCCAAGTAGCTCTCGAACTCTCCGTGCGTCACACTGGTTTGCCTTCCTCGCAGGCCGGGCAGGCCGGCGCCGCTTTTCTTGCCCTCTATCACCGGTTTGATCGCGATGCGTCCCATCCCCAGGCCCTTTGGGAAAAGATCCAACTCGACAAAAAACGCCGAGGCAACGCCATTCCTTTCGTCCTGATAAAAAGCATTGGCCGACACGTCATCCGCGATGTAAACTACAGGGATTTCGCGGCGGCAGTCTCCGCCGTTAGAGAGAGGTATGCTTGAGTAAGATCATCGCCGTCATCAACGGTCCCTCCCTGAACCTGCTCGGCGAGCGCCAGCCGGAAATCTACGGGAGAACAACTCTCGCAGAGATCGAACAGCGTCTCAAGGCATTCTGCACGACCGTCGGCTTTGAACTTCGCTTCCACCAGAGCAATCTCGAAGGCGACCTAATCAACTGGGTGCAGGAGTATCGCCGCAACACTGCAGGCATCATCATCAACCCGGCTGGCTATTCCCACACTTCCATCGCGCTCATGGACGCCTTGCTCGCGGTCGAGGTCCCCATTGTGGAAGTCCACATTTCGAACATTTACCGCCGTGAAGATTTCCGGCACACCTCTTTGACGGCGCGCGCCGCCACCGGCGTTATCTCCGGCCTGGGCGTCGCCGGCTATGAATTGGCACTTAAGTTCCTAATCGATATTCATAAAGGTTGAACTGTGAAATTCATGTACACCAACGGGAAGTTTCACGCCCCGACCGTAAACAACGTCTCCACCATGATGCAGGCGATGAACTACGGCACGGCCGCTTTCGAGGGCATGAAAGCCTACTACGTCGAAGACCGGAAGAACTGGTTTCTTTATCGCCCCGAAAAATACTACCAGCGCCTCTGCCGCAGCGCCAACATGATTGGCCTCGACTTCAAGATGTCGCTCGACGAGTTCGTCGGCGTTATCGGTAAGCTGATCCACAAGAACAATCAGCGCGTCGACACCTACATCCGCCCCCTCGTCTATCGCGATGAAAAGGGCGTCGGTTTGATGCGTCCCTCCGGCTATGGCGTTTCGATTTTCATCCAGTCGATTCCATTCAGTTCGGCCAATCAGTATCGTTGCTGCTTCGTCTCGCAGAAACGGCCGACCGACGGCACGTACTCCGGCAAGCTGACGGGCAACTACTTGCTCTCGTTCTTTTCCGCGCAGGAAGCCAAAGAGAAGGGCTACGACGTCGGCATCCTCTCTTCGACAGAAGGACACATTGCCGAGGCTTCCATCATGAACCTCTTCTTCGCCAAGGGCGGCAAGCTTTTCACGCCCGCGCTCGAGTGCGGCCCGCTCGCCGGTATCACCCGGCTTTCGATTCTGCAATTGGCCAAGGAAATGTTGAAGATGAAGGTCACGGAAGGGAAGTACCGTCGCGAGAAACTGCTCGAAGCCGACGAGATCTTCTTCACCGGAACCGGCTCCGGCGTTAACTACGTCAAGCAACTTGAACGTCGCAAGTTCAACCTCGACCGCCCCGGACAGATCGCCCCGAAAATCGCTCAGGTCTTCGAGGACGTCGTTCGCCTTCGCGTCGATCGTTACAAGGACTGGCTCGTCAAGATCTAAACCGGCACAATAACGATCGCGAATAGAGACCGTGGGCAAAAAGAAAGCCCCGCCGCAGGCGGGGCTTCTTCATATACATGGCCGTCCCACCGGACGACCCTACGGGGGCGTTCTTACTTCACCAGCAACATCTTCTTCGTCGCCGTGAATCCGGAGGTCTCCATCTTGTAGAAGTAGACACCCGAAGAAACGCTGTGCCCGCTCGCATCCGCCGCGTTCCAGCGCACCTGGTGCCGGCCCGCCGCCATCATGCCGCTGACAACCGTTGCGACCTTCTGTCCGGCGGCGTTGATCACCGAAATCGTCACATCCGCAGCCGTCGGCAGAGCGAACTCGATCATCGTCTCCGGATTGAACGGATTCGGGTAGTTCTGGCCGAGCGAGAAGTCGGACGGGAGTACGCTGCGCGACAGCGACGTCGACAGGAGATTGCCGTAGTAGTCCGCAATCTCTGCGCTCGCCAGTCGAGCCTCGCCGCTCACCCTGACCAACGATTGCAACCCGGCCGGGATCGACTGGGTCGACAGATCGTAGATCAGCACCTTGACTGCGCCGTTCGAGGACGATCGCTCCAGGCTCATCTCGGTCAGATTTTCGATCTGGAAGTCGCTGCCGACTTCGAACGTCAGCAGCAGGGCGCCGAGGCGAACGCTTGACTCGCTCGAGATCGTCGCTCCGTCCTGCAACAGCGTGACTCCGTTGGCAAACGGCGCCAGCTTGGTAATCGGCAGGGCGTCTCCGGTGATCACGCGCACCAGGTAAACCAGGTCGCCCACCGACAACGGCACTCCATCCTTGTTAACGTCCGAGGCCGCGATCTGCGCCTCACGACGTTGCAGATCCGCGTCGAGCGCGTCAATGCCGAACAAGAAGTAGTTCGTGTACAAGACGGCATCGGCGATTTCGTAGGCTATTCCGTTCAAGTTCAGATCGCCCGGGGCATCGATCGAATCGGCGCAAACCACGTCTACGCCGCCTTCCCAGAATTCGATGCAACGAATCGGCTCGTACTTCTCGCCGATCATGCAGACATCCGGGGCGCCCATGCCGAACGGACGCGCATGACTCGGATACGCCAGATCGTCGAACTCGTCCCACATAACGTTGCCTTCGAACGACAAGATCCGCTTCTCCAGCCACAGCGTGTCGCCGGTCACGGAGGAAATCGAATTGTCGCCGCAATCGAACCAGAAGAACTTGATCGGCAAGTACTGGCATTCGTACGTCCGGTCGTTCGAGACCAGGAACTTCAGTCGGAACAACTCCTCAGGTGAGGGTAGCGCCGGACCGAAGCAGAGCGGGTGATTCGGGCCGTTGTTGACATCGGCGATCGCCACCACGCGCACCAATCCGGACGGGCACGGGCCCGTGCAGTTGCCCTGCGCGCCGTAGCGGTAGGTGAAATACTCCCATCCGCAGGTGGTCATCAAGTCACCCGGTTCGGCCTGCAAAAAGCCCAGCGCGCTGTTGTCGTAGCTGAGCAGGAAGTCGTAGCCGCCGAACTCCTGGCCGCTGCCTTCGATCGTGACCGAAACATACTCATAGTGGCCTTGAAGCGTATTGTGCGTCTTCTCAGTCTTCACGATAAAGCATGTCGCGGTATCGCAATCGATCATCATCACCCACCGCGTGTGATCCGTCTGCGCGTTGAGGCCGCACGAATCGGTCACCGTGATCGTGAAGTTATATTGCCCGTCGCTCGACGGCGGCGTGAAGCAGAACATGCCGCTGCCGTTCGCATAATTGAGGCTCGCGGGCGACGGCGAAACACTCACGGTCTGGACGTTTCCATCCGGGTCGCTGTACGTGAACGGCACGCACAACTGCGAGGCACCGAGGTCGGAGCAGAATAGCGTCGTGTCGGTCGCGTCAACCGAGACGCTTGGCCCCGCGTTCAGGCGCACGGTCACAACCGCCGTGTCGAAATCTGTTGCGCCACAGGCATCGGTCGCCTTTAGCACGAAGGTGAAGTTGCCGCTGCTTGCCGGTGTGAAGCAAATCTGCGAGCCATTGTAAGTTCCCGGACCCGACACCAATTCACAGGTCGAAAGATTGCCGTTGGCGTCGTTGCAGCTCGCCGGCCAGCAAATCTGCTGCGCAGGAGCCTGGCACGGCAAATTCTGGTCTGGACCGGCATTCGCCACCGGTGCTGTATTGATTACGACCGTTACAGTGGTCTCGCACGTATCGGCCAAGCCGCAGGCATCAGTGGCGATCAGCCGAATCACGTTCGGTCCCGCTACCGGCGTCAGGCACACCTGGTTGCCGTTCAGTGTGCCGCCGGTTACCGTGGTAGCGCTCAGATTGCCGTTCGGATCGCTCGCCGAGAATCCCGGTATGCAAATCTGATTGGCGTTGCAGGCAAACACCGTCGTATCGCCGTGACAAACTGCGACCGGGGGCTGGTTCACGGTCACGGTCACGACCGAGGTATCCAAATCCGTCGCGCCGCAGGCGTCTGTCGCCTGGAGGACGAATGTGTAGACTCCCGCTCCGGCTGGTGTGAAGCAGATACTCGTGCCGTTATAAGTTCCCGGACCGCTTACCAACTGGCACGTCGACAAGTTGCCGTTCGCATCGCTGCAGGAAGCCGGCCAGCAAATCTCTCCCGGGGCACACTGGAACAGCGTCGAATCGCGGCCGGCGTTCGCCAGCGGCGCCGCATTCAATGTCACGTTTGCATAGGACGTATCGTCATCGATCGCTCCGCAGGCATCGGTCGCGCGCAGGATAAACATGTAGTTGCCGCTCGCGGCCGGCGTGAAACAAATCTGCGAGCCGTTATACGTTCCCGGACCGCTGATCAACTGGCAGCTTGCCAGGTTGCCGTTCGGATCGCTGCAGGAAGCTGTGATGCAGATCGGCGCCGGCGCGCATTGGAACAGCGTCGTATCTGATCCCGCGTTCGCCACCGGAACTTGGTTGATCGTGACATTCACGACCGAGGTATCAAAGTCGGTTAATCCGCACGCATCCGTCGCCTTCACGATGAACGTGTAGATACCCGAGGCTGCCGGCGTGAAGCAGATCCCGCCGCCGTTCAGCGTTCCCGGGCCCGAAGTCAGTTCGCAATTTGTCAGGTTGCCGTCCGGATCGCTGCAACCGGCGCTGACGCAAATCTGTGCCGGCGTGCACTGGAACAGCGTTGAATCGCTTCCCGCATTGGCAACCGGCGGATTATTCACCGCCACCGTCACGACCGCAGTATCGTAATCCATCGCGCCGCAAGCGTCCGTCGCGCGCAGGACAAAGGTGTAGATGCCCGCACCGCCCGGCGTGAAGCAAACGCTCGAACCGTTGTAGGTGCCCGGACCGCTCACCAATTGACAAGTCGAGAGATTGCCGTCTGGATCGCTGCAAGAGGCCGGAATACAAATCGGGCTCGCGCCGCACTGGAACACGGTCGAGTCGTTGCCCAACGCTGCCATCGGAGGTTGATTAACATTCACGGTCACGACGGCCGTATCGTAATCCATCGCTCCACAGGCATCCGTGGCGCGCAACACGAAGGTGTATACGCCGCCACTCGCCGGGGTAAAGCAGATGTTCGTCCCGTTGTAGGTGCCCGGACCGCTCACCAATTGGCAGGTCGAAAGATTGCCGTTCGGATCTGTGCAAGAGGCGGGCCAGCAAATCGGGGCCGGCGCGCACTGGAACACCGTTGAGTCGTTGCCGGCGGTCGCGATCGGAGCCTGGTTGAGAGTTACCGTTACCACGGCGGTATCAAGGTCGGTTGCACCGCAGGCATCTGTGGCCTGGAGCACAAAGGTGTAAACACCCGACGCCGCCGGAGTGAAGCAGATATTCGTTCCGTTGTAAGTACCCGGCCCGCTCACCAATTGGCAGGTCGACAAGTTGCCGTTCGGATCAGAGCACGAAGCCGGCCAGCAGATCTGCGCCGGAGTACACTGGAACAGCGTCGAATCATTGCCGGCATTAGCAACCGGCGCCTGGTTGATCGTGACCGTAATGACTGCTGTGTCAAGATCGGTGGCACCGCAAGCATCCGTTGCCTGAAGCACGAAGGTGTAAGCCCCGGAACTCGCCGGCGTGAAGCAGATGTTTGTCCCGTTGTACGTCCCCGGGCCGCTCACCAGCTGGCAGGTCGACAAATTGCCGTTCGGATCGCTGCAAGAGGCCGGCCAGCAAATCTGCGCCGCCGCACACTGCGCGACCGTCGAGTCGTTCCCGGCATTTGCCACCGGAGCCTGGTTGAGCGTGACCGTGACTACAGAGGTATCATAGTCTGTCGCTCCACAAGCATCCGTCGCGCTGAGCACGAACGTGTACACGCCAGACGCCGCCGGCGTGAAGCAGATGTTGGTCCCGTTATAGGTCCCCGGTCCACTTACCAACTGACACGTCGACAAGTTGCCGTTCGCGTCGCTGCACGAGGCCGGCCAACAAATCTGCGCGGGCGCGCACTGCGCCAGCGTCGAGTCGCGGCCTGCATCGGCAATTGGCGCTACATTGACCGTGACATTTACCACCGAAGTGTCATAATCGGTAGCTCCACATGCGTCGGTAGCCTTAAGCACAAAAGTGTAGATCCCCGACGTCGCCGGCGTAAAGCAGATATTCGTTCCATTATAGGTGCCCGGGCCGCTCACCAACTCGCAAGTCGACAAGTTGCCGTTCGGATCAGAGCACGAAGCCGGCCAGCAAATCTGCGCCGGGGTACACTGGAACAGAGTCGAGTCATTACCCGCATTGGCCACCGGCGCTTGATTGATCGTCACATTGACAACCGAGGTATCGTAATCTGTCGCCCCGCAGGCATCCGTAGCCTTCAGCACGAAAGTGTAAATACCTGATGCCGCCGGCGTGAAACAGATATTCGTTCCGTTGTAAGTCCCCGGTCCGCTCACCAACTCGCAGGTTGACAAGTTGCTGTTCGGGTCGGTGCATGAAGCCGGCCAGCAAATCTGGGCCGGAGCGCATTGGAACAGCGTCGAATCGTTGCCCGCGTTTGCTAATGGCGCCTGATTCAGCGTAACATTGATCACCGAAGTGTCGTAGTCCGTCGCGCCGCAGGCATCCGTCGCCTTGAGGACGAACGTATAGATGCCGGTTGCTGCCGGAGTGAAACAAATATTGGTGCCGTTATAGGTACCCGGCCCGCTCACCAACTGGCAGGTCGAGAGATTGCTATTGGGATCGCTGCACGAGGCCGGCCAACAGATCTGCGCGGGCGCGCACTGCGCCAGCGTCGAGTCGTTTCCGGCATTCGCTACCGGTGCCGCGTTGATTGTCACCGTGACAACGGCCGTGTCGAAGTCCGTCGCGCCACAGGCATCGGTCGCCTTTAACACGAATGTGTAAGCGCCGGAGCTTGCCGGCGTGAAGCATATATTCGTGCCATTATACGTTCCCGGTCCGCTCACCAACTGGCAGGTCGAGAGGTTTCCGTCCGGGTCGCTGCAGCTCGCCGGCCAGCAGATCTGCGCCGGCGCGCACTGGAACACACTCGAATCAGCACCTGCGTTAGCCACCGGCGGCTGGTTCTGGGTCACATTGACAACCGTCGTGTCGTAATCGGTCGCGCCGCAGGCGTCCGTCGCCTTGATCACGAAAGAGTAGATGCCGGTCGACGGCGGCGTGAAGCAGATGTTCGTGCCGTCGTACGTCCCCGGCCCGCTCACGAGCTGGCAGGTCGAAAGATTGCCGTCCGGGTCGCTGCACGAGGCCGGAATGCATACCGGCGAAGCGCCGCACTGCGATAACGTCGAATCGGGACCTGCGTTTGCCACCGGCGGCTGGTTGATCGATACCGTCACCACCGAGGTGTCATAGTCCGTCGCGCCACAGGCATCCGTCGCCTTGAGTACCAGGGTGTAAACCCCGGCTCCCGCAGGCGTGAAACAAATCGCTGAGCCGTTGTACGTCCCCGGCCCGCTCACGAGCTGACAGGTGGAAAGATTGCCGTCCGGATCGCTGCAGGACGCCGTGATACAAATCGGCGCCGGCGTGCATTGGAACAGCGTGGAATCGCTGCCGGCATTCGCGACCGGCGGTAGGTTCGGGCAAATATCCACTTCGTACGGATTGCCCTGTGGATTTACGGCCGGATCGGAGACCGTCGTCTGACCGTCCGAGGCGGTCGTGTAGTATTGCAGCAATGTTTTGCAGGCAAGTAGGTTTGCCGGCAATGTCGCACAGAATGTGCTGTCCCCCGCGTTATACGTCATCGGAACTGACGTGTAGCTGACATCGCCATTGAACCGGTAGAACAGATTCACGACCAAACTGGCCGGCGGTGTGTCGTCATCATCCACGTAGGTGCAGATCGTCAGATTATTGGTCGGCACCTGGCAGGTGTCGCCCAGGCTGATCGTCGGAGGAGTCCGCGTCGGATCCGGCGGATCAGTTTCGGTACAGTAGGCTGTATCACACGGCGTGCAATTGGCGCCATCCTTCTTGCAGATGATCGTTGCGTGCGTCTGGCCGTTCTGGATCGTATCCGGATTGTCATAACAGATGTAGTAACGGCTGCACAGTCTTTGCTTGATCAGGGTATAGACCGAGTCAACGTCGGCGCTCGTCGCCGCGTGGCTCCAGAAGCCGCCCGTGGCATTGGAGAATTTCTGCAGCGCAATCGGGTTGTAGTACGTGTAGTCGATCGGCCCCAGGTTAAACGTGTAGATCGGCACGCCGCCCGAGTTGGCCAGATTGCAGATCAATGTCGAATCGTCGGCGTACGTCCCGTCCGAGATACCGTCCGGCGGCTGGCTGCAGAACTGACTGCGATTCTCCAAACCGTCGGTAAAAGCAATCACCGCTTTGCTGCCCAACTCGAAAGTCGTCAATTGGACGCCGCGGTAAATTCCATCGTAACAGGCCGTGAATCCGTTTGCGTTCAGCGCATTGATCGCGTTGTGCAACGTCGTCTTGTTCGAGGTGAAGTTAGTCACCGTGCCGATACAATTTGAGTAGGGCACAATCGCCACGCGGTCAAAGGCATCCATGTTGTTGACGTAACGGTGCATCGCCGCCTTCGCTGAGTCGAGGCGGTTGTCTTCCGACATACTTCCGCTTACATCGACGACAAAACAGACTGAGGTCTTGCACGAGTCGGCTGTCAACTGCTGGACCGTAAACGAGGGAATCGTCACCCCGTCTTGCTTCACGCAGAAGCTGTCGGCATTCAATCCGGAAATCGTAAAACCGTTCGAGCCGATCACGTCAACGTAGGCGCACACTACCGGTCCGCAGATTAACTGCGAAATCGTCAGCGTCGGATCGCCCGTCTGCGACTCCAGCGCCGTCGGGTTTCCGCCGCCCAGTTTCGGAATCGTGTATCCCGACGGGGGCTCATAGTTGGGGTCGATAAATGACGAATCTTCCGGGGCGTCAATGACGATGAGCTGCGCTTGCGCCGAATTCATCGCGCCCAGTGAAATCAGTCCCATGGCGATAATGACCGTTAGTCTCAGTAACAGCCGGTCCATAACGTACTCCTGCCAATGTCAAAGGTTCTGACGAGGCCTATATGTGTGTTTTTCTTCTTCATAGTTGACGTTTGTCGCACTCTTGCGACCGGCGCTGCAGCAGACACTCGTCCGCCATGCAGGCGCCATACCGATACTTGTCTCTTGGGGACGATTATGAAGAGTCTCACAGCGAGGCAAACGTGCAATAGAATTGAGAGAACTTAATCTGATGCGTATCGACCAAATGCGCGTTACCTGTCTATTCGACCATTCCTCCTCGTTCCAGTCCCATGAATCTTCACGCGCAGACCTTGCCGGGCAGAACACATCGTTTCTGTGAGTGCTCCTCACCGGCTAACCACTGCTCGCTCGATTCACCTCCTGCCCAGAAGTTCTCAGCTATTCTTCAAAATGCAATCTTTGAATAGTACTTGTGAAGTACCGAATTATCTGCTTTCAAAAGAACCGCAAAATCAGAGTTTTGTCAAGGTGTTTTTGACGCTTATGGCTAATTCGAACGCCTCGCAATTGTCTATCTGACAAGTAGATATGCCGCTCGGTCGGTGCGTCATAGGTCTCGTTCGTCGAATTTTGACTTAATTGATCCCTAAATGTCGAAATCGGCGGCACCCAAAATGAGCATAAAACACTGTCTCAGAACTTGTTACGCCGCCGCGTGATCGACAAATGCATCGACTATCGATTGCAGGGGATTTATCCCGTTGCTTCCCAGTTCAATGACTATAGATTTCATTCCGGTTCTCGCAGGGAGAGGATTTTTCTTAATGCGTATGAAGTTTTGCCGCGAATCGGACCTCAAAGAGGGGGAGGTCAAGACCTTGCGCGTCCTGGCGCGCAATATCGCCCTCTTTCGTGTCAACGGCGAGCTTCACGCCATCGAGGCTGACTGCAAGCACATGCGCGCCTCCATTGCTCACGGCCGGCGCGAAGGCAAAATCATCACCTGCCCCGCCCATGGCTGGCGCTATGATATTACTACCGGGGAATGTCTTAATGAACCATGGGCGAAACTGAAGACTTTTGTAGTCGAACTGGAGGGCGGAGACGTCTACGTAACGCTCTTCTGAGCAAGCACCTCCAGATGGTGATCTACTTCACCACCCCAGCAACTGCTCCAGATTTGCGTTGATTTTCTCCACAATCTCTTCGTATTCGCGCTTTTTGGCCTGCTGTTGCTCGACCACCTGCTTCGGCGCCTGTTCGACAAAATCCCGATTCGCCAGTTTCAGCCGCGTCTTGTCCAGAAGGCCGGTCACGTTTTCCAGTTCTTTTTGCAGGCGCTTGCGTTCGGTGTCGACGTCAATCAGTCCAGCCAGGGGTATGTAAACCTCTACTTGTGGTATCACCGCCGATGCCGACAACTGCGGCTTCTTCAGATCCGCACCCAGCACCAGCTTCTCGATTCGACCCAGGTTAAGGATGTAGTTCTGATTGTCTTCAATTATCTTCGCCAACTCCGGATCACTGATCTTCAAGTGCACTTCCGCCTTCTTCGACGGCGGCACATTCATCGTCGCCCGAATATTGCGCACCGCATTCACGACGCGCTGCAACTTCTGCATCATCTCTTCCAACTGCTCGTCAATCAGGCTCTCGTCGGCGCTCGGATACGACTGCAGCAGGATCGACTTCTCGCCCGCCGGCAGTTTGTGCAGCAAGTGCCAGATCTCTTCGGTGATAAACGGCGCAAACGGGTGCATCATCTTCAGGATGTTGTCGAGGCAGTACCCCGTCACCCGCTTGGCCAGCAGCTTGTCCTCAGGATCGGTGTCGCTGTAAAGCCGAGGCTTCACCAATTCGATATACCAGTCGCAGTAGTCATGCCAGACGAATTCATAGAGCAGCTTCGCGGCGGCATTGAACTTGAAATCGTGCAACTGCTCGGAGACTTTCTTCTCCGTTTCGTTCAGCCGCGACAAGATCCACCGGTCCATCATCGGCATGCCGGGTTTGACTTCCAGCTTCGCCAACTCGCCTTCGCTAATCTCGTCGCCGAGATTCAACATGATAAACCGCGAGGCATTCCACAGCTTGTTCGCGAAATTCCGTCCCAGTTCGAACGTGTTCATCGCGATATTCGGGTCCTGGCCCTCCGGTGTCGACAAGATCAGCGACAGCCGCAGGCTGTCCGCCCCGTACTCGTTGATCACCTCGATCGGGTCAATCCCGTTGCCGAGCGACTTCGACATCTTCCGCCCCTGGGCGTCGCGCACCGTCCCGTGGATGTAAACGTCGCTGAAGACCAGCTTTCCCGTAAACTCGTAACCCGCCATCACCATCCGTGCCACCCACAGGAAAATGATCTCGCTCGCCGTGAAGAGGGAATTCGTCGGGTAGAATTTCTTCAAGTCCGCCGCGTCCTGCGGCCAACCGAACGTCGAAAACGGCCACAACCACGAGGAAAACCACGTGTCGAGTACATCTTCTTCCTGGAAGATTTCTCCTGACCCGCACTTGCGGCACTTGTTCGGCGCCTCTTTCAATACCATCTCTTCGTTACAATCGCGGCAGTAGTACACCGGGATCCGGTGCCCCCACCACAACTGGCGCGAAATACACCAGTCGCGAATGTTCTCCATCCAGTAGAGGTAGGTCTTCGACCAATGATCCGGGTGGAAATGCAGTTGTCCATTCTTGAGCGCCTCGATCGCCGGCTTTGCCAGCGGCTTCATCCGCACAAACCACTGCTCGGACAAGTAAGGCTCAACCACCGTCGAACAACGATAACAGATGCCGACGGAGTGCGAGTAGTCGTCCATCTTCGCCAGCAGCCCCTTCTTCTCCAACTCGTCGAGCACTTCCTTGCGCGCGGTCTTTACATCCAGCCCCTTGAACTTGCCGGCGTTTTCGTTCAGAGTTCCGTCGGGGTTCAGGATGTTGATCTTTTCCAGATCGTGGCGCAAACTGATATCGAAATCGTTCGGGTCGTGTGCCGGCGTGATCTTCACCACACCCGTGCCGAACTCCTGGTCGACGTAGTCATCGGCGATAATTGCCAGCTCGCGGTCGAGTATCGGCAGAATTGCCGTCTTGCCGATATATTGCTGGTAGCGCTCGTCCTTCGGATTGACGGCCAGTGCCGTGTCGCCCAGCATCGTTTCCGGGCGCGTTGTCGCTGCCGTCAGATAGATATCCTGCCCCTTGAGTTTGTAGCGAATGTGATACAGCTTGGACACACGGTCCAGGTGCTCAACTTCGTCATCCGAGAGGGAAGTCTGGCAGCGCGGGCACCAGTTGACGATATACTTGCCCTTGTAGATCAGGCCCTTCTCATGAAGCCGGATGAAGACCTCCTTCACCGCTTCCGAGAGCTGCTCGTCGAGCGTAAACCGCTCGCGCGACCAATCGCAGGCACAGCCCATCTTCTGCAACTGCTCCACGATCCGGGTCTTCTTCGAAGTTACATACTCCCACACCCGCTTGACAAACTGCTCGCGGCCCACCTCGCGTCGCGAAGTCTTCTCCTTCACCAGCAGCTTCTCAACCACCACTTGAGTTGCGATTCCCGCATGGTCGGTTCCCGGAAGCCAGCAAACCTCGCGCCCCTGCATCCGCTGCCAGCGGATCATGATATCCTGCAACGAGTTATTCAGGGCATGGCCGAGATGAAGAACATCCGTCGCATTCGGCGGCGGAATCACAATCGTGTACGTCGGCTTCTTGGACTGCGCGTCGGCGTGAAAATACCCCTTCTCCTGCCAGTCGCGGTAAATCCGCTCTTCGACACCAAACGGGCTGTATTGCTTCGGGATTTCTTGTTCGCTCATAATCACTTTCCGAAAAATGGAACCCTGAGTATAGGTGATGCCCAACCCATGTCAAGATCATATTAAAACGCTTGGCCGGCGTCGCGGTTCGCTTCTATATTGCCCCTTCCTTGATCGGTCTTTTCGAAGGAGAATTCAGTGCGTCCAGCCGGCCCGGCCTTTGACCATCTCGTCAATATCCTTGAAACTCTCCGCGCTCCCGGCGGCTGTCCCTGGGATCGTGAGCAAACCACCCAGTCGCTGCTCCCGTACATGATCGAGGAAACCTACGAGGCCATTGAGGCTGGCGAGGCAGGCGACTATAGTCGCCTCAAGGAAGAGCTCGGCGACCTGCTCCTCCACATCGTCTTTCAGGCGGAAATCGCCGCCGAGAAAGGCCACTTCGACATCCGCGACGTCGTTGAATTGATCAGCCGCAAGATGATCGAACGCCACCCCCATGTTTTCGGTGATACGACTGTCAAGTCCGCCGACGACGTCAAGAAGAACTGGGAGGCAATCAAGATCGAAAAACGCGGGAACGGCGAGTCGCAAGCGACAGTGCTGGCAGGCGTCCCGAAAACGATGCCCGCGCTCCTCAAAGCCTATCGCGTCCAGGAGAAAGCCGCTCAGTTCGGCTTTGACTGGGAGCGCGCCGAAGAAATCTTCGACAAGATCGACGAAGAGCTGGCCGAGTTTCGCGAGGCGCTCGCCGGGAACGACACCGCCGCGATCAGGGAAGAACTCGGCGATCTCATCTTTTCGCTGGTCAACTTCGCCCGCCACATCCAGGCCGAACCGGAAACTTGCCTCAACGCGACCATTCAGAAATTCTCTGATCGCTTTTCGAAGATGGAGCGCGCGCTTTCCGCGCGCGGCCTGTCCCTCAAAGCGGCGACGCTGGCTCAAATGGAAGAAGAGTGGCAACGCGCCAAATCCGTCTGAAGCCGCGTGGCCGTAATTCATCTCGACCGGCTGTTCCATTGCGAAACAGACTCCGTCGCCTCTGTTGACCGCGGTAATTCACTGCCGATTATTCCTAACCCTCCCGTAAACCGCGCCGATACTCATTCTATGACACAAAAGTTGGCAAATCCGGGCATCTCAAACTTCACCGACACCCTGTAAGCCCTTTCGCCAACCCGAATCACGAATCTGCGACTTGCGGGTGACAAGATTTACCAGGTCCTCGAAAATCTGCAAGAGGGCATCCTCCTCTTTTCGCGGGATGGGCGCACGCTGGAGTACGCCAATCACGCCTCAGTTGCTATTTGTCATTCCTCGCTCGAACACTTGCAGCAAGAACCTGCCCTTCGGCTCGCTCGTCTTACCGGCGAAGAAAAGTCCGCCGTACACAGCGCGTTCACCACTCTGGTCCATTCCGGCACGGCTTATCACTTAGACTACAAACTGCAGCCGCCAGGCAGACCGCCCCAGTTGATTTCAGAGGCCGGTAACCTCGTCGACACTCCCAACGGCGAGAGAATTCTCGTGGTGCTCGATCCGGTTTGCGCCGGTGAAAACGCGCGCCAGGAGCTGTATCTTCAGACCTTGCTCAAGGTCATCAATGTCCTCTCTTCAGTCAAAGGCGACACCGTTTCAATCGACAAGATCCTCGAAACGTTGGCCTTCAATCTTGGTTGGGAGATAGCCGAGTTTTGGCAGCTTGACAGCTCTAACCACCGGCTGCAGCTTTCGTCTCTCTGGATCGCCCCGGAAGTCCCTCAACGCGACGAGTACCGGGCTCTCTCCGGTTCGCTTGAGATCTCCGAGTCGCGCGCCATGCTGACCAAGGTTTGGCTCGGCGGCGAGCCCGCCTGGTCGGCCAATCTCCTGGCCGGTGAGATTCCCGAGCGCCGCCATCTGGCGGAAAGCATCGGCTTGCAGACAGCCCTGTGGTTTCCCATCGCCGCGCACGGACGCCGCGTCGGCATCGTCGGCCTCTACTCTCGCGCACTCCTCGAGATCGATACGCGCCTGCTCGAAATCCTCGATTGCTTCGGAACGCAATTGGCGCAACTACGCCAGCAGGTCCGCACCGTGGACCAGCTCAGCGCCAGCGAACAGCGCTTCCGTCAGATGTTCGAGCAAAATGAGGCAGTCAAACTCGTGATCGATCCGGCCAGCGGTTGTATCATCGATGCAAATCAATCTGCGGTGAACTTCTACGGCTACACTTCTGAGCAGCTCAAGAGCATGCGCATCACCGATATTAACCAGCTTCCACCCGCGGAAGTCCACGCCTGCATGTCCGCCGCCAACTCAGAACACCGGAATCAGTTCTACTTCGAACATCGGCTCGCCGACGGGCAAGTCCGCAAAGTCCACGTCTACTCAAGTCCCTTTGAATCTGATGGTCACCGCTATCTTTATTCTACGATCTTCGATGTGACGGAGCAGTACCGGGCGCAGGAAGCCCTCAAGGAAACTGCGGAACACCTGCGGCTGGTCTTTGAACATACGCCCGCCGCCGTCGCCATCTTCGATCGCCAGATGCGCTATCTCTTTGCGACCACGCGTTGGCTGCACGACTATAATCTCGGCGAACGCCAGGTCGTCGGCTACACCCACTACGAAGTCTTCCCCGAAATCCAGCAGGACTGGAAGGACATTCATCAGCGTTGTCTCGCCGGCGAATCACTCTCTTGCGAAGAAGACAAGTTCGTGCGCCAAGACGGTTCCACCGATTGGGTGCGCTGGTTCATCTGTCCTTGGCGAACCTCCGGCGGTGCCATCGGCGGCATCATCATGTTCACCGAAGTGGTCACAGGCCGCAAACTCGCGGCCGATCGCATCCGCGAAAGCGAAGCCAAGTATCGCTCGCTGTTCGACAACCTGATCGACGCCTGCGCCTATCACAAAGTCATTGTCGATGACTCGGGTCACCCGGTCGATTACGAGTACCTCGAAGTCAATACGGCCTTCGAGCGCATGACCGGCCTCGCTCGCGATCAGGTGATTGGCCGCCGCGTTACTGAGATCCTCCCCGGAATCGAATCGGCCCCGCAAAAGTGGATCGATGTCTACGGCGACATCGCCCTTCACGGCGGCACACTGCGCAAGGAAGATTATTCCCGTGAACTTGACCGCTGGTACACGATTTCCGCCTACAGCCCGGAACCCGGGTACTTCGTTGCTGTCTTTGAGGATATCACTGAGAGAAAACAAGCCGAAGCTGCTGCCCGTGAAGCCCAGCGCGCCGCCGCGGCGCTCCTTGGTAATCTCCCCGGCATGGCCTACCGCTGCCGCAATGACCGCGATTGGACCATGGAGTACATCAGCGACGGCTGCCTCGAACTCACAGGTTACTCCACGACCGAGTTAATCAACTCGTCTGTGCTTTCCTACAATGACCTGATTCACCCCGACGACCGCGACTTCGTTTGGCAGGAGGTTCAGGAAGGCGTCACGAAGAACCGACGCTACCGCATGACCTACCGCATCGTCAGCCGCAACCGGGAGATCAAGTGGGTCTGGGAACAGGGCTCAGCCCTGCGCGATGACAAAGGCAATGTCGTCGCCCTCGAAGGGTTCATTGCCGACATTACCGATCGCGTCCGTGCCGAAGAAGCCCTCCACCATCGCGAAGAGCGTTTCCGCGCCCTGATCGAAAGTTCATCCGACATCATCATGCTCTTCGATGAGCGCGGCTGCGTAACTTACACCAGCCCCTCAACCGCGCGCATTCTCGGCTACAGCCCCGGCGAGATCGTGGGCCGCACGATCATCGACAAGGTCGATCACCGCGAACTCCGCAAGCTCAACCGCGCGTTTCTCACGGTCATTAACCATCCGCGCGCCGAATTCTCGCTCGAAGTCCGTGTCCGCCACCGCGACGGCTCGCCGCGCATTCTCGAGTCGGTCGGCCGCAATATGCTCGATGTCCCTGATGTCCGCGCCATCGTTGTCAATTCCCGCGATATCACCGATCGCCGTGCCGTCGAAATCGAGCGCGCGCAAATGGCCGCCGCCGTCGATCAGGCCGTCGAAGGCATGGTCATCACCGATATCGACGGTCGCATCATCTATGCCAACGCTGCCTTTGAACGCCTCACCGGTTTCGCCCGCAGTAGTGCTATCGGCCGCCTCGTCCGCAGCTTCTTTGCCACCTTCGAGGGCAACCGCGCCTTCGCAGAACTCTGGCCGCTGGTGCAGATGGGCGAACCCTGGGTCGGGCGCTATCGCAACCAGCGCGCTAACAACGATACCTACGACGAAGAGCTGGCCGTATCGCCCATCCGCGGCGACGGTGGAAAAATCGTAAACCTCGTCTTCGTCAAACGCGACATCTCGCGCGAAGTCGATCTCGAAGGTCGCTTGCGCCAATCGCACAAACTGGAAGCCGTCGGACGCCTCGCTTCCGGCATCGCGCACGATTTCAACAACCTGCTGGCGGGGATTCGCGGCTTCGCGGAACTGATCGTCGCCGAATCCGGCTCCGATCAGCGCTCCAAAGATTACGCCGATGAAATCGTCCGGGCGGCGACTCGGGCCGCCGACCTTACTGGCCAGCTCCTCGCGTTCGCCCGCAAGGGCAACTATCTTGCTGTTCCCGTCGACTTGCACGGTACGGTCAAGGAAGTCACTCGCATTCTCGAACACACGATCGATCGCCGCATCGAAATCCGCAGCGAACTCCACGCCGAGATCGCAACCACCAAGGGCGATCCCTCGCAAATCCAGAGCGCCGTTCTCAACCTCTGCGTCAACGCCCGCGACGCCATGCCCGAGGGCGGCCTGCTGACGTTCCGCAGCGAGAACGTACAACTCGATGCGGATTTCTGCCGACGTCACGGCCTGGAAACGTCAGTCACCGATTACATCGCTCTCTCCGTCCACGACACCGGCACCGGGATCGACGAAGCCCTCATCGGCCACATCTTCGATCCTTTCTTCACCACCAAAGAACAAGGGCAGGGCACCGGCCTCGGACTTGCCGGCGTCTATGGCTGCGTTCGCAATCACAAGGGTTGTGTCGAGGTCAAGAGCCAGGTCGGCAAAGGCTCGAGCTTCACGCTCTATCTACCCGTCTTCGAAACCACCGAGTCGCCCCGACCGCCGCAGACTCTCGAGCGCGAAACCGATGGGCGCGAGCGTATCCTCGTCGTCGACGATGAAACCGTCGTCCGCAATCTGGCTGAGCGCATCCTTTCCCGCGCTGGCTACAAGGTGTTTACCTGCGAGAATGGCGCCGATGCCGTCGATTTCTATCGCACGGCGCATGCCTCAATCGACGCGGTTATCCTTGATATGATCATGCCGCGGCTCAACGGCATCGATACCCTCGCCGAATTGCGCCGCGTCAATCCCAATGTCAAGGTGGTGTTCCTCTCGGGTTACGCAGAAAACATCGGCGATACCCTCAAAGAGTACGGCGCCGCCGGTTTCATTCAGAAGCCCTTCCAGATGCAGGAACTGCTCGAGGGTATCCGGCGCGTGCTCGATCACGACCCGCGACCGAGCCGCTCCGAGAGTCCCAAGAACTGAGCCCCTGACTCCTCTTCATCGCCCGTTCATCAGGTTCGCCTAGTAAGTCTCCTTCAGTTTGGATACGGTCGTTCTTGTTTTCGAGCATCTCCTCCTAAACCTATGCTGCATTTAGCCCCCTACACTCAATTGTGGACTACTATCGTCGGAATTCGGTCGCTGCGGCTTGCCGTGGCTCCGGGAATATCTTGCTGCTCCTGTTTGTATTTCATATCAAGAAAGCCAAGCGGCCGCGTGCGCCGGGAATACAGTGTTGCCGCGACCGCCGGGATATTTGTCCCGTCAATAGTGTACAATGAGGAGAAAGCAATATGTTCAAGCTCGCTCTCTTTCTGACTCTCGTGCTCGCCACCGCCGCCGCGGTTGCCGACGACGTAGCCATCACCGTCTACAATAACGATCTGGCCCTCGTGAAGGAGGGCCGCTCCCTCGACCTGCAGAAGGGGATTAACCGCCTGAGTATGACCGATGTCGCCGCCTTTATCGATCCGACGTCAGTTCATTTCCGCTTGGGCTCCAATGATCGCGTTGAACTACTCGAACAGAATTTCCAGTACGACCTTGTCTCGGCCGACAAGATTCTCCAGAAGTACCTCGGCAATTCCATTGACATCGTGCTCAAGAACGGCGACGTCGTTTCCGGCAAGTTCCTGTCCTCGTCTTCCGGGTATCTCGTACTGCAGCTCGACAACGGCTCAGTCCGCCTGATTAATCAACTCGAGATGCTCACTGTCACCGCGCCCAAGCTCCCCGAGGGCTTGATAGTCGTTCCAACCCTGGAATGGCAGATCTCCAGCGATGTTTCCGGCAAGAAAGAAGCCGAGGTCAGCTACTTGACCTCCAACATCGGCTGGCACGCCGAGTACATCGCAGCTCTCGATAAGGATGACAAGAACCTCCGCCTCAGCGGCTGGGTTTCGCTCGACAATCGGTCTGGGAAAACCTATCGGGATGCCAAACTCAAACTGGTCGCCGGTGACGTCAACCGCGTCCAGCAACGGCCGCTGGCCAAGGGAATGATGGACGAGCGGATGGCCGCGATGGCCGCGCCCGGTTTCGAAGAAAAGGCGTTCTTCGAATACCACCTCTATACGCTTGGCCGTCCAACCACCATCGCCAACAACGAGACCAAGCAGGTCAGCCTCTTCGAACCGGCCTCCACGCCGGTGCGCAAAATCTACCGCTACAACGCCTATCAAGGCATGACCGATGTTAACGTCGTGGTCGCCTTCAAGAACTCGCAGGAGAGCGGTCTCGGTATGCCGCTGCCGGCGGGAAAGGTGCGGCTCACGAAATCCGACAGCGACGGCTCCGAAGAATTTCTCGGCGAAGATATGATCGACCATACCCCGCGCAACGAAGAGGTCGAACTCAAGGTCGGCAACGCCTTCGACATCGTCGGCGAAACCGCCGTCGTCGAATCGCGCCGGATTTCCGACCGTGTCCATGAGGAAACCATCGAAGTCAAAATCCGCAATCGCAAGACCGACGCCGTCACGATTGCCGTGCGCTACAACCTTTGGGGCGATTGGCAGATTCTCGAAGCCAACGCCGAATACATCAAGAAAAACGCGCGACTGGTGGAATTCAGCGTGCCCGCGCCGGCCGACAAGGAGACCGTGCTGCGCTTCCGCGTGCGTTTCAATGGCTGATTATTTCTTTGACATGCCTGCAGGCAGGCATTAGCTTCCGACGATTGTTTGTGACTTTCGTCACGAAGAGGAGGAGTCTGAATGAAGCGTATCCTGACAACAGGTTTGATTTTGCTGCTAATCCTGGGAGTCACCGGCCTGGCGGAAGAAAAGGCCGCCTTACCCTACGATGCCCTCGTCCGATCGGCAAAAATCTATTTGTCGCAACGAGATAAAGACTTTGATCGCGCCGAAGAACTGCTCAAAGAGGCCGTCACCAATTACCCGGATCCCGTCGAAGCCCATTTCTACCTCGGCCTGATCCACGCCGAGCGCGCCCGCTTCGCCGACATGATGGTCGAGTTCAAGAAGTTCGAGGAAGTCTGTGCCCGTGCCTCCGAAACCGGGGACAAGAAACTCCAAAAGCGTTGCGAAAAAGACAATATGGCCAAGCAGATTCGCGACACCCGCATCTCGGAACTGAAAAAGAACTTCGATGTCGGCGTCGCCAACCTTCGCGTCGCCGACTCGCTGAAAGCCGTGGTTGCCTCGGCTACCGACGATTCGCTTAAAGCAAAAGACTCTGACATGATGCAACAGCTTATTGCCAAGGCCAAGGGCGCCTTCAGCGACTGCGTCGTCATCGATGATACCGTCGCCGGCGTCTGGACCAACCTCGCGCTGGTCGAGGAAAGACTCGGCAATCCGCAGGAAGCGATCAAGAACTATGAGCGCAGCTATCAGTTAAATCCCAAAGACGCGCGCATGGTCTACGACTTCGCTAATGTCTGCTTCGAGGCCAAGGATTATGCGAAAGCCGCCCGCTACTACGGCGAATTCGGTGAACTCGACTCGCTCAATGCCGAAGCCGCTTTTATCAATCAGGCGATGTGCTATCAATCCTTGCAGGACATGGACGGCCTGGCGGCTGCGATGGAACGCGTGCTCGCCATCAATCCCAATAACGCCGACATTCGCTTCCAGCGCGGTATGCTCAACATGCGCAACGCCACCAGCCCGACCATGCGCGACTCCGCCGCCCTGATCGATAGCCTGCTGCAATTGAAGCCCAAAGACAGCGCTTTGCTGGCCGCCAAGGAAGACCTGGCAAAGAAGCGCAAATCATTCAACGAAATGGCCTACGCCGACTTCAAACTGGCCGCCGAAACGCAGAAGAACGACGCCCTCTACTGGTATTGGTATGGCACAACCTCGTTCTTTACTGAAAAAGAAGCCGAGGCGCTGGAAGCCTACAAGAAGTGCGTCGAAGTCGACGATGCCAACAAGGATTGCTGGGAGCAGCTTTCAATCCTCTATCAGCGTAAGGGCATGCGCACCGAGGCCGAACAGGCCGCCGCGAAGGCCAAGCCGTAGTCCTTCCCAAACAAGAGACATCACAGGCGGGAGCGCAGACGCGCTCCCGTTTTTTCAAATCACTTATCCGCCCGACAATTGATTGTCATCACTAAGACCCCGCTCTATATTGCCCGCATGGCCGCCGAAAAGCATCTCGTCGAAGTCTCCCTCTTTGGTTCCCTCAAAAAGCCACTGACCTACGCGCTGCCAGCCGACTTCGATTCCGACAATGCCCTTGGTCGCCGTGTCATCGCTCCGCTCGGCCGCCGCAGCGCCCTCGGTGTCATTATAGCAACGGGAGTTGTTTACGACGGCCCCGTAAAGTCGATCGCGTCCTTTCCCGATCTCGAACCCATCTTGAGCCCTTCCGAGCTCGAGTTCTGTTGCTTTATTTCCGACTATTACCTGGCGCCTGTTTCCGATGTGATCCAATCCTATCTTCCGCAACCGCTCTCGGCGCGATTACAGCAACACCTGTCAGTCCCGTCGCGTCAATCGCTGCAATCTGCTGCACACGCCGGCGACAAGGCCGCTCAAGAGTTGCTCAGACATCTGGGTCAACGCAACACCTTGCCGGCGTCGCGCCTGACACATCTTCGCCCCGCTCACCTGCGCCGCCTGATTGATCTGCAGCTTGTAACACCCTACTGGCAGGTACGCCGCGGACGCGTTGACGAGTCGAGTCTGATCGTCAGGCTTCTCAATGCACCCAAAGATGGCTTCGTGCCCGCCGCCGCGCCAGCTCGTGCCTTGGAGTATCTCGCGCAACACGGACCGACCGATTTGCGCACACTCAAACGTCATTCGCGCGTTCTGCCAAAGCAAGTCGAACAGCTTGAATCCGCCGGCCTGATCTCGATTGCCGAAGCCGCCCCGTTTATCGAACCGAAAGCCAGCGGCGCGGTTAAGGAAGTGAACCTGAATGAAGAGCAGCGCGTAGCGGTCAAAGCTATCAACGCCGCGCTTGCCGCCGCTAAATTCGCACCGTTTTTGCTCTATGGCGTCACCGGCTCCGGCAAGACCGAGGTCTACATCGAAGCCATCAAATCCGTGATCGCATCAGGTCGCCAGGCCATCGTTATGGTCCCGGAGATCGGCCTCTCGCAAGCGCTCTACTATCGACTTGAACAGATTTTCGCCGAAAGATTGGCGCTCGTCCATTCGCGCATGTCCGACAAGGCGCGCTTTGAAGTCTGGCAGAGGGCGCGCACTCGCCAGATCAGCATCGTGCTCGGCCCGCGGTCGGCGCTGTTCACCCCCTTTCCTGAATTGGGTCTGATCGTCGTCGATGAAGAACATGACGCCTCCTTCAAGCAGGAGTCCCCGCCGCCGCGCTATCATGCCCGCGATCTTGCCGTTTATCGCGCGCGCCAACTTGGCTGTCCCGTTGTGCTCGGCTCCGCCACGCCGTCGATCGAGTCGTACTACAACGCCCAGACAGCGAAGTATCAACTGCTCGAGCTAAGCAACCGTATCGACAACCGCCCGCTGCCGCTCGTTCACCGCGTCGACCTGCGCAAGAGCTTCGAGAAGCGCGGGCACGGTTATCTCTCCGCCGAGCTGCGCGAACAGATCGAATCGACCCTTGCCGCCGGAGCGCAGGCCATGCTCCTGCTCAACCGCCGCGGCTTCGCCCCATCTGTACACTGCTTCGCTTGCGGTCACAAACTCACTTGCCAGAACTGCGACATCGCGCTGGTTTACCACAAAATCCGCCACAACATGATTTGCCATCTTTGCGGCTACGACCAACCTTATCCCGATAGCTGTCCCAAATGCAGCAGCAACCTCTTCCTCTATCGCGGCATCGGCACCGAAAAAATGGAAGAAGAACTTCGGCGCGCCTTTCCCGAGGTCGGCATCCTCCGCATGGACTTCGATTCCACCCGCAAAGAGGGAAGTTTCCGCGCCATCTACGACAAATTCAAGTCGGGGCAAGCCCGGATTTTGCTCGGCACTCAGATGATTGCCAAAGGCTTTGATTTTCCCGATGTCGCGCTCGTTGGCATCATCACCGCCGACACCAGTCTCGAATTGCCCGACTTTCGCGCCCGCGAACGTACTTTTCAACTCCTCACCCAGGCCTCCGGTCGCGCCGGTCGCCACAACTTCGCCGGCCAGGTGATCCTCCAGACCCTCTACCCGGATGACAAAACCGTGCTTCTCGCCCAAGAACACAACTACCGCGGTTTCTATGAAGTCGAGATCGCCGAGCGGCTCGAGCTATCCTTTCCGCCCTTCGTCCATGTCGTCCTGCTGGCCGTCGAATCCACCGACGCCGCCCACGCCCTCAAGGTCAGCCGTGACCTCAAGAACGCCGTTCAGACCGCTCTCGGAAATCTTGCCCGCGTCCAGGGGCCGATCGCGGCGCCGATCCACAAGCGCCGCAGCTACTTTCGCTTCCAGATTCTCATTAAGAGCCGCCGCATGACGACAGCCCTGCGAATGCTCGGCGCTATCCTGGCCAAGCCGGACTTCCAATCGACCGCAAAACAGCGGGTTATGGTCGACGTCGATCCGGTCGATATGATGTAAGTACAATCAACCTTGACAACGCGCTTGTTGTCGCTAACTTCCAACACCTATGCATGGGACGCCGCCAATGGATAAGACTCTGACCAACGGAAAGCTGGTGACAATCGACCAGGTGATGCATAACGACGAAATCACCGCCTGGATCGTCAAAGCCGATCACTACCTCGGCCAGCAAGGCTACACCGAACACGGCCTGCGCCACTGCAAGCTCGTTTCTAAGATCGCCTTCAACGTGCTCGAACGCCTCGGCCGGCCCGAGCGTATCTGCCAGCTCGCCGCGATCGCCGCCTACATGCACGACATCGGCAACGCCATCAACCGCGAGTATCACGCCCAAACCGGCGCGATGGCCGCTTACAGCTTGCTGCACAAAATGGGAATGATCACGGAGGAAGCCGTCGACGTCGCCGCCGCTATCGGCAATCACGATGACATGGATATCCTCCCGGTCTCCGATATCGCCGCGGCCGTCATCCTGGCGGATAAGTCCGACGTGCACTCTTCGCGCGTGCGCAATCTTGAGCAACTCGGCTCCGACATTCATGATCGCGTCAACTATGGCGCCAAGTCCTCCTTCCTGCGCGTCGATCCCGACCATCAGGCGATCACTCTCGAAATCACTATCGACGACAAAATCGCCTCAGTCATGGAATACTTCGAGATTTTCCTGACTCGTATGGTGATGTGTCGCAACGCGGCTAAGTTCCTGAAAATGAAATTCGAATTGGATATCAACGGAAACAAATTGCTGTGAGCGGACAGGGACTGTCGTACAAGTCGGCCGGCGTCGATATCGCCTCAGGGGATGAGGCCACCGAACGCATCAAACAACTCGTCAAGAAAACCTACAACCCCGCTGTCCTAAACGGCATCGGCGGCTTCGGCGGTCTCTACGACGGCAAATTCAAGAAGCTGAAAAGCCCCGTGCTCGTCTCATCCGCCGACGGTGTCGGCACCAAGCTCAAGCTTGCCTTCATGACCGGCATCCACCATACCGTCGGTCAAGACCTCGTCAATCATTGCACCAACGATATCCTCGTTATGGGCGCGCGTCCGCTCTATTTTCTCGACTACTTCGCGACCGGGAAACTTAGCCCCGCCGTCGTCGCCGAGGTCGTCCGCGGCATGGCCATCGCCTGCAAGGAAAACGGTTGCGCCCTGATCGGCGGTGAAACCGCCGAAATGCCGGGATTCTACAGCGAAGGCGAATACGACCTTGCCGGCTTCATCGTCGGCGTCGTCGATCGCGCCAAAATCGTCGACGGCAGCAAGATCAAACCGGGTGACATCGTCATCGGTCTGACTTCCTCCGGCCTGCACACCAATGGCTATTCGCTGGCGCGCCGCCTCTTTTTCGATGCCCTCCAGATGTCGCCTGACGACCAGATTCCGGGCCTCGAACAAACCGTGGCGCAAGCCCTGATGGCCGTTCATCGCAGTTATCTCAAACCGATCATGAAGCTGCGCGAAAAGGTTGCCGTCCACGGCCTCGCACATATCACCGGCGGCGGCATCCCTGGCAACCTTGTCCGCGTGCTGCCGAAAAACTGCACCGCGGTGATCGATAAGTCCGCCTGGACCATTCCGCCTCTTTTCACCTTCATGCAAGAGCGCGGCAATATCTCCGAGGAGGACATGTTTTCCGCCTTCAACATGGGCATCGGCTTGACAATCGTCCTCGCTCGCAAAGATGCCGACTCCGCGTTGCGCGTTTTCAAACAGCAAAAAGTATCGGCGCAGGTCATCGGCGAGATCGTCAAAGGCAAGCGCCAGGTCGTGATCCGCTGATGTCTGATTCATCCTCGAGCGGCCGCTGATCATTAGATGAAGTTCAAGTTCCCGCAAAGACTGATCCTGCTTCTGCTCGCAGCGGTGTTCTTCAGCCTCGCCTTCGAGCCGTCACCGTTGTGGTTCTTGATCTATTTCTTCGTCCCGCTCTTCTTTGCCAGCGTTCGCGGTCTCGGATTCCGCGAAGGCTTCCGCAGCGGCTGGGGCTTTGGAGTTGTCACCGCCTTTCTCACGCTCTACTGGGTCGTCTATGTCAACGTCGTCGGCGTCATCCTGCTGATTCTTATCCATTCGGTCTATTACGGACTGGTCGGCGGTCTGCTCGCTTCGGCCACCTCCAAGTTCGGTCGCAAGGGCTTCATCATCGCGCCATTCCTCTGGGTGGGTATGGAGTATATGCGCGGCCTCACGCAACTGTCTTTTCCCTGGCAGAATCTTTCGTATACGCAGGCCTCGAATACCGTGATCGTCCAGCTCGCCGAAATCAGCGGTGATGCCGTCATCACCTTTTTCATCGTGCTTATCGGCTTGCTGCTCTATCACGCCTACGGCAATCTGCGCCGTATGGCGCTCTCGATCAGCCTGTTTGTTCTCGTGCTCCTGCTCTACACCGGCGCCTACTTCTGGGGAGCGACGCGCTTCACGGCGCTTGATCCTGACTTCGAGGTCGCCGCGCTCCAGGGCAATATCCCGATCACCGAAAAATGGCAAAACGGCCGCGCCGATCACAACTTCACGACTTACGATACCCTTTGCACGCAGGCTGCTGCCGCCGGCGCCAAACTGCTTGTCTGGCCAGAGAGCGCCGCGCCGATGTATCTCAATCTCGAGCCGCCTTACATGAACTGGATCGCCGCCATGGCGCGGCGCAACAATGTTGACATCATGACCGGCGCGCTGCACATGGACCGCGCCCCCGACGGCTCGCGCCGTTATTTCAACTCAACTTATTTCTTCACCCCCGAGGGCCGCGACCCGCGCATCTACGACAAGCACTGGCTCGTGCCGTTCGGCGAGCATATGCCGTACGCCGAGAAGATCAAAGCTATCGCTAAGTTCCGCGAGTTTGTCAAAGAACGCCTCGCGCTCGACATCTCCGATTTCCACCCCGGCGACAGCTTGATCCTATTCGAAACCCACGGCCGCAAGTTCGGCACGCTAATCTGCTTCGAAATCGCCTACAATGAGTTTGTCCGCGATCTTGTCAATTCCGGCGCCGACTTCCTCACCGTCATCACCAACGACGACTGGTTTGGCGAAACCGCCGGCCCCTACCAGCACGCCGCCATCCCGATCTTTCGCGCCGTCGAAAACCGCGTCTGGATCGTGCGCGCCGCCAACACCGGCGTCAGCGCCATTTTCGACCCCTTTGGCCGCGTCATTTCAAAAACTAAATTGGGCGAAAAGACCTTCCTCGTCGGCAAAATCGGTCATCGCGGGGAAGTCACTCTCTTTCAAAAACATGGCGCAATTCTCGGCAAGATTTGCCTTGCCGTCAGCCTTCTTGCGGGTATAATTCTTGCCGTTGTTAAGAAACGTCATGATACCTGGCAAGCTGACTACAGCCGCTCTTATCGTTAGCCTCCTTTCGGTCGCGCTCCCAGCGCAGCAACTGCTTTGGGAGAATCACACCAACAAGGACAATATTACCTCGCTCGAGTCTTTCGCCGGCTACGTCTGGGCAACCTCGACCGGCGGTGTCGTGCGCATCGACCCCGACGACAATTCGATCCGCACCTACATGAATTCCGATGGCTTGCGCAGCAACCTGGTTAACTTTGCAGCCTACGCCGGCGACAGCGTCGTCTTCTTCGGCTCCGCGACCGGCGTGCTCAGTCGCCTCGACCTCAAGACCAATCAATTTTTTTCGCAAGTGCTGCAGGGAAGAGACGGCGCCACGATTTCGCTCAACGCTGCTGCGGCTCATGACGACATCCTTTGGATCGCCTCCAGCGTCGGCGTCATCAAGTACGACCTGATCCGACACGGCGGCGAGGTCAAAGAAACCTACCGCAACCTCGGCGATTTTCCGGCGGAAACTCCGGTGCTTGACCTGGCAGTATTCGACAGCGAGATCATCGCCGCCACCGAACAAGGACTCGCCATTGCTGATGCCTCCAGCGAGTTTCTGCTCGATCCTAACGAGTGGCTTAACCTCGCCGCTCCGGCGGAACCGGCTTGCCTCGCTATTCTCGATGATGTCATCCTCGGCACGGCTGATGGCGCATTTCATCTGAAACCAGACCGCACATTTGAACCGGCTGGCGTAAGCGATGCCGCCATCTTTGATGTGGCGACTAATAGCTCTTCAACCGAGCTGTACATCCTTTACAATCGCAGCGGTACCCGCGGAGTTTTCGCCTTGGTAGCGGGCGAGGATTTGCCGCTGACCGGCGACGCCTCGATACGAAACTCCCTCAATTCTCTCGCTTGGAGCAACACGCTCTTCACCGGTACGGCCACTTCCGGCGTCTTCGAAATTGTCGGCAACGCCCTTCAACTCATTGCCGTCCCCGGTCCCGCCGACAACAACCTCGTCGGCGGCGGCATTACTTCAGACGGCAAACTCCAAGTCGTGACTCGCTTTCAGGAGATCTCCACATTGCAGGACGGCGTCTGGGATCAAACACCGGTGACCGGTCTTGAGAAGCTCTCGACGCTTGTCGACGCGCAGGACAATCTCTGGATCGCCACCTTCGGCGATGGCGCCTTGCGCTTGCTGCCGGACGGTACTTTGCAGAAATTCGATCAAGCCAGCTCGCCCCTGATCGGCATCCAGTCGGATCCAACCGCCAGCGTTGTCAATAATCTCTATCAGGATCCTGCCGGCCGCATCTGGTTCTCGCTCTTCCAGGCCTTCCCGCATCGGCCCATGGTCGTCTTCGACCAGACCGATTCACTCTGGACCTGGTTTGGCGCCGATGATGACTTCATTTCCGGCAACAATCAGGTCGTCGCTGCCGGCAACGGCTCCGCCGCCATCGGTGTCGACGATCAGGGTATTGCCTTCCTGCGCTACGGCGCCGATCCCTTTAATCATGCCGACGATCAACTCGCCTACTTCAGCCGCAGCCGCCGGCTTCCCTCGGCGATCGTTTCCGCTGTCGCGTACGACCGCGACAATCGCCTTTGGGTCGGTACGCCGCAGGGTCTGGCGCGCTTCGATGATGAAATCGAGTTCTTTATTCCGGTCTCCTTGCCGGCGGAGGTTTCCTCAGAAGTCACCGCCCTCGTAGCCGACTCCCGCAACAACCTCTGGGTGGGAACCTCGCGCGGGCTGGCGCTGCTGCCCGATGGCGGCGGCGATACCCTGGCGCTTACGACCATGAATTCCGAACTCGTCTCCGACCAGATCGAAAGCCTCGTCTACGACGAACCAACAGGCAACTTGCTGATCTTTACTGCCAATGGCCTTTCAATCCTCGACTACACCGTCTCAGGTAACGATGGTGCCTCCGGTGTGGTCGCCTATCCCAACCCGTTCCGGATTGGCGATGGCTCGACCGGCGTCCTTCAGTTCACCATCGACCAACGCGGCGATATCCGGATCTTCACCATCGCCGGCGATCTTGTCCGCACCACCGATGTCAACGCCGGCTGGGATGGCCGCAACGCCTCCGGCGAATACGTCGCTTCTGGCGTCTACATCTGGGAGTTGCACGCCGAAGACGGCACGCGCCATCTCGGCAAGGTCTTCGTCGTGCGCCAATGATGCCGCCCGCCGTCGCATCCGCGCCGCTCTCAACACTGTCATCGGACGAATTGTCGCAATTGCAGAAACTGCCGCTGGCGGGACCCTTCTACTTACCGCCGCTCTTATCTCTTTGGTCTGAAGCGCTCCGTTGGCAAGGCCTCGTCCTTCGCAGCGGGAATGATTGCCTGATCGGCTTCCTGCGCAAATCGCCACTGGGAAAGCACTTCTACGCGCTCCCTTTCGGCATGTATTCCACGCTCAGCGCAGATTGCTCAGCGACGCAGCTTGATGCGTTCGCGAGCTGGCTGCGTTCGCGACATCTTGCCGAGTCTCGCCTTGTGCTGCCGCAACAACTCAAGTTCTCCGAACTTTCTGGGTTGCACAGCCGTCCTTTTACCTTTCACCTTCTCGATCTCACCGGCGACCTGGAATTCTCCACTAACACGCGTCGCAATCTGCAGAAAGCGCATGATGCCGGCTTCAGTCTGAAATTCCTCACCCCCGCCGACACCGGCGCGGCACTGCGCATTCTTCGCGATCACCAGTCGCGCACCGGCGAATATCGGCGTCTTCCCGCCAGTGCCTACGAGCATCTTTTCAACGACGTCGTTGCCAATCCCCCCGGCATCCTGGCGGTCGCGCTGATTTCTTCCGGCCAAATCATCGCTGTTCAGCTATATTTCGTTTCTCATGACGACGCGTTCTATTTCGACGGTTTTTCCTTGCCCGCCGCTCTTGGCGCGGGCGGGATCTTCTATCTCATGGAAAGCATGATTCGCCGGCTGCAATCTCTGGGCATCAAACGCCTCAACTTGGGCGCCTCACCGCCGTCTGATTCCGGCTTGCGCCGATTCAAAGAAGGCTGGGGTGCCCGCGAAACGGCCGGTGTCGAATTGTATCAGGTCTCCGCCAAGAAGCGATTGGCGGACTTGTTACGAGGTCGACGATGAAGATTCTCTTCCTTGGCGAGGCATTGTCTCCGCATCTGCCGCGCTGGCACACCGCATTCGAAAAACTTGGTTGGGAGGTCCTCACCGCCTCCTGCGACTATGACGACAAATTCGCCGGCCGCCGCCTTCAACCATCGATCAGCCGCAGCCCCTTGCGCTATCTGTCGGTTGTCGATCAAGTCGAAGCCATCGTCCGCGAATTCCAACCGCATCTCATCAACGCGCACTTCCTACCCAACTATGGCCTCATCGCCGCCATGATGAAGGCGCATCCCTGGGCGCTCACTCTTTGGGGCTCCGATATCCTCGACGTCGGCAATCACGGCCTGCTCCGTCATTGGCGCAGCCGCTATGTGCTCAAACGCTGCGATCTCCTCGTTGCCGACTCTCATTACGCGCTCGGTGTCGCCGAGGCGTTGGTGCCCGCGCGCCGTCGACTCGTCGTCTCCTTTGGCGTTCGTAAATCGTGGTTCGAAAGCGGTTCCACGCGCGAAATGAAAGAAACGCCGGCCCTCAAGATTCTCAGCACACGGCGTCTCGAACCGCTCTACGATGTCGCCACGCTCCTCAAAGCCGCCCGCCTCCTAAAGGACTCCGGCATCTCTTTCCAATTGACAATCGCCGGCGACGGTTCGCAGTCCGAATCACTTCGCTCTCTCGCGCGCGACCTGGATTTGACCGGCCTCGTCACCTTCACCGGCCGCCAGAACGATGAACAACTCTTCAATCTCTACCGGACTCACGATGTCTACGTCTCCACCGCGACCTCCGATTCGAGCTCGGTCTCGCTCTTGGAGGCCATGTCGCAACGCCTTTACCCCGTTGTCACCGACATCCCGGGAAACCGCGAGTGGATCACCGAGGCCGCGCTGCTGTTTAAGCCCTCTGCCCCCGAAGAACTGGCCGGGAAAATCAGGCCCGCTCTGGCCGTGGCGGCTCGCACCACCGCCTGGCAATCCTATTGGCCGACGCTCCAGCAGAAGGGAATTCGCGAAGATCAAATGGTTGTTGCCGATAAAGCCTTTCGCAAACTGATTGACGAATATGATCGCACCGGCTCACGTCATCATCGTTAGTTACTACTTCCCGCCGCTCGGCCTGGCCGGCACGGCGCGCCCGGCGATGCTTGCCAATCTGCTCGTCAATGCCGGTCATCGCGTTTCGGTCGTCACCGTCAAGCCGATCAAGTACGATGTCTACGATCCGTCTTTGCTGTCGCTTCTCGAGTCGCGTGTCGAAATCCGCCGCGTCGAGTCCCTCGACCCGGCGCGGATGATGAACTTCATTCCCTTGATTCCCGCTTCGTGGCGCAAAAAACTCAAATCATCGGCCGCTTCCACTTCGAAGCTCTTTCCCGACTCCAAAACCGGCTTTGTGCCTTTCGCCGTGCGCGGCGTCGAGGAATTGATCGCCGACCCGGCGCGCACCGTGCTGATCACAACGTCCCCGCCGGTCTCCTCGCACCTTGCCGGCATCTATCTCAAAAAAGCCGGGCGCGTCAAGTGGATCGCCGACTTTCGCGACGTCTGGACCTCGCTCCCCGCCGATTCCGAGTCCATCGAGACCGGCCGCATCGCCGCCAATCTTACGCGTGAAATCACCGGTTTCGCCGACGCCGTTACCAGCACCTCACCGCAGACCGCCGACTACTTGTTGGGCCAGCTTACCGGCGAGACCAAACCGGTCTCTTTCATTCCCAACGGCTACGACGAGAGCGATTTTTCCGGTCCGGCCGTTCGCCAACCCAATACCATCGGCCTCTACGGCACCCTCAACCACCTGATCGGCTTTGACAGAATTGCCCGCTTCGTCGCGCAACTGCGTCGCACCACCGATGTTGACTGGCGCCTCCGCCACATCGGCCACGTCGCGCTTCCCGAGTTGCCGTCAATCCTTTCCAGCCACAACCTCACCGCCGCCTTCGAGTCCACCGGCTATCTGCCGCGCCAGCGCTCGATCGGTATCATTCGCCGCTCGACCCTGAATCTGATTGCTCTCTCGGATCAGTACGACACGCGTTATATCGTGCCTTCCAAGCTCTTTGAATTGTTGCGTGCCGAAGCACCCCTCCTGGCGCTGCTGCCGCGCTACAACGCCGCGCGCCGAATTCTCACCGACTCGGAGTTTCCCGGAGTCTACATCGTCGATGGTGCAGGGCAGTTCGTCGAGGCTGTAGAAGATATCACTAAGCTCCCTCTCGAGCCCGTGCTTCGTCCCGGCGTGGAACGCTTTGAATGGAAACAGGCGCTTGCCCCCTTCGTCAGTCTCATCAATGGCCTGTCGACATGAACTCGGTCACCTACGCTATCGTCGCCTACAAGTCCAACGATCTCCTTCCCGCCCTCCTGGACTCGATTGGTCGGCAGCAGGGGAGTTTTTCCCGCCAGGTCGTCATCGTCGATAACTTCGCCGCCGAAAACTGCGCGTCGCTTGTGACGGAATCGAAGACTGAAGCCAGGCTCATCATCAACGAGTCTAACCGGGGCTATACCGCAGCCGTTAATCAGGCCGTCGCCGAAGCTCGCGGCGAAGTTGTCTTCTTGCTCAATCCCGACATCGAACTAGAGCCCGAATGCACGGAAATTCTCTTGAACGCCCTCAGAAGTGACCCCCGCCTTGCCGCCGTGGCGCCGCAACTGCTGAACCATGATGGCTCGATCCAGCCCAGCGTCCGCAACTTTCCGACTTTTGCCACCTTGATCTGGGAGCATTCCGGTTTAGCTCTTCTACTCAAAAAGAATCCTGTGTTTGGTCGCTGGAAGAATCTTTCTTTCGACCACAACACGCGCACGAAAGTCGCGCAGCCGATGGCTTCTGCATTGATGATCCGCAGGGAAGTCCTTACCCGTCTCGGCCCATGGGATGAGCAGTTCTTCGTGTATTTCTCGGATGTCGATTATTGCCGCCGCATCATCGATTCCGGCGCGCAGATTCTCTTTGAACCCGCCGCCCGTGCCGCACACGCACTCGGCGGCTCAACGCGCAGAGAACGCGGCTGGCTGCTTCGTGATTCGCATCGCGGTTTTTACCGCTATCTGCGTAAACACGAACTGCGGGGAATCAAAGCCCCCTTGCGCCCGCTTGCCTGGCTCGTCTTACGCACGAGCGCCGAAATTCGCATCTACTGGCGCGAACTTCTCCACTTCACTTCGCCCCTCTATTCCTAACCCGCCGCTCTGGTAGATTCTACATTCCGAAGCTGTCCCATAAGTACCGAAACGGGTAATTGCGGCGGTTCTTGATTTCGCGCGTTCTTTCGAGAGTCGCTGGTAATCTGAGTATTCCAGCGCGAAATTGTGAACCGCCTCATTTTGATTTCTGCCTGATTTAAGCTTATGAGACGGCCTCTTCCGAGGCTGTCCCATAAGCCTGTTTTGATGGAGTTGCGGCAGTTCTTGTCTCGCCACAACGAGGTCTCTTTTTGATAACCAGACAGCTTTCTCGCGTGATGTGAATTGCCGCGTTGTGAGTTCCGGTCGATTGCAGCTCATGAGATAGCCTCACGATCTCCATTCTACCTATTCTCTTCTCCCCTCTCCCCTTGGGAGAGGGGTCGGGGGTGAGGGTGTCATTGCGAGGAGCGAACGCCCCCCATTTTTCGCAGACATCCAGGTCGCGACGAAGCAATCTATCTATCAGTATTAGCAACCGCAGGGCAGGTCTCTGATCGCACTCTCCCGGGTCTCGCAAATCACTCTGCCGGAGACCTGCCATCACTTGGTCGTAATGCACCAAATCGGTGTTGCGTCAGGTCTTCCGATTTCGCGAGCCCCTCAATGGGTGACTTACGTTTGCTCTCAATAGCGAAATCGGGCGACCTGACGCCCCCTACCCGCACCTGAACCCACTATCGACGTGATGATTGCAAGCCCCTTTTGCTTCCCAGCACTTCGTTGCACCCAGGCAACCAGGCCAGCCAGCGATTCCCAGCCGCAGAGCAGGTCTCTGATCGCTCTCTCCCGATTCGCTCAAATCACTCCGCCGGAGACTTGCCACCACTCGGTCTCTGGCGCCAACCCCTACTTCAGCAACGCCATCTTGATCGTCGCCGCGAAATCCTCCGCCCGCGCAACCGCGAAATACACGCCCGAACTCACGGCCGCTCCATAATCATCACGCCCATCCCAGAAAAATTCGTTCCGCCCGCGAACCACGGCAGCATGCGTCAGCGTCTTGACGACTTGCCCGAGAACATTGATGATCTGCACGATTGCGCGCGCCGGTCGCGGACTGTCGAATGCAATTGTCGTCGTAGGATTGAAAGGATTAGGGAAATTCTGATAGAGTTTGTACTCCGTCGGAAGCGCCTCGTCCGTCTCGTCGTCGGCATCAAGCACAATCTCCGGCGAGAGCACTTTGGACTGAGTCACATAACCGTTGCGATAAACCATAACCGCAAATTCGTCTTCGACATTGAAATCAAACTCAACAATCGCCAGCCCCAGCGCGTCGGTTTGCGTTTCTAAAATGATCTCGCCGTTCTGCGTCAGCGTGACTCGCGCATCAGCAATCGGATCTTCGCCTGACCGGAAACCGATCAGCAATTCATTTTGCCCCGCGGCGGTGATACTCGGAATATGCAGCACGCTTGCCAACGGTGCTCCGCGCCAATAGCGCATCGCCGGATCGCCGAAGAAATTCAGCCCATAACAAAGGTCGCGATAGCTCGGATATTGAAGCTTCGAATCCCGCAACGCCTCTGCCGGCAGGGTCTCCTCGTCATAGAGACTCCTGATAAACGCATCCGCCAGTTTCCACGAGGTCGCCACCCAGCCCCAGCGCGAATAGCCTACAAATCCCACCGCGCCGCCTTCCGGCTTGGCCAGATACATCTCGGCGACACACGGATTTGTCGCCGCAAACGGCGGGGCATCCATGTCAAATGCACCATTGTCGCAACCGATGGAATAGACCAACCCCGGTTTGCCGTTCGCTTCAAGATTAGGCAGAAATCCGTTTGCCCCGTCCGTACCCTCGCCCGTGAATAGAAACGACTTCGGCCACATGTTGTATTGGTTCGACCGCAAGACCCAGCCGTCGCTGACACCATGAATCAACAAAGTGGTGAAGCCCCAGCCCTCCGACATCGTGGCGATCGCTTCCGTGGCCAACGGATACTCAGGGTTAACCGCATCACCCGTCGGGTCCTCGACGATCGCGCTCACTTCGCTTTCGACATTTTCGGGGAAAGCTCCCGCCAGGAGTTGCTGTTGCCCGACCCCTTGATAATCGCGCATCTGATCTGCCGCTATAAACAGCGATCGATTCAAAAATTCGTACTCGCCGCCACCGGGATTCTGCTCGTAGGCGATCAATTTCTCAACATAAGCAGAAAAATCCTGCTCCCGATGAAACGGTAACCGCCCAACAAGAATTTCACCATAAAGATCCGGCTGGTCCTGCGCCGGCTCGCCGTAAACGCAGTCGCCATCAGCGTCCCAGTTGCCGTTCACATCGGCGAAGTACAGATCGCAGATGTTCTGCAGCGCGATGTCCGGCACAATCGCCGTATTGGCGTGATAGGCATAGCGGATCGGCAGCACCGTTTCATCACCCGCCAACAACACAAATTGTGTCCCCGCCTGGTGGCTTTCGATGAGAAAATTCCGCAACCGCTCCGCATCGTCGACACCGTCGTGTGCGGCGAGGATCTCGTCAATATTAACGACAGCCGTAGTCAGTCCCATCTGGCGCTTCCAGAGCAGAAGCGGTTCCAGTTCGTCCGCAAATTCCCCCGCAGTGACAACGAGATACTCTGCCCCGAGCGTCGCGCTGCTGAGCGTAATCTGGCCGTCATTTGAATAAACACCGCGCGTATTTCTTGCTTCCGCAATAACCTGGTCGGCTCGGGCGATTTCAAAGCTGAGATCCGAAGTCCCGAAAACCGCCAGCTCGATCTCTTCGGCAAGCTGCAACTGCGATTCCGAGACTCTCTCAAACGGTGAAATCAAGACGCTCACGACCATAACGCCACCGGCCGTGGAGCGGTCGGCAATCTGCGCCGTGCGGTCGCGTTCCTGCCCCAATCCGCCGAGCTCGCTCAGTCTGCTCTCGTAGAAATCAACATCGCGTCCCTGATCACCCGCAAACGTGGCCGCTGACAGGGAGTTTTCCCCCCAAGAAGATGTGCCAATGCCCACTTGCCTGCCTCGAAATCCCACTACCGAATCAATCTCCCCACTCCTCACCACCAAGCGAACGACTCGGGACGGCAAACCATCCAAACCGTTAACCCATTCACTTTCATCATCTTGGATGGTAGCGACGCCTTCAGGGCTTATGTTGAATTGCCCTCGGTTGCAGTTAAACATGAACCGATCCGCAGCATCCCCTTTGAACGCCGGTAACATCATTGTTACCAACGAGATAATTATGATAATCCACCGAACCATCATCGAAATGCGCCTATTAAAGATTCTTTGCCCACCTTCTATTGCGCAACCGCCGTGCCCGACGACTGAGAAGCGACAAGACTGGTAATCGCTTATATATGAGCGGTTTACAATGTTTCAAATTGTTTCAGGAGCGCTGTGGTTCGTCTCGGGACATCGAAAACAGTCCGAATCTGTAGCCTCAGCCCAATACCTATGGCGCACTTACGATTTCACGAAGTTTTTTCCATTTTTGCCTTGACTTGTACCCCAAAAGTGTTGAACTTGGGGGAAGAGTGGGGAATTTTGGGTAACCCCGGTAGCTGGTAGGTCGTAAGTGGTTAATTTTACTGGACGTTACACCGTTTCTGTCGATGGCAAGGGGCGAATTGCCATCCCCGCCAAGTTGCGCTCCATCGCAACCCAGCAGGGATCGGAAAAATTCATCGTGCGCTTCGGCTTTGACGGCTGTCTCGACCTTTACTCCGAATCCGAATACAAGCGGGTCTCGGAACAGATGACCTCCCCGCAACCCATCGATGCACGCCGGGCGCGCTTCCTGAAGCGCTTTATCCACCCCAACTCGGCGGAAGGCGTACCGGATGGTCAAGGCAGGATCGCGATTCCCAAGCATCTCCTGGAGTATGCGGGAATCACCGACAAAGTGCTGATCCTCGGAGTCGGCGAAAAAGTCGAACTCTGGAATGAACAGCGCTTCAATGAATACCAACAGTCGTTCGAGATGAGCGCAGAAGAGGTCGTCGAGAATCTGTTCGGGTTCACGTCATAATGCGGCGCATACGCCGGTTCTCCTTCAGGAAGTTCTGAATTTAGTCCCCGTCGGCGCGCGCCTGGTGATCGATTTCACCCTCGGCGCCGGTGGACACGCGGTTGAAGTTCTCGCCCGTCTTGGAAAGGACGCACGTTTGGTCGGTTTTGACAGGGATGTCGAGACATTGGAGGTCGCCCGCCGCAACCTCCAGGTGTATAACCAGCAGGCGCAGTTGGTGCACGACTCGTACGCCAATTTCGATTTGCATCTGGCGCCGGAAGACAAGGGGTCGGTTGATTTCATTCTTATCGACTTGGGACTTTCATCGCTGCAATTGGAGCAATCCAGTCGCGGCTTCGCCCATCAATCACCCTCCGATCCGCTCGATCTGCGCTTCGATGCCACCCAGGGCGTTCCGGCGGCGGCACTTATCGCCCGAACCTCGGCCTTTGAGTTGGCGCGCGTGCTCTCCGAGTTCGGTGAGATTCAGCGTTCCTGGAAGATCGCCGAGGCCATTTTCAAGCGCGCTGACGCCGACCGTCTTCACACTGTCGCCGACCTCGTGCACACGGTTCTGCCGTTCGCCCCGCGCGAACGTACCAAGCAGTTTCTCTCGCAAGTCTGGCAGGCGCTGCGCATCTGGGTCAACGATGAACTCGGGCAATTGCAGATCGCGCTGCCCAAGGCCGAGGAATACTTGAAACCCGAGGGGATTCTCGCCGTGATCAGCTTTCACTCGCTTGAAGACCGCATGGTCAAGCAGTTCATGATCGAGCGCGAAAATCCCTGTATCTGCCCGCCGCGCGCGCCGATCTGCGTTTGCGGCCGGCAGCCTTCAATGAAACGAATCACCCGCAAGGCCATTAAGCCGAGCGATCAGGAAATAGAATCCAATCCGCGTTCGCGTAGCGCCCGACTGCGGGCCGCGATCAAGATAGGGACCTCTTGAGGACGTGAGGTGGCCCGCCAAGGATTGGTGGGTCACCTCACACAGGTTGTCGTTATGCGTAGGTCAGAGTGGTCAGTTCAAAAACGCGCCGAGAGGCGCACCAAGCGTCGCCGCGTCTTTGCGTTCTTCGGCGCCTTGGTCGTGATCCTGCTTTTCTCCTACCTCTTCGTCTGGCAGCGTGTCCACACGCTCGAACTCGCCGACGAACACTCGCAGCGCAAAACGACCGTCCGTCTCCTCAAGGAGGAATGCCAGTCCCTCCAGTATGAAGTCGAATACCTCGCGTCGCTCGAAAATATCGAGCGCATCGCCCGCTCCGAGCTGTCGATGGTCTCACGCCAGGAAGCGCAGCTCGTTAAGTTCACTCTCCCGAAACACGCCAAAACTCCGACGTCCGCCAGTGGCCCTTCTAAGTCTGACTCGACCAAGACCGCTGCGAAAAAGAAAGGGAAAGCGAAACACGGCGCATGATGGGTGGTGGCTTTTTCATTTCTCGCGGCCGCGTTTACGCGCTGATTGTTATCCTGGCGCTCGTCTGGCTGGCGCTGATCTATCGCTTGTGCAGCATCCAGTTGATCGACGGCGAACGCTACCGCCGCATCGCCGACTCGCAGAGCAAGGGCGAGATCGAAGTCCCCGCTGACCGCGGACGCATTCTGGACGCTCAAGGCCGCACGCTTGCCGGTAACGTTGCCCGGCGCTCGTTCTTCGCTTATCCGCAAACCGAGGCTGACGCCGTTGAAATCGCCAATTTTATCGCGCCTTATATGAACACCTCGCGCTCGGCCTTGCGCGAAAAACTCAAAGGCCGTACCGAGCAGTTTACCTGGCTCTGTCGCCAGGTCGACGAAGAAAAAGCCAAAGCCATCGCCGAACGCAATCTGCCCGGCCTCTTCAGCCAGCGCGAAATGCAGCGCTCCTATCCGCGCGAAACGCTCGCCCGTGACCTGCTCGGCGCCGTCGACACCGACAACAAGGGTATCTCCGGACTCGAATTGGCCCTCAACCAGTCCCTCACCGGCACGGCAGGGAAGAGCCGTGTCGAACGCGACGCTGTCGGCAATATCTACCGCGTCGCCGGCAAAGACCTGGTCACGCCCGCCAACGGCAACGACGTCCAGTTAACGATCGACCTCGACTGGCAAAGCATCGTCGAAGAGGAACTCAAGCACGGCGTCGATTCCTTCTCCGCCCAGTCCGGCATGATCGTCTTGCTCAAACCGAACGATGGCGCCGTCCTCGCGATGGCGTCCTACTACCCGCATTCCAAATCCGCCGCCTCGCAGAAGAACGAAGTGATCGCCGACGTCTTCGAACCCGGCTCTGTCTACAAACTGATCGCTACCGCCGGCGCGCTTGAAGAGGGCGCTGTCGGCCCGACGGACATCTTCGACTGCGGCAATGGCAAAGCCAAGTTCGGCCCCAAATGGCTGCACGACGACAAGAAATGGGGCAGCCTACCCGTGCGCGACATTTTCGTCTTCTCGTCGAACATCGGCACCGCGCGCGTCGCCTGCAAACTCGGCCCGCAGATGCTCTACAAGTATTCCAAGTACTTCGGCCTCGGCATGCGCTCCGGCATCGACGTCCCCGGCGAAATGCCCGGCATGCTCAGCGAGCCGCGCAAATGGAACGAGTTTTGGACCGCCCAGCACGCGATGGGGCACGGCGTCGGCGTGACCGCTCTGCAGCTGGCCGCCGCCTTCAATGTCGTCGCTTCCGAAGGCTGTCTCTATCAGCCTTACCTGATTCAGAAAGTCGTCTCGCCGCAAGGCGAAGTCCTTGACCAGCACGGTCCGACCAAGGTTCGTACCCTCCTCTCTCACGAAACCTGCGAGACGATGCGCAAATTTATGAAGGCCGTCGTCGACACCGGCACAGCCAAGTGGAGCAAGTCCAAGGTTGTAACCTATGCCGGCAAGACCGGTACCGCTCAAAAAGTCAATCTCGAAACCGGCGGCTACTACCAGAACAGCTACATCTCCACCTTTGCCGGTTTCTTCCCGGCCGAGAATCCCGTTGCCGTCGGTGTTGTCGTACTCGATGATGCCCAGCCGGTTCATTACGCCGGCATGACCTCGGCGCGTATCTTTCGCCGCATCGCCGAGCGCATCTCAACCAAAGAGAAGATTGAGCTTTCCCCGGTCTTTGCGCAGCAGAAGGAAAAATTCGCACCGCGCCAAATTCGCGTTCCTGATCTGACCGGGCATACGCTCTCCACCGTCAAGGAACTGCTCGACACCCTTGCGCTCGACATCTCCTTCGTCGCTCAGGGCGACATCATCGCGCGTCAGGTGCCTGCCGCCGGCACGACGCTCCTCGAAGGCGAACGCCTGATCGTCCACCTCACCGGCGCCGACCCTGACTCCACCGGAGAATTCGCGGGTCTGATCGGAATGTCGCTGCGCAACGCCATCGGCAAGGTCAAGGAATGGGGTTACGACTTCTCCGTGGAAGGCTCCGGCTTCGTCAAGCAAGTCATCGATACCACCGCCGAGAATCCCTCGGCCAACCGCAGCCTCAAACTCATCTGCAGTATCGATTAGGGGAACCGATGGTAGCCTTTGGTGATCTGGTAGCAAACGTGGAAGACATCACAATCACCGGTGACCCCCTGACCGAAATTGCAAAGATCGAAGTTGACAGCCGCCTGATCTCCGCTGAAGATCTCTTCGTGGCGGTCCCCGGCCACGCCGACGACGGTCGCAAGTACATCGCCGACGCCGTCAGCCGTGGCGCTATCGCGATCGTCGCGCCCACGCCGGTCGAAGTACCGGTCCGCGTCAGCGGCCGCGTCTCTGATATCCGCCGGGCGCTTGCGCGCATTGCGGCGAAATTCTACAACTACCCGAGTCGCCGTCTCAAACTCGCCGTCGTCACCGGCACCAACGGCAAGACCACCATCACCTGGCTGCTGAAGTCGATCCTCGAACGCCGCGGTAAACCGGTCGGCGTCATCGGCACGCTCGGCTATTACACCGCCGACCATGTCTTCGAATCGGTCAACACCACGCCCGGTCCGCTCGAGATCGAACGCCTGCTCACGATCATGGTCAACGAGGGCTTGCGCTACGTCGCGATGGAGGTCTCCTCCCATGCGCTCTCGATGAACCGCGTCGATGAACTCAACTTCCAGGTCGCCGCCATCTGCAACATCACGCAGGATCATTTCGACTATCACCAGAACTTCGAGAACTACCGCGCCGCCAAAGCGCACCTTCTCGATCTGGTCACCGGCCAGGACAAATGGGCCGTGCTCAACCGCGATGACGCCAGTTTCGACTTTCTGATGAAGCGCGTCCGCTCGTCGTATCTGACTTTTTCCTTTGACGATCCCAGAGCTGATGTCCGCCTCGAGGACGTCGTCATGTCCACCGACGGCTCCAGCTTCACTCTCGTCACGCCCATCGGCAGCGAACGCGTCACTTTAAAATTGCTTGGCCGCTTCAATCTTGAAAACGCCCTCTGCGCCGCCACTTGCGCGCTTGCCATGGGGCTCGACCCGCTGACCATTGCTCAGGGTCTCAGTGACCGCGAGTTCGTCCACGGTCGCGCCCAGAAGGTCAACGTCGGTCAGCCCTTTACCGTCTTGATCGATTATGCCCACACGCCCGACGCTCTCGCGAAAATCGTCGATACCGCGCGGCAGATCTGCCGCGGCCGCCTGCTCGTGCTCTTCGGCTGCGGCGGCGATCGCGATCGCACCAAGCGCCCGCTGATGGCGCAGGCCGCTTCCTCGCGCGCCGATATTGTAATCGTCACTTCCGATAACCCGCGCACCGAGGATCCTCTGGCCATTATCGAGGAAGTTAAACCGGGCCTTGAATCCGGCAAGCAGACCGTCATCGAGGCCGATCGTCGTCTCGCCATCCATCAGGCACTCGATCTCTGCCGCCCCGATGATCTTCTCGTGATCGCCGGTAAGGGCCATGAGAACTATCAGATCCTCGGCACCAAGAAGATCCATTTCGACGACCGCGAAGTCGTCGAGGACTACCTTCGCGGGAGGGCCGCATGATCTCAGGATTGCTCCGCGATTTCGCCGCCGCCTTCGCGGATTCGCAGTGGCAGAAGCCGGCCGACCTCGAAACATCTTTCGCCGGCGTCATCATCGACAGCCGCGTTCCGCTTCCCGGAAGCATATTTTTCAGCATCGCCGGCGAAAACCACGACGGCCACGCCTTCGCGCGCGCAGCCGCCGAGGCCGGTTCGCGTGCCATTGTCGTCAACAAGAGCCGCCTTCCGGAATTCACCGGACTCAGCGAGACCGTCGTCATCGGCGTCGACGACACCCTGCGCACCCTGCAGCTTTTGGCGCAGGAATATCTCCGTCAAATCGACCCGCGCCGCATTGCGATCACCGGCACCAACGGCAAGACCACCTGCAAGAATCTCATCGCTGCTGTCTTGAGCGCCAAACATCGGGTCAATGCCTCGCTGGGCAACCTCAACAACCAGATCGGTGTGCCGCTCTCGATCTTCTCCTTTGACCGCGACTGCGAAATCGCCGTCTTCGAATTCGGCATGTCGACGCCCGGTGAGATCAAAAACCTCGTCGAACTTTACGTGCCCGATATCCGTGTCCTGCTCAATATCGGTCCGGCGCACCTCGAAACGATGAAGACTATTGAGGCCATCGCCGAAGCCAAGTTCGAGATCCTGCACGATGCTCGCGAAACCGACTGGGCCGTGCTCAACCTCGACGATCCCAATATCCGCTCGCGCTCGTTCCGCTACCGCATGCAGAAACTCAGCTTCGGGACATCCTCGTCGGCTGACATTCTTGCCGAGCGATTGTTTATCAACGGTTCCGGGCACGGACATCTCGTCTACTCCGGCTCTGAGATCATCATGCCGGTTCTCGGCGTCCATCACGCCACGAATTGCCTCGCGGCGCTGGCTGTGGCCAAGATTCTCGAAGTACCCTTTGCAGTTGTCAAAGAGCGCCTCGAATCCTACGTCCCCTCCGGTAATCGCATGCAAGCCGAGGAATTCCAGGGATTGACCATCATCAACGACGCCTACAACTCCAACCCGGTCTCCGCGCGCGGCGCCCTCGAGACTATCGACGCCATGCAGCCGCGCGGCCGCCGCGTCGTTGTCTGCGGCGACATGCTCGAACTGGGCGAAAAAGCCGCCGAGTATCACGCCGACCTGGGACGCCGGATCGCGGAATCCAAAACCAACTTGCTCGTTCTGCTCGGGGAGTTTTCTTCCGTCGTTCGCGATGCCGCCATTCGTCGCGGCATGGAATCGGACGCCATCTACGTCGCCCGCGATCACGCCGAAGCCGTCGACCGCTTGATGTCCTTCTTGCGTTCCGGCGATTTGGTCTTGCTGAAGGCCTCGCGCGGCATCAAACTCGAAATTGTCGAACAAGGCCTCAAGGCCGTCTGGGGGAGAGGTAACTAATGCTGTACCTGCTCCTCTACCCGCTGGTCGATCACATCAACTTCTTCAATATCTTTCGCTATATCACCTTCCGGTCGGCGATGGCGACCATCACCGCGCTCTTCATCAGCCTGATCCTCGGACCCTATCTGATCCGTCTGCTTAAGCGCAATCAGGTTAAAGAGAGCATTCGCACCGACGGCCCGCAAACTCACCTCGCCAAGGAAGGCACCCCGACGATGGGCGGGCTGATTATTCTCGCTGCCATCGTCATTCCGACCTTGCTCTGGGGCGATCTGACCAACCGCTTCATTCTTTACATGCTCCTGGTCACCGTCTGGATTGGCGCGATCGGCTTCATGGACGATTATCTCAAGGCGATCAAGCAGCAGAAGAAAGGCCTCGTCGGCCGCAAGAAGCTCATTGGCCAGATATCGATCGGCATCATCTTTGCCTGCCTGCTCTACTACTACCCGCCGACACCGGCGTTCGACATGACAACCGATATTCCGTTTTTCAAGAATTACCATTTGGTCTTTCCGTTTGCGCTCTTCATCCCCTTCGTGATCATCGTTATCACCGGCGCTTCCAACGCCGTGAACCTGACCGATGGTCTCGACGGCCTCGCCATCGGCCTGGCGATCATCTGTTTTATCGCCTTCGCCGGCATGGCCTACATCAGCGGTCGTATCGACTTTTCTGATTATCTCGATATCGTCTATCTGCCCGGCGCCGGTGAACTCACCGTCTTTTGCGCCGCGGCGATCGGCGCCGGCCTTGGTTTCCTCTGGTACAACACGCATCCGGCGCAGGTCTTCATGGGCGACACCGGCGCACTCGCCCTCGGCGGGATCTTTGGCGCGCTCTCGATCTTGCTCAAGAAAGAAATGTTGTTGGTGATTGTTGGGGGAGTCTTTGTGGCTGAGGCTCTCTCGGTTATCTTGCAAGTGTCTTCTTTCAAATTGCGGGGAAAGAGGATCTTCAAAATGGCTCCCCTCCATCATCACTTTGAATTGCTCGGCTGGCACGAAAGCAAGGTCGTCGTGCGCTTCTGGATCGTCGGTGCCTTGCTGGCGCTCCTGACACTCTCAACCTTCAAGATCAGGTAACGATGAGGATCGATTTGGTGCAGGGTAAACGTGTGGCAATTCTCGGTATGGCGCGCTCCGGTACGGCAGCCGCCGGCCTGATCAAGCACTATGGCGGTACTCCGTTCGTTTCGGAGATGAAACCGCGCGAGCAGGTCACCCAGCACCTCCGTCGCCTCGACGAACTCGGCATCAGCTATGAAACCGGCGGCCACACCGAGCAGGCGTTGGCCGATATCGACTTCATCGTGCTCTCTCCCGGCATTCCACCGTCGGCGCCCATTCTGCGGGAAATCGAACGCCGCCACCTGCCGGTCTTTTCCGAAATCGAGATCGCCTCCTGGCTCTGCGCGGCGCAAATCGTCGCCATCAGCGGCACCAACGGCAAGTCCACCACAACCGCCCTGGCCGCCCACCTGCTCAAGACCGCAGGGAAGAAGGCCGTCGCCACCGGCAACATCGGCTCGCCGTTTTCACAAGATGTCCTCGGCCTCACCGCCGACGACTTCGCCGTCGTCGAAGTCTCCAGCTTCCAGCTCGAACGCATCGAGACCTTCCGGCCCCGTGTTGCGACCTTGCTCAACATCACGCCCGATCACCTCGATCGCTACAAGGAAATGCAGGCCTATATCGAAGCCAAATTCCGTCTCGCCGATGCCATGCAACCTGAGGATGTCCTCGTGCTCAACGCGGATGATGAGATCCTGCGCGGCGCCAAGCTCTGGGGACGTCCGACAATCCAGCATTTCTCGATCAAGCAAACCCTTTCGGATGGTGTCTTCGTCAAGGATGACGAATTGGTGTTCTCGTTGGGAGGCAGGTCAGGGACGATCTGCCTCACCCGCGATATCGGCATCCCCGGTCCGCACAATGTCGCCAACAGCGCCGCGGCTGCTACGATGATGCTCGCACTCGGGCTGGCGCCGGACGACATCGCCCGCGGCCTGCGCAGCTTCAAGGGCATACCGCACCGCATCGAGTTCGTCGCCGAAATCAACGGCGTCCGTTACATCAATGACTCCAAGGCCACCAACGTCGATTCGGTCGCCGTTGCTCTGCAGTCGTTCACGCGCCCGCTCTTCGTGATCATGGGTGGACGCGACAAAGCGGGCGACTTCGCGGCCCTCGTGCCGCTGATGCGCGGCCGCGTTAAAGAAGTGCTCCTCATCGGCGAAGCTACGCCGATCATTGAGAAGCAGTTGCAGGGCATGGTGCCGCTGCGACGCGCCGTCGACATTTACTCCGCGCTCGATCTTGCACACGGTCTTGCGGAGCCCGGCGATGTCGTCTTGCTCTCGCCCGGCTGCGCTTCCTTCGATCAGTTCCGCGACTTCGAAGATCGCGGCGACAAATTCAAACAGGCCGTCCACGACCTGGCCGCCCGGAGGTCCTCATGACCCAGCCGCGTGACTACGACAAGATCCTCATCGTCGTCGTCGGCTTGCTCCTGTTGATCGGCACCGTCACGGTCTATTCAGCCTCCGCCATGTTTGCCGGCTCGCGCTTTGGCAGCGACACCTTTTTCTTCCAGCGCCAATTAATCTGGCTCGGCATTTCTGTCGTTGCCATGTTTGTCGCCGCGCGCTTGAACTATCGCGCGCTGTGCAATCTCGCCTGGCCGCTCTTGACTATCTCGCTCGTCTTTCTCGTCGTCGTGCTCTTCACCCGCGAAATCAACGGCGCCAAGCGCTGGATCGACCTCGGCTTCTTCAAATTCCAGCCCTCTGAAGTCTTCAAGTATGTCTTGATCATCTTCATGGCCGCCTTGCTGACCGTCAAGAAAGACAAAATCCGCCAGTTCAGCTCGGTGCTCTTCCCGCTCTTCCCGATCCTCGCCCTCGGTTTCGGCTTAATCTTGCTGCAGCCGAATCTTGGCACCGTGCTCGTCCTCGCTGCGGTGACCTTCATCCTGCTCTTTGTTGCCGGTATTAGCCAGAAACTGCTCGCGCTCTTCCTCGGCGGAATCGGCGGCGCCTCGTTCTTTATGGTCTATGTCATCGGCTATAAGCGCGCTCGTGTGGACACATATCTCGAATCAATCTCCGATCCGCTGCTTGCCAGTTATCAAGTGAAGCAGTCGATTCTTGCCATTGGTTCCGGCAGCCTGTTCGGCAAAGGCCTCGGCCGCGGAAGCGCCAAGCTCTTCTATCTGCCCGCGCCGCACACCGACTTCATCTTCTCGACGCTTGCTGAAGAGGGCGGCTTTATCGTCGCGACTCTCGTGCTCATCCTCTTTGGCATCCTCGTCTGGCGCGGCATCCGTATTGCGATCCACTCCGCCGACCTGGCCGGCTTCTATCTCGCCCTCGGCATAACGCTGGTGATCTTCTGCCAGGCGGCCACCAATCTGCTCGTGGCCACGGCCATGATTCCGGCTACCGGTCTGCCGCTGCCGTTCCTCAGCTACGGCGGCTCCTCGATGCTCTTCACCTGTATCGCCGTCGGCATTCTGCTCAATGTCAGCCGCTATGCCGTCGCTACCCCGCAACTCTTTAAGTCGAGGGCCGCGTGAGGCGCATCATGTTTGCCGGTGGAGGTACAGGGGGGCACTTGTTTCCCGCGTTCGCAATTGCCGAGGAATTCCAGCGACGTCTCGGTGCCAATTGCCGCGTCCGCTTCTTCATCACCGGCCGCGACCTCGAACGCAAACTTATCGGCGGCCGCGGCTTCGAAATGACCAAGATCAATGTCCGCGGCCTCAAGCGCGGCTCGTTCGCCGGGAATCTGATGTTCTTCCCGATCCTGTCACTCGGCATCGCTCAGGCCCTCGTCAAGATCATTGCCTTCAATCCCGATCTCGTCGTCGGCACCGGCGGTTATCTGTCGTTTCCTGCCGTACTCGGCGCCAAGCTCACCGGCCGTCCCGCCTTCATTCAGGAACAGAACTCCTTCGCCGGTGTCGCCACGCGGCAGCTTTCGCGTTTCGCCGACCTCATCTTCCTGGCCTACGAGCAGGCAGCCGAACGTCTGGCGTTCCGCGAGAAGTGCATCCTCTCCGGCAACCCGGTCAATACGGCGATCGGCGATATCGACCGCGACGAGGCCATCGCCCGCTTCAAGCTCGATGCCTCCAGGAAGACGCTCCTGATCCTCGGCGGCTCTCAGGGCGCCGCTTCGATCAACGAGAAAATCGCCGCCTCCTTGCCGGAATTCAAGAATCACAAGAGTCTGCAATTGCTCTGGCAAAGCGGTAATCATCCGCAGATGATCTCGGCCTTCGCTGAATCCGGCATGCCTGGCGCGGCGCTCCCCTTTATCGAGGACATGCCCGCAGCCTACGCTTGTGCCGATCTGATCATCTGCCGCGCCGGCGCATTAACTCTCGCGGAAGTCACTGCGGCCGCCAAACCGTCGATCGTCGTGCCGTACCCGCACGCCACCGATGATCACCAGACCAAAAACGCCGAAACCCTCGTTGAGGCCGGCGGTGCCATGCTGGTCAAGGACAACCAACTGAAAGACCTCAATCTCGTCAGCCTGGTCAAGCAATTGCTGGACGACGAATCCAAACTGATGTCAATGAGCATCGCTGCCGGTTCGCTCGGTCGCAAAGGAGCGGCCCAGGCCATCGTGCAGCGCATTTTCGAATACATGGGGTGGAGATGAAGTTCGGGAAAATCAAGAAACTGCATTTCGTCGGCATCGGCGGCATCGGGATGTGCGGCATCGCCGAAGTCCTGCATAATCAGGGCTACAAAGTTACCGGCAGCGACATGTCGTTGACCGAAGTTACCGATCACCTGCAGAGTCTCGGCATTCAGGTTTTCGAAGGACACCGAGCCGAAAACATCAACAGCGCCGACTGCGTCGTGATTTCCTCCGCCGTCCACGAGGACAACCCGGAAATCATCGAAGCCCGCCGCCGCAAGATCTCCGTCATCCGCCGCGCTGAAATGCTCGGCGAACTGATGCGCCTCAAATTCGGCATCGGCGTCGCCGGCACGCATGGCAAAACCACTACCACATCAATGCTTGGCCACATCTTCGTCGAAGCCGGCCTCGACCCTACTGTTATGGTCGGCGGCCGCGTTATCTCCTTCGAAACCACCGTCAAGCTTGGCGACGGGGAATTGCTGATCGCCGAGGCCGACGAATACGATCGTTCCTTCCTCTCGCTGACGCCTTCAGTGGCGGTCTTGACGACTCTGGAAGCCGATCATCTTGACTACTACAAGGACCTCGACGAAATCAAGGTCGCGTTCACACAGTTTGCCAACAAAGTGCCATTCTACGGCACGATTCACCTGAACCTCGATGAGTCGAATCTCGTCAGCCTGATCCCGAATCTGATCCGTCCCATCCGCACCTTTGGCTTCAAATCACAGGCGGATCTCCGTGCCGACAATGTGCACCAGGAAGGCACCACCACGCGCTTCAGCGTCTATCATCACAACAAACATCTTGGCGACATCGCGCTGCCGCGTCCTGGTGTTTTCAACGTGAAAAACGCGCTGGCCGCTGCCTCCGTCGCGCTCGAAACCGATATCCCGTTCGCGACCATCAAGAGGGCCCTCGAAAACTTCAAGGGCGTCAATCGCCGCTTTGATCTAATCGGCGAGAAGAACGGCATCAAGGTCTACGACGACTACGCGCACCATCCGACCGAAATCGAGGTCACCCTCCAGGCCGCGCGCATCGCGTTCAAGAACCGCATCATCGTCATCTTCCAACCGCATCTGTTCAGCCGGACGAAAGATTTCTACGAGGAATTCGCTAAAGCGCTGCTCACCTGCGACATGCTGATCCTGGCGAAGATCTATCCCGCGCGCGAAAAACCGATCGAAGGTGTCACTGCGAAGATGATCAGTGACGCCTCCGCCAACTTCGGCCACAAAAACGTGCAGTACGTCGACGACGTCGCGCGCATCCCCGAAATCGTCGCGAGGTATGCCCAGAGCGGCGATGTCGTCTTTACCATCGGCGCCGGCGACATCTACAAGACGGCGCCCAAGGTGTTGGAGGCGATCGGCTGATGAGACGCTTCGCTACTTACTTCTTCTTCCTGTCGCTGTTGTTGTTGGGAGCAGGCTATGCCCTGAAATCCTATCCGCTGTTGACCGTCAGCTACGTTCAGGTCACCGGCACCGACAAGCTCACTGCCGCCGATCTGCCAGTAACAATCGGCTCGAATCTGGTCAACATCGACATGCAGGCTATTGCCGCCGCCGCTCTCAGGCATCAGTTCGTCGCGCGCGCCGATGTCAAAGCCGATCACTACGGCAAGGTCTCCGTCGCAATCACCGAGAAATTCCCGGTCAGTTACATCTATCTTGATGACCTCTACGGCCTGACTGAACGCTGCGAACTCATTCCGTCCAATCTCAACGACTCCGGCCGCCACCTGCCGATCGTCCGCGGCATCAAGCTCGAACGGCCTTACCCGTTCTCACTAGCCGATGACGCCGATCTCCGCGCCGTCGTTGCGCTGATTCAGCAGGTGCAACTCGAAAAGCCGCTCCTCTTCGCGGCGCTCTCGGAAGTCGTCGTCGAAAAAGGCCAACTCAAGCTGATCTTTGAACCCGGCTCCATCGTCGTCAACTGCGGCTGGGGGCAGGTCAACACCAAGATGGATCGGCTCGAAGAGATCCTCAAAACGAACAAGAACCCCGGAATCGACATCGATCTCCGGCTCACCGATATCGCTGTGTTGAAATCAAGGATGATTAATAAAGAAGAGGTGAAACATGGGATCTGAAAGAGTGGTTTGTGGCCTCGACATCGGCACGACAAAGATCTGTGCTCTCATTTGCCGTCCGGTGGCGGAGGGAGATGATGAGATCATCGGCGTCGGTACTGCGCCGTCGGAAGGACTCAAGAAGGGCGTCGTCGTCAATCTCGAGAAAACCATTGGCTCCATCCAGCGCGCCGTCAGTTCTGCCGAGGAAATGGCCGGAATCAATATCGAGCAGGTCTACGCCGGAATCGCCGGTGATCACATCAAGAGTATCAACTCCAAGGGCGTCATCGCCGTCTCGCGCTCCGACAACGAAATCTCCGAATACGACGTGCATCGCGTGATCGAGGCCGCCAAATCGTTCGCAATTCCGGCCGACCGCGAAGTCATCCACGTCCTGCCGCAGGAATACATCGTCGACGACCAGGGCGGCATCAAGGACCCGACCGGCATGTCCGGAGTGCGTCTCGAAGCCGAAGTCCACATCGTCACCGGCGCCACCACTTCCGCGCAGAATATTTACAAGTCGATTCGCCGCTCCGGCTACGAAGTCCGCGACCTCGTCTTGCAGCCGCTCGCATCCGCGATGTGCGTACTGCACGAGGACGAGAAAGACCTCGGCACCGTACTGATCGACCTCGGTGGCGGTACCACCGACATCGCGCTTTTCACCGACTCCTCCGTGCGCCACACCGCCGTCATTGGACTCGGCGGCCGCAACATCACCAATGACCTGGCGATCGGCCTGCGCACCCCCATCGACACCGCCGAGCAAATCAAAATCGACTTCGGCGCCGCTATGGCCAGCCTGGTCAATGCCGAAGAAGTCATCTCGATTCCGTCAGTCGGCGAACGTCCGCCGCGCGACGTCTCCCTGGGCGTCGTCGCCAGCATCATCCAACCGCGCGTCGAGGAAATCTTCAAGATGGTCCTCATGGAACTCAAGCGCACCAACTTCTACCAGTCGGTCGCGGGCGGTATCGTCCTCACCGGCGGCGGCTCCATGCTGCGCGGCATCGATGTGCTGGCTGAACAAATCTTCGATCTTCCGGTGCGTGTCGGTACCCCGCGCGGCTTTGGCGGCATGTCGCATATTGTTACGAATCCGATGTACTCGACGGCGTTCGGCCTCGTGCGCTACGGCCTTGATCACCCTGAAAAGGGCAGCAAGGAAACCGGCGTCTGGAACCGCGCCTTCAACCGTTTGGAAAAGGTCTTTAACTCGTTGTTCAACTTTTAAGGTCTGAAAACAACAACCCAAGGATAAGGTAGGAAATATGACGTTTGATCTGGCTGACTTCACCGACCGCGCGAAAATCAAGGTGGTCGGTATCGGGGGCGCGGGCGGCAACGCCGTCAATCGCATGATCGATCAAAAGCTCAATGGCGTCGAGTTCGTCTCCATTAATACCGACGCCCAGGCGCTCGAATTCTCCCGCGCCGAACAGCGCTTCCAAATCGGCAAAGGACTGACCCGCGGACTCGGCGCCGGCGCGCGCCCCGAAATCGGAAAACAGGCGATTGAAGAAGATCGCGCCGAAGTCTCGAAGCTGCTCGAAGGTTCCGACCTGGTGTTTGTCACCGCCGGAATGGGCGGCGGCACCGGCACCGGCGCGGCTCCGGCAGTTGCGGAAATCGCGCGCGAACTCGGCGCACTCACCGTCGCGATCGTCACCAAGCCGTTCGAGTTCGAAGGCCGCAAACGCATGAATCGCGCCTTGGCCGGCATCGACGAACTCAAGTCGCGCGTTGATACCCTGATCGTTATCCCGAACCAACGTCTCCTGCAGGTCGTCGATCCTTCGACCAAGCTCACCGAGGCGTTCCTGATGGCCGACGACGTGCTCCTGCGTGCTACCCGCGGTATCTCCGACCTGATCACGATCCCGGGCCTGATCAATTGCGACTTCGCCGATGTCCGCACCGTCATGATGGAAATGGGCGATGCCATGATGGGTTCCGGCTGGGGACGCGGCGAAAACAAGGCCGCCAACGCCGCGCGCATGGCCATCAATTCGCCGCTGCTCGAGGACGTCAATATCTCCGGCGCCAAGGGCCTGCTGATGAATGTCACCGGCGGTCCCGATATGACCCTCTACGAGGTCAACGAAGCCACCACCGTCATCTACGACGCTGCCGGCGCGGATGCCAACATCATCTTCGGCGCGGTGATCGACCCGACGCTCGATGATGAAATTCGCGTCACCGTCATTGCCACCGGCTTCGGCAACGCCAAGCGCGAATTGGCTGAGAAACTGGAGCGCCTCGAAAAACTCGAACGCCACTCAGTTGGCACTACCGTTGTCGAATCGGTCGACCTGTTCGAAAGAGCGGTCGAACGCACAACGCGCCCGATGATTGTCGGTCTCGATGGCGATATCAAGTCAGACGATTTCGTGACCAAGTCCAATGACGAGATCGATCAGGAGGACCTCGAAATTCCGGCCTTCCTGCGCAATCGCGTGAAGTAAGGACTACGCGGGTTAGGGAAGAGATATCATGCGTCCGGAACAATCACATTGCGAACGTAACCGCTCGGCACTGCTGATGCTTGCGCACCGGCGTGCCCTGTCACGACATAGGGTGAACATCTGTCATTCCGGCGAACGCCGGAATCCAGCTTCCGCTCGCTCGAATCGAACCGCTGTCATTGCCGCCGACCCACTGCGGTCGCGCCGGCTCGAAGACAAATTCAAAGCCGGGCTAATGTCGTAACCGACCTACCACGACAACTTGGGTAACGTACGTTCCGCCCCGACTGGCAACAGTCGGGGCGCATTTTTGTCACCTCAACCCGGTCAAACCCTCGTAGGTCAGGATCCCTGTGATCCTGACTCCTTCTTACGCTGCTCAGCAGCGCTAGCGGTCGTCATTGCGAGGAGCAAAATCCACTCAGTCTTCCGCACTCACCCCGCCGCGACGAAGCAATCTACTGAGCCGTTGCGTCGGTTCTTGTCCCGCCACGACGAAAACGATGGAAGAACCACTCCGCTGACCTTGGCGGGATGTGAACCGACGCCTCCTCAAAGTTCGGTAGGGTAGGCATTCCTGTCTGCCGCCTTTTGCACACGACAGGCAAGAATGTCCATCCCACCAATCCGCTCCTCCCCTCTCCCTTTGGGAGAGGGGTCGGGGGTGAGGGTGTCACTGCGAGGAGCGAACGAACCTCCATCAATATGCTGTGCACTCAGGCGCGACAAAGCGATCTCAGCCTCTCTCTCTGGGTTCACCCCCTGGTGCCCCACCGCTTGCGGTGGGCTCATCCGTTGCGTCAGGTCTTCCGATTTCGCGAACGTCGACCAGCACCAGCAGACTCCG
>CAZOYE010000004.1:224196-229728 GCA_964584025.1 uncultured Ignavibacteria bacterium
GCCCCACCAGGAACCTCCTCCCCTCTCCCCTTGGGAGAGGGGTCGGGGGTGAGGGCCAGAAACCCCGTCAACGCCCCCGCATTCTCTCTTGCCACTCTCGCCTCGCCTTCACTATATTCCCGTAAGAGGATCATCATGTCCACCAAATCAATCGTCGCCGAGGTCGCCCTCGTCCCGAACTATCTCTTCCACCTGCTGGCCGTAGCCCGCGCCGGCTACGATTCCGACTATGCCGACCGCCATCGAACGACGATCCGCGAAGACGATCTCCGCTTTCTCGAACAACACCGCCAACTCCTCAGCTTCGGCGAGGGCAGTGGCGGCGCGCTCTGTAGTTTTGCTCTCTTCATGCCGATCATGCTCGACCTCGACAATCGCGGTTCTATCGATGAAATGTTCCGCCTCGTCCTCGAATCGCTGCGCGCCGGCAATTGCGACCGCCTCTTCGAGCGCTACCGCCACAAGTGCGAACAGCTCCATGCCACCTGGTTTGCGCCGACGCCTGCTGAAATCAGTGCTTGCGGCCAGCACTCCAGCGCGGTCGAACGCTACGCTGACATCGTCTATCGCAACTGGAATAACTATCAATTGCAGGTCTGGCCCGCCGAGTGCCGCAACATTCTCAATGTCGCCGCGACGATCAATGAACACTTCGGCAAAGCCAACATCATCGCCGACTGGGAGCGCCTTACCGGCAGGGAATACCGCGCCGCTCGCTGCAAAATCCTCCTCTGCAGCGCCCTCGCCAATGGCCCCAATGCCAATTCCATGGGTTATGATCGGATCGTCTTCTGGTCAGGGAAGGAACTGGCGTGGACGTTGGATTTCATCTCTCATGAGGTCGGCACGCACCTGCTTATCGACATTCTCCGCACCCTTAGAGACGACCCCGATATCGAGTGGAACTCCCTCTACGCCGCCTACGAAAGCCTCTGCCGCTATCTCAACACGCTCGTGCTGGGGCGTGAGCCGGTCTACAAAATCGAGCAATTTCGTTTCGGTGACTACGCCCGCCTTTACGCGCAGTTGATCCCCGATCCGGCGCATGCCGATCTGGCCTCTGCCGTCAAGGCCGCGGCCATTCAAATCGGCGTCTAAAAAGACGAAAGGCCGCCGTTCTTGCGAACAGCGGCCCTCGCAATTTCACTTCTTCCGGCGACTAATGAACCTTGTTCACCTTGCCGGCCTTAATACAACGCGTGCAGACCCGCACCGTCTTGACCTGCCCGTCGACGCGCGCGCGCACCGATTTTAGGTTGGCGTTGAAGCGGCGGTTCGTCAGGTTATGGGCATGCGAGACATTGTGCCCGAACACCGGACCCTTGCCGCAAATATCACAAGCTCTTGACAATTCTCATACCTCCAGCAGAACTTAGACTACCATTATAAGCAATCTCGCCCGCCGGTCAAGTCGTTCGTAACTATATTTTCCGAACGCGAAAAAAGGCTTTACGGAGCTTTAAGTCGACCGTATAATAAATGCGACCGGGAGACCCAGATAATTAGACCGGATATCCCCGGCCTGGTCGGCTCCACAAGCGCTAATGTAACGCCAGGAGCACACCGTATCGTACTCTAAGGCAACCCCCATTGGATGGTGGTCAGCCTGCGTAACCGCATATCGGTTAAGTAAGTAACTGGGTCTCCCGGCACTTTTTTTTGCAAAGGAAGGGAATTGGGTTTAAAGCAAGACAACTCGAGCTTCGCAGGTCGAAACCCCTTATGGTCGACTCGTGCACCTTTCCGAAATGACAAAGGGGTTTCGACAGGGGTGCCGGAGAACAAACCATATGTCTTTGCTCGGTCTCCCTCGGAATACTTGGTGAAGGGTTGCTGTGAAGATATCACTTTTTGGCCTCTTGTGCATTAACACCGGCTTGTACATGATCCTTTTTCGAGGCTGGATTGCTCGGTCATCGATCGAAATCGCCCGAAAGCTACGAGCGTACAGTCCACAGTACGAAACCTTAAGGAAGTCCTCACTCTTTGGCGGCACTCTTTCCTTGATTATTGGAGTGCTATTCTTGACGGGATTGACGGGACTGGATGCATCATCGATGAGCGCGGACGACATTAGAATAGGAGCCGTGGTGGAACCTATCGCACTGATCGCTGCCGGTTCCTGGAGCATCCTGATGAGTCGCCGTTGGGCACGTAGTGCCACTGCTGAGGGTGATCTGGTTCTTGGTCGCAAGCTGACCGAGCGGCAATACAGAGTAATCGTCGTTGCTTTCGGAATTGTTTGTTGTTGTGTAGCGCTATTGGTAGTTGCTGATTTTCTTACTTATGAGTTTTGAGACGTAGGTCGAAACCCCTTATGGTCGACTCGCAAGCTCGTCAGAACCGATTGCGGGGTTTCGACCTATGTCACTTTCCATCAATGGCTTCAGCCTTTTACCCTGGTTTGAAGGAAGACGTTACAGTAGGAGGCAACTAATGCCGAAGCCGACAACCCTCCGATCGCTTTGGACCGCATGGGCATTTCAGTTAACTGCGTTCCTCTGTTCATTCCTTTTCATGATACCAGATGTAGAACGTAAATTCTTTTTCGAGCTCCTTTTCTCCACTTGCGCAGTTGTGGCAGCCACCTTCTACTTTCTCCAGTTGGGTTTGCGCGGAAGGAGGCCAGGAGGAGAATTCCCGGTGAGACCACGACTCTGGAAGGCTGGTCTGATCGGGCTTGGTTCTGCGACCATCATCTTGATTAGCCCATACTTGTTGGGTTTCCTTGTCTTTCTCCTTTTATATCTCTATTGGGCCGGGTCAGCCGTCAGTATCATCGTATTCGGAATCAAGCTTGCAAATCTCAGCCGAATGGAGCAGCGGTGGTCAGAAACATTGAAGTGACGGCTTGCACCGGCGCATTAAGGAGACCGTCCGCGGCAGCATGCACAAGTTATTCAAAAGGGCAATGCCTTTGTGCTGAGCGAGATCGTAGATCGAAACCCCTTATGGCAGATTCTCAGACCTGTCCGCACCGATTGCGGGGTTTCGACAAGGGTACGGAAGAATAAACCATATGTCGAAACCCCTCGAACAGCTCGGACAGAATATTGATCCAGCCATTGGGGGTTCGACCCGCTTCGCCGGTGCCCCACCGCTTGCGGTGGGATCTCCTTTCTCGGACAACCATTACTGACGCCCACCGCGAGCAATGGGGCCCCGATAAGCACCCCCACAAACCCCTTGATTCTCTCCGCCCCCCGCTATACCTTCGGCTCTTCCTGATGGAGGAGGCATGGCCGAACCGAAAATCACCGCCGAATTAGTTGCCGATCACGGGCTTTCACCGGAAGAATACCAGAAAATCAAGGAGATCCTCGGACGCGAACCGTCGTTTACCGAGCTGGGCATCTTCTCGGTCATGTGGTCCGAGCATTGCTCATATAAGAACTCGATCCGCCTGATCAAGACCTTGCCGCGTTCTGGCAAGGCGTTACTCACCGAAGCCGGCGAGGAAAACGCCGGCGCTGTCGACCTCGGCAACGATCTGGCGGTCGTCTTCAAAATCGAGTCGCATAATCACCCCTCCGCCGTCGAACCGTATCAGGGCGCAGCCACCGGCGTCGGCGGAATCTTGCGCGATGTCTTCTGCATGGGCGCACGCCCGATTGCCGCGCTCAATTCGCTGCGCTTCGGCCCGCTTTCCGAACCGCGCGCCCGCTACTTGTTCAATGGCGCCGTCCGCGGCATCGGCGATTACGGCAATTCCTTCGGCGTGCCGACCGTCGGCGGGGAAGTCTACTTCGAGGATTGTTATCTTGCCAACCCGCTGATCAATGCCATGGCGGTCGGTATCTGCAAGAAAGACCGCATGGTCTCGGCTATCGCCAAAGGCGCAGGTAATCCGGTGTTCATCGTCGGCTCCTCCACCGGCCGGGATGGCATCCACGGCGCAACATTTGCATCTGAGGAAATCTCTGAAAAATCCGAATCCAAACGCCCCTCGGTGCAGATCGGCGACCCGTTTACCGAAAAGCTCCTGCTCGAAGCCACCCTCGAAATCATCAAGGATGATCTAATTGTCGGCGTGCAGGACATGGGTGCTGCAGGCTTGACCTGTTGTTCCTCCGAAATGTCCGCCAAGGGCGAGAGCGGCATCGAGATCGATCTCGACCTCGTGCCGGTACGAGAGGATCGCATGACTGCCTATGAAATCATGCTCTCCGAATCTCAGGAGCGCATGCTCGTCGTCGGCAAGAAAGGCCTCGAAGAAAAGATCAAGGCCGTCTTCGCCAAGTGGGACCTCAATTGCGTGCAGATCGGCCGGGTCACCAGCGGCCGCAATATGGTTGTCAAGATGGGTGGCAAGGTTGTCGCTGATATTCCCGCTGAAGTCCTCGTGCTTGGCGGCGGCGCACCGGTCTACACGCGTGAACAAAAACGCCCGGCTTATCTGGATGAAAAGCGCATCTTCGACTTCGGCAAGATTCCACAGCCCGCTAACTACTCGGAAGTTCTCAAGAAACTGATCTCGTCACCCAACATCGCCTCCAAGCGCTGGGTGTTCGAGCAATATGACTCGATGGTGCGCACCAACACCGTGGTCGGCCCCGGATCGGATGCCGCCGTTCTTCGCATACGCCATTCCGAGAAGGGCATCGCATTGGCCACCGACTGCAACGGTCGCTACTGCTATCTCAATCCGCGTCGCGGTGGCCAGATAGCCGTCGCCGAAGCGGCCCGCAATGTCGCCTGCTCCGGCGCGCGCCCGGTCGCCATCACGAATTGCCTGAACTTCGGCAATCCCTATAAGCCCGAGATGTACTATCTCTTCGCCGAATGCGTCGCCGGTATGGGCGAGGCCTGCCGCGTTTTCGATACCCCAGTCACCGGCGGCAATGTTTCGTTCTACAACGAAGACCCCGAACGCGCCGTCTATCCGACTCCGACCATCGGCATGCTTGGCATCATCGACGATCTGGCGCACATCACGACCAAAAACTTCAAGGACACCGGCGATCTGATTTTCCTCGCCGGTATCACCAAAGATGAACTCGGCGGTTCCGAGTATGTTAAGGTCGTTCACAATCTCGTCACCGGCGATATTCCAACTCTTGATCTCGATTTTGAGAAGCGCCTGCAGTCATTCATTCTCGAAGCGATCCGTCAGGGACTGGTCACATCCGCGCACGATTGTTCCGAAGGCGGCTTGGCTGTGGCTCTGGCCGAGTCCTGCATCGGCGACCGCGAGAATCCGATCGGCGCGACGGTCAAGTTCAAGCTTGATCTGCGCGCGGACTCACTCTATTTCGGCGAATCGCAATCGCGCATCGTTCTCAGTATTGCTCCTGAACGCAAGGGAAGTCTCGTGCAGTTGGCGGCCTCAATGAACGTCCCGCTCTCAGAAATCGGCACCGTTGGCGGCTCGTCATTGAAGATCAATTCCGATATCGACGTCGATCTGAAGACGTTGGATGATCTCTATTATGAAACCATTGGCCGCATCATGGCCTGATTATGCTCGCCGTCAACCGTCTTGTAGGTCAGGATCCCTGCGATCCTGACATTCTGATTGTGACGGTAGGCTAG
>CAZOYE010000004.1:229828-234288 GCA_964584025.1 uncultured Ignavibacteria bacterium
GGATCCCTGCGATCCTGACATACCACAGTCCTGTCATTGCGAGGAGCGAACGAACTTCTTGATCCTGCACCTCTGTCTGGCCGCGACGAAGCAATCTCTGCCTTCGTCTCGGGGTTCGACTTCCCTTGGCGCCCTGGTGCCCCACCGCTTGCGGTGGGTTGACACCACGGTGCTGAGATCTTGTAGGTCAGGATCCCTGCGATCCTGACATTCTGATTGTGACGGTAGGCTAGACATTCCTGTCTGGCACTTTTACATTGCAACGTCCTAGGATCCCTGCGATCCTGACATACCACAGTCCTGTCATTGCGAGGAGCGAACGAACACCTGATGTCTCCACTTCACCCCAACGCGACGAAGCAATCTCGTTTCCTGACTGCCCACCAAGGCCGATGAAATGATCAACTCCTACCTCCTCTGGGTCAAATCGAACCCACTGCTCTCGGCAGCGATCCAATTCGCTATCCTCGGCACGCTCGGCGAAGTGCTCTCGTTCTGTATTCGTAAGAAGCGTTTTGGCCTGCCGTGCAATCTCTGGCAGCTCTTTCAGAAGGTGATCGCCTGGGCTTTGCTCGGTATCATCATCAAGTACGGCTTCGTCGGCATGAAGGGCCTCACGCAGGCGCTGCTCGATCATCACTTGCTGCCGCAGCTCTTCGCCACGGGGATCGGCTGGGCGTTCGCCGTCTCTGTCCTGACCAATATCTTCTTCGGTCCGCAGATGATGTTCTTCCATCGCCTTGAAGACAACGCCATCATGTGGGACTGGAATTTCAAGGGCCTAACAACCGCCTGGTGGACGCTGCTCTGGTTCTGGATTCCGGCACATACCGTGACCTTCAGTCTCCCGCCCGACTGGCAAATCGGCCTGGCGGCTCTCTGGTCGGTCGTTCTCGGTCTGATTCTCGGCCTCACCAAACGCCGGTAGGCCGGACATTCCTGTCTGGCGCAATCTCCTCACGGCGGCATCTTCGTGATCACCGAGCCGGTAGCCCGCCCGGAGCGCAGCGCAGGGTGGGGCCGATTCATCCGCCGCACCCAAAAAAAAGTAGGATCGACATCCCCGTCAGCTGCTGCGAGCGACCGGAATCTCCATCCTACGGAATTGCTTTTCGACAACGATTCTTGCGGCGGAGAATCTATCCCAACATCTCGCAATAATCAAGTTCGGTATCCAAAACCGAATTGTCGCCGTTGCGATGCTCGGTGATATTCAGCGCCATCAAACGGCCATCCTTTTCGAACAACAGCAGCAATTGATCGGCGTTGCCCGGCTGCATGAACCCTTTCAGCTCGGCTCCGCGAAGTTCATTTTGTTTGCTGACAAACATCTCACTCAACTTCATCATGTCCTCCCGACAGTCTCAAAAATCTGATCCGTAAATAAGAGGTTGTTGATTCCAAGCCTACATTTGGCCAATCGGCTTGAGCGTGGATATTACCGCAAACGCCTGTCCCGCGCAATCAAAAAGTCGCGGATTTTCCGCCTTGCCGCGATCCGAGAGCGGCCTTCGCGGGCGTCCGCGCACCTCCTTCTCGCATTGGGAGAGGGCCGGGGTGAGGGTTTGAGGCGTTGCGGCAGGTCTTCCCGTGAAGCGCCATTGACTCTGGAAGTACCACAACTCTCGCGCGCTTCATGGGGCGACCTGCCGCTCAGAAGGTGCCTCCCCCTGACTCATCGCCGAAGATCTGTTGCCTGTCGGTTCCCATTCTTGACTCTCCCCCCCGCAATCCCTACCTTGCTTGAAGTCGGAGGACCCCTATGGAAAAAACCGCCATTCGCAATACCCTCGGCGCGCCGCTCACCTGCAAAGGCTGGCATCAGGAAGCCGCGCTCCGCATGCTCAATAACAATCTCGACCCCAACGTCGCCGAAGATCCCGCCAACCTGATCGTCTACGGCGGTTCCGGCAAAGCCGCCCGCAACTGGGATTGCTACCACGCCATCGTGCGATCGCTGAAATCGCTCGATAACGACGAAACCCTGCTCGTGCAATCAGGCAAGCCGGTCGGCATCTTTCGCACGCACGAGTATGCCCCGCGTGTGCTGATCGCCAATTCCAACCTCGTGCCGCATTGGGCCAGTTGGGAAAAATTCCGCGAACTCGAAAAACTCGGCCTGATCATGTACGGCCAAATGACCGCCGGCTCCTGGATCTACATCGGCACCCAGGGAATCCTGCAGGGCACCTATGAAACCTTTGCCGCGTGCGCCAACAAGCACTTCAACGGCGATCTTGCCGGCAAGTTCATTCTCACCGGCGGCGTCGGCGGTATGGGCGGCGCCCAACCCTTGGCCGGTACCATGAACAACGCCGTCATCCTCTGCGTCGACGTCGACGAACACCGCATCGACCGCCGTATCGAGACGCGCTACCTCGATCGCAAGACCTCCTCACTCGACGAAGCACTCAAGTGGGTCAACGAAGCCTGCAAAAGCAAGCAGCCGCTCTCGATCGGCCTCGTCGGCAACTGCGCCGACACTCACCCGGAGCTGGTCAAACGCGGCATCATTCCCGACATCGTCACCGACCAGACTTCCGCGCACGACGAACTCAACGGCTACGTCCCCAACGGTATGTCGCTGGCCGCCGCTCTCGAATTGCGCAAAGCGAATCCGACCGACTACATCAAACGCGCCAAAGATAGCATGGTCGTTCACACTCGCGCGATGATCGACATGCAGAAAAAGGGCGCGATCGTCTTCGACTACGGCAACAACCTGCGCGGACAGGCGTTCGCGCACGGCCTCAAAGACGCCTTTGCGTTTCCCGGCTTTGTACCCGCCTACATTCGCCCGCTCTTTTGCGAAGGCAAAGGCCCGTTCCGCTGGGCGGCGCTCTCCGGTGACCCGAAGGACATCGCGGTTACCGATGAAGTCATCAAACGCGAGTTTTCTTCCAATGCCGCGCTCGTGCGCTGGATCAACTTGGCCGCCGAGCGCGTTGCGTTCCAGGGACTCCCTTCCCGCATCTGTTGGCTCGGTTACGGCGAGCGTGCAAAATTCGGACAGATCATCAACGATCTCGTCAAACAGGGCAAGATCTCGGCGCCGATTGTCATCGGTCGCGATCACCTTGACTGCGGATCGGTGGCCTCCCCCAATCGTGAAACCGAAGCCATGAAGGACGGCTCCGACGCTATCGCCGACTGGCCACTTTTGAATGCGTTACTTAACACCGCATCCGGCGCCTCCTGGGTCAGTTTGCACCACGGCGGCGGCGTAGGGATCGGCTACTCGATTCACGCCGGCATGGTGGTCGTCGCCGACGGCTCTGCCGAAATGGCCAAACGCCTGCAGCGCGTCTTGACCAACGACCCCGGCACCGGCGTCATGCGTCACGTCGATGCCGGCTACACCGAAGCCGTCAAGTTCGCCGACGACCACGATGACATCAAGATTCCGATGATGGAATAGCGGGCATCGTGATGCGCTACGTCGATGCCCGCTAGCCGAAGCCGTCAAATTCGCCGACGACCACGACGACATCAAGATTCCGATGATGGAATAGCGGGCATCGTGATGCGCTACGTCGATGCCGCTGGCCGAAGCCTTCAGATTCACCGACGACCACCCCGACATCAGAATCCCGCTGATGGAACAGGGGGCATCGTGATGCGCTACGTCGATGCCCGCTAGCCGAAGCCTTCAGATTTCCCGACGACCACCCCGACATCAGAATCCCGATGATGAAATAGGGGGGACTCATGTTTGAATCCACCTCTATCGTCAGAAGCTCAGGGTCTCTTGAGTCTAGGCCGGCAACAGCGTGCTCACGCAACCCGACTTGCTGCTCGAAATGTGATTGACCGCCCCATTTCCCTCAATTTCGTTGAACATAGCGGACGGAGCTTCCTGCGTCCGTCGACCGCGCCCGCAGCCTGTTCGCCCACGACTCGCGTTCGTATCCAGCTCGCGTAGCGGCGCACGGCAGTGCGCCCACGGCAGTTCGCCCACGACTCGCGCCCGTAGCTAGTTCGCGTAGCGGCGCACGGCAGTGCGCCCACGGCATTGCGCCCATATGCACGTGGGCCGTGTGTCCCGGCCGCATTGCCAGGCGCCCCGACGCGCTATACGATAAACTGAATAAACAAAGGTGGAAGGTGCAATTATGGATTCAAAACACGAAACAAGAAGGCGGTCAATTCGGCTGCAGGGCTACGACTATTCCAGCGATGGCTTCTACTTCATTACGCTTTGTGCTTCTGAAAGGCTGAATCTATTCGGCAAGGTGATCGGCAACGCAGAGTCAACTACGGTACGCCTCACCCCAATCGGAGCCATTCTCCGGGAGGAGTGGCTCTTGACACCCGTGATAAGACCGGAGATCCAACTGGACCACTACATCATCATGCCCAATCATTTTCATGCAATAGTCGTCATTTCACACCCAGAGAGCCCCCGCGTAGCGGCGCACGGCAGTGCGCCCGAATCCAACAATCCCTCACGTCCCCCCGTA
>CAZOYE010000005.1:0-200867 GCA_964584025.1 uncultured Ignavibacteria bacterium
AACCGTCGTTCGTCACGGTCAGATCATGCCACACCGTGTCATCTACCGCCCCGGAGCCGAGGGAGATGCTCGGGGTTACCTGCACAGCGTAATCAATCACTCGGAAATTGAAAGTCTCCGTGGTGTCGGCTTTGCCGTTAACGGCGTGCGCCTCGAGATAATAGGTTATGAAGGTCCCGGGCGACTGTGCCGGGATGAATCCTTGGAACTCATTCGGATTACCCGTCGCGACCATGGTGTCAAGATACGGCGTGAAGTCAATGCTATAGTGCAGCAGCAGCGAGTCTGGATGGAAGGCTGCATCGGCCGTGATATTGGCGAGCACTTGATAGTTGTTCACGGTGTCTTTGGTATCTTCCAGAGGCGTATGGGCAATCTGAACGCCGGCGTAAGGATCCCACGTGTTCATGAAGGTTGCCCCGGTATTATCGGGGTCGAGCCAATCGCGCAGGCGCGTGGCCGGTGTGCCGCCGCCAGTCCACGAAAGCGAGAACTTACCGTAATAATCAGCGCGCAAGTCATTGCAGGCCGCCCAGCCTCCGTGGAGCTGTCCCACGACCTGGTGCTGCTTGTTGTAGAGAGGCGAACCGGATGAACCGCCTTCGGTCGTTCCATCCTCCCAGACGGCAATGCGCCAGTGGCTGAGACTGGGATTGACGGTGCTGCCAAGGTAGTCAGTCGATTCATAGAAATCGTAGTCAAAGGTAATCTTCTTGATGTCGCCGGCTGGATGGTGAATAGCGACCGCGGAATCGCCATTCGTGTTCACATTATTCCAACCGTTGAAGGTTACCTTGAAGGAATCCGGCGGAGCTTCATTGAGCAGCAACAAGCCGACATCCGAGGTCGAGTAGTTCGCCTTCAGTGTCGAACCCTGAACGGTCATCCAAGTCGGTCCATTAATGTTCGCACAGGTAGGGCTCTCGTAGTTGAACATGATAATCCACGTGTTGGACGAACCGAGACAGTGATTCGCGGTCAAGAAGTAAGGGGTCTTATCCTGCCGTACGTTATTGATCATCGAACCTGAGCACCAGCGCGTTCCGCCGGACAGGAGTACCATCGCGACCGCGCGCTTCTCTTTTTGCCACGCCGCGCCTTCAGGACAATTGACGTTGTTGTTGCACGAGCCAGAGCCGCCGAAATCAAGCGCGTCTTTGGCGGTTCTGAAGATGTCTCTGTACGCGTGTACGACGCGCGAGATCGTGACCTCGCCTTCGTATACAACGGCGGCCGGTTCGTAGTACTCAACGGTGATTTCGTCACCCCGAACCGGGGCAGTAGCCATCTCACCATGCGGCTTGTTATTGCGAGAAGTAAACGCACCGATCAGATCGGTCCGGTCAGCGTTGTAAACAAAAAGCTGTGCGCCTTCCGGTAGCCGGTAACGGCTGAAGATCAAGTTGATTGAATAAGCCCCCGGTGAGGCGAAGGTCAGCCGCCAGACGCGGCCGCCATCGGCAAGGTTCTCCCAGACGCCGCTGTTTTCCAGCGAGTATTCGCCGTCAAACGGGAAACCGAAGCGATAGGGTACACCTTTCGATTCTTCGAGGGCATCTTCGGCCAGAAGCGCAGGAACGTCAACCGGGCTCATGACCAACCGCGGGATATCAGCCCGCAGCGGTTGGGTAAAGCTCGGCGGCGTGCCGCCTGCAGAAAGCTGCGCCGCAGCTTGGGCGGTCAGCAGGGCTAACATGAGGACGACAACAGCGCTCGACCGTCGCCAACGAGCCGGCCGTGTCTTTTCCGATGTACACGGCGACGTGCGGTAGATTTGTTGCATGTAACCTACTCCAAAGTAAGTGTGTGGTACTCTTCCGGGTTAAGCTGTAGCACTGCAATATAGTGTAATCTCAAACAATAGCAAGCCAATAACTCCATGTTATTGGTAACGAAAACGGGAGTCCCGCCGAAGCAGGACTCCCGTTGTCTTATCTACCGGTTATATCCCGGTCTAAGACGAGTCTGACTGGATTCAGATCTCTACTGGCCAGCCACGCACGGAGCGAGGCCACCGCCGAAGATGTACTGAATCAGACGGACAGCGTCAGAGATATTCACGACCTGCGAGCAGTCGGTATCACCGATCACCAGGTTGGCCGGGGCAGAGCCACCGGCGAAGATGTAGGTGATGATGGAGACAGCGTCGCTAACCGTGATCTGGCCGCTTTCGTCAAAGTCACCCGGAAGCAGGACGTAATCAAGATTCGGAGTGATGTAACGTCCCGGAGTCGGGGTCGACTTACCGATGATGACAACGTCGCCGACGATCGAGAACGGAGTCAGGTCGGTAAACTGACCATCAACAGTGAAGGTCTCGTTATTGACGTCGTACAGAATACCGTACGGCGGCAGGAAGTTCAACGCCGTGAGTTCGGCCTTGACCACCGGTCCAACGAAGGCCGGGTGGCTGGCTTCAACCGCAGCGCTGGCAACCGGGATGCCATTGATCGTTACGGACGACAAGTCAACGTCGGCAGCGGTGTAACCACCGTCAAACATACCGAAGTAGAAGTCATCCACGAACGGGGTAATGGCAAACAGGAAGTACAGGTACTGCGGATCCGGATCCACATACGCCGTCGGCTCGATCGGCAACACGTTGATCGTGTAGTCTTCGACTTCACCGTACGAGGTCGTGCCGCAAGGCGACAACGTACCCGTGTACATGATGCGGACGCGCATTCTGGTCGGGCCGACTGCCGCACTCATCGGAGCGACAACCGTTCCAGAGAAGCTGCTCGGGCCACCGGACATCAAAACCTGCTCGGTAGCATCGAAGCACTCGTCACCGTTCCAGTCAACCCAAACGCCACACTGATCGCTGGTGTAGGGAAGACCGTTCGTCACGGTAATCGGGTAGGCCAGGGTCGGCAGGACGCTGGTCGAAAGGGCGGTGTAGTCGTCGTAGCTCGAAGAACAACCAGAGCTGTTATCGATGCTTCCGATCTTTACACGGCTGATGTATTCATCGCAGAAGCCGTCAGCGGCGCAATAGCCGACAGAGGCCACAGCGACGACATTAATCGTGTACGGTCCAACCGCACCAGCTTCCGTAAGCACCGGATAGTAGTAGGTACCAGCCGGGAGCGACGACCAAACAATGGTCACGTTTCCGTCACCGCAGGTCGAGACGTCAAACACGCCAGCCGGAGTGAATGAGGCGCACGGGCAACCCATGGCCAGGTTCAACCAGGCGTTTCCGAAGGCCGGGGACGTACCGCAGTAGTCAAGCTGGACGTTGGAACATTCAGTAATCGTGAAGGCTTCCCAAGCATTGTTACCCGGGAACGACGCGCAATCCGGGGAAGCGCCGGTGTTGTCACCAACGAACTGGACCGGAACGCCGGAGGTCAACACGACCGGGGTCACGTCTTCGCAATTGTCATTCGGCGGAGGCACGACGGTATTAACGGTCAACACACCCGCACCGGCGTTAGCGGAGTAACCGCCAACTTCGATGAGGTACTGGTTGCCACCGATCACCGGAAGGACGACTTCGGATTGCACGCCGCAGTTGTCGTCTTCGCAAGCGATTTCCGTCAGCGAACCGCAGGTACCAGTGTACACGGCCAGCTTCGTGTCGAAGCTCGAACCGCACAGGCTAATCGTCGCATTGCCGGTGAGCGGCGCAGTAAACAGGTACCAGACGTTCTTGGACGTCATGCAAGACCCGCCCTCGCCGGCAGTCGCCGGAAGCGTGTTGAAATTCAAGCTCGCGATATCGCCAATCGGCGTCGCGTTAGCGCACAGATCGTTCGGCGGAGGCGGAGCCGCGCCGGCGACGGTGATGCTGAAGTTCGGTACACAGTTCGGTGTCGGCCAAGTGTCGACCATGATGTAGTAGTCGCCAGCCGCCAGGCTCAATCCGTAGATTGACTTCGGGGTACCGGCGGAGCTGGTCACGATACCCAGGCAGGAACCGGTAGCGGCATCCAGCGGGCAGACGTTGTCGATCGCCATACCGGTCCAGGTGGTGCCCAACGGATCGAGAGTTAGGTCGATGACCAACGCCTCGGTCAGGGTCAGCTTGATAATGGCATCTTCGCCACCGTCGTAGGAACCCATACAGGTCGTCGAATACTCATTGCCCTGGCCGCAGGTGAACAGACCGGTAAGAGTCTGCGGCAGCGTGCCGGAGCTGGCGGTAATCGTATACGGATTGGCACAGGTGGCGCCCGGGGCCGGCGGAGCGGCCACGTCGATCGTCAGATCGAAATCGGGGATGCAGTCTGGGCTCGGCCAAGTGTCGACCATCAGATAGTACGTTCCCGGATTCAGGGCCAAGCCGAGAATCTTGTGGACGGTACCGCCCGAATTGGTTGACTTGGCAACGCAATCGCTGACGCCGGCATCAAGCGGACAAGTCGAATTGTCGATCGCCATACCGGTGTAGGTCGTGCCCTTCGGATCAAGAGTAATGTCAACGGTCACAGCCGCCGTGACGGTGATTTCATAGACGATGTCTTCGCCACCATCATAGAAGTCAAGGCAGGTCGTGCTGTAGTCGTTGGTGCGGCCGCAGGTAAACTGGTTCGCATCGACGAACGGAATGTCGCCGGGGAGCGAAACCTTCAGCGGATCGCCGCAATTGTCGCCTTCGCCGGCAACCGGGCACGGGTTGTTGGTGCAATCCAACGCATCGTCCCAGGTACCGCCGAGAGTCGAACAGTCAGCCGCGGTCACATCCGCGCACTGGTTCGAGCCATAGCAGCAGCGGCCGATCGGGGCCGGGTCGTCATTGACGCTGATGTCATCAATACCGGCCTGAGCGCCATCAACGCCGACATAATGCCAAGCCAACTTGACGTTGGACTGTCCAACGTAACCGGCAAGGCTGATCGATTCCTGGTACCAGGTGAAGTTCGTGAAAGTACCTTCGCCTGATTCGTCCCAGAGCTTGCTCGACCAGGTGCTGCCACCGTCGGTCGAAATCCACAGCTCAAGGTCGTAGTTGTCAAACGGGGTGACGCCCCAGTAGTAGCTCATCATCCACCAGAATTCGACCTTCAGGTCGCCGGTCGCGGCGGAGAAGTCGAGGGCCGGGGAGACAATCCACTCATCCTGAGGAACGAGAGCCGGATCGTATTCAACGTCGGCCGAAGCGGTACCGCTGTGGAAGGACAGAGTCTGCTTCTTCCAGGTGTAAGCCGCATTCGTGATGATCGTGCTCCAGCCCGTTGGTGGAACGGTCACTTCCATACCTTCGGTCAGGTACGAGGCACGGTTGTCGGGTTGAACAATAATGGGGTCGTAACGACGGGCGGCAATTTTGGAAGCTTCGCCGTCATACGCGCCAACCGGATCCACCACAGTGACACCACCGTTCTGGGTAATGACGGTGTTGTCGCGCTTCATCTCGGGAGTGATGATTTGTTTTCCCTTGAGAGTCTTCGGAGCATCGAGTGTCTGCTCCTTAGCGATCGCAGCCGAGGTAAGTAAACAAAGAGCTGCGAGGAGAGTGATTAGAATCCGGAAAGTCATTCTGCATCGGTTCATGGATTCACCTTTCCTTAACGCAAAAGTTTAGTGGTTATTTATTGCTCAATGGACAATCCGCCCGAGAGGACTTCAGACGGACTACAACCTCATAGGCACTCCCTCCCACGATTATGGTTCAAAGGTTCGATGTTTACTCCATCTATCACCATGTTTCGTGTATTCATGGACGAGCCCGCGTCTACGGGAAGTATCAATTTTTGAGACAACTTGAGTCTTAGCGAAGACCTTGCTTAACTATAGAGTAAGTTAAAATTTAGGGGCCAACTGTCAAGAAAAATCTCGTCTTTAGCCGGAGAAATCAAGGGATTATTGCCGTTCGCCAGACCCGGCGAAGCGCGTCCAAACGGCCAGAGAATCGACCACACGGTCGTTGACTTTCCGGTCGGAGAATATTATACTCACCATTCTCTGGGCGGTTATTCCCGCCCTCTAAGATGCTCGGAATTGAGGGAATTGAGGATATTTTACAATGGCAAATGTCAAACCCGAAGACATTGAAGTCATCCTGGCTACCGATTGCGGGTCGACGACGACCAAGGCTATCTTGATCGAAAAGACTGATGGCCAATACCGTCTCATGGTTCGCGGCGAGGCACCCACGACTGTTGAAGCACCGTTCGAAGACGTGACCATGGGAGTACTGAACGCCGTGCAGGAAGTGGAAGAACTTTCTGGCCGTAAGCTGTTGAACGATAAGGGCGAGATCCTTGCGCCCCGTTCCAAGGATGGGTCGAAGACCGGGACCGATATCTACATCTCGACGAGTTCTGCCGGTGGCGGTCTCCAAATGATGGTTGCCGGCGTGGTGCGTTCGATGACGGCCGAGTCTGCCGAGCGTGCCGCTCTCGGTGCCGGCGCTATTGTTATGGACGTGATCTCATCCAACGACAAGCGGCAACCTTACCAGCAGATCGAGCGCATTCGCCACCTGCGGCCTGACATGATTCTCCTTTCCGGAGGTATTGATGGCGGAACCACTACTCACGTCGTCGAGTTGGCCGAACTGATCGGCGCCGCCGACCCACGACCCCGATTGGGCTCAAGCTACAAATTACCAGTGATTTACGCCGGTAACAAGGATGCTCGTACGGCGGTCGACGGTACGCTCGGTAAGAAGGTCGATCTCAAAATCGTCGATAATCTGCGGCCAGTGCTCGAGCAGGAGAACCTCCTACCGGCTCGCGAGGCAATTCACGACCTGTTCCTGGAGCACGTCATGGCCCAGGCACCCGGTTACAAGAAACTCATGGATATGACCGACGCCCCGATCATGCCTACCCCTGGAGCAGTCGGGCTGATCATCAAAACGGTCTCCGAAATCGAGAATATCGAGGTGGTCGGTGTCGACATTGGCGGTGCCACGACCGACGTTTTCTCCGTCTTCCAGGGCGTCTTCAACCGGACCGTGTCGGCAAATCTCGGCATGAGCTATTCCGTGTCAAACGTCTTTGCTGAAGCCGGCCTCGAGAACGTGATGCGCTGGGTGCCGTTCCATATGGACGAGCGCGACCTGCGCAACCGCGTGAAGAACAAGATGATTCGCCCGACCACAATACCGCAGTCGATGGAAGAACTCATTTTTGAGCAGGCCATCGCCAAAGAAGCGTTGCGCCTCGCCTTTATACAGCACAAGAACTTCGCAACGGTTCTGAAGGGCGTACAGCAACAGCGTACAATCGCGGATGCTTTCGAACAGAAGGCCTCCGGCCAAACCCTCGTTAACATGATGACGCTCAACATGCTGATCGGATCGGGAGGCGTGCTCTCGCATGCCCCACGACGCCAGCAGTCCGCCCTGATGATGATCGACGCGTTTGTGCCCGAAGGCGTCACCCGCCTGGCGGTCGACTCAATTTTCATGATGCCGCAGCTGGGCGTGCTTTCGACCGTCCATCCCAAGGCTGCAACTGAAGTTTTCGACAAGGACTGCCTCATCCACCTCGGCACCTGTATCGCGCCCTCTGGCGACGCTAAAGAGGGCCGTGAAATGATGAAGTTCCGTATCGAGATGCCCGACGGCAAAATCGAAGAAGGCAAGCTCATGTTCGGCGAAATGAAGCTGTTCAAGCTGGGTCTGGACGAGAAAACCGGGCTGCCGCTGAAGGCCAAAGCGACATTTGAACCGGATGGCAAGCTCGATCTCGGTGAGGGTCCCGGCAAGCGCCGTGAATTGACGGTCTCCGGCGGCGTGGTCGGAATCATACTCGATGGTCGCGGTCGTCCCTTTGCGGTGCCGACCGACGATGCCACACGCGTCCGCAAGTTGAAAGAGTGGATGCTGGCGCTGGATATCTATCCAAAGGAAGCGCTGGAACGGGCTTAATGCGGGGTCATCGCTCGATGGCAGGCGCGTAAACTCTGAGAATAGTACAGGGCAACTTGCGCAAGGCGCAACGGCCCGTGGAATAATACGAGGAAGCCAATGGCACATACTTACACACCCGGCCTGAAGGTCACGCAAAAGGAACTGATCACCAAGCGACGGATTTTGCCGCTCAAGGGTGAAGTCGTGGTCAAGGTCGGAGACAAAGTCGGACCCGATACGGTCGTGGCGCGCACGCACCTGCCCGGGCCGGTGGAAACGATGAACGTGGCAAATCTTCTCGGCGTGCCGCCGGAAGACATCATGCAGTGCATGCTGAAGAAAGAAGGCGACTCGGTCAAACTGGGCGAACTCGTTGGTCTGAACAAGTCATTCTTTGGCCTCTTCAAATCAGAAGCCAAGTCCAAGACCGAAGGCACCATCGAGACGATCTCGTCAGTAACCGGTATGGTCCTTCTGCGCGGGCATCCGGTGCCGGTCGAAGTTCGCGCTTACGTAGATGGCGAAGTCGTCGAAGTTTTCCCACAGGAAGGCGTCGCGGTACGTTGCTGGGGTTCATTTGTCCAGGGCATCTTCGGCATCGGCGGCGAAACTCACGGCGAGCTGAAAATGGTCGTAAATTCGCCGGAAATAAAGCTCTCGGATGATCGCATCGATGAATCCTGCAAAGGCAAGGTCATTGTCGGCGGCTCCATCGTCACTGCCGACGCTGTGCGCAAAGCCATCAAGGTCGGGGTCAAGGGCATTGTCGCCGGCGGCTTCTCGGACAAAGACCTGCGCGATTTCCTCGGCTACGACATCGGTGTCGCCATTACTGGCTCGGAAGAACTCGGTGTCACCCTGGTAGTGACCGAGGGCTTTGGCGAGATTCAGATGGCGCGACGCACCTTCGATCTGCTCAAGAGCCTCGAAGGCAAGATGGCCTGCATCAACGGCGCAACCCAGATCCGTGCCGGCGTTATCCGCCCCGAAGTCATCATTCCGATCAAGGACGATATCCGCTCCGGCAGCGGCCAGGCGCAGGGTGAAATTCAAGGTTTGACGATCGGCTCGCCGGTGCGTGTGATTCGTTCTCCATATTTCGGAAAGCTCGGCAAGGTGACGTCTCTGCCGTCGCCGTTGCAGAAGTTGGAATCCGAGTCGCACGCGCGCGTACTGGAGCTGGAGTTTGAGTCTGATGGCAAGCGGGCAATCATCCCGCGTGCCAATGTTGAAATGATCGAAGACTAAACGGCAGACGCGTTGACGCGTCTCAACGGTGCATATGGACGTGTGCCGTGCTGTAGAAGCGGTGCATGTTTTGGGTAGCCCCACCTTGTCAGGAGGTGGGGCTTTTGTTTTAGTGAGGTTCGGATCAGCAGCGAATCTTCCGACTGATGTCGGACCGACAGAGTTCTTGACCCGGAGTTTTCGAAAAATGAAAAGAGCTACACCCGCGCCTTCAAGGCCGCCAGACGCTTCTGTGCATCTTTGAGATCTTCCAACGGTGTGTCAGCATCCTTCCAGATCTCAATGAACGTGGAATAGTCCCTGATCGCTTGATCAGTCTTGCCGAGGCCTTCGTACGCCCTGCCGAGGTAGTAGTAGTAGAGAACATTGTGGATATAGGAAGTGAAGCGCACTTCGTCGTAATAGGAGTCCCGTACCTTTTCAAAGGCAGCGGCAGCTTCTTGGTAGCGCCCCAGAAGCAGGTACGCTCGGCCCAGTTCGTAAAAGGCCGAGAAATTCACCCGCTGTTGTGCCACGTACTGGAAGTCCGCGAGCGATTTTTCCAATTCCGGCTTGAGCATCAGGTAGTATGCACGGGCCCGGCGGTACGCGGCAGTCTCGACAGTATCCCTTGCCGCTTCAGCCGCCATGGAGTCAAGGAACTCCTCAGCTATCTTCCTCTCACCGACAGACATCGCTAACAGAGTCCGCGTGAGCGGAGCGCGACCAGACCGGGGAACGGCCGGCTGCACGGTGTCGATGTAGGTTGCAAATTGTTGGAATTCCTTCCAGGCTCGGGCGCCATCACCGAGATAGTGGTAGATCCGCGCTTTGACAATCTGGTACTCGAGTGCAGCGGCCGCGCCTCGTTCGAGCTGATCGGCTTTGGAGACGATTTCAATCTCTTCAAGCGCCTTGCGGAATTGGCCGCGATAGAGAAACAAGTTGACCCACTGGTTGCGGGCTGTTGATCGCTCAAAGGACTCGTGTGACGACATCGCTTGCTTCAAGAGACTTTCGGCTTTGCCGTAGTCGCCGGCGATCATCTTGAGGGTTGACAACTTTGTGATTGTTCGCATGGTGAAGTCAGGTTTGATTTGAAGCGCTCTTTCATAGTACGCTGCAGCTGAATCAAGCTGGCCCATTGAAGCAAGCATATCCCCCTTGCTGTCGTACGGATTGGGCTCCTCCGGTGCAAGTTCCAGGTAGCGGTTCACCGACAACAAGGCAGAATCGACTTTCCCGAGTCGCATATAGCTGTAGGCCAATTGATTCCAGCCGGTCTTGAACATGCGATCCAATGCCAGCACCCGATGCAGAGTATTGATTGAGGCGCGAGTTTCGCCGGAATTGCTCTGAGCGGAGGCCAACTGGTACAAGATTTCTTTGTTGTCTGGGTACTTCGCGGCCGCTTCAGCCAGTATCTCACTGGCCTTTATCTGATTCCCTTCTGCCTGAGCTCCGTAAGCGCGAATCAAGAGTCTCTCCAGCGGATTCGCATGGTCAATAAATCGGAGCGCGGCATCCTTCGCCCGCCGCCAATCTTCGCCTTCGGATTGTGAGGCGAGACGGGCCCAGGCAATGGCAAAAGTTGAATCCAGATTGACGGCGCGACGAAACGAATTGCGCGCCTCGCTGTTGTCAAACCGCTGCTGATATTCAATGCCCTCGAGATAGTATCGGTACGCTTCCGGCGACGTCGTCGAAACCGCCGCCAGATCGACACTCGGTTCCGAGTGCATCTCTCGCGGGAAGGCCGGATCAACGCGCAGTTTTCGCGCCAGATTTTCGGTGACGGTGAAGATCTTTTCCCCGGCCAAGCCGTCAAGTCGATGACTGGCCAGGACGCCGCCGGAAGCGACGTCGATCAGCTGGCACGTCATGATGATTTCCGGCTCAACCTGCAGGATCGACCCCGTGAGCATCCACTTTGCGCCGGCCCTGCTCGCCACCTGCGTCGACATTTCGCGGTCGACGCGGCGCTGTCCCTCCTTGCCCAGTTCCTTAAGGATGTCGTAAAGCCGCTGGCTGGAGACGACGCGAATCGACTTCGCTTCTGACAGATCTGTGATCAAGAGATTGGTTACGATCTCGCCGAGGCGCTGCTCGTCGGCAGGGTCGGTGAGATTGTCGAAGTACATGATCGCCATCCACTGATCGGAGGCCTGAGCTTGTTGGTCGGTGCTCAGCGACAAGTTCCACGGCTTCAAGAGCATGATCAACAGGACTACAAGCAGGGCTCCTGACGTCGAGACCACAAGCGGCAGCCGCGAGCGCTTCTTAGCCGGCAACGCGCTGATGCTCGGCGACGAAGGCGAGGACTGCGTGCCGTCCAGAAGCTTCTTCTCTCGCTTCAAATCAGCCATGAAACCCGAGGCAGACTGGTATCTGGTCTCAAGGTCCTTGTCGAGCGCGCGGTCGAGAATTGCCTGCAATCCCGCGGGAACGTCCGGACGATACTGAGCCAGCGGCGCGGGATTATCGTAGATGATGGCGCCCAACGTAGCGGCGTCTGTATCGCGACCAAATGGCTGTTTCCTTGCAATCATTTCGTACAGCACGATCCCCAGCGAGAAGACATCGGACCGATGATCCACGGGGCGCCCCTGGGCTTGTTCCGGCGACATGTAAGCGATGGTGCCCAGTGTCGACCCGGCTCGCGTGATCTGGCTGGATCCCTGGACCGTCGCCAAACCGAAATCGAGCAGACGCGGCCGACCGTCTGTATCCAGGATGATGTTTGCCGGTTTGATGTCGCGATGCACGATGCCCAACTGATGTGCCTTCTGCAACCCGTCGCAAAGTTGCACACCAAGATCAATGATCTTGCTCAGCGGCAGGTCTTGCTTAAGGACCTCCTTGAGTGTCTGACCATCGACACTTTCCATGACGATGTAGGGGCGGCCTTCGTGCTCGGAGACTTCGTAGATCGTAACGATATTGGGGTGATTCAGAGCGGCGGCCGCCTGCGCCTCACGGAGAAAGCGTGCCTTGGCATCGGCATCGCTTGATAGCTGTTGAGAGAGGAACTTGATCGCCACGCGGCGATTGAGTGAGTGGTCCTGCGCAAGAAACACATCACCCATTCCACCCGATCCCAGCCGCTGCAGCAATTCGTAGTGCCCCAGCTTCACGCCGACAGCCGGCACAAAGAAGGCGCGCGTATGGTCTCTTTCGTTATCGGGTTCGGTCACGGGAGTCTCCGCAGCACAGTATGGATTTCATTTGATCTCATGCGATCACTCGTTCAATAATCGTCAGATCACAACCCAGATTCAACCAACATCTTTGACTATAAGACGTCCAGCGGAGACCCCGAGTTTCACTGTGAGCCTATCGCTATTGGGGATTCATGCCCTGCAGCTGTTGCACTTTCTGCCTGGCGATTGGATGTTGCGGCTCCAGTAAGAGAATCTCACGATATGCCGCGAGCGCAGAGTCCAGTTGCTTCTGCAACTCGAACACTTCGGCTAATGCCAACCGCGCATCCAGTGCTGCCGGAGAAAGTCTTAACGCCTCACGAAAGGAGGCCTTGGCTTCCTCAAGACGACCAAATCGTGTCAACGCGATGCCCAGATTGTAGCGCAGAGGCGGGTAATCGGGCGCTCGTGCAATGCCGCGTTGGAACGCGCCGATCGCGCGCTCGAATTGCCCCGACTCGGTATACGCTCGACCGAGCTGCGAATACACACGCACATTCTGCGGGACATGCGCCAGGGCACTTTCGTAATGATCTATGGCACGCGGCAAGTCGCGCTGTCGATGATAGAGTGAGCCGAGAATGGTGTCGAACTGCGAGAGGTTGGCGCGCGATTCCACATTCCCGCCCCAGTTGAGCCCGACCACAGCGACTGCGAATATGAGAATTACGGGAACACTGGCGTGCCAATCCCGATTCCTGATTCGCTCATACGTGACCACAAGAGCGTATGCTGCAAACATGATCGCCGCCGGCACGATCGGCTGTCGAAAGCGGGCGCAGACGAAGAATAACGCAATCGCCAGCATGTAGAGCGCCAGATAACCCGCCGGGATAGCGATGGCGCTGCGGTTGCGCCAGGCGAAGAAGATGCCACATAACATTAGGGGGAAGAGCAATCCGGAAGGGAAATTCACACCCGCTTTCCAAAGCAGTGCGCGCATCAGAAAAGAATATTCTCCGGCGTAGTAAAGCGACTTATTGTTGAAGATCTCTTGTCCGTGCCAGAAGAGATAGCATTTTTTGACAAAAAGCCCGATAGCACGCGCTGGATCGGCAGAAATTTCGCCGAGAGCCCGAGTCATCCAGTAAGACGAGGCTTCCGATGGCTTGAGTTTGCGTCCCGCCTCACGTTCCGCTACGGCAACCGACGCGATGTTGTCCTGCATGACGCCGTCAAGTTGAGCCACGCCGATCTGTTGGGCCGTGATCCCGTCGGCGGTCATCGAATTACCCAGATAGAAATTCGAGCCCCCTTGCGATGCGATCAAAACGAAATCGTTTCCGTAGGCAACATTGTGAAGGGTCACCGGCAAAATCGGTATTAGGAGGGCCACGACGAACGCAATCGATGGTTTCACCAACTCCGGGAGCCGGAGTCTGGAAGCTGCGAAGAAAAGACCGACGGGGAGCAGCGGTGCGATAATCAGGAACGTCGGCCGGGTAATCGCGGCCAGGCCGAGCGTCAGTCCCGCTGCTATGTAGCCTGCGCGCGTGCGCAGATCGACCGCCCGATGCATGAGAACGACCGCAGCCCACCCGAGTAATACCTCCAGAGTGGTGATCGAGACTTCCCCCTCATAGAAGATCAATGTCGGCCAGACGGCCGTGATGGCCGCAGCCATCACGGCGACCTTGCCGCCAAAAAGCCGGCGGGCGTAGATGAATGTCAGATAGATAACGCCTAACCCGCAAAGCGTCTGGATACTGATGATGCCGCTTGGGCCGTTCCCGAGCGTCGCATAGACCAATCCCAGCAGATACCCATAAAGCGGCGCGCGAAAAAACGGCTCGTTTCCGACCAGGCTGCCCGCGGCAATCTCCTTGGCCCAAAGATCGAGTGCTTGCGAATCAAGGATGTAGTTGCCCCAAAAGATCGAGCCTTTTAGCTGCAATATATAGATGACGCGCAACAGCAGGGCGGCCGCAAGGATCCAGAACAGTGCCTTGCGCTCGTTGGATTCGTTGATGGCAAACCAGGAGCGTTGTGTTGTGCGCTTGCGATCACCCTGTTGTGCCGGCGGCTTCGACTTCATGCGCTCAAATAGCCGCTCACTATCAGTCTGGGCAAGTGAAAAGAGGTAATCAGAGACACGCTACGAATTGCGCTCAAACATGATCAGCGTGATATCATCGCTGCGGGGAGCGTCGCCAACGAACTTGGAGACTTCCTTAATCAGGGAACTGGTGAGTTCGGTTAAAGGATCACGCCGGCGCTCGATCACAAACTTCTCGAGCCGTTCGTCGGAGTACTGGTCGCCCTTGCTGTCGTTGGCTTCCGGAATCCCGTCGGTGAAAATCACAATCCGCTCGCCGGGATTGATCGCCAGCGAATTCTTGCCCCAGGCAAAGCCGCTGAAGACGCCGATCGGAATACCGGTAGAATCAAGATGCGTATGCGTGCCGTCCGGGCGAACTAGTATCGGCGGGTTGTGGCCCGCATTGACATACTCGACCACATGAGTCGTTGGATCGAGAACACCGAGAAACACCGTCGCAAAATCACCGCCGCGACTCGTGCTCTCCATCTGCTCCGAGACGCGGGCGACGGCGTCCACAACGTCAAACTGCGCCAGCGCGCGCAACATGCGAAATGCCGAAAGAATATTGGAGGCAAACAGCGCCGCCCCCATGCCTTTTCCGGAGACATCTGCCAGCAAGAACAACACGCGCCCATCGGGAAGCAGAGCGATATCATACAAGTCGCCGCCGACCATTTTGCATTGCATCTGAAAAGCGTGGAACAAATACCCCGGCACCAGCGGCAGCACCTTGGGCATCAAGCCTTCCTGGATTTGTGAGGCAATGCTCAACTCTGATTCCAGCGCCTGTTTTTCCTGCCGCTCCTTCAGTAGATTGTGGTTCGTAATCTTGGCGGCGAGAATATTGCCGAAGGTCGCTACAACTTTGAGCGTGTCTTCGTTGTAGCGTTGGGACGGGTCATTAGTATCGACGTAGAGTATGCCCATTACCTTGTCTTCGTCAACCATCGGTACCGCCATGGCCGAACGGATCCCCGCCACGACAATCGACTCCTGGCGCGCAAAGCGATCGTCGGAGATCAGGTCGGAGAAGAACACGGCGTTCTTGTTATTCAACACTTCACGAACTATCGTGCGCGACATCGTGAACTTGCCGGAACCCGACTGATTGCTGAGCCGGTAGTTCAGCAGCGTAACATCTCCGCTCGTTTCGTCTGCCGCAAAAATCGCCGAGCGTTCCGACTTGACGATCTGCTGCAGCAGATCGAGCGCCTGATTGAACATCTCGTCCACGCTCTGCGGCAGAATCAGCATCTTCGCCATGTCGGCAATCGCCTTGAATACCGCCGGATTCGCCGATTCTTTGGGCGGCGCCTGCAGCGCCTCCTCCAGCGGAATCGCAGAAATCGAAGTCCCGCTCTCTTTCTCGTCGATGATCGCAAAATGCGAGGCGGTCGAGTGCGGTCGCGTCTCCGGCGCGCTTTCCGACATCAGCAGGAAGCCGACATTGCCGATCGAGATCGCGTCGCCGACTTTGAGATCTACTGTATCGGTAATCTTCTTGTCGTTGACCTGCGTACCGTTAAGACTCCCCAAATCACTGATCCGAATCGTCGCATCGTCGAGCACGGTGATACGGGCGTGCTTGCGCGAGACGGTTGAATCATTGATGACCAGGTCGACCGAGGGGTCGCGGCCGGCGATATAAACTCCCGGAGTCAGACGCCACGTGAAGCGGTTGCCATGCTGAGGACTGGTCAACTTGAACATAGATAGTCGAAATCAACTTTCGGTAGACAGTGTCAAACGGACGACGCTTTCAGAAATCGCCGCCAAATAACAGGAATAGGCCGCAAACGTCAAGAAGAAGTATGATGCTGATGAAGATTGAATTTGAGCAAGTCGTGCGGCAGGGGCTCCTCCTGACCGCTTCTGCGCAACAAACGCCTGCGCAGCCCGCTTGGGAGGGCACCAACCCAGGCCAGGATGAAACCGAACAGCGTGCCGAAACTGCCGACGTGAAAACGGAGATTCACGTCTTCGGGACCGACGCGGAATAGCAAGATCCGCTTGCCGGAGGAGATCGTCATGATGCCATAGAAGATGACCGCCGCGCAGATAATGCTCACCGCCGCCACGAGCGACATTAAGTAGTCAGTGCGTCTCAGTCGCTTGAGCAGGAAGTAGCCCCCGATCAACGCCACACCTCCACCGAAGATTGCCCAATAGACTCCGCCGAAATCTGAACCGGAATAACTTGAGGAACCCATACACGAAATGCGAATCCAAGGGAGGAAAAAACAGACGGCGATGATTGCGCCGCCGGCAGGGGTGAGGAGCGAGCGGTTTTTCATACTGCAAGAGAAAGCGAATTGAAAGTCGATAGGCAAGGGGATATTTGTTAACGATTGGAACAGTAAACTTACTGGTCACTGTGCCGACGCTGGAATTTGCCCTCACCCCTGCCCCTCTCCCAAGGGGAGAGGGAGAAACTCAGTTGAGTCCGAGATCGGTGGTAATCGTCAATCAGGCCCTATCTAGTAGCCAGACTTCATTCGCTACTCGGCAATCCACTCGTATTAGTAGCCCACCCGGAGCGCAGCGCAGGGTGGGAAAATCGCATCTACTCCTCGTCCTGCCGCAGCTTCTCCAGAATCGAAAAGTCTTCCAGAGTCGTGGTATCGCCGGTGACGACATTGCCGTGCGCGATTTCCCGTAGCAAGCGACGCATAATCTTACCGGAGCGCGTCTTCGGGAGCGCGTCGGTGAAACGAATCTCGTCAATCTTGGCGATATGACCGATCTCTTTCATCACGTGCTGGCGCAAAACCTCGCGGTGTTCTTCGAGGAATGAGGCCTCCGAGCTGACATTGCTCTTGAGCGTGACAAACGCCACCAGGGCGCTGCCCTTGAGTTCATCCGGTCGCGCAACCACTGCAGATTCCGCTACCGTTTTGTGCGAGACGAGAGCACTTTCAACTTCCGCGGTGCCGAGACGATGACCCGAGATATTGACGACGTCATCGATACGGCCCACTACCCAAAAGTAACCATCAGGGTCTTTGCGCGCGCCGTCACCGGCCAGATAATAGCCGGGACGCGACTTGGTAGGCGGGAAGTCTTTCCAGTAGACTTCTTCGTAGCGTTGCGGATCGCCGTAAATCGTCCGCAGCATCCCCGGCCACGGGTGCTTGACCACCAGCAGGCCGCCTTCGTTAGGCTGGCACGAAGTTCCGTCTTTGCGCACCACATCGGCGACAATCCCCGGCAATGGCATGGTGCACGATCCGGGTTTTAGCGTCGTCGCGCCCGGAAGCGGCGAGATCATGATCCCGCCCGTTTCGGTCTGCCACCAGGTGTCGACAATCGGGCAGCGTTTGCCGCCGATCAACGTGTAGTACCACATCCACGCCTCCGGGTTGATCGGCTCGCCGACCGATCCGAGCAGTCGCAGCGAGGACATGTTATGCTGCACCGGATACTGCTCGCCGGCGCGCATGAAGCTGCGAATCGCCGTCGGCGCGGTATAGAACACGGTGACTTTGTGGCGTTCGATGATGTCCCAGATCCGATCGGGCGCCGGATAATTCGGCGCGCCTTCGTAGAGCAGGATGGAGGCGCCATTCGCCAATGGGCCGTAAACGATGTAGCTGTGGCCGGTGACCCAGCCGATATCGGCCATGCAGAAGTACAGATCGTCCTCGCGCAGGTCGAACACCATCTTTGCCGTGTAAGCCGCCTGGGTGATATAGCCGCCGGTGGTGTGGAGGATGCCTTTCGGCTTGGCGGTTGAGCCGGACGTGTAGAGAATAAACAACGGATGTTCGGCGTCGAGCGGTTCGGCCTCACAGGGATCGTTGGGCACCAGCATGCGTTCGTGCCACCAGTGGTCGCGGCCGATCATCATGTTGACGTCGTTGCCGACGCGCTTGAGCACGACCACGTTTTGCACGGTCGGCGCCTCGGTGAGCGCGGCATCGACATTGTCTTTCAGCGGCACGATCGCGCCGCGGCGGAAAGATCCGTCCTGCGTGATCACCGCGACCGCTTTGGAGTCGTTGATGCGCTCGCGCAAAGCTTCCGCCGAGAAGCCGCCGAAGACCACATTATGCGTCGCGCCGATACGCGCGCAGGCCAGCATCGCGATGATCGCCTCCGGCGTCATGCCCATGTAGATCGCTACGACATCGCCCTTCTGCACGCCGAGTGACTTGAGCACGGTAGAGAAGCGGCAGACCTGCATCAGCAGTTGCTGGTAGGTGAGCGTGCGCGTCTCGCCGCTTTCGGCCTCCCAGATAATCGCCGCCTTGTTGCGCCGCCAGGTGGCGACATGGCGATCGAGGCAGTTGTAAGAGATATTGATCTTGCCGCCGACAAACCACTGCGCAAACGGGTGTTTCCAGGCAAACGCTTTTTTCCACGGTTTGAACCACACCAATTCGCGCGCCTGTTCCTCCCAGAATTTCACCGGGTTCTTCGCGGCCTTTTCACGCAGGCGCTTCATCTCGGCGGCGTTCTTGACATGGGCGCGGCTCGAGAAATCCTTAGAGGGCGGGAAGAGTCGGTGTTCCTGCAACACCGATTGGATCGAATCGGCGGCGGGCGCTGAGGATGTTTTCAGCGTTTTGATTTTGGGTGCGCGCGCCGGTTTCTTGGCGGCGGTTTTCGCGGTACGCGGCTTGGCGGACGAAGTTTTCTTCGCGGGCATTTTATCTCCGAATCAGAAAATCAGTATTTGTCGGTTTTACGAATATCGACGGCGAAGATCGGCAAAGAATAGGATCGGGGCAAGGGAAAAGGGGGGCGGGGGATAGCTGATTTTGCGCTTGACTAGAGCTAAGCCTCGTTATAGTAGTTGAAAGGCAATCAAACGATACTTGTTTTTCTTAAAGGGCCACGAGCGACCCTTCAGGCTAGGATGAATTGGGATATCGAAACAGCAATTACTCACGCCTTTCTCATTGTGGACGGTAATAGCCACAATGGGACTTGGGCTTTTCGCCTTGATACTCATTATGTCATGGAAGGGAGGATATCTATCTGAGAGGGATTCATCGTTCATTGCTCATGTTGCTTACAGCGGCAGCTTGGCTGCTCAGCTGTAGTGAGGACTGCCCGACGTGCCCCGAGCCACTGGAGGAGAGGGAGTATAGATTTCTCTATTCTTACGTTGACACCGGATACTGGGTGCAGACTATAGGCACGAAGAGCGGCAAAACCATTGACTCTGTGCGATACGGAGAATTTCCGTTCTGGGATGCGACCTTTACGTCAACGGGTCGAAGGGTTTGTTATACCTCGACTGAATCAGGTGGAGGCGCGTACCACTCGACTTGGCTCGCTGACTACGAATCGGGTGATACATTGGCAAACGTGATCGGCATTGGAGGGCATGCGGTTTCGATCGACGCTGATGACAGCTTTGCGTTGATAAGTCTTGGGAACAAACTGGCAATTCTCAATCTGCCCGATTTGGCGGTGATGTATGAGGCAAACTTGAATCACTACTATCGAGGCACGATCCATCCGTTCACTAAAGTTTCGTTTGTTCCTATCGACGGAGTCGACAGCTTAATGATCTTGCGAATCAACGCAAATGAAGTAGTCGATTCCATGATACCGCTGAGGAACGAAGTCGGGGAGCCGGTTTATGGACGGAGCGCCGCGATATCAGCAGATGGGTCGATGCTCTTCTTAGCGGTGTATGAGATTGCCTCGAGGCGTAGGTCTCTGCAGGTCTTGTCGACAACGGATTTCACACTAATCGCGCATTACAACTTTCCATTTTCGGTGGCTGCCGTACATCCTGACGGCCGCCGAATCTTTTTCGTCAATGGTCACCAGGGTGACGTGGAGCCACCGCTGGAAGGTGCCGTTTATGAACTGGATCTCTCAACTCTGTTGATTCGCAAGGTACTGGATGGCGCTGACTTGATTCTCCCCGACCCCGTGCCTTACGGATTGAGCGTCGAAGCCATGGAGATCACGCCTGACGGTCGTTTTGCCATCCTCATGAGCGGATACGATAGCTTTGTCGGGGGACCCTTGTACAAGATCGATCTAAGTACTTACGAAGTCGTCGCAGTTTTCTATCGTCCAGGAAATGTGAATCGACTCATACGGATGTGTCCAATCGAATAAAGAATAAGGAGACTACCATGCTGAAATATACAATTAATATGTTTCTTGTTGTCATCTGGTTGAGTTCCTCAGCTCTTGTTGCCGATGACCTTTACTTCTACACCGAGGAGAGTGTTCAAGTTCAATTGGTTCCTCAGGATTCTGTCGTAACGGTGCTGCTGAACGAAGGTGCTAAATCGTGGGAGTCAATTTGGGAGACCGAACCTGGATTGAACTCCGCCATTGATCCCGAGCTGATCGCTGATGGATTCTACAAGCTCAGATTAAGGGACGGCTACAACGTGGATGTGGTTGTGTCAAACCTGAGGACACTTGAAGAAATCCACGTTGCAAATTACTGCTACCTTGACCCCAATGGTAGCCCGATCTATCTAACAAATTCACTTCTTTGTAACTTTCATCCAAACACTACAGCTGGTGAATTGGATTCGATTCTAGCCCACTATGACGTCACAATCGAAAAGGCCCTATTTAGCGATCAGTATTACCTTCATCTGACGCTGATGGAGAATGCTGAGCTCGATGTTCTATCCACCGCGAATCGGCTGCACGAATCAAGTCTGGTTAGGTGGGCTAAGGCCGATATGGTGTTGCCGTTGGAGTTTCACTCCATTCCCAATGATCCACTCTGGAGCGAACAGTGGTATTTTCAAAACACCGGACAGACTGGCGGCAGTTCCGATGCTGATATAGATCTCGATGAGGCACGAGATTATGCATTGCCAACAACGCCGATAATTGTAGCACTTATGGATGACGGAGTCGAAGGCCATCCCGATTTTCCCGCTGGCCGGCTGGAAGATGGTTGGGACTATTTCTACAACAACAGTGATGAGGCTCCTCATGGTGATGGCTATCATGGTATGAGTGTCCTCGGCATTATTGCCGCTTCTGAATCCAATGGTGCTGGGATTTGTGGAATGACACGTTACAACGTTAGAGTACTCGGCATGAAAATCGTGGATGAATATTGGCCACCTGATCCTACTCACTTCGCAAGTGACGGAAGATTGGCAACAGCGTTCTCTGATGCCGTTCAGAAAGGGGCGAAAGTCATTAACGTGTCGTGGGGATGCGTCAATTGTGGAGCTGTTTACCCGCTCTCGACAAGTTGGATTCGTAAAGCCGACAGCGCAGGCGTACTGGTTGTAGTATCATCGGGAAATTACGCGCCCCAAACGCTCTCGTGGCCAGCAAATACTCCCGAAGTATTGACAATCGGAGCATCGGATAGCACAGACACGCGTTGGAATTATAGCCAGTATGGAGCGGAACTAGACGTAGTGGCCCCGTCAGGGAACCGGCTGTACTACCTTGCTGGGCAGTGGCAAGACAAAGGGTACATGTGGTCTTTGGATCGGGTCGGAGGGTATGGCATAAATGATCCATGGAGCCCTTGGAACTGCTCGCCTCAGGACTTCGATTACAATTGTGTCTTCGGGGGCACTTCGGCTGCAGCTGCACAAGCTACCGGTGTTTCTGTCTTGTTGATGCTGCGGCGCCCCGATCTGGTGGGGAACACTGCGCAAATCAGAGAAATCCTTCGCCACTCCTCGGAGGACAAGGGGGCTTCCGGTTGGGATCAGTACTACGGCTGGGGTCGTCTAAACGCAGCGCGAGCACTGTTGGCAGTGGTTCGCGGAGACGCCAACAACGACGGAGTGATTACCATCAGCGACGCCTACTATATCATCAACAACATCTTTGGCGGCGGGCCTTTTCCGGTTCCAAACATTTTGACAGGCGACGCCGATTGCAATGGGCTGTTAACCATAAGTGATGCTGTTTATCTAATCACCTACGTTTTCGGCGGAGGTCCGGCCCCGGGTATCTGCTTCGAGTATTAATCTCTTGCGATGACGACGGGTCGGCAATTAGAAATTGCCGACCCGTCCCATTGTCACGTATTGCTAGAACTGTGAGGTTCCCACCGCGATCTTTCGTGCCTCGGGACGTACCGGCGGTGGGGCACCCTGTTGATAAGCGAGGTTACCCCTCCCGCTTTCGAACCACCTTCGCTACCAGCTCGTCAACCTTGAAGAGCTTCAGCCAGCGGCGTTCGGAGAGGATAGACATCAGGGCGATCAAGGGGACGCCGATATACACGGCCGCAAAAGAGAGCAGCACGATCAACTTGGTGTCCGGCGTCCACGGCATGTAGACGCAGAGAGCAACCGGTACGATCACCAGCCCGCCCGCGAGGAGCATCAGCAGGAACACCCAGAGCGAAAGCAGGACAATCAACTTGCGCAGTCCGCCAAGCGCGCGGATCAGCGCAATCACCAATTCGGCTTTGGCGATGTCGATCAGGTTCTGAATCGACTTGCCTGCCAGCCCATACAACAAGCCCTTGAGAAATCCCATTACCGAGTCCTCATTCTGACATTGGGTCGAATGCAAAGTGTCGAAACCCCGCCGTCAATTGCGGTGTGCCTCTTGCGTCGGTATTGGGGGTTTCGACCTACAATTTCGACAAACACGCCGTCCGTGCCGTCGCTATTACTTCTGCGAACGCCCTAACAAATATCCGACGATTAAAGCACCCAAAGCGGCACCGCCGATATACGGCCACGGATTGTCGTGCACGTTCTTGTCGAGGTCCTTGGCCAGCTTCTTGGTCTTCTCCTTGCCGACCTCGTAGATTTCGCCCGCATCCTGCTGCAGTCGCGAACCCATATTCGAGACCGCGGATTTCAGATTCGTGTACTTGCCGGTCAGCATATCCTGCAACTCACCCTTTTTGTCGCGGGCGTAGCTGTTCAGAAGCTCAAGTGCATCCTTGACCCGGGTATCTTCAGCATGTTCAGCCATGATTTCCTCCTATTTTGCTAGATTGCCTGAATTCTCAGTCCTTATATTATAACGACTTAGCCGCGAATTTGGCGAAGATTTTTTGGACAGACTAACTTTGTTCAACGAATTATCTTCTAGAATATGACGAATTTCATGAAACATCGTCGCGTAAACAGCGTATTACTCTGTACATAATTCGACGAAATGGTGGTACAATCTCATGATTGACGAATTAGACAAGAAAATCCTGAAAATCCTTCAGGAAGACGCTCGCATTCCCAATTCCGACATCGCAAAGAAAATCGGCATCGTGCCCTCGGCAACGGCGGAGCGCATCAAGAAATTGGTTCAACGTGGAATCATCAGCGGCTACGACGTACGGCTCAATGCCAAGTCGATTCAACTTGGCCTCGTGGCCTTCGTTTTTGTGCGCGCCGATGAACCGGTCAACACCTGTTCGACAGCGCTTGAACTGGCGGCGCTGCCTGAAGTCCTCGAAATTCACAATATCGCCGGCGAGGATTGCTATCTCCTCAAGGTGCGCATCCGCGACACCGAAGCGTTGGGGCAATTCTTGCGCGACAAAGTCGGATCAATCGCGACTGTGCGCAACACGCGCACCGTCATTGCGCTGGAAACTTTCAAGGAAAACGGACCGCTGCCTCTCGATCACCTTCCCGGAGCCAAGGACAATGACTGAGGAATCTGCTTCCCGCTGGCGCATTATCGTCGGCTTTCTCGCGATCTACCTGATCTGGGGTTCAACCTATCTTGCGATCCGCTTCACGATCGAGACGATTCCGCCGCTGCTTTCGGCCGGCGTGCGCTTCCTGATCGGCGGCGCAATGCTCTACACCTGGGCGCGGCTTTCAGGTGCAGTCGCCGCAACAAAGTTGCAGTGGAAAAACTCTGGTGTCGTAGGACTGCTCTTAGTCGTTGGCGGTACCGGAACCGTCACTTGGGCCGAGCAGTATGTTCCTTCCGGTCTGGCAGCATTGATGGTCGCCGCGATGCCGTTCTGGATGGTGCTGATCGATTGGCTGCGGCCGAACGGAATCAAACCAACGTCAGGTGTGATCGCAGGTCTGATCACCGGATTCTTCGGGATCGTCATTCTGGTCGGCCCCGGTGAACTCGGCGGCGAGCCCATACACATGATTGGAGCAATCCCGCTACTGCTGGCCACTCTCTCCTGGGCGAGCGGCTCGATCTACTCGCGCCAGATCGACCTGCCGGAATCTCGATTGCTGACCGTCGGCATTCAAATGCTAGTCGGCGGAGTCGTGCTGACTCTGTTGGGCGTCTTCTCCGGTGAACTGCCGCACGTTAACCTGGCGCTTATGTCATTCAAGTCAATCAGTGCCTTGCTCTACTTGGCGATCATCGGCTCGCTGGCTTTTGCTGCCTATGTCTGGCTATTGCGCGTAACCACACCCGCAAAAGTCTCGACTTATGCTTTCGTAAATCCGGTAGTCGCCGTGATTGTCGGCTGGCTCTTTGCCAATGAAGAACTCACTGCGCGCACGCTGCTGGCCGCGGTCGTGATCGTCGGCGCCGTTGCCATTCTGACGCTTGCCAAGGCCAAACAGCCCAAGGAACAACCGGTGCCGGTAACCCCTGTTGTTCAGCCGACCACGATCTGCGAGTCGAAATCATGAGCGAACCCAGCAAGCCGGGCGAGCCGATCCGCCGCGCCGACCGCGCCGTAACCGACGATGAGTGGATTCGACGTTTCCTGGAGCGCGTCCCCTTCGGAACGATTGCCCTGAATGCCGAAGATTCGCCGCATGTCAACACCAACATCTTTGCCTATGACCGCGCAACCAACTGCATCTATTTCCACACGGCCCACGAAGGCGCGACGCGCCGAGCCATCGAACGCGATCCGCGCGTCACGATGATGGCCAGCCGCATGGGGCGACTTTTGCCGGCAAAGACTGCTACTCACATGAGTGTTGAGTACGAAAGCGTACAAGTGCGGGGCAGGATCGAGATCATGACCGACCCGGAAGTTTCTACCGGAAAGATGCAACTGCTCGTTGACAAATACTTCCCGCATCTCAAACCCGGCAGCGACTACGAACCGATCGCGCGACACGAAATCGAACGGATCACCGCGTATTGCCTGCACATCGAGTCGTGGAGCGCCAAGCGCAAGCAGGAGCGCGAGGATTTCCCTGGGGCCTTTCGCTTCGGCAGTCTGCCACCCCACCACTCTTGAAACTCGCCAAGTCGAAGATCGCCGAGGTTCTCAGGCCACACGGGCTGCGTACCGATTCCTCGTATGACTGCAAAGCGACATCTCCAATAAAATCAAGCGAGCGACCGACGCTCGACGTACCAAGAACGAACTAACACAACGATCGGAGTGATATGGAAAAAACGGCACTTGTGGTAATCGCAGACGGTTTCGAAGATCTGGAAGCCGTAGCACCGATCGACGTCCTTACTCGCGCAGGAGTCAAAGTCACTGTGGCCTCCCTGCGTCCCGGCAGTGTACACGCGGCCTATGGTTCGGTGTTGATGCCGCATAAGACGCTCGATCAGGTTGACGGACTCTTCGACGCTATCATCTTTCCTGGCGGCGTGAAGAATGCCGAGAGTTTGGCCCACTCCGACAAGGCAATCGAGATGGCAAAGGCGCACTTCACCGCCAAGAAAATCGTGGCGGCGATCTGTGCAGCTCCGAGCCACGTGCTGGCCGAAGGTGCCGGGCTTCTGCGCGGAAAACGCGCCACCGGGGCTCCGGGCTTTGACGATCGTCTTGCTGCGGCCGGTGCTAAGGTGACGAAAGAGAAAGTGACCGTGGATGGCAATCTGATCACTGCGATGGGACCCGGCGCCGCAGTGGAATTCGGCTTGATGTTGGTCGAGAAGCTCGTGTCCCGCGAATCCGCGGACGAGTTAGCCTCCAAGTGGCAAATCTCCCGGTAAGGTTCAACAATAGAAACCTAAACCGCTGTTTATCAACGACTTGTGCGATTTTTGGAATTTGTCGACCACTAGGCTGTATATAGATTAAGTAAGTAAATATTCGGAATGGGAAATCCGAAGAGAGAATGGTACTCTCTGAAAAACACTGAGCCAGGAGGTTGCCCCATGAAACAGAAGATTCTCTTCATTCTGCTCGCCATGTTTGCCGTGGCGATGCTGACAGCTTGCTCGAAGCAGTCAGCCGAAAAGCAGGAATCGGACGGACAAAACGTCGAATCCACGGATCAATCGACGACCGATCAGACACAATCAGCTGATACCAAGACCGAAGGCGAAGCCACGGGCAATGAGCAAACCGTAGCAGAAAAGCCCAAGGCAGACAAGCCGACCGAGACAAAGCCGGAAAAGAAGGATCCTCCGACCAAGAAGGAAGAGCCTCCTCAACCCAAGGTCGTGACTTTGCCGGAAAGCAGCCTGGTTCGAATTACCTTGGTTGACTCGATTGACACCGACATCCATGTGACTGGAACGGAATTCCGCGCGAGCATTTCTGAACCCGTCGTCTACAACGGAGAAGTGCTTTTTGAGAAGGGCGCTGTCGCCGTCGGCGTGCTCAACAAGGTTGTCGAATCGGGACGCCTGAAAACGCCCGCCGAGTTGTCATTCAGCCTGGTCAGCATCGCTGACCGCAGCGGGCAGCAAGTGTTGATCGACACGTACCCGATTGACGAGAAGAAAGGCTCGCACACCAAGGAACAGGTTGGACTGATCGGTGGTGGCGCGCTCGTGGGTGGTATCATCGGCAAGGTGACCGGCAAGAAGGGTGGAACTGAAATCGGCGCCGTCGCCGGTGCCGCTGCCGGAGCCGCGGCTGCCGCCGCCGCCGGTAAGAACGACATCACCCTGCACGCTGGAACCGAAGTGCAGTTTCTCCTGCGCGCTCCCGTGAAGGTGACTGTCCCGCAATCCGGTCAGATGGCCAACGATTAACTCATCAGTGCAATTGCCAATTCGCAGGGCGGGAGCAATCCCGCCCTTTTTTTGACCTTGAGACCATACGGCAGTTTTCGCGTATAACGACTAACAAGGTCTCTATTGAAAGGAAGTCGCTTGAAGAAATTGCTCCTGCAGAGTGTCAACCCCGGAATCACGACTCGCGGCACCGACCTGGGACTTTTGGTTCTGCGCGTGATGTCTGGATCAATGATGCTTTTCGCGCATGGCTGGGGAAAAATAGTAAGTTACCCGGAGAAGGTGTCTTCCTGGGCAAATCCAATCGGTTTGGGTTCCGAGGTGACCCTGACTCTCGCCGTCTTTGCGGAGTTCTTTTGTTCGTTGGCAATCATCTTCGGCGTCGGGACCCGACTAGCAGCGATTCCTCTGCTGTGCACCATGTTGGTCGCGGCATTGATCGTTCACGCCGATGATCCGTGGCAGAAGCAAGAGTTCGCCTTGCTCTACGCAACGATCTTTCTCGGCTTGATCTTCACCGGCGCGGGGAGATTTTCTGTCGACAACACTCTTCACAAGAAGCTCACTCTGAGAGAACACGGCGGCTCCACTTAATGCGCGTGGCGGCGGCGGAATACGTTGATCAGTCCTCCGGCAAGCATGATCTCAATCTGCCGTCCAGAGAGCCGATGTTCGGTCTTGAGCGGCCCTCCGCCATTCTGATTGCTGATTTCTACCAGTGTCCCTTGCTGGATCTGCTCGCGCACATTCACAACTGACAAGAGGTCTCCGGGCGCGATGCGGTCATAATCAGCAGGATAAACAAACGTCAAGGGCAGAATTCCAAAGTTGATCAGGTTCTGCCAGTGAATGCGCGCAAAGCTCTTGGCAATAACAGCGAGCACGCCAAGGTAACGCGGTGCGAGCGCTGCATGCTCGCGGCTTGATCCCTGCCCATAATTCACCCCGCCGACAATGATCGAACCTTCGCGTTGATATTTAAGAGCTCGCTCGGGATATCCCGGGTCGATCTGCGAGAACGTGAACAAGGCAATCTTGGGAATGTTGCTGCGGTACGGCAGGACTTTCGCACCCGCCGGCGAAATCGTATCGGTTGAGATATTGTCGCCAACCTTGATCAGCACCGGGCCGGTTATTGAACTCGCCATCTGGGGAAAAAGCGGGAGACTCTGAATATTGGGACCCTTCTCGAGTTGGACGTCAGATCCGTCCGACGGCGGCGGCATCAGCATCTGCGTGTTCACAGCTATTTGTTCCGGTTCAACGAACTTCGGATATGCGACTCCCAAACTCCGCGGATCGGTGATCACACCCGTAAGAGCGGAGGCGGTTGCCGTTTCGGGACTACACAAATATACGGAATCTTCCGGTGTACCCGAACGACCCGGGAAGTTGCGCGGCACCGTGCGCAGGCTGATCCGGCCGGTTGCCGGCGCCTGTCCCATGCCGATGCAGCCGTTGCAGCCGGCCTGATGTATTCTGCCCCCTGCCCGAAGCAAGTGCTGCAACAATCCAAGCGACATCAAGTTCTCTTGAATTTGGCGCGACGACGGATTGATATCGAACGAGACCCGGTCATGTACCATGCGGTCCTTGACCATCAGCGCCGGTAAGGCGAAATCGCGCAAGCCGGGATTCGCCGAAGAACCAACGTAGGCCTGGTAGATTTCCCGACCCGCCGCTTCCCGCACTGGAACGACATTGTCGGGACTCGATGGCAACGCGATAAGCGGCTCCAACTTGGACAAGTCGATTTCGTCGTGTTCATCGTAGGCAGCTCCTGGATCGGCGGCGAACGGCACAAACTGACTTTCACGATGTTGCGAACGCATGAACATTCGGATAACCTCGTCAGCAGGAAACACCGAAGTCGTTGCACCGAGTTCCGCGCCCATATTGGCAATGACATGGCGGTCCATGGCCGACAACGTCGCCAGCCCCGGTCCGTAGTATTCGATGATCTTGCCGACCCCACCGGTTACCTTGTGTCGACGCAGCATTTCGAGAATGATGTCCTTGGCGCTCACCCAATCGGGCAGCGCCCCGACCAGTTTCACGCCCATTGTCTTCGGCATCCGGACGTAGAACGGCTCCCCCGCCATTGCCAACGCAACCTCCAAGCCGCCGGCGCCGATTGCGAGCATGCCGAGCGATCCGGCGGCACAAGTGTGGCTGTCCGAACCGAGTAGGGTTTTCCCCGGAATGCCAAAGCGTTCCATGTGAACCGGGTGGCTGACACCGTTGCCCGGCCGCGAATACCAGAGACCAAAGCGCTGGCAGGCCGACCGGAGGAAAAGGTGATCGTCGGCGTTTTTGAAGTCTTCCTGAATCAGATTGTGGTCGACATACTGCGCCGAAAGCTCCGTTCGAACCCGCGGCAGGGCCATCGCCTCCAATTCAAGCATGACCATTGTCCCCGTAGCGTCCTGCGTCAGAGTTTGGTCGATCTTGAGCGCTATCTCGTCGCCGACATGGAGCGAGCCGGCGAGCAGGTGCGACTCAATCAGTTTTTGTGCCAGATTCCGGGGCATCGGACGATCTCCTTTCCGTTTTGGTGGCTTACTCTCGCCGCACGATATACGTATCAGAGCGGGCTTGAGCAGGTAAATTGCCATAGGTATTGATCGAGATTTTTGCTCCATTTTTGTCGAATCGTAGGCAACAACCGGGGGACTCGATTCGTATCGAGTAGTAATCGAATTCTAACTGGAAGGAGTCTTATCAAAGATGCGTCAACTAAATCGTGTCCGCAAAATGCTGATTACGGCTGCCTGGCTGGGCGTTGCGTTGTGTGTTGCCGCGCAGGGCGCCATGCCCAAAACCAAGAACCGCGCCGAGATCGATCAGAAGTATCGCTGGAATTTCTCTGATATCTACCCCGACTGGAACGCCTGGGAACAGGGTCGCCAGCAGATGGAACAGAAAATGAACGAGTACGCGGCGCTCAAAGGCACTCTTGCCGGCGGCCCGCAGAGCCTACTCAAGGCGTTCAAGCTCAGCGATGAAATGAACATGATCGCCTACAAAGTCTATCGCTACCCGCAGCTGCAGCGCGACGTCAATACCAAGGACAACGAAGTGGCGGCCAAGCTCCAGCAAGTGCAATTGATGTTTGCCAAATTTGGTACCGCTACGGCCTGGTTCAACCCGGAATTGCTCTCGATCCCATGGGAGACGATGAAGCAATGGCTGGATTCAACACCGGAACTCGCCACCTATCGCTTCCCGATCACCGACCTCTATCGCCAGCAGGAGCACATCCTCGACGAGAAGGGCGAACAGCTTTTGTCATACTTCGCGCCGTTTAACCAGGCGCCGCAAACCGCCTTCACGGAGTTGTCGACTTCTGATATCAAGTTCCGCAAGGCCACCTTTTCCGACGGCAAAGAGCTTCTTCTCACGCCCGGAGAATACAGCCAGTTATTGACAAACAATCGCAATCAGGCCGATCGCAAGCTGGCCTTTGAGACGATGTACGGTGTCTACAAAGACAACGAGAATACCTACGCGGCCATCTACGGTGGCATCTGCCAGCGCGATTGGGCCTTGGCACAGGCGCGCAATCATCCGACCACGCTCGAAGCCGCTCTCGATGCCGACAATGTCCCGATGCAGGTGTACGAAAACCTCGTTAACAGCGTCAAAGCCGGAAGCGCACCGATGCAGCGCTACTACAAGCTACGCAAGGAAGCGCTCGGACTCAGCGAGTACCACCTCTATGACGGATCGATTTCCGTTGTCGATCTGGAAAAGTCTTATGACTACGACGAAGTTCTGCCGTGGATTATCGAGTCGGTTGCGCCGTTGGGGAAAGATTATCAGGAGAAGTTGCGCCAAGCGACCGCTTCGGGATGGATCGATGTCTACGAAAACGAAGGTAAGCGCACCGGCGCCTATTCAGCCGGTGTCTACGGTGTCCACCCATTCATGCTGATGAATTTCAATGGAACGCTCGATGCGGTGTTTACCTTGGCGCATGAGCTGGGCCACACGCTTCACACGCAGCTTTCACACGAAAACCAGCCGTTCGCGACATCGCAATACACGATCTTTGTGGCCGAGGTCGCCTCGACGCTCAACGAGCACCTCTTCCTCGACTACATGCTCGAGCGTACGCCTGACCCGAAGGAACGCATCAAGTTGCTCGAACAGCAAATCGATAACATCGTCGGCACCTTTTACACACAGGTGATGTTTGCCGACTATGAGCACCGTGCGCACAAACTGGTCGAGGAAGGTCAGCCGATCACCGCGGAGGTCTTGAGCGGCCTTTACCGCCAGATCATGATCGATTATTTCGGCGACTCGATCATGCTGGATGAACTCTATGACTTGATTTGGACGCGTATCCCGCACTTCTATAACAGCCCGTATTACGTCTATCAGTATGCGACTTGCTTCGCCTCCTCGGCTAAGTTGGTGCAGGGAATTCAGTCGAAAGACGCCAAAGAGCGTAAGGAGTCTCTCGATCGTTACCTGACCCTGCTCAAGTCGGGTGGAAACGACTACCCGATGGAGCAGCTCAAGAAGGCCGGAGTCGATCTGACCAAACCGGAAACGATTCAGGCCGTAGTCCAGCAGCTTGACCAGCTGGTTACCCGGTATGAGCAGGAACTCAAGAAACTAAAGACCTAAGATACCCGTAGAGGGCTGGGGTTTACGATAAGCCGGGATTGGCGCCAGCCGATTCCGGCTTTGCTTTGTTCAGGATCAACGCTGCCGGTCAGGAGTGTGCCGGACGAGACCGATTAATCGACAGAGAGAATATATCGGGACGGGAGTAGTGACCTGTTACGTCGAGCGTCATCTGTTCGCGGCGAATCTCGTTGAGGTCTATTTCCGCCACGATGATCTCCTCGCGATCGAAGATCGGTTCTACAATGTACCTCGAGTCCGGCGCTATGATTGCGCTGCCGCCGCGCAAGAGCAGTTTGTCAGGTTCGGCCGCCAGATCGGTCGGTAACGTGTACTGCTTTGGAAGATCCTTCACCTTCATAATCAAACCCGCAGCCAGAACGAAACATCGTCCCTCGAAGGCGTATTGCCGACTGGCCAGTTGGTGCAACTCGTGTGCGGTCGGCCAAAGCGCAACGTGAACCTGTTCGGCTGATTCGTGCATGACCTGGCGCGCGAGCGGCATCCAGTGTTCCCAGCAGATCAACCCGCCGATCCGGCCAGCCCCAGTTTCGATTGCACCCAGGTCGTATCCGTCGCCATGCCCCCAGATCATGCGCTCGGTATAGGTTGGAACCATCTTGCGACGGTGACAGCGTAAAGCGCCTCCCGTGTCGAAGATAAGCATCGAGTTGAAGAGTGTGCCGTTGCCAGGCCCTACCGCGACCCGTTCATTGACCCCGACCACGATGACAACTTTGAGTTGACGCGCCAATTCACCGATACGATCACACTCGGGCCCGGGTACGGTGACGCTGTTGTCAAAGAGTTGCGCAAAAACATCCTTACTGGGACCGTGTCCCCATAAGGCAACCTCCGGCAGGCAATCGAGCCACGCCGGATAGCCAGGAAACCAGGTCTCCCCGCACGCAATCACCTTGGCGCCCCGCCCCGCGGCCTCGGCAATTAGGGATTCAAGTTTGTCGAGACTCGCCCGTGCATCGAGTACGATCGGCGCAGCCTGAATAATCGCGACGGAGAGTGGCTTGCAGCTATTCATTTGTCAATGGTCTCAATTCTCGCTGATACTGCCCTCAAATCGCAATCGCAGTCGCTGCCAAGCATCGTAGCGATCCGTGGTTGGACAGGAGCGCCGCAACTCTGCCAGCATGTCGTCAACATATGAAACCTCCCGCATACCGACCAGCACGCAATTGAGACCTGACGTACTGCGAAGTGCCCGCACAGCAACCTGTGAAAGAGATACGCCTTGGGCCCAGTCCCGTTCAACTTCGCTCACCAGATTCTTTAGCATGGCGGCCTGCGGATGCTCTTCTGATAGACGCACCAGATTGCTGCCATGAATCGCATTCAGCGGCCGGTTGACCAGGAGGGCAAGATTGTGACGGCGAGCGAGTTCGATGACCGATATTCCATCCGCCTGCACGCGATTGGTCGCGGCTCCGTTTTCAATCAGGTTGAACGGCATCTGGATCATCTTGAAGCGGTTGAGAGGAGTGATGTCGTTAGCGATCTTGATGACGCGCTCCAGCGAAGTAAAGTCTGGCTCAGCCGGCGTAACCGGGAAGGTATTCGAGCTTATGCCATAATAGCGAATCCGCCCGCGCTCACACTCCTGTTCGAGGTGCTCAAAGGCAAGCCGGATTCGGCGGTAGTATTCGCCCTGGGCTTCCTCCGCGGGGACACTGTTACGGTGCGCCCACGATAGATAGTACTCCGGGTTGTGCAGGAGATAGAAGTCGATCGAACCGCAGTTCAGTCGGCTCAATGATAACGTCAGTTGGTCTTCGATGAAGGTCGGATGAATGCAGTGCTCAAGACCGTTGGAATACTCCACCAAGTCGGGATAACCGCGTCCGTCGTCTTTGAGATTCTGGCTGAGGCGATAGACACGCCCCTGCAGGTAGCCCACCTTGGAAACGATCACAAGTTCGTCGCGGCGCAAGACCTCTTCGTTCTCGAGGTCTTCAACGACTGACCCGATCAGCAGCTCCGATCCGCCACCGGTGTAGTTGGCGCTGGTATCGATGAGGTTGATCCCTGAGGTCAGCGCGTACCGCAGCGATTGGCGGTGCTGCGGGAAACTGGTATCGATACGATATGACCCGTACCCGACCTGGCTTACTTTGAGACCCGTTTCGGAAAGAGAACTATACGACAGGGTTGGGAAACGTGCTGCATACCCGGCTGTCGCTTCAATAGTCGCGCGGATCGATTTCACGCGGCCCCTTCGGTCGGCTTTGTAGGTGATACGCCCTGCTCGGCATCAATCGCATCCAGGCGCGCCTTCCAGTCTTCTTCCAACTGCTTGGGGACGCGAAACCCCAGCAAGGCTGACTTCAGGCGCACACCCCACGACTGCTGTCGGAGGTAGTCTTTCTTGAGCTTATTGAAGACTTTCTCCTTGCGCGCAGCGACAGCATCCAGCGCTTCGATGCGCAGCAGCAATTGCTCGATCGTTTCGCGTCGTTCGAGCAACTCGCGGAACTTGTCGTAATCCCGAATCGAGAACACCGACTGCACGATCGGCTCAAAAAAGACCATCGCTTGCGAACTGACATAATTAAGCGGCTTCACCGATTCCAGGGCCATGATCGCGGGCACCGACATCTTCCAGTGCACGACCTTCTTCGCAACTTTGTCAAGCAGCTCGATCTCCTCTGCCGTGTAAGCGGGCACGCTCGGCTTGTCCTCCGAGTTCTTGTTCGCGGTCACCTTAGTCGATGTCCTCGATCATCTTGATCTTGTCCTTCACAATGCGTACGACTTCGTCGCGGTTGCCGGCAAAGCGCACGTAAAGCCCGCGAAAATTCTCCAGCCGCGAGGGCCGTACGAAGGGTGACAAGAGAATACCATTCTTGTCTATGTAATACGAGCGATATTGCGACCACGACTTCTCGATCTTATTGATGACGTATCTGACTCTGACTTGCTGCTCGGTCAGAGCAAAGCTTGTCTTTAGAAAGTACTGCGTGAGCGACCCCCAGAGAATAACGGCGGCGCCAATCGTAAAGACTATCGAAAACGTCAACAGGTAAACAATAAACACCAACGCTATCAGCAGCAGAGACACCAGTACTGTCACTACCGGACGGTCGGCGGCAGGGTGCGTTGTCCACTGCAACAGAATCGTGTCGCTTGCTGACTCCGCATCGATTGGCGTCGAACCGGATTCGTTGGCTTGGCTCACGGCTTCTGCGGCCCCATATCGCTCTCGCTGCGATAGCGTTCCTTACGCACTCGGGTGATTTCTTCGAGCAGTTCCTTGGGGTCGATGATCTTTTTGCGGATCAACAAACTCACGAGTGCCTCCTGCGCCAGATTGTTGGAGAGCGTGAGCTCTTCAAAAGTGATCGCGCGCTCCTGGCCGTCGACGACCACCTTCATGGCGACATTCGCGTTGGGGTCATTGTTCATCGGCTGTTCCTTTCAACATTACATTCAAACTACCCGATTAGAATCTCGAAACGTCGGGAGTCACGTAGAGAATCTGAGATGCCGATTGCCGCCACAGTGTTGGTCGCGCCATTCGCCTGTGCCGCGGCGCGGAGAGAAAATGAGGCATCCGAGCCGCCGGAAAGGGCAACAACTGTGCGCCGATAACTTCGCGGCAAGGACCAGAGGTCGTGATATCTATCCAACGTCATTCGCGATCCGGTCGCCTTTGCCTCGCGGCAGGGGCGAGAGGATCAACGCCGTCCGTTCTAAAGAGAGTACTTTCCGAAATCTTCCGGATTGATGTTGCGCAGCCGTTCCTTCAGCGATTGCGGATCGTTGATCTTCTCCGGCAGACCTTCCTCGCGCTTGATGTTGAACAGTGCCGCGCTGACGAAGATCGGCGCTTGTGTCTTGAGCGCCAGGGCAATCGAATCGGAAGGCCGGGCATCGATCTCGAGCACGGTGTCGTTCGTTTCCACGCAGATCTTTGCGTAGAAGGTTTGCTCGCGCAGCTCCGTCACCTCCACCCGCACGACACGCGCGTCCAGCTCGGTGATCAGGATCGACATCAGATCGTGCGTCAGCGGACGCTTCGATTTCATGTGCGATAGCTCCATGGCAATCGCCCACGCTTCAAAGTGGCCGATCCAGATCGGCAGTACACGATTCGAGTCCTCGGTGGCAAGAATCACCACCGGCGACTTCGAATCGGTGTCGAGCGCCAAGCCATGAATCTTCGCCGGCAACATCTCGTTTGTCATTATTCGGACTTCTTTACAACCCAGACTTTCAGGTTGGCCACCACATCGGCAGCGATCTTGATGGGCACGGTGTAGACACCGAGCTGCTTCAGTGGTTCATCGAGCATGATCTTCTTGCGATCGACCTCGATACCTTGCGCCTCAAGCAGTTCGGCAATATTTTGCGTCGTCACTGAGCCGAATACCTTGTCTTCTTCGCCGACGAGGACTTCGGCGGTGCAGGAGGCTTTCTCAATTCGCGACTTGATGCTCTCGGCAGCGCGGCGAACCTTTGCCATGCGCATTTCCTGCTGCTGCTTCAGTTCATTGATCGCGCGCAAATTACCGCGATTCGCCGCGATCGCCAGATTGCGCGGCAAGAGAAAATTCCGGCCGTAGCCGTCCTTGACCTCAACGACATCCCCGCACTTGCCGAGCGTCTCGAGGTCCTCTTTGAGAATAACTTTCATTGGATATCTCCCATACTATAAGTTCTACGGATCAACCGAGCTGTTTGGCCCGGATTTTGCGAAAATCGAACTTGGCGTCAAATAAGGCAATCAGCGGCAGGACGACCGCTGCAACTAACTGCGTCAATGACAAGAAAACGTAGATGACGACCTTGACCGGCGTCGGAAAACCCCGGGTGCGCATCTGGTACTCGAGAAACGACAAACCAAACACCGAGTAAACAAGGAACAGCACCAGAAGTGCGTTCCAGCCGGCTACCGTTAACGCTTCCTGATTCGACAAGACCGCGATAATCGCCAATCCCACCGGAATCACCATCCATTCATCCAGTTTCCACTGGGCAAACGGAGGGATCCGATGGACATTGTAGCCGCTGCGCACTGCCATAAACTCGCCTAGCATTGCGCCTGCCACATTAACAAACACCAGCATCGCCAGCAGCGTCGCCGGCAGGTAGTAGCGGGCGTTGCTCGCCATGGCCTCGACATACTCCACCACCCGTTGGTAGTCAGCAGGAGGGTAAATCTGCGCCATTTGCGGCGACTGCACCATCGCGCGAAATTGATCGCCAAATGTTGTGATGAGCTCTCCGGTCACGCCGCTAAAGGCGACGGCGAGGAGCACGGGTATGGTACCGGCGGCAAGCAGTGCCGTCGAAAGCCCGCGCCGCTTGTGGCGCAGGGCTGTCATCATTAGCCCGGGTATCATCACGAGTATCATCAGGATTACTGCGCGTGTTGCGCCACCCAGTGCCCAGGTGAGGGCGAGGGCGGCGGCGACACTTTGAATCAACCACGACCAACTGCGGGCGAACCAGAGATAGTAAACGGCGGCAATGCCGAATATCATCAACAGGTTGACCAGGGGTGCCAGTACCGACAGGGGAAAAGCCAGCGCGGTCACGCCGGCCGCGGTAAAGACCATCGCCCGTTCGCCACGGTTGCTCATGGCCGCTTGCTTCGTCTAACGATACGTCTCGGCCGCAAACGGCAACAATGCCAACTGCCGGGCGCGCTTGACCGCCGTCGTGATCAGGCGCTGGTGCTTTGCACAATTGCCCGATACGCGCCGCGGAACGATCTTGCCGCGCTCGAGAATGAAGCGCCGCAGAAGACGCTCATCTTTGTAGTCAATGACCTTGACTTTGTTCTCGCAAAGCCGGCACGGTTTGCGCCGCCTTCTTTCGAATTCCGCCATTACTCGCTTTCCTCACTTTCGGTCTTGCGGCGTTCGGTTTCCTGAGCCGGTGCGGGTGCATCCGCCACTGCCGGGCTGCGGTAGCCGTCCTCAGCCAGTTCGCGGGCGCGGGCTTCAAGATCAACCTCGGACACCACTGTCAGATGACGCATGATGCGTTCGTTGATGCGAAACTGCGCATCAACCAGGGCCGGCAGTCCCGGTTCCGCTTTGTAGAGGAAATGAGCATAATAACCCTGGCGCTTCTTTTGGATATCATACGCCAAGCGGCGCACGCCCCAGCGCTGGGTTTCGACAATCTCGCCGCCGTTGGAACGAATCAAGTCCTCGACCTTGCGGATCTCGGCTTCGATATCGCCCTCCGGCATTTGAGCATCGGTAATAAAGGTGGTCTCGTAGAGTCGCAAAGAATACCTCCCTCTGGACTAAGTTTCGTGAGACCAAAACTTAAGGCTCCCCGGCATCGCCCGGGAGCAGGGAAAAGAACTACTTATTAAACTTGTTCATGGCCAGAGTCAGTCCTTCATAGAAGACTGCCTCCAGACAATCGCTGCCCAATTTAAGAAAATCATCGAGCCGGTCAAGCTCTTCTTTTGAGAAGGGTTCGAGGACGAATTCCTCAGCCGGCTTGTTCGGGGGGATCGGGCCGATACCGAGGCGAAGCCGGGGAAAGTCCTCCGTACCGATGGCCTCGACTATCGAGGCCAGTCCATTGTGGCCGCCGTCCGACCCAGCCAGACGCAGGCGCATCGTTTCGAACGGGATGGCGAAATCGTCCGTGACCACGAGCAATTCGGAAGGCAATACGCTGTAGGTGCCCATCAGCGCCTTTACCGCCCGACCCGACAAGTTCATATATGTCATCGGCTTGGCAAATCGAATATGCATGCTGGCGATGCGGAGTGTGGCCAGGACGTAGTCGGATTTTTCCTCAGTATACTTGCCGCGCCGCTTCTGCAGCAATCGGTCGAGCACGAGAAACCCCAGATTATGCCTAGTATATGCATAACCTTTACCGGGATTGCCAAGTCCAACGACAAGCTTGATCATAGCGTGAATTAAAAGGATCGTCAGCCGAGGTCAAGTAAAACCTGACCGGTCAAACATAGATTACATGGATCAAGTTTTTAATTGACTCGCCGAAAGCAAAACAGAAGGTTGTCTGCGAATCGCACGAAACGGGGCACGGAAGGCTAGGTTGGCGGCATTGTCTAAGAAGACCGAAAACACGATGTGGGGCATCGGTTCGCTTCTGGCGGGTCTCGTCGCCCTCATTACATTCCTCTCATTCCGTTTCATCGACGATCGATCACTGGCCATAGTTGTCTTGTGCTGTGGGGTAGCCGCCGAGGCTTTCTTGATCGCGGGAGTCTTCTCTGTGCGCCGGAACATTTCCGCCGCAGCCCATCCGACTCACGAGAGTCTGGCGTCCCGTTCCACAACCCCCTCGCTTGGGCTCTCTGCCGAGCACGAAAGGGCGTGCAGAACCTGCGAAAGCCTCGCTGATTCTGGCGAACGACAGGCCCTGCAGAGAGAACTGAGTATTAGTCGCGAGAAACTGCGTCTGGCACTGGAATGTGGCACTATTGGGATGTGGTATCAGGATCTGTCCCGCGACGAGGTCGAGCTCTCAGACAACCTCCGTGCACTCTATGGCTTCGAACCTGGTCGAATCGTTAGTCCCGCAGAGGTCTTTGCCAGGATCCACCCGGATGACCAGGCCAAGCTCATCGATCTTCAAAAGAACCTCGGGGGCAATGTCAACGACATCGACGTCGAGTACCGCGTGGTCGACCACACCGGGCGCACCCATTGGTGTGTCGGAAAAGGTCGGGTACTGCGTGGGGCGAACGGCGAACAGCTTACTTCACACGGCGTGGTTGTCGATGTCACCGACATCAAGGAAGCGGCGCTGCAAATCGAGCGGATGAATCAGCAAATTCAGAGGCAAGCCGCCGAGCTACGCCTCGTCAACGAAGAACTCGAGTCGTTCAGTTATTCCGTGTCGCACGATCTGCGCGCACCGCTGCGCAGTATCAACGGGTTTGGTCAGGCACTGGTCGAAGACTGCGCCGCACAACTGGACGACGCCGCCCGCGATTATCTCGACCGCATCTGCAACAATGCGCGTCGAATGGGGGAGTTGATCGACGACCTCCTGGCCTTGTCACGATTGTCGCGCTGGCAGTATCATCCGACGACGGTAAACTTGACCGCGGAAGCACGCTCGATCGTCGCTGAATTACGAACTCGCGACCCCGCGCGCACCGTTGAGATAACGATTGACGAAGCCATGACGACCGAAGGGGACGGGCATCTCTTACGAACCGCGCTTCAGAACCTCCTTGAAAACGCCTGGAAATACACAGCCCATAATCCTGCAGCCACGATTCACTTTGGCCGCCGCAACGGTCCCAGGCGCGTCGAGTACTTCGTCGCTGACAACGGCGCCGGATTTGATATGACTTACGCGGGCAAACTTTTTCAGCCCTTTCAGCGCCTCCATGCTGCCCACGAGTTTGAGGGTAACGGTATCGGACTGGCAACGGTCCGTCGCATCATTCAACGTCACGGAGGCGAGGTTTGGGCGGAGGGAAAAGTGGGCCGGGGTGCGATCATCAGCTTCACAATCGAGGTGAAAGGAGAGCCGGATGCATTCCAAGACGATTCTGCTGGTCGAGGACAATCCCGACGACGCCGAATTGACTCTGCGCGCGCTCAAGAAGAACAATATCCGCAATGAGATCGCCGTGGCGCGTGACGGGGTTCAGGCCCTCGACTACCTCTTCACTGAATCACCCGCGACTGGCGAATCCCGACTGCCTCAACTCGTGCTGCTCGATCTGAAGCTCCCGAAAGTCGACGGCCTGGAAGTCCTTCGCCGGATTCGCAGCGATGAGCGAACCAAATTGCTGCCGGTGGTAATCCTGACCTCTTCCCGAGAAGACCAGGATATTATTGCCGGCTACGCTCTCGGCGCCAATAGCTACATTCGTAAGCCGGTGGAGTTTGCCCAATTCATTGAAGCGGTCCGGCAACTCGGTGTCTACTGGCTCCTGCTCAACGAAGCCGCCCCGCCCAGGAGGGTCACGCCATGAATGAGCCGATTCGAGTGCTATTGGTAGAAGATGCTGAAGAGGACGCCCTGTTGCTTACGCGAGAACTGCGCAGCAGTGGTTTTGAGCCGGTCATTCGCGTTGTGGATCGCTCCGAATCGATGGCGAAAGCTCTACGCGAAGAGAGCTGGGACTTGATCATCGCTGACTACGCATTGCCGAATTTCAGCGGTCGCCATGCCCTGGAAGTCTGGAAAGCCAGCGGCCTCGATATTCCCTTCATCGTTGTCTCGGGCCGAATTGGTGAGGACACGGCCGTCGAAACCATGAAAGCCGGCGCCCATGATTATATCATGAAGAATAATTTGACCCGCTTCGCACAGGCCGTCAAACGCGAACTGCGCGAGGCGCGCTTGCGAACCGAGCACCGCCGCCTGGAAGAACAATTGAAACTCAGCGAACGCCTGCGCTATGTCGGTGCCGTCGCCGCAACTATCATGCACGATTTTAAACAGCCGATGCAGATCATCATGAGCTGCGCGGAGTTCCTAAAAAGCGAAGGAATTGAACCCGAAGAACGCGCCAAGTTCCTCGACGACATCGTCAAGTATGTCAAGATGCTCTTCACCATGAGCCAGGAAATCCTCTACTTCTCGGCCGGCGACTGCCATCTGAACCTGTCACCAACCAACGTGGACCACCTCTGTCAGGAACTGGTCGAAACCTACAACCAGCCGCTGATGACCGACCGCATCGCCCTGCGCTACTCGAAATGGACAACCGAGTTGGCTTCCCCGATCATGGCGGTCGATCGTGACCGTATCTGGCGTGCCATGGTCAACTTGCTGACCAACGCCGTTGATGCCATGCCCCATGGCGGCGAGATTCGCATCCGACTGCAGCTCGGCGAACATGAGACAACGATAGAGATTCAGGATTCCGGTCAGGGGATACCCGAGGCTGTCCGCGAATCGCTCTTCGAGCCATTCACCACCGCTGGCAAGCGCTTGGGGACGGGATTGGGGCTGGCGATCGTGAAGAGCATCGTCGAGGCGCACGGTGGAGCGGTGAGTTTCACTTCTCAAACGGGAGAGGGAACGACGTTCCGCATTTCTCTACCGAGGGACAACGAGTTGCAGCGGCGCCGGCACGATTCCGCTGGCGCGGTCAGAGAAGACGAAGCAGTGGCAATCGACGACTGATGTGAGGTCAGATTAATTCGACGAGCCGCAATGTTTCCCAGGTCTGCAGATCAAAACGGATCCAGCGCGTGACACCCTTATAGTCCATCAGGACTTCGGCAAAATTGGCCTTGGGCGGGATCTCGAAGCGCAGGACATCGTCGCCATAAGGACTCAGGTCAATCCGGCCGGTCTCCCGAAAGGTATCGGCATTCATCATCAGAAGTTCGGCCTTCCCGAGTACGACAACAACCGTATTGGAGCTGATTTCCAATTGAATAAATCGGGGATGATTGAGCCCGTGCAGCTCTCCCAGCACCTTGCCCGAGCCGAACTCAACGCGGTAGACCGATCCATGTTCCGTGTCGCAACTATACGACGAATTGCCGTCGAGCGAGAAAAAGGCCTGGTCGATCGCAACCGCATCATGGATCACAATTGTCTGATACATGAAATTGTTTTCGGTGAAGATTTGTGTGACGCTCCCTGGTTTGCCGTTGGCCGTAATCAACTTGCCGGCGGGCCCCGGCCCAAGCGTCAGCGGCTCGATCGGGTACTTGTTCTGAATGTTCAATCCCAATTTAAGCGTGAATTTCATCGAGTCGGGGTGAAAAACGCGAAACGTGCTCGAATCGCGTGAAACCACGTAAAGTCGCTGCTGGATGGGGTGATAGAACAGCGCCGCCGGTGGATCGGGAAACCGAAACTTCTGGAGATAGCGGCCGGCCTTGACGTCAAAGACGTTGACGCCGCCCGCGGGTTTATCGACGGCCTCGTACAGCCAGTTTCGTGCCGGATCGAACTGCACCGCGACGATTGCCTCTTCGCGCAGCAATCGAGCAGCAACCTTGTTGGTGTTAAGATCGATTCCGTAAACGGTATTGCTGCGCTCGTCGAGAATGTAGTGATAATCGTATTTCGGAGGCAGCGCATTCAGCGGATTCCGCGCCGAGTCGGCGATCGGACCGGTTCCCGACAGCCCGCTCTGGGGCACCGTCGCTGCCGGCTTCTTCGACTCAGGCTGCTTCGAACAACCGGGCTGGATTGCGGCCACGAGCAAGACCGTGATAATCACTGTTAAAGCAAGAAGCGGGCGCAACAATGTCATAGTCCTAATCCAAGGCTGATTCCGGCGTAGATGCTGTACGCCTTGAGTTCGAGTTCACGTTCCTGCAGTGAGCCTGATGTCTTGTCAAAGTAGCTGTTTTTGGCGAACGACACATAGCTGCCGCCGACTTCGAATGCCACCTTGGGCATCATGGGGAATTTTACACCGGCATTAACCTGGTAGCCGAATTTTGTTTTCGATTCCAGACTGGAAAAATCCGCCCCATCCTTGAATTCCTGTTCGATCGATGCGAGCCGAATCAGCGCCTCCGCATACGGCTTGATCGCCAGCGTGGGTGGCGCCGCACGCAGACCGATTCCGCCGCCTGTCAGGGCGATATGAGATTCCTGTGTGTAGGTCTCCCCGCCGGCAGTGTACTCTGTCTTCTTCTTGCCGAAATCCATGGCGCCGACGCTCACCACGGTGGAGAGAAACGGCATCCGGAAGAAATTGAGGTCGGCGGTCACCTCCGCACGCCAGCCAGATTTGGCCAGCGACTTGATGTCACCCTGAGGTTTGACCAGGCCGCCCCGGACGCCGACATCGGCATTCGCGGCCTGACTAAGCCCGAAGAGCGCGATCATTCCAACCGCGACGAAATTGCGAATAGACCAGGTTTTCATTCTACACTCCTTGATCGGCATTTTTCCCGGCGAACAATATGCCAGTTGTTTCCCGAACTACAACTCGTTTCTGGCTTCTCTAATCATCACTTATTTAGACTTATTTAATCGACTATCTGAGATTTTTTGACAGACTTTTTCTTGGAAATCGCAATCGCTGCGTATACATTGACGAGCCGTGGGGCGTGAATTAACCGCTGGATCGGGAAGATTCGTTGATCAATTCAACTTCTGCTGAAAATCAAGTAACGGCGCATTCGCTCGCGCTTGCAGTGTCATCAAGATCTGCACTCGTTGATCGCCTCCGTGCCTACTTACAGCTGACGAAGCCCACAATTATGCTCCTGGTCTTAGTGACCGGTGCGACTGCTCTCATCCTGGAGGGCAGCTTCCTTTCGCAACCGCTCGCGTTCATCCTGGTACTGCTGGGACTTTACTTGACCGGTGGCTGTGCCAACGCGCTCAACCAATATTTCGAGCGCGATGTCGATGCGCGTATGAAGCGGACAATGAAACGCCGGCCGCTTCCGCAGGGTATCTTGCGTCCCACCGAAGCGCTGGTCTTCTCGATTTCGATCGGGGTGGTCGGCGTGCTCCTCTTCTGGACGTTCTTCAATGCGCTCACGGCCTTGCTTTCACTCACCACGATTCTTTTCTACAGCCTCTTCTACACGCTCTACCTGAAACCGAATACCTATCAGAATATCGTCATCGGCGGGGCCGCCGGTGCGATGGCGCCGGTCGGAGCGTGGACCGCCGCGACCGGTACGATGGAGCTCATGCCCTGGGCGATTTTCCTCATCGTGTTTTTCTGGACGCCACCACACTTCTGGGCGTTAGCCCTTTTCTGCAAGGATGACTATCGCGAGGTGGGCTATCCGATGCTTCCGGTTCTGAAGGGGGATCGTGCGACGCACAATCAGATCCTGATCTATAGTGTCATATTGTTCGCAGTCAGCATGCTGCCCATGGCGGCGGGATCCGGTTGGGTTTATGCGCTGACCGCCACTGGGCTGGGCCTTTTTTTGCTCAACCGCGTGCTGCGGGCACGGCGCTCCGGCAGGGTCGCCGATGTTCGCGCGTTGTTTGGCTATTCCATCGTTTACCTGTTCGCCGTTTGCGCGGCGCTCGTTGTAGACAAAGTTTTTGCTTTGATTTGACCGGCAACGATGCTTGCTTGGAGTCTACACCACGCGATTACCACTTCGAGGACGGCAAACTTAGATCGATCTTCGCGGTCGCAGTGGCCGCTGGTGATTTTCGCTTGACACGTTGGGACGGTTTTTTTATTATCCGCGCCAACACGCTGAACAAAATAGAGAATTTACATGGATGTTCTCGATCTTCAGTGTGAGCTTTGCGCAACAGACTTGTGAAAAAAGTAACTAATTTGGGATAAGATTTGTCGCAGATTTTTCCAAAATGGACTAACCATCTCCCGGCCGTGGCTCTCGTGGTGGCCATTTTGGGCGGTTGCGCCGTCGTGGGGTTCCTCTGGTACTATGGCTCTCCCAAGTACACGGATGTCGGTTACCGACCGACCCAACCGGTGCCCTTTTCGCACAAGCTTCACGCCGGTGATTTGGGCATGGACTGCCGCTATTGCCACAATAATATAGAGAGATCAGGGGTGGCTAACGTCCCACCAACGCAGACCTGTATGAACTGCCACACGCTGGTGCTGCCGCAAAGCCCGAAATTGCTGCCGGTTCGCGAAAGCTGGGCCACGGGCCAGCCGGTACCGTGGGTCAACGTCCATATGCTACCGCAATATGCCTATTTCAATCATGCCGTCCACCTGAATGCCGGTGTAGCATGTATCAGTTGCCACGGAAATGTCGCGCAGATGGAAGTCGTGGCTCAATCTGAGCCGCTCAGTATGTCGTGGTGTCTCGATTGCCACCGCAATCCGGACCCCTACCTGCGGCCGGTCGACCAGATTACCAACATGAATTATCAAACCCCGGCTGACCAGGTTGAACTGGCGCAGCGGATCAAGCATGAGAAGCACTTGGATCCTCCGGAGGATTGCTCGGGTTGTCATAGATGAGTGGTGAGAATTTGAAAGGTCAATTAAACGGCAAGGACTACTGGCGCAGTCTCAACCAGTTGTCTGATACGCCGGAGTTCCGCGATTTCGTCCACCAGGAATTTCCTGCCGGTGCCTCGGAAATGCGCGACCAGGTTTCGCGCCGCACCTTCCTGAGCTTGATGGGTGCTTCACTCGCTTTTGCGGGGCTCGCTGGTTGTCGTAAACCGGTCGAAAAGATTCTCCCGTATGTAACAGCTCCGGAAAACGTCATTCCCGGTGTGCCGCAACATTATGCAACGACAATGCCGCTCGGTCTTGAAGCCTACGGTATCCTCGTCGAAAACCACGAAGGACGGCCGACCAAGATTGAGGGTAACGAGCTCCACCCGGCGACCTTGGGTGCGACTGATGCCTGGATTCAGGCGTCGCTGCTCGGCCTGTATGATCCGGACCGCTCGCAACGAATCCTCGAAAAAGGCAATGAGAAGAACTGGGCTGACTTCGTTCAGTTCTGGCGCTCCCAATTGGAAAAACTCACACTCAACCAGGGCTCCGGACTTGCGATCGTCAGCGAATCTTTCTCCTCTCCGACTCTCGCGCGCCTGATGGCCGCATTCAAGACCAAGTATCCCCAGGCGATTTGGGCTACTTACGAGCCCGTGAGTACGGAGAATGAAATCGAGGGTATGCGACTGATTGCCGGTCGCCCGCTTCGTGTCGACCGCGCGTTTGACAAAGCTCAGGTAGTCCTCGCACTGGATTCCGACTTCCTCAAATCCGAACCGGGAAGCGTTCGTGCTGCCCGCGGGTTTGCAGCCGCTCGACGCATAGTCTCGGAACGCGACGAGATGAATCGCCTCTATGCCGTCGAAGGCGTCTATAGCCTGACCGGCGCGCACGCGGATCATCGTCTGCGCTTGGCACCCAGCAAGATTCCGGGCTTCACGGCTGCACTTGCTCTCGAATTGAATCGCCAAGGACTAAGTCTGTCGGTGGCTCCGCAGCTTGCCGGCTTCGGAAACCACAGTTTCGACCAGAATTGGCTCAAGGCCGTTGCCGCGGACCTGCTCCAGCACCGCGGATCAAGCATCGTCTGTGCCGGGCAGCGCCAACCAGTCGCTGTTCATGCGCTGGTGTTTGCGATGAATGAAGCGCTCGGCAACAATAACCAGACGATCATGTATCGCGATTACGTCGACTCAGCTCTTCCCAGTTTCTCGGAGCTTGAGACGCTGGTGACGAAACTGAACGCTGGTCAGATTAGCAGTGTGATTCTCCTTGGTGGTAATCCGGTACACGATGCGCCCGCCGATCTCAGTTTCAAATCAGCTCTCAGCAAGGCTGAAAACAGCGTGCACCTGTCGCTCTATCGCGATGAAACCTCACGCAGCGCAACGTGGCACCTTCCCATGGCGCATTATCTCGAGTCGTGGGGCGATGCGCGCGCTTTTGACGGCACGGCATCTGTTATCCAGCCGATGATCGAGCCGCTCTTCGGAGGACACAGCGCGATTGAATTGCTGAATCTGCTTGTTACCGGCGAAGATCAACGCGGGTACGATATTGTGCGCCAGACTTGGCAAGGGCTGACGACGGGCGTATTTGAAAGCAGTTGGCGACGCGCCCTGCACGATGGCCTGCTCGCCGACAGTGCGACGCCGGCAATCGCCGTGAACACTTCGCCCTCGAATCTTGCCGCGGCGATGATGGGCTTGAATCCAGGCGGCGACGGTCTCGAGGCCGTCTTTGCCTTGTCGCCGCAAGTCTATGACGGTCGTTTTGTCAATAACGGCTGGCTCCAGGAAATGCCCCATCCGGTTTCCAAGTTAACCTGGGATAACTGCGCGACAATCTCCCCGGCGACCGCCAAGCAACTCGGCTTGAGCAGCAACGATCTTGTGCAACTGACGGCAAATGGACGGTCAATTGAAGTTCCCGTGTGGATTCTGCCGGGTCAAGCGGACAATACGATCGGCCTCGAACTCGGCTATGGCCGCCAGAAATTCGGCCGTGTTGCCGAAGGCGCCGGATTTGATGTCTATCCACTACGAGTCAGCGCCGGCATGCATTTGGCGACCGGTGTTGCGCTGACCAAGGTTGGCCGCGAGTATGAACTCGTTTCCGCGCAGGATCATTGGTCGATGGAAGGTCGGCCCCTCATTCGCGAAGCCAGTCTCGATGATTATCGCCGTCACCCAAACTTCGCCAAGGAAATGGTCGAACATCCGCCCCTCGAATCCCTTTGGAAGGAACGCGATTACTCAGAAGGTTACCAATGGGGAATGGCCGTGGATCTCAATTCGTGCACCGGCTGCGGCAGCTGTGTCATCGCCTGTCAGAGCGAGAACAACATTCCGATTGTCGGCAAGCGTCAAGTCGCGAAGGGTCGCGAAATGCACTGGCTGCGTATCGATCGTTATTTTTCGGGTTCTCTTGACGACGCCGCGATGGTACATCAGCCGGTCATGTGTCAACATTGTGAAAATGCCCCCTGCGAGCAGGTTTGTCCCGTCGCCGCGACGGTGCACGACAAGGAGGGGCTCAATGTTATGGTTTACAATCGTTGTATCGGCACGCGCTACTGCTCGAACAACTGCCCTTACAAGGTGCGCCGATTCAACTATTTCAATTTTACCAAAGATACGCCGGAAATCGTACGCATGGCGATGAATCCCGATGTCACCGTGCGATTCCGTGGCGTCATGGAGAAATGCACATTCTGTGTGCAGCGGATCAGCGAAGGTCGCATTAAGGCCAAGCTGGAGAATCGAACGATCAAAGACGGCGAGGTGCGCAGTGCCTGTCAACAGGCGTGTCCTACCGATGCGATTGTTTTTGGAAACGTGAATGATCCCGGTAGCCGGGTCAACAAAATCAAGGCCCAGAATCGGAACTACGCGATGATGGCCGAGTTGAACGTCAAGCCGCGCTTGACCTATTTAGCCAAGATTCGCAATCCACATCCGGATCTGGCGTCAGGCGCTCCGGAGACGGACGGGCATCACGGTTAGGCTTGCAGTGAGGATAACGAGCATTGAGCGCGCAAACTAAAACGCATCATGAAGAACTGATCACCGGCAACCAGAAGTTCAGCACGGTGACTCAGCACATCAGTGCGATTGTGGAAGATCGCACCAAGATGGGCTGGGTCTTGTTGTTCGGCGCTGCCTTCTCGATCATGATGATTCTTTTCGGCGCGATCGGTTACCTCTTCTTCGAGGGTATCGGCATCTGGGGTAACAACCAGCCGGTCGGTTGGGCCTTCGACATTGTGAATTTCGTCTTCTGGGTTGGTATTGGGCACGCGGGTACCCTGATCTCGGCAATCCTCTTCCTGTTCCGCCAGCGTTGGCGTACCTCCATTAACCGCTTTGCCGAGGCGATGACAATTTTCGCTGTCATTTGCGCGCTGATGTTCCCCTCGATTCACGTTGGCCGTGCCTGGCTACTTTACTATGTCATGCCGCTGCCGAATCAGATGTCAATGTGGCCAAATTTCCGCAGCCCATTACTCTGGGACATGTTTGCGGTCGGAACGTACTTCACGTGCTCGCTCTTGTTCTGGTACGTCGGTCTGATTCCTGATCTGGCGACGCTGCGCGATCGTGCCAAGACGCGTATTCGCAAGATCCTTTACGGCATCTTCTCTCTCGGCTGGCACGGCGGCAACCGCCAGTGGAAGCATTATGAATTGGCGTATCTGATTCTGGCGGGCATCTCGACGCCGCTGGTGCTCTCGGTGCACTCGATCGTGTCTACCGACTTTGCCACTTCGGTCTTGCCCGGCTGGCACACGACGATTTTCCCGCCGTACTTCGTAGCCGGCGCTATCTTCTCCGGTTTTGCAATGGTGATGACACTCGCCTTGATCGCCCGTAAGATTTACAGGCTGGAGCACTTCATCACGATGAATCATCTGGAAAAGATGAACAAGATCATGATGGTGACTGGTATGATGGTAGGCTACGCTTACGGCTGCGAAATGTTCATCGCCTGGTACTCCGGCAATGCCTACGAGCAATTTGCTTTCTGGAATCGCGCCTTCGGACCCTACTGGTGGGCCTACTGGATAATGGTCAGCTGTAACGTGCTCATCCCGCAGATTTTCTGGTGGAAGAAGGCCCGCACGAACCTGGTGTGGATGTTCATTGCTTCGATCCTCGTTAACGTCGGCATGTGGTTTGAGCGGTTTGTCATTCTCCTGACGCTGACGCGCGATTTCCTTCCGTCGTCCTGGGGCTGGTATTGGCCGACGATCTGGGATTTCACCATGCTGATCGGCTCGTTCGGCTTGTTCTTCACACTCTTCCTGCTCTTCCTGCGCTTCTTGCCGATGATTTCGATGGCTGAAATCAAAGGCGTGTTACCGCAGGCCGACCCGCATCAACACGCAGGAGACAAGGCGCACGCCGGCGCACACGATGCTTCCAGCAAACCTGCGCGTCCGCATCCGGGTATCGACCCTGGTCCGGCTCTGGGAGGTGCCAGTTGAGCACTGCAAAATCGGGTAAAGTGGCTGCGGTCATCGCCCAGTTTGATTCTCCGGCCGATCTGCTTCATGCAGCCGAACAGGTGCGCGACGCCGGCTTCAGGAAGTTTGACTGCCATTCTCCGTTCCCGATTCACGGCATGGACCGGGCGATGGGCGAGAAGCGCTCGCCGCTGGGCTACATCGTTGGCGTCATGGCGCTCATGGCATTCGGAGGGATGACCTATTTCATCTACTGGGTCACGACTTCGGGTTATCCGATGGTCATCTCCGGAAAGCCAGATTTCAGTTATCAAGCCTTTACACCGGTAGTGTTCGCCGTCACTGTTCTTGCTTCGGCGATCACGGCAACCTTTGGCATGTTTGTTCTCAATCGCTTGCCGCAACTGTGGCACCCGCTGTTTGAGTCCGGGGCTTTTCGCAGTTTCTCAGATGACGGCTTCATCGTCAGCTTGCATGCCGGTGATCCCAAGTTTGATCCGCAAAGTGCGCAGGAGTTTTTGAAGCGCATCGGCGGCAAGGACGTCGAAGTCGTGGAGGCCTCCGAGTGAGCCGCAACCGCCTCCGCAATTGGGTCGCTATTGCCGGGCTTGCGCTCCTGCTGCTCGCTCAACTTGGTTGCGTCCGCGGGCGGCCTTCGGATGATCCGCCGATCCATCTGAATCCGAATATGGATCGCCAGGAAAAATACGTGCCGCAGTCTGAAAGCAAATTCTTCGCCGACGGCATGTCCATGCGCCAGCCGGTCGCTGGAACCGTCGCGCGCGGCGAGCTTCATGAAGACAACACCTACTACCGCGGCCGCGATGAACGCGACAGCCTGATTGCCAGGATGCCGATCGAAATCACCCTGCAACTGCTGCAACGTGGGCAGGAGCGCTACAACATCTATTGCTCGCCGTGTCACGGCAAGACCGGAGACGGCAAGGGAATCGTTGTGCAGCGCGGCATGCTGCCGCCGCCGAGCTTCCACGACCCGCGTCTGGTTGCCGCTCCCGACGGTCACATTTACGATGTCATCACCAACGGCATTCGCAATATGCCGACCTATCGGCATCAGATTCCCGTGCCCGACCGCTGGGCGATCGTAGCCTATTTCCGCGCGCTGCAGCGGAGTCAGAACGCGACGATTAACGACATTCCGGTTGAGCTCCGTGGACAAGTTCAGTAGTCCGGAAACGAAAGATCACAATGCGACTTGATGCACAGACATACAAACTAACGGACCCCGGTAAGCTCGGAACGATTATGCTCGCCATCGGCGTGCTGGGAATTGCTGGCAGTATCGCCGGGTACTTCGTCGATTCGAAGCAGTTCCTACACTCGTACCTGACGGCTTTCACCTATTGGGCCAGTCTGGGGCTTGGCGGGCTGTTTTTTACGATGTTGCACCATTTGGTCAATGCCCAGTGGAGTATCGTGCTGCGCCGTCTGGTCGAGAACATCATGTACACGCTGCCGATTATGTTCATTTTCTTCATTCCGATCGCGCTCGGTCTCGGCGGTTTGTATAAGTGGACCGATACCGCTCTGGTCGCCGGAGATCACCTGCTGTCGCAAAAATCCGCCTTCCTCAATACCGGCTTCTTCCTGGTGCGCACGGTCGCCTACTTCGCGATTTGGACATTCCTCGCATTCAAGCTCTACGCCCTGTCGCTCCGCCAGGACCAAGGCCACAGCGCCGAACTCACCACGAGCTTCCGTAAGGTCAGCGCTCCCGGCATCATTCTCTTCGCCCTGACGACAACGTTTGCCGCCTGGGATTGGCTGATGTCGCTCGATGCTCACTGGTATTCGACAATCTTCGGAGCTTATTACTTCGCCGGAAGCACGATGGCGGTTATGGCATTTACTCTCACCGTTGTCGTATGGATGGGACGGAAGGGTGTTCTCAAGAACGAAATCACCGCTGAACACTATCACGATCTCGCCAAGTTGACTTTCGCCTTCATCGTCTTCTGGGCTTACATGGGTTTCTCCCAGTACTTCTTGATCTGGTACGCCAATATCCCGGAAGAAACGATTTGGTATCAGCACCGTTGGGTCGGTTCCTGGAAGGCCGTTTCGCTCGTGATCGTCTTCGGGCACTTCTGCCTGCCGTTTCTGTTCTTGATCACACGCGCAGCCAAACGCAGCGGCCCGTGGTTGATCTTCGTTTGCCTGTGGATGCTGATAATGCATTATGTCGACCTTTATTGGTTAGTATTTCCGAACTTTTCTCATCATGGTGCCCATTTTTCTTGGATGGATTTGGCCACTATGATGGCCATCGGTGGCGTATTTGTTTGGTACTTCTGGAAGCGGCTTTCATCACGGCCTCTTTTGCCGGTGGGAGATCCGCGACTGGAAGCTTCGATGAAGTTCGTGAATCAGTAAGGTAAATGGATGAGCCAGACGCCAAAATCACATCACGCACCTGATGCGAGCACCGGCTACGAACGGCGCGATGTCAACATTCCGTGGGCGTTGATCGTGACGGCCGTCATCGTAATCGGCATCATTCTCTCCGTCGCCTTCGTTGACGAGATCTTTGTCGCGACGAAAGAGCAGGCCATCCAGGAATATCAATTGGTTCCTGAGAACACGATGCTCCGCGAACTTCGCGCTCGCGAAGCCGAAGTACTCGGAGGATATAAACTGCTTGATCCCCAGAAGGGGATTTATCGCATCCCGATCGAACGCGCCATGCAGGTCATGGCGGAAGAAGCCTACGCTACACAACGCTCAACCCCCACGGCCCGATGACAGCACGACCCTGGAACATCACACTCGCTCTCGGCGCAGCGCTATTATTGAGTTTGCAGACCCAACTTTCCGCGCAACTGGTACGCGAGGACGTGCCGGAACTGCGCCGGATGGATATCGTTGAGCATCTGGGCGACACCATCCCGCTGAATCTGGCCTTTACGAATGATGCCGGCGAAGCGGTGCTGCTGGAAGACTACTTCCATCAGGGTAAACCGGTCATCGTGACGCTGGCGTATTATAACTGCCCAATGCTGTGCACGGTCGTGCTGAATGGATTGAGCGACGCCGTCCGTGCCCAGGAGTTAAGCCCCGAAAAGGACTTCATGATTCTGACGGTGAGCATCAATCCTAACGAAACCGCAGAACTTGCGGGCGGCAAACGCTCGCGTTACATGCAGGCATTGGGTGAGAAGGGTCAGAATTCTGGATGGCGCTTCTTCGTCGGTGACTCAACGCAGTCGCGCGCGCTCGCCGAAGCCATCGGATTCAAGTACTATTATGATGAAGAGACCAAGGAGTACGCCCATCCAGCGGGCGCTTTCGTACTCACCGAGAACGGCGTCATCTCACGTTATCTCTACGGTCTCGAGTTCAAGTCCCGGGATTTGAAACTCGCGTTGATCGAAGCCGCCGACGGCAAGATCGGCTCGACGCTGGATCGGTTGATCCTTTACTGCTATCACTACGACCCCCATGCCAAGGGCTACGTCGTCCTGGCAGGGAATATTATGAAGCTCGGCGGCCTGGTGACGCTTGTCATCATGACCGTTTTCTTAAGCATACTCTGGGCGCGTGAACGGCGATTGCGAACCGTGCGCGCGGCCGCATAAGTGAATCTCGTAGCAACGGAGCTGGCGCAGCCATAGTCATGGATAATTCGGGAAGCCTGTTCTTACCCCCGCCGCAATCAACTGTCGCGGGCGATATCGACGCGCTATTCAATTTCATCTATTATTCTTCGGCGATCCTGCTGGCGCTGGTCACGGCAGCGATGGTGCTTTTCGTAATCCGCTATCGTCGGCGCGGAGCGCACACGACGACCTCCGGCATATCGCACAATACTGCGCTCGAGATTACCTGGACTCTGATCCCGACCATCGTCGTGTTTATTATCTTCGCCTGGGGTTTCAAAGGATTCATCCGGCTCCATGTAACACCTGCCAATGCCATGGAGGTAAAAGTCACTGGCCAGAAATGGTTCTGGTCGTTCGATTATCCGGATGGTGCCTCCAGCGTCAATGAACTGCTCGTCCCGGCTGGCAAGCCCGTGAAGCTGTTGATGTCCTCGAAGGACGTTATTCACAGTTTCTATGTCCCCGATTTCCGTATCAAGATGGATGTGTTGCCGAATCGATATACCATCGCTTGGTTCGAAGCGCTCGACACCGGCAGCTTCAATTTGTTCTGCACCGAGTATTGCGGCACCAAGCACTCGGAAATGATCGGCAAGGTCCGCGTCGTCACCGATCAGGTTTATGCCGAGTGGCAGGAGACCCAGGCCGGGCCGGGCAAGGGAGAATCGCTTGCCGACTATGGCGCGCGGCTCTTTTCGCAGAAGGCCTGCATTACTTGTCACAGCGTTGACGGCAAGGCCGGAACGGGACCGACTTTCAAGGGAGTTTTTGCCCACACCGTGGAACTTGAAGGCGGCGCCTCGGTTCAGGTGGATGAAAACTATATCCGCGAATCAATTCTTGAACCCAAGGCCAAGGTCGTCAAAGGTTTTCAGCCGGTGATGCCGACCTATCAGGGCCTGCTGAAAGACAAACAAATCGACGCCATAGTCGAGTACATCAAGACACTGAAGTAAGCGAGAAGCGTGAATGAGTGAAATGGCGATTCCGCAGAAAAATTTCCTAAATCACCCGAAGGGTCTGAAGTCGTGGTTGCTTACGCGCGATCATAAGCGCATTGGTTTGATGTACCTGTTCGCGATCATGACGTTCTTCCTGGTCGGCGGCATCTTTGCGCTTCTGATTCGCTGGGAATTGATCAAGCCGGCGGCCGACATCATGACGCACGACACCTACAACAAAATGTTCACTCTGCATGGCGCGATCATGATCTTCCTGTTCATCATTCCGTCGATTCCCGCGGCCTTGGGGAACTTCGTACTGCCGTTGATGCTCGGAACGAAAGACGTCGCCTTCCCGCGCATCAACCTCGCCAGTTGGTACATCTACGTCTTCGGTTCGCTGTTTGTCCTCTACTCGACGATTACCAATGCCGTCGATACCGGCTGGACCTTCTACACGCCGTACTCGACATCGACTAATACAGCGGTGATCTCGATGACATTCGGCGTGTTCATTCTCGGCTTCTCTTCGATCTTCACCGGCCTCAACTTTATGGTGACGATTCACAAACTGCGGGCGCCGGGGATGACCTGGTTCAATATGCCGCTGTTTTGCTGGGGAATCTATGCAACCTCGATCCTGCAGGTCTTGGCGACTCCGGTTCTCGCCATCACGCTCGTTCTCCTGATTCTCGAACGCACACTCGGTGTCGGCATTTTTGATCCCGCGCTTGGTGGCGACCCGGTGCTCTACCAACACTTTTTCTGGTTCTATTCGCACCCGGCCGTCTATATCATGATCTTACCGGGAATGGCGATCATCTCCGAAACGATTTCAACATTTTCGCATAAGAAGATCTTCGGTTATAAGCTCATCGCATTTTCAAGCCTTGGCATCGCCCTTGTAAGCTTCCTTGTCTGGGGACATCACATGTTTACTTCCGGACAATCGGAACTGGCCGCCGTGATCTTCTCGTTCCTCACTTTCCTGGTTGGTATTCCGTCGGGCATCAAGGTCTTCAACTGGCTCGCGACGATGTACAAGGGTCAGATTTCGCTCGAAGCCCCGATGCTTTACACATTGAGTTTTCTGTTCCTCTTCACGATCGGCGGCGTAACCGGCATCATGCTGGGCGCCCTCTCAGTCGATGTCCACCTGCACGATACCTACTTCGTGGTCGCTCACTTCCACTATGTCATGATGGGCGGCACGGTCATGGCGTTCCTGGCCGGACTCCACTACTGGTGGCCGAAGATCTGGGGGCGGTTGTATAACGAAAAACTTGCGGCGCTCGGTTGTGCCCTGATCTTTATCGGCTTCAACATGACATTCTTCTCGCAATTCATCCTCGGTTCCCAGGGCATGCCGCGCCGCTATTTTACCTACGTCGAGCAATACCAGCCCTTGCACGGTTTCTCGTCGATTGGCGCCTTCATCATCGGCGCCGGTTTCGTGGTCATGGCCTTCTATCTGATCCATTCGATTTTCAAGGGAAAACCGGCCGGCAACAATCCGTGGGGCGCTCTTACTCTGGAGTGGGAAACCACTTCTCCGCCGCCGACCGAGAACTTTGATAAGGATATCGTCCCACAACACGGACCGTACGACTACGATAAGGTCGTCGCGGCGAGCACGAGGTAGCGCCTGATGTCGACACACGCGACGAGCCACGATCACCCCGCTCACTTGCAGCATCATTTCCATGAGCCGGCGCAACAGGCCGAAGCCGCCAAGCTCGGCACCTGGCTGTTCTTGCTCACGGAAATCCTGCTCTTTGGTGGATTGTTCTGTGCCTATGCCATCTTTCGTTCGTGGTATCCCGAGATGTTCTGGGAAGCCCACAAACAACTGAACATCACACTGGGTGCGATTAATACCGTCGTCCTGATCACCAGTTCAGTCACCATGGCCCTGGCGATTCGCTCGATGCAACTGAACAATAAGAAGCAGACCTTGTGGTTCCTGATCGCAACCTTTGCCTTTGCAACGACCTTCCTGGTGATCAAATACTTCGAGTATAGTCACAAATTCCATCTGGGCCAGCTTCCTGGTAAGTACTACACATTCACGGGCCTCGAAGGCGCCAATCCCCACGTCTTTTTTAGCCTCTACTTTTCGATGACCGGTCTCCACGGATTCCACGTCCTCGTGGGCATGGGGCTGATCGCCTGGATGATGGTCAAAACCGTCAAAGGTCGCATCTCTGACCAGTACTACACGCCGCTGGAAATGACCGGTCTGTACTGGCACTTGGTCGACTTGATTTGGATTTTCCTTTTCCCTTTGCTGTACTTGATAGGATAAACCAATGAGCGCTGAACATAAGTCACACCATCATATTTTGCCGTTAAAGGTCTACCTTGCCGTCGGCTCAGCCCTATTGATCCTGACCTTCATTACAGTCGAAGTCGCCCTACATGATTTCGGGGCTTTCAATCTCGTGATCGCCTTGTCGATCGCCTCGATTAAGGCCCTCTTGGTTGCCTTCTTCTTCATGCATCTCTGGTATGACAACAAGCTCTTCTTCGTCGTATTCTCAGCGTGCCTGCTTTTGCTGACAGTATTCATCGTCCTAACGATGTTCGATACTATGCGCCGCGGCGATATCAGCGCTGAAGTCGCCATGCCGATCAATCCGCGTGCCGAGATGTACAATACCATGACTCCCAGCGGTGGTCACGCCGCGACGGCACTAGTTGACTCAACGCAAGTAGTCGATTCTACGGCTGCCGCTCACACCACTGACTCCGCGACAGCGACGACCCCGGCTCTGGCACCAGGCGGACATTAATCGAACAGCCGGCAGGATGGCCGGGACTTGGTCAAATTCAAGTAGATAAATCCTTCCACGATGGTTAGATTGACCATTTTCTTATGACAGTCTTTCGCCGCCTCGCATTTTGGTCGACGCTCGGCACGTATATCGTGATCTTTGCCGGCGGATTGGTGCGCGTTTCCGGCGCGGGCCTGGGATGTCCTGATTGGCCGCGCTGTTTTGGCGGCTGGTTTCCGCCTCTCAACGTTAGCCAGATCCCTCCTGAGATTGACGCAACGCATTTCAATTTCGCCCTCGCCTGGATCGAATACATCAATCGACTGGCCGGCATGCTCCTTGGCTTGATGATTGCAGCTACTGCCGTTATGGCAATTGTGCAATACCGCAAAACGCCGCGCATCCTCTGGCCGTCGCTATTAGCGGCTGTACTCGTCGCCTTCCAGGGCTGGCAAGGAGGCCAGGTTGTTCTCTCCGAACTCAATCCACTGCTGGTTTCTACTCATCTTGTCATTGCTCTGCTCATCGTCAGTCTCCTGACGTACGTAACTCAACAGGCTTATTTCCATGAAGAAGGCTCCAAGGAGTTCAGGCGTAGCTATCCCGAGACTCTCGGGCGCTGGATTATCGCCCTGTGGATCTTAACGATTCTCCAGATCATGATCGGCGCCGGCATCAGGGGTGAAATCGAAATGCTGATCGAGAGTAGGCCGCTGGCTTCGGATCACGAACTCCTGGCCATGATCGGCGGCATCAAGTTTGTCCATGTCTTGCTGGGCGTGGCGCTCGCCGTCCTGACTCTGGGCATTGGCTATCGTATCTACGGTGCGGTCAAGCAACCGGAGTCATTGGTACGCTATACACTTTGGTGGTTGATCATCCTTATTGCCGTGCAGATGTCGCTTGGCACCGGCCTGATCGCCGTTGCGTTGCCGCCGCTGCTGCAGTTGTTCCATGTGTGGGCAGCGTCGCTCTTTGTTGGCGCCATACTAGTCCTGTATACCTCGGTGGTCCGGAAATGAAGGTGGATCCCGATGCCGACTAACTCCGTCCCCAAGTCAATCCTCTGGAGCGCCCCGGCAATCGCTCTGCTGGCAGTTATCTCGGCTATCGTCATCAATTGGGCGGAGAGCTCTCGTTCTGAAATCCCCGTCATTGCCGTGTTGCCGCACTTTGCGCTTATCGAGCGCGATGGCGACGCCGTAACCCGCGACTCGCTCAACGGCCGCATTCACATCGTCAACTTCATGTTTACTCGTTGTCCGGGCATTTGCCCGCGCATGACCAACACGATTGGGGAGCTCTACGAATTGTATCGCCCTTCTGACAAAGTCCGGTTTCTCTCGATTTCCGTCGATCCCGATTATGACACTCCGGATATCCTGAAGCGGTATGCCGATTCGGTTGGAGTCGACGATCACAGGTGGAGTTTTGCGCGCGGGCCGATCTCAGAGGTTCAAACGCTTATTGAGAAGGGCTTTCTGCTCGACGCTTCCGAACTTCCGGCGGGTCATCCGGCACGCCTGGTACTCGTCGATCAATTCGGCCAAATCCGCGGGTACTATAGCTATGACGACGAGTCTCAACTTCAATTACTGCGGCAGCATGTCCGCCAACTGGCTCGGGAGATGTAGTGGACCTGAGCTTTCTCTCCACTGTAAACGCAATCCTTAACGCGATCAGCGCCTTGTGGCTTCTCCTCGGCTATGTAAACATCAAGCGGGGCAGGGAAGTGACGCACAAACGCTTTATGCTTGCAGCGCTGGCAACCTCGGCGCTGTTTCTGACTTCGTACCTGGTTTATCACTACGCCGTCGGGTCAGTCCCGTATCCGCACCACGATTGGACGCGGCCGGTTTACTTTGCCATCTTGATTCCGCATGTGCTACTGGCGGCTTTCATGACGCCCTTTATTGTTGTCGCCGTACGGCATGCATTCATGGGCCGATTCCAGATGCACCGGCGCATTGTCCGCTGGCTCTGGCCGGTCTGGATGTTTGTCTCAGTCAGCGGCATCGCTGTCTACCTGATGCTCTACCACCTTTGAGATGTTGGGGGCCGCGGGCCGAAACCGATAAGTTCCCGCCCGCCTGCCTTACTGCGTTACGGCCTCTTCCAACTCACTACGAGAGTACAGCTCTCGATACGCCGGCGAGCGCTCGATTAACTCGTCGTGCGTGCCGCTTTCAATCACCTTGCCATCGTCGAGCAGCAAGATCACGCCGGCTTTGCGCAACGTCTTCGTGCGATGTGTTACGACGAAGCAGGTCATGTCGGGCATGACTTCGTGCAGCGCTGCCCACAGCCGCTCCTCTGTACGCGCGTCGAGCGCCGAAGTGCAATCGTCGAGAATCAGGATCTTTGGATTGCGCGCCAAGGCCCGTGCAATCGCCACGCGTTGTTTCTCACCGCCCGAGATCGTCAGACCGCGCGTGCCAATGCGCGTCTGCAATCCCTTGGGGAACCGCTGCATCTGCTCTTCAAGCTGCGCGAGACTGACTACTTCCTGAATTCGCTCCGCCGCAACGCTGTTCTCGCCGAACCGAATGTTGCCTTCGATCGTATCGGAGAACAATATCGGCTCTTGCGGTACGTACCCGACGATATCGCGAAAATCGTCCAGCGCGAGTGTCCGCAGCGGTCGATCATCGACGAGTATCTGGCCCTCGCTGGGGTCGACCACGCGCATCAATAACTGAAGGATCGTGCTCTTGCCCGAACCGACGCGGCCAACCAGCGCTACCGTCTGGCCCTTGCGCACTTCAAAGCTTACGCCCTTCACCGCGCTGTGTCCGTTTGTTCCAAACGAAAAGGAAACGCGGTCAAAGCGAATGCGCTCGAATCCCAGGGATGGCACCGCCTCGTTGTGATTGGTCACCATCGGTGCAAAATTCTGCACTTCCATCAGGCGGCCGATACTTACCGCCGACTGGCGACTCTTCACGACGAACTGCCCGATATCAAACATCGGGTAGACGAGGAACATGATGTAGGTCGAAAAGGCTACGAAATCACCAACGGTGATCTTGGCGTCGACCGTCATCGCGCCTCCCACCAGGAGCACCAGGGCAAGCCCGACCTGCCAGATGTACATATACAGCGATTCGATCCCGGCCCAGGCGCGCACGACGCCGATTTCCGCCGCGCGCCGCTCGGCCATCGTCTTGGCAAATCGCCGGTGCCACATCTCCTCGCGGCTGTACGCCTTGACGACTCTGATCCCCGAGAAACACGCCTCCATGACGCTGTTCAAGTCGGAGATCCGGCTTTGCAGTCGGTCAAATCGACGATCCAATGCGCTGGAGGTCAGCATGAATATGACCACCAGGATCGGCAGCGGCGTAACCGTATACAAAGTCAGCTCGGCGTTGAGATTCACCATCTGGTAGACGGCGAAGCACACCACCAGGAGCGCCTCGTAGAATCGAAAGATCCCCGAACAGGCAAACCAGGAAAGCTTTTCCGCCACGTCGTCGGTCATCCGCGTCACCAGGTCACCCGTGCGATACGTGTTGAAAAAGTTCGGGCCCTTCTCGGTCGTCGAGTCGAATACGCGCTGGCGAAATTCCCATTCCAGCCGCGTATTCATCCAGGCGCGCGTCCCCTGGACCGAGGCATAAACCGCGAAGATCACGATCGCGTAGAATACCTGGATCGCCGCCGCGCCAGCGATCGGTGACAGACCGACATTCTCAGCCACTCTCGCCAAGGGCTGCAAGTATCCCGGCAGGGTCCCCTGTCCCTCCACCAGGATATCAAAGATGTACTTCAGCACCAGCGGTTCCGTTACGTAGAACGCGCATATCAACGGCGTGCCGATCAGCAGCCAGGCCAGTGCCATCTTGTGATTGCGGTAGCCGCTAATCAGCCACTTGAATTTGTTCCACATTCTCTACCTTTACTTTCTCCGGTTCCTGGAACTGCAGGCGATACAGCTTCTGATAATAACCGCCCGCGGCCAGAAGTTCGCGATGCGTGCCGCTCTCGATAATGCGGCCTTCGCGCAGCACCAGGATTTTGTCGGCGTCGAGAATCGTCGACAGCCGGTGCGCGATAATCAGCGACGTCCGTCCCGTCAGCAGCCGCTTGAGCGCCAGCTGAATCCGCTTCTCGGTGTCGGGGTCAACGGAGCTCGTCGCTTCGTCCAACAACAAGATCTGCGGATTAAACACCAACGCGCGTGCGAACGACAACAATTGCCGCTCGCCGCGACTCAAGTTGCCGCCGCGCTCGGAAATCTGGGTGTCGTATCCCTTCTCCATTCTCTCGATGAATCGATCAGCCGACACCAACTGCGCGGCTGCCCGCAGCGATTCATCCGATACTCCCGTCTTCTCCAGCGTAATGTTTTCTCGCACATTGCCGGGGAAGAGGAAGATGTCCTGCAACACCAGGCCGAACTTGGCCCGCAGATCGTCCAGCCGCAAGTCGCGAATGTCGATGCCGTCGACCGTGATCCGGCCTTCCGTCGGATCGTAGTAGCGCAGTAGAAGGTTCGCCAGCGTGCTCTTTCCACCGCCGGTAACGCCTACCAGCGCAATCTTTTCACCGCGCTTGATTTCAAACGAGATTCCGCGGACGGCAAACTTCTCGTCCTTCGTATACGAGAGCCCGACATTCTCGAAGCGAATGACGTCGCTGAACGACTCCCATCGCCGCGGTGAAACTGTCTGGGCAATGCGCTCATCGTTGTTTAGGAGGGCGAATATCCGCCGCGCGCCGGCGATTGCTCTCTGAATCACGTGCAGTTCTTCCGCCGATCGGTGAATCGGATCGAAAAACCGCCGGATGTACAGGATAAATGCGACAATCACGCCGGCCGACATGCCGCTCGCGGCCGCTCCAGCCCCGGAGGCCGACAGCACCAGCATCGCCCCGAAAAACGTGATCATCGCGATCGCAACCTTCTCGAGGAACACCAGCGCATTGCCGAACGCAGTATTGCCGAGATGCGCCTGCGCTTCGACGCGATACTTCGCGCGATTCACCGTGCGCATCCTTTCCGTTACCCAGGCCTGCCGGTTAAACACCTGCACGACGCTCATGCCCTGCAGGAATTCGGTCATCGTTGCCGTGACATCCGCCATCCGCTTCCGTACTTCCAGAAAGCGCGGCGTCGTGAACTTCTGGTAAAGCCAGATCAACGTAACGACAATCGGCGCCAGCGTGACGACAATCAGCGTCAGCTTCCAATTGTAATAGGACATTACCACCAGTGTGCCGCCAATCATCAAGACGTCGCCGATAATCATCACGACGATATTGGCAAACAACTGCCGCAGCGATTCGCCGTCCGATTCCACCCGCGATAAGAGCCGTCCCACCGGATTGCGGTCGTAGAATGACACGGACAAGCCGAGGACATGGTCAAAACATCTCTGCTTCAAACCGGTTATGATATCCTGGCCGATTATTTCAAGGTGTACGCGCTGGATGTAGCTCGTCACCAGGAACACCAGCAGCACTCCAATGTAGAGCAGCGACCAGCGGACGATCGTCTCCTTGATGGCAGCCGTATCAGCGCTCGTGGTCGCGGTTTCCGGAAGACTCTGGCTGATTGCCGCCTGACCGCCGGATGAGGCAATATCGATCGCCTTCTGGATGATAATCGGCCCTACCAGCGACAGTACGGTGGCAATCACCAGCAGCCCAAGATTGAGCAGCAGTCGGCGCCGATGCGGCCGCAGCAGGGGAAGCAAGCCCCGAAACGCTTCCTTGCTGCTGATGCCGCTTTCCTGTTCCTGTTCGTAAAACACTGAATCCATTTGATTATTCTCTTTTCATCTTTGCGTTTGCGCTACTCGTCCGGCCATCCGCGCAAAAAAAAGAGCCGGACTTTGGAGGGTCCGGCTCGAAACTTTCCGTGTCTGGTCTATCATTCTAAATCAGGGAAATCTCGAGACGGAACCCGGTACTGTCGTGGGCACACTACGCCCTTGACATTTGCGAGTGATGTTCTGAAACACAAATTCATCAAAGTACCGTCTCCTGAGAATCACATTTGGATACAACCGATGTTCACTTCTAACGATCTACATCGGCCGAATGTTGCACCAAAATAGCTCCATGTTGAAATCTGTCAAGATAAATTCTTGCAGGCTCCGCAAGTGCACTTCGTAAGGCCTTATTGGTAAACGGTTTGCGGGCGAGGAATGACCCCTCGTCAATGTTTGAACTTCACCACACCTGGTACGACAGTTGTCTGTGAAGAAAGGAAGAATCACATATGCCAAAGTACTCCGACATCACACTCAAGAGAGGCTATATCGCAGCGACCTCATCACCGACCGCTTTCGAAGTTGCCGGACTGCTCAGCTCGCTCATCAACCTCTGGAACAATCCGAACTCGGGCCCGTCGCGCGCCAAGTCCGCGATTCAAAATCTCGCGGCTCAGGGCACAGCCGGCGAGGCAACGCTCTTTGCCATCCGGCAGTCGATCCAGCGCTCGCTCTGGGAAGTCAAAGACGCCAAGACCAAAAACATTCATCAGGAATTGTCCACCGCGATTTCGCGCTTCGTGCGCAAGAAATAGACGACACCGCCACCCTGGCGGGTGATACGATTGCGCTTGCCAATTGATTCCGCGCGCGCGAGATTGAGTGCGCAATGAATTTCGGCGAGATACTTCGGTCCTCGTTTACTCTTACTTTGCGACATCGCTGGATGTGGCTGGTGGGCTTCCTGCTGGCTCCATCCTTGTTGGGTGAGAGCCCTTTTGAGCTTGACGTTATTGCCGGGGAGTTGCCTGCATTTCCGGTACTCTTTGCCGCGATGGCTTACGGGCTTATTGTTCCATTCGTAATGTTGGTCGCTTCGGTTCTCGTTAATCCCGCTTTGATCATCGGCGCCGCCCGCTCGCATCGCGGGCAATCCGCGGCTCCGTTGGAATGTCTTCGCCTGGGACTCGAGTTCTTCAGCCGCTGGGCCCCTCTCCTCTTGATCTGGATCGCAATCGGCGCGGCCACGACAATCTTCTTGGTGATGCCCATCGTAATTGCCTTCGTAGTGAATAGACTCCTTGGATGGGTTGTATTAGTTCTCTTCTTGCCCGTATTCTTCGCTGCCATGGTCGTAATTGGTGCAGTTTGGCAGTACTCATTTCGCTGCCTCATCTTCCAGCAATCGCCGGTGAGTGAGTCGATACCGAGGGGGTTCGCACTTTTCAAAAGGAAATTGTGGCCTTCATGCGCCATCGTTCTCGTGGGCCTCGTCATTGGTCTGATCTTGACGTTTCCCATATCGTTTGCGGTGATGATCCCACAGCAATCGATTGAAGCCATGTTCGGAGAAGGGATTCTTGGTCGCTTCTTGAAATACGGTCTTGCCTTGTTGATTTCGATTCCACTCTGCGGCTACATCAGCGCCTGGAACAACAACCTCTGGACCATTGCCTTCCTGGAGTGGTTTCAAACTCCTGAGGTTGCTGACAACCAATCTGTAGTCCAAGAACAATGAGCCTCGCCATCTTGTTGCCCTCGATCACTCACCGCGAATGTCGATGATTCGGTAGATTGTTGCCGACCGGGCCAAACAAACCGGGAACTCACTGCATATACCTTATAGAAGGACTTTTGGCGTAATGGACGCCGGTCGACTCTGAGAGATGGCCGGAGAGCGTTAATCGGGGGCGTAGAGGAAGGGGCAACGGCAGTGGAATTTCTACAAGTGCGATTGGGCGATGTTCCCATCATCGACTATCTGGGCATCCTCTGTGTTGCGGTGCTCGTCACATTCGTCGTCATGCTTGTGCGACGTATCGTGCTGCGGCGGCTTACCGGTCTTGCCCTCAAGTCCGAGACTCTTCTTGATGACTTCGCGCTGCGCTTGATTCAGCGCGTAAGTCCGATCCTGATATTCCTCATGACCCTGGCCCTGGGGCTGCGTACGCTCCCGATTCCCGAGACGCTCGTGCAGCCGTTACGGCTGGTCATAATTGGCGCAATCTTCCTCCAGGCGGGACTCTGGGGCGAGGCGGTGATCAGGCTGGTCGTGACGCGGAGCGTGGCGCTCGGCGGTGCCGGCAGTACCGGCAGTTCGCCGGCTCAGCGCGCTGTCTTCTTTGTCGGTCGCTGGGCTCTGTGGTCGCTCATCCTCGTTCTCTTGCTCGAGAACGCCGGTCTCGATCTGAGCGCCCTGATCGCCGGCCTCGGAATCGGCGGTATCGCCATCGCCCTCGCCGTTCAAAACATTCTCGGCGACCTCTTTTGTTATGCTGCAATCATCCTCGATCGTCCATTCGAAATCGGTGACTTCCTGGTCGTCGGCGACCAGCGCGGTACGGTCGAGAAAATCGGTATTCGCACGACACGTGTTCGCTCGCTGGACGGCGAACAACTGGTCTTTTCCAACAACGATCTCGTTTCCAGCCGCGTTCGCAATTTCAAACGCATGCAGGAACGCCGTATCCTGTTTCAAATCGGCGTTACCTATGAAACCAGCCCCGAGAAATTGCGCCGCATCCCTGGCTTCATCCGGGACATCATCGAAGACATCGCGGAAACACGTTTTGATCGCGCCCATTTCGCCGGTTTCGGTGACTTCAGCCTTAACTTTGAAATCGTCTACTTCGTACTTAACAGCGACTATAACCGCTTCATGGATATCCAACAGGCCATAAATCTCGCTCTTTGCGAACGCTTTGAGGATGAAGGCATCGAATTCGCATACCCGACTCAGACAATGTACCTCCGCGGCGAAATGCCGATGGCTGGAATCGAAGTGAACGCGCGACATGGAGGTTGATCATGCAGCGTTTTGAGAACGAAACCGCAGCCGGTCATGGCAGGGAGCTTTCAGATACAATCTCGACAACGCAGGCCGATCCCCTCGCCAACGTGTTGACCGCGGCCGATCTGGCGCAGGTCGTCCGCGACGTCTCGCGCGGCAATAAGCTCATAGTTGTCTCCAATCGCGAACCGGTGATTCACGAACACGACGGCGGGCGGATTCGCGAAATCCGCCCCGCCAGCGGCATGGTCACCGGCATTGAACCAATCGTTCGCGCCGTCAGCGGCAGCTGGATTGCGCACGGCTCCGGAAATGCCGATCGCCGCTGCGTCGATGACAATGGTCGCTGTCGCGTTGAAACCGCTCACGGCCGCTATTCACTGCGACGTGTCTGGCTCACGCGCCAGGAAGAGCAAGGCTACTACTATGGCGTGGCCAACGGCGCGCTCTGGCCCTTGTGCCATATCGTGTACTCGCGGCCGCAGTTCTCGCGTTCGCAATGGCTGACCTACCGGCGTGTTAACGAAAAATTCTGTACCGCGGTAATCGAGGAAGCCGGCGACGACAATGCCATTGTCTTTATCCAGGATTACCATCTCGGCTTATTGCCGCGCATGCTGCGCGAACGACGCCCCAATCTGACTATCGTCCAGTTTTGGCACATCCCCTGGCCGAATCCGGAGGCCTTCCGTATCTTGCCGTGGGGCGAAGAACTGCTCGACGGTTTGCTCGGCAATGATCTGCTCGGCTTCCATATCCAGTATCACTGCAACAACTTCTTCGACACGGTGGACAATCGGATTGAAGCCAGGGTGGATCGCGAGCATCTTCGTGTCTTTCGCGGCGGCGCGCCAACCTATGTCCGGCCCTTCCCGATCAGCGTCGATTTCGACCAGATTTCCAGCGATGCCCAGAGCCCGGAAGTCAGCGCGCGGACGGCGGAAATCCTGGGCGGACTCGACCAGCCGGGGGATCAGCGCTTCCTGGTGGGCGTCGACCGACTCGATTACACCAAGGGAATTCTCGAGCGCCTGACAGCGATAGACCGCTTGTTCACCGAACACCCTGAGTACGCAGGGAAGGTGACGCTCCTGCAATTGGCGGCGCCAAGTCGCACTCAGGTCGAATCCTACCGTCACCTTAACCAGGATCTCGAAGAACTGGTCGACGCCATCAATTTGCGACATCAAACCGACACCTGGCAACCCATCCGACTGATGCGTGGCCACCACGACTACATCACGGTGCTCGCCGCCTATCTTATCGCCGACGTCTTGATGGTGACTTCACTCCACGACGGGATGAACCTGGTGGCCAAGGAATTTATCGCTGCGCGCAATGACTGCAGCGGTGTCCTCCTCCTCTCGAAATACACCGGCGCAGCACGCGAACTGACGGACGCCATTCAGGTCAACCCCTTTGATCCGGACGAGATGGTCGACGCCATGCACCATGCGCTCTCTCTGGACAGCTCCGAGAGACGAGAGAAAATGACGCGCCTGCGCCGACTCGTGCGCACCGGGAACGTCTACGATTGGGGTATCCGGGTATTTGAAGAGCTGCGCCGCATCAAGATCCAGGCGGGTAGCAGGGGCGAGCACCTGTGAAACGAATTTGGGTCTTCGATTTTGACGGAACGCTTTCACAATTGGTAGAGAATCGCAACGAGGCTGCTATGGTACCAGGGGCGCGGGCGCTCCTGCAAGCCTTGACCGCTGAGGTTGAATCAGTGGTCGCGATCCTTTCCAGCCGGACTCTGGAAGATCTTGAACTTCGCGCGCTCGTCCCGGGCGCCTACCTGGGAGGTTCCTGCGGCCTGTTTTGGCGAACCCCGGAAGGTTCTATTGTCTCCATCAATTCTGGCGTAGCCGACGACATCAAGGCACGCCGTCGCGTTCTGCTTCCCGTATTGGCCGAGTTGCTCCGACCTTACGAAGTCGAATTGGAGGACAAAGGCGCGACTCTCACCATTCACTATCGCGCCGTCCCCGACGAGGAGCAACCGCTGCTGCTGCGGCTCATGCGTGCTTTCTGTCTCAACCATCACGCGGCCTATTACGAAGGCCCTTTTGCACTGGAGATTCGTCTTCATGAGTCGATTAAGAAAGTAGAGGGTCTAAAGACCCTACTGGAGATGCTTGGCGATGGCGCACTCCCGGAGCAAGTCTTCTACGCCGGGGATGATGAAAACGACGCCGAAGCCATGCAGTGGCTGATCAGTTGCGGTGGGGCAGCTGTGACGGTGGGTGGACGCGTCGTTGTCAACGGAGCCACCGCTGTCGCAAGTCCGCTCGAGCTATTGGATCTGGTTCGCGCGCGTCACCAGTTGGCTTCGCGTTGAAATGGGGAAAGAAAAAAGCAGATGACACCATTCTCGGTTATGGATTGCACTTTGCTCACTCAGATGAGCGGGTTGCCGCCGGCCATCAACTTACGGGAGTTTCGCGATCGCCTGGCCGCTTGTAGTGAAGATGTCATCTATCACCACTTTTGCGAAACCTGGCTCAGGCCGACGTTTGACTATCCTGATTATCGCAACGACTTTGCCTTGTGGGCCAAAAGCGGGCTCCAGGATCGCGTGCTCGCCGAACGCATCGCGATCATAGATCCGTACGAATTCCCATCGCTCGAATCGCTGCGGCTCCACCTTCTTGAATTGGTCGAGGATAGGCTTAGTGAATTGCAGCCTTGGGTGCCGATGGCTCGGGTCGGCTCTGAATTCTACTTCATGAGAGCCACAACCGTGGTTTTCGATACCGGCGAGCGCATCCATCACCCCGCCGACCTCGCTGCCGCCGTAAGGCGAATGACCTCTGGAAGCCTGTACTTCCATTTTGTTGAAGCGCGGCGCCGCCCGCCACTCGAAATGGATGACTTCAGCGCCTGGTTGGGGAATGGGGGGAACGATCAGCGTGAAGCGATCGAGGCCCTGAAGCGGGTCGACATCTCGTTCAGCAATCTCGAAGAGATCCGGGCTGAACTCGCCGGAATCTTCGCTGACCTGAAGGGTGCCAGGTGAAACGGCCGTTATCAGCGTACGAGGGCATTGTCGGCACCTCTACCATTCGCCAGTTGCGGCGCCTCGGCGAACGCCTTGCCGGCGCCCGCTTGGTGCACGTCAACTCCACTCGACAAGGCGGGGGAGTGGCGGAAATTCTCGACTGGCTGACACCGTTGATGCAGGAGCTCGGGCTCGAGGTGTCCTGGGAAGTTGTCGAAGGAAACCCGCGCTTCTACGAGATCACCAAGTCCTTCCACAACGGCCTCCAGGGTCAACCGGTGAGTCTGGGCCGCCGCGACTGGGATCACTACGTTGACACTAATCGTCAGAACAGCGAGCGCCTGCGCGCCTCGCTCGAGGACGCCGATCTCGTCATCATCCACGACCCGCAGCCGGCCGCGCTATTATCCATGTGTCCTGCTCGTCGCGGTAAGTGGGTGTGGCGAGCCCATATCGATATCAGCCGACCCTTCCGCCAGGTCTGGCGCGGACTCAAGCCATTTGTCGCCGATTATGACGCGAGTATCTTCTCTATGCCCGACTTTGCTCAGCCCTTGCCCCATCCGCAGGTCATCGTTGCCCCCAGCATCGATCCACTAAGCGAAAAGAACTGCGAATTGCCCCCTGCTGAACTCGAGAGCGTTCGTTCGCAATTCAATCTGGATGGCGGCCGACCCCTGTTGGTGCAGATTTCACGTTTCGACCGCTTCAAGGACCCCCTCGGGGTAATCCAGGCCTACCGACTCGTCAAGCGCGTCTTGCCGGTGCAGTTGGTGCTTGCAGGTGGCGGCGCCAGCGACGACCCGGAAGGGAAGGCTGTGCTCGATGAAGTGCTGGAGGCCTCTGAAGGGGACACTGACATTCATGTTCTGCTGCTCCCGGCGGATGCCAACCGCACTATCAATGCGCTGCAGCGGCTCGCTGATGTCGTTATCCAGAAATCAACGCGCGAAGGCTTTGGCCTGACTGTGACCGAGGGTATGTGGAAGGGCAAGCCCGTGATCGGCGGCGACACCGGTGGTATTCGTCTCCAGGTAATCAATTTCCACACCGGCTTTCTCGTCAATTCGCCCGAGGGCGCCGCCCACCGCATCCGCTACCTCCTCCACAATCGTGATTGCCTGCAGTCCATGGGCGTAGCCGCCCGTGCCTATGTGCGCGACAGCTATTTGTTGACCCGCCATCTGCGCGACTATCTGACCCTGATGCTCAAACTACGCTCCGGCGACGGCGAACGACTGCTGTACGTCTGACCACCAAGTCGTCATCCAAATCACCCCGTTCGATCGCTGAAATTCAGGGCTCGTTTGCCTGCCTGCGCGGCCGGCGACAGATCACGAACTCCTTCTTGCCGTTAGCGTAAATCGCCCTCACGGTTGATATCCGCAAGCGTCCAATTTCAGAAGTTATGTAAGTGGTTACATTAATTATTCACTGGAGGTATCGGTGAAGATCGTTGTCTTATCAATGCTGCTCTTCCTGCTGTCGACGAATATTGCCGCGCTGGTCGCCGATGAGTACTCCGTCAGTCCGTTCTCTCCGGAGTTCCCACCCTGTTATGCGCAGGACAATCCCGCTTACCACGCCTACGTGGATTCACTCTTCGCGTTGGGCGGGCGATCCTGTCCGTTTCTTGGAATCTGCGATGATCCGGAACTTCGGGACAATTACCTGCAAGACGAGAACTCTCCTTGGGTCATCGTTCGGCTGTATCTCCACGTTTTTACTGAGGATGATGGCTCGCTTCCGGCAGAATCCCCGGCTACAGTCGCAGCCCAAATGGCGCACCTCGAACAGAATTTTGCGCCTCATCGCATTCGCTTCGTTTACAAGTGGCGCTACGTGAATTCAACCCAGTTTCGCTACCTCGATAGCCTGTTTGCGTCTGAAGCCGACCTCATGAAGGCGCAATACAACATCGCTCCGGACTCGTTCCTCAACGTCTATGTCACTCATACCCAGCCGGAAGGTGGGTACGGAATCAATCCGTGGATCTCTTATGTTCAGGGACCAACCGGCGGCGTGATCGTCGACGACAACTTCTTTCACGCTACCGGAAAAATCCTCGCCCACGAGATCGCTCATGTGTTCGGCCTGCTTCACACCCATTCCGGCGTTTCCGGCGATGAATGGTGGGCGGTACCCTGCAATAGTTGCTATGAGACTCCAGACGGCTTCGAAGGCGATCGTCGCGGTGACCTTTGCTCCGACACGCCGCCGACACCCCAGAACTTCACCTGCAACCAACCGGGCGGAGATGATCCGTGCTCGGGAGTACCGTGGGGCATAACGCAGATCGAAAACATCATGAGCTATGCGCCGTCGAGTTGCCAGCAGTACTTCACGCCGCAACAGGGCGCGCGCATGCAGTGCTGGTTGCGCAATCGTCTGGCAAGCTGGATTGAGTGCGAAAGTGTCAATGCGCAGTTACCATCGGGAGGATTGGCCACAGATACCGATCTTGATAGCTGGGGCGCTGCCGCCGACAACTGCCCGAATGCTTACAATCCCTGTCAGGAGGATTTTGACGGGGACGGAATCGGCGATCTCTGCGACAGCGACGTCGACGGTGACCAGATTGACAACACCTCCGACAACTGTCCGACACTCAGCAACCCGCTGCAGGCAAACGTCGATCAAGACGCATACGGGGATGATTGCGACAATTGTCCGCTCCTCGCCAACAATGATCAGGCCGACCTTGACGGCGACGGTTCGGGAGATGCGTGCGACTCTTGCACCGACACCGATGGCGACGGCTTCGCCAATCCGGGAATCCCGGCTTCTACCTGCCCGACCGACAATTGCCCTCACATTGCTAACGCTGGCCAATTGGACACCGATGGAGATAGCCTCGGAGACCTGTGCGACAACTGCCCCGTTACTTCCAATGTCGACCAGTATGACGAGAACAATGATGGTACCGGTGACGCCTGCGATGGATTCCTGCATATCCACGCCCACGACATACCGGATGCGATTCGGGGCGAGATTTTCTCTTATCAATTCACCGCTGTCGGCGGCGAATCTCCCTTGAACTGGCAATTGTGGGGTGGAGATATTCCATTTGGACTCGACTTCAATGGTGGCACGGTCGGCACGCTGACCGGCACGCCGATACTGAACGGCACATACTATTTTACTATCCGTTGCGCCGACAGCAGCGACCCAGAAAAAGTCGATATCTTTGACGCACAGATCACCGTTGTCAGCCCAACCTACACCTGCGGCGATGCCGATGGTAATGCGCTAATCACCATTTCTGACGCCGTCTTCCTCATCACCTACATCTTCGGCGGTGGCCCGGCTCCAGTCCCGCTGGAAGCCGGCGACGCCGACGGAAATGGCATCGTCACCATCTCCGACGCCGTTTACCTCATCAGTTATATTTTTGGCGGTGGTCCGGCCCCGTGCGCTTGAAAACGACGGAGAAGCAGAATCCCCCCGAGGACGAATTGCGGAACTTGACAGCGATCATTCCGATATATATAGTAGAAAGCTGCTAATCTTCTGGGGGTGACCTGGTTTCGACGGGGTAAGCGGGGATTAGCCGGCGCGCCGAGATCGCACCGATCTCGTAAAACAGGTGCAAACCAATAAGTGGCAACACTTACGCTCTTGCTGCCTAAGTGAACTAGTGCAGCCGTCGATCGCGTAGCCCGCCATCAGGCTCGCGTGAGGCGCCAGCGAATGATGGCTAGTCTGGATGCTCCGCTTGGCGGCAGACGGGCGCACTAAACAGCCGAGCTGGCCGATTGGTAGCTTTAGCCTTGCGGCGATCTAAGCGGCGAGAATAAAAGCAAAGGACACGCGCGTAGATGGCTGATTGACGTTCACTTCGGACGGGGGTTCGATTCCCCCCACCTCCACCATGAACAGATCTCAAAAGCGAGGTTGTTCTGCTCGGACTTGCCAGCACTACCGGATAGCGGATTGTTCCATTACCTTTTTGGCAGCAAACCGCTCACGGGTCTCCGCAGCCTGGCGCATGGCATCGGGAGCACGTTTTGTCATCTCGTAGGTTTCGCCCATGCTCTGCGGTTTACCCAGCAACTCAGGAAACATATAGGTACCCATTCTGTCGGCGCTCTTGGGGACTTCCACCTGGATGCGGTTAGCCTCCGCCCAGGCGTCGTGGCGCACGCCGGTCACTTGCCACGAGACTTCCATACCGGCGCTGCCGCCGGCGATCGCAAATTGGTTGTTGGTCATCTTCTGCGCGATATACAGATTCGGCCCCGGCGCTCCGATGGCGGTTAATTGATAACGAAAATCGCGATTGAGTGCGTCAAACCATTCCGGCATGGTGACGGTGGCCTTGCCGTCGTTGTCCAGGGTGATATTGCCGTTGTAGATGTTCATCATGTCGGGTGATTCGACGAACGAGTGTTGCAAATACTTGTTGGCCGGATCCAACGGGTGATCGATCTTAAAACTCCCGCCGAGTTTTGACAGGGAACCAAACACTTGTACATCTCCAAGAAAGAAGCCGGCCCGAGTACTTCCTTCGGCATAAATGCCGTAATTGGCCCAGCCGCCCTCAGCACGGGCATAGACTCCATAGTTGATCGCTTGCGAGCCGGTGCCGGTGGCGCTGCCGCGCAGACCATAATAGTTACCGGCGAGACTACCGGCTGAACCTGAAGCACCACCAAAAACGCCAGTGTTCTCCAGAGCATCTGACGCATTGGCTAAAACGCCGTACAAGTGGGCTTCCTGTTGCGGAGCTGTCGCAATGGCGTTGCCCAAGACTCCACCGTATGTGAGATCGGTGTTGCCGGTCGGGTACACATACCCATAGACCCCGGCGTAACCTCCCTCGAATTCCCCGCCAGTCCCGTAGTTGTCCGCCGGCCGGCTGTACCCATAAACGCCGGAGCCATCAAGAGCTCCGAAAGCGCTGTACTTGCCGACCAAGCCGTACTGATTTCCCGGGGTAGTTTTGAAGGACTGGAAGTAACCGCCAGAACCATTGCTGCTACCTCCCGAGACCTGGCCGGTGGCAAAGACATCTCCGACTACCATGCCTCCCCAAGCGCCATCAAGGGTGCCGACGAGAGTGGCATAGGGAACAACGTTCAACTTGGATCGCGGCGATGATTCCGGGTCGGTTCCCACCTGAATCGCCAGATAGAGATTAGAGATCGAGAACGTGTTCTGATTGAGAGGATTGGTCTCCCCGAGCTGCACCGAGAAAGAACCGTTCTTCGTTGTCACCGACTTGACCTCCTCCCAGAACAGGTTTCCACCGGTCGAATCGTCGTAGATGCGAAACGCAATCGAGTAGGTGCCATCGGCCACTGGTGAGCCCGCCGGAGTCGCGAGACTGCCCTGGTAAGACATGGTGGAAGGAACTTCTGCCCGTGTGACTGGTGCCATCGATAATCCGACGGCAAGGATGACGATCACACTAAGCAGCAGAAGGCCCCGATGTGATATGTGTTTCTCAAGGTTCACTGCGATTTGCATCAGGTCTCTCCCAGTTAAGAGCAGGTAGTTCGAATACTGCTGTCCGCTCGAAGGGCTGCTCCAGACGCGAGGGTCCAGTCGGTTTGATTTTCGCAAGTGACCGATTCTGATCTCCCTTGTCGGGCCGTGTTCTGCCCGTCGAGCCTCGGATTCAGCCGGGATCAAGAACGTTTATCTTGCGGGTCTATGTAATCTAAATTGTACGCATTGAATCTCCATGATGGAGAGTTTTTTCTGGCAAACAGGCCGAATGAGCATCGAAATCCCTGATTGGAAGCGAATATGTAAACAGAACTTCACGGGACCCGACCGGTGACAAACAAGCTCGATTTGGTCACAACGCCACCTAAGTCCCTGGGTCCCAACGCGAGCGAGGTCAATTCCCCCGCCTCCAATTTACTGGTTATAGCATGCCTATATTCTGGTTGCCTCGGCTTGAACTGTGGTTTCTTTCGAAAGATCGGTTTCAATCGATTATTTTCGGAGTCGGCCGGGTCAAGCCAGCCTATTGCTGCAGTCGGTCTCCCGACCGGATAGATCCCGACTCTGAAAGGAGTACATGATGATTGGCGCCATTATTGCCCGCAAGGCGATTAGAGACGCATTCAGGGCTCTCGACCAACACAACCTACCAAAGTTCATGTCGGCTTGGAAAGACAATGGTGTCTTCGTCTATCCCGGCAACGTTTGGGCAAGCGGTTCATTCGCAGGCAAGAATTCTGTCGAAAGCTGGATTCGGAATTTCTTTGACCAATTTCCCAAGATCCATTTCGACATACAGGACATCTGTATCAAGAAATTCTTCGCATTATCCGGCACCAATATGATCAGCGTTCAGTGGAACATTGAACTCACGAACCGGGATGGCCGGGGGGGACTCAACAGCGGTGTCACCATGATCAATATTGTCGATGGAAAGGTCGCGCACGTGAAAGACTACATTTTCGACTTGGGAGAGGATTTCAAGCGCAACTGGGGTGCGACTGCGTGAGTTGCGGTCGGAAGAGACGGGCCGCATATGGCGTGACCAGAAAGCCACAACACCTTGTGAGTGATTTTCCCACATCGCGAGCCGAGAATCGGATTCTCGCAACCTCCATCAGATTTCGGGTGTCAAAACCGGTACGGTCCTGGCCGGCAAGACTCAAAACAAGTGGCGTGCTCATCGACGTGCCTTACCTTGCACGGCCCAGGCGCGAGCGAGGAGATGAATCGAGCCGTCTCTCTGAATCGGCAGAGAATCGAGCAGGCGCTCTCTCATTTTGCGCCTGTGAGATTCGTCCAGCGATACAAGATATGACGGAGCTGGTCCCTGGCCGCCGAGAAGCGGATTCCAATAATCCTCAAAGTTCTCGAAGCGTGTTTCAATCTCTATCGGGGCGGAGTCAATATCGATGCAACCCGCTTCATCCAACAAGCGGCTCAATGTTTCCGGGTTTGTATCTGGAAAACGGTATCTTTCATGCAGACAAGATGCTTGAGAATCGAGCGCGACTGCGGCGTCCCAGAATGCATTCAGAAAGTCCATCTTCCCCGCATAATCCCAGACGTAGAGAGCAACCGTTCCTCCAGGAACGGTGACTCGTTTCATCTCAGTGAGAGCCTTGATTGGTTCGGAAATGAAATTCAGTAAGAGACCGGAGACCGTATAATCAATGGAGTCATTGCCGATTGGCAGAGCGGTTGCGTCTGAAACTCGGCACTGTACCTGCTTTCCCAACCGTTCTTGAACAGCCTCCACAAATTCATTCGACTGATCAACGGCTGTGAGTTTCGCTGCGGCGCAGTGATGGAGGACCGCCTCACTCAATGCACCCGAGCCGCACCCGACATCTAACCATCTCAGCCCGTGAGCCGGAGCGAGCCAATCCAGGAAAGATCGCGCCGCAAGGCGGCTCCATCTTCCCATAAACTGCTCGTAGGCAGCAGCTGATTTCCAGGAATCCTGCATTTTCTGTCTCGCTCTTAATCGTGTTCGGGCGTAACCTGTTTTTCTGTCGAAGCGTTCTGATAATGAATACGTTCTGTAGTCCGGCAATTTGCCTGGGCTGAATGCGGTTTCTGTCTCGACTTCGCAGGGGTTCTGCCTGCAAGAGAGCGGTCACATTTCATTCACGATGACACGCAAGACGTTGTGCGGCAATGCGAATTCGTGAGTCGATGCCCCCGGCTCCAACACAATCTGACCGCATGTCTTCAGATCGGCTGAGGGAGACGCATGTCGTTTGCCGTCGGATCGTCCTCAACAAACCCCGATCTGTTCGCACGCAGGAATACTCCAATTCGATCTGTGGCCCGGGTTATCATGCCCGGCCCGGATCCTGGCCATCAGGGTTCATTGTCAACGAAGGGAACTGAGGGGACCCCGGGTCCCCGGCGTAAATTTGTCCTTGTGTTTCAAGTCACCGATTGATAACTTCCTACATAGGAACTTTTCTTCATTAGGATTGTTGTGACGATCATGCGCAATGGTAAAATCAATGTTCTGCTGATGATGGATCACTTCGAGCAAGTCTGCCGTAACTCGGGACTGCGCATCACCCATCAGCGCGTCGAGATCTTCAAAGCGCTGCTGCAGCACGACACTCATCCGACTGTGGAACACGTTTTCGATCAGGTGCGGAAACACCTCAAGACGATCTCACTGGACACGGTTTACCGGACAATTTCGACGTTCGAGGAATACGGGCTGGTGCGCAAGGTCTATCACATTGACAATGCCGCCCGCCTCGACGTGAACATCTCGGATCATCACCATCTGGTCTGCAAGAAATGCCATGCAATCGAGGACTTTTACTGGCCCGACTTTGACCGCATGAAGCCGCCGAAGTCGATTGCGCACTGGCAAAAGCTTGAACTCAAGCACGTCGTGATCAGCGGCCTGTGCTCCCACTGCAAAACGGTGAGATAATGGCCGCGACAGCACGTGGCGAAAGCGAGCGCGGAGCATCATAGGAATGTTAGTAGATAGTATTAATATGAATTGCGAATCGTTCATTATCACAAGGAGAAGTTGTGACTGACAAAAACGCGGACAGGTGCCCGGTGACGGGCGCGACGAAGATGCCGGAAAGAGGGACCTCAAACCGGGACTGGTGGCCGAACCAGTTGAATCTGCACATACTCCACCAGCACTCCTCGCTGTCGAATCCGATGGGGGAAAAGTTCAAGTATGCGGAGGAATTCAGGAGCCTGGATCTGCAGGCCGTCAAGAAAGATCTCTACGCGCTGATGACCACCTCGCAGGACTGGTGGCCGGCCGACTACGGGCACTATGGTCCGTTGTTCATCCGCATGGCGTGGCACAGTGCGGGTACCTATCGCGTTGGCGATGGTCGCGGCGGCGCGCGAACCGGCACGCAGCGATTCGCGCCGCTCAACAGCTGGCCGGATAACGCCAATCTCGACAAAGCGCGCCGGCTGCTCTGGCCGATCAAGCAGAAATACGGCAAGAAACTTTCGTGGGCCGATCTTATGGTCCTCGCCGGTAACTGCGCACTGGAGTCGATGGGCTTCAAGACCTTCGGCTTTGCCGGCGGACGCGAGGACGTCTGGGAACCGGAAGAGGATATTTACTGGGGCGCTGAAACCGAGTGGCTGGGTGACAAACGCTACACCGGCGAACGCGAACTCGACAATCCGCTCGCGGCGGTGCAGATGGGATTGATCTATGTCAACCCACAGGGTCCGAACGGCAACCCCGATCCCGTCGCGTCCGGACGTGACGTGCGGGAGACTTTCGCGCGGATGGCGATGAACGACGAAGAGACCGTGGCGCTGGTCGCCGGTGGTCATACTTTCGGCAAGTGTCACGGCGCCGGAGATGCCGCGCTCGTTGGCGCTGAACCCGAAGGCGCCGGCATTGAGGAGCAAGGTCTCGGCTGGAAGAGTCGCTTCGGCAGCGGTAAAGGCGCCGATACGATCACCAGCGGTCTCGAAGGCGCTTGGAAAGCCAATCCGACCAAGTGGGATATGGGCTATCTAAACGTATTGTTCAAGTACGAATGGGAGCTGGTCAAGAGTCCGGCCGGAGCATGGCAGTGGCAAGCCAAGGACGTGGCTGAAGAGGACATGGTGGTTGATGCCTTCGACCCTTCGAAAAAGCACCCGCCGATCATGACGACTGCCGATCTATCGCTTCGCTTTGATCCCGCCTACGAACCGATTGCGCGACGTTTCCAGAAGAACCCCAAGGAGTTCACCGCCGCTTTTGCCCGCGCGTGGTTCAAGCTGACCCACCGCGACATGGGACCAAAGTCGCGCTATCTCGGTCCGGAAGTGCCGAAAGAAGACCTTCTCTGGCAAGACCCGATTCCAGTGGTCAATCACAGTCTGATCAACGACAAAGACATTGCCGCTCTCAAGGGCAAGATTCTGGGCGCTGGGCTTTCGGTCTCTGAGTTAGTGTCGACGGCCTGGGCCTCTGCCTCAACATTTCGCGGTTCGGATCTGCGTGGCGGCGCAAATGGTGCGCGCGTACGATTGGCGCCGCAGAAGGACTGGGAAGTCAACCAACCGAAGCAATTGGCCAAAGTGCTTCGCGCGTTGGAGAAGATCCAGAAAGAGTTCAACGCCAAGGCCGGCAAAAAGCAGGTCTCGCTCGCCGATCTCATCGTCCTGGGAGGTTGCGCCGCGATCGAGAAAGCTGCCAAGGACGGCGGCAGCAGTATCACGGTTCCGTTTACTCCGGGGCGTATGGATGCCTCCCAAAAGCAGACTGACGCGAGCTCTTTCGCCGTGCTCGAGCCCAAAGCTGATGGCTTCCGCAATTACATGCGTGACGGCATCAACGCGCCCGCCGAAGAAATGCTGCTGGATCGAGCGAATCTATTGACACTCACCGCACCGGAGATGACCGTGCTCGTCGGCGGCTTGCGTGTTCTGAACGCAAACTTCGACAAGTCTGCTCATGGAGTCTTTACCAATCATCCGGAGATTCTGAGTAATGACTTCTTCGTCAATCTCCTCGACATGAATACGGCCTGGCAGAAATCGTCCGGTACTGAGAACGTATATGAAGGTCGAGACGCAAAGAGTGGCGAGCCCAGGTGGACCGGAACGCGGGCTGACCTTGTGTTTGGCTCGAATTCCCAATTGAGAGCCATCGCAGAGGTCTACGCCTGCAAGGACGGAGCGAAGAAATTCGTTAAGGATTTTGTCGCGGCGTGGAACAAGGTCATGAACCTCGACCGTTTCGATCTCGCCTGATTATCAGGCTTTAACACTGCTTCGGGAGGTCGATGTTCTCGACCTCCCGATTTTCTTGCGCCTAACTCACTGCAGTTGAGTTCGGGAGTGACTCCGACGATTCGTCATTAGCACACGGCCGAAAGCGCTGCGTTGCCGGACCAGTCAGGACGGCTGGATATTCCGATTTGTCCGGAAGAAATTCCGTGGATCCCATTTGCCTTTGACTTCCCTCAGTCGTCGCAAATTGTCTCCAAGCGACGCAGCGATTCGCTCCTGACTTTCATCTTCCGTGAGAAAATTGATATAGTTTCCGCCAGTCGAGAACCCCTTCATGTCGTTCCAGGCATCGCGCGCCCAAGCGAGATTTGCCGCGTCATCTTCCGGGCGTTCCCACGCCCCGGCAATGTTGAGGACATACCGAGCATCGCGATTGCCAACGGGCGAATGTTCCGCGGAGATACGATTGAGAGCCCCTTCGATCTGAAAGAAGATAACAGCTGAGTGAGGTGACACGACGCGTCCGGCGTGATGAATATACTTGTCGCATAGTTCCGGCTCAATCCTTGACAAGTACTCGCTCTTCCAGTAATACCGGCGCCCCTGCGGCTGAGTCGCATCGAGTAAGGCCTGCATTTGTGAATATGGCCGGCGCACTAAGACGTCGCCTATCGGCTTACCGAAGGATTTGATTGGTTTGACAATCAGTTCTCCCGAGGGGGCATCGCCGCTATAACAGGCGAGGATTGCGATGATCGGCTTGCCGTGGACTTCTTTGGGAAGCCAGGGCGCGGGTGGGGCAGGGCGCATGATCGAAACTAAAGTAAGTTCCGGCGGCGCGGTCGCGGCTAATTCGCGGTACAGTTGAAGAACACCCTTGGCGTCGCTCGCCGGCCAGGCCACAAGTCCTCCGACAATCTCCGGCCCCACAGGATACAGCTTATAGTCGATCCCGGTTACTATACCGAAGTTTCCGCCGCCGCCGAGCAGGCCCCAGAATAGGTCGGAGTTTTCGGTTGCGCTAGCCCGAACCAACGTCCCTTCAGCCGTGACAGCGTCCATTCCGACTACGTTATCCGTTGTCCAGCCCCAGCGGCGTGTCAGGTAACCGAATCCCCCTCCCAGCGTGAGTCCCGAGATGCCTGTGGCTGAGACGAATCCAAGTATCGTCGCCAGGCCATGGAGTTGCGTCTCCCGATCGACGTCGCCGAGCAAGCAACCAGCCTGACAGTGCGCAACTCGCGCCTCTCTATTAACCCAAACTCCCCGCATTAATGAGAGATCGATCATTAGGGCGCCATCCGCAACGGCCAAACCGGCGATGTTGTGTCCCCCGCCCTTGATACAAAGGAGCAGATTGTGCTCCCTGGCAAACTTCACTGCGGCCACGACGTCGGCCACACCCTGGCAACGAACCACCAGGCCCGGGTTGCGGTCGATCATGGCGTTCCATACAGTGCGTGATTCATTGTACCCGGGATCAGGAGGCAGCAGCACTCGTCCGCGAATCCGGGCCGTCAAGCCGTCAATCTTTTCTTGACCCAATTCTAGATCTGCGCCGTCCGTAGTCTTCATTTTCAGAGGCATAAGAGATTCCGCTTTCTGGCTGAATGCAGGTTTCAGCCGGTGGATGAGAGTTAACGATCACCTGAGACACTGCGTCATCGTCCCCGTGGCAGCAATTCGACTTCGGATGGAGTCATCCCGCCATGGAAATCGATTAGCAGTTCGAACAGCAACTTACCCGATACATATTATCAAGTATATACCCCTACCCCGCCTCAAAGGTTTTGCAATTTTGAGCCAAAGCGGCACCGGCAGAGGTACGTGAGTTCCGTATTTATCGGTCGATTCACTCGATCTTTTCTGCTCAAGATTACTTTCAATCGCATATATTTGCTTCGTGCTTATGGCGGAGTATCGATGACCGATTTCGATGACAAGACCCGTGTCCATATCAAGCTGGCCACCGACACGGTGATTGGCCATTACCGTATCGTCGACAAGATCGGCGCCGGCGGGATGGGAGAAGTCTACCTGGCTGAGGACACCCGTCTCAATCGGCGCGTTGCCCTGAAGTTCATGTCTGAGCATCTCGCGCAAGAAGAGGACCTACGTCTGCGTTTCACCCGCGAGGCACAGGCTTCCGCGAAGCTCGATCACCCTAACATCGTCACCATCCACGAAGTCGGCGAGTTCAATGGCCGCCCCTATTTTGCCATGCAGTACGTAGCTGGTAAGCCGCTCAATCGCTATTGCGAACAAGAATCGCCAAGAATTGACTTGATCCTTGGCATTGCAGCCCAGACGGCCGACGGTCTCGCCAAAGCGCATGTGGCGGGCATCGTCCATCGCGATATCAAAGCCGCGAACATCATTGTAGACAACGATGGTCGGCCCAAAATTCTCGATTTTGGTCTGGCGACGGTTCAGGGCAGCGACCTCTTGACCAAAGCGGGCTCGACAATCGGCACAATCGCCTACATGTCGCCGGAGCAGGCACAAGGGCGCGAACTTGACCAGCGCACTGACCTCTTCTCTCTCGGCGTTGTGCTCTATGAGATGATTACCGGGCGAACGCCGTTTCGACGGTCTAATGACGGAGCCACGCTCAACGCGATTATCAATGAGTCGCCCGAACCCCTGGTCCGTTATCGGCCCGATGTTTCTCCGGAGTTACAGCGAGTCGTCAGCAAGAGCCTGGCAAAGAACCCCGCTGATCGCTACCAGTCCGCCGCCGAAATGGCTGCCGATCTGCGCACGCTCTTGCGACTTGGGGATTCAGTGGAGGGCCGGACCACCGGCCGCGTCGCCAAGGTACGGCCGTCGATCGCCGTCTTGCCGTTTGCGAATATGAGCGCCGATCCCGAAAACGAATATTTTTCCGACGGCCTGACCGAAGAACTTCTCAACGTTCTTGCCAAAAGCCCTGAGCTCAAAGTGACCGGTCGAACCTCCTCCTTCGCATTCAAAGGCAAGCAGGAAGACCTACGCTCAATCGGCCAGAAACTCGGAGTCGAGACCATTCTCGAAGGCAGTGTCCGCAAGGCCGGTACACGGGTTCGAATCACAGCCCAGCTCGTAAATGTCAGGGACGGGTTTCACCTCTGGTCCGAGACATACGATCGCGTACTCGATGATATCTTCGCCGTCCAGGACGACATTGCCAAAGCCGTCTCCAGGGAGATGCATGTGACACTCGTGGGCATAAACGAGTCGCAGGCTCAGTTCAATCACGAGAGCTATGCCTTGATCTTGCGGGCGCAGTATGCGGCAGCGCTCATGACCAAGGAGAGCCTCGCTCTGGCCGTCGAGTTGTATTCCAAGGCCATCGACATCCAGCCCGATAGCGCCCGCGCCTGGGCAGGCCTTGCCAATGCCCTCGGTCACCAACTGGCCTACGGTCATGTCGACTACAACACGGAGTTCGCTCGGGGTGTGACCATTTTTGTACGTGCCCTGGACGCCGCGCACAAAGCGGTGGCGCTTGATGACAATCTTCCCGAAGCCCACGCGGCACTAGGTTTCGTCAAAGGTGCTTTGGAACTGCGCATTGCCGAAGCTGGCCGCGAATATCGCCGAGCCTACGAATTAGCGCCGAACAGCAGCCCGATTGTCGCGCTCGTCGCCCTCTGGGAGCTCTTGACCGGTAACTTCCCAGAGGCAATCCGGCTTGCCAAACTCGCCGTCGATCTCGATCCGCTCGACCCCTGGGTACGCCGCGAACTCGGTCGGGTCTTGACCTTTGCGGGCCGCTACGATGAAGCCCGGGAGGTCTTTGCCCGTGTGCGCGAGATGAGCCCGGAGATGACAGCTCTTGGCGTTTTCGAGGCAGCCATCGATCTGTTCCAGGGCAAGTTGGAAGAAAGTCTCAGAAAGGCGAATCGCGAGAAACTCGCGGGCTACCGCTGCTTCGTGACGAGTTCAGTCCTGTATGCCATGGGACGAAAAGAAGAGTCCGATCGCGATCTGGCTACGCTGATCAGCGAAGGTGAGCAGTGGCAATTCCAGGTCGCCTGCGTTCACGCTTATCGCGGGGAAGTGGATCTTGCCTTTGCGGCTTTGGAACGCGGCATCGAGATCCGCGACGCCGGTGTCCCGCTGGCGAAAGTGCATCCCTTCCTGCGCAACCTTCATTCAGATCCGCGCTGGCAACCGTTTTTGCAGAAGCTCGGGCTTGCGGATTAGTCAACGAGTCCCTGCCGCTAATGAGCTACTTGAGTCTTCGCAGATACTCGGCGAGAAGGAGAGCATGGTTACATTGCGTATCGGTTGCGGCGAACAGCAGCGTCACGCGGCCGTTGCGCGACCTCGCAAGCAGTTCGCGCAGCTCGGCATCGCGCGCAGCCAGCTCTTTGAAGTACTTCTTCCTGAACTCCGCCCACTTCGACATATCGGCATGGATCCATTTGCGCAATTCATTAGACGGGGCGATCTCCTTCGCCCATTCATCCAACTGTGCCTTCGCCTTGGTAATGCCGCGCGGCCAGAGACGGTCAACCAGAACACGGTATCCGTCCTGGGCAGCCGGAGCATCGTAGATGCGTTTAAGACTTATAGCCATTTCCGGTACTATATACTTGCTGCGCTAATGACGCCAGCGCAAATTCGAAAGAGAGATTTGGACAACAGAACTTGTACGTGAAACCTAAGGAAACAAGCATGACTTCCTTCGCACATATCTTGCCTCGAGTATTCGCTGCATCCGTAATCGTGCTCTTGCAGCTTGTCGGTATCGCGTCCGGCGACGAGCTCCCAAGTGGTAATGACTACGAGTCGTACCTGGCACACGTCGCAGCTGCTAACGGATCGCTGCGCCTCAACGAGACCGCCGAAGCCTCCCGCTGGATCGAATCTGCCCCGCCTACTTACCGTGGCTGGGAATGGCGCTATCTCAAAGCCCGCTCCGACGAAAGTCAGGTGGTGATTCACCTCGACAGCGTAAATGCTACTCGTCTCTCCGTCAGCAGCGACGGCGCGCTGCTCGCAGTCCCTGCAGCCGAGGGACTGATCCGTATCTACGAAATCTCCTCGGGCAAGCTCCTCAAGACAATCCGGGGACATTCTTCAAGTGTCTACGCCGCTGATTTCACGCCGGACGGAAAGCAACTCATCTCCTGCTCGCGCGATACAACAATTCGCATCTGGGACATCACAAGCGGTGAAGAACTCTGGAAGGAGCACACCGGCGCCCACGGACTGGCCGATCTTGATATCAGCCCCGACGGCAGATTCCTCGTCTTTTGCTCATGGTATCGAAAACAGGGCGTCGTCGGCTTCGTTCGTCTCTACGATTTGGAAACCCGACAAGAAGTCTGGACCCGCGAATTCGGCGAGAAACCCATCGTCGCCGCTCGGTTCGCCTCGGATTCTCGGCGCTTTGCCGTGGGAACATGGGGTTGGCGTGTTGCCGTTTGGGATATCGCGTCACCCGAAGAGACGTCAATTCTCGACCTCGATGATGTGCCTGCATACTCCGCTATCGACGATATTGCCTTTAGTCCCGATGGAGCGGCAATCGCCTGCGCCACCAAGAACGGAACGCCGCGTGTGTGGAATCTCGAAACCGGTAAGCAGGCCTTCGAACTGCGCGGACACTCACAGGCTGTATTTGCCGTAAGCTATACCGCGGACGGCGCGCGGATAGTTACGGCCGGCACCGACGGTACTATCAAGATCTGGAGCAGTACCTCCGGCGCGCTGCTGACAACGCTCTACGGCCATACGGCTCGTATCAATTCGCTCTGCGTCACCCCAAACGGAAAACACCTGATTTCGACTGCGAAAGACGGCTCGATTCGCCTTTGGGACGGCAACGCCGGTCTGCAATTCACCGATCCGCGCGGTCGCGGTACCTACGTTTACGGCTTTGCCCTTAGCGCGGACGGCAACACTCTGGCCACCTCTGCACCAAACAATCAGATTGCCCTTTGGAACACCGCGGACGGATCTCTGAATAGCATCTTCGCCGGCCCGGCGGCCGGTATCAATGCTCTGGCCTTTAGTCCCGATTCGAAGACTCTGCTCGCGGCCAACTGGGATACCAGCGCAACTCTGTGGAACCTTGCCGAGACCACTCTGAAACTCACTCTTGCGGGGCAGGGCGGGGGAAGTGCGGGCTGCTCCTACAGCCCGGACGGTCGTTGGGTCGCGGCCGCGGTCAACAATTCGGGCGCCGTGGTCTGGGATGCTCTCTCGGGTGCTCTAATTCGCCGTCTCGATCATTCAGCCGGATGCTACTCTGCTGCCTTTAGTCCCGACAATCGTTGGCTTGCCGCTACAGGCAGCGATGGTATGCTGCTCATTTGGAAATGCGAGGACTGGTCGCTCCATAATGCCCGTGCTTTGGGCAATACATCGCTATTCGGCCTGGCTTTTTCTCCCGATTCTCGCAGCATCGCGGCAACAGCCAACGATGGTGTCGTCTGGCTGTGTGATCTTGACAATCCCGGCAGCAACGCGGCACTGGTCGGCCACGCGCAAACGGCTTACTGCGTTTCGTTCACCGCCGACGGACTTCGTCTTGCCAGCGGCGCTGCCGACCAGACCGTCAGAATCTGGGATACCAAAACCTATCGATCGGTGCTGATTCTCAGCGAATTCACCAACCCCGTTTACAACGTGCTTTTCTCTCCGGATAGAAAGCGGCTCTATGTCAATTCTTCCGGCAATGAATTCAAGATCTTTGATACGGAATGACAAGTACACCTGTGCGCAGCGAACAAGCTTCTTTGCTGGTCGCAGGCGCATACCTTTTTAATACCTGCTGCAAAAATTGGCTTGAATCTCTCCACGATTTGCGTATTATACCATTCATCCGACCCGCGTCGACTGCCGACCGCGGGTCGTGTTTTAACAATCTCCCCTATAGTTGAGTCGACAGGGGGCCACTGTGCGGAGATATAGCTACCGCGCGACTACGCCGCGCTGCAAGAGGATTGTGACCCAATGGTTCCGGTTGAAAAAATCAGAAATCTCGCGATTATCGCTCACATCGATCACGGCAAGACGACCCTGATTGATTCCGTCTTCCGCGCCACGCGCACATTTCGCGACAACCAACAGGTTGCTGAGCGCCTGATGGATAGCCATGACCTCGAACGCGAACGCGGCATTACCATTCGCGCCAAGCATTGCACGGTGACTTGGCAAGATTATCTGATCAATATCATCGATACTCCCGGCCATGCCGATTTTTCGGGCGAAGTCGAACGCGTCCTTTCAATGGTCGACTCCGTCCTGCTCCTCGTCGATGCCAACGAGGGCCCGATGCCGCAGACGCGTTACGTTCTTATGCGCGCACTCCGGCTCGGATTGCGCCCAATTGTGATTATCAATAAAGTCGACCGGCCCAACGCCCGTCCCGATCATGCCCTCAACAAGACGTTCGACCTGTTCCTTGAACTTGGCGCCACCGATGAGCAGGCGCACTTTCCCGTGCTCTACGGCTCCGGACTGGCCGGTTGGTTTGTCAATGACCTTGAAAAAGAACCGCATGCGGGAATGGACGCGCTTTTCCGCACTGTGATTGAGCATGTACCGCCGCCGCGCGTCGATCAGGATGGCCCCTTCTTGATGCAGGTAAGCACGCTGGCCTGGGATGACTATATCGGTCAGATTGGCTGCGGCCGTGTTTTGCGCGGCACCTTGCGCAAAGGTGATGCCTTTTCGCGCTTCGTCATGCGCTGGAAAGACCCGGCGAATCAGGACGCCGGTTTCGAATTGGTCAAGTCCTCGCGCGAACGCGGTGAGCATTTCTGGGTGACGCGCGGGCTTCAGCGAATCGAAGTCGACACCGTCAGCGCGGGCGACATCGTCTGGCTGGCCGGCCCCGAGGAAATCGGCATCGGGGATACTTTTTCCGAACTCGAGGAAACCGCATCAGCCCTGCAACCGCTCGAAATCGAGGAACCCACGGTTTCGATGTTCTTCCTCGTCAATACCGGACCATTCTCCGGCGAAGAGGGAACAGCGATTATGTTGCGGCAGCTCAAAGACCGCCTCCAAAAAGAACTCCGGACCAACGTCGCTCTGCGCATGGAGGATCTCGGTCGTGCCGATGGCGTCAAGGTCTCCGGACGCGGCGAATTGCACCTTGCCATCCTGATCGAGGAAATGCGCCGCGAAGGCCTCGAATTCTGCGTCTCCCGCCCCGAAGTGATCACTCACCTCGATCAGTCAGGAAACCTCCTCGAACCGATCGAGCAGCTAATCGTCGACGTCCCCGAAGTTCATCAGGGCATCGTAATCGAGAAGCTCGCGCGCCGCAAGGGCGAACTGCGTAGCGTCGAGAACGCCGGTATCAACGTCGTGCGTGTGGAGTTCGAAATCCCCACTCGCGGCCTGATCGGGTACCGCACCGAATTTCTCACCGACACTCGCGGCCTCGGCATTATGGCTTCGCGCATCATTGGCTACGGCGCCTGGCGCGGCGAAATCGTCTCGCGCTATCGCGGCTCGGTTATCGCCATGGAAACCGGTGTGGCGACTTCGTATGCGATCGAAGGTCTGCAGGAACGCGCCGTGATCTTCGTGGAGCCCGGCGACCGAGTCTATGCCGGACAAGTCGTCGGCGAAAACTCGCGCCCCGATGACCTGCCGTGCAATCCGACCAAGCGTAAGAATCTCACAAATCACCGCTCGTCTACGAAAGACATCGCGGTCGGGCTAAACGTCGCTCGCAAAATGTCACTGGAAAAAGCGCTCGATTGGATCGGCCCCGACGAGTTGATGGAAGTTACGCCAAAATCGATTCGCATGCGCAAGGCAATCCTCGATTCCGAAACTCGCAAGAGGCTGCAGAAGTCCCAGGCCGGGGTCAACTAAGCCCGCTTCTCGCGTCGCTCCGTGAGAGATCGCTTCGTCTGGCTTTGTCGTTTCGGCCTTTGCCTCGGCGATGCTTCTGGGCCTTGCAGACTCTTCAACGTCGCTCGCACGTGTCCGCACACGTTCTCGCAGAGCAAGAAAATCTGCGGACTCGACACGCCGTAGCGCACGTACATTCCTTCCTTGGTCTTCCTCACCAGTCCGGCCCGCGCCAGGATCGCTAAGTGGCGCGAAATATTGGGTTGCGTCCACTCAAAGAGTTCAACTAATTCGTGTACGTTTTTATCCCCATCCTGGAGCGCACGCAATATCTTGAGCCGGGTCGGGTCGGAAAGCGCCCCGAAACAGCTCGCGACCAGCGCCAGGAAGTTGTCGGGCAGCTCAGAAAATCGCGGGGGCTGGGTTGGCGGCATGCAGGCATATAAGCATATATTTATGCAGTTGTCAAGAATCAAACCGGCTGTTTTGGTATCCAATCAATCAAGAACGATTAATGATGGGAATCTTGTGATGCACAGAATTGTCTTTAGCTTATTGGCCCTGTTGGCGTTCGCTCGCCTTGACGCCGGCACCTTGACCCTGGCGCAGGCGGCAGAGTGGGCCCGTGAACGCTCCCCGGTGGCGCGAATCGCCGGACAGCAGGTGGCAGAAGCCTCGGCGCGAGCGGCTCAAGCCCGCGCTGCTTTCCTGCCCATGCTCCGGCTCTCCTCCGGATACACCAAGAGCGACAACGCCGTGAACGCCTTTATGTTCGCATTGAATCAAGGCGAGTTCCAACTCGCCGGAGATCTCAACAACCCCGATCCGGCCGACAACTTCCAGGTCTCAGCTCAGGTCGGGTTGAGCCTGTTCAGCGGCGGTCGCGATCTGGCGAATCTGCGCGCTGCTCGAGCCGCTCAGCGCGGCAGCGACTTCACGAGGCAAGCCACGACAAATGAAGTTGTCCTCGGCGTTACGCAAGCCTATTTGGCTGTCTTGACGGCTCAGGAATTTGTGCGCGCGTCCGAAGCGGCCGTCGGCGCCTATTCGTCGGCGGAGAAAGTCATGACAAGCCGCGTTTCCAACGGCACGGCGCTCAAAACAGATCTGTTGAATATCCAGGTCGAAAAGGCGCAGGCCGAAGAGCGCCTCCTGCAGGCACGCAACGCCGTCGTTCTCGCGCGCGAAGCCCTGCGGCTAGCGATCGGCCTCGATAGTCTCCCGCCGGCAGAGTTTCAGACTCTCGACCAGGTTTCGCTCCCCAGTCCAAACGGGTCGGTTCCGGGCGTAAGACCGGAGGTCCAGGCGCGCAGCGCTTTCGCCGACGCCGCACGCCAGGAGTATCGCTCCGCGTGGGCTGGCTTGCTCCCTGCAGTCTCGGCTTTCGCCAGCCTCGACCATTACAAAGGCTGGGAGTTCGATGGTTCCAACAACTCCTGGATCGCCGGTCTGACTCTCTCGTGGTCGATCTTCGATGGCTTTCTGACAAGCTCTACGATCAAGGAAAAGCGTGCCCGCATGAAAGCTGCCGAAGAAGCCGCGCGTTTGGCGCAATTGCAGACATCGGTGCAACTCACGTCGGCGTCAAACTCGCTACGCGAAGCCTCGGAACGGGTCGCCGTGATGCAGCGAGCCGTCGATCTGGCGATCGAAGGCGCAGACTTGACCCGACAACGATTCGACCAGGGGCTGGTACTCACTTCGCACGTAATTGATGCTGAAAATAACCTGGTGCAAGCCGAAGTCGGATTGGCGCAGGCAAAGGCCGATCGCTTGTATGCGATCGCGTCGCTGCGCCGCGCTCTGAGCTTGCCGATCTTGGGAGATTCCATTCAATGAAAAGACTAATCCTTCTTATCCTGGCGTTGTCAGCCACGGCGCTTGTTGGCTGTGGTAAGGACGAACACGCAGGCCGGTCCACAACGGACGTGACGCCCAAAGCCGTTCAGGTCGCCCGGGTCGAGCGCTTCGCTACCGGTGCCCGCGATGAGATCATGGGTTCTGTGATCGCCCGCAATACCGCCGATATCAGCACCAAGATCCAGGCGCGTGTCGACCGCATCATCGTCGATATCGGTAGCCGTGTCAGTGCCGGCGATCTTCTCGCCGAACTCGACACCCGTGAATTTCAAGCCAAGGTCCAGCAGGCTCGTGCCATGCACGAACAAGCCCAGCAGGACTTGAAGCGCTTCGAAAAACTTCTCGCTGAAAGTGCCGCTACCCAACAGGAGTACGACGGCATCAAGGCGCGTGCTACGGTCGCTGAAGCAAGCCTTAAGGAAGCCGAGACCTTCCTCAGTTACACGCGCATCTCCGCTCCGTTCTCCGGTGTAGTCACGCGCAAGCTGATTGACGTTGGCGATTTGGCCTTCCCCGGCCAACCCACGTTCACACTGGAAGAATCCGGCGCCCCCCGCTTCGTCGTGACTATCGCCGAATCGTATCGTAACAAGATCGCCGTCGGTCAGTCCGTCGATGTCTCCATCGGAGTTATTGATACCACGGTGACTGGCCGCGTCGACGAGCTTTCTCCCTCCGCCGATCCGATGAGCCGGACGTTCTCCGCCAAAATCAGCCTTCCCGCGCTCGAAAAACTGCGCCCGGGCCAGTTCGGTCGTCTCCTGTTGCCGGCTGACGCCGACGACGTCACCCTATTTGTGCCGCGCTCTGCCTGGGTGCGTCGCGGTCAGCTCGATTTGGTTTACGTCGTTAATGAAGAGAAGCGAGCCATGCTGCGCCTCGTCCGCATCGGCCGCCAGTTTCCCGACAAGCTCGAAATCCTCTCCGGATTGCGCGAAAACGAATCCGTCGTTGTCAGCGATCAACGTGATCTGCTCGACGGCGACCTGGTGCAGGAGGCTTCATGAGCCGCCACGACTCCGCTGAAAAGAGTTCGCAGGGCTTAGCCGGCGGACTGGCGAAGATGTTTGTCGACTCGAAGCTGACTCCACTGTTCATCCTCGCCTCAGTCTTGCTCGGACTCCTGGCTGTCTCGCTGCTTCCGCGCGAAGAAGAACCGCAAATCAAGGTCCCGATGATCGACGTCATGGTGCGCGTCCCCGGCTTCAGCGCCGAAGAGGTTGAAAAGCGCGTCGCCGCACCGATGGAAAAGCTGATTTGGGAAATCCCCGGCGTTGAATATGTCTACTCGATCTCGCGTCCGGAAGAGGCTTTGGTAATCGTCCGCTACCTGGTCGGTGAAGACGTCGAGAAAAGCCTCGTCAAGCTCAACCAGAAATTGCAGTCAAACTTCGATCGCATCCCGCCCGGCGTCTCGTTCCCGCTACTCAAGCCGCGTTCGATCGACGATGTGCCGATCCTGGCTCTGACATTCCATAGCTCAACCGAAGATCATTACTTCCTGCGCCGCGTCGTCGCTGAAATTGAAGAACAGATCAAACAGGTGCCCGATGTATCCGAGACGCACATGATCGGCGGTCTTCGCCGGCAATATCGCATTCAGCTCGATGCCGGTGCGCTGGCCGCCCGCAATCTCGATCCGCTCAGCGTCATTCCCGTCCTCCAGGCGGCGAACCGTCAGAACCGTGCCGGCGGCATCATCCGCAATAACGAAGAGATCATCATCGAAACCGGCGGTTTCCTCCGCGATGTCGATGACGTCAACCGCGTTGTCCTCGGCGTTCACAATGGTGCGCCCATCTATCTGCGCGATGTTGCGACGGTCGTGGATGGCCCGGAAGAACTCAAGCAAATCGTCGTTTACGGCTCAGGGGCTGCCTCGGGCAAACGCCACGAAGATGAGGCTGCCGTTACGCTATCGATCGCTAAACGCGCCGGGACCAATGCCATTGCCGTCGCCGAACGGGTACTGGAGAAGGTGGAAGACCTTCGTCCCAAGTTGATCCCCTCCGACGTTAAAATGACCATTACCCGTCACTATGGCGAAACCGCCCAGGAGAAATCCGACGAGTTGCTCCTGCACATGCTGATTGCCATCGTCTCTGTATCAATTCTAATCCTGATCAGCCTGGGCTGGCGCGAATCGATCATCGTAGCCCTGGCTATCCCGTCGACGCTGGCACTGACCTTGCTGGTGTTTTATCTCACCGGCTTTACGCTCAATCGCATCACGCTCTTCGCGCTGATTTTCTCGATCGGTATTCTCGTCGATGACGCCATCGTCGTCGTCGAGAACATCACCCGCCACCTGCACCTGCCGAAGAACCAGCGGCGCCCGTGGAAGGCGATCGCCATCGAAGCGGTCTCTGAAGTCGGTAATCCGACAATCCTGGCGACCTGGGCTGTCATCGCCGCCGTCTTGCCGATGGCGATGGTCGGTGGCTTGATGGGACCCTACATGCGCCCGATCCCCGTCGGCGCTACCGCGGCCATGCTCTTTTCGCTCTTTGTCGCCTTCATGGTGACGCCGTGGGCTGCCGTCCGCGTGCTCGCCTGGAAACGTGCCAAAGACGGAACAGAGGATCACCACGGCGAACACAAGGACGATCGCACAACCCGCCTGTATCGCAAATGGATGGGGAAGCTCGTCGAGTCGCCAAAACGCCGCCATGTGTTCCTCGCCGTCGTCGCTGGAGCTCTGGTCGTTGCGATGGGGCTGGTCGGCATCGGCTGGGTCAAAGTCAAGATGCTGCCGTTCGACAACAAAAACGAATTCCAGGTGATTATCAACATGCCTGAAGGTTCAGCACTGGAACAGACTGTCGAAGCCTCCCGCGAAATCGCCCAGGCAATTAGTAGCGAGCCCGAGGTCACCGACTATCAGATTTACGCCGGGACCTCGGCACCGTTCAACTTCAACGGCCTCGTGCGCCACTATTTCCTCCGCAGCGGCGAATACACGGCTGACATTCAAGTCAATCTCCTGCCCAAAGGCGAGCGCTCCGCCCAGAGCCATGATATCGCCAAACGCGTTCGTCCCCGCGTGCAGGAAGTCGCCAGGCGATTCGCCGCGCAGGTTGCCGTTGCCGAGGTACCGCCCGGCCCGCCCGTGCTGCAAACGCTCGTCGCCGAAATCTATGGTCCGACCGATTCCAGCCGCACCCAGTTGGCGCGCGCGATTCGCGAGGTCTTCGAATCGACTCCCGGCGTGGTTGACGTTGATACCTACATCGAGGACGACCAGCGCAAGCTGACCTTCGTCATCGATCACGAAAAAGCCGCCTTACATGGCATCTCGGCCGATCAAATCGCGCAGACACTGCGCGTCGCCGTGTCCGGTATGCAGATCGATATCGCCCATCGCCGTCAGGAGCGCGAAGATATCGCCCTTGTGCTCGAACTGCCGCGTGCCCAGAAAACCAGCGCCGCCGACCTGCTCGGACTGCGTATCCGCGCGCCGCAAGGCGGCCAGCTCATTCCGCTGTCGGAACTCGTAACCGTCGAACATCAGATCGTCGACAAGACGATATACCGCAAGAACCTGATGCCGGTAACCTACGTCATCGGCGACGTCGCCGGTGAAATCGAATCGCCGGTGTACGCCATTAGCGAAATGAATGAGAAGATCGAAAAACTCAACGCCCGCGATTTTGGCGGCACCCAATCGCGCCTGCAGGTACACAACGCCTCGATGCCGTTCACTGATCTCGAACCGTCGATGAAGTGGGATGGCGAATGGCACATCACTCTCGAGGTCTTCCGTGACCTCGGTATCGCCTTTGCTGCTGTTCTCATTTTGATTTACATCTTGATGGTCGGCTGGTTCAAATCGATGATCACACCGATTATCCTCATGGTTGTCATCCCGCTCTCGCTGATCGGCATCATGCCGGCTCACGGATTGATGGGTGCCTTCTTCACCGCGACTTCCATGATCGGCTTCATGGCCGGTGCCGGTATCGTCATCCGCAACTCGATTATCCTGATCGATTTCGCCGAGCTGCGACTGAGCGAAGGGCGTTCGCTGGCCGAGGCCGTCGTCGACGCCGGAGCCGTGCGCTTCCGCCCGATTCTTCTTACCGCCGGCGCGGTCATTGTTGGTGCAGGAGTTATCCTTTTTGACCCGATCTTCCAGGGTCTGGCCATCGCGCTGATCGCCGGCGAAGTTGCCTCCCTTATCATCAGCCCTGTCGCAGTGCCGCTGCTCTATTACATGGCCAACCGCAAGAAGCTGGAACTCCAGCCCCAGCCGCCGTCCGAAACGCCGCATCCTGTAAGTTAAGAGCACAACCCATTTGCTCCCAAAACCGCGAGTCGCAGCCGCCCGATCCGTTTGATCGGGCGGTTTGCGCATTGATTGCGACCGTTGGCGAAGATCGCTGTACTCATTGCTTGGTGCGCGATTTGCTCGAACCGCAGGATTCACACGGACCCCAACCGCCCCTGGCGAGTATATTATGTAGCAAATGCTCGCTTTTCCAGATAACACTTCCTCGCGCTCGACTCCGGGTGCGTGGCTCTCGCGTGCGGTGCGGTTCATGCAACAAATCCCTCCATTGCCACGTCCTTCCGATTGAACTTTGATCGACGGGAACGAGGAGATACCTTCAGGCGCGTTAACTGGGCTGTGACACGAACCATTCATGAAATCTGGAGCGGAGTCCTCGCGGGTGATACCCGCGCTTGGACAGAACTGGTTGACCTCTATTCCAGCCTGGTCTTCACCATCGCGCGGCGCGCCGGGCTCGACGAAGCTGATGCCGAAGACTGTGCCCAGTTCACCTGGATCAGCCTCTACCGTCGCCGGCGCTCGATCCGCGATCCCGTCGCGCTTCCCGCATGGCTGATCCGCACCACGCACCGCAGGGCGCTGACCCTCCATCAGCGCCGCGGTCGCCGCAATGAACTCGAGTCTGAGCAGCCCCTCAGCCAGCCGCGATTGCCCGACGAACTCGTGAGCGAGATCGAACAACAGGCGCTCCTCGAAATTGCCCTTAGTCAACTTGACCCGCGATGTCGCAGGCTGCTTGACGCGCTTTACCTTGCGCCGCAACCGCTGTCATATCAGGAGATTGCCCGCGACTTGCGGATCAAGCCTAATTCCCTCGGACCGCTGCGCTCTCGCTGCCTGCAGCGTCTGAAAAAAATCCTCGAAAATCTTGGCTGGCAGGTGGACTAATCTTCCCGTTGCCGTGTCCTTTATCCCAGACAGAAAAATGACCATGAAAAGAAGAAATCACAGGGAATCCACGGCTCGCCGACAAATCAAACTCGGTTTGCCCGACGCTAACCAACTTCCGGCTTCCGGTTCGGCGAGAACGGCGGGACTCCTTTCACCTCCGCCCTCTGCAACCGCCCGCTGGCGGGCGATTCCGCTGTTATTCGAGCATGAGGCTGCCGTGCCCGCCGCAAAGGGAAGCGTACGCTACGATTCCTGGGCCGGAACCTCGATCGGCCTTCGCGATCTTGACAGCGGCCATGTGCGCCGACTGCGCTTCGAAGCCGGCCGTGTCACGCTCGAACTTGTCGCAGAACGTCGCGGCAACGCCTGGGAATTCGTTGCGCGTGCCTACTCCAAAAATTCCGTGATTCATGGCTTTGTCTTGCTGGCCGGTCGCAGGCGACTCCTGCCGACGGCCGACGGCTTCTACCTCTGGTCTTCAATTACAAAGCTGCGTAGCATCCGGCTGGCTGCTCTTGACCGTTTGATCGAATTCGGAGGGATAACATGGTAGCGCGGCACGCCTCCGAACAGCAGGCCATTGCCTATTTCCTCAAGACGGGAGAACCCGGATCGTACTCCATTCCGGAAATCATCGCCCTTTGTGACAAGCATGTTCGCACAACAACCCAGTCGTCAATCATTGAAGCTCTACCTCTCGCGCAGAGCTTCGTGAAGCAGAGTCGAAAACTCGGTAGTGATGCGTATCTGGCAGCGCTCCGCGCTGCTGGTTGGACATTCCTTGTAGCGGGGAAGTACCATGATGCCCGCCGCTCGTACCTTGCCGCTCGGGCCCTGGTTGTCAAACAACCGCTCATGCGCGCGCGTATCGACCGCACGCTCATCGATGTCTACATGTACCTCGGCGATGCCGGGAGCGCCAGGCAATCTGCCCTGAAGGCATCCACCACCTTTCGCCGTCTTCGCGCTGAAGATGATTTCGCGCGCACGCAGGTGAATTACGCTAATCTCCTGCATCGACAAGATCGCCACCGCCAGGCCTACAAGCTGTATCACGCCGCTGCAGAGCATTTTCAACGGCGCGGCGACGCGTTGTCGACCGCGCTCTGCTGGTACAACGAGGCGAATACGCTGGTCCAACTCTTCGACTTTGACGCGGCGTACAAGCTCTACTCTGAAGCCCGTTCGATTTTCCTGGAAAAAGACCACGCACTTCATGCCTATGGCTGCCTCTACGGTCTCGCCTGGCTGCACATGCTGAAGGGAGACTTCCACATCGCGCTTCGCGATCTGGCGTCGTGCGAAGCGTTTTATCGCCAGGGCGGTCAGCGGCGCGAATTGGTTCTCTGTCTGCTCGATCGCGCCGAGTCGTATCTCGGCTTAAACCTGCTTCCCGATGCCATCCGTACCGCTGCTCAGGCAGCTATCGGCGCCCGCAAGCTTGGCATCAGATATGAAGAAGCCAAGGCTGCGTTCTTTTCTGCCCGCGCCGCAATCGGAATGAATCGGCAACAGACAGCGCGTGCCCAGCTCCGCTTGGCGCGCAGGTTGATGAGCCGCGAACAAAATCAAGCCTTTTTGACCGCTATCGAAGTGACGGCAGCTATGCTCGGAAAGAACGACCAACTGCGCCGCCGCGCCATCGACGTCGCCCGCTCGCGTTCTCGCGCGCTCCAGCTTCCTCTTTGGGAGGCCATCTGCGACGTCGAAATTGCCGCCACCCGGCCGGATAATTCTGCCGTCCTGAAGCGGCTGGATCACAATCGCGCCGTGCAGACCGTCCCGCACCTTTCTGCGCAATATGGTGTCCTGCGCGGTGACCAGGAGGCCGCTCGCGGTCGCCTTGCATCTGCCACCCGCTGGTGGGGCCGATCGGCTGAAATCCTCGACGCGGTTCGCTCCGTCTTGCCGCCTATCGAATTGCGCTCCGCGTTTCTGCAGGGCCGCCATGATCCCTTCCATCGATTGATTGCGGCCGAATCTGCGCGCGACCCGCGCCGTGCCGCGCTGTGGTTGGAACGTAGCAAGAATGTCGGCATCTGGTCGCCACTCGACCGCCGATTGGCCGAAAATCCCGATCGGATCCGCGTGCAAAGTAGCATGGGTGAATTAGCTCGGCAGGTAGCGGCTGTGGCGGCCGTCACCGCCGCTGCCTCGGGTCGCAGGTCGGCACGGCTCGCCTTTCGATTGCCACAATTGGCCAAACTGCGCGAGCAGATCCGCCAGCAACTGCTTGAACTCTACGCCGGCTTGGAAGGCGGTCAGCCTGCGCAAGCGTTTACGCTGGACATGCTCCTGGCCGCTGCGGACGAGCTGCCGATCATCCAGTTTCACTTCAATGACTTCGACATCCAGGCTATCATCACACATCGCGGCAACTGCCGGGTGCACACATACCCAGACGGTGTCCGCGTCCTTGATGATTTCGTGGCCCGTTGGCGCTTTTTCACCGAATGTGCCCCCAGCAATACTGCCGAACATCGCGCTGTTGATTTGTCCGATGAAGCAGCTCTTATAAATCGCATCAGCGCCTGGCTCCTGGAACCGCTGGAGCTCTCGGTAGATTTCGAAAGGATCCTGCTAGTCCCCGAAGGTAAGCTGTTCTGCTTGCCCTGGACAGCGCTCATCTGGCGCGGCGAGCCGATCTATCGCAATCTCGGACTCCTGCAAGCGCCGAGTGTGCGCCACTTCCTTCATAGCCGGCGTGCCGTCACCCGCTCGAATCGTGCCCATATTTTTGTCGGAGAGACTGCCGGACTACCTTGGATCAAGGAAGAGCTTGAGCTGATCCAGCGGCGCTTCTCCGGAATGTCGCTCGAGTTGCATCAGCCTTGTCGTCGCACCGATTTTCCGGATCATTCTGCCGCACGGATCTGGCACTATGCCGGCCACGCGATCCTGCGCTCCGACAATCCCTTTTACTCAGCGCTTCTTCTCGATCAGGATCAGCTGTTCGCCGCCGACCTCCGCCTGTTACAGAACGACGTCGAGGTCACTTCACTCGCTGCTTGCCGCACTGGCCAACAGACTGGTTTGCCTGGAGAGGAAACCAGCGGACTGGTACGAGCGCTGCTGGAAATGGGCGCGCGCTCCGTTGTCGCCGGAGGCTGGGCCGTAGCCGATCGATCGGCCGCGCTTTGGATGGACGCCTTCTATACCGCGCTGATGCGCGATCAGACTCCGCTTCAGGCAATGAATCATGCTATCGATACCGTACGTGACGAATTTCCTTCCGCCTTCCATTGGGCTGCCTTTGCCGTCCATGGAGCGGGATGATAAATATTCGAAAAATGTAATCACTGACATACTGCGAGGTGCTCCATGTGTAACGCTTTGACGCGAGAATGCCGGCTCCGCCGGCTGATGATGCTCTTCCTGGCGATCGCATTCGTCTGCGACACCGGTGTCGCGCTGGCCCGTCGCGATCGGCCCAACGAGCAGAGAATTAAGAATCCTCCCTCGGATATCGCCGAAACGGCCGGCTATGTGCCGCACCAACTTGTCGTGCGCCTGACCTCGACTGCGGCAGCGGGCTCGTTGGCGCTTTCCGAAGAGGTTCTGTCGGTCCAGGCGGCGCTCGCTCATGCGCCTGTCTATCTTCTGACACTAGATGCGGAAGTCAGCGAAACGGCGCTCGCTGATAATCTGAGTCTTTGGGGGTCGGTCGTCTGGGCGCACCCGAACTACATGATGAGCAGCCTGCATCCTATCCAGGGCAGCTATCCCTTCCCGGATCAGAATCTTGTCGGCAATTTTGAAGACCAGTACTCTTCTTCACTGCTAAATCTGCCCGGTGCCCATGCCTCCGCCAACGGCGGCGGCGTTTCGGTTGCCATCATCGACGGCGGCATCAACTTCTCCCATCCCGACCTCGATGGCAAAGCGATCTCTGGCTTTGATTTTGTCGACGGCGACACCGATGCCTCCGATGTTGCCGGCGGTAATGCCAGCGGACACGGAACATTCGTTGCTGGCGTTGCTCACCTCACCGCGCCGGCGGCGCAACTACGCGCCTACCGCGTCATCGATCAGGACGGCCGCGGCGATGGCTTCACGCTCGCGCGCGCCATCGAAACTGCCGTCGACGATGGTTGTCGCATCATTAATCTCAGCCTGGCTCTGAGCGCCCGCCATCTCGCTGTGCGCGATGCTATCGACTATGCCGTTTCCCAGGGTGCTACGGTCGTCGCCGGCGCCGGGAATGGCGCGATCGGGACACCGGTTTATCCGGCTGCTGAAACCAACGTTCTCTCTGTGGCTGCCGTCGACTCCTCAAGACTCGCTGCCAACTTCACGAATTTCGGCGACCACGTCGACGTCTGCGCCCCCGGCACACAAATCTACTCGACTTATCTCGATCCGGCTTTCGCCTGGTGGAGTGGCACGAGCTTCAGTTCCGCTTTCACGTCCGGTCTCGCCGCTCTGCTCCAGCAAGCGCATCCGACCGCCCTCGGACTTCAGATTCGAAATCTGATCGAAGCGGCTGCCACCAACCTCGATACAATTAATCCATCGAAATCGGGAGCGCTCGGCGCCGGCCTGATCAATCCTGTCGCCTCACTCGCCTCCGGGCTGGGAAGCGATACGGCCCTGTTCTTCCCCGGCATGATGCAATTCAGCTATTTCATCTGCTCGCAGAATCCCGCCGGCCTGGAGCAGACAGGTGTGTTGGTCTCGACTAATTCGCCCGCGGCCTACTCCGCGACAATTGTTCCCAGCGGCGGTGTTACCTTTATCTCTGTCGATCCAATGACCGGGTCGACGGGGGATTCGATTCTCATCACGGCCAATCCCGCCGGACTTGCTCCCGGGGTCTATCGCAACGGTGTGATGTTTGAAATCACAGGTGTCGAGGGTCATGTCTGGCTTCCGATCCAGCTTAATGTCCTCGACTGCAGCGACACCACCGGCGGAGCCCAAATTGCCCCAGCCGAGCTCTGGTTCACTGCAACCACCGGGAGTGAAATCGTTTTTCAGGGAAGCGCCATGCTCACCTCGTCCAATGCCCCGGCGCCCTTTACCGCACAGCTCGAATCCAATCCCGCGATCTTCGTCAGCCTGATCGATTCCGCGGGCGTCACGAACGACAGCGTGCGTTTCACCGTGAATCCTGCCTGGCTCTTCAGCGGCGGGGAATACACCAATGTTATCAACTACTATATCGATGGCGTCGCGGCACCGGCAGCTTTGACAATCCATCTCACAGTTGGCGATTCGATCGATCCTGGCGACGACGCCTGGATCATGCCTGCGGAGCAAACTTACCACGTGTCGGCTGATACTGCCCTCAGCCTCTGGGGTTCAATCACCGTTGGCGCCGCCGGGGAACCGAAGCCATTCGAGGTGCACCTTAAGGACATGCCCGACTTCCTCGAACTTGTCGACTCGACAGGTATGACCAACGACTCGGCGATCTTCTGGGTGCACGTCACGCCGGCTCTCGCTCCCGGCGTCTACCGGGACACCCTGATTGCCTACATCACCGGCGCGCCCAACAGCCCGCTCGTTTCCGTGGTCTCGTTGTGGGTTGATACGACAATCACCGGTGGTGGTGATACCGCAGCAGTTTATCCTGCCTGGCAGGAATTCGAGGCGCCCAATGGTATTCCGACGCAGGGAAGTGGCGGCTTCATCATCTTTGCCACCGGCGCTCCCAAAGCCTTCTCTGTTGATTACCTCGACACTCCCGACTTCACCGAACTTCAGAACTTCAGCGGCTTCACAACCGGAGCTGTCGATTTTGACATCGTGCCGACCACAACATTGCCAGGAATCTATTTCGACACACTGATTGTAACCGTCGCCGGCGTCGCCAATAGTCCGCTGCTCGTTGTGAACAAACTGACGATCGACACCACCGGCAGCGATACTTCGGCTGCCACCGCGGCTGTCTATCCGGATCTGATCGTCATCGATGCCTTCGTCGGCGGGGCGACGGAACTGCGCCAGGCTCTCGTTACATCATCTAATGCGCCCGCCTGGTATTCGGCGTTCGTCATGCCCGAGCCGCATACATTTGTCAGTCTCCCTGATACGCTCGGCCAAACCAATGACTCCTTGACACTGGCTGTACCCTTGTCCGGTTTGGCGGCAGGAACTTATTTCGACACCGTCCTCATCTACATAACCGGTGTCCCGTCACCCGTGAAACTCGCTGTCGAACTACGTCTGGCTGCCGCCGTAGGGAGTCTCCGGCTTTGGAACCACCCGAATCCGTTCAATCCCAGCACGACGATTGGCTTCGTCGTTCCGGCGGCGGGCCACGTGCGACTGGAGCTCTTCAATATTCTTGGACAGCGAGTCGTCACGCTCGTAGATGAACCACTTGCCGCGGGAGAACATTCGGTCACCTGGGATGGCCGCGGAGCTCCGAGTGGTGTCTACTACTATCGCTTGACAACAGGTGCCCTCACAGAAACGCGCAAAATGCTGCTGGTGAAATAACCTGCCAGGTCCCACAATCACGGCCGGTGCTTTGCGTCACCGGCCGTGCTGTCTTTCGTCTGGTCTTTGAATAATTCAAAACGTCAGGGTGAAAGTTGTCGCCTGATGCGGAACTGAACGTACCGTGATATGACCGTCGTGAAGCCGCATGATCTGGCGCGACAGCGCCAGTCCGATTCCGGTACCGCCCTTTTTCGTCGTAAAGAATGGCACGAAGATCATATCACTCACCTCCGGCAAGATCCCCGGACCGTTGTCGGAAACTTCGATCGCCACTCGTCCCTCGCGATTGATCCCGGCGCGAATCTCCACGCACGGCTCAGGGACCTCTCGCAGAGCGTGAACCGCATTGCCGTAGAGATTGATAAGAACCTGCTCGATCAGGTCAGGATCACACGCCACTTCGAGATTCTCCGGGGTTATTAAGATTGTTCTAGCTAACTCCGGTCTTGCCTCGGAGGAAGCCTCCATCAGTTGCTCGACGCGCGAGACCATATCGGCAATTTTGACAACTCTAATCTCGGGACGGGGGATGCGCGTCAAGTCGCGGTACGACTCGACAAAGTGCAGCAGGCCCTGGCTTCGGCGCTCGATCGTCGCGAGCGCATCGCAGATCTCATCCGTGGAATTCGCCGCTGCGTTGTCTTCGCGCGACCGCCGGCGCACAGCCGTACCCACCGAACCCGCCAGCGAGGCAATCGGCGTCATGGAATTCATGATCTCGTGTGTCAATACTCGAATCAGGTTCTGCCACGCCGCCATCTCTTGCTCAGCCAATTCACTGCCGATGTTCTGGAGTGACACCAGCGTCAGTGCTCGTCCCCCCAGCCGTATCTTAGTGGCATGAACCGTGAGCTGCTGCGGCTCGTACGCCGTCGTCAGTTTGACGAGAGCCTTTTGACCCGGCTGAATCTGCGCCAGCGTGTCAACCAACTGGGGGGACGAGTCCCGCAGTGCCGTCAGACTGCGCAGGTGCGGCAGCTGCAGGAGCCTTTTTGCCGCGGGATTGATCAGCGCAATGCTTCCTGCCTCGTCGAACGCCAGGAGCCCAACTCCGACGTGGTCGACAACCGTTTGCAGATAGCGGTAATGCTCCTCCTTGCTGGCGCGAGCCGTGTGGAACGCGGAAGATACCTGGTCCATCGCCCGCGAGAGGTCGGCAAAGCTGCCGCCGAACTGACCAGCACTGTGGGTCTGCAGGAAGTCGCCGTAGCGTATCGAATCGAAAAAACGTGACAGGCTCAGGTTCGTGCGGTCCACGAACGATAACAACGACCACACCTGGTATGCGGTGAGAGCGACCAGTAGCACGCTGGTCGCATAGAGTTTCGTTTCGAGCGCCAGATAGAGCAGCACCGCCAAAGACAGTACGAGCAGCAACACCCGCACGACGACTCGAAAGTGAAAGCTCCTAAAGACCATACTTCTGCAACCGGCGATACAGTGCCGCCCGCGTCAATCCCAGTTCGCGCGCGGCGTGGCTGATGTTACCCTCGTGTTTGGTGAGCACGCGCTGGATGACAGTCCGCTCGACTTCTTCCAGATCGCAGTCATCGACGACGATCGCGTCAGAATTTCTGCGCGACTCACGCGCCAGCGGGAAGTCCGCCGGATGAAGCATCTTTCCCTCGGCCAAAATCACAGCCCGCTCCAGGGCATGTCGCAGTTCGCGAACATTACCCGGCCACGAGTACTCCGTCAGCCGTCGCAGCGCCCCGCCCGACAAATGCAATTGCGGTTTCTGGTATTTATTGCTGTACACGCGGAGATAATGCTCGGCCAGCGGCACAATGTCTTCGCTTCGCTTGCGCAGCGGCGGCAGGGAAATCTGTACGGTGTTGATTCGATAGAGCAAATCCTGCCGAAAGCGCTGCTCCGACAGCAACTGCTCCGCTGGCAGGTTGGTGGCGCAAATCAGGCGTATGTCAATCGGAATCGAACGGTTCGTTCCCAGGCGCACCACCTGGCGTTGCTCGATCACGGTGAGAATCCGGGCCTGCAGGCGCGGCGGGAGATTGCCAATTTCATCCAGAAAAAGCGTCCCGCCCGAAGCCGTCTCGAATCTTCCTGCGCGATCGGCACGCGCATCCGTGAACGCGCCTTTGACGTGGCCAAACAACTCGCTCTCGAACAAAGTGTCGCTCACCGCGCCCATGTCAACCGTCACAAAGGGCTGCGCGGCCCGGCTCGATAGCCGGTGTACCGCCCGCGCAATCACCTCTTTGCCGGTGCCGTTCTCTCCGAGGATCAGCACGTTGGCTTCGGTCGGTGCCACCCGGCGCACGGTAGTCAGGATTTCCTGCATGGCGGGACTGACGGCAATCAAGTCCTGGAAATTCTGGTCGATGTCGCTTGCCAGTTGCCGCTGGCGATCGAGAAGCGTGGCGGTCTTGAGGCGCGATTGTCGCAGCCGAAGCGCAGCCAGAATCGTCGCAAGGAACTTCTCGTTTTGCCACGGCTTAACCACAAAATCGGTCGCGCCCGCTTTGATCGCCTTGACGGCCAGATCGACATCCGCAAACGCCGTAATCGTGATAACTACCGCGTCTCCATCGATCTCCAGGATTCGTTGCAGCCACTGCAGTCCCTCCTGCCCGCTGGAGACGTCCCGCGAGAAGTTCATGTCGAGCAGGATGACATCATAGTTCTCGCGTCCAAGCTGAGTGGGGATCTCTTCGGGCCGCGCCAGCCCCTGCATATTGATCCCGTTCTCTTTGAGGAGGAACCGCGCCGCCGCCAGCACATCCTCGTCGTCATCGACGATCAGCACACGCCCCAATGACTGCGCCACTCCGATTCCTGACTCATCACTCATGGAAAGTGAATCTCCACGCTTGTCGCTTCGTAATCACAGTTGGAACTCAGTATTTGCACTGTCCAAGTGCGGACAATAAGTGTACGTTTTCGAACACTCAAAGTTACGAAGTTTCTCGATCACTTACCCTAAGTCGTTGTGGCACAATATTGGCACGAGATTTGACATCTGTGAAGTGAGAAAACTGCAATCTTGACAGAAGTTGCCTAATGGGAATGGACCGCAAAATAGAGAAGAAAACCTGGCCGCGAAAGCGTCTCATCATTTATGGCGCCGGTGGGCTTATCACGGTCGTCCTTATTGCGCTCCTCGTCTTCGGAGATACCAGTTCCGCACTCAATGTTGAATCGCAGAAGATCAGCATCTCGGCTGTCGAGCGTGGCCCGTTCCAGGAACTGATCCCCGTCACCGGCACCGTCCTCCCGCTTAAGTCAGTATACATGGACGCCATGGATGGCGGGCGCGTCGACCAGATCTTCGTCGAAGAGGGCGCGATGGTGAAGGAGGGTGACCCGATTCTGCGCATGACGAACACCAATCTCCAGATGGAGATGATGTTCCGCGAAGCGGATTTGTTCGAACAGATGAACAACCTGCGCGCTGTCAGGCTGGCCATGGAACAAAACCGTCTGAGTCTGCGCGAACAGATGGCCGAGATCGATTACCAGAACGCCGTCCAGTCGCGCAATTTCGAACGCGCCCGTGCCCTGCACGACAAAGACGTAATCTCAAAAGAAGAATTCGAACGCACCCGCGATGACTACGAATACTGGCGCACGCGCAAGGAGCTCGTGACCGAAAGCCAGCGCCAGGATTCGATAATGCGCGACCTGCAGGTGCAACAGCTCGAGCAGTCGATTCAGCGCATGCAACAGAATTTCAAGATCGTCAAGGAAAACTACGAAAACCTCGTCCAGCGCGCCCCGATCACCGGGCAACTCTCCCAACTCAACGCCGAGATCGGTGAACTCAAGTCTCCCGGCGAACGCCTGGGGCAGGTCGACGTCCTCGACGGCTACAAGGTGCGTGCCGCCATCGACGAGTATTACATCAGCCGCATCGCGCAGGGGCAGACCGCCGAAGCAGAGCTCGCCGGGGAAAAAGTCTCTCTGCTCGTTCGCCGCGTCTACCCCGAAGTCCGCGACGGGCGTTTCGAAATCGACCTCGAGTTCACGGCAGCAGCCCCGCGCGGCATCCGTCGCGGCCAGTCGATTCAGTTACGGCTTGCGTTGGGAGAACTGACCGAAGCTTTGATGATCGCACGCGGCGGCTTCTACCAAACGACCGGCGGCAACTGGATCTACGTGCTCGATGAGTCCGGCGATTTCGCCCGCAAACGCCGCATTCGCCTCGGGCGCCAGAATCCGCGCATGTACGAGGTATTGGAAGGCCTCGAAGTCGGCGAAAAAGTGATCACTTCCAGCTACGATAACTACGGCGACTTCGAAAAACTCAATCTGAACTAATCACCTGGCAATAGAGGAAACCCGATGATCAAAACTAACAACCTTCGCAAGATATATGCCACTGAGGAAGTAGAGACTTCGGCGCTCAATGAAGTCTCCATTCAGATCGAAGCCGGCGAATTCGTCTCGATCATGGGCCCCTCGGGGTGCGGCAAGTCAACCCTGCTCAATGTTCTCGGTCTTCTCGATAACCCCACGGCGGGCGAATATCACTTCCTCGATCAGGAGGTCTCCCGCCACAGCGAGCGCGAACGCGCCCTGCTGCGCAAGCGCAACATCGGCTTCGTGTTTCAGAGTTTCAACCTGATCGATGAACTGACCGTCTTCGAAAATGTCGAGTTGCCGCTGCTCTACCTCGATGTGCCGCGCGGCGAACGCAAGCAGCGCGTCGAAGCCGTTCTCGAGCGCATGAACATTATGGCCCGCCGCAATCATTTCCCACAGCAGCTTTCCGGAGGCCAGCAGCAGCGCGTCGCCGTTTCCCGCGCAATCATCGCTAATCCCAAGCTGATTCTGGCCGACGAACCGACCGGCAATCTCGATACCACGCACGGCGATGAAGTCATGAAAATGCTCACCGACCTTCACAATGCCGGAACGACGATCGTGATGGTCACGCACTCGCCCGCCTACGCCGAGTACGGCACGCGCACCATCCATCTGCTCGACGGCAAGGTCGTTACCGAGAACATTCTGCGGGCGCATCAGAAAGTGTGATCATGAGTAGAGCCTGTCTTGCCAGCCGACAATCACCCCTGCGAACAACGGAGCACGGCGGATGCTGATAAACTATCTTCTCGTCGCCTTGCGGAATTTGCGACGTGAGCGTTTGTTGGCGCTGATCAACATCTTCGGTCTGGCGATCGGGCTGGCGATCTGCTTGCTCGTCATGGCTTACGTCGTTGATGAGTGGACCTACGACAGCTTTCATGCCCATGCCGACCGGGCTTTTCGAGTTAATGCCGTCTTACCTGCAGACAACAGCTCTCAGGTCAATACTCCGTTCCCCCTGCGTGACCTGATACTCGAATCAGCACCAGATGAAGCCGAAGAAGTCGTACAGTGGATCTCGATGGTCGGCGCGCTCGTCACGAGCGATCGGCAAACTTTCCGTACAATGGTCAGCTTTGCTGACTCCGGGTTCCTCGATGTGTTTTCCTTTTCATTGCGTGCCGGCGACTCAAGTCGCGCACTCAGCGATCCGAGCGGGCTGGTGCTCAGTTCCGACTTCAGCGAACGACTCTTCGGTTCCGCCGATCCAGTCGGGCGGCGCTTGTCCGTAAAACTCGGCGATAAGGACGCGCAGTTTGTGGTCACCGCTGTGGCGGCGCCGGTGCCCGGCAACTCCACGCTCGATTTCGAAGTGCTCCTCCCTTTGTCCGCCATGAATCGCTTCTTCCGTTCTAGCCCGACCTGGAATACATCGTGGCCCGAGACCTTTGTCTTGTCCCGGCCCGGATCCGACCCGGCGGAGTTGCTCGCTCGCATAAACACCGCGGCCGCATCTGTCCCGCGCCGGGCATTTGCTCAGATTCCCTGGCAGTTTGAATTGCAGCCGCTTACGGACCTGCACCTGCGTCCCGACATCGACGGCAGCGCCCCGAATACCAGTTCGCCGACCTATTCGCTCGTTCTCTGCCTCGTCGCGTTTGTGATTCTTGAGATGGCCTGCATCAATTTCACTACGCTCGCCATTGGCCGTGCGCAGCGGCGCGTCCGCGAAATCGGAACCCGCAAGGTCATGGGCGCCGGCACTCGTCAGATCATCTTCCAGATTCTCGGCGAAACCGTCGTCATCTCCGTCTTGGCCATGATCGTCGCCTTTGTACTCGCGGAATTGTCCTTGCCGTACTTCAACATCCTTTCAGGAAAGTCATTCTCGTCAATTTTGACTGCAACAGGAGCCTGGGGGCTACTGACGGTCTGGCTTGTCTTCGTCGCCGCTTTCTTTGCCGGGTTCTATCCGGCGCTGGTGCTTTCGCGCGTTAAGATGACTGATGCCATGCGCGGAAAGGCGACTCTCCTAACCGGGAAACTGGCGACCCGGGTGTTGGTGGTTGCTCAGTTCACGATCTCGGCCGCTCTGATCGTCATCACCATTTGTTTGCTGCGTCAGATCGACTTCGTGCTCCATTCCTCCCTTGGTTTCAAGCGGGAAAACCTCGTGATGTTGCGACTTGAAGGATCCGCGGCCGAACGCTTCGCCCTGATTGAACGACTGCGCGCTACGCTCAGTCCCTCGGATGGCATTCTCGCTGTCGCCGCCTCGAGCGCGGATTTCACCGGTGGGGGGGTACGCAAGAGCCATCGCGTCGGTCCCGACTCTTCCGAGTTCTCTGTTTTCATCAATCCGGTTGACGGCGAATACGTCAAGACGATGGGGCTGCAGATCGTCGATGGCGCGGACTTCGATGTCGCAATAGCTCCAGGCGTCGGAAGTCGAGTCATCGTCAATGAGACGTTCGTTCGCCAGATGAATTGGGAAGACCCCATTGGCCGCTCAACGCCGTTGCTCGATGACGCGCGAATCGTTGGCGTCGTCAAGGATTACCACATCCAGCCGTTTAGTCAGGCTATCGAGCCGATTGCTCTCCTGGAGACCCGCGCCGGTGACGACTGGGCCGAATCCTTTCAATTTGCCCTCCTTCGACTGGAGACCCGAAGGATTGCCGATGCACTCGCGCGCATTCAGACCGTGTGGAGCGGCATCGCACCCCATCTTCCATTCGACTACGAGTTTATGGATAGTCACATTGAAGCTCAGTACGGCTCCTACCTCCGTTGGGCGGCGATCATACGCGCCGCCGCGACCTTGGCGATCGTCGTTGCCTGCTTCGGTGTTTTCGGGCTAACCGCGCTGGCGGCACACCGCCGTCGCAAGGAACTAAGCATTCGGCGAATCCTCGGCGCTAAATCACGGCAGCTCATTCTGTCGTTCTATCGCGAGTTTGCGCTGCTGGCCCTGATCGGCGCCGCCTTGGGCATGCCGTTGGCATACTGGTTCGCGCAGCGCTGGTCTGCCGAATTCGTCTATCGCGCTGCGCCTTCTTTCTGGCCTTATGTAATCGGCGGTGCTGCGCTACTGGGCGTTGTGCTGGCCACAGTCACTGTGCAAGCTGCCCGTGCAGCTTCGAGCAACGTTGCGGAGATGATCCGCTGTGAGTAGGAGAGAGTCAGTTACATGTTAAGAAACTACCTGGCCGTTGCCCTGCGCTCGCTGCGTGCTGAAAAATCTTACGCCGTTGTCAACATCTCCGGTCTGGCAATTGGACTGGCGATTTGCCTGCTCGTTATGGCGTACATAGTCGACGAGTGGTCCTTCGATCGCTTCCATGAGGGACGTGATCGTGTATTCAAGTTGCTCCAGGTCGTGACTGAACCGGAGCAGCGGCTCTATGCCGGCACTCCGTTCCCGGTGCGCCCGATGTTGCTGGACAATGTTCCCGATCTCGAAGCCGTCGCGCAACTCACAAGTTCCGACGACGCCATCATCGGTGTCGCCGGCAAGAATTTTCGCGATCAAATCTGCTTCGCCGACGCGGAATTCTTTGAAGTCTTCTCGTTCAAGCTGCTTTCCGGAAATCGCTCTACCGCCCTGGGCGATCGTTCCTCAATTGTCCTCACCGCAAGCTCGGCCCAACGGCTGTTTGGCAGCGCCGATGTAGTCGGCCAGTCGCTCACAGTTACTATCAGCGGCAGACAACACCCCTATATCGTATCTGCCGTGATTGAGGATACGCCCGCCAATTCGAGCATCAGCTACGTGTCTCTTTTGCGCAGCGAAGAGTTTGGCAAGTACTTCGATTGGCAACTGGGCTGGAACCTCACCTGTGCCGAAACCTACATTCGTCTTCGTCCGGGCGTCGGACCTCAGAAAGCCGAGGCCGACATTCAGGCCGCCGCCAACATCGTTCCGCGCCGTGCCGGCTCGGACCAGGATTGGGTTTACACACTCCAGCCTCTTGATCAAATTCACCTGTCGCCGGAGATTGAAAGTGAGGCCCGGACGACTGCGCCGGCCAACTTCTACCTGCTCGGCGGCATCGGGCTGATCGTACTGGTACTCGCCTGTATCAACTTCACGACTCTTGCGATCGGCCGCTCGCAGCGCCGCATCCGCGAGATTGGTGTCCGGCGCGTGATGGGGGCGCGCGACGCGCAGCTCTACGGCCAACTTCTCGCCGAATCTCTTGTCGTCTCAATCCTGGCACTGCTGTTGGCCCTGGCGCTCGCCGAGTTGGCTCTGCCGATGTTTAATGCGCTCGCCGGCAAAACGATCTCCTCCGTCCTCCTGACCAATGGCCCGTGGACTCTCGGCATCGTCGCACTCGTGATTCTCACCGCGCTGCTTGCCGGCGGCTATCCGGCTCTTGTCCTGACACGCGCCAATGCGGTCCAGGCCGTTCGCGGCCGCGCCCTCTTGCTTTCCGGCGGATTCGCGACGCGCCTGTTGGTCACGCTCCAGTTTACACTCTCGGCAGTATTGATCGTCATCAGCCTCACCATGTCACGTCAATTGGAATACCTGCATCATGCCCCGGTCGGTTTTGATCGCGAGCAGCTCGTGATGCTCGACCTGCGCGGCGTCAACGGCGAGGAGCGACTCGCGATAATTGAGCGACTGAGGGCTTCGCTCACACCCGCCGCCGGCGTGCTTTCAGTCTCTGCTTCCGGTACGTCTTTCACCGGCGGTGGCGTACGCAATTCTCTGCCCTATGGGCCTGACTCCACGCTGTTCACCGTGTTCCTCAACACCGTTGATCATGAATATCTGACAACGATGGATCTTGAGCTGCTCAAAGGCACGCCCTTCCGCGCCGGCTTACGTCACTCTCGCGATCAGGTCATCGTTAATGAGACGTTCGCCAAGACCCTTGGCTGGGAAGATCCACTCGGCAAAGCCGTTCCCGGTTTTGATAACTCGGAAATTATCGGCGTCGTTCGTGACTATCATATTCGTTCGCTCTCTGAACCGATCGAACCGATCGCCTTGCTGCATGTTCAGTCGGGAAACGAGTGGGCGGGCGCAATCCGCTTCGCCTTTGTTCGCATTCGCCCCGAGCAAATCGCCGTCACAATGAAGAACATTCAGGAAGCCTGGTTGCGTATCGCACCCGCGCTCCCCTTCGGATATGAATTTATGGACGAGCATATCGAAGCTCAGTATCGTCGCTTCGACCGCTGGGCCGGAATCGTTCGCTCGGCGGCTGCCTTGGCCGTGATCGTCGCCTGCTTCGGTGTCTTTGGGCTCACCGCCTTGGCCGTCGCCCGCCGCCGTAAGGAAATTGGCGTCCGCAAGGTGCTCGGCGCAAAGTCGTTTCAACTGGTCACCCTTCTCAATCGCGATTTCTTGATTCTGGTGGCTGCGGCCAATCTGATCGCCTGGCCGCTAGCATACTTTGCCGTCGGTCACTGGCTGGCCGGTTTTGCTTATCGCGTCGGTTTCTCTGTTTGGCCATTTGCTCTCGGCCTGACGCTCTTGCTGACAATCGTCCTGGCAACTGCCTCAGTTCAGTCCTTGCGGGCGGCACTCACTAACCCCACGGAAGTCCTGCGCACAGAATAGGAAAGGGCAGTATCCCATGATCGGCCATTACCTCAGGCACTACTTGCGTCAGATGCGGCGGCAGAAAACACATCAACTCATCGGCGTCTTCGGTCTCGCCGTCGGTATCGGAGCCGTCCTCGCGATCGCCGCCTGGCTACGCTTTGAAACCGGCTACGACAAGTTCCACAACAAAGCCGAGCGACTCTACCGCATCTATAATGTACAGGAGTATTCTTCCGGTAATCTCGATGTCGCTGTTACGCCCTTTCCGCTTGGCCCGGCTTTGTCGCGGGAATTCCCCGAAGTCGAAGCCTCGTTGCGCCTGTGGTACGGCCCTGGTATTGTGCTCAGCCGCGGCGCGACACGGGCTTTCGAGGCCGGCTTGATCTACGCCGACAGCAACTTCTTTGAGCTCTTTGACTATCCGCTGCTCGCCGGTAATGCGGCGAGCGTGCTCGATCGCAAGTCATCCGCCGTGATCTCCTCGACGCTTGCTGAGAAATACTTCGGCGACGAAGATCCGATCGGGAAGACATTGAGAGTCAACAATCAAAGCGACCTCGTGGTTACCGGTGTCATGAGTCCGATGCCTTCCTATAGTCATCTCGCAACGTCGCTCGTGATCTCACTGCCGACGGTCAGCGATGACTGGTCAGAGCAGCGCCGCGAAAGCTGGGGTTCAAATGGCTACTCAACCTATGTGCTGCTCAGACCGGGAACCGAATTTGCTCACTTCGCGGCCAGACTCGAACCGGCGCTCAAGCAGTTTCGCCGCAATGACACCACGACCCGGCTCTACGCGCAAGCCGTTTCCGACATTCATCTCGGCCCCGCGCTGGTTGCCGACAACGCGAACGTCGCGGATCCCCGGCGGCTCTGGTTGTTTGCCACCGTCGCCGTTATGATTCTCCTTATCGCGTGTATCAACTATGTCAATCTGGCTACGGCCCGTGCCGGATTGCGACTGCGTGAATTCGGCGTCCGAAGCTGCCTGGGCGCCGCCTTGGGGCAGATTCGCCGCCAGATTGTCTGGGAGGCGCTGATCGCGTCGGCCGGCGCTGTCCTCATTGCCCTTGCATTAATCGAACTGGCCTTTCCGGTTCTTCGCGATATTCTCAATCCCGACTTGCCGCGCGAGGCACTGCGCGATCCCTTTGTGCTTGTCATCATGCCTCTGGTGTGGCTCCTGACCGGCGCTGCCGCGGGCACCATTCCCGCCTTTACGCTGGCGCGTCACTCACCCTCCAGGATGCTTCGCGACCATCGCCAGAGTGGCCGGCAGGTAAGGCGGATTTTGGTAATCCTCCAGTTCGGCGCATCGGTCGTCCTCATCGTGTTTACCGCCGTCATCTTCCGCCAACAACAGTTCATGCTTGCGACGGCCCTGAGCACTCAAGCCGAACAGCTCCTCGTAATTCCGTTGCGCGGCGAGGAAGCGCGCCAACACTATGAGACGCTCCAACAACAATTATCGCAGCTTCGAGATGTTAACAACGCGACTGCCGTCGCGCAACTTCCTCACCAGATCGTCTGGTCATCGACCTACAATTGGGAAGGGCAGAATCCCGGGGAAGAGATTCTCTTCAACACGAATAACGTCGACGCGCAGTTCCTCCAGACTTTCAATCTCTCGCTGACTGCAGGTCGCAATTTCCGGGCTGGCGAATCCGAAGTCTGCTTGATCAACGAAACCGCTCGCAAACGCATTGGTTGGGACGATGCGGTAGGGAAGACGATGTTCCTTGATGATAGCCTTCCTGCCACGGTGGTCGGTGTCGTACAGGATTTCCACTTCTCGTCTTTCCGGGACGCCATCGCTCCGCTCGTGTTGTTTCCGCAAGACGGCGGCTACGCCAATCTTGTGCTGCGACTCGCCGGCTCCGATCTTCCGAAAACCCTCGCCGCCATCGAATCGACCGCCGGCCGCGTTTTGCCGAACACGCCGTATCGTTCGTTTTTTCTGGATCAGGCCTTCGATCGTCTCTATGCGCAGGAAATTCGCATGCAGAAGACAATCGCCGTCTTTGCGATCCTTGCCATCGCCCTGGCTTGCCTCGGTCTTTTCGGTTTGGCCTCCTTCAGTATTGAACGCCGCACCAAGGAAGTCGGAATCCGAAAGGTCATGGGTGCCTCCACCTTGAGCTTGATTCGTTTGCACGTTCGGGAGTACATCAACTGGCTATTGCTTGCCAACCTCATCGCCTGGCCCGTGGCTTTGTTCCTCAGCCGCAACTGGCTGGCCGGGTTCGCCTATCGTACATCCACCCCCTGGTGGTTGTTTGTCTGTGCCGGCCTTGCCACGCTTGTGCTCGCGCTTGCTACCGTGATTATTCAAACCACTCGCGCCGCAATTGCCAACCCCGTTCAATCACTGCGCTATGAATAACCTCAAGGAGGATGCCCGATGATCAAACACTATCTGATGGTCGCTTGGCGCCAGTTCGCGCGGCAGCGGGCTTACTCCGTCCTCACAATCTTGGGGCTGGGTCTGGGTCTCGCCTGCTTCCTGGTCACGACAAGTTGGCTCCGCTTTGAAACGAGCTACGATCGTGACTGGCCCAACGGCGATCGGATCGTGCGCGTCATAGGCAAGCAGGGCTTCGCGACCGGTGATTTTCATATCGCACCGATGCCCTTTAATCTTGCCCCCGTCCTGGCAGCCGAATTCCCGGAATTCGGACAGGTTGCCCGCGTTCAAGCGCCGGCTTCTTTGTTGTTCGCCGTCGGCGAGAAACGCTTCTATGAATCATCAGTATACTATGCCGACTCGAATATCCTCGAAATCTTCGCCTTGCCGCTGCAGCGGGGCGATCGCGCCACGGTTCTTCGCGGCCCGGACAAGGTCGTTTTAAGTGACGCCGTCGCCCGGCGCTACTTCGGCGATGAAGATCCCCTTGGGAAGTCCATTCGTCTCGACAATCGTGTCGATCTGACCGTCTCCGGCGTCCTCGAGCCATTACCGCAGAACCTGAGCTTTCGCCCTGAAATCGTCGTCACCATGTCCACCCATGCGGCGACGGCCGCCGGCACCTATCTGCACGATTGGCGCACCAATGCCTACCATACGTTTGCATTATTGCGTAGCTCCAGTGTCCCGATTGGTACCGATGCACGATTTGTCGACATTCTTCAGCGCTTTCGCCCCGACGGCACGCCCCCGCAACTGCAGCTGCAGCCGATTCGCGAGATGCACCTGACCCCGAATCTTCAGAGCGACTTCGGCATCCGGCGCGCGCCTGCCCTGTTGTGGATGTTCGGCCTGACCGCGCTCTTCGTCCTGATCATTGCCTGCGTCAACTACACCAATCTCGCCACGGCCCGCGCGCTCAATCGTGACCGTGAAATCGGCGTACGCAAAGTGCTCGGCGCCGGCCGCCCGCGATTAATTGCGCAGTTCCTCGGAGAGTCTCTCCTGACTGCCGGTGCGGCAACTGCCTTTTCTCTTGTAGTAGCCGAGTTGCTCATGATCGCCGCTAATCGCTGGCTTGGTAGCCCCGTCGAACGCTTCTATGCCCTTGATCTTCCATCGCTCGGCATTATTGTGGCGGTCTGGCTGTTGGTCGGTCTTGGAGCCGGTTTGTATCCCGCGCTCTGGCTCTCCGCGCTGCGGCCGGCAATTACGATACGCCGCGATCACGGTTCCGCCTCCTTGGCATCAGTATTGCGAAACGGCCTCGTCATTGTTCAATTCGTTGCCTCAATCGTGCTGATCATTTCGACTTTCACTGTATATCGCCAACTCGAATATTTCAACTCTCGGGACCTCGGATACAACCGCAGCCAGATCATTACCGTCCCGCTCGCCGGTCAGGAACTGAAGGACCTCGTCCCGGCGCTCAAGGCCGCCCTCGGCTCGCACGCGGCTGTGCAATCGATTACGGCAATCGGATCGCTTCCCAGCTCGGCGCAACAGTCCTCTGCTTCGTTCAATTGGGAGAATGGTCCTCCCGATCAACAATTACTCTTCAATCTCAATGTCGTCGACGAAGACTATCTGGCGACCTTCGGCATTCAGCTTGTGGCTGGGCGTAACTTCGATCCGACTCAGGCCGCGTCGGAAAACTCGCTGCCTTGCCTTATCAACGAAACCGCAGCAACGCGGCTGGGCTGGACTGACCCCGTTGGTCGCAACCTCATCCAACCGCCCGATCTCAAAATCAATGTCATCGGCGTCATGAAAGACTACAACTATGCCTCGTTGCACTTGCCCATTCGCCCGCTGATGTTGTTTATGGATCCAACCCGTCCGACTAACCTGGCCATCAAGGTTGCCTCGAACAATCTCTCGACGACCTTGGCGGAACTGCAGCAGCTCTGGACCCAAGTTGCGCCGTCGCGGCCATTCAACTACTCATTCCTTGACGACTCCTTCGCAGCGTCCTATCAGTCTGAGCAGACCGCAGGAAGTATCCTTCTCATGTACACGATCCTGGCGGTCCTCATCGCATCGCTGGGTCTGATCAGTCTGACCTCGTATCGGATCGCCCGACGCACAAAAGAGACCGGTATCCGCAAGGTCCTTGGGGCCTCCATTGGCTCATTGATTTCTTTGCACTTGCGGGAGTTTGTAGTCGGCATCGTGATCGCCGGCATCATCGCGGCCCCCATCGGATACTTCGCCATGCAGTCCTGGCTCAGCAACTTCGCCTTTCGCGTGGATATCGCCTGGTGGACCTTTGTGCTCGCCGGGCTCGGAGCGCTCATGGCAGCCATTCTCACTGTCCTGATGCAGACAACCAAAGCGGCGACTGCTAACCCCGTGCAATCGCTGCGCTACGAATAGGAGGCCTTGTGGACAAGAATCTTGATCGGACGACCGCGCCCGCAGCGACGACGCTCAGATCGCACACTGACACAGTAATCGAACTCCGGCATGCCTCGCGCTGGTACCCGTCCGGCTCTGGCCGCACCTACGTCCTTCAGGATGTCTCGGCTGCTGTGGCGCGCGGGGAGTTCGTTTCAATCATGGGACCCTCCGGAGCCGGCAAATCTACGCTTCTCCATATCCTCGGCCTGCTCGATTCACCTTCCGATGGCCAACTGATTTTCCTCGGCCGGGATGTCACCGGTTTGAAAGACAAGCAGCGCGCGCAGCTCTACAAACAGCACATCGGCTTCGTCTTTCAGAGCTACCACTTGATCGATGAATTGACCGTCTACGAGAATCTCGAAACGCCGTTGCTCTACCAGGATGTCCCTGCGTCCGAACGCAAAGCCCGGGTCGCCGAATCACTCGATCGCTTTAACATCGTTGGGAGAAAGGACCTTTTCCCGACCCAGCTTTCCGGCGGCCAACAACAGATCGTCGGTATTGCGCGTGCCGTCATCAGCAATCCCGACATCATTCTTGCCGATGAACCCACGGGGAATTTGAATTCGGCGCAGGGTGAAGAAATCATGGAACTGTTCACCAGGCTCAATCGCGCCGGCACGACAATTGTGCAGGTAACGCACTCCGATAAGAATGCCGCTTATGGTTCGCGCATTATCGGCTTGCTCGACGGGCGCGTGGTGAAGTCATGATCAAGCACTTCTTCGTCGTTGCTTCCCGCAATTTTCGCAAACATCCCGGCTACGCGCTGATTCACCTCTGCGGACTCGCCTGCGGTTTTGCCGCCGCTCTGCTGATCTTCCAGTTTATTCAGAACGAGCTTTCCTATGATCGTTTTCATTCAAGAGCCGACTACATTGCCAACGCGATTGCCTATCGCGATCACGGCGATGGCCAACTGCTGCCGATCGCGCATATGCCGTTGCCGCTGGGACCGGCGATTGTGGAGGAACACCCGGCGGCGCGCAACTTCGTCCGTATCAGCGGAGCCGATCAAGTGCACGTTGTTGCGGGGAATGTCCAGGCTGTCGACTACATCACCTTCGCCGATCCGGCTCTCTTCACTATCTTCAACTTCCCCTTGCTGGAAGGCACGACAGACAGATTGTTTGCCTCGCCCACAGAAGTCGTCCTCACCGAATCGAGCGCCCGCAAATACTTCGGACACCTCGACGTCGTCGGCGAGTCCATGGAGATGTTCTTCTATGGCGAGCGTCGCTCATTTACCGTGGCCGCCGTCGCTGCCGACGTTCCGGCGAATTCAACCATCCAATTCTCAATCGTCGTGCCCATGAAGGCCGTCTTTCGCTACGAACAGGCTTCTTCGCGTTGGAATTGGTGGCGCGTTCGCACCTTTGTCGAGTTCGACCGGCCGCTTGCGGAACTTGACACGACTCAGCTCACCGGGATCATCGAGCGCCACTGGACTGATCGCCAAAGCAAGGCGCCCATGCCGCTGTCGTTACGCCCCCTTAAGAAAGTTCATCTCGATCCCGCCGCCGGCGGTTCCGACCCTCGCAATTCGTACATCCTTGGCGCCATTGCCCTGGCCATTCTCGCAATTGCCGGTATCAACTACGTTACCCTCGGGATCGCTCGCGGTGCCGCCCGGGGCAGGGAAGTCGCCGTCCGCAAGCTCTTCGGCGCTGCCCGCCGTCAACTCCTCGGACAATTTCTGGCCGAGTCGCTCCTCCTCGCGCTCGCCGCCTTGATCCTCGGCGCTGCACTCGCCGAACTCTCGCTTCCCGCGTTCGGCGAGTTTGTCGGCCGCACGCTCCAGTCGTCGGGCCACTCCACCTCTCTTCTGATCGTCTTCGGCCTTGCGATCGCCATTCTCACCGGCCTCATCGCGGGTCTCGCGCCGGCATTGTTATTGTCGCGTCCGCAACCGGCTGAGATGTTGCGCCGCGCCGTCACTGTCGCGCGCTCCGGAGTTGTCATGCGCGGCATGATCGTCGTGCAACTCGGCCTGTCGCTCTTTCTGGTTGCTGCTACAATTATAATGCACCAGCAAAGCCGGCATCTCAGTTCAAGGCCGCTGGGCTACTCTCCTCAGGCCGTCATGGTGGTCCAACGCCCGCCCGATAACAGCATCTCGGACGTTGACTTCCTGCAACGCCTGCGTCATGAACTCTCCGGCGCCCCCGGCATTGTCAGAATCAGCGCTACCTCCGCGTCGTTCAATCGCGGCTACGACGCCACGGGCTGGACCTCCGACAATAAACACTTCACGGCCTATCTCTACCGTGTTGACCCAGCCTATATCTCAACCCTCAACATGACCATCGTCGCCGGTCGTGACTTCGCAGCCGATCCGACCGCCGATCTCGCCAATCCCATCATTGTAAACGAGTCGTTGTTGAAAGAACTCGGCCCGCGCTTCTCCGTAGGTTCAACGGTTCCGGCTCTCGACACCACGTTTGATCAACTCGGTACCCCGACCATCGTCGGCGTCGTGAAAGACTATCACTTCCTCTCGCTCCACGAACAGATCGGCCCGGCCGTGCTCTTCACCAAGGACCTCTATCCCTTTTTCCAATTGCTGGTGCGTATTGATGATTCAAACATACCCGTGGCCACCGCTGCGGTGGAGCGTGCCTACGAAAAGGTAACCAACGGCCTCAAGTGCGAATGGAGCTTCCTCGAAGACGACCTCGCGCAGCAGTATCAAGCCGAGCGCCGCTGGTCCAAAATCATGACGAGCTCTGCGGTCTTTGCCGTCGGGATTGCCGCGCTCGGTATCTTTGGCCTCGCGGGTATCACCGCTGTCCGCCGCAGCCGCGAAGTCGGAATCCGTAAAGTGCTCGGTGCCTCCATCCCGCAGGTCCTTGCCACAATCAATCGCGAGTATGTAATGCTTGTTCTCGTCGCCAACCTGATTGTGTTGCCGCTGGCGTGGTATGCCGCCAGCCGCTGGCTGGAGAACTTCGCCTACCACATCGACCTGTCTGCCGGGAGTTTTCTTCTGGCTGCCGCCGTAACTTCCGCCGTGGCCCTGACTGCTGTCAGCGCGCACACCCTGCGCGCTGTTCTCGACTCGCCCGCCAAAGTGCTGCGACAAGATTAGCCCGCAAGAAAACGAGCCGGAAGCAGCTCGCTTCCGACTCGTTTCTAATTCGGACGATGAAACTCCAAGTGACTAACAGGGCGCCGGACCACCTGAAAAGATGTAGCTGATCAAGTACACCGCATCCGAGACCGTAATGATTCCGTTGCAATCCGCATCGCCGGCAAGGAGCGGGCTGGGTGCCGATCCGCCACTGAAAACGTAACCAATCAGGTACACGGCATCGGAGATATTCACCATGCCGTTGCCGTCGGCATCGCCTTTGACGAAGCTCTGCGGCTCAATCCGGAATGTGAAGTCCTTGGTGTCGGACCCGCCGCTGACCCCCGTCGCTCGAATCGACACCAGGAAATTCCCCGAATCGCTCGGTGTTCCGCTGATGATCCCGGTCGATGAACTCAAAGACAGTCCGGTCGGAAGGCTGCCGCCCGCAATCTGGAAGGTGTACGGCTTGGTTCCGCCGCGCACGATCACTGAATCACTGTAACTCACGTTCTGATCACCGGCCCGCAGCGTATCGTAAATGATGTGCACGGCGTAAGATTCCGTGCTGGTTGTCTTGAGGATCCAATCGTTGCGGTCAATGCTTACCGAGGTCGGCGCCGAACCGGTCACTTCAAAGATGTAATCCTGATCACGCTGCGTGTTGGGTACGCTGAAATCATGATACGTACCGTTGTATACCGAGATATCGACACTCGGCATATCGAACACCAGGGGAGTCGTCGTCTGGAACTGCCTGATATGTACGTACACGCGGTACACGCCCGGACTGACTTGGTCATAAGTGTATGACACGGCATAGCGCGGATAGTACGTCCCGTAGATCCAATCTTCGAAGAACGGATGCAGATCCATTCCTGTCACTTCTTCGCACAAATCGCGGAATCCCTCGGTTGTCACGTCTTTCCACTTGAATCGCGGATCGTCGTAGTAAGCCGCCAGAATATCAAAGAAGTTTTCGTCGCCAACCACGCCGCGCAGCATGTGCAGCGCCCAGGCGCCTTTGTCGTAAACGCGCGAACTGAAGATCGCCCACACATCGGTCGTGTCGACGCAGTAAATCGATCCTCCCGAAGTGTACCGCATACCGTTCATGTAGTCGCGCAAGGCCGTGAAGCCTCCTGTCGATTCAAACCACAGGGCTTCCGTGTAAGAGGCAAACCCTTCGTTCATCCAAATATGATGCCAGTCACGGCAGGTGATCATGTCGCCGTACCACTGGTGCCCCATTTCGTGCACGATGATTGATTGTGCAAAGTAGCCGTTGATTATCGAGGTATTCGTTTGATGCTCCATGGCGCCGCCCCAGTTGAACATCGACATCGCATACTTCTCGTTGATAAACGGGTAAAGCCCGAACATCCGCGACAACGTGTCCAACATCGGCACGGTCGGCGCATAGCCCGCTTGCGCCGTCGCCAGTTGTGACGGGTAAACCCAATAGTCCACCGGCATCGAATCTGTCGGCGTGTACTTAAACCAGTTGCGCCACGTCGAGTAATTCGACATCGCCAGACTGATCAAATAGGTGGCGATCGGGTAGCGCACTTTCCAGTAGGTCTCGCGCGTTCCGTTTCCCAAATCCAGATTCGCGATCAACTTACCGTTTGAACTGCAGAACAGGTTGCTCGGATACGTGATGACAATATCAACCGAGTCCGCCTTATCGTCCGGGTGATCCTTGCACGGCCACCAGGTGCGCGCGAGATACGGCTCCGACAAGGTCGAAATCACCGGATTGCCGCCATAGGAATCAAACGAAAAAGCCTGAAATCCGCCCTCGACCGGATGCCCGTAGTAGTAAGTGGATACCGTGAAGACCTCGCCGCTGTCCTTCTGCACCGGCAGGTTCACTGTCACGACATTGACGTTTCGGGTGTAGGTCGCCGGCGCGCCGTCGACGAGAATCGAGTCGATCGTCATGTTTGAGAAGAGATCGATCTCGCAAAACGTCACGCTGTCCTGCGTGGTCGTCGAGGTCATGTCAACGCCCGCGGTAATGATCTCCGTTGTGATATTGACGTTCATGTCAATGCGGTAGAAATTCACATCATATTGGTATTGCGTCGGTATGGCCCCTCGAATCCCTAATTCCGCTTGCGCCTGGCGGACAGCCTCTAATCGCCTCGCCTTCGCCATCCGTTCGATATCATGCGCCTCACGGGATTCCCGAATCGCCTGCTCGATTGGAATAACCTCATACTCGTTCGCCTTGACAACGGCGGTGCCGACAATCGTCAGCAGCAGACCTGCGAGTGCGAAATACTTTAGAAGTCTCAACGGTGCGGGCACGAAGTCCTCCTCTGTTGATGGCACCGGGCCGGGCGCGGGGCAGGCTCAATGCGCGTGGTAACCAAAGTTGGTGACGAGGCCAGGCACACGGCCTGGGCTTTTGACAGGAGTAGATCAGTCGTCGCAAGCTCGTCAACTTCTGGTGCGACGAATTTAGACCAATATACCCACTCTTGATAATTAGTCAATAGGCGTTGCATTCGCGCGTATGACGTTGTTTTGTAAGTAGTTACAAAGAAGACAAATATTGTGGACCGATCGGAGACTATTCGTACCGCAGCGCCACGATTGGGTCGATTCTGGCCGCCCGCCAGGCCGGATACATCCCGGAGATAATGCCCGTCCCCGCAGACATCACAAGTCCGATCATCGCCCACGTCGGGGAGAAAAAGTAGCGCCATTCCAGGATAGTCGTTACCACCCAACCCAGTCCTGCGCCGAATATTATGCCGATGCCGCCCCCCAGCATCGTCAAAGTTGCCGCCTCAACCAGGAATTGGAAAAGGATATTCTGCTTCCGCGCCCCCACAGCCTTGCGTACGCCGATCTCGCGTGTCCGTTGCGTCACCGCCACCAGCATGATGTTCATGACGCCGATCACACCCACCAACAGCCCCACGCACGCCACGGCTGTCGCCCCCAATTGCACTTTCGAAGTGATATTTGCTACCTCATCTTTGAATCTATCCTGCGTGAGTATCCCAAAATTGTTCTCCTCATCCGGACGCACTTGCCGCACCCGCCGCAGGGCGTTGATCACCTGATCCATCGCCTCGCCAAACTGCGTGCGCGACGTCGCGCTGCACATCAAAGTCACCGAGGTCGTATTCGGATACAGGCGGTCAAAAGTCGTCATCGGGATATAAATAAAATCGTTCTCGCTGATCCCGAACAAGTCGTCAACCCGTGCCTGAACACCGATCACCGTGAACTTCCAGCCGTTGATCCGCACTTCCTTGCCTACCGCCTCCTCATGAGCGTCAAACAGCGCATCCGCTACCTCCGGTCCGATCACGCAGACCATCGTTTCGCGACGCATGTCGTTTTCGTCGATAAACCGGCCGAAGGTAATCTCTCTGTTGGTAACCACCATCTGGCTCGGCCAGCAGCCGCGGAAATCGTCGGGGTTGCGGATCGACTTGCTGCCGTACTTGGCGATGTTGTTCATCGCGCGCTTCTGCGGCGCCACCGCCTTGACCAGCGGACACCATTCCTCGATCGCTTCGGCCTCCCGCATCGTTATATCTTTGCGCCGCCGCTGCTCTTCGGTCAAATTGTCAAAATCAGTGTGTTCATCCCATTGCGTGATGTACATCACGTTGCTGCCGATTTTGTCGATCGAAGATTCGGCGTAAGCCGTGAACCCGTCCATGATCGTATTGACCAGGATGACCGCTCCGACACCGACCATCACCCCGATAATCGTCATCAAACTGCGAAATTTGTTCGAGCGCACGGCATCCAGCGCCAGGCGCATCCCTTCGCGCGTCTCCCAAACACGCTGCGTCCACTTAGTCATAACTCAACGCCTTGATCGGGTCAAAACGCGAAGCGCGCACCGCCGGATACATACCAAAGAATAATCCTACCGCCATCGAGATACCGAACCCCAGCGTGATCGCCAGCGTGGTCGGCGTGACATAGATATCCAATAGGGAAGTCAGCACCTGCTCGCCGATCATCACGCCAAACAGTATCCCGGCCGACCCGCCCAGCAACGAGAGGATCGTCGACTCGTACAGAAATTGTATCAGGATATGCCGCCGGCGCGCGCCGATAGACTTGCGGATGCCGATTTCGCGCGTCCGCTCCGTTACCGAGATCATCATGATATTCATGATCACGATCCCGCCGATAATGATCGACAGCAGCGGCAGCGAAATCATCACCACGCGAAATCCGCGCGTCAGGTCGTTGATGAAGCTCAGTATCGCATCCGGCGTCATAATCGTAAAATCATCCGCGTCGTCGTATGAGATATGCCGCGCCGATCGCAGCACCGTTCGTACCTGGTCCATCGCCGGTTCGCGCCGTTCCATAGAAACTGCACTAATCACAAGATTGACCGGATTGCCCGGCTGCTTATAGATCTTCTGGTGTGTGGAGAGGGGAATCGCAATGAACTCGTCCATATCCTCACCCAGCATCCCGCCCAATTCTTCGGCAACGCCGATCACGACGAATTCGTTCTGCCCGATGCGGATTCTCTCGCCGATCGCGTTCATCTCCTCGAACAGACGTTCCTTCACCCGTTGCCCGATAAACGCGACCTGCTTGCGCCGGGCATCATCTTCCCAGGAAAGATAGCGGCCCGCAGCTACGTCGAGATCGCGCATCGAGAGCATGTTGGGCGTATGTCCTTCGACCGATACCCACGGCATCCGCGTGTCCGCATACTTGACCATGTCCGATCCGTAGGCCTCTGCTCCTACTTCCGCACAATCGGGACAACCCTCCTCAATCGGCTCGATCAGTCCGCGCGTCAACTTCCGCCGTTTCATTCGCTCCAGGTATTCCTGCATCGTGAGACCGAAACCGAAGCGCGTCACCATGAACGTGTTCGAACCCAGCGAAGCAAACGCGTCCTCGAGATTATTCTGCATCCCTTCAACCGTCGAGACGATCGCGATTACCGAAGTTACCCCCATTGTCATCCCCAGCACAGTCAATGCCGAGCGGAGGCGATTCGCCCACAGCGCCGCCAGTGATTCTTTGATCAGGGAGAAGATAACCATAAGAAACGTCTGCTGTCGCTCCGCAGTCGCTACTTCTCGTTCATCCGGTCGAGTGAAGATTGTTCGATGGTCACGGCTTCACCGGCCTTGATCTTGCGCAGCGTCTGGTAGGAGCCGGAAATCACCGTGTCGCCCGGGGCTACCCCCGAAAGCGCGACGATATTGCGCTCATCTGCAATCCCGGTGCTGATCTCGACGAACTCCGCTTTCCCGCCGCGAATCACGAATATCCCCGTCTTCTTGGTCTTGTCGCTTTTCTTGCGCGAGCCGGCCTGGTCGGTCGGGGGATCGGCCTGAGCTGCGTTGGCCTGTTGCACCAGGCCGCCATCTTCTTGCTTCGTCTCAGCCTTTGTCTTGAGCGAGTCGGGGTCAAACTCCCGCGTAACTAATGCTGCGTAAGGAACAAGGAGCGCGTCCTCAGCCTGGCTGGTTGTAATGTCTACCGTCGCCGACATCCCGGGACGGAACGTCACCTCAGCGGCGTCAAAGCGCACCTTGACGCGAAAACTGGTGGTGTAATTGTCGGTCCCCTGGCCGGCGACAAGCGCCGAATTGCCGATTTCGACGACCGTGCCGACAAAACTCGTGTCGCGGAACGCGTCCACTTTGATCTTGGCCTTCTGCCCGATCCCTACCTTCGCGATCTCGCTCTCGTCGACATCGATCTCGACCTCAAACACCGACAAATCGGCAATCGTCATCAGCGTCTGACCCTGCGTGAAAGCCGTCTGCGCCTGGGCAATCTCGCCGACTTCGACGCTCAAATATGTCAATACACCGTCCATCGGGGCCCGGATCGATGTCTTGGAAAGATTGTCTTCGGCCTTTTCCAGTCTGGCGCGCGCCGTCTCCACCTGAGCCAGCGATGCCCTATAATTGGCCTCTGAGTTTTCAAAGTTGTAACGTGCCGTGCTCGCGGCATTCTCCGAGCCAAGATTCTGCTCATAGAGCTTTCGCTGCCGCTCGGCTTCCAGCTTGTCGATCTCCAGTTGCGCCTTGCCCGCCTCGGCCCGCGATGAGATTTCATCGAGACTGAAACGCGCTTGTGACACATCCGACTGCAATTGGATTGTATCGAGCAGCAACAACAAGTCGCCGCGCGCAACCAGATCGCCTTCTTTGACATAGATCTTGATGATCTGGGCCGATACCTCCGCTGTGATGTCGACCTTGGTCTGCGGCTGAATGCGGCCCGATGCCGATACAATTTCCGAAATATCATCCTTAAACGCCAGGTCGGCCTGTACGGCCGTCGCTTCATTGCCCGATCCCATGTTCATCGCAATGACCAGGATCAGGACAACAACGACACCCAGCGTGATAAAAAGCGCCTTTTTCGATCGCCACTTAAAAGCCATGGGGACTCCCTAACAAGACAACACGTTATCGAGACTGTTCATTGATATATGACTGCCGCCGCGTCCAAGATGTTTCAACTTCATCAGAAGTTCTCTGCACATTATCTCCTCGCCCTCTCCCGCACCTTTGCCAAAACACACGCGTTTGTCGTCATTTCTCGGACCGGCAGAAAATGTGATTGCGCTGCCTCCCATTCGCGCCTATGCTAAACCGGGAGCTAATTAGGCCACAATGTTTCAATGGAAGGAATTCGGTCTATGCACGATGCCTGGAAAAACCTGGTCTGGCAACAGTTCGGCGGCTGCATTGACATGCTCGAAAACGCCATTCGCGCCTGCCCCGACCAACTCTGGTCTGATCGCTCACGCAATCCAGAATACTGGTACACCGCCTTCCACGCCCTCTTCTGGCTCGATCTCTATCTCTCGCCCACCGAGGAAGGATTTGCCCCGCCCGCTCCCTTTGGTCTGGAAGAACTCGACCCCGCTGGCGTATTGCCCGATCGGGTCTACTCAAAGGACGAATTACTCAGCTATTTAGAGCATGGCCGCCAAAAATGCCGCCGGACTATTGCGACCCTGACCGAAGAGTCTGCCCATCAAGCTTACCGTGACTTTGGCCAGAGCGACTTCAGTTTCGCCCAACTGCTGCTCTATAATATGCGCCACGTGCAACACCATGCCGCCCAACTGAATCTGCTTCTGCGGCAGAATACTGACTCGGCGCCAACCTGGGTCAGGCGGACAAAACTGCCGCTTAAAGAATAACCTGCCGCCTCCCACTCGATTGGAATCGCGTGAATCGTGCCGGCAGGCCTCCTGCTACACGGTATCGAATCTTTATTCATGCCCTTGACAGCCCTCGCCGTCTGGCTATATTCATTCCAGGTAACTCTTCTAAAATACGGTCGCAAAGTCCACAATTTCCCGTCTGCCCGGTTGCGGCAGGGAAGGGAGTCAAGTCATGAATCATTGGCTAAGACCCGCATGGCTGCTGGCCATCGCATTACTGGTAACCACTTCGGCCACGGGCCCGGTAGGTGAAGCCTCACCTCGCGCCTGGACCATTGTCGCAACTTACGAGATCCCAGAGGGCGCCTCTGGTCTCGCCTGGGATGGTACCAACATCTACTTCGGCATCTATGGTGTCAACGGCAGCAACGTCTACCGCTTGAACCCCGCCAACGGCAGCTACGTCCTGCAATGTACCGGCACACACGAGGATGCTTACGGTCTGACTTTTGACGGCACCAATCTCTGGACCACCGATCACCCCAGTTCTTCGCAGCCGGCAAAGGCAATGCAGTTTTCGTTGAGTGGATCGCTGATCACGCAGTTCAACCTTCCCGCGACATATATGGCCGGCATCGCCTACGACAATGGCAATTTCTGGGTGACACGCTACTACCCCGACCCCGGAACCGTCTACAAGGTGAACTCCAGCGGTGCCGTCCTTAAGCAGTTCGCCGCTCCCGACAATCAGCCCTGGGACATCTGTCTGGCGAGCGGCAACCTCTGGATCGCCGACTACTGGGGCGACATGCTCTATCTCGTCGACAGCACCACCGGCGCACTCATCGACAGCCACGCTTCCGAAGACGTTGACCCTGCCGGTATCGTCTGGGACGGCACGCATCTCTGGTACTGCGACAACGGCGGCTCGAACAGCTTCGACAAGATCTACAAGATCAATCTCTCCGGCGCCGGGACTCCCGATATCGAAATCCCCGAAACAGATCACGACTTCGGCTCTGTGGTGCTCACCACACCTTCGACCTGGCACTGCATCGTCCAAAACGTCGGCACTGCCGATCTGCAAGTTGATAGCATGCTCATCAGTGGCCCCGCGAGCGTAACGAGTTCCGCCACCTTTCCGATGCTGATCGCCGCCGGCAACGTCGATACCATCTCGATAGTCTATCAGCCCACGGTGATAGGCGCCATCGCTGCGACTGCGACGGTGTTCTGCAATGACTTGATTACACCCACTGTCGGCCTGACTATGCACGGCTTCGGCGTCAACTCCGGCCCTGACGCTACCCCCTTGGCCGATGAGCACGAGTATGGTAACGTCCGCATGCGTTCCTATCCGCTCTGGACTCTGCTTATTCAGAACACCGGAACAGAACCCCTCTCGATCGGCTCCATCTCTTCAACCGATCCGCAGTTCACAATCGACACTCGACTGGTATTTCCTATAGTCGTCAATCTGCTCGACACGCTGCGCGTGCCGATCTGGTTCTATCCGCAAGCTCCCATTACCTACAAGACGACAATTATCGTCTCCAGCAACGATCCCACCAGCCCGGCTCAACTCGATCTCGGCGGTACCGGTGTCTTGGAGATGCACGAACTCGGTGACACTCTCTGGAGCTACACCGTCGACACCGGCTTCGATAACAGCCCCAAGGCCATCACGCCGATCGCCGATGTCAACGGTGACTCTATCCCGGACGTGATCATCTGCACCGAAGACAATTACATTCGCGCCTTTAATGGCAACGCCTCCGGCAGCGGCGATATCATCTGGGAGCATTACATCTCCGGCGGTTCAATCTATAATCAAAACAGCCTCATCGTCATCCCTGACATCGACGAGGACGGCTACCCCGACGTGGTCGTCGGCTCTTCCTGGGGCGGCAGACTGATTCGCGCCATCTCGGGACGATTCGGCACAACCATCTGGACCCACACGACCACCAACTACGGAGATGGTGGTTCAATCTATCAAGTTGATGCCCGCTTCGACTTCAACAACGACGGCTCCGTCGATGTTCTCGCCGCCACCGGCGACGATGGCAACGACACCGGCCCTCGCCGTGTCTATTGCTTGAACGGACTCTCCGGCGTACCGGTCTGGGAATATCCGGTTGGCGCGCCGGTCTTCGGCGTCATCGGCGTCTCTGACTTCACCGGCGATGGCCGTCCCGATGTTGTCGCCGGCGCATCCAATGCCCTCGAAACGCAAGGCATCGCCTATGGCCTCAATGGTGTCAACGGCGCCTTCGTTTGGAGCTATACGACTCCCGGCTCCTCCGTTTGGGCAATCGAACAGCTCGGCGACGTCAACGGCGACACAACTCCCGATGTCATGATCGGCGACTTCAGTATCTCAACCGGCAATCTCTTTATCTTGAACGCGCGCACCGGCGCTATGCTGCATCAGCAATCGGGAATTGGTTCCGTTATTCGCCTCGAGCCGATCGGCGACATCAACAGCGACGGCTACGTCGATATCATGCCGTCACATGCCGCTGCTATGGCCTATGCTGTGAGTGGCAAAGACTGCAGCTATATCTGGTCGCAGTCGCTGCCCGACAAACCGTGGTGCGTCTCTGCTGCCAACGACCTGAACTCCGATGGCTTCAAAGACATCATGATCGGGACTTTGTTCAGTCAGAACTACGCCAGCTTCGTCAATGCAATCGGTGGCGCTACCATGCTCAGCATTCCCTACTCGTCACCGATTGATGCGCTCCATTCGATCCCTGATATCGTCGGCGACGTCTCGATGGAAATGGTAGCCGGCGGACGGCAAGGCGAAATCGTCTGCTTCTCCGGCGGAACGGCGGCCTCGCCCAATCAAGCCCCGTTGCAGGCCTCCAATCCAATTCCGGCCGATGGTGCTCCCGGCGTGGAGACGACAGCGGTGCTTTCCTGGACCGGCGGCGACCCCGACGCTGGAGATGCCGTATTCTATGACGTCTACCTTGGTACCTCGCTGCCGCTCAGCCTGGTCAGCCCAAACCAGTCTGCGACGACTTTTGCCCCCGGGGCCCTGCAAGCCGACGAGACCTACTTCTGGCGTGTCGACACCAAGGACCAATTGGGATTGCTGACCGGCGGTATTACCTGGTCGTTCTCGACGGTTGCCGGCTATCTCTGCGGCGATGCCGACGGAAGCGGCATCATCACAATCTCTGATGCCGTCTACCTGATTGGCTACATCTTCGGCGGTGGCCCGGCTCCCAACCCCCTGGCGGCCGGGGATGCCGACTGCACAGGAATTGTTACGATTTCCGACGCCGTCTACCTGATTAGCTATATCTTCGGCGGCGGCCCGGCGCCTTGCGCCACTTGCCCTTGATAAAAACTGTGCCTGGGTCGGAGTCCCTTCACGGACTCCGGCCCCTCGTTTCAGCGAGCGCTCCTGAGAAGCTTCACCACTTTCGGCCACCCGGTAGGCTGCGGAAATCCTTGCCAACTCGTTTTAAGCAGATTATCGTATAATCTATCGATTTATCTCACTGCGAGGCACTCGGTGACGATCAATCTCTACGCCGCGTGGATCGGCCTCTGTCTGGCTTGTCTGGCAGGTATGGTTGCAGGGTTGTTCTTTCACCGCGAGGATTTTCTTGGCGGCTACGGGAGCTGGACACGCCGCCTGATGCGCCTTGGCCACATCTCTCTCTTCGGTCTGGCATTTATCAATTTCATCTTCTACGCAACTTGCCGGCAACTTGGTCTCGAGTCCGGGCTGACTCTCGTTTCGACGCTCTTCATCATCGGCGCGATCTCGATGCCGTTGGTCTGCTATACATCAGCTTTCTGTCGACCTGCGCGCAATCTCTTCTTCATCCCGGTGCTGTCGATCACAAGCGGCGCCATCATCTTCACTCTGCAAATTCTCGAGGCATCTCCATGAACATCGGCCTGATCGCTATGAGCGGAATCCGCGTCCTCGACCAGCAATTGGTTGAAGTTGGTCTCACCTTGCCGGGCTTTCTCGAACGCAGCCAAACCATCGCCTCGCTACCCAGTCTCGGCTTGCTCACCTTGGCCGGTATGACCCCGCCACACCATCACGTCGAATATCTCGAAGTCCCCGACCTGAAATTGCTGGATGGCGTTCCCGGTCGTTTCGATCTGGTTGCGATCTCCAGCTACAGCGCCCAGATCGACGAGGCTTACGAACTGGCCGATCGTTACCGCTCCCTGGGAGTTCCAACCGTGATCGGCGGGCCGCACGTTACCGTCTTACCCGAGGAAGCCCTGCAACACTGCCAAAGCGTCGTCATCGGCGAGGGAGAAGCAACTTGGCAGCAAGTACTGGAAGATGCCGGGCACGGGCGATTGCAGCAGCGATACGGAACGCGCGAATGTGATTTCGATCTTGCTGACTCCCCGCTACCCGCCTTTGAATTGCTCAACATCAATAGCTATAACCGCCTGACAGTCCAGACCAGTCGCGGCTGTCCCCATTACTGCGATTTCTGCGCCGGCTCGAGATTGCTCACTTCTCGCTACAAACAGAAGCCCGTGTCGAAAGTGATCGCGGAGATCGACAGAATCTGCGCGATTTGGCCTCATCCGTTTATTGAGTTTGCGGACGACAACTCGATGGTCAATCGCAGCTACTGGAAAGAACTACTTTCGGAACTCGTTCCTCGCCGCATCCGCTGGTTCACTGAAACCGATGTCGCCGTCGCCGACGACCCGGAATTGCTATCGCTCATGCGCGAGGCCGGCTGTGCGCAGGTGCTGATCGGCTTCGAGAGCCCTCGTGCCGAAGAGTTAACCGGGATTGAACTCAACGGCGACTGGAAATCTAAACGCGCCCCTCGCTATGCCGAGGCCATCAAGACCATTCAGTCACATGGCGTCACGGTCAACGGCTGTTTTGTTCTCGGTCTTGACTCCCACTCAACCGACATCTTCGACCAGGTTTACGATTTCGTCCATCAGACGGAACTCTACGAGGTCCAGATCACGATCATGACGCCGTTCCCGGGCACCCTGCTTTACGAGCGTCTGGCGCGCGAAAATCGCCTGATCGCGCCGGAGAACTGGAAAGCCTGTACGCTTTTCGATGTCAATTTCCTGCCCGCGCGCATGACTCCGGAGGAGCTGCGTGCGCGCTTCCGTAAGCTGATAGCCCGCATCTACAGCGATGAGTTCACCGCCTCCCGCCGGGCAGCGTTCAAGAAGAATCTGCGGCAATCACACCACACGAAAGGTGGATCACTGTGAACAAACGACCGATGATCGTAGCGCTCTATTACGTGGCGGCGCTCTACGACGGCCTCCTGGGTCTGGGATTTCTCTTTGCAGCCCCGCTTGTCTTTGACTGGACCGGTATCACGCCACCCAATCACTTCGGCTATCTTCACTTTCCGGCGGCGCTACTTCTGACCTTCGGCTTGCTCCTTCTTGCCGTCGCGCGCCACCCGGAGCGCAACCGCAATCTCATCCCCTTTGGCATCATGCTGAAGCTGTCATACTGTGGCGTGGCCTTCTATCACTGGCTGTCCGCCGACATTCCCTGGATCTGGAAACCCTTTGCCATCGTTGATCTGCTGTTTCTTGTCGCCTTTGTGTGGTCCTACCGTAGCCTTCCGCGGCAATGATTTTGCTCCAGCCCGGGCGTGATGCTGCCGTGCTCTTCCAAGCTTCCGAATGGGGTCGCGATGTTCCGCCCGTTACTTGTCGATGCCGACACCAACCTCAAACGGTCCCGGCTCCGTCGAATCCGGTTTTGCACTGATCCAGCGAGAGTTGTTTCTTGCTGATGTGCCGGAATAGCTATCGTTGCCCCCGCCGTCGGCAAACACTCCGAACGTATAGAGAAACGCCCGTGCCCCTTGTTCGAGTCCCCGCGCGCCGCCGACATTGAATCCGCCCGAAGCTTGATAGTTGTCGTCGCCGCTCCAATCGTGAAAGATACCGATCCCCTGGAAATTGCCGCCGCCCAAAGATAAGCCGGGCGCCAAGTAGGTGTCATTCCCGGCACGCTCGTTAAGATAGCCGATCGTGAAGTCGTGTCCCGATCCCAGCGACATGTTCATCGTCGCGTTGTAGATGTCATCCCCGGCGAAATCGTCAAGATACCCTATTGCAAAATGCGCCCCCGACCCCAGCGTGTACCACGCGCTGTGATAGTTGTCCGACCCATCGCCGTCCAGCAGCATCCCGACTGCGAACCAGTAGCCGCAACCCTGGGCAAACAATCCCGCCGAGTACTTGTCGTTACCGGCAACGTCACACAAAATACCGATCCCGCCCGCCCAACTGTGGCCGTCGATGAAATCTGCCCGCCGTCCGAACGCTGCGCCTTGTGCCAGCGATGAATTGTGTTCCTGCGTCTGCTGTCCGGGGCTGAAAAGAATCGCGTCCTCGGCTACGTACTTGTCATCTCCGGAGAGATTGATACATAGCCCGCAGCCCTTCGTATACCCATAACCCTGCGATGTCGCCCAGCAGTAGAGGGAGTCATTGCCGGCAACGTCTGAGCAAATCCCTGCGCCAAAACTCCCGCTTCCTTGCGACAGCGTGCGCGCGCTGTAGACATCATCGCCGCTCTGGTCCAGCAATAGCCCCACGCCGAATAGACCTGCGCCCTGCGCGATATGCACAGCCTCGTAGCGATCGTTACCGCTCTTGTCGATCACAACCGCCATCCCGAGTACCGCTCCGCCGATTCCCGGCCGGGTCGAGTCCGGCGATACATAGTGGTCGTTCCCCGAGAGGTCGATGATCGCGCTGAGGGGATAGTCGTTTGCATACCCGGAAATCTGGTACACGTCATTGCCGCCCGGATCGAGAATCAACAGCGGCGGTGTCCCGTACGCAAAATCATCGTCGCCGCTCGTCCCGAACACAATCAGGCCGTAAGGCGTTGCGATCTCGGTGAAGGCGGCTGGAAATGCGCAATGCTCCAGCGAGTCGGCGACCCGCTTCAATGCTTCACCCAGATCCTGCGCGCCGCCGATCAGGCGGTTGAAATCCAGTTGCGTAGCGTACATTTCAACGACGTCGTGATACTCCTGGCTATCCGCCACGAAATATTGGAACAGCTGATTGCGAAATCGGGCGTTGGCGAAATCGAGCAACACCTTTCCGAAACTAAACTGCGTGTCGGACACCAGTTCGTAAATCAACCCGACCTTCGCCCGCATGCGCTCTAACTCCGGCTGCATCATGATTCCGTTTCCGCGCACCAACTGTGTAAACGCCAGCGAATCGCTGGGTCGAAGGTACTTCTGCAGCGGGTCATCTATCAAGCCGCGGCGTACCGGGCAATCGATTTTGCGCCCGGCGTCTGCCAGCAAAGCGCTGATATTGTCGCAAGCCACGGTGTAGGCCTCCAGATTCATCTGGCCGTACTTGGGTAGCTTAAAGGGATTTTTGTGCAACATCGTGAAGAACGATAACCGCCACAAGTCGCCGCCCCAGGTGGCCATCTCGTCCTGATCTATCTTGATATCTTCCGCCGTCATGCCCAATTGCGCCATCGCCGAATCAATCAGGCTCAGGTCTTGTGCCAAGATTGCCCCAGGCGCCAGCAATAACAGCGCTGCCAGCAGTATCCGCTTCATGACTTACTCCGGGTTCGATTTTTGCGTGAATATAGGCGCCACAAAGTAGTCAACAAGCGGATTCTCTTCTATCGTGTGGCCTTGACTCGTGGAGAGATCGAACTAAGATCCTCCGTCCCCAAACAAATCGCCCCCGGAGACTTTGTCGCCTGCCTGGTAAGTCACCGGCCGCTCCTTGATTCGCACAATCTGATTTGCCGCCAAGGCCTCCTTGATCAACTCCCGCGTCGCAGCCATGGACAAACCCAACGCCTCGCTGATCTCCGATGTCCGGTGCGGTTGCTGCAAATACTCGACCAATCGCAACAATCGTTCGTCTGCTCGATTTGTGCATTGGCCATCGTTCCTTGCCCGCAGCTTGCTCTCCAGGAAATCCGGCAGCGCATATCCCGACCTGATCTCTGCGATCGTCAGCGCCACCGCCCCGCGTCGAATCAGATGCTGATTCCCCGGACTGCTGTCAGCAGACTCACGGACGAAGAGCGGTGCGAGGCCGTGCCGCAAGTTTTCGATCGCTCCGTTCCAGGTACCGCCCTTTTCATAATCGCTGTCGACGACGAGCGCGTAGTCGGAAAGAGCATAGATGATTTTGTTCCTCCCCATGGCATTCGCTACCGAAAATGGCAGCGATGGGGAATAGGCTGTGATGACGCAGAGCGAGCCGTACTCCATCAGTTGCTGCGTCTCGCACTCCCTGATCGCGCGTTCGAGACTGTCCGCCAGCACACCCAGCGCACTCCCGCCGGCAGACACCGCTGCCCGCATCGCTTCCTGATCGATCCCGCGCGCTCCTCCCGAGATCACCGTCATTCCAGCGGCCGCAGCGGCAGTGCCCGCGCTTTCAGCAAATTGCCGCGCCCCCTCGCTCATGTTGCGCGCCCCAACTATGGCGACGCCGCCGCCACTGAGTAACTGCTCTCTGCCCGCGCCAAAAACGACCATCGGACAACGCGTTCCCAGGCGTTTGATAAGGCGGCTCGGAAAGAGCTCATCAAATCGTGTCAGCATCCAAATCCCGGCACTCGCGAAACGATCCAATCTCACAAACAGCCGATCAGATCCACCGAGCAAGAGCGCCAACCGATCCGCAAGCTGTTGCTCGCAATCGAGTCGACGCCTAATCTCCTCCGCCTCAAGACCCAACAGCTCGCCCGGTGCTGCTTGCGATTCACCGATTACGCGTTGCCACTCCGCCGGCGTTACTGGCGCAATCACCGTCTCGTCACTCAAACCAAGCGGAGTACACAAAAGCGCCGCAGCCAGGCTATCATTACTCAGCATATGTCTCACCAGACTCCCATTCCACGCACCCTACCCCAGCCCGCTGCCGGCGTACGCGAGCGCAAACGGAAACACCTTTCCCGCTCCCGCTTCCCGCAGCAACGCTCCAGTATAGGTCAGCGTCCAGCGCGAATCCACAATATCGTCAACCAGCAGAACAGGGCCGCGCAGAATCTCTTCCCCCCGCACCTGAAACGCCCCGGCCAGATTCCGCACCTGCTGAACCCGGTTCTGCATCAGCTTCTGCTCAGCCGTCGGTTTGATTTTGACCAACACCTCGAGGTAGGGAATCGCCAGCCGGATGGCCAGACGTCTGGCAAAGTCGCTCACCAGGCGTGGGTGGCGCAGGGAAGGCACCGATGCGACCCAACCCGGGTAGGGCCGTGGTCGCCAGCGTCCGACGATAAGCTCGCAACTGGCCTCCACCAATTCGTTTGAGAAGTCGCCGTCGCAGTACTTCCCGTCATGCACCCTCTGCCCCCAGCCGGCGTCGAAGTACTCGCAGAGCGCTCGTCCCGGCTCGATTCTCAAGTTCGCACCGATCGTCGCGACCTTCCAGTGCGTCGCGCTCGCGGCCGGCCACATCTTTCGCGGTGCGATGAAATACTCCGACTGCTTCAGGAAGGCGACCGCGCGTTGAATCAACCGCGGATCAACGGCCTTCTCGATCTGCTTCCCGGTGCAGTTGGCGCACTTGCCGCAAGGAACGCAGTGTGGATCGTCAAGCGCATTCCCGATGAAACTCATGTAACAGCCGTCGTATGCGCACAGCTCCTTCATCGCTTCCATTTCGCGAAAGCGCCGGTCCGTCACCATCGCCTGGTGTTTGCGGTTAATCCGCTGCGCTACACCCGCATTCATCCGATACCGGCTGCCCGTCTTCGCCACAACTTCCTCGACTTCAAGATACTTGAGACAACGTTCGATCTTGCCGGGTGGCTGATTGACGCTGTTGAGCATCTGCGGCAGGCTGATTCCATCGGCCGCCTGTGATAGGCTCTCCAGTATCGCATCAACAACCGGCTCAGACGGGAATGCCGTCTCAATGAAGTACGAATTGATCTTGTCGTCTTCCGCCCCGTGAAGCAACACCACCACGGCATGGTCAATCGCCCTCCCCGCGCGTCCGATTTGTTGATAATAGGCAACAATCGAACCCGGACGCTGAAAGTGTATTACGAACCCAAGATCAGGTTTGTCATAGCCCATTCCCAGCGCCACAGTTGCCACCAGAGCCTTCACTCGATTGTGCAACAGCATTTCCTCCCGCTCCTGGCGCAAACGATTATTCTCCGCCTCGTCTTCGACGAGCGAGGCATGGTAGGGAAGGGCCGCAATGTTGTTCTGGCTCAACCACGCCGCAACCTGCTCGCAATCGTGCTTGGTCAGGCAGTACACAATACCGGAGCCGGCAAACGACTCCAGATTCTGCACCAGCCAGCCGAGCCGTTCGGCATATGAGGGAAGCTCGATAACCTGCAAGTGCAGCGATTCGCGCAATAACGGCCCGCGAACGACCTTAAGATCAAGCCCAAGTTGCACCGAAATATCTTCAACCACCCGGTCATTGGCGGTCGCCGTCGTCGCCAGAATTGGAGTGGTTTCAGGAAGCATTGCCGCAAACCGGCGGATGCGGCGGTAGTCCGGGCGAAAGTCATGCCCCCAGTCCGAAATGCAGTGCGCCTCGTCGACAACGAACAGCCCGATTCCGTTTTTCAGGGCAGGCAACACCTTGGCACAAAACTCGTCGTTGGCCAGGCGCTCCGGCGAGATTAACAGCACGTCGCAGGAGTCACCAGTAAGCAACCCACGAATTCGCGGCCACTCCTCGCGATTCGTCGAGTCGATGTTGTACGCCCGAATGCCAATCCTCTCCGCCATCGCAATCTGATTTCTCATCAACGACAACAGCGGACTGATCAGAAGCGTCGGCCCGGCGCCGCTCTCGCGCAGCAGTCGCGTCGCGATGAAATACACGAAACTCTTGCCCCAACCCGTCTTCTGAACCACCAATTGCCGCGCCCGCCTTGCCACACAATCCACGATACACTCCAGCTGGCCCGAACGAAACTCCGCCTGCGGATCTCTCAACATTGTTCTCAGCAACTCTCTCGCCCTTTGCGCCGGCATCGATAGCCCTCCAATCGAGTCTTCACTCTACGTATAGTGTCGATAGTGTTGTCAATGTTGCTGTTTGGCTGCATCAGGTCAATCACATTTGACAAGAAAACAGGAGGCAAGCGATTGTCTGACGCAGGATGCGAGGTCGCTTCTTTGCATCCGCATCCCCGAAGACCGTCACCATAAACAGAACGGCAGAAGCAACGCTGCTTCTGCCGCACAGTCAGGCCCTTGGCGAGCCTGAAATCTCAATAGTCTGCAGCCTACGGCTGCAACCTGTCCTTACGTCCTGGGAGCGCCGCCCTCGGTCTTGCCGCGGGCAATACTAACAGTCAACTTGCGTCCCATCAGGTCCTTACCGTTCATCCCGGCAATGGCCGCTTCGCCGTCGGCTTGCGTTGACATCTCAACGAATCCGAAGCCCTTAGACTGGTTGGTCACCTTATCCATGATGATGTGGGTTCTGGTGACGGTGCCATAGGCTTCAAAGGCTTTGCGCAGGTCGGCATCGACGGTTTCTTGCGCGAGGTTACTGATGTGAATGTTCATGTGAACTCCTTGCTGTGACTCTTTGTCGGCATGCCCCAATTCCGGGGCGCAACAAAGATCGGTGATATGCGCACGATTGCGCTAATCTCCTGATTAATTGTGTGCAAGGATTGTTTTCTCAGGACAAGGCTTGAGCAGAACTAACGAGAGAGATTGTGGTCTCGAGTGTTATACGAAGTTATCGACAGAACTACCAACTAAATTAGGCTCACCTGCTTGAGAGCCGATGCTCGTCGTTCCAAACGCCTGTGAGCCCGGTTCTTACGCGGCTCTGGGGGAATCGGGCCTGACTTCGGGAACTGGTCGAGTCTTGCGAATCCTCAGGAGTCGCCCGTGAAGCTCCTTGCCGACCATCCCGCTCAGCGCGGCGTCAGTGCCGTCCTGGCTTGCCATTTCGACAAATCCAAACCCCGCCGAGACGCCGGTGCTGCGATCCATGATGATCGCCGCGCGACTGACTTCACCAAATTCCTCAAACTCACGGCGCAGATCGCCCCGCTCGGTCTCCAAAGCTAAGTTGCCTACGTAAATATACATATTTCACCTCGACGTGTCTCGCGGCTTTGAGGCCGATCCCACGATCATATTTCCCGAAATTGCCCCCGAAAGCGACTTTCTCCCATTGACCAATTGGCAGAAGTAAGGACTCTCGCACCATGTGAGCCAGTGACCGAGGAGAGAGGCCAATAACTGCAAGAGTTATACGCCGCGACAAGCTCCCCGCACAAACTATCTTCGTGCTGTCGGTGCGTACAGATGCTTGCGAAACTCTCCTGCAAACAAATCGCCCGGAGTCGCGTGACTCCGGGCGATGTCTTCAAAATCTCATCTCAGCCTGTCGGCTATTTCCCGCCGCAGGGCGCCGGCCCTCCGGTGAAAATGTACGAAATGAGATAGACGGCGTCAGAAATGTTCACGATGCTGTTGCAATCGGCATCTCCCGCTTCCAGCGGCTCCGGTGCCGGGCCGCCCGTGAAGATGTATCCGATCAGGTAGACCGCATCGCTGATATTAACGATCTCGTCGCCATTCGGATCGCCCGCCATGTAGGTGGCGCCCACTCGCAGAGTAACCGGAATCTCAAGCAGCGGCAATAACGGATCGTTCGAGGTGATCTCGATCGCGCCGCCGCAGGTGCTGTCACCCATGTCAAGAGCATCAAAATACAGCCAGATACTCGCCGAGGAATTCGGCTGAATTTCTCCTGACATCGGGCTCGCATGCAACCAGGTCGGAATCGGATCGCCCAGCGCAATCGCCAATTGATCGTGCAGGTACGCAGCGTTGTACACGACCATGAGTCCGTCGCTGCCGCCCGCATCCTCCATGCCAATTGTGCATCCGAGGATGTCAAATCCCGCCGCAATCGATTGATACTGGATCTTGACATTGCCGTCCTGCGCCAGGATCACCTGCGCCGTGATAACGTCGCCGGGATTGACGAGGCTCTCATACTCCGGATAATTCAAGAACGACACCACCAATTGCCCGTCCACAACTTCATACACCACGCGTCCGCCCGGATTGTCGGCGTCGGCAATGTTCAAGTCATCCCAACACCAGGCAATGATGTTGTTCGGAGTCGCCGTATTCGGCAGACCGGTGTTATTGCGGCTGCCGAAATCGGTCGTCGCTCCAAATCCGATGAAGCCGTTTCCACTCACATAAAACTCGGTGTAGTTGTTGCTATAGAACGGGAAGGTAAAACCGATCGGGAACGGACCAACGAAGTTATCGTCGGTCAAGCCCGTGATATCGGTACCCGTCGCCGCGATGTCAATCCACGCGTACTGCGGACCTTGCGGATCATCGGAATCAATCCAGATATTGCCGGCGCCGTCAGGACCGCCGCTTCCCTTCGTGACCTCGGCGAAGTACGACTCTTCAGTCGTACCCTTGTCGGATTCATCGATTCGGTAACCAAGCGGTACGGGCGCTGGTTCTGCCGTCGCTTTCGCCAGCACCGGCTTGCCGTAGGTTTCACACAACAACTCAAAGTTGAGCTTGCCCAGCCCGTTGTTGTTGATCGCAACCGCTACGGAATCACGGCCGCCGATCGGAATCGACTTGCTTACCGAATTCGGATTCACCGCCATTTGCGGCGCATGTACGTGCAACCCGACGTTGACATTGCCGGTCGTATGAGTCGGATCATTCGTCGCGTACGCCAATAGACCCGAATAGTCGCCCGGGTTCAGATTCGTGGCGTTGAATGTTACCGGATACACCAGGCTGTCGCCAATCGGTATGTAGTACTGAGCCGTCGCGCATTGGATCCAGCTTACACCCGGTGTGAAACGCACCCGCAGCGTCGCCTCACCGACATTCCTGATCACCAGGTTCTGTACGTGCTGAGCGTCTTCAACCAGGCTGTCAGCAAGCGAAGTCGTTGACATCTGCATCGTCGCCGTAGCACCGGAACCGCTGACATAACCCTTCAACGAAATGTCGTCGATGCTCCAGCCGTTGTACTGCACGGAACCGTCGGTCGGTCCCAGCCCGAAGCGAATCTGGAATTCGGGGTTATTGTCCGCCACCGCCGTCAGTTCATAAACCGACTCCGTCCAGGTGGCTTCGCTGTTCGTCGCACCGTTGGCATAAAGCTGTACCCAGGCAGTACCGTCAAAGACCTCAAGGTAAGCATGGTCATACGACGACGACTCGCAGCCCAACTGGTGGTAATAGGTCATAAAAATGCTGGTGGCATTGCTGCAATCGATAATCGGCGAATAGACCCAGTTCGTCGCGCTGATGTTGGCGTTATAGGACGCGCTCGTCGTCAGGTCGTTACCGAGAATCATGTTCTCCGGACCGGGAGTATGGTCGTCGGACGGGTCGGGACTTCCCGATGTGCCGGTACCGCCGATCGCCGGGCCAATCTGCCACTCGGATGTGCTCCCCAGGCCGGTCCAACCCTGTTCGACCGTGAAGTCTTCCAGGAAAAATACCACCCGGTCGCCCACCGTGATCGCGAAGTACTGCGTCACGGCAAAGCCGCCGCTACCGACGATATCCAGCTTGCAGTTCACGCCGTGGCCCATCGGTGTATTCGCCGCCGCGCTGACCGTGAACACGTCGCCGCTGTTCGACGCGGTGCCGCCGTTTGCGGCTATCGTGCCGAAGGTGCCGTTGGCATCGCTAATCGTTACGTAATCATCAAGCTCGCTGATCGTCGCAGTCGCGTTGAACGCCGTCCCCGTGCCATTGTTCTGCACGGTGACGACAACGTCCGCCGTTTCGCCCGGATCGATCATCCCGTTGTTGTTCCCGGCCGGATCGCTAACCGCAAACGACACATACACCACGTTCGGCGCATGCACCGTCACGGTAAACGAACTCTCCCAAGTATCCTTTGCCGTCCCGTTTGCGGTCAAAGTAAACGTCACTTTGTGGCCGTCGGGAGTCAGCGGACTGACATTGAAAGCAAAGGCATCGGCAATATTGACGTTGCCAAAATTCCCCGCGATCGAACCATAGTTCTCGGAATCGTCGGTAATCGTGATGTACGAGTCTTCCGCCGAAAGCGTCGCGATGACGTCTTGGGCATCGTCCGGGCCGACGTTCTGAAGTTGCACGCCCAGCACGATCGATTCGCCAAAGTCAATCAAGCCGTCGCCGTTTCCAGACGCGTCGTTGATCGCATGGCTCTGGTAAATCACGTACGGACCCGACGGCGCAATCACCTGCACCGTGCCAATGTATGGGATGCGATTCTGAGCCGTCACAATGACATCAGCAGTCACCGGCTGGTCAAACGGCGTTACCGCCATCTGGACCATTCCGGTCTGGTCGACATAGCCGGCGCCATGAAGGACTCCGTTCGCCGACAAACCCACATACGAGCCCGGGTCGGCATTGACGGTGAACGTCGTGGAGGTCATCAGCAAAGAACCTGCGTAGCTGACGTTGTTAACAGTCGGGACTCTCAGGTATGTCGTCACCGACGGATCGCCCATCAGGTGGTACATCTCCCAGTAGTAAGCCTTGCGCGAACTGGTTGACTGCTGTACGGCGAGATTGCCGCACATATTGATCGCGTAGTTCGTTACGTAGTGCGAGGACACCGGTTCGCCGTGATCGTGGAACATCCCGTCGTAGGCGCCCAACTTGGTCGCATCGTATGGCGGACCTGCAGCCACTACAGCCTTGCCGCCACCGACACCCCACCAGTAGTCTTCATCCCAGTACGAGTTGTTGCTCGCGCCGATATAGCCCACGCCGCCCTTGTTGGCTGCCTGCAACCAGGCCTCGGCAAACGACGGCGTGCTCTCTCCAAACGTGCTCGACAAACAGCAGTTGCCGATGCCCAGCCCGTACTTGTGCGCGTTCGTCAGACCGTTGATATCGCTCACCGTGAACGACGGATCACCCCAGCTATCATGTCCGCAGTGAGCCGTGTAATTTGCGAGGCCGACGCCGCTGTTGACCGACGCGATCACTGCCGCCGAAGCACCCGGCGCGTCCGAAGCCGGGTACAGCCACACATGCGGCGTGATCCCGTGAGCGGCGTTGAAATAGAGATTCGTGCCATAATTGATCTGCCCGTTACCGTAGGTCGGTGCATAGGAAGCGTCGACACCGGCAATCAGTGTGACTTCATTCAGGTACGCCGGGTTCGGCATCGTGTATTGCTCGTATTCCAGCGTCTTGTCGATCTGCGGTTGAAGCTGCGTCGTATTCTGCGCGCAGAAACGACCGTAGTAGACTTCGGGAATATTGTCACCGGTGTATTCGGCATAACGCAAATCGGTAATATGCGAGCCCGCCGAGCCGGACCAGGCCGGAATTTGCGGCGTGTCGCCCACGAACAGCACAAATGTCGGCGCCGGGTCTTCGACCGTGCCGGCAGTGTACAATCCCTGGAGATAGCTCTTGATTGCTGTCGTCGTCGAGCCGATGACGTCGGTGTAAGCGACGATGACTTTGAAGCCCTTTTTGATCTTCCACGCGATCAATGGCTGCAACTGCGCCTCAAACATCCGCGCCGATACGATCACCATCTTGATCGGGTACTTCGTGAGATCGGCCTTCTCATTCAAGGCCAGCATCTCATAGTTTGCCAGCTGCGCATAGGCCGCCTCGAAGGCCGGCGAGTAGGTCGCTTCAAACTGCTTCTGGGTCGCATTCCAATCGGGATGCTCGAAATTCAATCGGACCGTCACCTGCTTCTGGACACGGATTCGGTTCGTCGTCGCGTCGTACTCAATCGGTGCCACCGATACATGAGCCACGCGAAGCCCGCGCATCACGCCTTCGAGCGAAGTGGAGGTCACCGGCAGGGAGTAATATCCGGCTTGCTGATACACCGTCTGCTTGAATTCGAACGGCACCGAGTTCGGGTCATCCGATTTCGATAGCGACGGCTGGGCCGGCATGATCACGCTCGTCACCCCATACTGCGCCAGGTCGTATTCCGCAGTCTCGGTCGACAGCACTTCCGCCTTGAGTTCCGCCCCTTCGGGAACGGCAATCAACTGATTGGCGGTCGGCAAGGCCGGCTCGCCCACGCGGCTCGATAAGCCCAGCCCCTTCGCGCTCAAAACGGTAAACTCGCCCGCCCGCGTTGTCACCGGGACAAGCTCCAACTCGCCGACATCAACGCGAATCGTCATGCCTGTCGGATCGTGCCCCAGAATCGTAATTCCACTGCTGGCATCGCTCACCTTAATCGTGGTGGATGCCAACGCTGTTGCTGATAACAATACCAGCAATAGCAGACTCACCTTGGTAGCAAGCTTGCTCAAAGGTACCTCCAATGATGCTTGGGATTCTTGGTGGGGATTCCCAATAATTGAGTGAAACCGGAAATGTTGCGTCATTCTCAACGGCTGTAAAAAACGTGCAAGTAGCTCATTTCAATATAGTAAATAGAGTATTAAATCCAACAAGTAAATGGAGTTTTTTGTCTTTTCGGCGAGGTTTCACGGGCTCCGGCAGCATACTTGCTTGTTGAAAACGGCGATCAGGGGGGGCTCTTGCAGACTCCTGCAAGCAGGATTGTGACGGGCTTTGTTCTAGCGCCTTCTGACCGAATTCACGGTTTCTCTTGCTCTTCCTGCTCGAAATCGTGAACCAGAGCTTCTTCACTCTCAAAAAACCGCGCTCGGTGAAACAGCCCTTTCACGTTTGTCCCATCAACTGATTGAGTCCCGTCTGGGTTTTCCAGTGGAAAATCTGCTGGTATTATTCAAGAATTCGGGAGACATTGTGTTTGTGTCTTATCGAGTTTACATCCTGCGCTGCGGCGATGGCACCTACTACACCGGCCAGACAACCGACCTCGACAAGCGCCTTACCCTCCACAACTCTGGCCGCGGAGCTCGCTACACGCGTGGGCGCGGTCCGCTCGAGCTGGTTTATCACGTCGGCGTGGATACTTTGCGCGAAGCCTTTGTTCTCGAGCGCAAGATCAAGCGCCTACCCCGCACCGGAAAAGAGAAACTGATCGCTACCTTTCAACCGGAGAGCTCAAGTAGGAAACACGCAATAGGGAAGAGACCGCGGAAGAAACACGTCGTTCAGGCGCGTACGCAATGGTAGACAACTTCCTGCGCCGTGAGAAAAATCTCGGCATCCCGACCGCTGAGCATCGCCATCGTGGCAAGGAATCCCGCTTCGCTGCAACTGTCGGAGACCACCGTCACACTTTGTGGCGCATCCATAACCGGCCAACCCGTGCGCGGATCAAGTATATGCCCCAGTCTTTTTCCGTTTATCACGCAAAATCGCTTGCTGTCTCCGCTCGTTGCCACGGCTCCGTTGAGAAGTTCAAGTGACCCCAAGATCGTTCCCTCGTCGCCGGGATTCTCGATTCCGATTACCCACGGCGAGTGGGCTCCATCAGGTGCGATACAGCGCACATCGCCGCCGAAATTGACCATCACTGGACTCTCGCACGCGCGATACACCAAATCAGCCACCCGGTCAACGGCGTACTCCTTGCCAATTCCCCCAAAATCAATCTCCATTCCAGGGAGGAGTTGCAGTGACTCAGCCTGAAGCGATACCTTTTCCCATCCGACCAACCTTAACAAATCTGCAATTTGCCCTTGATTGGGTTCATAGATGCCGCCGGCGAACCGCCATGCCCGCCTGAGAATGCCCGAAGTTACATCGAACAGCCCCTCGCTCAGTCCGAAGCACTGCTCAGCGTAATGCAAGAGCTTGTAGGTCTCTTCATCGAGCAGCACCGTTTTGCCCTCGCTGTTGTTAATCGTGTCGACAATGTTGCCCTTGAGGTAACGGCTGTACTTCTGCTCGATCCGCTTGGTCTCATAAAAGGCGAGCGAGGCCAACTTCTCGACCTCGCTCTTCTTATCCAGTTTGATCAGCACTTCGCAGGGGCTCGCCATGGCGGTGAACTCCACCGTCCAGTAGCCCTCGTGCCGGCGCAGCGCAAATCCCTGACTTTGCTCACAGACCACGTTCAAACCCTACTCTGAGCATAAACGCGTCCATCTGTGGAAATAACTCATAGTCGCGCAACGTCCCGAAGGCTTCCGGCGGACTGCTGTCGCCCCGCTGTATGTAGTACTCGGCGCCGAATCGGGCCTGCATCAGGCCGCCAATTGGCAACACAAACTGTATTCCGGCCGTCACTGCATCGAAATCTGCCAGCCGATAGTCTGCCGATGCATATTGCGGCAGGTCTTGTCCGCTGACCAGGAACGGCTTGTAGAAGTCCGCCGCTGTTTGGTGATACCAGCGCAAATGCGGCTCGATCGCTCGCCCGCTCTTGAATTGCCAGTGATAAAATGCTTCTACGGTATGCGATCGCACACCCCAGTTGTCCCAGAAATACCTGTAGGCAATATCGACGGTGTTTCCGGTGAAAAAGTGCCTCACCTGCCCGTACAAGGCGTGCTTGCTGCGCGACCGCGGCCGCGATTCGAAAACATAGTCAATCGGCTCTCCCGCGTCGGCTGATGCCGGTTCATTGACAATGCTGAGAATCTTGAACGGATCTGTCATGTAGCCAACCGACCGGCTGAACGAGTAGTTCATCCGGGCGACTGTCGAGCGATTGAGCACCTGGCTGACATTGAATACCAGGTCGTACACATTCTTGTTATCTGTACCTCGCAGGCGCGGCTGCGTTTCACCCGGATCCGCCATCGACCCCAGTGGAATCGGTATACTGCCCTCGGGTCGAACTCGATCGCGCGAGTACGAACCGGCAATTCCAAGCGTCGTGTTCTTGCGATTGAAGTCCCGCGCCAGCATGCCGTTAACGCCATACGAAACATAATCATACTCGTTCGAAAACTGCCCGCCAACCGCTGTCGTTGTCGCGGAACCGATCTTATCGGACAGGCCGATGCCGAAGCTGAAGCGCGTGTCGTGGAAAGTATCGTCGAGAGGTATCTTGCCCGACTCAATCGTGTACTGGCCGCTTCCGGAAGGACGCGTAAACGTCTGCACGCGTCGCGCCGGCGTAGCGCCATTCGGCGATGCCCCGGTAAGAGCGTCATAGGTGAGCTTGAGATCGAGACCGAGTTCGCCCCGGAGCTGCTTCTTGATGTCGAACACACCCTCGAACGCGCTGACTCGATCCGATTCCGAGTAGAGCAAGAACGACGACTCGACCCGGTTTACCGGCTGCGCCTGTCCCGAAGTCGTCCCGAGCAGGGCCGCTGCGAACGTCGCCAGCGCACCCTTGAGTGGTGTCTTGCGGCTTAGTTGCACCCGCACCCTCCACCGCCAAAACCGCGGCCGCCGCTGGAGGCTTCCTTACTGAAATAGATATGATCATCGATGCCGCGATCGATTGCGCCGGCATCAAGCTGCATCGTCGGTTTGGCCAGGACATCGCGCTCCCAGACCTCGACCCCCATATGCGCGCAGCCTCCTAGAATCATCGCACAGAGCACGCCAACAATGACCGACCGGACTAAAACAGAGCACTTCATTTTCCCGCCTTCTCCGCCAGCAAAGCCTTGATCGACTCCTCAGTCTTTAACGTGTCCTTCGGATTGAATCCGCGATGGGATTCGCGAAATCTGCCGTCGCGCCCGAAGACGTACGAAGTCGGCATCGCCTGCAGCTCGAATAACTTGGCCAGCTCGCCGCGTGCATCGTAGATCACCTTGAACGGCGCCTTTGTCTCGGCCAGGAACGTCTTGGCGGCCTCCGCGTCACGATCGACATTGACGGTGATGATCTGCAGACCCTTGTCGGCATACTTTGCCTGAAGCGTCTTCATCCACGGAAACGACCTCCGGCACGGAGCACACCACGATGCCCAGAAATCGACATAAACCACCTTGCCGGTGAGCTCTATCGAGTCAGGCAGCGCGGCCTTAATCGCCGCCAACGACTTCTGGTTGTCTTCCGAGCGGGCAGATGGCGTTAGGAAGACCAGCGCCATGACGGCGTAAAGTCCGATTTTCACAACTTGTGATCCCAATGAATTGACCTCAGCTAATGGTTTCTGAATATCGGATAGCAATCATGTAGTTTTTTATATACACTCCATATATCGACCAGTTCCACCTCCTGGAGAAGTGAGCGACATAAACTTTTTGACAATTACCGCTGGCGAAGGCTCGCGGCCTTGGCGCAGCAGACAATTCTTATTGCTCGAAAACCCCGAGAAAACTATTGTGATACCATTGGCTAAGATCGAACAATTGTTTTGGCGGCGGAAATACGCCATGGAGGGAAATTCTATGAAGAAACTGATGATGGGCCTAATCCTGTCTTGCCTGGCGCTCTTTGCCTGCGGCTGTATCGATTACAGCGAACTGCTCGAAATCAATGCCGATGGCACCGGCACGATGCGGTTGCAAATGGTTATGCACAAGAGCTACTTCGAGGGTCTGATGGCGCTCGCGGAAATGTCTGATTCCACCGCCGATATGCCCGACAGCGTCTTCGGCTTCATGAAGCGCAAGGATCTCGAAGAGAAAGCCAAGACCAGCAACGGCAAGGTCAAACTCGTTGACTTCAAGGAGATCATCAGCGATTCCACCATCGCCTACGACATCAAATATGCCTTCACCGACCTGCAGGAGATGCTCGCGATTAGCGGCGACGTCGGCCAGGACGAGAGCATGGCGGCGCCTCGCTTCAAGCGCGAAGTCAAGTTTGTCAAAGAATCTTCGGGCAACTGGAGCTATAGCCGCGAACTCGGCGATTCAACAATGAACCCCTTCCAGCAACCACCAACTGGTCAGGAAGCTGCCGAAGTCGACCCCGAGCCGGCAACGGCCGAAGATTCGCTAGCAGAAGGAATGGCGGAGGGGATGGCGCAGGGAATGCAGGACATGGGTGATGCAATGATGCAAATGCTTGAAGGCGCCTTCGCCGGCCGCAAGGTAAAATTGGCCGTCAAGTTTCCGGGCGACATCATCGAATCCAACGCCACCAGCACCGAGGGACGCACCGCGACCTGGGAATACGCCTTCATGGATCTTTTCAAGGCGCCGCCGAAGCTTACCGCCGTTGTGAAACCGTAAGCTCACTTCTGCCGGTGCGCGGCAATTTGACCGCGGTGATGCGATTGATAAAGATGGCTCGGCCGCGTTTCCGTCGTCTCGTGGTTCTACGCGCCGGATCGGAAGCCAGTTTCACAAGCTAAACACAGTTGCGTCGGTTCTTGATTTCGCGCTTCACTCAATGTTCGTCGTTCTTCGTAGTCATTAAGCGCGAAATTGTGAACCGACGCTATTCCCAAGCGCGCCAAAACCCGGAACAGAGATCTCTTCATGAGCTGACTCATTCAGATTTGGTCAACCCTTCCGCATTGAACCACTGGGCATTCGTCAATTCGCATTCAGAACTTTTTCGTAGACGTAACGCCCGTGTCGGCTCTCAATCTTCGCCTCCTCCGGTCGATATCTTCTTTTGAGACTGTGGGCGGAATTGTTCCATTAAGTCACGAACTCAAATTGGGAACTCTAAGGGAGGTTTGCTTGAAATCCATGTCTGTTCGAACGAAGGTTGCCCTCTGGGTGGGTTGCTGCTTGATCCTCATCACCGGCAGCGTCGCAGTAGTCAACAATCGCCTGCAGGTCGCCGCTCTCGATAAACTGCACTCCGAGACTGTTCGTTCACTCGAGTGGTCGCTCACCCGTCATATCGAACAAATCATGCTGAATGGCGAGAATGAAAAGCTCCAGCCTCTCACCGAGGAAGCCGTCACCAATGAAATCGCTATCGAAGTGACGGTTGTCGACGCCGATCGCCGGGTTGCCCGGTCCTCCGAAAATGCCATACTATCCCAGCCGTCGCGCGATCTGGTCTGGTCAGGGGTATTCGCGTCAATGAACGATACCACCGTTCTCATCGATCGCGACGGCATTCCGGCTGAAGCCAGTTATCGCGTGTTTCTCAACTCAAAAGACTGCGTTCAGTGCCATGACGTTGCCGAAAACAGCGTTCTCGGCGGACTGAAGATTGTCACCTCGCGCGCGGCCATTGCTCAAGCCGGCACAAAGAGTTTCGTCACCAACCTCCTCCTGACTTTTGCCGCCGCACTCATATTGCTCGTCGGTATTCTAAGAACACAAAACCGCCTGATCTTCAAACCTCTGGAGTGTGTGAAGCAGAAACTGCAGCAGGCCACCAGCGGAGACATTGATCAGACGCTCGATGCGCGCAGTGACGACGAAATCGGCAGCTTTCTCAAAGCGCTTCAGTCCCTGATCAACTACATGAAGGCCTTTATCGGTGCCTCCGCGCGTATCGCCGAAGGCGACCTGCAGGTCAAGGTCGAACCGCGCTCAGAACGCGACGAATTAGGCCGTGCTTATCAAACCATGATTGCGCGGCTCGAAGACCTGGTTTCGCGTCTGCGCGGCATCTCCGGTAGCCTCGCTTCCGTCTCGCAGGACATCTCGAATGTCTCGCACGACACTGCCCGTAACACCGAGGACCAGGTTAACCGGGTTCAGCAAGTGTCCGCAGCAATTCAACAAATGGCGGCGACCATTGCCGAAACCAGCCGCAATACGACCCACGCGACCGGCGCCGCCTCTCAGGCCGCCTCGACTGCCGCCGAAGGTAAGCGCGTCGTTAAGGAGACCATCGACGGTATGCGGCTCATCGCGGAAACCGTGAGTCATTCCGCCGACTCGATCAGCCAGCTCTCCCACGCAGCTTCAGAAATCTCCCGCGTCATCGAGGTCATCTCTGACATCGCCGACCAGACCAATCTGCTGGCGCTGAATGCCGCCATCGAAGCGGCTCGCGCCGGCGAACACGGCCGCGGATTTGCCGTCGTGGCCGATGAGGTGCGCAAACTTGCCGAGAAAACCAGCCAGGCCACCAGCCAGATCGTCGGTATGGTCAAGGACGTGCAGTCACAGACTCAGTCGGCCGTTCAGTCCATGGAGAGCAGCGTCGTCAGGGTGCACGCGGGAAGCGAACTGGCCGACCGCGCCGGAAACCAGTTGAACTCGATCGTCGAATTGGTCCATCAAGTCTCAGATATGATGCAGCAGATCGCCGCCGCGACCACCCAGCAATCCGCTGCCGCCGATGAGATCAATACCAATATCGAGCAGTTCGCCCGTCTAACCCGCGAAACCGCAACCAATGCCGAGCAATCGGCCCGCGGCGCCGAGGATCTCAACCGCCAGGCAGATGAACTCACCACCATCGTCCAGGGATTTCGCGTCTAATCCGCCCTCTGATAGAACGGGCGCCGTGACGGCGCCCACGAAAGCGATCCGAACGTTCTTGACGCCGCTCCGGCCGACGGGACATCCGGTCGATTTTTTCGTTTGCCGAACTTCGTCAACTCGCTTAGTGTCACGCCTGACAACTCTGCTTCATTTTTGATCCGAAACTGACTTTCCAGCCGAAGCAACCCCTTCGGTTTGGCTCATCTTCTGCGAAAGGAGCACTCGATGTCTCTCGGAAAACGCGCCGTCGCCGAGTTTCTCGGCACCTTCTGGCTCGTCCTCGGCGGTTGCGGCAGCGCTGTCCTCGCGGCAGCCTTCCCCAACGTCGGAATCGGCCTGCTCGGCGTTGCCCTGGCCTTTGGTCTGACCGTCTTAACCATGGCCTTTGCCATCGGTCACATCTCCGGCTGTCACTTGAATCCCGCCGTTTCCTTCGGCCTGTTGGTTGGCGGCAGATTCAAAGCGGCCGAATTTGTGCCTTATGTGATCGCCCAGGTCATCGGCGGCATCGTCGGGGCCGGCGTTCTCTACTTCATCGCCAGCGGACAGGCCGGTTTCGATATTGCCGGCGGTCTCGCCAGCAACGGTTACGCCGAACACTCTCCGGGCGGCTATTCGCTCGCCGCCGGCCTGGTGACCGAAATCGTAATGACCTTCATGTTCCTGATCATCATCCTCGGCGCCACCGACGAGCGCGCTCCCAAGGGTTTCGCGCCGATCGCTATCGGCCTTGGCCTGACCCTGATCCACCTGATCAGCATTCCGGTAACGAACACCTCGGTCAATCCCGCTCGTAGCACCGGCCCCGCCATCTTCGTCGGCGACTGGGCTCTATCGCAGCTCTGGCTGTTCTGGGTCGGTCCCTTAATCGGCGCGGCGTTAGCAGGTCTGGTCTATCGCTGGCTCGGTGGCAATAACAAAGCCTGAGACGCGACTCGCCGCCGCTTAATGCAGATGCTTAGCGAAAGATCGAACACCGGCTCTTGGACACGGGTCGCTTGTTTGCCGCTGTGCGCTAAGCGATCACATCACGGCAGGTAAGGTTTGCCGAAAACGCGACTTGACGTCATCGCCCTGGCGAATAACTTGTGGCGTTCCCGGGTGGCTTGAACCGCACGGGAACACATCCGACAGTATTCGAGAGAAGCCAAGGAGTCAGTCTGCGTAGCGAAAAATGGACATTTAACGTCAATAGTAAGCTCGATCTCAATAGTTTCTACTTGGCCTTGTGCGAGTTCTGGCTCTCCGGTCAGACCAGCCGCTCGCAAGCCTCCGCTTCGCTGGTGCAAATCGCGCGCCAGGGCCAGCCTGCGCTCGAAATGCTCCGGCGCTGCCTGCCGTTGCTCGAAAGGGAAGTGCGCCAACTTTCTGCGCCCGGCTCGGTTGCCGAGGCTCGCGCCCTGACGCAGCTCTATCTGGAAATCAAACGCCTGACGCAGGGGCACTCTTACGTCAAGGTCCAAGTCTCGCTTCCCAAACGCGGCCGCTTCCGCAAGAGCACCAAAGGCCCCCTGCGCGAGATCGGAGCCCCAACCTCCTTCGATCGCCGCCACGTCCTCGCCGATTTCTTCTTCAAGAGCGACATCATCCCGACGATCCTCAACCAACTCGCATCCGGCGACGAACAGGCCGAGTACCTGCGCGAGGTCGGCTGTGATCCCGCGCTCTTCTGTGGCAATATCCAGGTCGCCGCCCGCAAGTGGCAGCTTAACATCTTCAATCACCTCGACAACCTCCACATGGGCCCCGGCCACGCCAATCGCGTCCTCGGCGCCCGCGGCGTCGTGCTCGATCTCGCGCCGTGGCAGAACGATCTCCTCACCGTCCTGCGGCGTGATCTCGCCGACATTCTTGGCACCTACCGGCGGCTGAATCCGGCCATCGCGCACGATATCGAACAGCAAGTGATCCACGCCCTCCGTCAAGCTCGTCTGGGTTAGTCTGCGTCTTAGTCGGGCGTTTCTCCACGTCAAGTTCGAGCAACTCCGTTCCATTCCGCAACGACGGCGTTTCGATATCAGGCCTCGCGCAGTTAGGCCCTTCAGGGAATCTTACAGCTACCGATAACTTAACTAGCTAGGCCCGATCCTGCACTTTCTCCTCGCGTCATCGCCTTGAAGGATTCGGGAAAACGAACGGCTCCACAACTGGGACGGAAATTCTTGGTACGGAACGGATCGGCACGGCAGGCAGCTCTCCGCATTGCGGCAATCTACCTGATCGTCGGGGGACTTTGGATTCTCCTCTCTGATCGCGCGCTCACCGGCATGCTCGGCGGGGACGAACAGATCCTGCAGCTCACCTGGCTGCAGACAGTTAAGGGTTGGTTCTACATCAGTGTCACGGCCGTCATGGTCGGATTGCTCGTCTACAATCATATGCGCGACCTCGAGAAGTCGCGGGCGAAAGTGATTCGAAGCGAGGAGCACTATCGCAGCCTCTTCACCAACTCGCCGATTGCTATCTGGGATCTGGACCTATCGCAAATCCGCGAACAATTGACTGTCAATTGCACCCACGAGTGTGCCGACACCTGTGCCATCGCGGCCAGGCTGCCGGCAATTCACGAAAAATACTCTGCATTGATTAAATTGAACGACGTCAATCGCGCTGGCTTGGCCCTGGTAGGGGCCGAAGATGTCGGCGAACTACAGGCCTTCTTGCCCCAGGCCCTGGCGTTCGGGGCGCTTAAGGCCATTGCGCGCATGGTCTGTAGCCGTGTCAACCGGGAGGCTGACAATCTTTGGGAGCTTCCGGTGCGAACGATGAATGGAAAGCAAATGATCACGCTTACCTCGATGGTGTTTCCGCCGGGCTCTCAAGCGAATTGGCGCTCGGTACACCTTTCGCTCATCGATATCACCGAGCGCAAACAAATTCTCAGCGAACTTCAGACCCACCAGAAACTGCTCCTCGAAGCCGAGCGCATTGCCCAGGCCGGCAGTTGGGAGTGGCGGGTGGGCCAGAAAACGATGCGTTGGGATCTGAATATCTTTCGGCTCTTTGGACTCCCTCCCGGTGACGCCGTCCACGTGGACGAGTTTTGGAAACGAGTCCTTCCTGAAGATTGCGCCGAATTGCGCGCGAAGATCATGAAAGCTGCGATCAGCCCCGGTCGCTTTTCAAACCAATTCCGCGTCCAGCGTGAACCTAACGATGTCCGCCACCTCTGGCTTAGCGGCGAATCGTTTACCGATGAAAACTCCCATCGTCTTCGTCTCGTCGGGTGGGTCCAGGATGTTACAGCGCGGATCGCCGAGGAAGACGAGCGTCGCAAACTGGAAGCGCAATTGCGCCATGCGCAGAAAATGGAATCCCTCGGCGCCCTCGCGGGCGGCATCGCTCACGACTTCAATAACATTCTGACCCCACTCTACGGATATACCGAACTGTCGATGCAGTCCCTTCCGGATGGTCATCCGGTCAAAGAAGATCTCCGGCATGTCATCAAGGCCGCCGGCCGCGGCAGGGAACTCGTCCAGCAGATTCTCGCGTTCAGTCGCCAAATCGAACAGGAACGCAAACCCATCTTTGTGCACCATATCATTAAAGAAGTGATCAAGCTCCTGCAGGCGACGATCGCCCCCAACATCAAACTCGTACAACGCATTGACTCCCAGATCGGCGCCGTGCTCGCCGATCCCGCGCAGATCCATCAGGTCGTCATGAATCTCTGTATCAACGCCACCTACGCCATGAAGGACGCCGGCGGAGTCTTGACTGTCGATCTCGGCCTCGAAAGAAATTCTGAGGTCTCGCCCCCATTGACGATCGACCAGAATCCCCGTCACCTGCGCCTCAGTGTGAGTGATACCGGTTGCGGGATGGACGAGAGCACCATGGCCCGCATCTTTGAGCCCTTCTTTACGACGAAGCCGGCCGGCGTCGGCACCGGCCTCGGACTCCCTGTCTCTCGCCAGATCATCGCCAACCACGGCGGCACGATTCAAGTGGAGAGCAAACTCAACGAGGGCACAACTTTTACTGTCACCTTACCGCTCGCTCCGTCACTGCCGGTAGTGGAACACACCGAGTCGCCCTTCCTGGCTTCCGCTAACCAGCGCTTGCTCTTCGTTGATGATGATCCCGAAATCGTCGGCATGGCGGAGCAGATGCTGCGCCGCCTCGGCTATCGTGTCGAATGCCGGACAAAGGCAGAGGTCGCAATTCAACTCCTCAGCCGTGACCCTAACTTCGACCTGATCATCACCGACCAGAGCATGCCCGGGATGACCGGACTGCAGTTGGCGCGTGATGTTTTGCATCTCGAACTCAATATCCCCGTCATTCTGATGACCGGAGAAGGCATTCGACTCTCCGACGCCATCGCCCGCAAGAACGGCATCACCGAGTATCTGCCCAAACCGTTCAGTGCGTTCGAACTTTCGCGCGTAACGCACCGTGTGCTGAGCGAACACCGCAATACCCCCCAGACTCAACCGGCAAGCTCCTGAACTCACTCGACTGCGGCCTAACAAATCACCGGTCGCCGAAGAAGTTGTCCTGCACCGGGCTAACTTGCGGTACGTATAGTCCGTATTCCTAAGCAGCCGTTTGAAAGGATGCTAATGCGTAATACACTCTATCCCGAAATCGAACCGTACAAGATAGATACCTTGGCAGTCAGTGACCTGCATACGGTCACCTATGAAGAAGTAGGCAGGCCTGACGGTACTCCGGCGCTCTTTTTGCACGGCGGCCCCGGGGTCGGCATCCTTCCCGGTTATCGCCGGTTTTTCGATCCGGGTCGCTATCGTGTCATCCTGCTCGATCAGCGCGGCGCTGGACGAAGCCGCCCTCACGCCGAACTGCGCGAAAACGATACCTGGCGACTCGTCGACGACCTTGAAAAACTCCGGCGTCATTGCGGCGTCGAACGTTGGATCGTCTTCGGCGGAAGCTGGGGAAGTACCCTGGCTCTTGCCTATGCCGAAACCTATCCCGACAGCGTCGCCGGTCTGGTCTTGCGCGGCGTTTTTCTGGGGCGTCGCTCTGAAATCGACTGGCTGCACAAATTCGGCGCCTCCGAGGTCTGGCCCGACGCCTGGCAGGAGTTCCAGTCAATCATCCCGGAAAGCGAGCGCCACGACATGGTTGCGGCCTACTATCGCCGCCTCACTTCCGATAATGTCTCGCTTCGCAAACAAGCCGCCGTACGCTGGGCAAGTTGGGAGGCCTCGACGATGTGCCTGATCCCCGATCCCGTGGCAATCGCCGAAATGGCTGACGGCGATTCGGCCCTCGCCATCGGTCGCATCGAGTGCCACTTCACCTATCACGGCTTTTTCATGAATCCCGACAACTTCCTGCTCGACAACGCAGCGAAGATCCTTCACATTCCTTGCCGCATTGTTCAGGGACGTTACGACTTGATTTGCCCGATGCGCTCTGCCTGGGAGCTCCACTCCGCATTGCCGCAATCTGACCTGCGCATCGTCCCCGATGGCGCCCACTCACCGATGGACGCCGGCATGGTCCACGAACTGGTCCAGGCGACAATCGACTTTGCGTCCCTCCGGTGATTTTTATCCGCTGTTTGCGGCGTAACAAAGTATTATTCGCCCGTCTTGGATCTATCGGGAGGGTAGACTTGATACGATTTATTCTCATCCGTTTGATCGTTAACGCCGTTGCGCTCTGGGCCGCGGCATCCTGGATCGACGGTATTCACCTCAACGGCACCGTCGGCCAGATCATTCTTGTGGCTCTGATCTTCGGCCTCGTCAACGCCATCATCAAACCAATCATCAAACTCCTGGCTTTTCCCTTTATCATCCTGACTCTCGGCTTGCTGACCTTGGTGATTAATGCGCTGATGCTCATGTTGACCGCCGCCCTGACCTCAATCCTGACCGTCGACGGTTTCTTGCCGGCTCTGCTCGGAAGTATCGTGATCAGCTTGGTGAGTCTCGTCCTCAGTCATTTTCTCGACAAGAAAGCCGACTAAAGACGGTGTCGCGATAGCTTAGCCGCTTTGTGCTTGCGAATAGTCGAGTTCCGACCCGAAGAGGCTGTGAGGGATAAGATAAACCAGCAGGTGGACCGCTGCCGCCGCGATATACCACCCGCGGCCGCGCCCCTCTTTCCGTCCCCGCCAGAGAGCAATCAACCAGAAGATCATCGCCACTGCCGTCTTGTTATCGGTCATATCGTGACCAAACGGCCAGCCGGTCCAGAACGCCCCAAAAGCGTATTTCTGCACAATCGGCCCCAGAATCAACCCTCCGATCAACAGCAACACTGAGGTCCAGACAGCCTTGCGGTGAAGGCCGTTCTCGCGGAATACCGCGCCGACACCCGTGCGCGTTCCCAGCATCATGGCGGTGAACATCGCCACGATATGCGGAATCAATACTCCCGCCGGCACTGGGTCCTTAAAGCGGATCACCACTGGCTCCGGCGTCAGCTCAAACCAATTATTCCCGTCCGTCAAAAGAATCCGATAGGCGACCTTTCCCGCTGCGGGTTGCGCCGGGATCCGGGCCAGCACCACATCGCCGTCGCGCGCCAGCGGTCGGCTATGCCACGGGTCATCGCTGTTGATTCGTCGCCACCTGAACTCTCCGCCAATCGGCGGCGCAACTTCAATCTTTACCAATGCATCGGCGCTTGTTTCATGCGAGGTCGGTAGCCGGAAACTGACGGGATAACCGTTTAACGCCGTCTCGCCGCGCACCGGCCAAGTCGGACCGGTCAATCGCTGATAGACGACCGAACTCAATGTGATGAGAACGGACAGCACCCAGAACAGCAGCGTTCGCTTCCAGGACGATTCCAGCGGTGAGTTCGTCTGCGACATGGCTGCGAATATCGGGCTTTTCCCCCCCGCAAATCAAGTTAAGAAATCCTTGCTTTATCGCCCCCAACGCAATATCTGAACAGCGACATGCAGGCAAGTCCATTCACCTCTTCGCGACAACCGGGCTCAAGAGCTACGGCATCTGTCTTCGTCATCGTCTGCCTGTTTCTCCTGGCCTGCGGCAACACCGCTCCGGCAGGGACTCCCCTGACCGAGGCTTCCGGAATCTTCTTCCAGAACGACACCCTCTGGATCGTCAGCGATGATGTCCCCGGAACGATCTTCGTTTATCCACTCGCCTCGGTCCCTGCGTCCGGCGTCATACCGATCGATACCGCCAGGTTGCTGCGGCAGACGATTTCCTGCGCTGCCTTTATCGGCGATCTCGAAAGTATCGACCGCCAAAACGATGGCCGTTTCCTCGTGCTCTCGGAGGACCTCCACGCTCTTTGCCGCATTGAATCCGATCATGCGGTCAACTCTTGCAAACTCGCTGTGCAATTCGACCAAACGGTTACTGAATTAGGCAATCGCGGCCTCGAAGGACTGGCTGTCAGGGCCTTGGCTGATGGTCGTCTGCTCTTCGCTGCTGCTTGGGAGGGCGGATACCCCGAGTATTACGCAATTCCTCACCAACTGCGTTCGTCAATCGGTCATCTGGCGCTCGAACCGATCGTGATCATCGACACGCTGCCGCTCTCCGGGGAGATCGACTATCTCCATAGCCCGGCCTATTATCTGACTTTGAAAACTCCCAGGCCCGACACTGCCAACGCACAGGGGCAGCGCTTTCGCATTTCCGACTTAGTCTGGAATCAGAATGCCGGGTTCTCCCACGAAGATCGCTTCATCGCGCTTCTGAGCTCTGCCGACTCCCCCGACATCCAATCAGGGCAGAAACGCCGGTTCCAATACAAGTGGCTCGTCCAATACGATTTGACCGGCTCCCCCGTTTCGGCGCCTTGCGACATAACGCCTCTGCTCAGAGACTGCTGGGCGAGATTCGCTGCGAATGAGTTGAATTCTCTAAGCGCTCCACTGCAGTCACACGTCCGCGAGTTCGGCGCTCAAGCCGCTGCCGCCAATTGGGAAAATGTCAATTGGGAAGGCTTGGCGTGGTTTGAGCCTGGGAAGAGCCTGGTCCTCATCTACGACGGTTCTCCTGTCGACCCACCCCTTGCCTTTGTCATCCCCCTTCCCGAAGAGTGGAGATAGGGAAGCATGCTAGGCAGGAAAGCCGGCTGGGTGGTGTCTGCAATCCTCGTTTTGCTTTGGGGCTATGGCGTCTACTCTCTGGCAACGAGCGACTCATATCAATGGGATTTCAAGACCTACTACTACGCCGCCGAAGCTCACGCCCGCGGGCTCGACTGGTGGGACCCGGCGGTCTTAAGCCAGGTAGCTCAAATCGAGATCAAGCTGGCTTACGTGTATCCCCCCGCTTCGATTTGGTTATTCCAACCCTTCACTTTGTTCTCCTACGACATCGCCTACCAGATCTGGCTGTTCCTCAAGCTGTTCCTTCTCGCGGTCCTGATCTTCCTTTGGTATCGCATTATTCTATCTGAGCACGATCTGCCTCTGTTCTTGCTCTTTGTGACATTGGCCTTTGGCTCTGCCGCCTATTGGGACCTTGTGGCAGGGAATATCGGCATTATTGAACAAGCCGTCATCTGGCTGGCGATCTGGGCGCTGCTCAAAGACAAACTCTGGCTTTTCGTCATCGGCGTCCTGCTCGTCTCCCTTTTCAAGCTGACCTTCATCGTCTTCCTGCTTTTGCCGCTGTTGCTCAGGCGGGGACACAGCTATCGGCCGATCCTCGCCGGCGGGATCTTCTTCGTCGGCTACCTGGCAACTAATCAGCTTCTCTATGCGCGCGAATCGGGCGTCTTCTGGTCGATCCTGCGCAGCATCGACGAACGCGGCGAAGCCTATAATCACTCGCTTCTGGCGTTCTGCCGCGATACTTGGGAGGCCATCGCCCGGCCGCTGGGTGCCGAGTCAACAGCGCTCGTCGGGGGCTCGATTGTTTTTGCTCTGACGGCAATTGTCGTGATCGTATTTAGCTGGCGCCGGTGGAAAAACCGGGCGGCCTCCGCATCGTCAGCCGATCCCATGGCATCGATCGCGCTCTTCTGTTTGACTTACGCGCTGATCATGCCTCGTATGAAGACCTATTCCTTCATCCTTCTGATTCCACCGACTTGGTACGTTCTCCGCCGATCACTTCGCCCCACTGTCTTTGTACTGCTGTTTCTCGTTGTCTCCTTAACCAAGTGGACGCCGCTCCCCGTCCCCGACCTCGCGCGTTTGCTGTGGTGGTACTATCCGTGGCTGACCGCACTTCTTATCTGGGGAGTTCTTATCGCAAATCGCCCGTTCATCGAGCCCGGCACTACAAAAACCTAATCATTTCCGTAACTCAATCTTTCCCATCACCTCTCTCATCCCCCCCACGCGTAGGGGCGCACGGCAGTGCGCCCGGCAGTGCGCCCGGCAATACGCCCGGCAATACGCCCCGCAATACACCCTTTAATACACCCGTAGGGGCGCACGGCAGTGCGCCCGGCAGTGCGCCCAACAATTCCTCGGCAATACACCCAACGATCCGGTGAGCACTGCGCCCGGCAGTCCGACTTGCAATGCACCCCGCAGCGTACCCGGCACTGCACACCCCAAAAAACAGGAACCCTGCTGAACGTTGCCAGAGGGTTCCATGCACCGATGTAGAATGACGAGACGAATTCCTTCGTCCCCTCCCTTAACAGAGTCGCACCCGCTGTTGTTCGTACAGTCTCGATTTTTCCGTTGATTCTTCGACGAAGCCGCGTGGGATCACAAACACAAAAGGAGTTCCTCCCTCACAAAGGAACTCCTTCATCCCCTCCTCTTCAGTACCCTTCACCGCCAAAGTGTTTCTTAAGAGTAACTGACTTCGGCACTCTCTAAAACATATCTTGTGCCAAACTCGCCTCAGAGTTTGAATTCACGCAACAAGCTGTCCATCAATAAGTTACTAAGCAGCAAAGCACTTGGCTCAAGCTATTTAATCATCACAATCGCAATTCATGCGCTGGGTTTCTGCCGCCCCAAGTTGCATCACTTTGCCAACCTTTTGATCGATAAACGCTTAACCGATCGCAAATGCTGCGGTGAACAAAACGCGAAAGGGCGCCGGGATGCGCCCTTCGTCTTAAAATCTGGATGAACTTACTCTACTTCGTGGCTTTCTTCGGAGTGTGAACCGACATCCCGTGGACATCGTGCACTGCTTCCATCAAAGCTTCTGCCAGTACCGGGTGGGCATGGAACACGTCACCCAATTGATGCGCTGTCATATCGTTCTGAATCGCCACCGCCGCTTCGTGAATCAGGTCTGTCGCATGCGCTCCGACAATATGAACTCCCAGGATCTTGTCGGTCTTGTCGTCCGCGATCACCTTCACATGACCCGCCAGTTCGCGCTCGGCTTTCGACTTGCCCAGAACGCGGAATGCAAACTGCCCGGTCCGTACTTTGTGCCCCTTCTCCTCAGCCTTCTGCTGCGAGAGCCCAACTGACCCAACCTCCGGATCGGTGAAAATCGTAATCGGTACCGCCTTGTAGTTCACCTTTGTCGGCTTGCCCAGTGCGTTCGCTGCAGCCACCAATCCTTCGTGTGAGGCCGTATACGCCAGCAGGTAAACGCCGGCGCAGTCGCCGATCGCGTAGATCCCCTTGACCGATGTCTCCATCTTATCGTTGACCTTGATCGAGCCGTTCTTGTTCAGTTCCACGCCGATCTTGTCCAGGTTGATATCTTCAGTATTAAACGACCGGCCAACCGACACCAGCACCTTCTCCGATGTAATCGACTTCCCCGATTGCAGCTTGCAGACCGTGCCGCCGGCGCCGCTTTCGACCGAAAGCACTTTCTCGCCCGTGAATATCTCTGCTCCATGCTTCTTCAGTTCGCGCTCGATCGTCTTGGAGGTATCGATATCCTCGAAGGGCAGCAGGTTCGGCAGCATTTCGACCACGCTTACCTTGGTGCCGAGTACTGCATAAAGGCACGCGAATTCGCAGCCGATCACGCCCCCGCCGATAATCGTCAGTGATTGCGGTATCGCCTTGGGGTGGATCAGTTCATCCGAAGAGATCACCGTATCGCCGTTGAAGGGAAACGCCGGAATGTTCATCGGCCGCGAGCCGGTCGCGATAATGATCTTGTCGGCTTCGACCGCTTGCTGCGATCCATCCGCCATCTCGACAATCAGCCGGTCCTTGCGCTCGAAATGCCCGAAGCCGTTGTAGTGCGTCACGCCGTAAGATTTGAACAGAAACCCGATACCGCTCACCAGTTCGTTGACCACCTTGTTCTTGCGCTCGACCATCTTGGCGACATTGATCTGCGGCGTCCCCGAAAGCTCAATGCCGAACTCGGAAGCTTCCTTGATCTTCTTGAACAGGTGCGCCGTCGCAATAAATGTCTTGGTCGGAATGCAGCCCCAATTTAGGCAAATTCCGCCCAGCTTGTCTTCCTCAATACAGGCCACCTTCGCGCCCAATTGCGCCGCGCGTATCGCCGCCACATACCCGCCGGGACCGCCACCCAACACTATCAAATCGTATTTTTCAGCCATTACCTGTCCTTTGACACATTTCTATACTCTTCCGCATATACGTCGCCAATCGGCAACTTAGGTAACATCGGCCGCCGGAAAAGTAAAGTGAATTTGGCGATGACCCGATCGCTGCTACGCCCCACCCAGCGCAAACTCCGCTGCTGCCCGAGCATGAACCACCGCTGTATCGACCAGCGGCAGGGAACAGTCCTCCGGCTTGATCAATAGCGGAATCTCCGTGCACCCAAGAATCACACCGCTCGCACCCTTTGTGGTTAACTCATCGATGATTTCCAGATAGCGCCGCTTGGTTTCCGGCTTGAAAATCCCGCGTCCCAACTCCTGATAGATCGATTCGTGCACGAACGTCCGCTCCGGTTCGTCCGGAATCAGGCACTCGATCCCCTGTCGGCCCAGCCGCCCTTTGATGAAATCATCTTCCATCGTGAACCGTGTTCCGAGCAGCGCCACCTTCTTCAACCCCAACCTTTGAATCTCCGCCGCCGTCGCGTCGGCGATGTGAAGCAGCGGAATCGCAATCGCGTCCTGCACCGCATCCGCCACCTTATGCGGCGTATTCGCGCAAAGCACCAGACACTCGGCTCCGGCTTTTTCAAGACTAATCGCGATAGCGCTCAGCCAGGAGGCGACCCCTTTCCAATTGCCTTCGGCACTCATCCGCGCCAACTCTTCCAGATTCAGCGAATACATATAGATCGGCGCCGAACTTAATCCGCCGCGCCGTTCGGCCACGATCTGATTAATCATCCGATAGTAGTCGATCGTCGACAGCCAACTCGTGCCGCCAATCAATCCCAAAGTTTTCATGCTCACCTCGATAAGCTCAGAATATCGGTCTTGTCTGCTTTAGTCAAGTCTTCCGGCTGGGGTCAAGGGTCTAGTAGATTCCTTTAGTGCGTTGGAACGCGATTCTCCTTACTGACGTGGTTATTAGCAGCGCACATACCTAGAACCTGCAAGTACTCCTATAAGGAGTTCTAGGGCGATTGACCAGAATAGCTATAGAATAATATCTAGAATAGTAATATTAGCAAAATAGGTAATAATATTCCTTGACAACGCCATGGATTATTGCTTATTGTCATCACCTTCGTGCATAAGGAGAGGGAGTTACCGTATGATGCGTTCTAATGAGAAGTCGCTACGATTTCGTCGACTTGCCGAGAAGCGTGCGAATAAAGTAATCGATGCCATAGAGGTGTTGGGCAATTGTTCGAACCGGCAGTACTATGAGTTCAGTCAAGACGAGGTGTCAGAAATGTTTGCTCGCATCCATGAAGTGTTGATTGGTGTCGAATCCAGCTTTAGTGAAAAGAGCAGAGATGGATTTCGATTCTCCACGCAGAATCGAGATTCGAAAGAAGGCCTTGATTCAACCGACTCATTACCGGAACCACACACCCGTTCGGGACCACATCATGAGGCTGTTGTACCTACAGTCCTAACGCGCGACACGTACGTCGAATATTTGCTCAGCACTCTTGGTAAGCACGGCATAACAGCAGAAAGGGACGATCGTTTCGGCAGAAGCAGCTATCGTCTTGGAAATGGAAAGTTTATCTACGTTCGATTTTCTCAGGGTGCGGACTACGGGTACACGCAGTATTTCTTCGGGTTGGATCCCCGTGTCCTAAGCTACTCGGACTCAGATTCCGCTTATGTACTTTTCACTGGAGGCAACCAACAACACGTCTTTGTCGTGCCATTCAAAGAGATCTCCCGCAGGTTACGGAACTCAAGACCAGCCCGAGATGGTAATTTCCGAATTCACATTAGAGATTCTGCCGACGGCTTCTGCTTCACCGGGGACTCAGAGGGCTCATGCCTAACAGAGTACATCAACAACTTCTCTCAGTTGAAGTAGTCTGTGACGATTCGAAAAGGATGACCTTCTGATAATCGGGCGAGCTGCCAGACGGCTGGACCAAATCAGAGTAGTGAAGATTCTGCGGTCTGACTTGCCTTGAACTCCATCAAGATTTCGATTGACAACCGATCACAGACAATCCATTTTGGCGATGAATTCGGATAAAATTCGGATTCGAGTAGTCGTCAATATCCGTTTAGTCTTGGTGTCTACAACATCGAGAGTAGGAGGTGATTTCTACCAACCTTTTCTATTTACCTCAATTGGAAAAAGAACACGGAATTGTCCATTGTGACGATTCAAAGCCTTGAAATCTATCTTGGTGTCGTTTGACATCGAGAAGGAGGAATTTATGTCGATCAATTTCAACACTCCCAATGACCCAAATCCCTCTCGACTGATCGAATCGCTCCGATATTTGGGATACGACAATTATGTCGCAATCGCAGACCTCGTTGATAACTGCGTTGACGCCGATGCAAAGCGAATTGTCGTTCGTGTGTTTACACGAGATGGTTCCGCCAAAATCTATATCGCCGATGACGGCGTTGGTATGGATAGAGAGACACTCGACCAGGCCCTTAGACTTGGATCGCTTACCACCAAGAATCCTGTTTCAGACTTGGGTCGGTTCGGTATGGGCCTCGTTACTGCTGGTCTTTCGCTAGCACGTAAGACTACCGTGATTACCAAACAGTCTAAGAGCTTCCTTACGGCAATAGCTGATGTAGATCACGTGATCAGAACTAACCGGTTTGACAAATACCTAGCCGAATCTTCCGACTCTGAAAAGGTCCTGCTTGCCGAGTTGCTCGGCGAGGCTGAATCCGGGACTCTATTGATCTTGGAGAATTGCGACGGAATCAAGAACCAGAACACTTCTGTCTTCGCTGCTACTCTTCGAAAACACTTGGGCCGAATCCACAGATATTTCATCAGAGCAGGCAAGTCGATCGTCGTGAATGACGAGCCGGTGGAAGTTGTCGACCCTTTGGAGCTGGACGACTCTAACACGGAGATATTCAGCGATGAAGTCTACCCGATTACCATTAAGACGGTCGATGGAGAGCGAGTCGAAAACGTAAAGGTGCGAATAGCGCTCATTCCCGAGCACCCCGCCGATGGCGAACGGGAGATTGGATTGGCTCTCCGAAACCAAGGTTTCTCAATACTCAGAAACAACCGCGAGATTCAGTGGGCTGAGACTCTTGACGCGTTCACAAAGCACAACGACTTCAACCGGATGCGAGGTGAAGTCTTTTTGACAGGTGAACTTGACGAATTGATCGGCATCGACTTCACTAAGCGCAATCTGGTAATGGAGCAATCCTTTAGAGACCAATTACTGAAGTACATAAAGCCACAATGTACTACCATAAAGAGCCGAGAATCCGGTAGGACTAGGGTCAAAGGAGATAGCGAACTCGACTACATACACCGGGACGCGCAAAAGGCGATCGACCAGAAAGCGAAACTCCTTGTCACACCCAAGACCGAAATCGAAAAACGCACTCCCTCCGAGGATCCCAGATCCGCACAAGCTACGGAGCCTAAGAACAAGGCGGTTCGTGGGCGATTCAAAATCACGCAGCCTGCAAGCTCCCAGCGCTGTCGCTTCGAGTACGCTGCACTTGGAGCGAACGGACAGATTTTTGAGTGCGAACTGGTCGGGAGAACAATTGTTATCCAATGGAATGTCCAACATCCGTTCTATCAGAGGTTCGTTCTTGATCAAAGGTCTGATGGGAAGTTAGTTTCTGCGGTCGATTTCTTGGTGTACTCGATGGCCTGTGCGGAATTGATGATCATGTCAGATGAGACACTCGACATTCTCAGCAACCTGAAGTCGATCATCTCTGCTAATATGCGAACACTGCTTACTTGAATTGAGAGCAGAATCGGTGGAGTGGGGTCTGTTCACCCCACTCCGCTTATTAGCGGTCCCCCTACCCCTCCCACTTCGGCGGCAAACACCGCACTTCATGATCGTTGCGGAAACCCAGATAATAATCCGCCTGCATCAACTTGTGAATCTCGCGCGTGCCTTCGTAAATCGCCGCGCCTTTCGAATTGCGGAAGAACCGCTCCACCGGATACTCGTCTGAGAATCCGTATGCCCCGTGAATCTGCACGGCATTGTAGGCCGCCTTCTCCGCCTGGTCGGTGCAGAACCACTTGGCCAGGGAAGTTTCCCGCGTCGAGCGAATCCCCTTGTTGCGCAGCCAGCCGACCTTCATCCACAGGTGCTGCCCGGCTTCGTAGCCGTAAATCATCTCGGCGAACATCTCCTTCACCAACTGGTGCGCCGCAATCGGCTGCTGAAATGTCTTGCGCGTCAGCGCATAATCCTTGCAGGCGTCCATGCAGGCCTTGATCAATCCCGTCGATCCCGCCGCGACTGTGTAACGCCCGCCGTCAAGGCACGACATCGCGATCTTGAACCCCTCGCCTTCAAAGCCGAGCAGATTCTCCGCCGGCACTTCGACGTCCTGCAGCGCAATCCAACCGGTTTTGCCCGCGCGCACACCCAGCTTGCCCGCAATCGAACCGGTGGTCACACCCTTGAAATTGCGCTCGACGATAAACGCCGACAACCCTGTATGGTCGCGTTTCTTCTGCTTTTCCGTATCGGTCCAGGCAAAGATCAGAAACATGTCGGCAACTTCCGACAGGGAAATCCACATCTTCTCGCCATTCAGGATGTACTTGTTGCCGGACTTCTTTGCGGTTGTCAAGATGCCCACCGCATCCGACCCCGCGGCCGGCTCGGTCAGGCCGAACGTCCCGATCTTTTCGCCCTTCGCCTGCGGAATCAGGTACTTCTCCTTCTGCATCTCGCTTCCCCAGGTCAAAAGCGTCAGGGAATTCAGCCCGATATGCACCGAGAAGATTACCCGCGCCGAGGTATCGATATACTCCATCTCTTCACACACCAGCCCGAGCGAAATGTAGTCCAGCCCCATCCCGCCGTATCTCTGCGGAATACATACACCCAGCAATTCCGCATCCTTGAGCCGCTTAATAAACTCCGGATCGTTCTTGCTTGCGCGGTCCAGTTCGGCGATGTGCGGCTTCAGGTACTTGTGCGCCACGTCGCGCGCCATCTGCTGTGCGCTCTTGTGGTCGTCGGTCAATTCAAAATCAATCATGATCTATCTCCATCAATGAATCATTTCGCAATCTTCTAATCGGCACTCCCGCTCGCTTCGCCCAAACCGCCTCACTCCTGCCGATCTGCTCTGACCGGTTCGCTCATCAGGCAGGCTCTCGGCTACGCAAAGAACCCACGCGATACCGTTTAGGCCTTCTTCCCCTCTCCCCTTGGGAGAGGGGGCCGGGGTGAGGGCGCCCGTCCAACAAACACATTTCACCTTGTATAATCAATGATGAATCGCCATCATCGCGCCATGTTGCATACCATCCTCACAGCGATCGTCGGACTTGCGTCAACCGCCGGCGCTTTCTCGCTCGACTCCGCTTACGTCGCTCAACTCCGCCACGGAATCTCCCTCACCATGACCGAGCATTTCGACTCGGCCCGCGTTGTCTTCGGCGCACTCGTGAAGCATGATCCTAACGACTTTGCCGCGCGCTTGTACCTGGCTGGCGTCGATCACGCCGAGATGCTCGATCGGGAAGAATACGACAAGAAAGATCAATTCAAGAGCGCTGCTGAACACGCTATCGAGTTAGCCGAGGATGCTCTCAAACGAGGCCACGACTCGGCCTGGGCGTATCTGACTATCGGCAACGCGCATGCCTACATCGCTTCACTCGAAGCCAAGGACGGTAGCTGGTGGACGGCGATGCGCCGTGGCCTGAAAGCCAAAGGCGCCTATCTCGATGCGCTCAAAGTCGATCCAAATCTGTACGACGCCTACCTCGGTCTCGGCACGTATCACTACTGGAAATCCGCCAAGACCGAGTTTATCAACTGGCTGCCGCTCGTCGGCGACCGCAAGGATGACGGCGTTGAAGAGCTGTACCTCGCTGTCGACTCGTCGCTGTTCTCCAGCGACCTTGCCCTCAATTCGCTCGTCTGGATTCACCTCGACCGCAAGAAACCCGCCGAAGCCCTCGCCTGCGCGCAACGCCTCCACGCCAAATTCCCGGAGAGCCGCCTCGTGCGCTGGGGGCTCGCCTTTTCCAACTATTCCGCAGGACGCTTTCATGAAGCGCTCGACCATTTCGAGGCAATCATCACCTCGCTCGAACTCGATTCGACGCAGAATTACTTCAATCTGATCGAATGCCGCTACCACCGCGCCGAAATCTATGAACGGGTAGGGCAGGATACACTTGCACGGTCCGAGTACAGGCGCCTTGCTGAATACCCCCTCACGGAATCAGTTCGCAAGCGTCAAAATCGTGCCGTCAAACAAGCGCTAAGTGCCTTGGAGACAGAACGAGATTAACCTTTAGATCATTGACTTTCTGAAAAAGCGCGACTCTCGGCCAGGCCCAAGGAGATCCAGAAGTAATTTGCGTACGAGCCTGACCCAAATAGCGGTGAAGCCTCAAACATGCCGACGAATACCATTCCCCAACACGTGCAGTAAAGGGAAGTCAGAAGTGCTCTTTGCTGATGATCGACCGCTGCTCTCCGGAGCCGCCCCAGACGTCGAATAAGAAGGATTAGGAACGAAACAAGCAGAACCAGACCGGGAACTCCCGTCGACAACGCAGATACGATGTACTGGTTGTGCGGGTTGAACGTGCCCCCGGCATCGTGGAAAAGAAACTGCTGCGAGAGATCATTCCATTGCACGCGCCCAACCACATCATCTACTTTGAGCGCGAATCCGTGACCGAATATGGGGCTCTCCGAGATAGCTTTGAAGCTCTTTTCCCAGAGCATCGTTCGGTACGTCGACCCTGCTTGAAGACGTGCCAGATTGTAGAAAAGTCGATAGAGATCCGGTTGAAGGTAAACGAAAAGTCCGAATACGGAAACAGCCACGAGTGAGTACATTAATGCTTTGCGCTTTCCGGTGATGAGCAACGCAACCACCAACTGAACCACGACTCCCCCAATTGATGCCCGTGACCAAGTTAGTACCAGGCAGAGCCCGCCAAGCGCTACGGTTGCCATCAGGAAGTACTTTACGACTAAGTGCTTTGTAATCAACGTAAGAGAGATAACCATGGGCAGGAGAAAACCGAGGAGTAATCCATAACCATTGGCGTTGTCAAGGAAGCCGCGGACGCGAAAATACCCGTGGGCAAACAGCGTGGATAATGAATACAGTGCGGATATGAACACGATCCCGACGAAAACCCAGAGGATTACCAGTCCCTGCTGGCGAGTCCGAAATGCCAATTTGGTGAACAGGTAGACAAAATAAAGCAGTCCATAGCGTGCAAATGCTCCGATACTGGAAAGCGGCTGGCCCGTGATTAAGAGACAGACTGCCCCCCAAAGGACGAAGGCAATGAAGTACTTCTCAACGATTCCCAGCTCAATTCTCCGGCTCCACCGGCTCAGCGCGAACTGCCAGATCGTCAGTACAAGCACCAAACCTGAGGCCCCCCACTTCGCTATTCGCAAGACATCAAACTCCACACCCGGAACTGCACTCACATGCGAAATCATGGCCGTGGTCAGAGGGAATGCAATCGGACTGGAGATGACAAATGGAATCAAGACCAGTCCCAGTGCAGCCACTATCGCCACCACGGGATGCGCGAACGCGGCAAGCGAGACGATAGCCCCATCGACCAATCCGAGGGCTATTGCACGATGCGATCGGTGCGATCCCTCTGATTCGGCCCTCAGCGCTTGACTACTTCGGTGAGTCATGGCTCGCTGCCCTGAGAAGATCGCGCAGGCCGGCCATGAACGTCGCGGCCGGGCTGCTGGGATCGGCAACCAGAGTCAACCAAACCGCCCAAGAGATTGTGAGAATCAGGGTGAGTGAGAAGGCGGCAAAAACTATCCAGAATTTTCTTGGCCACGAGGCACGATCGGGCGGGCGGGCGCCATCCAGCACGCTGACGGTCGGTGTATCGCGACGTTCCTGCAAGCGGGCCATCTCAAGCTGCTGCGACAAGAGCTCGTAGGTCATCTCGAAAATCTTGAGATTGCGCGTCAGTACCGCCAATTGGAGACCCAAATCGGGCAGTTGAAGCAATGGTATTTCCGTTGACGAAAGTAGTGAATCACGGCTGCTCGTTCCGCCATGTTCCATTCGCTCACGTGCATGTCGAAGCTCGGCAACCAGCATCTGCTGCTTGATCAATTCAGGGTGATCGCTTCGCAGTTGGCGGCGGAGCAACTCCAGTTCAACTTCCGAACTTATCAGTCGCGCGGTCACGCCCGCGAGGTTGGTTATCAGCGCCTCTGATTGTTTGTCCAGGGCGATTGTGCCATGCTTCTGTTGGAACCGTCTTAGAGTATCGGCGGCCACTGCGAGAGAACTGTCGGTTTCGAGCAACCGTTTGGCGAGAAACTCGCTGAACTCGCGCCCCTTCTGACTGCGGATCGAGCGATTGAGCCGATCAAGCGCCCCGGTCATCGTATTCGCAATATCCGCTGCGAGCACCGGGTCACGCGCTTCCACCTGGATCTTGATGATACCTTCCGGTTCAACACTAATCTCAAGGTTCTCCCGCAATTCTGCCGTCGCCTGCCACGGATTCTGAGTCCCATAAACCTGCTGGAGATGAAGCGAGTCCACGACGGAGCGCAAAACCGATTCCGATTCGAGCATACTCGCGTACAAATCCGAAGGCGTCGCCATGATCGGCAAAGCAAAGTTTGTTGCGGCCTGCGCCAGCAGACCAGTAGACAACCCCATCAACCCCCCGAACCCGGTCTCAGTCTCCGGAGGTAATATGGTGGCACGGGCCTTGTAACGCTTGGGAAGTGCGAGACTCACCGCTGCCGCCAATACCGACACGACGAGCGTGTTGATAATGATGATCTTGCGGTACTTCAGTAGTACTGAGAATAGGCTCAACAGCCACACAGTTTTGTCCTCACAATTTTGGCGAACATGATAACTGCAGTTGTCGCGAGAGTCAACGTAATTTGACCAAGGGAGTTAAGCTGATCGTCGTCTGAAACGAAAAACTATCCGACAACTAACGTACCAGCCTCAATACTCCACAACGGGCGGCAGTGAGCGACCCTCGCAAACCGCAAGAAGCGTTTGCAGCACTTCCTCCACTTGCAGTTCGTTCATTCTTCCCTCATGACGACAAGTCCGTCCCGCGTCGAAACAGCAGTATTGCCGATGCGGCCGCGGTGTGCATCGGGTGAGCTTGCGCATCGCCACGTGCCTCGGCGAAAGGAAATGACTGATGTACGGATTCGTGGGCCCGAACAGCGTAAGGCTTGCCGTACCAACCGCAGTGGCCAGATGTGATCCCACCGAATCAACCCCAAAGTGCAGCCGGGCACCGGCGATGACTGCGGCAGTCTCCGTCAGGGTGAGTCGACCGCCTGCGACAACACAATCCGTGCCGCTGTTTGAGGCAATCTCAGCCAACAAATCCGATTCCGCCGGTGCGCCAAGCAGCACGGGCCGCAGCCCGGTCGCGGGGACAAACCCCTTGATCAGATTGGCCACATTCTGGGCCGGCCAGTTCTTGGCAGACCAGCCGCCGAACGGCTGGATCGTGAAGTAGCTTTGGGGCGCTAACTGAAGATCGGCGAGAGCAGCATTGATCAGCGCTCCCTCGATGGTCAGCCGCGGTTTCAAGTCCGCAAGACTGTCGAAAGGCACATCAACTGCCTGCAGGAGTTTCAGTCGCTTGAGTACCAGCTGCTCATTGACATCTTCTGGAAAATCAAAGTGATTGAGGAACCCATAACCTTGCGCATTCCGGGAAATTCTGCGTGGGATGCGGGCCAACGTTGCCATCATTGCTGCAAACCCTGATCCCGAATCATCGATCATCACGTCGTACCGCCGGGCTCTGAGATCTCTAAGAAACTCTCGGTGTCGGCGGATGCGCATAACCTCAATTGCTGTAGCCATGCCCGAAGCGTTGAAGTCTCGATAAGTGATGAAGTCGTCCGCTTTTCCCCAGAGCCTTGCCAACGGCAGATTAAACTCATTGATCCAACAGGTTAGCCTTGCGTCTGGATACCGCGACCGAAGCCGATCAAGAGCAGGGAGATTCAGAATGAAATCACCGCGATATCCGAGCATCACGTAGAGAATCCGCAGTGGTCTGCCGGTGGGCAGTCGATTCTTTAGCCGCGCTGCCTGGATTATCGGCTTGACCAGTATGAACCCGAAAGAGTAAAGAACGGATTTCAACACCAGCCGAAGCAAGTGAGAGCTGCGTGCCAAAAGTCGTTTCATCGAGCCCGTGAATCTCTTCGTATGGTCCAGAATGCTGCCACATCGGGTAGTATAGATGCCGGAATGTGATTTGGCAAAGTCCTTGTCTTAATCGATCTTGCTGCCGCTTCTGCAAGCCGCTAAACAAGTTGACCAACGGCGGGGAATTGAGTAGATTCGCCTCGGTACCACCAAATGACGGTGCCTGCGACGGGTCCAAACTGGGCTCCCGGCGCTGCTATGGTTTCAAAGACGGACTTTCTGGAGGACTGATGAAAGTTGCTGTAACCGAGAAAAATGGAATAAGCATCGTTTCGGTGTCGGGAAAAATGATGGGCGGCCCGGATACGGGCGAACTCGACGAAAAGCTTTACTCCCTGTTGGCCAAGGGTAACAAGAACGCCGTCGTCGATCTGCTCAATTGCGAGTGGATCAACTCGTCCGGCCTCTCGATCCTGATCCACCACTACAAGAAATTCAAGGATGCCGGCGGCGAATTGCGCCTCGCCAATCTCACCGACAAAATTGAGCGCATCATGGTCATCTCGCGCCTCACCGAGGTGTTCTCGGTGCACGACACGCTTGACGAAGCCGTAGCGGCAGCCAAAGGCAAGTAGTTCGAACCAGATGGGGCTTTGCGGCCCCGGCGCAGCTCGGCTGCGCCGCGCGAAGGGTGGGAACTCGATGGGTGCTAAGTTTCTTCTCATGGTCAGCCTTTTCTGGCTGTGCCTGACATCCGGAACGTACGCATATGATCCACAACTGCCGGCGCTGGCCGACAGCCTCAAGTCGCTTTCCCTGGACTTAACCCGCCAGGCGCGCGTCGCCAATTTCGCCATTCGGCGCGGCGGCGTCGAGATCGTCCTGGAAGATGGCCTGCTGCTGCTCTCGCGTCCGGTCGCGGGCAAGGTCTTGGCCGCCGGATTTACAGGTCAGGGCCGCTTTGTCATGAATCCGCCCAATCCCGCGGAGACCTACATGTTCCAGCGCCACTGCTCGGATTCTTCCGCCAATTGGGAATTCGAGGAGATTACGCTGATCTTTACCGATTCCACCGCAGGCGAGTTTGAATCCCGGCTCGCCTTCGATGCCGATCCTTCGATCAAGTCAGAGCAGCGACAACTGGCGGCGTTCATCAATCATCTCGAAGACGATTTCGACATGTCGTTTCCGGCGCTCTTGCTGCGTGACCTGCTCCAGCCGCAACGGCCCGGTCGCTTGCTGGCGCGCGTTAACACCCCCTGCGGTCATTGCGTTTTCATGTACGCACCCGGCGACGTCGAGGAGATCCAGCTCTACAAGCATGTTACGTCCGCCGCCTACCCCGACATCATCAGCAGCTTTCACTCCGCCGATCAATACGCTGCTGAATCGTGGGGACCCGATCGCGAAAACAAGGATCTGATCGACAGCCTCGACTACAATATCGACTGCAAAATCTGGCAGTCCGCCAAGTGCGATCTCAAGGTCGATCTTTCGTTTGCCTCGTCGGTTGAAGATTTGCGTGTGGTCGATTTTTCGATCTTCCACGATCTGATGCACGAGACAATCCGCATCACCGATTCGCGCGGCGATTCGCTCAATTGGCTCAAACTCGATGACGAGAGCGCCATCACCGTTGTGCTCAATCAGCCGCTTGCCGCGGGTCAGCGTGAGACCCTCCATTTTGAGTATTCTTCCAAGGGCATGCTCCGCAAGACTCCCTGGGGAAACAATGTGCTTGTGTCCTCGACCACGTGGTATCCGGGTTACGGCTATCTCAAGCGCGCCGGCTTTCGCATGAGATTTGCCGTTCCGCAGCAGTATGAATTTGTCGGCGTCGGAAAGAAGCTGAGTGAAACTGTGGTCGATGACTTCAAAGTCTCCGAGTGGGATATCTCCGAGCATCCGGTCTCGATGGTTTCGTATAACTACGGCATCTTCGATATCGATACCGCATCTATCAACACCGCCGAAGGCCGCCGCCCGCTCACGGTCTACCGCAGCAAGGCGCACCGCGCCTCCACCAAGGACATGATGGAGAGTGTGCTGCGCGATATCGTTGACGCCACCGACCTGTTTTCAGTCGAGGTCCGTTCCTATCCCTTTGAATCGCTCGCCGTCACCGAAATCCAGTCCGGACATGGCCAGGGTCTGCCGGGGCTGCTCCATCTGGCTTACAGCACGTTCGATCGCAATGCGATCAACGCCTTTGACGACGCTTTCCGGGCGCACGAAGTCGCCCACCAGTGGTGGGGCCATCTCGTGGGCTGGAAAACGTATCACGATCAGTGGCTCTCCGAAGCGTTTGCCGAATATTTCAGCGGCTGGTTCATCCAGCGGAAATACCTGAACGATAAAGAGCATCGCGGCCGCTTTTTCGAACTCCTCGATCAATGGCGCGACGATGTCTTTCAATCAGGCTCGATCACCGAAAGCGGTTGGTCGACCGCCTACCAGGAGGGCAACGACGCCGGCCCGATCTGGATGGGCTACCGCCTGCAATCCTCCAAGTCGGCCGACTACTCGACGCTCGTCTACAGCAAGGGTGCCTATGTGCTCTACATGCTGCGGATGATGATGTTCGACTTCGCAAAACGCGATGAGACCAAGTTCCGGACCATGCTCGCCGATTTCTTGAATGAATACCAGTGGCGTGAGGCCACCACCGCTGATTTCCGGCGCGTCGCCGAGAAACACTACGGCGCGCCGCTCGATTGGTTCTTCAACCAGTGGGTCTACGGCACGGATCTCCCCGAATATGAGTGGAGAGCCTCCATTCGCGAGCAAGGAGATGGCAAGTACACCGTCGAAGTAGGCGTTACGACAAAGAATGTTGCGGAAGATTTCCGCATGCCGATCCCTTTTACGATTCTAATGGAAGGCGAGTATCACACGACCACGAGACTCGACATCAACCAGCCTCGCCAAACCGTGACCATTCCCAATCTCCCGCACAAGCCGGAAAAGTTTGTGTTCAACTCCTTCAAATCGGTGCTCTGCAAAGAACACCAGAAGTGAGCCGGCGCGCTGCAGTCGCGTGCCGTGGGCTTTCGTAACGCTGCCCGAAATAGCCGCATCCTGCGTCTACCGCAGCAATATCATCTTGCGCGTAGACGCCGCTCCGTCCGCCTCGATACGATAGAAGTATACTCCTGATGGCAACTCGGTCCCGCTCGCTGATGTCCCGCTCCAAATCAGCGAATATGTCCCTGGCGCCATCATACCTAAATCGCGAAGCTCAACCAGCTGCCCGGCGACGTTGTACACGGCGAATTCGACTTCTGCCGCCCGCGCGAGCGAAATACGAATCGTCGTTGTCGGATTGAACGGATTGGGATAATTCTGCGCTACGGCAAAATCTCGCGGCTGAACGTCTTCGACCTCGATATTGACAGCGAGACTTTGCACGAAAATCGTTCCCTGCATTGACGGGTGAAAATCGCAGTGGAAGGGAAACGGCCCGGCGCCATCGCTTGCCTTGATCTCGACCTCGAATGGGACCCCCGCCTGCAGCACCCCGGAATCCCACGACTTCGGCGAGCCGGGATCGCTCGTTGAAGTATGAGTGCCGCCGGTCCGCACAAATCGCACCGTGTCGCCGTGATTGACTGTCGTATTGACCGGACTGAAGAAGTTGCTGCCGACGTTGACCGTATGAATCGTCGCCAGCGCCGAAGCTTGCAGGCACGCCGCGCAGAGCACGGCCGCCAGCAGTCGATGCATCATACCTGGCATCGCAACGCCTCCTGACTTTCTGGGTCACTGGCCGGCAGCAGCGGCAGTGGACTCTCATACGAATACGATATTCATCGACGGAAACCGTCAATTATTTATTCTCCCGGCGCCTCCGCCGCCATCCACGATTTTTGTAACTTTCGACGGGGGCGGGCAGTATGTTTACACTCGAATCTCATTTGTGGGTGGAGACATGATCGAAACACGCGACCTCTGTAAGAATTTCAAGGACAAAAAACGCGGCACCGTCAAGGCCGTCGACAACGTCACTTTCAGCTGCAAACCGGGCGAGGTCTTTGGGCTCCTTGGCCCTAACGGCGCCGGCAAGACGACAACCCTGCGCATCATCTCAACCGCCCTGCGTCCCAGCTCCGGCACCGCGCTGATTAACGGCATCGATGTCAGCAAGGACCCACAGAAAGTTCGCGAGCAAATCGGCTTTCTCTCGGGCAACACCGGCCTTTATGGTCGTCTCACCGCCCGCGAAATGGTGGCGTACTTCGGCAAGCTCTACGGCATGGACGACACCACCGTCAAGCGGCGCACCGGCGAGCTGTTTTCGCTGCTCGACATGAACAAGTTCGCCGACTCGCGCAACGAGAAGCTCTCGACCGGCATGAAACAGAAGGTCTCCATCGTGCGTTCGGTGTTGCACGATCCGCCGGTCATGGTTTTCGACGAACCAACCTCCGGCCTCGACGTCATGAGTTCGCGCACCATCGTCGATTTTATCAAGAAATGCCGCGATGACGGCAAATGCGTGATCTTCTCGACGCACATCATGTCGGAAGCGATGCGCCTCTGCGACCGAGTGGCGATTATTCATAACGGCCGCATTTACAAAGAGGGAACCGTCAACCGGCTGCTCGAAGAGACGCAGACCAACAACCTCGAAGACGCCTTTATCAAGATCGTGGGGGAGTAAAACATGCAACTCAAGAACATCAAGACGATCTTTGCCAAGGAACTCAAGGACACTCTCCGCGACCGCCGCACGCTGATCTTTATGCTCGTCGTGCCGATCGTGGCCATGCCACTTCTCATGACCGGCATTACCCGCCTGATGATCTCCCAGGTCAAGAAGATCGAAGCACAAAAATCGACGCTCGTCGTCCAGAACATCAATCAACTGCCGGCCGACTTGCAGGATACCATCAAGACTTCGGCGCAGTTCGAGCTAATCGATGAGGGCAAGTATGGAGCGGCGGCGATCGACACGCTGAAAGCCGGCGGCCTCGATCTCGTCCTTGTTGTACCGGAAAACTTCGCCGCCGCCATTGATTTGGAATCACCGACCGATATCGAAATCTACTATGACAAGGCCGACGACGGTTCAAATTCCGCCCAAGACAAAATGACTGATCTGCTCAATCGTTACAAGGAACGCACCGTTTCCGCGCGCCTGGTAAAACGCAGCATCTCCGTCGACCTCTTGACGCCCTTTGAGAAAATCAGGAACAACGTTGCTTCCGCGCAGAAACTCGCCGGGCAGACCCTGGGCCGCATGCTGCCGTATTTCTTTATCCTGATGTGTTTCCTCGGCGCGATGTACCCCGCGATTGATCTTTGCGTCGGCGAAAAGGAGCGCGGCACTCTGGAAACGCTCCTCGTTGCGCCGGCCACGCGCGGCGAATTCGTTCTCGGCAAATACGCCGTCATCCTGCTGGCCGGAATGGTTGCCGGGCTGTTATGCATGGTGTCGATGACATATTCGCTGAACAACATGTTTGGCGACATGGTTCAAGGCGCCGCGGTGATGCCCAAGATCGAGATCAACGCCTCGACGATTGCGCTGATCCTGATGATCGTCATTCCGCTCGCCGGCATCTTTGCGGCCATCCTGCTCTCTGTTTCGATCTTTGCCAAGTCGGCCAAGGAAGCCCAGGGCTACATGAGCTTCCTGAACATGTTCCTGATCTTCCCGGCGTTCGTCTCTTTCCTGCCCGGCATGGATCTGAATTGGGGCCTGTCGATGATCCCGATCGTGAACACTTCGCTGATCGTCCGTGACGCCATCGGCGGGGAAATCCAGTGGCCGTTTATTATCGCCGGCTTTATCTCGACGTTCATTCTGGCCGCCTTAGCCCTCTGGTTCGCCAAGAAGTGGTTTGAGCGCGAAGAGGTCCTCTTCCGCATGTAACCACGATCATTCGAAAAATCCGCGTAGGGGCGCACGGCAGTGCGCCCCTCACTCTATACCGTCCGCCCGTCTCCATCGGCAGTGCGCCCCTCACTCTATGCCGTCTACCCATCTCCCTTGGCAGCGCGCCCCTCACTCTATACCGTCCACCCATCTCCCTTGGCAGTGCGCCCCACTCACTCTATGCCGTCCACCCATCTCCCTTGGCAGCGCGCCCCTCACTCTATGCCGTCCTCCCATCTCCCTTGGCAGTGCGCCCCTCACTCTATACCGTCCGCCCGTCTCCATCGGCAGTGCGCCCATCTGTTTATGTCGTCCGCGCGTCCCCATCGTCGATACACGCATCATCCGTCAACGCTGCGTCCGGTGTCTATGCGGCTCAAGCCCCGCGAGGACTGGATTCTGACCTGACACCTCTTGATATTCGTAGGTCAGGATCCCTGCGATCCTGACGCCTTCTGACCGAATTCAACCCCCGTCTCCGTTCCGCCACTTCGTAGCTTCGCCACGTCATTGCGAGGAGCGAACGACACCCAAGTTCAAACAAAGACCCAACCGCGACGAAGCAATCTCTTCTTTATTCCGGTAAATCCCCCGCTGTAGCTCCGACTTCAGTCGGATTTCGCCCCTTCGCCGCGCCCTCTCCCAATCCTGCCAAGCCCAGGCGCCCCCACCTTTCGTAGGTCAGGATCCCTGCGATCCTGACAATCTCACCGTTACTCTCAACACCCCCCACACGGCACCGGGCCGTGCGCATAGAGATAAGTCACCAAATAGACCACGTCCGAGATTGTAACCAGATCATCGCAATCGACATCCCCGGCGCCGCTCGGACAAGGTGCCGTACCACCGCCAAAAATGTAATTGACGAGAAACACGGCATCTGCAAGGTTGATCGGGCTTCCGCTGGTGTTTCCATTCGCGTTGCCGATGGTGTACTCAAACTCAAACGCTCCAATATCAATTGCTTTGCCAAAGCATGCCGTCCCGGTCGCCGGATCACCCGCATCAATACACGGGGAAGTGCACTGCAAGCGATAATCCCCGTTCGCCGCATCGACAAACTGCGGATCGACATGAATGTCATTCGCCCCGGGCGGTGAGTTGACGTAATCGGTACCGTTGTTCCAGAGGTTGTTGAAGTCCGCAGATGCGGCTTCAACAATAGCACTCTGGCTGCAGTTCGAGATTATGTTGTTTGCGATGCGCAGTGTCGGAGATGAGACACCAGTCTTGATGCCCGAAGTTGTTTTATCGACTACATTCCCTATTATGCTGCCGTCAAATGCCCCCCAAAGACCTATGCCAACTTCAGCTCCGGGGTGATGAATGACGTTGCCAACCATTGTCAGATTGCAGGTCATTGTGCCCTCATTCATAAGCAAGATCGCAGTATATCCAGGCATTGCGCTTGCATCTTGGAATAAACAGCGCTGAACTTGGATTGACTCGCTGCCATCGAGGAGCCCACCGATAGCATAGCCGTCAGATTCAACAATTGTGCAGTTTTCTATCAAGGCGTCGCCTGCAACTACTATGAGAGGTGTGGAGCCGGGCCGAGATCGGGTGATCGCGCAGTGAGACATCTTAAGATTGCCTCGCGCATTTATGGCCGGTCCTCCTTCAATCATCAAGTGCAGGAATTCTACCCATGAGTGCGCAGGCGCACTAACGTCGAATGCATAGCCGCCGGTGAGCTTGCGAATCGTCGTCCCCTCGGCTTGCGGCTGCCCCTGGAAGCAGATCCCTTTGCCCTGAGTGTTGACCACACTCGTCAGCTCGTAAACTCCGGCAACGATATCAATCGTGTCACCGTTGATTGCATATTCCACCGCGCTCGGGATGTCTGTAAAATCCGTGGGAACGTGGATCACTCCCGGTGAGGCGACGAGAAACGAATAAGTAGAGCTCCAGCTCGCAGAGTCGCTATCGTCGAACGTCCTGCAGCGCCACCAGTAGGTAGAGCCTGCGACCAGGCCGCCAATCAATCCAGAGTGCACGTTTCCCGGAGCGGTTGCCACTGCAACCGATGAACCTGCTAGTTGCGACAACGATTCATCTGAATACACTTCAAAGCGGTAAGCAACCAAGTCACCTTCGGGATCAGTTTCCGGCCTGACTTGCAGGTCAACCTCTCCTTCGCGGACCCGAGCACCGTCTTCCGGAAGCTGAGGCCAAGCCTTGTTCGGAGCAGCGTTACGTCGGATCACAATTGACCTCCAACAGCTCCAACCACTGGAATCGCGAAGTCTTAGTCTGAAGACGTAAGAAAGACCAGCTTCTAATGACGGTCCGCTATAAGTGAAACTGGCCGTCGCTGACACAACCTCGCCGCTGCCGAAGATCACGGTAGTTCCTGTGCTATCAAGACGGATGACTTCGCACTCAAACGCAAGTTGAGTTCCTCCCGTCACCGCTTCCCAGGAAAACATCGGCGATGCTGAAGACAGTTGCAGGGTCGGTTCATTGTCGACGCGCAAATTCATGGCGGCAGGTAGCGTGCTGTCAATGTAACATACGATTAACGGAGGCACGCCGGGGATGAAAATGGTATCGCACACCTCGCGGGTGATGTGATTGAACGAAATCGCGCCCATGTCCGCTATCGACCCGTCCGGGTCTGTCATCGCAGGATCACCTGCGTCGATTGCCGGGGACTCGCAGGTCAGGCTGAAATCACCCGATGAAGGGGCGACGAATTTTGGATCCGCATCGATAAACGTGTTCGGTGGATGGGGCGGATTAGCGAACGGCGTGCCGTTACCCCATACCAGGTTGTTGGTCAGGGCGTGATCGGCGTCATAGAGCCCCACACCGATATTATTGACGACGATATTGTTGCCTCCGTAAGCGGATGCTTGGTCATAATCGATCACAATACCGGTTTCGTTGCCGTACGAGGTGTTGAATGACACTTCGAAATCGACCATTCCATACAACATGATTCCTGGCCGGACCGTGTTGTTGTATACAACATTGCGGGAAACCACCCCGCCATTCTCGGAACCCGCAATCAGTATTCCACCATCGTTATCGAAAATCTCGTTTCCTGTGATTATGACCGGGGCAGTCGACATCCCGACCGAGATAGCGTCGCCACGGTGATCATGAACGATGTTGCCCTGAATAAGCACAGTATCGATCGATGGCGCCGAGATCACAATTGAACATGAGGTGAGGACGCAGCTTATCACGCTCGGCTCTCCGTTCGTTGAAAAAATGCCGGGAGCGTAGAGTTGCGAATTGGTGTTTATGAATTCGCACGAACGGATAACCGGACTCGTGCCTTCGCACTTGACTCCGGACGCCAATTCGTCGTGCTGCAACCGAAACCCCTCAATCACCGCCCCGCGACCTTCGCTGTCCAGGAACGAGATGACAGAGATGTTCGGATCGAGTGGCTCTATGATCGTTGCCGCAGCGCCATCTGCGGACTTGAGAATCGCTTCCTTTCCATTGAACCTGACATTCTCGGTGTACACCCCCGCCGCCACCAGAACCGTATCTCCGTCAACCGCCGCGTTTACTCCCGCCTGGATCGTCGGTTGGTCTCCTGGTACGTTAATGACCGCGGCCTGCGTGCACACAGCCACGAATAGAACAAACCACAATGCGACAACTTGCCTCGTCGCTACCACCTTTATCCACTCGATTGACACACTGGACTCCTTTGTGAGCACTGAAGTATCTAAGTGCTAATATAGCCCAAAATGGCAATAAATCAAGACCCAAGATCGCGTCCACAATCCTTGCGCCCAATCCCCATTTTCGCGTATAATTCCCTTTGGAGTACTGACCTTGAAAGAACCCGCCACCACCGTTTCTTTGCCGACACACGAAAGATCAACCGGCCGCGTGCGCACGATCCTGCGCGCTTTCCGCCATCGCAACTACCGGCTCTATTTCTTCGGACAGGCGATCTCAATCACCGGCACTTGGATGCAGTCGATTGCTCTCAACTGGCTCGTCTACCGCCTGACCGACTCGCCGTTCATGCTGGGTCTGGTGGGATTTGTGCTCTATGCGCCGAATTTCTTTCTCGCGCCGGTCGCCGGCGTTTTCGCCGACCGCGCCAGTCGTTTCCGCATGTTTTTCGGTACCCAGGCGCTCGCCATGGTGCAGGCGGCGACGCTCGCGACTCTTGTGCTGACCGATTCGATCCAAGTCTGGCATCTTGTCGTCTTGTCCGCACTGCAGGGAGTTATCAACTCGTTTGACTTTCCCTCGCGCCAATCGCTCGTGATTCAGCTTGTCGACGACAAGAACGATCTCGCCAACGCCATCGCCCTCAACTCGTCGATGGTCAACTTGGCGCGCATGCTTGGCCCAGCCTTTGCCGGTATCTTGATTGCGGCGATTGGCGAGGGCTACTGTTTCCTGCTCAATGCTGTCAGCTATATCGCCGTTCTCAGTTGCCTTGCCTCCATGCGCCTGCGACCACAGGAAGGCAACTCCAAAGAACGCCAGCTCTGGAGCGGTTTCGTCGAAGGAGTTCGCTACGTCGAGAAGTCCACAGCAATTCGCACCGTCCTGATCTTGCTCGCCTTCGTCAGTATCGTCGGCATGCCGTATGCCGCCATTATGCCGGTTTTTGCGCGCGACGTTCTCCACGGCGACTCGCAAACGCTCGGGTTCCTGATGGGCATGACCGGCGTCGGTGCCATCACGGCCGCGATCTTTCTCGCCTCGCGCAGGCGCGTCATCGGTCTCGAACGCATGCTGGCCGCGGCGTCCGTCCTGCTCGGTTCCGGTTTGATCTTGCTTTCTCTAATGCGCGATTTCAAACTGGCGCTGCCGTTCATGTTTGTCATTGGCGTCGGCATGATCTCCCAGATTGCCGTGTCTAATACATTGGTGCAGACCCTCGTCGACGAGGACCACCGCGGCCGCGTGATTAGCCTTTATGTTGCCTGTTTTGTCGGGATGCTTCCCTTTGGAAATCTGTTGACCGGTTCGCTGGCGAGCGCTGTCGGCGCACCGATGACGCTATTGATTTCCGGAATTCTCTGTTTGGTTGCCTCCCTGGTCTTCGTCTCGCAACTCCGCCGCTGGCGCGAGGCCGCTTATCCTATCCTAAATGCCCGCGCCGATGCCGCCCGCACTCCCACTGTTGCGCCGGCGCAACCGAGCGCCAACTAGTCTCAGCATTTTCCCTTTGATTTCCAGCCCAACTTTCTTTTCCTATGCCCCGGTATGAAAGTCCTTCGCAACTGCACCCAACTCATCACCTGTGCCAATCCCGACGACAAACCGAAGACCGGCGCCGGTCAGGGCCGTCTTGAATTGATCGCCCGGGGCGCCATGATCATCGACGGCGAACGCATCGTCTGGGTCGGCCGGGAATCCGACCTGCCGGACGCCTATCGCAACCTCCCCGGTGATGCGACCATCGATGCCGCCGGCCAGATTGTCACGCCGGGGCTGGTCGATCCGCACACGCACCCGGTGTTTGCCGCCACCCGCGAGGATGAATTCTATATGCGCAACGCCGGCAAAACCTATATGGAAATCGCCGAAGCCGGTGGCGGTATTCGCAACTCGGCGCGCCGTCTGCGCGACGCCGACTCCGATTCGCTTTTTCATTTGAGTATGCGCTTCCTTGATCGCATGCTCAAATCGGGCACGACCACCGCCGAGGCCAAGTCGGGTTACGGTCTTTCAACCACTGCTGAAGTCAAGTCTCTCGAAGTCATCCAGCGTCTCAACGCTGGTCATGCTATCGATCTAGTGCCGACCTTCCTCGGCGCCCACGAGTTTCCCGATGAATTCCGCCAGGATCGCGAAGGCTACATCAGGTTGCTGACTGAGGAAATGATCCCCGAAGTGGCGCGCCGCAAACTGGCCGAATACTGCGACATCTTTACCGAAGCCGGTGTTTTCGACATCGAACAATCGCGCCGCATCATGACCGCCGCCAAACAGCACGGCTTCAAGCTTAAATTCCACGCCGACGAACTCAAGTCGATCGGTGGAGCCGAACTGGCTGCCGACCTCAACGCCACCAGCGCCGATCATCTCGTTTACGCATCCGATGAGGGAATCACCCGGCTGGCTGCAAGCGGCACCATCGCCGTCTTGTTACCCGCGACTACCTTTTTCCTCGGCCACAAAGAGTATGCTCGTGCCCGCGCCATGATTTCCGCGGGCGTTCCGGTCGCGATCGCGACTGACTTCAATCCCGGCTCTTCCTGCACAACTTCGCTGCCGGCCGCCATGAGCGTCGCCGCGATCTACCTGAAGATGACCGCCGAGGAGATCCTCAATGCCGTCACCTTCAACTCCGCATGCGCTATCGGTCGCCAAAACCAGGTCGGATCGCTGCAGGCAGGGAAGTTGGCCGATTTCGTGATTTGGGAGGCTGACACCTACAAGCAACTGCCATACTTCTTTGCACAAAACCCGGTTGCCGCCGTCTACAAGCGCGGGCGGAAGGTCGTATGAGAATCGTCGCCGTTACCTTGCTATGTGCCTTCCTCGTCGGCTGTGGCGTCTATTCGTTTTCCAGCTCGTCCTTGGGGGGCGTGAAGACGATTTCGGTTCCTGAATTTGATAACAAGTCGCTCCAGTACGGCCTCCAGCAGGATCTGACCCAGAAACTGATCGACCGCTTCATTCAGGACAACACCCTCAAAGTGGTCGCCGCTGCCGATGCCGATGCGATTCTGCGCGGAGAAGTCGTCCGCTACGAGCGCGTCGCCTACACCTACGACAAGGGCGACAATGTCTCGGAATACAAGGTCAATATTTATGTGAATTTCGTGCTCGAACGCAAAGGTGGCAAGGTCCTGCTCGAACGCCAGAACCTGCTCGGCTGGGGGGTCTATGAGGCGGCCTCGGAAACCGAGGACGACGGCCGTCTCGAAGCCATCGATAAACTCGCCCGCGATATTGTCGATGAAACGACCAAAAGCTGGTAGGAACTTTCGTACAATGTTACGATTATCATAGGTGAAGTCGATCCGATCCAACGCCGAATTCGAAAGGTAATCTGCATGTTTCGTAGAGTCGTCGCACTAACCGTTGTCGCTCTCCTCGCGCTTTCCGGTCTGGCCCTCGCCGGCAAATCAAAAGTCGGCACTACGGCCTATCCGTTCCTGAAAATCGGCGTTGGTGCCAAGGCACTCTCGATGGGCGGCGCTTTCGTTGGACTGGCGGATGACGAGTCGGCTCTCTATTACAATCCAGCCGGCCTGGTCGGCTTAACAACCCGCGCCGTCTCTGCCTCCTACATGAACTACATCGCCGATATTCAGTCGGGGAATCTTGTGATCGCGATACCGCGAGGCGTGACACCGGTCGATGAATATCTCGACGAGGAAAACCCCATCAACGATGCGCAATCGACGCTCGCCTTCGGAATCACTTATCTCAACTATGGCGATATCGATGAAACCAATTCCGCCGGTCAGGTCCTCGACCAGTTCGGTGGCTCTGACATGGCGTTCTCGCTGACCTACGCCGCTAAGGCAGGGCGACAACTGGCCGTCGGCGCCACGGTCAAAGTCATCTACCAGAAAATCGACGAATACGATTCGCAGGGCCTCGCCACCGACGTCGGTGTGCTCTACCGTCTCAAGGACGGCCGCACCAACCTGGGGCTCTCGGCCTCGAATCTCGGATTTCAGCTTTCGGGGCTCTCCGAGGACCATAAAGACCCGCTTCCAATCCTCATTCGCGCCGGGCTGTCGCATCAGTTGCGGGAGATTCCGCTCACGGTTTCCGGCGAAGGCGTCTTGCCCTCCGACAATGATGTTTATGGCGCCGTCGGCCTCGAATTTCATCCCGACTTGCCGCTCGCCTTTCGCGCCGGCTACAGCTCGTTCGGCTCCAATTACAAGACCGATGGCGATAAGGACAACACGGCGGGTCTGGCTTTCGGCGCCGGTTTCAAGATGCCAAAGCTGAATATCGACTACGCCTATTTGCCCTACGCCGACCTCGGTTCGCTGCATCGCGTCAACTTGGCCTACAGATGGTAACTACGGCACGCATAGCGCGGCTGGCCTCTGGGATTGGCCTGTTTCTCTTTTTGCTGGCTTCTTGCTCTCCGCCGCAGCCCAGCCCGCGTGATCGCGTCCTGGAATTCGTTCGACTCATTCAATCAGACTCACTGCCCAACATCCAGCCCTACATCGATCTCGATTCGGTCGCGACTTATGAATACGCCGCGCCGAAGTTTGATTCGCTGTCTCTGGCGCAGAAGAAGCAGCGACTGGCTCTCGGTTTTCAGGGTGATGGTGAGTATCGCCGCACTTGGGCAGCTTCGCAGATCGTTGTCAACGAGGAACAATTCCTGGACGACACGACGGCGACTGTTGAGGTTTCGTTTATCGACCGCTCGACCCGAATCCAATACTATTCGCAATTCCTCATGAAGCTTCGCCCCATCGGCTGGATTGCTACCAGCTTCAAAGTGAACTGAGAATGCGTGAAAACGAAGCCGAATCGTCAATCTTCCACCCGTCCCTTCTGATCGTTGCGATGTCACTGCTTGGCCTGATAATGGGATGCTTCGGTTCCGGCGACGGTTCCATAGCGCACGTCTCGGTCGCGGAGCTTAAGGCTCAACTCGACAAAGACTCGTCGCTGGCTCTCATCGATGTGCGCACCAAAGATGAATTTGAAGCTGTGCGTGTACCTCATATCAAGGCCCGACTCGACTTTCAGTCGATCGCCGAAACGATCGACACCCTTCAGTTTCCGAAAGACCAACCCGTGTTTCTTATCTGCCGCAGCGGACGTCGCAGCCTCATCGCCGCCAAAGAACTCCGGGAAATTGGATATAAGAATCCCATTAACGTCAGTGGCGGTACCGTCGCCTGGGATCAAGCCGGCTACGCGCTGATTAAACGCTGACCCGTTCCGCCCCGTCATTCTTGCGATGATCTTCGCCGGCGCTTCGTGCTTGCTGACTCCGCTGGCGCGTCTTCTGGTATCGCGGTTTTGCACGGGGAAAAAATCCCTTGCTTTTCCCAGACCTGTTTTGTAAAGTCGGGTCTGTTATTTTCTTGGATCGAAGCGCTGCGCTTTCGTCATTGGAGGAGATGATGTCGGTTGGGAAGTCAGTTAGCCTCGTTTTAGGCATTTGTTTCATTTGGATATGCATTCTGGGTTGCGAAGGGGACCCCGGAAAGATCGGGCCGCCGGGATTTGACGGTCCCGATGGACCGGATGGCGGCGATTTCGCGCCCGAGCCGATCGCAGATCAGGTGATGAGCTTGATGATTGTCAACGGCTCGTCAGCGGATTTTAATGGCGCCGCCAAGGTCGATGTTACCTCATTGGCCACCGCGACCCCCGGAGCCTCTACGCTCGTGGCCACACAGGTCACGTCAGCTCCCGTCATTGATGGTCGGGCCAGTAGCACCAACGAGTGGAGTGAAGCGCCGGTTTCGACGCTGCAGTTGGGCAATCTCTACGGCGCCGACAACGGCATAACTTCGGCGCAAGTTCGACTCGCCTACAATCGCGAAAATGTTTACCTGCAGATTCGTTGGACCGAAGTTGCCTCGGGATCATTCGACGATGTCGCTGACACGACGTGGAAGCAGTGGTCCTATGACGGCCTCAATTGGTCGCAAGCGGGCGGCGACGACCGCCTGTACATCGTCTGGGAGGCGACGCCAATTTCCGGCTGGGATGCCAATGGCGTGGCTTCCGTGTTCAATGGGACTACATTCAAGACGCCGGCCGCCGGTGAGCAAGCCGATCTATGGGTCTGGAGCGCTACCGAAAATTACTACTCCGGAAGCTGTGGCGACAAGTCGGTGGTCTTCTCCGCCGGCGACGGTCTGCGCGCCGACCTCGGTCTTCAATATGTGCTCGACAATCCGGCCGATGGCCCGGCACCCCAATATATGCTGGTCAACTCGCCGACAACGGGCAGCAATTACCCGCTGCTCAGTTTCGAATACGGTCCATATTCCCCAAGTCTGGCCTGGGAATCGGGAGCGACAATTCCCGGTGTCATCACGCTGCAACCCTCCGGGTCAGCAGCCGATATCAAAGCGGCCGCGACCTACACGAACGGGACCTGGACGGTCGAACTCAAGCGGGCCCGCAACACAGGTTCTTATGACGATGTGGCGCTCTGAGGGAGGGGAGAAGGTGGAAATGATATCGGTGATCCATCCGGTGACGTATGTGGGAGGAATTGATGCGTAAGTTGAATATAGCAATCTTGCTCACCCTGCTGGCTGTGGGACTCGTTTACCTCATCGGCTGCGAGGGCGAGGAAGGGCCGATGGGGCCAAAAGGTGACAAGGGCCGTAAGGGTCTGACCGGAATTGACCCCCAATTGGGCCCGCCGGACGCGCGTCATTTCGCCATCGGCGTGACTAACGGCAGCCGCTACGCTGTCAATGGAGATTTGGAAGTCTATATCACGTTCGATTCGACCGTACGCGCTGCGCGCGATACCGTCGTGGCCGCGAAACTCACCCGCCCGCCGCTGATCGACGGCGTGGATGGGGAAGAGCCCGAGTGGGGACTGCAGAAGTCCCGCATCCGCACGGCCCAACTAAACAGCGAGTATCGGGATAACGAAATCTACGAAATCGTCTGTCGTGCCGCTTGGGACGAAGAGTATATCTACACCTTCTTCCAGTGGAAAGAGCGTGAAGTCAAGATTCCGGGCGATATCATCGTCTACTCTCCCAGCCCTTCTGACCAGCCGCGCGAAATCTACTTTGATGCGCAGTCGGAAGTGCCCATCAAGATTGAGGACGGAGACACGACGTGGTTCGATTCCTGGATTCGCCGTGAGGTGCTCGACATCAGGGAAAAGTGCGATACGATCAACATTCCACCGCTGCCCCCGATTATCATTTGTCGCCCTGACACTCTTTTTGGTGACACCAACTTCGTCTGGCTCCAGGAACCCGGCGAGGAAGACAAATTAGTGGTCTTCTGGTCGGACGATGAATTCGAAGGCTGGACCACAGCCGCCTTCCAGGAATACTTTGGCATTCCGGGTGGCGTGACCATTCCCAACGGCTCGTTTATCGACACCTGGGTCTGGGGTTGCGCGACTTCACAGCCGGTGAATGTGGCGGACGACTGGGTGATTACCTCGGTCGGTGTCCAAGCCGACGCCGGGAATGCACCATTCATGGAGAATTTCCTGGAACCGGACTCCGTTCCTCGTTACCAGACCTTCCGTGATCCCAACTATCGGTCGGCCACAACATTGGAAATCAAGCTCTATCCCTTCTGGTACTTTGATGCTGTTCGCTATTTCCGACCAGGTTGGGATATCTACAAAGCCGTGTACGCGGCAGGGATTGTAACGACGATTCCATCGGACAGCCGGGATGACATCTATACCCAGGCGACGTTTGACAATACTTCCGGTATCTGGACAGTGGAAATGCGCCGGGCGAGACGGACCTCTAGCGGTGACGACGTGACGTTCTGAGGAGGAGTGGAGTTTACGATGAATACAATACGCACTATAGCTCTCTTGTTCGGCGTCGCCGTTCTCGCGGGAATCTTTACCATCGGTTGCGACGGCGTCTCCGGACCGCGGGGCCCGATCGGCGACCCTGGTGATCCGGGAGATGATTATGCCAAGCCCGCGCCCGCCAACCGGTTTTTCTCGCTGGCGGTGACCAATAACAGTCAGCGCAGCCACAACGGTGCGCCGAAGATCTATCTGGCTTTTGATGGCAGTCACCAGGCTGCCGGCGATACGGTAGTCTCGCAGCGACTGCCTGAGGGTAAAGTCCCTTCAATCGATGGCATCGACGGAGGAACCTCCGAGTGGGGCGATCTGTCAACGACTGTCACTCTTTTGCGCGCTGCAGGAGATTACAACTTTATCGAATCGGCGCTCATTCGTTCGGCGTATGACAACGAGTACGTTTACTTCCAAGTCCAATGGACAGAAGTCGCCAATGCCGAATTCGGTTTGGAGGTGTCTCGCAGCGAAAATCCGACACCCTGGATTTACCCTGACTCGACGGTCGCTGATACGGCGGTCAACATCAATCTGCACCGCTGGGACAAAGGCACCACCAATGAAGACCGCTTGAACCTGCTTTTTGAGATCACATCCGTCACCCGTTACCAGAGCGACGGCTGTTACGTAACATGCCATACTACCGATGCCGACGAAACCAACTACCATGCCACCCGCGCCGCCCGCGAACGCATGGACATCTGGCATTGGACGGCTGCCACGACAAATCACACGGGGTACGGCTACGACCGCTACATGGATCACACTTCCAACGGGGTCAAGCCTGATGTCGGAATGCCGGTTGTACGCACCAATCGCGAATTCGCTTTTGCCGGCGCCGATACCACGGACAGGCCGCTCTATCAAGTGTTTGGTCAGCCCGGTTTCAGCAAGGCCTACCCGCTTTGGGATTACGAGATCACCAAGGTGGCCGAGGCTGGATGGAACGCCGGAACGACAATTCCGAGCTACATCAACAGCATCCCGACTTTAAGTTCAGCTGACCTGATCGCAGTGGGCGATTTCAGCAACGGCACCTGGACGGTCGAGATGAAGCGCAAACGGCTGACTGGAAACGGTGACGACGCCCAGTTCTAGTTAGTTGCGCAAAATCAGGACTAATGACATCTCAGGTCGGCGAAACAATTCGCCGACCTGTTTTCTTTACTCGTGATCTCCCTCTCCCCCGGGCCAAACCGCCACAGCGAAATCTCTTGCCGTAAGCTCCGTGGTCGCTACATTTGTCTATTATCGTGATTGTCACGAAGCTCGATTTCGCTGGGGATGAATGTTACTCAAGTCAGACGCAGTCTATCTCAGGTTCCTCCGTCGCACCGATGCTCGGAGCTGTTTTGACGCGATTTGCGAAAGCCGCACCGAACTTGAGCCCTATACATTTCTCTCGCAAGTGACCCAGTGTTTGGAAGACGAACAGAGGTTTATCGAAGAAAACAAGCAGGCCCGCAAGCTTGGCCGGGCGTACCTCTTCGGTATTTTTGACAGCCAGACAAAAGCCTATATTGGCGGCGTCGGCTACCTCCAAACGAGCCGCATCAGCCGCGTTTGGGAAATTGGCTATTGGATTCGCACCTCCCGCGCCGGGTGCGGCTATGCCACGCGCGCTATCGCACTCTCCTTGCCCTTCGTCTTCGAGAAAGTCGCAGCACACAAGGTGTGTCTGCGCCATACCAGCGACAATGATGCTTCACGCCGCATCGCCGACAAGTTCGGCTTTGTCTTCGAGGGAACGCAGCGTCAGGAAAAGCCCCGCAACGGCGGCTGGGTCGACCTCCGTTGTTACAGTATGCTTGAAACCGAATACTTCAATTATCAGACAAGAATCATCGCACTGCAGTCCGCGGATCCTCTCAATCGCCTCGTGCCGCGAGGGAGAAGTTGAAATGGCAATCCACCGTATTGAACTCAGAGATCTCAATCTCAAATCCTCCCGTCTCTTTCTGAGACCTTTCACCAAACAGGATGTGCCCAACATAGCTTCGGCTGTTCACAGCAGCCTTCCCGAGCTCATCCCGTTCATGCCTTGGGCCAATCCGGACTACTCAATTGCCGACTCAAGGGACTTCGTTCGCCGCTCTTTCACCTGGCGCAGGCAGGGAAGAGTTTTCGGGTTTGGCATCTTCGAAGCCGCCACACGCGAGCTCCTCGGCTCCAATGGTCTTCACAATGTTACGAAGGACTCTCGCTCCGCCGAAATCGGCTATTGGGTTCGCTCCGATCGCGCCGGAAAAGGTATCGCCACGGAATCTTCTGCGCTGATACTAAGATTCGCATTCGAAACGCTCCATCGCCATCGCGTCGTTCTCCGCGCCGCCACCGACAACCTGGCTTCCAATCGCGTAGCCGAGAAGCTCGGGTTTCATCTCGAAGGCACACAGCGGCACGTTGATCGCCTCCCGCGCGGCTGGATCGATCTCAATTTCTACAGCCTGCTTGAGGACGAATACACCCGGAGGCGCGATCAGATTCTCTCGTTCCTCGCGCCGAAAAACGATTGACGAACGCGGACAAAGTAGTTTACTATCAAGGAGCCAAAAAGGAGTCTTATGTTAGCCAAAGTCCTTTCATCAGCAGTTCTTGGAATTGAGGCCTACACCGTCGAGGTCGAAGCTGACATTACTCCGCAGTTGCCCGCGTTCGCTACAGTCGGTCTACCCGACGGCGCTGTCAAGGAAGCCAAAGAGCGCGTGATGTCGGCCATCAAAAACTCCGACTTCATTATGCCCAGCAAGAAGGTCACGATCAACCTCGCTCCCGCCGACATCCGCAAGGAAGGCTCGGCGTTTGATCTCCCCATGGCCGTCGGCATTCTTGCTGCCACCGGCCAGGTGATGCGTGAGGACTTCCACGACCTCGTCCTCCTCGGCGAACTCTCGCTTGACGGTTCGCTCAAGCCTGTCCCCGGTGTTCTGCCGATGGCGCTCGGCGTCAAGAAAACCGGTCTGCGTGGAGTGCTTGTGCCGCGCGAAAACGCCTCGGAAGCCGCCATGTCGGACGGCCTCGAAGTCTATCCGGTCAGCTCGCTCAAAGAAGCCATAGCTTTTCTCGAAGACGAACGTCTTATCTCACCGTTCACAATTGACATGAAGACAATCTTCGATACGGCACGGAATTACACGATCGACTTCGCCGAAGTCAAAGGCCAGGAAGCCACGAAACGCTCGCTTGAGGTCGCCGCCGCCGGCGGTCACAATATCATTCTCGTCGGCCCTCCCGGCTCCGGCAAAACCATGTTGGCGCGGCGACTGCCCACGATCCTCCCCGACATGACTGTCGAGGAAGCTCTCGAGACTACCAAGATTCACTCGGTCGCCGGCGTGCTCCCCGCTGACACTCCCTTGATCGCCACCCGCCCGTTTCGCTCGCCGCATCACACGATTTCCGATGCCGGTCTGATCGGCGGGGGGCGTATTCCGCGGCCCGGAGAAGTCTCGCTCTCGCACAACGGCGTGCTCTTCCTCGACGAACTCCCTGAGTTCCGCAAGGACGTCCTCGAAATGCTTCGTCAACCCCTCGAGGATGGCTTTGTCACCATTTCCCGCGCGATGACTTCGCTGACCTATCCTTCCAAGATGATGCTCGCCGCCGCCATGAATCCCTGTCCCTGCGGTTACCACGGCGATTTGTCTCATGAATGTACTTGCGTCCCGATGCAGATTCAGAAATATCGCGGCAAGATTTCCGGACCGCTCCTCGACCGGATTGACATCCATATCGAAGTGCCGGCCGTCAAATTCAAAGAGCTCTCCGGCACCGGCCTCGGCGAAAAATCCGAGTCGATTCGCGTGCGCGTCAACGAAGCCCGCAACCGTCAGCATCATCGCTTCAAAAATCGCCGCCACCTCTACTGCAATGCCCACATGGAGTCCAAGGACCTGCGTGAATTCTGTTCTCTCGACGATTCCAGCCAGGATCTGCTGCGCACAGCGATCAGCAAACTGGGGCTCTCGGCGCGGGCTTACGATCGCATCATCAAGGTTGCCCGCACGATTGCCGACCTCGAGGCTTGCGACGACATCAAAGTGCCGCACATCTCCGAAGCAATCCAGTACCGCAGCCTCGACCGTAACCTCTGGATGAACTAAAGACTTTCCAGTCGCTACAGCCCTTTGCGTAGGTCAGGATCCCCGTGATCCTGACTTTTGCATCCTCAGATACAGCAACCGTCATCCTGTAGGCCAGAATCCCCAATTCCTGAGCCGTGATCTTGCGCACTCTCCGCGAGTTCCGACATCCTTCTAAAACCGGTCGCTGTCATTGCGAGGGGTGAAAGGTACCCAATCGTCCGCACTCACCCTACCGCGACGCCTGTGCTGTTTCCCCATTGTCCAATGATCCTTGCTCCTTTCTCCCTTTGGGAGAGGGGTCGGGGGTGAGGGCACTCCTCTTTCCGCAAAGCTCTGGTCAATTTCAATTATCTCGCCGTCGCTTGAACGATTTCCGTCCTTGCCGCGTAACAATGAGTGATGTTTCTTCAGGGACGACGCATGAACTCGATTCTCTACACTCGTGTCTCGATCCGGGCCAGCCTGTTTGCCGCGATCCTCGGACTTAGCGCTGTTCTTATCTTCGACAACTCCCGCCTTCAGAGCCAATCGAAGATCCGTGTGCCCGATAACCTGCTTGCCCAGGATTCCCTCAAAGTCTGGGTGTATTTCAAGGACAAGGGAAGCGCCGGTCCGGAAACATTCCAGAAGGCAGCGATCGCGACGGCAGCTCTCCAGCGCCGCAGCCTGCGCGCGGCCCATCCTGACACCGAGTTTCTCGACCGCGAAATCAACCGCGCTTACCTCGAACAGGTACGCAGTAACGCCCTGCGCATCGTCCATCATTCCCGCTGGCTCAATGCCGTCAGCGCCATCGTAACACCCGCTCAATTGGACGACATCGCTCAACTCGATTGCGTGAAGGAGATCAAGCCCGTCGCGCAGTTCGTTCGGCGGAAGGACGAAATCGACGGCCGATCCGATGTACTGCAGAAACCAACTGGTCCCTTTCCGCCCGAGTATGGCCCCTGTTACCCGCAGCTTAACCAGATTCAAATCCCGATACTTCACGACCAGGGCTTGTCCGGCGAGGGTGTTCGTGTCCTCATTCTCGACACCGGTTTCAATACGGAGCACTCCGCTTTCGCGAATACCAACATCGAAGCCACCTACGACTTCATAAACAATGATGATGATGTGGCTGATTTCGATAGCCTCCGCGGGCAACAATCGCATGGGACTTCGACTCTAGGATTGATCGGGGGGACGGAAGAGGGAGAAATGATCGGAGCTGCCTTTGGCGCGACCTTCCTCCTTGCCAAGACCGAAGAACAGGCTCGGGAAGTTCCCGCCGAGGAAGACCACTGGGTGGCCGGTATCGAATGGGGAGAGGCCCTGGGTGCAGATGTCGCCTCCAGTTCACTCGGTTACACCAATTGGTATACCTACGCCGACAAGGACGGCAACACAGCTGTCACCACTATCGCCGCCGACATCGCCGCTTCGCTCGGCATGATTGTTGTCGCCTCCATTGGTAATGATCAACGCATCTCGCCGCAGCCAACCTTGCTGGCGCCTTCCGATGGCGACAGCGTCATCGCTGTCGGCGCCGTCGATCTCGGCGGGGAAATCACTCACTTCTCCTCCGGTGGTCCGACCGCCGATGGCCGTATCAAGCCCGATCTCTGCGCAATGGGCCAGAGCAATTACCTTGCCAGCTATCTTGGCGGCTATGGTACCGGCAGCGGCACCTCGTATTCAGCCCCGTTGGTGGCAGGCGTTGTTGCGCTCCTGCTCGAGGCTCGCCCCGAGTGGAAGTATGGCGACATTTATCGCGCCCTGACACTGACCTGCACGCGTGCTGCCGAACCCGATAACGTCTACGGCTACGGTATTGTCCGCGCGCTTGAGGCCCTCAATTACGATGGCTCGGCCCCCAATTACATTCGCGGCGTAACCGCCTACCCCAACCCGTTCATCGATTTTGTCGAATTTGACTTCGAAGTCCCCCCGCCCGGCGCGGTTGAGATTCGCATTTACACCGTCGCCGGCGAGAAGATCGCTACAATCACCCGCGATGTCGCCGATCCGCTACCACCGCGCTGGCAAGGCCGCAACGACTCGGGCGACGAAGCCGCTCCCGGTGTTTACATTGCCTATCTTTCCGCCCCGGGTCTTTCCGTCACCAAGAAGATCTTCAAGACCCGCTAACCACCTATCGATCGTATCGCATCAACTTCATTCGAAGATCTTCAATTCGCCTCAAGTCCTGTAGACCCGACTTTAGTCGGAGCTGCTCTGTCTTGTCATTGCGAGGAGCGAACGAAAAACGTGCATCTACTCCGCACTCGGTCGCGACGAAGCAATCTGACTCTCTTGATCTCCAGCGCCGTAGGGCAGGTCTCTGATCGTACCCACCGCGAATGACGAACCCACGCTGCCGGAGACCTGCCACAATCCAATTCTCAAACGCGTTGCGTCAGGTCTTGATCCCGGCCGAGTACCCTACCTTAGCGGTTGCGTCAGGTCTTCCGATTTCTCGCCTCGATTGCTCGCAATGGCGGTACCCTCGATCGCGAAATCGGGCGACCTGACGCGCACAACAATGAACCCCATCATTGCGGGGTGCACCCGCTCAAACCCCTGCAATTCCCGCCACGCTTTCGCATTGACTTGATAAAATCACTCGCGTATTCTTCTTTCCGTGGACGCGGCCGGATTCCGCGTCTTCGCATTTTACTGATTTTGTAGGAGTCACTATGCGGCTTTACGAATATGAGGCCAAGGAGCTGTTCGCCAGATTCAAGATCCCGATCAGCGCCGGCAAACTGGCCAAGTCCCCCGAAGACACCGTCCGTCTCGCGGCCGAGGCCGGCTATCCCCGCGTCCTGAAATCCCAGGTTCTCACCGGTGGTCGCGGTAAGGCTGGCGGTATCAAGATCGTCAACTCGGATACTGAAACCAAATCAGCCGCCGAGGCTCTCTTCAAGCTTACAATCAAGGGTTTCCCGGTTGATCGCCTGCTGGTCGACGTGAAGCTCGATATCGCTCAAGAGTACTATCTCGGCGTCACCATCGACCGCGCCAACTATAAACTCGTGATGATCGCTTGCGCCGACGGCGGCGTTGACATCGAAGAAACTGCCGCCAAGTCGCCCGAGAAGATTCTCAAACTCGCCTTCGATATCGACGACGATTTTATGTCGTTCCACGCGATCAAGGTCGGCCATTTCCTCGGTTTCCAGGGTGACCAACTTAAGGCTTTCATCCCGATTGCCCGCGGCCTCTACAGCTTCTTTGTCAAGTACGACGCCAAGCTCGCTGAGATCAATCCGCTCGTCCGCACGGTCGACGGCAAACTCATCGCCGCCGACGCCCGCGTCTCACTCGATGATGATGCCCTGTTCCGTCACAAAGACCTTCAGGACATGGGCATCGAGAAGCGCCACGAAGAAGGCGAAATGACCCCGCGCGAGAAACAGGCGCAGGATTGGGAAATCCCCTATCTCGATCTCGACGGTGATATCGGCATGTTCCCCGGCGGCGCCGGCTTCGGAATCATGGGCAACGATTTCATTCAATATTACGGCGGCAAGCCCGCCAACTTCATGGACTCCGGCGGCGGCCCGACTCCCGAACGCCTCGCCAAGATGCTGATCCTCCTCGACGAGAATCCGCAGGTCAAGGCGATCTTCGGCGCGCGCTTCGGCGGTATCAGCCGCTGCGACGATTTCGCCAAGGGCGTTCTGATGTTCCTCAAAGATCACGGCCTTTCCAAACCGATGGTGATGCGCTTTACGGGCAACATGTGGAAAGAAGGCATGCAGATTTTCGAGGACGCCAAGAAGGAAACCCCCCGGCTCTTCGAGAAGATCGAATATCACGGCATCGAGACTCCGATCGAGGAAATCGCCAAGCGGGTCGTACAAGTCGCGCGGGAGGAGAAGTAATATGGCGATTCTCGTTGACAAGAACTCGCGCGTCATCGTGCAGGGCATAACCGGCGGCGCCGGCTCGTTCCATTGCAAACGTATGAAGGCATACGGCACCAACATCGTCGCCGGCACCTCGCCCGGCAAAGGCGGCACGACCGTCGAAGGCGTGCCCGTCTATGATTCGGTCGAAGAATGCGTCAAGCAGCAGGGCGCGGATACTTCCGTGATCTTCCTGCCTGCGCAATTCGTCAAGGAAGCCGCTATCGAAGCCATTCATGCCGGTATCAAGTTCATCGTCGTCGTACCCGAGCATATCCCGATTCTCGATATGATGAAGGTGCGCAAGGAAGCCCAGAAACTCGGCGCGACCGTTCTCGGCGGCAACACGGCGGGTATCATCACACCGGGGCAGGCCAATCTCGGTATCATGCCCGATATCGCCTTCACGCCCGGCCGCGTCGGCACCGTGAGCCGTTCCGGCTCGCTGACCTATTACATCGCCGACACGCTCACCCGCGAAGGCTACGGCGAGACCACCTGTGTCGGTCTCGGCGGCGACCCGGTGCTGGGTTCGACTTTCGACGAAATTCTCTGGAAATTCGAGCAGGACCCGCAGACCAAGGCCGTCGTAATGGCCGGCGAAATCGGCGGTGTCTATGAAGAGCGCGCCAAAGACGTCATCAGCAAGATGAAAAAGCCGGTGATTGTGATGATCGGCGGCGTTTTCGCGCCGCCCGGCAAGCGCATGGGCCATGCCGGTGCGATCGTCGAAGGCAATATGGGTACCGCGGAATCCAAACTGAAAGTCCTGGAAAGCGCTGGCGCCCACCGCGCCAAAACCTTCCTTGACATCCCGCGAATTCTGAAGTCGCTGGGTATATAGAGACCTCGACCCTTGTCGTCATTCCCGCGCAGGCGGGAATCCAGTTCAGTAGGTCGGGTTCGCAGCGAAGCGCCGAACCCGACACCTGCATGTCACTCCCGATCTTGATGCATCCCTTTCCTGTTGCGTCAGGTCTTCCGATTTCGCACTCCAAACTAAGCCTTGACTCCTCCTTCGATCGCGAAATCGGGCGACCTGACGCGCTCTATCTTTGGTGCGCGTCATTGCGAGGAGCGAACCTGCCACCGGCCACTCAACACACCTTGCCGCGACGAAGCAATCTCGCCTAACTCTGTAGCTCCGACTTCAGTCGGACCCTTCCGTCGTTGCTCCCGGATGTGATCCGAGTCGAGCCCCAGCGAGGACAGGATTGTGAACTGGCGCCATGCCGATCGCCAGCATCTGCTACATCTCCACCTCTCATACCATTTTCCCCCATTGAGTCCAACCCCCATTTTGCTTATCATTCTCCGAGCAATATTGGCTCATAGGAAGAATGATATCATGTCCGAAATCTTAGCCTCCGTCTACCGTAACAAATCCGTCGAGTCTGTCCATTACGGCTCCATCGTCGTCACCGATAACAAGGGCACCGTCCTCTACTACTGCGGCGACCCGGAGTTGACCACCTTCACGCGCTCGTCGATGAAGGCGTTCCAGTTCCTTGCCGTCTACGAGTCCGGCGCCACCAAACACTTCGGCCACAACCTGCAGCAAATCGCCATCATGCTCGGTTCGCACAACGGCAGCGAATTGCACCAGAAAGTCGCCAAGTCTAACCTCGACCTGATCGGCCTCGACGAGTCATATCTGAAATGCGGTTCCCATCTGCCGATCGAATGGCGCCAGAAAGGCGAACTCCCCGTGACCGGAGTCAGATACACCTCGCTTGCGCACAATTGCTCCGGCAAACATTCCGGACAGCTTGCACTCGCGGTGCATATCGGCGAAGATCCGCAGCACTACATCGACCCCGACTCGAAGACCCAGACGATGGTGCGGCAGGCGATCAGCGAGGCTTACGACTATCCTTCCGAGAAATTCGGCAGCGGCACCGACGGCTGCTCGCTGCCCAATTACTGTTTGCCGCTGCGCAATATGGCCAAAGGTTACGCCAATATCGTGACCCGCACCGCTGATTCTGTGCTGCGCCGCGAAGCCTACGGCGTGGTCATCGACGCCATGACCGAACACGCGCTGATGGTCTCCGGCAATGGCCGCCACGACCTCGCCGTTACCGAAGCCTGCAAAGGCGACGTGATTCTTAAGGTCGGCGGGGAAGCCGTCGAGACGATCGGTGTGATTTCCAAAGGTCTTGGCATCGCTATCAAAATGGCTGACGGGAACACGCGCGGACTCGCGCCGGTGATCTGCGAGGTACTCCGCCAACTTGGCGTGATCGACGCGGCCACCGTCAAATCATTGGGGCACTTCGCGCGTACTCCCCTATACAATGATCGGAAGATTCTCATCGGCGAAATTGTGCCGACGTTCAAGTTGAAGAAAGGATAGTATGCGCGACTTCCTGAAGTCCAGATTCCCCGAACTCGATCTTATTAAAGATACCAAACTCCGCGAAGGCGTGCTCAAGGTTATGGTTGAAGCCGTCGAACTCAGCGGCTTCTCCCAGGAAGAACTTGATCATGTGCCGTTTACGCTGCTGATCCCCGGCACCCCGATTTCGCTGATCACGCACACCCGCGCTGTGCTCGACACCGCATTGCGCGCCGCCGATTCGATGACACAGTTCTTCGGCGATCGTATCCCAGTCAACCGCGACTACCTCATCGCCGGCGGTCTGCTGCATGATATCGGTAAGTTCGCTGAATACAAGAACGACAACGGCAAGTTCGGCAAATCTGAATTCGGCAAGTTAGTCCGCCACCCGTTTTCCGGCGCTGCACTGGCCATGAAACACGGCCTGCCGCCCGAAGTCGTCCACCTGATTGCTACGCACGCCGGCGAAGGCGACAAAGGCTATCGCACGCCGATGTCGGTGATCCTGCACCACGCCGACTTCATCAACTTCGAAGCCCTCGGCGGCAAGATCTAAGCGCATCCTAAGCAGGCCGTAGATACCGTCCTCAAGTCAAGGGTTTAATACAGGGGTCGAAGGGCTGTTGC
>CAZOYE010000006.1:0-49640 GCA_964584025.1 uncultured Ignavibacteria bacterium
TCCCTAGAGCGGGAAAGAAGTATCTCAGTGAGGAGAAGATCAGATTGGTGTCACCGATTATTGATGAGCGGGGCGGCGATGAAAAGCTCTTGATGGCGGACTGGAAAAAGTTTGTCGACGAATCCAAAACGGGTCAAGGTACTGATTAAGCAGTAACTCTCACCGGTTTGGCCTCTGTTGATCAACCCGATAGGTTGGCAAAGGGTCTTTTCACATGGATCTTCTTGAATTCAGCCATTAGGTGGGACTTCGCCTGCTTCGGGTCGATTCCATCTTCGACGACTTTCCAAGCGACTACTAACGCAGAGGCGCCCTCCAGTTGCCACAGCATGCGTCCACCCCAGTGCCCGACAGGTTCACCCTGCCCAAAGTCTACAAGCTGACGGAGCCTCCTCCTCAAGCTTGCTGTCTCGCCGATGTAGATTACTTCTGCATCATCGACCCAGTTTGCCCTTAGTTCATTAATCGAAACAGTGGGGTCTTTCTGCTTGAACCAACCACCTACGCTCTTCGCCAAAAATCTTGGTTCCGTCCCTCGCGGGAAAAGTACCACGTACACGCCGGCTCTTGCCGACGCTTCTGAGCCTTGAGTATCACAAAGCCTCTGTATTGCAATGAATCCTTCGAACCCATCTCTCTCCAGATATTCACGATCGATTATCATCACTTCTCCCCTCACAGGTGGCGATCACGTGGACTCTTCCTGCGCACATAGCGACAGCGAGTGAATTCCAAGCCAGCGCATACTCTGGATCACCGCTTCCGCGGAAATGACAGGTCAACGAAATAGAAAACGGGCGCATGGTCGCGCCCGTTCAGATAGTCAGAGTGACCTTACTTCTTCGCCGTCTTCTTGGCCACTTTTTTGGTGGCGGGGCGCTTGGCGGCGACTTTGAGGCGTGAAGTGGCCGGCTGTTTCTTGCCGTTGGTGGCAATGTATTGCTCGGTCGCGACGCGCGCATCATAGTCGGCATACTGCACCGGCGGCGACTTCATGAAATATGAAGACGGGCCTTCCAGCGCCGAGGAAATCTTGTTGTCGAGCGCCAGACGGCAGCAACGGACGGCATCGATCACCACGCCGGCGGAATTCGGCGAATCCCAGACTTCCAGCTTCATTTCCAGATTCAACGGCACGTCGCCGAAAGTGCGGCCTTCCATGCGGATATAAGCCCATTTGCGGTCGGTCAGCCAGGCGACGTAGTCGGAGGGGCCGATATGCACGTTGTCCTCGCCGAGATCGTAGTCGAGCTGCGAAGTAACGGCGTTGGTCTTGGAGATCTTCTTCGATTCGAGGCGGCTGCGTTCGAGCATGTTGAGGAAATCGGTATTACCGCCGACGTTGAGTTGGCTGGTGCGCTCGAGTTTGACCCCGCGCTCGCGGAAGAGGCGGGTCATGACGCGGTGGGCGATGGTCGCGCCGACCTGCGATTTGATATCATCGCCGATGATCGGCAGGCCCTTCTTCTCGAAGCGGGCGCGCCAGTATTTTTCGCGGGCGATAAAGACCGGGATGCAGTTTACAAAACCACAACCGGCTTCCAGCACCTGCTCGACATACCACTTGGTGGCTTCTTCCGAACCGACCGGCAGGTAGTTGACGACGACCTGCGTGCCGGTCTCTTTGAGGACCTTGGCGACATCGACGGCATCGCCGGGGGCTTTCTTGATGATCTTCGACAGGTAATAGCCGAGCCCGTCGTGGGTCATACCGCGGACGACCTTGACGCCGGTTTTGGGGACGCTGCAGAACTTGTAGGTATTGTTCGGCTTGGTGAAGATCGCCTCCGAGAGGTCTTTGCCGACCTTGTTGGCATCGATGTCGATGGCGCACGAGAACTCGATGTCGCGGATATGGTAGCCGCCGAGATTGACGTGCATCAAGCCGGGAATAAAGTCGGTGTCCTTGGCGTTTTTGTAGTATTCCACTCCCTGGACGAAGGAAGAGGCGCAGTTACCGACGCCGATAATGCCGACCCGAACCTTATTGCTCATAGAAATCCAACTCCTTTATGGTTAAGCACATGATTCCACTATCCATAGAAGGACAAGTTTAACAGAAGCGGGCTTGCAGGTCAAGGGGGAAAGGAGGGGGTTAGGGGGGTGTTATTCGGACGAGTGCGGAGTATTGAATGCACGAATTCCTCTTGACAGCGTCTTATCAGCGAGTAGATTGTCGATGTCCAGTGAAGATCATCGCCATCGTTTAATGGCTACAAGATTGGGGCGTCTTTGACGCAGATAGCCGGGGCCAGTGTGCTGCGAACAAGTTTAGGATTTCTCTCCCTTTTCATTGCTCTAAGTCTCTACGGGCTATTCTCGGAAGCCCGCGCGTTTGAACTCCAGAACACAGCTTCAATCCACCTTGGCAGTCGTTATCAGAAGATTGTCGAGCGCGACGGCTATTGGTATTTGGCCGGTGAATGGGGGCTTGAATGCTGGCACTTCAATGCACAGGACGAATTTGTTAAGCTGTCTGAGGCGGCAACGCCAGGGATCGCCCAATGGGTGGCATTGGATGGTGACTATGCCTATGTCGCTGACGGCTGGGAAGGGTTAACCATCATTGATATCTCCGACCCGCAGAATATCGTTTTCGTGAGCAATTATGAACCTCCGCCGACGCCTGAAACAAATCAGGCTAGTAATTTTGGTTTTGTAAGTACAGCTAATAGTGTGGCTTATCTGAGTGGAAGTGAAGGGGCAGTCGCAATTGACGTCAGCAACCCGTCACTCCCCTTCCAGACTGAAAGACTTCAGGTGCCTGACACCACCGATGAGTTCTTGAACGTTATGGGTATGTCGCTGCCAGTCGGGAGAAACCTATGGGTTGCCCGATCTGATGCCCCCTTTCATCATGACACGACTTATGCGGGAATATACCAGTATGATCTGAGCGACCCGCGACATCCAAGATTTCGCCGACACTATCCCGCAGGTGAATTCAGCCCGACATTTCTTTCGTACCGAGATTCTGTCTTCTATGTTGCCGGGAATTGGGGGCTTTGGACGTACCGTTTGGGCTCTGATACTTTGCTTGTGCCATTGGACTCTCTGTCCGATCTCCTCTTTCACACCGGCGATCCTTTGGATATCGCACTCGGATCTAATCGTTTGTATCTCGCTGGGCGAGGAGGGCCGATCAGTGGTGGAATAGGAATTTTCGATATCACGAATCCCGGGAACATTGCAAGCATCGAAGACTTTCACAAGAGCGAAAAGTTCAACTCTGTGGCGGCTGTTGAGTCGGATATAGTCGCAGGAGGCTGGCAGGACGGGCTCCTTCTACTGACAACGAATGGCCCGGGTGAAATAGATTCTGTCGTCTCCATCTCGACATCGGCCAATGTTACGGGCATTGCTGTCAAGAACAACTATCTTTACGTAGCCGATTTCATGAAGGGTGTACACTGCTTTGACATCTCAGATCAGACAAATCCAGTGAAGACTATCACCCATCCTCTGCCTGAAGCAAAGTGTTTGGATGTGGTTGGGGAAGAACTGCTAGTTGGATCAGCTGCGTCTCCTTATTTATATATCTTCAGTATCAAGGATAGATCAACCCTGCAGCTGTCTGACTCGTTACTCCTACCAAATAGTACGGGTCTGACCGCCATGAATCACATCAACAAGACCGTACTCGTCAGCAACGGCGAAGCGATGAATGTTGTATTCAGTGAAAATGGAGGATACCGGTTCTGCATGGCACTCCCAGCCGACGACGCGTTCGATGTAGCTGTCGAAAGCGGCTTGGTGGCCACGCCCGGAACAATTTTCGGCATTGAAGATGACACTATTCTGTATACGATTTCAGATTTTGGAAGCTCGCTGTACAATGGGACTGGTGTTACACTGATTGATTCGCTGATTCTGACCGCCGATGGTGCATGGGGACTGGGATTGTTTAAGCTCACAGATGTTTCACAAGTGGTGTTCCTTGGTCGTTGGGAACAACTCACGTCTGGAGTCAGAACGAATTCTCTTGACGTCCTTCAGTTGGCAGGGTATGGCGTAGTCGCCGATGCTGAATTTGGGATCTCTGTGATTGACATCTTCGAACCGAGCGATCCCGTCCTCGCCAATCGAGCAGCTACTGCCGGCTACGCGAGCGAATTGCTGAGTGACGAAAAGTTTCTCTATGTTGGGGACATCTGGGGCGTCGAGATTTTGCGGCACTCGCAGTTGACATCCACCGAAGATACAGCGACTGCTCTGCCACATGACTTCACCCTTAACCAAAACTCACCAAACCCATTTCATCATCGAACCAAAATCAGTTTCGACTTGCGACAATCACAAGCAGTACAACTGACCGTTTACAACATCCTCGGCCAAACGGTGAGACGACTGCAGTTGGGCCAATTAGATGCCGGTATTCACGAAGTTTGGTGGGATGGTGTTAGTGATTCGGGAGAGCGGGCACCAATTGGTATATACTTCGCCCGGCTGTCAACAAGCGGCCACGTCAAGACGATCAAGCTTGCGATTGTCAGGTAGACACTCCCCACCCCCCGTAACACCCCGAGTGGGCTAACGGATCGGTCTGAGGCAATCACTGGATTCTCGCTACTGACTGCAAGGCGGCGGGCCGCCGGCGAAGATGTAGCGAATCAGATAGACGGCGTCCGAGATTGTCACCAGATGATTGCAGTCGGCATCCGCCCTCAAGGTCGGCTGCGGCGCCGGCCCGCCGTTGAAAATGTAAGAGATGATGAACACTGCGTCGGAGATGTTCACAAAGCCGTTGCCGTCCGCATCCCCGACAGGAACTGCCGGACCTTTAAGGAACCAGACCTTGGTGTAATCGCTGGTGGAGAAGAACCGCCAAAGCAGATCGGCGACTTTGACTCGACCGGTGAGATCCGGGTGAGTGCCGTCAGCAGGAATGAAGTCGCCGCAAAGCCATTGCAGCGAATCGGACGCGCGCGGGGTAACGCCGTCCGCCCAGAGATAAGGTCCCCAGGCCAGCCACGGCGAAGTCACCGGACCGTCAGCGGCAATGTAGTTGACGGAATCGTTGCTACTGAGTTGCGCCTCGATCAACCAGCGCACCGCAAAGCCCGATTCATAGGCGTAGGGCTCAGGATTTAGGAATGACGTGGCATATCCTGCGTATGTGCGCGAGGAGGTGAACATCTGCTTGATCTTGGGAAATCTCTGCTGCACAACTTGCGCAATTTTGATGAACTCATCGCGCAGGATATTGGCGTGACCGGGAAACGGCGAACTCGGTAGCGCGTCGGCCTCTTTCATCCAGACCGCCTGCACCTGCTTGCGAGAAAGTCCAGCGGTTGCCAGACGGGTGTCGACCACGCCCCAGAAGAATGCCGTATCGTACTGGATTTCCGCCGCCGTCCATCCACCTTGCGCGCCATCGATGACCCGCAAACGCGGGTGCAAGGTCGTGTCGCCCGCGATTTCCGTGATGAAAGTGCTGAACTCTTGCGTGCAATTGGACATGCCGATCGAAAGCAGTACCCAGACGCCGTTAATCGGGTCGATCACTCCGGCGGTGTCAAGCGCTTGAAACTGCAACGAGATGGCCTTGCCGGCTGAGTCGTGCGCCGCCGGCGGCACATTGAGACCACCGGGATAGAGGCCACCCGGCTGGCCGAGGTAGGTTCCTGCGAGTTCGGTCAGCGGGATAGAGCCCAGGGTGGAATCGCTGCAATCAGAGGCACTCGCTGTGTGTGTCAGACAGATCCCCAGCAGCGCGACACACAAAGACAATAACGATCTCATCGGCGCATCTCTTTCGTGCGGTTGGCTCGGTCGATTCGTAACCAATGATTCGAGAGCAATCTACGAAAGAAACCTAAATTCGTCAAGGATAATGGAGTTAGTGGGCAGACTATCGCCCGGATTGGGCGGCGTGCTTGGCCAGCAGGGTCGCTTTGCGCTTCTCGGCTTCGGCGAGAGTCAGCGGAAAATCGGGGCCGGTGTTTTCGATCATTACCGACGACACGCAACCGGCGAAGCAGCCGGCTTCAAACCAGTCGTAGCCCTGTTCGATCGCGTGGATCATGCCGGCGGCGTAGGTGTCGCCCGCACCGGTGGAATCTTTGGCGAGGGTTTCATGGGCCGGAATGCGGTGCATGGTCTTGCCGTCGAAGATGACCGAGCCTTCCTCGGCGAGCGTGATGATCACCACCTGCGGTCCCCATTCTTTAAGCATGCGCGCCGGGGTTTCGTAATCGACGCGCGGATCGATGCCGGTTAGGACTTTGCATTCCATTTCGTTCGGCTTGAAGACGGTCGAGAGCGCGGCGATGCGTTCGATGCCGGGGGTTTTCTCGTGGACGATTCTTCCCTTGTCGATGCGGCGCAGAAATCCCTGCGGGTCGACGAAGACCTTGGCCTTGGAGCGCGAGGTGATCAGCTCGACGTATTCGAGGTCGACCTCCTGCAGGATCGGGCCAAAGAGAATCCAGTCGGCTTCGAGGTATTTCTCCGGGAAGAAGTTGATGGCACCGGCGTCGCCGAGCACGTCGAGAGTGCGGTTGCCGTGCTTGTCGTAGTAGATCAGTTTGAAGCCGCCCGACTCATGGGATTCCTCGACGGCGTATTCGATACCGAAGCGGTCGAGGTCGCGGCGGAAGACCTCGTCAAAGTCAGGACCGATGCGACCGATCAGAGCAGTTTTGTGGCCGAGTTTGGAGAGCGCCAGACAGGCATTGGTGGAGCAGCCAGACAAGACCCGGCCGTCGGTTTTGAGATACGGGGTTTCGATCAGGTCGAAGACCGGATTGCCGACTCCGACGATCATCCGCGTTTGTCTCTTTCTTCGAGGAGTTTCTTGGCATAAAGCAGGCGCTGGACGCTCGTGATGTAGGACACGGCGCCGACGATGATGAGGGCGTAGGTCAGGACATTGTATCCGGGCCAGAAGTGTTCGATGATCGAACCGAGCATTATGATGATAAGTTTTTCCAGGCGGCCGACGGCGCCGACGGCGACGTTTTCGAGCTTGCCCTGGGATTCGGCGGCTTCACGTGTGTAGCTGGCGATGATCATCCCGAAGAGGGCGAACATGGCCCAGACCGGGTTGACTGTCCCCGAGAGTGCAATACCGAAGAGGATCAGCGCCTCGGCGTAGCGGTCGGAGACGTGATCGAGAATGCCGCCAAACTTGGTGCCGCAGTTGCCGGCGCGGGCGGTGGCGCCGTCAAGCATGTCGGTTAGCATGGTCAGGAGTACGACGACTGTCGCCCAAAGTAAGTGCCCCTGCCAGTAGAGCACAGCGGCGCCGGCAGAAACCAGAAAGGCGATACCGGTCAGGATATTCGGCGTAAGGCCAAGGCGGAGACAGATTTTGCCGAAGGGGATTGAGGCGCTTTCGTAGGTAACGCGGCGTTTCTGCTGCATTTCCTGCATAACCAGTTTGTCGTTCAAACTCGTCCTCATCACAAGACAAGACCGCCATTCGGTGACTTGTCGTACACTCTCCTGCCAAGTAACCGCGTCGTGGTGGCGAGGTTCCCTCAAAGTCAAAAGCGCAGGAAAGAAGATTCCTGCAGCTTTGAGCAAAACACAATAGACCTTACGGCGAGAGCCGTCAAGTGAAATCTGGGACGTACAATGTCTTGGGTGACAAAAGGTTCGAGCTGGGCAAACAAACTGAGAATCGGGACAATAAGTATCAGAAATCACTTGACAACAGCGAGTAATGAGTCTATACTCCGAACTGTTCGTAGACATTTTAGTCTGATTTTGAATCGGGTCGAGATTCCGGTATCAGCGCATGAAGCCATCACGCTACAATCTCCTGATAAATCTAGCTAACGGACGTCAATTGGCCTTCAATGGGGGTACGGCCGCACTGGCAGAAATCGACGTAGCCACTCTACCGCGCTTTCAAAGATTGCTCAGGGCCCCTGAGACCGCCGTTTCAGATCAGGACCGGGAGCTGCTCGCTCAGATGCAGTACGCCCGCTTCTTATGTGCGGATGATGTCGATGAAGTCGAAGAGCAGCGGCAACGCAACGACGAGCAGAAGCGTTTCGGCAAGACGTTTTTCATGACGATCGCTCCGACCCTGGGATGCAATTTTCGTTGCGATTACTGCTTCCAGGCCGCTGAGCCGATAGTCATGTCGGAGAGCACAGCAAACGCGCTCTTGGAATACACGGCGAAACGAGTCGACGGATGCGAAAGAATGATGGTGACCTGGTTTGGAGGCGAACCGACGCTGTGTCCCGACCGTGTTGTGTCACTGCAGGAGCGCCTCAATAAACTCTGCCTCGAATACGATCTGAAGGAAATGTCGGCTTCCCTGATCAGCAACGGCTATTCACTCGATGGCACCCTGGCAGAACGATTCAAGGAAGCGGGAATCACGGAGGCCCAGATCACTATCGACGGGCCGGCTGAAATTCACGACCGGCGACGCAAACTAAGAAGTGGACGAGGAACGCTTGACCGGATTTTGGCGAATCTTGAACAGACGTCTCAAATTCTCCGGATCGTCATTCGAATCAACGTTGACTGTGAGAACGCCATCGCAGCTCTCAAGGTAGTAGAGTTACTCGAAACCCGTGGCCTGCTAAACCACGTGAACATCTATTTTGCGCCAGTGAACAACGCCGAAGGCGTCTGTGCCGACGTTGCCGGGCGCTGTTTGAGTACCAAAGAATTTGCCGCAACGCAGGTGAAGCTGTACGGGGAATTGGTACGCAACGGCTTCAAGAGAATCGAGTATCCGATGATCGCCCCGGGCGGATACTGCGGAGCGGGGCACGAGCGCTCTTTTGTTGTCGCGCCAAACGGCTTGTTGTTCAAGTGCTGGGAAGAGCTTTCGTGCGCAGCTGACTTGTCGGTGGGCAGCCTTTTCGATGAGTCCCCGACGCCGCAGCAACAACGCAATCTTGACAGATACCGGAATTGGGATCCCTTTGCAGTTTCCGGGTGCCGGGATTGCAGCATTTTGCCACTTTGCCTGGGCGGGTGTCCGAAGTCGGCCACTTCTGAATCTGTCAATGATCATGGTTATTGCTCTCCGTGGAAGTACAATCTCGGAGAGATGCTCACTTTAAGGTACCTGTGTAACACTAACGAGGAGGTGGAAGGATGAAATTTATCGAAACCCCGAGCACGGCCATTGAGAAACCGTGCCCGTGCTACAAGAAGCTGTTCTTAATTCTGCCGCCGTTGCAGGATTGACAGATTCGCAAGGGAGTTCGCCGGCGTCCTTGCGGCGCCGGCGGAATGAAAACGAGGAGCATTTGAACAGAAGATCTGCCCAATCAGAGCGTCGGCTTGAGATGGCGGGTGTTGAGATCACGCGCGCCTGCAATCTGATCTGCCCGCATTGCTTCACGGCAGCGGGACGGCGGCCGGGACCGGAGTTGAGCACCGCAGAGCTTCGCGAAGTCATCGACCAATTGCTTGTCATAGGCCCGCCGCGCGCGATCGGCTGGACCGGCGGTGAGCCGTTGCTGCGAGAAGATCTGGAAGAATTGGCTGCTTACGCAAAAACGCGGGGGAACATTGCCTCAGGCATCACGACAAATGGTCTCCTTCTCACTGAAGCGCGCGCCGAACGCATGCGTAAGTCGGGTGTTTATGCCGTGCAGATCAGCATCGACGGGTCCACGCGGGAGCGATATGCGAAAATGCGCAACGGTCAGTTGGAAGACTTTGAGAAGATTCTGGCCGCAATGACGTTCGTGAAGAAACATGGCATGCAATTGCATCTGGCGATGCTCCTGTGTAGAGAAACCATCGATGATGGCCGCGCCTTCCTTGAATTCGCGGCCGAACATGAGGCCGACGGCGTTCGATTCTGCGGGTTTGTACCGGCCGGACGCGGACGTAATGACAAGATACGACATCGGCTGGAATTCGAGGACACTTCAGAACTTCGCGAATTTGTGATTGAGGCGCAGGCGAATTCTCCTGTGACCGTGATGTTCGATCCGGCCTTTGGCCCACTGCCGCCCGACTTCGACTATCACGAGTGTGTAGCCGGCACAAGTACGATGTACATCGACTCGTATGGTTGGGTTTATCCTTGCACTTCGTTGATTCACGAGAGCTTTCGCGTGGGGAACGTGAAGAACGAGCCGCTTGAAGCGATCTGGGCAAACAGAAAGATGACAGAGATTGCCCTTTTCGACCACTCGGAGATCGAAGAGCCGTGCAGCGGCTGCCGGCATTTCGATCGCTGCCACGGCGGCTGCCGGGGGATTGCTTTTGCTCAGTCGGGCACCCTATCGGCGGCTTTCGCCAATTGCCTGCACTCTTACTCCTTAGTCGGAGCTGCACATTCCACAGCGCGTCAGGTGCAATGCGAGTAGTGCCTGGCTCATATTAAGGCCAGTCTTTAGTCCACATTCTCGTTGTTATCCTTGAGGTTTGTCGATATATTGTAAGTAAGCGATTCGATAGAGGTGGGCTTATGTATCGAAAGACTGCTGCACTCGTGACGATTGCCGCCGCAGTTGTTGTCTTCACTCAATGTTCTCACCATGATTCCACTGGGCCAGAGGTTTCAGCCATTGGTGAACCGATCAGCCTAACTGTCGGCCAATCGGCGGTGGTTGGACCGGAAGAGCTGTATGTTACTCTTGAGTCAGTGAATTTTGACGAGCGTTGCAGCGATCAGGACTCTTGTATCTGGCCGGGGCTCGCCGAGATCACGATCAAGCTACGGAATAACAAGGGCGAATACGCGACACTGGATCTGGCGATCTCAGGAGATACATTGCAGTTCGATTTGCGTGCGCGGCGCGGGTGGGCGTTCGGCTACCAGGTGACACTTACTGACCTGAGCGGCTCCCGGCCGGAGAGCGCCACCGCATCATTGATTGTCCGTCAGGGCGACGACGGAAACACGCCGGTAACAGACAAGCTGATTCTGATCGGCACCTACTCCCAGAAGCTACTCGGACGCGATGTCGCGATCACTGACGAGTCACTTGCCGGCGACACGTTGACGTTGTCAGCCCACTTTGTCGGAGGCTGTGTGCCCAGCTATTTCGCGCTCTTCGCTGTTGACGAGTTAGGCAGCAGCAATGGCAACGAGATTGCGCTTTATCTCAAGCGAGTGGCACGCCTGGAGGTTTGTTCAAATCCGACTTACGAAGTATTCAAGTTTGATATTAGCGCCCTGAGGAAGTTCCTCAATATCGAACGACAAGAGATCGAGTTGAAGTTGTACGGCTGCTCGAATTCACTGGCCATCGGACCGCGGCGGCTGAGATTTCCGTTCGGGAACTACGAGAATCGACCGCCGGTGTTGGATCCGATTGGCACGAGAGCCTTTGCGGCCGGTATTGAAGGGCGAATTGCCATTCACGCCACAGATCCGGACGGTCCGAGGCCGCGGATTTCAATCGCTCCAATGCCAGCGAATAGTCGGACCGAGGAGAGAATTGATACTACTTACTTCTTGTTTACGCCAGACGCGAGCCAACTGGGGTGGCACGAGATCGTTGTCGTAGCGAGTGACGGCGTACTCGCCGACTCGGAGCGCGTGAGCCTGCGGGTAACGATCGGCGGGGTCAATTCTCCGCCGGTTCTTTATCCCATAGGCAGGCAGGAATTCATGGTCAACATCGAGAGACGAGTCGGGATATATGCCTGTGATCCGGACGGATTGAAGCCATCCATCACAATCACGCATCTCCCGGACAACTCGCGGGTCGAGTCAGCGAGCGACACAACGTATTTCATCTTTCAGCCGGATGAGGGACAATTGGGTTGGCACTGGATTCAGGTGACGGCGAGCGATGGCGAGTTTAGTGTTTTTGAGAACGTGAATCTTCGGGTCACGCGCGATGGGATCAATTCGCCACCGGTGCTGGACCTTCCGACTTACCTGACGATTGCCGAAGCGGACACGCTACGCCTTCCGATTACAGTGTATGATGCGAACAAAGACCCGATTGCCGTGACCGCCCATGAACTCCCTTTCAACGCTTTCTTGCGGCACAATTATCAGGGAAACTACGAATTGCTCTGGCAGCCGTCGTTTGCACAAGCCGGCAACTACGCGATGTGGTTTGTGGCGTCCGATGGTATCGAGGCGGATACGGCAATCGTGTTCTTCGCAGTCAGAAACGTTGATCGGGCACCGGTAATTGACGCACCCGAACGGGTTCTGTTAGTCGCTGTCGGCAATGAACTTCAGTTCAACATCATAGTCCATGACCCTGACAACGACACGGTGGTCGTAAGCTACTCCGATCTCCCTGCTACTACGATAGTGAGCCAGGATTCGCCAAGCTTCTGGAGTTTCAAACTGACTCCGAACGTGAACCAAATTGGTATACATGAGATCGAGTTTGTCGCAGACGCCAAGGGACTGAGAGACACGGCGCTTGTAACGATAGAAGTGGTCACGGAGATTAACACGATTTCGTTTGATCCCATTCCACCGCAAGAGGTCATGGAGGGGGATTCTCTGGGAATCCCGGTGGTGGCGCACTCGACACATAACTCCTACATCCGACTTGAGGCGAGCGCTCTCGGTGGGCTAACGATCTCCAGATTCATTGATTGGAATGATGGGCGAGGATTATTGATTTTGAAGCCGGGGTTTCGTTCGGCGGGAGTTCACTCTTTCAGGATCGTCGCCAAGGACGGCTACGACGTTGACTCGGTAATTGTGACGGTAACTGTGCTGGAGGCCGGCGACCAGCCTCCACGGTTCTCAGTCGACAGCTGGAAGCTCCTTGGTGCTGAAGGAAAGGCGAGCAGCTTTCAGATTCCAGTCTACGACCCGGACGGCGACTCCGTAATGTGCACACTGCTCGATGCACCGGTGTTTGTTGAGGTTCAGAACCGCAACTTCAAGTGGTATTGTGACATTCCGGCGGGTACGGCGGTTACGGGGGAATATGAATTTCGAGTCCTGGTGTTCGCCTTGGACAGTGCTGAGCCGACCGACACTATAGCCGTTTCGCTATCGGTTCTTCCGGTGCAACAGAATGCGGGCTCAATGTTTCCTCTGGAAGTCGGAAACTACTGGGTCTACCGACAACAATGCAGCGGAAGTTATTGTGGGAGTGGTGCTGGAATCGAAAGTTTGGCTGTGATCGGAGTGGAGATTCAAGAGTCAGACACGCTTTATCACTTGAGGGGTGATCTGTGTCAGCTTGTTCCGTCAACAATTACTTTGCGGAATGGTCAAATCTACTTCAACAACCTCAGGCTCAATTCGCTCCTTTCCTCGACTCCAATTTTCGTTCTTGTGCCCGCTGGAGCGTTCGCCGTTTGTTACCGGACCACAGCAACTTTTTGGTCACATGGGCAAGACCAGTGGATCTTTGCACCCGGGATCGGAATCCTATCGGTTTCGCGATATTACAGCTCGGCTCACTACGACTACGGCTTCAGTTATTCAGCCGAGTTGATTCGCTATCACGTCGGACCGTAGTCTGAGGACATTCTACCTGCTTCCATTCAATAAGCCCCGGATCTCGATTCCCTTCCAGAATGTCCCGAGTGCTGGATTTTCAGTTGTTAGAATCTGATTGCCTCCGTCGTCCATTTTAGCTACTCTGCAGATTAAGAACTACTAAGCACCCTAGCTCTTCTGAGTTGGTTGAGGACTTCAAAATGTCATACCCCAAATCTCTTTGGCGCGTTCTTACGTGGCAAGCAGCGGTGCTTGCTATTGCTGCCATCGCCCTGGCTACGCCTCAGTATGAGAAGACCACTCCCGATCTAAATATCCGCGACAAGAGCCCGGCGGTGGTCGCGTTCACCAACGCGGCGATTGTCGTCTCGCCGACACTGAGGTACGAAAAGGCGACGCTGCTGATTCGCGACGGACGCGTGGTCGATGTCGGGGCGGCCGTGGCGATACCGGCGGATGCTGCAATCTTCGACCTAACGGGGCGGACGGTCTACCCCGGATTTATCGAACCCTACAGCAATTACGGGCTCGAAAAGCCGCAGCGGGGGCGGCCGCAATGGGGCGGGCAGGGTCCGAATTACGAAGGTGACCGGCAGGGCGGTGACGCCTGGAATGACGCCATTCACACGCACGTCGACTGGTCGGCGCAGTTCAAGCCGGATGAGGACGAGTCGCGCGAACTGATGAAGGCGGGATTCGCGATGGCGCAATCGTGCCGGATGGACGGCGTGTTTCGCGGCCGCGGCTTTGTTTCGCTACTGGGCAATGGTTTGCCGAATGATCTGATTCTGCAGCCGGCGACGGCGCAATTCATGTCGTTTGACAAGGGGTCATCGCGGCAGGACTATCCCAGTTCGCTGATGGGGAGCATCGCGTTGATCCGGCAGATGTGGTATGACGTCGACTGGTATACGAGAGCGCAGGAAGCATACAAGAAGAACCCGGCGCAGACGATGCCGGAGTTCAATCGCTCGATCGCTGCACTCGCTGCAACACGCAGCGGGCCATTCGTCTTTGATCCCAATGATGACCTGTCACTGCTCCGGGCGGCGGCGATCGCGAAGGAATTCGGGCTGCGAATGGCGTGTCTCGGTACCGGGTACGAATACGCGATGACCAAGGACCTCAAGGCCACCGGCATGTCGCTGATCCTGCCGGTGAGCTTCCCCAAGGCGCCGTACGTCAAGACGCCGCTGGATGCGCTCGATGTGTCGCTGGCGGACCTGAGGCACTGGGAAATGGCGCCACGCAATCCGCGCGTGCTTGAGGCGAATCAGATCGAGTTCGCGTTTACGACTACAAAGCTGAAAGATCGCTCGAAGCTCCTGGATCGCGTCCGGTTGGCGATCAAGCACGGACTTTCAAAGACAACGGCACTGGCGGCTTTGACGACGATACCGGCGAAGATGTGTGGAGTCGAGTCGTTTGCCGGCTCGCTGGAGCGCGGCAAGCTGGCAAATTTTGCCGTGTACGACAAAGATCCGCTGGAAGAAGAGGCCGAGGTCTACTCGGTTTGGGTGAAAGGCCAGGAATACAAGCTTGAGGAGTATCCCAAGTACGACGTGCGCGGCGAATACAAACTGGCGTTCAACAATCAGAACCTGGATCTGAAGTTTTCCGGCAAGTTGACCAAACCGACGGGAAACGTGAAGTCGGCCGGCAAGGATCGACGCCTGGAGGATGTTAACACCGACGGGAATGTGCTTCAGTTCACGCTGAAACTCGACACGGCCAGCACGGCGGGAGTCTATCGATTCACCGGCCATCGCATGGACAAGGATTTCGGCGGCGAGTGTGTGTTGCCGACCGGTCAGGCGTCCTCGTGGCGAGCGACGTTTGTCGCCGGCTACGACGAGAAATCCGACACGACCAAGAAAAGTGGCGGAAAGAAAGACGACGAAGAAGTTGATACTGTGATCGTCTCGCAACTAACTTACCCGAACAAAGCTTACGCTCCCGCAGTGCTACCACCACAAGAGACTGTGCTGATTCGCAACGCGACGGTCTGGACGGCTGAGGCGGACGGGATTCTCGAAAACACCGATGTCGTGGTGAGCGGGGGAAAGTTCACAGCGATCGGCAAGAATCTGCCGGCGCCGGCGGGAGCCAGGGTGATCGACGCGACCGGGAAGCATTTCACATCCGGGGTTATCGACGAACATTCGCACATTGCGATTTCGCGCGGAGTGAACGAGGGGACGCACTCGGTGACCTCCGAGTGCCGCATCGGCGACGTGGTGAATCCTGAGGATATTGCGATCTATCGCCACCTGGCGGGGGGCGTGACGATGTCGCACCTGCTTCACGGCTCGGCCAACCCGATCGGCGCGCAGGCGCAGTTGATTAAGCATCGCTGGGGAGCGAACGCGGAAGGGTTGAAATTTGCAGCGCCGGCAACGATCAAATTTGCGCTGGGCGAAAACGTCAAGCAGAGCAACTGGGGAGACCGGATGAACGTCCGCTATCCGCAGACGCGCATGGGTGTCGAGACGATCATCAAAGATGAATTCCAGGAGGCGCGCGAGTATGAGGCGGCCTGGAGAGCCTATAACGTTCTCGGCAATGCGGACAAGCAGAAGACCGTGCCACCGAGAAGGGATTTGCGATTAGACGCAGTCCTGGAAGTGATAAACTCGCGGATGTTCATTCATTGCCACTCGTACGTAGCAACAGAGGTTCTGATGCTGATGCGGCTGGCCGAGCAGTTCAATTTCAAGGTACAGACCTTTACGCATATCCTCGAAGGATTCAAAGTTGCCGATGAGATGCGCGAGCACGGGGCGACTGCCAATTCGTTTGCGGATTGGTGGGCGTACAAGTTTGAAGTGTATGAAGCGATTGCCTACAGCCCGGCATTGATGGTTGAAAAAGGCGTCGTGACCGGGATCAATTCCGATGATGCCGAGATGGCGCGCCGCCTAAACCAGGAAGCCGGCAAGTCGGTTAAAGTTTACGGCGACATGAAGCTGGAAGACGCCTGGAAGATGGTGACGATCAATCCGGCGATTCAACTCAAGGTGAACGACCGGGTCGGCAGCGTTAAAGTGGGCAAGGACGCGGATTTTGTGATCTGGAATGACAACCCGCTCTCGACCTACGCGAAGGTCGAGCAAACCTGGGTTGATGGGAGAAACTACTTCAGCCTCGAGCAGGATCAACTCTTGCGCAGGCAGATTGCGGACGAGAAGAACGCCCTGATCCAGAAGATCCTTAAGGCCGGTGGCGGCGAGAAAGGCGGCGATGAGGACGGCTATAAAAAGCCGGAGCGCGAGTGGCAGTGTGAAGATGTGCTCGACATCTGGAGGGTGGAGCAATGAAGATCATCAACTACGCCGTAGCGGCCCTGATTCTCGGAGTGGCAGTCAGCGTTCTGGCGCATGTCTATGTGCCGGGCAAGAAGCAATCGCAGCCGATACTGCTCAAGGGCGGCGATCTCTACACGGTGAGCGACGGGGTGCTGCCGAAGACCGACCTGCTATTCGAAAATGGTCGCATAACGCAGATCGGGGCGAATCTGGCCGCACCCACCGGAGCGCAAACGATCGACGTTTCCGGAAAGCGCGTCTATCCGGGGATGATCGATGGAGCGTCCGGACTGGGTTTGGTTGAAATCGAGGCTGCACGGGCCACGAAGGACAACGCGGAGGTGGGCCGGGTGCATCCGGAAGTGCAGTCATTGGTCGCATACAACCCTGATTCCGAGTTGATCCCGACGGTGCGTTCCAATGGCGTCTTGCTCGGAGTTGTGGCACCGGAAGGCGGAGTGATATCGGGGAGGTCGGCTCTGATCAAGTTCGACGGCTGGACGAGAGAAGATTGCGTGGAGAAGGCTGACGCCGCACTGCATCTGAACTGGCCGTCGGTGGCGATCTCGACCTCGCCCTGGGTTGAGAAGACCGCCGAAGAGCAAAAGAAGGAGATGGCGGAGAACCGCGAAGATCTGCGCAAGTCGTTCGCCACGGCCAAGGCCTACTACTTGGCGCGCAAGGCCGGCACGCAAAAGGAGATCGACCAGCGTTGGGAAGCGATGATGCCGATCTTTGACCAGTCGATGCCGGTGTATGTCAATGCCAACGATGCGCGACAGATTGAACAGGCGGTGCACTTTGCGAAGGAGCACGGGATCCGGATCATTATCTGCGGCGGGCGCGAGGCCTACCGGGTGACCGACTTGCTAAAGGTCAACAATATTCCGGTGGTGCTGGGGCGAGTGCAATTGCTCCCCTACCGCGAGGATGATGACTACGACGCTCCGTACAAGTTGCCCAAGCTTCTTCATGATGCCGGTATCAAGTTCTGCCTGTCGTACGGATACGCCACGTGGGCAGCGCGTTCCCTGCCGTTCCAGGCCTCACAGGCTGTAGCGTTCGGGCTTGACCGCGAGGCGGCATTGCGATCGCTGACGTTGTCGGCGGCCGAGATTATCGGCGCTGAAAAGGACCTGGGATCATTGACGGTCGGCAAGAAGGCGACGCTAATCGTCTCCGAGGGCGATATTCTGGATCCGATCACGCAGCGCGTCACGCATGCTTTCATTGACGGCCGCGCGGTGGATCTCAACAACCGGCACAAGCAACTTTACGACAAGTTTCGCCAGAAATCGTACCCGGTCAACTGACGGATGCTCAGACAGCAAGAGCCGCGGTCCACTCGACCGCGGCTTTTTTTACGTGCGGGCGGCCGCTTCGTGCGGAAGGTCGAAGCAAACCTGAAGGAAGCCGCGAATAATGTGGGCTGTCAATCCCCAGACGACGTGGTGATCGTAATTATAGTAATAGACGGGCACTGTCTGGCCGCGGTGTGAGCGCTCCTCAATACGGCAGTTCTTCAGATCCATGAAAAAGGAGAGCGGGATTTCCACCAGCTCTTCGATCTCATGTTCGCTGACAACGAAGTTGTAGGGATAAGGAATCGTAGCAACTACCGGGGTGACAAGGTGGTCGCTGACAGCGATGACGTCATCGAGCTCGCCAATGATCTGCACATCTCGCGGCTGAATTCCGACTTCCTCGCAGCTCTCGCGCAACGCGGTTTCGCGGATCGTGTGGTCGCCCTCTTCCCAACCACCCCCGGGAAATGAGATCTGGCCCTTGTGCGTATCGACTTTATGCGTGCGCAAGGTCAGGAGAAAGTGAGCAGCGCCATTCTTCTCGAACAGAGGCATGAGCACGGCCGCCGGTGTCAGGCCGGCTCCGGAAATCGAACGCCGTTGATGCGCTGCGAGTCGGGAGCGGATTTGCGCAATGGTATCCTGCATCTTCACTGCTCTTCGTCAACGGGATTCTGGGGTTGAGGTTCCGGGGCACCGAGAAGAAAGCGAATATTGCGGCGGAGCCCCTGATAGCGGTTGCGCGTCACGGCGGTGTCTTTGAAGAGCTGCTTGTAGACCGGCCTGGTCAGGTTGCGCCAGTCATCGACAGTCATGCCCAGAAGCTGTTCAGTTGGCTCAAAGCGCGGTTCGACCTGCGGCGTGCTCTTGCGATTATAAGGACAGACATCCTGGCAGATGTCACAGCCGAACATCCAATTGTTGAAATTGTCGCGCAAGGCGATGGGCAATGCCCCGTGGTATTCAATTGTGAAGTACGAAATGCAGCGACGGGCATCGAGAATCCAGGGCTCGCTCAGGGCACCGGTCGGGCAGGCATCCTGGCAGCGGCGGCAGGAACCGCAAGCTTGCTGGATCGGGTGGTCGTACTCCAATTCGATATCGACGATCAACTCTGCGAGAAAGTAGAAACTGCCGCACTCGGCACCGAGCAGAAGCGTGTTCTTTCCCTGCCAGCCAAGCCCGGCTCGCGCGGCCCAGGCTTTTTCGAGCACGGGACCTGAGTCGACGAAGATCTCGCCGTGAATTTTGCCGGCGTATTCCTGCAATTCCTGGAGGACGCGCTTCAGCTTCTTGCGCAAGACCCAGTGATAATCTTTGCCCCGGGCGTAGCGGGCGACTCGCGGGGCGTTCGGATCGGCCGGTTCCTGCGTCGTGAAGTAGTTATGCGAAACAGAAATCACGGAACGGGCGCCGGGGACCAACTTGCGCGGATCGAGTCGTTCGTCGTGCCAGTTTTCGAGGTAGGACATTTTGCCATGCTTGCCGAGACGGAGCCAGCGGTCGAAGCGAGCGGCTTCGTCTTCGAGAAACTCAGCGCGGGCGATGCCACAGGAGTCGAAGCCGGCAGCGGCGATACGGGATTTCACGAAACGAGTCAGCGCGGCCTTGTCCATGCCCGCAAAATAGCACTTGGTGCGGCGATGTTCAAGGCGGGGTATTGGGTGATTCCGGTATTTCGGCCCTGCCATCCGTATTCTATGGAGAGAAAAATGGTTGAATTGAAAGGATGAACATGGCGTTTCATACTCCCGAACTCGAGCAGTACCTGCTCTCACTGACTCCCCCGCGTACGGCGGTTCTCGCTGAAATGGAGTCGTACGCGCGCGACAACAAGTTTCCCATTATCGGGCCGTTAGTCGGGCAATTCCTGCAACAACTGGTGCACCTGACAAGTGCGCGGCGGGTCTTCGAAATGGGCTCCGGCTACGGGTACTCGGCGATCTGGTTTGCGACTGCGATGGGTCACGATGGAACTGTCGAATGCACGGAGTTGGATGAGGCCAATATCGCGCGCGGGCAACGGCATGCCGAGGCAGCGGCTGTCGGACACAAGATCCGCTGGCATCGCGGTGATGCGCTGGAGTCAATGGCACGCGCCGAAGGGCCGTACGACATTATCCTCAATGACGTTGACAAGGAGCAGTATCCGCGCGCACTGGAAATCGCCTGGCCCAAATTGCGGCGCGGCGGCGTGATGGTAACCGAGAACGTGTTGTGGTCGGGACGGGTGCTGACGGAGAATCCCCCCAGTTCCTCGACAGCCGGAATTCGGGAATTCAATCGCATCAGCAACGCTCTTCCGGATGCCCTGTGTTCGCTCATGCCGTTACGCGACGGACTTCTAGTGGCGCTGAAACGATAGAAGTCGTTTCTTTACTGCCAATGAACTGCATCGATGTCTTGCTCGAACTCAAGCGGATTGCCGATTCCGGCCACCGCAAACGGATGGCGGGATTTGGCATCGCCCATGCCAAAGCGCTTGGAGTTGCCGTGCCAAAGATCAGAACTCTGGCCAGGCAAATCGGCATCGATCACAAACTGGCCCAGGAGTTATGGAAGACGGAGATTCATGAAGCGAGAATACTCGCGCCGATGGTCGCCGATCCGCAGCGCACCTCTGCCGCTCTGCTCAATCGCTGGGCCGGACAGAGTGACTCGTGGGACATTACCGACGGATTATGCAGCAATCTGGCAAGACATACGAGATTTGCGCAGACAAAAGCACTGGAGTGGACGAAGCGGGATAGGGAGTACGTTCGTCGCTCCGGATTCGCTTTGATCGCCGCCCTGGCCGTGCATGACAAGGGTGCTCCAGATGCTGCCTTTGAACCGTTCCTGGCAGCGATTCGACGTCAGGCGGACGACGAACGCAATTTCGTCAAGAAGGCTGTGAATTGGGCACTGCGACAGATCGGCAAGCGAAATACGATACTCAATCAACAAGCGGTAGAACTAGCAAGGGAGCTCAAGAACAGCAAAGAGAAATCAGCCCGGTGGATCGGGTCGAACGCACTGCGAGAGCTGCAATCACCCGAAGTGCGAGCACGATTGAAGTCAAAGCAGCCGAAGCGTCGGAAGCCATGAATGATCTGCCGACTGGAGTCGAGCGGCTGATCCTGTTCGACGGATGCTGCAAGCTCTGCAATTTCTGGGTGAGATTCTTATTGCAGGCTGACAGGCGGCGGCGCTTTCACTTTGCCGCCTTGCAGTCGCCGACGGCACAGCGCTTACTGGGCCGTCATTCGAATATCGACATCCATGAGACGGTAATCCTTTTGGAGCGCACCAGGATATCTACGCGATCAACGGCGGCGCTGCGCATTCTCTGGTCACTGGGCGGCATTTGGCGCTTAACCGCCGTATCTTACGTTATCCCCCGTTTTCTGCGCGATCCGCTTTACGATTTCGTCGCGAAGAGGCGTTACGAGTGGTTCGGCAGATTTGATGAGTGCCCGATCCCTGACGCAGGGTTCCGTGAGCGGTTCATCGAATAGATTCCGTGAATAAAACCCGATTGACGACCGTATCAATCTATTATGGTGACACGGAAACCAACTGCTAAGACGACTACTGTCAAGGGCCAGGGCGCGATGCTGCTGGGGGCGCACATGTCAACCTCGGGCGGGCTGCACAATGCGATTGAACATGGTGTGAACACCGGATGCACTTCGATCCAGAATTTCACCAAGAATAACAATCGCTGGGAGCAACGCCCGACCACTGATGCGGAGGCCGAGAAATTCCTGGAAGCTCAAAAGGCTGCCGGGATTGCGCCGGTTATCTCGCACACGGCCTACCTGATCAACCTGGCGACACCGAGCGAAGAGCTGCACCGCAAATCGCTGGCGGCGCTGGTCGACGAGATTCTACGCGCCGAGCAACTACGGATTCCTGATGTTGTTCTGCATCCCGGATCACCGCTCGATCAGGGACCGGAGTACGGGATGAGGAAGATCATCGACTCGCTCAACCGGTGTCTTGAAGAAACCAAGGACTGCACAGCGCGCATTGCGCTGGAAGTCACCGCGGGCCAGGGTTCGCATCTCGGATTCACTTTTGAGCAGATCGCCGAGATGATTGCCGGGGTTGAGGACAAGAATCGTATCAGCGTTTGCCTGGACACATGCCATGCCTTTGCTGCGGGTTATGACATTCGGACCAAGGAGGGATACACAGCAACGATCAAGCAGTTCGACAAGACGATCGGCCTGGAGTATCTCAAGGTGATTCATCTGAATGATTCGCTCAAGGGGCTGGGGTCGCGTGTGGATCGCCACACGCACATCGGTGAGGGCGAAATCGGAAAGGACGCCTTCAGATTCGTCATGCAAGATGAACGATTCGCCGCGATCCCGAAATTGTTGGAAACACCGAAGGGGGATGACTATGAAGATGACAAACGCAATCTTGCGCTGTTACGCAAGCTAGCCGCAGCCAAGTAAGAGACTCCGCCTGGCGGGCGGTTAGACGCCGTCAAGCGCCGCACGACCCGCGAAGTAGCGGCGTTGGAAATAAAGGGCGACATTGACCAGACCAATGAGCACCGGAACTTCGACCAGCGGTCCGATCACCGCTGCGAAAGCGACTCCGGAATTGACGCCAAAGACGGCGACAGCCACAGCAATTGCGAGTTCGAAGTTGTTACTCGCGGCCGTAAATGAGAGCGTGGCGGACTTGGAGTAATCAGCGCCGATTCGGTGCCCCATGTAGAAGCTGATTAGGAACATCACCACGAAGTAGATCAGAAGCGGGATGGCGATACGGATCACGTCGACGGGGATCTGCAGCATCAGACTGCCCTTGAGACTGAACATGACGAAAATTGTGAACAACAAGGCGACCAAAGTGATGGGACTAATCCTAGGGATAAAGACGCGCTGATACCACTCCTGCCCCTTCAGCTTCAGCAAGACATACCTGGTGAGCATGCCCGCAAAGAAGGGGATTCCCAGATAGATCAGCACGCTGACGGCGATTTCACCCATGGAAACCTCGACCACACTTCCCTGCAGACCAAACCACGAGGGCAAGACCGTGATGAAGATCCAGGCGTAGAGGCTATAGAAGAGAATCTGGAAGATGCTGTTGAACGCGACCAGGCCGGCGGCATACTCGGAGTCGCCGGCAGCCAGTTCATTCCAAACGATCACCATAGCGATGCAACGCGCCAGGCCGATCATAATCAACCCGGTCATATACTCGGGGTAGCCGGAAAGAAATGCGAGGGCCAGGGTGAACATCAGGATTGGACCGATCACCCAGTTTTGCAGCAATGACAGAAGAAGGATGCGCCAATTGCGGAAGACCTTGCCGAGTTCTTCATACCGGACCTTGGCCAGGGGCGGGTACATCATCAGGATCAACCCGATCGCGATCGGGATGTTGGTCGTACCGATTTGAAACTGATTGATAAAGGAGTCAATCGTTGGATAGAAATGGCCGACTGCGACGCCGATTGCCATGGCGGCAAAAATCCACAGGGTCAGAAAGCGGTCAAGAAAGCCGAGGCGGCGCGTCGGGTTACATTCGGTACTCATCGGAATGAGCCTTCCAGCAGGGATTGCGGCAATGTCAATACGAAGTCGCGGATTTCATCGCGCACGCGGCGGTAATGCGAAAGGGCTTCTTCTTCGGAGGTAGCGCCCTGCGCCAGAAACGGGGGGTCATCGAAACTGCGATGCACGATTTGGGCGCTTCCGGGAAACCTGGGGCAACTTTCGCGGGCATTGTCGCAGACGGTGACCACGAAATCGATTGCCAACTGCGACAAGTCGTTCACGTGTTTTGATGTTTGACCGGAAATGTCGACGCCAGCTTCGGCCATCACTTTGACTGCCAGAGGATTCAAACCGTGAGGATCGACTCCGGCAGAATGAGCTTCAATGGAATCGCTCTTGAGGTGGCGCGCCCAACCCTCGGCCATTTGGGAGCGGCAAGAATTGCCGGTGCAGAGAAAGAGGACTTTGATCACGAGCGAATCCGGCAGCAGATTTCGTCCAGTTCCGTTGCGAGGATTTCGCGCAGTTGGCGATCGTCCTCGCGAACTTCAGGCGAGCGGGCGACGGTGTTGAGCACCCACTCGATGACGGCTGTGACCGCAGACGGCGCTTCGGTTCCTGCGAGGCGGTAGTAAACCCAGCGGCCTTCCTTGCGAGTCTCGACCAGCCCTGCCTGTTTGAGGATAGTCATATGTTTTGAGACGGTGGACGGGGCCAAATCCAGCAACGTGATGAGTTGACAGACGCAGAGTTCCTGTTTGCGCAGGGCGACCAGAGCCCGCACGCGGTTGTCGTCGGAGAGGGCCTGGGCGATTTCTGTAACTTGATTGATCGATTGACTCATAATTCGTTATATGGCGAAATATAGCATTAAGTTCCTCCGGGTCAATACGGATCATGGCAGCGGAATGTTGAAGATATATTTCAGACTCAAATAGAACCCGACCAAAACGAAAACCAGACCGGTAACCCGGCGAGCCCATTTTTCGAGGCGCGTCATGGCATCAAATACTCTTCCGATCGAGCCGACGCTCAGACCAATGACGGTGCCGACCACCAGTACCGGCAGTGCGGTGCCGACTCCGTAGCCGAGTGGAAGTGAGATTGGCGAGTTGGCTTCGAGGCACAGCGGGATTAAGCTACCGAAGAACAGGGCTGCCGATACCGGGCAAAACGAGAGGGCAAAAACGAATCCCAGGGGGAGCGTTCCCCACCAGCCCCATTTTGCGACCCGGTTTTGCAGCGATTCTGCCAGTCGCGATCCCGACCCGGTGTAGCTCAGGAGATTAAGCAAGAACATGCCCGCCAGCACCAATATCGGCCCGAGAAACTGATTCATGTATTTCTGGAGGAATCGCGACAGCTCGGGGACAGAGAAGGCACCAGCCACCAGCAACGAAGCGAGCGCGACATAAGCCAGCGTCCGCCCGGCGGTATAGAGCAACCCCGCGGCGAGTACGAGCCGGGGTGAGTCGAGCCGGCGCCCGATGTAGGAGATTGCGGCGATGTTGGTTGCCAGCGGGCAGGGGCTGATCGAGGTCAGAATACCGAGCCAGACCGCGGACAAGAAGGCCAGCAAGACCGATTCCATTAGATATCGCCCGTAAAGCTTGCGATTTCGGACGCCACGTAATCACCAAACTCCGGCTCGGTCCACACCAACTCCCAAATTTTGTCCAAGTTTTTCCAGTGGTTCTTCGCAGGGTCGCGAAAGTCCGCTACGATCAAGGATTGGGTAATCAGACTGTAATCAGTCTCGAAGTGTGCATTGCCGGGCTCTTCGATGTTGACTACTCTCCAGACCATTTTGCCGGATTCCAGCGCGCCGGCGAACTTAGATTTCACCACTTTGGCGGCCAGTTCCTCAATTTTGTTACAGGTTGGGCACCTTTGGGTGCGGTGGAAATAGTAGACCACCACTTTCCCATTGGTGCCGGCAATCTCCGGAGTCGCGGCGGCATCGGCGCCGGTATCAGAGCTGTTCTTGATGACGAGCGCTACCACGCTGGCGACGACAAAGAGCAGCAAGGCGATGGTGATAATCAATCTCGGTTTCATGGTTGAGATTTCTCCCTTGAGTCTATTCTGATTGTATGATCTGCTTGAGTTCATCCAGTGACGGGACACGTCCTGAGACTTTGACGACGCCATCGACCGCCAAAGCTGGCGTGATCATCACCCCCATGTTCATGATGGCGCTGATATCACTGACCTTGAGGACTTCGCACTCGAGGTCGACTTCGCGCGCCGCCTGGCGGGTTAATTCTTCGAGCTTCTGACACTTGGGACAGCCCGTGCCCAACACCTGCAGCAACTTCATTTGAGACACTCCTAATCTGTGACCAAGCCAAAAATCAGGCCGGAGATTGTGGACATGATTATGACCAAGGACACATAGACGACCGTTTTCTTGATTCCAATGATCTGACGGATCACCAGAATGCTGGGTAACGACAGTGCCGGGCCAGCGAGCAGAAGAGCCAGGGCCGGACCTTTTCCCATCCCAGAGCCAATCAGTCCCTGGAGGATCGGCACCTCCGTCAGCGTCGCGAAGTACATAAACACCCCGACCACGGACGCAAAGAAATTCGCCCACAGGCTGTTACCGCCGACGGAATCGGCGATCCAGGCAGACGGAATCAGCGCTTCCTGGCCGGGACGTCCGAGAAGGAATCCGGCGATCAGCACGCCAATAAAGAGCAGCGGTGCGATTTGTTTCGCAAAACCCCAAGTCTGCGCAAACCAGTCGCCCGACTCGCCCTTGTCGGCAGCCGTCAGCCAGGACAGTGAGAATATGCCGATCGCGAATGCCAGAAGCGGTTGACTTGGAATTGCCACGGCAGCAGTGGAAACCACGACCGCGGCAAAGATAACCTTCCAGACTTTCACACCGAGCCAGCGCGCCAGCACAAAACCGAGTCCGAGCGCTGAGGCACCCGTGAGGTACCACTTGACGCCATAAATTGTGTTCCAGATTCTCACTTCACTCTCGGAATGACTCCAGGTTGCGAAAATCAGGACTGCAACCTGCAGCGCAAAAAAAGTAGCGGTTTGCCAAAGCGGCCGGGGCGGTGCCGCTTCGGGCATCTGCATCTTCTCGGCTTGCCTCTCCTTCTCCTCACTGCGAAAGATCAGGTGCATCAGCAGCCCGATTACGATGCTGAATATCACCGCCCCGATCGCCCGTGCGAGACCCAGTTCGACTCCCAATACGCGCGCCGTCAGGATGATCGCCAACACGTTGATGGCGGGGCCGGAGTAAAGAAATGCAATCGCCGGACCCAGGCCGGCGCCCATGCGGTAGATCCCGGCGAACAGCGGGAGCACCGTGCAGGAGCAAACCGCCAGAACCGTGCCGGAAACCGAGGCGACGCCGTATGATATTAGTTTGCCGGCGCTCGGCCCCAGGTACCGGATAACCGAAGTCTGGCTGACAAAGACACCAATCGCCCCGGCGATAAAGAACGCCGGGATCAGGCAGAGGATGACATGCTCGCGAGCGTACCATTGCGTCAGTTGCAGAGCTTCCGCAAGTGACCGGGTCAGGCGCGCGTCATCCAGCGGCACGAAATAGAAGATGCCGAAGACGGCTGCGATCAGCGCCAGTGGTTTCCATTCCTGTTTCCAGTCGAGACTCACGATTGTTGCCTTCCTGTATCCGCGTTATCCGTCATTTGGCCAAATCGCCAACTACTTCCGCAAAAAAAGAGCTACCTGACCAATTGGTTCTGCGCCTTGGCGCTATTCTTCAAAACACCTTCGACACAACCGAAGAAGTTCAGCACGCAGGGGACCTGAAGCCGGTAGAAGACCTGGGCGCCGCGCTTGTCATCGGCGACGATCCCGGCGGCCTTGAGTATGGACAAATGTTTGGAGACGGTAGAAGTGTCAGCACCGACCAACTCCGTCAGCTCGCAAACGCAATGTTCGCGCCGCGACAGCTGGTCGACGATGAAGAGGCGCGTCGGGTGAGCCATCGCCTTGATGATCTTAGCGCGGGCTTCGAACAGTGACTTGGTTTTCTTATCCATCATGCACTCCTCGGAGACTAATATCGGTCATTTGGCAAAATAACCAGATGATTTTCTTTCAGCATTTGGAACTTTCTAAAACAATATCCCAATTTAGCACTCGGGTGTTTACTTGTTGGTGTTCAAGGTCTTGGCCATGACCACGCTGCGGTAGTTGGTGACCTCCCACTGCTGATGGGCCACGAGGCGGTAACCGCGGCGGGTGTACCACTCGATGAGATGGCGAGCGGGTTCGGCGGTGTCGAGCGCGATTTCAGCGTAGCCGCGGTCACGGGCGTGAGCTTCAACGCGATCCATCAAGCGATTGGCAAGGCCTTGTTTCTGGAGCGCAGGCTCAATTGCCAATTGGCCGACGTGGCAGACATCCGGATGGGTGTAGTACGGGCACTTGGAGTGAGCGCCAGGATGATAGAACGTGATCGTGCCGACAAGACGGCCATTCAGGGTGGCCACGAAGCAATCGCCTGCCTGTGCACGGTGGCGCGTGGTCTCGACATCTTGATGAGTGGCCAGAAACTTCAGGCCGAGGTCGGCAAGGTACTTGTAGGCTCGGTGCAATAACGAAGTTAGTTCCTCCATCGAATCGCTTTCGTGGAGCGGGCGGATGATTATGTCACTTGTCGCTGCGGGCATATCTTCAAAGCGAATATTGCCAACCAGCCATCGTTCGTCAAGAGGCTGTCCCATAAGAGGCAATCACCCAGAATTCAACAGGCGGCAGTTCACAATTTCGCGCTGGAATACAGCAGATATCAATGACTTCCGAAAGCACGCGCGAAATCAAGAACTGCCGCAACTCTATCAAAACAGGATTATGGGGCAGCCACTCAACGTCGAACGCAATGACGGCTGCTGAGTTGCATGGGAGTTCTCAGGGTAAGGAATCCGATTGGCGGAGGCCTTGGTATGACTTATCTTAGCAACGATACGTCTTGGTAAACACGAATACTGACAACGGGTCGCAACGACCCGATTTCAATAAGGACAAACGCATGTCATCAATCATCAGAGTATTTTTGTTAGCGGCTTTGGTTGCAGCAATTGGGCTGGTTAATGTGGTCGGCGCTACGGGCTACGACGGCTTGAAAGCGGATCAGAAGCTTGCGGGATTCGTAACCGAGTGCGTCTACCAGAATGATGTCAAGGCCGCAATCGGCGCGCGTTTTCGGCACGAACGATCGGGGTTTGTGGCGGACTTGTTCACGATTCAATCGTTGCCGCAAGCCTTCATGTGGATCAACACCCTGCCGCCGTCAGACCAGGGCGAGCCGCATACCTGCGAGCATCTGCTGCTCGGCAAGGGTACCAAGGGACGCTATGTTGCATCGATGGAGGACATGTTACTGGGCGGAAGTTCGGCGTTTACGATGCAGGTTCGGACCTGCTATCACTTCAACTGCGGGTCGGGGACGGAGAATTTCTTCCGGTTGTTCGAGGCAAAGCTCGATGCGCTCCTGCACCCGAACTACTCCGATGAAGAGATCAGGCGGGAAGTGTGCCATGTCGGACTGACCGTCGATCAAGTGACCGGGGCGACGGGGTTGGAGGAAAAAGGGACGGTATACAATGAAATGGTGCGCACTTTCGAAAGCCCGTGGGGTGAATTAATGCTGAACCTGGCACGGATGATCTACGGTTTGCAGCATCCGCTCTCGTATGAATCGGGCGGCCATCCACCGGCCATACGGACGATGAAACCGGAGGACCTGCGCCGCTTCCAGGAGGCCTCGCACCACATCAACAATATGGGTGTCGTGATTGCTATCCCCGACGACATTACCGTAGAGCAGTGTTTAACTCGCCTGAATGAGATTCTCGATCGCGTCGAACCGCAGGCGGTTGCGGGCGCTCATCCCTCGGATCTGAACAAGCAAATGCCGCCGGTCAATCCGGCAGTCGCGGGCGAAATTCGGATAGTTGATTTTCCCTCGCAGCAGGAGTCGGAGCCGGGTCTGCTGGTCTTTGGCTGGCCGGTGCGCCAATTTGAAGATAGCGGTGAGCGCTATCTGTTTGAACTGCTGGTTGAAAGCCTGGCCTCCGACCAGACAGCCGTCTTGAGCCGCCGCTTCATTGATTCGCAGACGCGCGTCATGGACGTCGGCGCCACCCGAGTCGGAAGCTGGGTAAGCAATGAATGGGGTCACCCGATCCACATCTACTTTGACGACATCCGCCGCGAGGCCTGCACTCCGGCGATGATTGATTCGGTTCGCAGCATAGTTTTGAAAGAAATCGCGGCGATCGGCTCGTACGCCGACAGCTCGGCTGAGCTACGCGCGTTCAACCAGGGTGTTCGTGATCGCGTCAAATCGCACGGACGAAGCTTGCGCAGTTTCCTGAATTCGCCTCCGCGGTTTGGCGAACGCGGATCGGGCTCGGAGTGGATGACCTACGTAAATCGCCTGCACGACAGCGGCGGCTTTGAGCGCTCGCTAGTGTTTGCCAACGAAGCCGAATACGCCACGAAGTTTCTGCAGAGCGACAAGAACGTCTGGCGCGAGTTAATCCCGAAGTGGCGGCTGGATTCTGAGAAGCCGTTCGCTGTGGCGGCGGTTGCGAATACGCAGTTGATTGCGAAATCGGAAGCAGACCGCCGCCAACGTATCGAGGGCTACCTGGCCGACTTGAAGACGCAGTACGGCGTGAGCAGCGATGAACAAGCGATCCAAAAATTCCAGCAGGCGTACGACATCGAGACGGCGAAGATCGATTCGGTTGCGGCCACGATCAAGCTGCCGGGATTTGCCGAGAATCCACCGATGACGATGGATGACCCGCTGAAGTACAGCGTCGAGTCGGTCAACGGGCAGGTGCCGCTGGTAGCTTCGACGTTCGAGAATATCACCAACGCCACTTTCGGCCTGGCATTTCGGCTGGACGTTGTTCCGGAACAAGATCTGGTCTACCTGGCGGTGCTTCCCACAGCGTTGACCGAACTCGGTGTCTTCACCGACTCCGGCGCTCTGGCCTACGATCAAATGCAGCAACGTATTCGGCAGGAAATCCGCGGACTGTCGGCGTATTTCAATGTCAATTACCGGACGCAACGCGCCGAGTTGAATTTGCGCGCAGCGGGCGCCGACGCTGCCGAGGCTCTCAAAGCGCTGGAGTGGCTGGACCTGGTGCTGTTCGATACGTACCTGTCACCGGAGAACCTGCCCCGTATGCGCGATGCCGTTGATATTGCCTTGTCCAATTTGCGTTCGACGATGCGGGGCGCCGAAGAAGCGTGGGTTGAGGACCCGGCGGACGCTTACTGGCGACAGCGCAATCCCCTGCTGCTGTCGAGCGACTGTTTCATGACCAAAACATTCAATCTCCACCGCCTGCGCTGGATGTTGAAGGATGTCGGCGATGCCAAGGAATTCGCGAGATTTATGGAAGACCTGGCGGCAGCCGGTGCGGGAAAATCGCGCACTCAGCTCAATGATTTCTTGGCGAATCTGACCGGCGAAAAGAAAGATACCTGGTCGGCGGGAATAGCCGCCGGACTGGTCGGCAAGTTTATGACGCAGGATGCGCGCAATGCGGAACTTGTCAAGGCAGCGGCTGAGGATCTGCAGCGGTTGATTGCCGATTGTCCTGATGCCACGCTGACTTCCGACTGGCAATTCCTCTGCTGGCAGATTGCCAACGACGGCGGCGTTGCACCCGATGTGGCGATCGCCAAAGTGCGGCAGGTAATCGAGCTGCTGCGCCGCACCGACAATGTGCGCGCGTTCCTGATTTCGAGCAGCGCAACGCGGGCCACGTTGATGCCAAAGATCAGTGGTGTGCTTGGCAAGCTCGATCCGCAACGGTCAACGCGGCAGAAGTACTCGCAGAACGCGGCGGTTGACGATCGCCTGCGGAATCACGCTCCGGACGCCAAGAAACCGGTGTATGTCGGATTGGTTAACGAGAATACGCGCTCCGGTGTGCTGGTCAACACGGCCGATTGCGCCAGCCTGTCGCAATTCACACCCGACGGTTTGGTCGATTTTCTTGCTGCACGCCTTTATGGCGGCGGCGGAGCGCACTCGATGTTTATGAAGACCTGGGGCGCCGGACTGGCCTACTCAAACGGACTACGCAGCCGCGAGACGACGGGGCGTATCGTGTACTACGCCGAACGCTGTCCCGACCTGGCACAGACGATGCAGTTCGTGGTGAGCGAACTAAAGAAAGCGCCGCACGACCCTGCGCTGGGAGGCTACGCTGTCGCGCAGGCCTTCAATGCGAATCGCGCCGGTTCAACATATGAGTCACGCGGCGAGGCGATGGCGCGCGATTTGGCGGATGGCTTGACACCTGAGGCCGTGCGCGGGTTCCGGCAAGGGATCCTGAGCCTGCACAAGCAGCCCGACTTTTACGACCGTGTACAGTCTCGGATGGAGGCGGTCTATGGACTACTCTTACCCGACTATGGACCATCGGGAGCCGAGGCGGTTGCCAAGGCGAATGCGGTCAATTTCGCTGTGGGCCCGGAAAAGCAATTCGAATCATACGAGCGCTACTTATCGGCAGTCGAGCCGGACGCCAAGCTGTATCGGCTTTATCCGCGCGATTTCTGGCTGGTACCGGAGTTACCGGGCAAGTAGTTTTCTTTCGATGCGATTGTGTAGTGAAGAGGCTCTTTCAAGAGCCTCTTCTGTTATTGCCAAGGCACATTCAGTCAAGAATGTTACGGCAAGAGACACGCCGAAGAGACTTTGTCGTTAAATCCCTGTTCTTTCAGGTCGGAACGTACGATTACACGGCCTTCAAAACCGGTTAGGTCAAGCACTCCTCGCTTAGTTCCGAACTTCTTGTCGTTGAAAAGCCGAAACGTCCGACCGTGAGGCAGCTGATAGCGAATCGACGAGATCTGATTATTCAGCATATCTTCACCAACGTAGACGTCGCTGAAGTTCTCCAGCATCAGGTTTTGCAGCCCCGTCAGACCCAGGCAACGGCCAGTGAAATTGCGATCGGTGTAAAGTTCGACCCAGGCATCTTCGATAGCCGTTATCGCGTCGGGGTGAAAGCGTGAAGAATTCGGATGGAATTCTACGAAGCTAATCATGCCGCGATTGTCACAGACGTTTTTGAAGTCGAACACCGAGTAGAGGCTGAGCCCGCCGTGTGGATCAACGTAAACACTCGAGCCGGCATCGAAGTCGAACTTCAGATTGGACGGAAAGTGCTTGTTGCCGACTTTCGTGATCTGCCGGAGATTGAATTGCGCGGGATTGGTCCAGGCCGCAGGCGATGACCAGAAATCGAGTTTGAACAGGTCAGCCTCGCCCGGACGTGGATTGTTGTCGTTGAGCGTCCCGGGCTTGTGCATGCCAAGCAAATACAAAGATCCATCGGCTTCCTGAACAAACTGGATGTTCTCATAATTGTGAAAGGTGGAATCAGATGCCGGCGTCGCCAGTAGCTGACTTGAGTCCCAAGCTATCGGTGAGACTTCGGTTTGCTTGACCAGTGACTTGGATTCGAATAAGTAGAAGTCGAGCTGCTGGCGTCCGAATCCGTTCTTTGCGAGAACAGCCGCGAGCATCAGACCGGAATCCCAGCCGGTGAGCGCCACACAACCAGCCGGTGCGGCCGGTCGCGACAGGCAGAGACGAAAGACGCGCGGCTGCGACGGTTCACTCATATCGTAGAACACGACCTTGGCGTCAGTTCTGGGAGCATCGCCTTCCAGAGGCACAGCGAGAACATCACCGGAACTTGCCATACCGCCGGCGTGCCACAAGGAATCGGTAAGTCCCAGCGCCTGATTGATTGTCGGGTCGGCGTTGATTCCAATCACCAAGTTGACTTTATCGAAATCTTGAGGCCGTTTGCGATGAAAGCGGTTGGCACGCCAAGGCAGAGTGGCATGCCGTGTCGGCAACTCGCCAACAAACAAGTGTGAAACACCCTCCTCTTTGTGGCTGCCGGAGATTGCAATAGACTGTGGGGCGTGCAGTCGTTGGATTCCCTGAAAGTGATTGCTCTTGCCCATGGCAGCCAAAAGATCGTAGCGGCCATACTCATTACCGTGAATTACATCGTCGCACCAGACCGCGAGATTGTCGCCGGTTGTGGAGAGATGGTCGAACGCAGTGACGGCGCTATCGAGATGATAATTCGTCAGGGCGACCCTATTGAGCGAGGAAGAACGATTTACGAGCGCAGGAACAAAGTACTCATAACCGCGACTTGATTTCTTCCTGGGCGTCATAATGTCCTCCTTTATAAAGTGATTTCGTTGCGAAAACCAAAGGTCAGGAACTTGTTGCCTCCGGGAGCGCCGAGACGGCAGCCGGGATCCAGTTTGCGCCATTCCAGATAGAAATAGCGCCCCTGCGATTCTTTCTCGCCCACAGAGAATTGCAGGCCCAGGAAATATTGCGTGACCCGAGAATGGACATCGCCATCCCCATCGACGGCGGTTGGAAAGGCGGCAGCGAAGCTGGCCTCGGATTCAGAAGTTACGTCATGTCGACTCCAGATGATCTGTCCGTAGGCCATGATCGAGCTCTTGATCTGCAGCGCGGCGCCACAAGCCACCGAGATCTGCACGATTGTCGCGCCGGTATCGCTCAATCCCGGAACGAATTTCAGGCCCGCGGTCAGATTCGGCAGCGAAACTTTGGCGAAGCGGCCGTTCAGGAACGGAGGGCGCACGTTAGCCGCGACAAGAACGTTCATCGTGCCGGGATACAGCAGGGCGCGCTTGTAATCGAGGGTGTCGTCAACTTCAAGACCGCCGGCAAAAACCAATCCCGCCTTGATGTCCATCTTCCAGGGAAAACCCGACGAATCGGGATTGACGCGGGACTTGCTCAATCGCACGGTTTCGATGGCGCCGACAAAGGCGCCCGGCTTAAGGCTCGAGAAGAAATCACCATCCTCTTCACTGGCCTGCAGAAATGGCGTCGTGACGAACCCCCGGTCATCCTTGTTGTCGATTGCCGGCGGGATCTCGCCGTAACGGGCAAAGTGGTATTTGATGGCTTCGCGGTCTTCCAGGCTGAAGTTGGTCTGGAGGTCGATCAATATCTTCTCGGTCGCCCGAACGACCGGAGCGATGACCAGCGTAGATTCCTCGTCCGCCTTAAGGTCTTTACGTTGCGGCTGCATCTCGTCGAGAACTCTCTTAACGGTTTCGCGTGCTGACCGGTTTCGATTCCGGCTTGCCTCCAGCACAGACTTGATCGATTCGCTGAGCAGCGAGAATTGTTGAACGCTCAATGAGCGCGCGGCGTTGACGCCGGGCGCCTGTGCCAATCGTAGGAACTCTGTAAGCGTGTCGCGCGCCGCTGCCACCTGCTTCTCAAATTCCTTGGCGACATCCGATTTCTGATCGAAGAAGAACGCATGGTAGCTCTGTGCCGCACTCACCGTACAAAGTGCGACGGCGATCAACGCGACCCTAACGACGAATGCCATCATGGCTGCCTCCTTTCGCATTCGCGAACAAGATTCAATTATTTGGGCTGACCAAAAGATACGGACGAAGGAACGCTGTGTAAATAGCAAACTCAGATTTCGCACAATGCAAAACGGCCGGCAAGCAGCCGGCCGTTTAGTTGATTAATCCAGGTGGGTCTACCAGATCTTGACCAGCTGTTCCGCGGGACGCAGCAACGACTTGCCGGGCTGGCAAGCGAAAGCTGCGGCGAATTCCGGCATATTCGCCAGGGTGCCGTTGATCCGGAAACGGTCCGGCGAATGCGGGTCGGTTCCGAGATACATCTTTTCGGCCTCCGGGCGCAGCTTGCTGCGCCAGATGTGCGCGAAGCCAATGAAGAATCTCTGCTCGGCCGTGAAACCGTCGATCACCGGCGGCGCGGGCTTGCCTTCGAGTGATTTCTTGTACGCGTAGTAGGCAATGCGCAGCCCGCCAAGATCGGCGATGTTTTCGCCGGATGTCAGATCCCCGTTGACTTTGAAGGTATCGATGGCGACGTATTGGGAATACTGCTCACGAATCATTTCAGCGCGCTCTTCAAACTTCGCGGCATCCTCCGGCGTCCACCATTCTTTGAGATTACCCTCGGCGTCGTACTTGCGCCCCTCGTCGTCGAAGCCGTGGGTCAGTTCATGGCCGATCACGGCGCCGATGGCGCCGTAATTGATGGCGTCATCCACACCCGGATCGAAGAACGGCGGCTGCAAGATTCCGGCTGGAAAAACGATTTCGTTGCTCAAGGCGCTGTAGTAGGCGTTGATGGTCGGCGGGGTCATTCCGAATTCATTGGGGTCATACGGCTTGTTGATCTTGTCGATTTCGAATTGGGCGGCGTATTCGGTAGCCCGAAAGACGTTTTGCGCATAGCTATCGGTCTTGATCGTGAGCGTTGAATGATCGCGCCACTTGGCCGGATAGCCGATCTTCCACTTGATGGCGTCGAGTTTGCGGAACGCCTGCTGGCGGGTTGGCTCGGTGATCCAGTCAATCGCGGCCAGACGGTCGCGCAAAGCCGCTTTGAGATTCACGACCATTTGCTCAACGTGTTGCTTGGAGGACGCCGGAAAATACTTCTCGACGTAGAGGCGCCCCAATAATTCGCCAAGCGAATTGTCCATCTGGTTGATCACGCGTTTCCAGCGCGGACGAAGTTCCTTGCGCCCCTGCATGGTGCGGGCATTGAAGTCAAAGTCCTCATTAACGAAAGCGCTGCTCAAGTAGGGAGCGGCACTTTCTAATAGGTGAAAACGCAGATAGGCTTTCCAATCGTCGAGCGATGTCTCTCTGGACATGACTCCGACTTCTTGCACGAAGACCTTCTGGGCGACGTTGACATAGCCCGGATCAGCCTGTCCGAGGGCGGCGAAGTAGCGCTGCCAATCGAAGTTTCCGCTGTGTTTTGCCAGTTCGGCGAGGCTCATACTATTGTAAGTAGAATCGGGGTCGCGCTGCTGAACGGGGGTCATGGAGGCCTTGGCCAGCCGGGTTTCAAAAGCGAGGATGCGCTCGGCAGCACTAGTTGCGGTCTCCGGACTGTCGCCCGCCAACTCGAGAATTCGGCGAACATGCTGCTGGTATTTGCCGCGAATCTCGGCTGTCTCTGCATCGTCGCTGAGGTAGTACTCGCGATCCGGCAGGCCCAAACCACTCTGATGAATATTGGCGATATTCAATTTGCTGTTTTTGGCATCCTGATAGACCCAGACGCCAAACGGGATATTGATTCCCAGGCGGTGCAGGCGCGCGATTGCCGTTTCCAGGTCAGCGGCGGTCTTTATGTCGGCGATCGCCTTCAGTTCGGCAGCCAGGGGTTTGATTCCCGCGGCTTCGATGGCTGCGGTGTCCATGGCAGCAGCATGAAAGTCGGCGATCTTCTGCTCAATCGAGCCGGGTGACCGTTGCGAAGCGGCGGAAGCTTCGATCACCGACTTCAATTGTTGGATGTTGGCTTCGTAGAGCTCGCCCCAGGCGCCCCAGGAGGCGCGATCCGGGGGAATCTCATTGGCATCGAGCCAGGCGCCATTGGCGAACTGGTTGAAATCGACGCAAGGGTCGGCTTTGCGATCGATGTGCGAGGTTGTGACGCCACGAAGTGATTCGGCTTTGAGCGCAGTCGAGAACGCTGAACTCAACAATGCGCCCAGGATCAGGAATGCGAATTTGAGAGACCGGTTGATCATCTGTGAAAATCTCCTATGGGTCGAGAAAGACATGGTTGCGTGGTCATGGATAGATATACGAGCGGCAAGAGAAATTGTCCTATGCGTGGTGTTAGTTTTTTCTGGGCAACCCCCTCTTAAGTTTGTCGTTTGCGGAGGTAGTCCATAGCCATTTGCGAGACATAGAGCTTGTTTTTTCCGGAAGCGGTCAGGGGAATATCGGTAACGCGTTCGATCGTGAAGTGAAAGTCCGGGCCAAAATAGTCCTGGTATGCCTTCAGCAGGAACTCCTGGTCATCATCACCTCCGAAGCGGCGGGTTGGGACGAAGGTGATGTGCAAGTGATCAAGCGCTAACTGCTCGACTCGCACGCGTTGGAACTTCTCGGCATTGGTGGAGAACTCGACTTGCGGGTAGACGAGCCCGTTCCGGGAAAGAATCAGGTCCTTGCCGCGACCGCCGGTGATCGACATAACCGGGTAGTTAGCCACGGCATCGTCAGGAAATCCGTGATCCATGCCCAGATCATCGGTATGATAGCGGATCAGCGGGACGGCGTAATTGACCAGGGATGTCGCCACGATTTCGGCGGGTTGATTCGCGATGGGAGTACCGGTGTCATTCACGAATTCAAGATAGCAGTACTCACTCTGGATATACTTTCTGCCGTCAGACATTTGCATCGCGGCAACGGTGTTTTCGCGGTTGCCATAATAGTCGACAATGCGGGCGCTGAAAAACGATTCGATAGCCCGGCGATATTGCGGATAGATCATCTCGCCCGTTGTGTAGACGATCGGCACGGGGAAGGGCTCGAGGTTGTTGTCTTCGAAGTGCAGAATCAGAGTCGAGAGATTTGCCGGCTGGCAGTAGATCAGACGCGGCGCAAAATCTCGCAAGCGGCGGTAAATCGCCGGAGCGTGTTCGTGGCGGATGGAGAATTGCTCGATCATCAATAGATTTTCATTGTAGTCGATCGGCATCTGGTCGTGATCCTTCAAGAAACGCAGAGTCCCGGTGAATTGAGCGCGGGGCTGGCGAAATTGATAGCCAATATTAAAGAAGTGCCGCCACATGATCGCCTTGCGCCAAACTTCGGCTTCTGCTGACCGGAAAATTCTCAGGCGGTCGCGGCTGGTACCGCTGGTGACGGTTTGGACAGGTTGGAGTCGGTAAAACTCGTCGGATTTCAGTTCTTCGAGGCACTCGGTGACATCTTCTCGAGTTATGCACGGGATTTTTGCGAAGTCATCGCGAGTCTTGACATCGCCGGGATCAAGGCCGATTTCGGCGAAACGACGCCGGTAGAACGGGACATGCCGATAGGCGTAGTGGAGGAGGTCGCTGATCCGCCGCCATTGGTAAAAAGCGATCTCGTCCCGACTTCGTGTCTGATGTAGCTGCAGAAACGCGAAGACCTCGCGAAAGCGGCGACCGTATTTGACGGGCAGCGGAACAAGTGTGTGTCGGAGTCTGCGGAGATTTTCAAGTACTGTCATCTGAGAAAGTCGGATTAAAAGAACTCGGACAGCAATTTACTCGAGTGCCTCAGATAGCCAAGCGGAAAGCGTGGTTGAGAAACTTGTCGGAGGCACCAAAGCAGCGAACGCAATTGCGTAACAAAATGGAGAGCGCCGGATTTACCGAAAGTAATTTGTCCTATCTCGATTTACAGCAGCAGGATCATCTGTAATGCACTGCACTACATGGGATTGCGCTGACGCAGCTATTTGTGTCCGTGTTCGCTGATTCTTGTCTGTTCTTTTCGGAATGACCGAGGTCAAGCAGCCCCTTCGATTGGCCAGATTGATCAAGCTACACGGTTTTCCAAAGCGCATAGGACTTCGATTTGATGGCGGGGTGGGAGCGGCGGGTGCTCGTGATCTCCCGCTCCAATGGCGGAATCGACCACAAACAGCGATAGTTTTGTCGAATTTCAGTTGACAGCGACACTGGTGAACCTATTATGCCTTTACATCTGAAGTTACCAGCGGTGGAGGGTTGATGGGCATTGTCGAAGACGGGTTGATCGTCCTGGCCATCTCTCGTTGTGCACTGGCCGCGACCTGAGACTGAACACATTTCACGTGCGGCCTAAGTCGGTTGGGATCGATCGCGAGAGATTCGATTTCAAAGTATCTGTGGCCATCTTGAGGTTAACAAACGGAAGGAGTTTCGCGATGAAAGCGCTCGTGTTTGGAGGCTCCGGGAAAATTGGATCGGCCGTAGCCTGGGATTTAGCCAAAGACGACAGCATCACAGCGATCGGCATCACCGGTCGCCGACTGGGTGCGCTCGAACGGGTCAAGCAATGGATCGGGAGCGATAAGGTTGTCCTGCACGTGGTAGATGTCAACGACAAGGCGGCGCTGGCAGAATTGATGCGTGGTTACAATGTCGGCGCACTGGCGATGCCGGACCGTAAGACGAGTTACAAGGTCGCGCACTGCGCCGTCGAGAATGGACTGAACATCGTCGATATGCTGGAGGAGTACCACCGACGCCCGGACGCATATGAAGTTGAAGGTCTGGAGTTGCCTGCCGGGATGACGCTCGATGAATACGGCGACTGGATTCACGAGACGGCGATCAAGAACAACGTGACCTTCATCGACGGCATGGGCTTCGCGCCGGGGCTGAGCAATGTTACGCTGGGTGAGGGGATGCGCAAGATCGATAAGCCGGAGATCGCGGTGGCGCGGGTCGGCGGAATTCCCTCCAAGAAGGACGCCGCCAATCACCCGCTGCGCTACATGATAACCTGGGCGTTCGAACACGTGCTGCGCGAGTACATGATCAAGGTCAAGGTGATTCGCCGCGGCAAGATTGTGGAGATCAACGCCGCCAGCGAGTTGGAGCCGTTTAAGTTCAGTAAGTTTGGCAAGAACGAGATGCTGGAATGCGCGGTGACGCCGGGGATGCCGAGTTTCATTTTCACCCGCCCGAAATTGAAAGAGTTTTCGGAGAAGACGGTGCGTTGGCCGAGCCACTGGCAGAGCGTCCAGACGTTGAAGGAGTGCGGTATGCTTGATGCCGACCCGGTGGAATTCGACGGTCAGAAGATATCGCCGCGCGAGTTCCTGCTGTCGATTATCACGCCGCGGCTGAAGGCGCGCCCGGGCGAGACCGATGTCTGCGTGATGTACAACACGTTGACCGGCAAGAAGGGCGCGAAGAATGTCAAGATCGAGTATTTCATGTGGGACACGGCGGACAAAAAGAACAACATCTCGTCAATGATGCGCGTCACCGGCTTCCCGGTGGCCCTAGCCGTGCGCCTGCTGCTGATGGGCAAGATCAAAGAGAAGGGGATTGTGCCCCCAGAAGACTGCATCTACGGCGGCAACTACACCTGGTTCATGAAGGAGTTGAAGAAGCGTAAGATCAACATTCTGGAGGTTGTCAGCTCCAAAAAGTAAGCCGAAGTGATTTCCCAATTGGTCAAGGCCGGTCATGGAGATGCGATCGGCCGTTATCTTTGGTGAAGAGCACTCACTTGCAGGCGCAGCTGAGCGGTATCTTGTGGCGCCGCGAGTTTCCCCTTGTATACTGGTAAAATTGCTCCTTATTACTGCTTTCCATCGAGGAGGTTCACTTGATTTACCGAAATAGTCTCCGCATTGCCGCGATTGTGGCTATTGCATTCATGTTTGGGTCGGCGTCCGCCGACGAGGGGATGTGGCCGCTCTACGATCTGGATAAACTTTCGTTCAAGGATCTGGCCAAACGCGGGCTCACTCTGACACCGGAGCAAATCTACAGCCATAACGGCACCGGTATCGTAGCGGCGGTGGTGCAGATTGGTGCGACCGGTTCGTTCGTCTCGCCGCAGGGGTTAATCCTGACCAATCATCACGTAGCCTTTGACGCGATTCAGCAACAAAGCACCGTCGAGCAGAATTTTCTGCGCGACGGTTTCTACGCCGCGACCCTGGCAGAAGAAATCCCGGCGATCGGCTACAAGATCAGCGTGACGCAGTCGATCGAAGACGTCACGAAACAGGTGCTGGCTGATGTGAACGAAGGGATTTCCGATTTTGAGCGCTACCGGGTTGTCGATCTGGCGATCAAGAAGCTGGTGAAGCAGTGCGAAAGCAGCAGCGACATCAAGTGCCGCGTGGCGAAGATGTTCGGCGGCAAGCAATATATGCTCTACAGATACCTTGAGCTGCGCGATGTCCGCATCGTGTATGTGCCGCCCTACGCCATCGGCAACTACGGCGGCGACATCGACAACTGGATGTGGCCGCGCCACACGGGTGATTTCTCGTTCCTGCGCGCGTACGTCAGTCCCGATGGCCGCGCCGCGGAATACGCCAAGGAGAACGTGCCGTACCAGTCGTCGGTGTATCTGCCCGTCTCGGCGGCGGGAATCCGCGAAGGGGATTTCTGCATGACGCTCGGTTTCCCGGGTTACACCGAACGTTACGCCAGTTCGTTTGATATCGAGAACCAGCTATCGTTCGAGTATCCGCGCTCGATCAAGGTGATGGAAGATTACCTGCAGATCATGAGCGAGGCCGGGCGGAAGGACTCTGCGGTAGCGCTGCGGTTGGCCTCGGATGATGCCGGTATCAACAACACCTTGAAAAACAGCTACGGTACCCTCGAGGGGTTCAAGAAGGCTGATATCTTGAACAAGAAGCGCAACGACGAGCGCCAGTTGGCGGAGTTCCTCAAATCGAATCCAGAGCTGGAGCGCCGTTATGGACACGTCTTGCCGGAACTCGACAGCCTGTACGAGACCAAGCGCGCAACTGATGAGAAGGACTTTGTTTTGTCGCGGCTGACCTGGTCGGCAGAATACCTGGCCGTGGCAAGCCGGCTCTACAAGTGGTCGATCGAGCGGCAGAAGCCGGACTTGGAGCGCGAGCGCGGTTATCAGGAGCGCGACACGACATCGACGCGCGAGTGGCTGGAGGATTTGCAGATCAATTTGGTGCCGCAGGTAGACCGTGAAAAGATGGAATATGGTCTCCGCAAGGCACTGGTACTTCCAGAGGGGCAGCGGATCGCGGCGATCGACAAGACTTTTGCCGGGATGTCAGATGAGGCGCTGGAAAGGTATCTCGATGACGCCTTTGCCCGCACCGGGTTGAGCGAAATCGCGACGCGGCTCGAATTGCTGAAGGCCGATCAGGAAAGTCTGGAGAAGCTTGACGATCCGTTTATCCAATTGGCGATTGCGCTCCGCCCCGAATTGGATGAACGGCTCCGGCAGAACAAGGAGTTTTCGGGCGCGCTGACGCGTTTGTCACCGCAATTGATACAGGCGTACGCCGACTGGAAGAACGGCAGCATGTATCCGGACGCCAACGGTACGATGCGGCTCAGCTACGGCGAGGTCAAGGGCTATACACCGCGCGATGGAGAGCGGCATTTCTACCTGACCAGTCTGGGCGGCGTCCTGGCCAAGGAAACCGGCGCTGATCCCTTTATCGTGCCGGGGCAACTGAGCCAGTTTGCCCAGGAGAAGAAGCACAGCCGCTATGAAGATCCGGTGATCAAGGATGTGCCAGTCAATTTCCTGACAACCAATGATATCACCGGCGGCAACTCCGGCAGCCCGGTGATCAACGGCAGAGGAGAGATGATCGGGCTGGCGTTTGACGGTAACTGGGAAGGAGTGGCCTCGGACTACCTTTTCATTCCGGATGTAACGCGCACGATAGCGGTGGATATCCGCTATGTCCTCTTCCTGCTCGACGAGGTGTATCATCTCGACGGGTTGTTGCGGGAGCTGACTGTTCATAGGGGAAGCGGCAGCAGCTCGTTGCACTGAAATCAGCCGGCGCCGCGGTTCAACTGCCAGATCGTGAAGGTCAGTACCGAGGCAAAGCCGACCCAGAGCAAGTACGGGAGCAACAGGATAGCGGCAACCTTCTGCTTCCGCCAGAACGCGATCAACGTCGCGAGAATCAGTAGCCATAAGACGGCGATTTCGAGGAACGCGGCGCCGGGCGCGTGCAGACCGAAGAAGATCCAGGTCCAGGCTCCGTTAAGCACAAGTTGCGCGCCGAAGAGAGAGAGGGCGAGCCGAGCATCCCGGAAGCCGTGTTTTCGCCAGACCAGCCAGGCGGAAACACCCATCGCAGCGTAGAGGAAGGTCCAGACCGGCCCGAAGAGGTAGCCGGGCGGCGTCCAGACCGGTTTGCGCAACTGGAAGTACCATTCATCGGGGCCAAAGCGGGCGCCGATCAGCGCCGGCAAGAAGCAGATGACGATTGAAAGGATCAGGCCGATGATTCGGGTGATCGATTTCTTCCCAACTCGGGTTTCCACAGTGTCTTCCCCTCCGCTACCATGAAGCATCGACCCAAAGGTAAATCTCTCAAAGGGCGCCGGCAAGTCTTCGGAGTCCAGTGACGAAACAATCGAAGAAAGCTCCGACAGCAGATTAACATTTGTGTAGATTGTGAATTGTTTGAGTCGGGAGGCGAGGGAGAGCTTACGGGAATGCATAAGTTAGATTCAATTTTCAATCCGCAGCGAATCGCCTTAATCGGTGTTACTACCAACCCCAATTCCGTCGGCGGAAAGGTTCTCAGCAATTTGGTCGGCGCGGGCTACAGGGGAGTGGTCTATCCGGTCAATCCGGCGACCGAAGCTGTGCTCGGCATCCACTGCTTCCCCGATATGCGGAATCTGCCACACACGCCGGATTTGGCGGTGATCTGCACGGCGGCGCCACAGGTACCGGATCTGGTCCGCGAGTGCGGCGAGGCGGGAGTCCGCGGGATCATCATTATGTCGGCGGGTTTCAAGGAGTCCGGCGCTGCGGGCGCTGCGCTTGAAGAGCAGATCAAGGTTGAAGCACGCCGCTTCCCGGACTTGCGGATCATAGGGCCAAACTGCCTGGGGATTATTGTGCCGGCGTTGCGGCTGAACGTTAGTTTCGCTACCGGCATACCAAAGCCGGGACACGTGGCGTTCATCTCGCAGTCGGGAGCACTGTGTACTTCAGTGCTCGATTGGGCGATGGAGGGAAAGATCGGATTTTCATACTTTGTGTCGATCGGCAATACCGTCGACGTCGATTTCGGCGACCTGATCGATTACTTCGGCGAGGATGAGAATACGCGCTCCATCATTCTCTATATCGAATCGATAAACCGCGCGCGGCGATTCATGACGGCGGCACGAGCGTTCGCCCGCAGCAAACCGATCCTAGCGTATAAGGCGGGGCGCTTTCCGGAATCGGCGCAGGTGGCGGCTTCGCATACCGGAGCAATGGCGTCCGAGGATGCCGTTTACGACGCAGCCTTCCAGCGGATTGGTTTGACAAGAGTCGATGACATGGGGGGTATCTTCGACTGTGCCGAATTGATCGGCCGCGGCAAGATTCCGCGCGGGCCGAAGCTGGGTATTATCACGAACGCCGGCGGACCGGGGGTGATGGCGACAGACGCATTGATTGCCGCCAACGGCATGCTGGCGCCGTTGTCCGCGGCGACACTAGCGAAGCTGGACGAGAATCTTCCGGCGTTTTGGTCGCATCGTAATCCCGTGGATGTGCTGGGCGACGCCAACTCCAAACGGCTTGAGAAGGCGATGCAGATCGTGCTCGATGACGCCGGAGTTGATGCCTTGCTGGCGATACTGACCCCGCAGGCTATGACGAACCCGACGGCGGCGGCCAAGGTGATCGGCAATCTTGCGGAGACAACCGCCAAGCCGATTCTGGCGGCGTTTCTCGGCGGGCAGTCAATGCGCGAGGGTCTGCAAATTCTGGTCGACAAGGGCGTGGCGGCATACAAGACCCCGGAACAGGCGACCGGGGCGTTTATGACCCTGGTGGCTTACGCGCGCAACCTGGAACGGCTTTATGAAACGCCGGAGGAGTTGCCGGTGGCATTTCCGCTCGACCGGAAGACTTTGCGGGAGCAGTATGTCGCAAAGAACTTTTGTGGCGGTGCCGTCCTCAGCGAGTCCGTCTCAAAGGAATTGCTCGAGGCGTATGGAATCTCCGCGACGATGCCGATTGTGGCAACGACGGCAGACGAGGCAGTACAGATCGCAGAGCGGCTCGGATATCCGGTGGTCCTGAAGATTCACTCCGGGGAGATTACGCACAAAAGCGATGTCGGCGGCGTGCAGCTCGATCTGGCAGAGCCCGGCATGGTGCGGACGGCCTTTGCACGAATCATCGCCAACGCCAAACGGTTCCGTCCGCAAGCCGGCATCGAAGGTGTGACGGTGCAGCGCATGATCGACGGCAAGGATGCGATCGAACTCATTCTCGGAGTTAAGAAGGATGCGGTGTTCGGTACGGTGATGATGGTCGGGATGGGTGGCACCGCAGCAGAGTTGCTTCAGGATCGTGCGCTCGGGTTTCCCCCTTTGAACGCGCGGCTGGCGCGGCACATGCTTGAGGCGCTCAGAATCTGGCCGCTTCTGAACGGCTATCGGGGCCGACCTCCGGCTGATGTTGACCGGCTGATCGAAACGCTGATGCGGCTGTCGTACCTGGCGGCGGATTATCCCGAGATCAGCGAACTCGATATCAATCCCCTACTCGTTTCGCCTGCTGCGGTGGTCGCGCTCGATGCGCGAATCGTCATCGATCCGGTGCTGGTGGACAAACCCATAGAGCAATATTCGCATCTGGCGTTGCGACCCTACCCGGACAAGTACGTCAAGAACGTGCTCTTAAAGGATGGCACTGAGGTGATCTTCCGGCCGATCAAACCGGAGGACGAACCGCTTTGGATGGAGTTGTTGGCGAGCTGCTCGAAGGAAACGATCTACTCACGCTTCCGCTATTTCTTCCACTGGCAGTCGCACGAGGTTGCTACCAGGTTTTGTTACATCGATTACGACCGCGAGATAGCCATCGTGGCGCAATTGGTCGAGGACGGCAAATCGAGGTTTATCGGCATCGGGCGGCTGACCGCCGACCCGGATCATGAGACGGTGGAGTATGCGGTGTTAATCACCGATGCCTGGCAGAAGAAAGAACTAGGGAGCATGCTCACCGATTACTGCATGGAAATCGCTAAACGGTGGGAGTTGAAACGGATCTACGCGCAGACGACGGTGGACAACCGGCCGATGATCTCGGTGTTCGAAAAGCGCGGCTTTACGGTGACCTACGGCGAAGACGAGACGGTGGAAGTGGTCAAAGAGATCGGGTGAGGAAACTGTCCGGCAAATGGCGGTTTGAACTCGAAGCGCATCTGCCTGCTCGTCGTAAGGAGCACTCAACTGTCGGTCTCCAATCGCCTCCGGTTCAACCTGACCACTGCGGAGCGGCTGGGGGAAGAACTCAGACAATGCGATCTGATTGGGAGCCAAGCCGTGTTTTCCCGTCGCAACTTCGCCCTCAACTTTCTTGAGAAATTGGTCAGCAACAGCTTTCGCTTTGCCGATGCTTTTGCGGATGCGTTTACCATCGGCGTCCCGATAGTCGATGTAGTAGTGCTTCCCGACTTTTCTATCCGAGCCCACCAATCCTCCTATACCCAGAACTTCGAGCCTAGAGATCCGGGGTCGAATGTGGGCATAGTCAAGAAACACGTCAATCCGGGTCTCGAAAGCTCCGCGAACCTATTGGCCGTAGATTGGGGCAGAAAATCAAAACGGAGAGTGAGGGATTCTCCCACGTGTCATTTTGGTAACCTGCTCACCCTCTTCACGATATCAATTAATATATTGCATGACAATGAGTTACGGAATTTTATGCGATTAGCTTGGTTTTTGTCCGTTTATGTGCGTTTTTGCATACGTTGGACACAAAATGGTCACAAGAGTAACTATCTCGGCTTGTCTCGGATAAGTACGTATTGGCGTCAGTTTACTCCAGTTTGATTAAGTTGAGTCTCTAAGCGGACTCCATCCTTGACTTAGATAGTTCTGTTCATGAGTTCGACATGATCACGAGTCAATCGTGCCCTCGGTATCAGTGACTACTCGGCTACCTTGGAGGACTGAGTTAGATAAGAGCTTCAACAATGTCGCAGGGTGGCACACGCAAGTCGACTCCGATGAGCGGGGATGGTCTTGTTACGGAGCACTAATCACAAGGCGCAGGCCCGTCAAAGAAAATGAAATTGATGAGGTAGACTATATCTGTCAGATTGAAGACCCCGTCCATATTCAGGTCTCCGGCTGAATAGTCCAAAGGGGGCGGAGAACCAGGTACAAATAGATAGTTTACAAGGTATACAGCATCGCCGATACTGACTCCGCCAGTTCCGTCCGCATCGCCGCAAGGAACAGTTCTTTCCAGGCAAATTGGCGCCATTCTCAAGTGGATGGCCGAGCACGGTGACTGGGTGGCAAATCCAGAACTCAGGTGTATCACTTCTTCCTGATATCCGACTGCGGATATTCGTATGTAAATGCTTGCCAAGAATGAGCCTGCATATGGTGGATCGAAGTCCAAAGGACAGGCTCTAAATTCCCCCGATAAATCGGTCGTTACGCAGGACGCGCAAAGCCACGGCTCTATCATACATTCATGGTAAGGAGGAATGTCTACGCTCACACACACCGACGCACCTATGATCGGGTCTCCTCCGCACTCCGAAACGTTGCCACTCACACAGACTGGACAAGCAAGCACCGATTCACTGCACAGTCCACCCGATAATAGGAGCAAGGTAAGGCTGACCCATCCAAACAAGCAATTCACGCCTCGCAATTTTCACCTCCAAACTTCTCTGCAATTTAGCACAGCGGTCAACAAAGCCGGCTCATTCTCCACCGACTGCCCACATAAGAGGTCCACTCGATCACATTCTTACCTTCTCTTAAAGGTAGAATTGCAGACCAGCAAGAACTCTAAATTTTCCCTCACTCCTATTTAGAACTCGGGTGTAATCAAGTCTTGCTCGCAGCTCGCCTGAATGTGAATGAAAACTCCACAGCCGCACTCCAAGACTCATGGACCAAATCGGCTTCGTGACGGAATAACGATGTTCAGACAACCGGAGCAGCCCGAGCCCGAATTCAGCAGCGGATCCCCTACTATCAACATGACACATGTTCACAGTCATAGTCATTGAACGTGTAGAAGAAGGGGCTGGCTTCCAATCATGGAATTTTCCATCGGGCTGAAGGGAAGCCAGAATTCCGACTGACTCACTTCTTGAGACCGCGAAGTACACCCCCGTCTGAACGTCGTAGCCGTGTCCGATCCTATCCGATGATAGCCCCGCGCTGTAACCTCCTGCTGCCCAGACGCTCCACTTGTTGGAGGAGGATGCGAGCGTAGGGCTGTTGCACCAAGCGCATGCGGTGACGATGATCACGACGCGCAATAATCTGCAGCCTGTCATAGACATGACTTCAGGGATATTTCTGTTCAGTACTTCTCTTTATGCTGCTCCTCTCTAATCCTCTCCAGAAAGCTCGAAGCACTCGTCGTTGAGATCCCCATCATCTGAGTCATCATACTCACCATATTGATGATTGAAATCAGTGGTGAACAACTTGATTCGGAAATCATAGCAGTCATGCGAAAGGCCGCTAATGTCAATCGAGATCGTCTTAGCTATGCCTGATTCAATATTATAAGAACTCCTGGTCCAGCCCCTTCCCCAAGTGCAGAGGAGCCCGTCACACTGGTACCAAAGCTCGAACCCAATCCACGTATCGCAAGATGAGTTGACAACGAAATTCAACTTTCGACTCCGAGTGTACCCATTGAGATCGTAGTCAAGTGAGTTTGTCCAATATGCACTTGAAACCCAAACACTTGAGGCGATGTCCTCATAATCGCGTTCTACGGGCCAGTCATTCAATTGAGGATCGTGGCTCTGATCATTGTAAGTCAGCCGTGTTCCGCTACATGTGTAAACAGTCACTCGGAAATCGTACTTTCCACGAACATCGTAAGGGAACGGGTGGACGAAAGTATAGTAGTCGCTTCGACTATTGCCCGTGATGCTAAAGCACTCAGTGGTTGACCATGGCTGATATGTCGTGAGCGTTGAGTTCTTGATCTCCAGGACGAGGTAGATTGAGTGCGTGCCGCTTGAGACATCTACATCGACTCTAAGATCCCCATCATGGTAGTACCCATCGCCATCACAATCAGCCAAGTCATTCCAATAGGAATCCCAGACAACAAAAACAGGAGTTGTTCCGTTACCGCTACAACTAACATCACTACACGCGGCATTCCCGGTTTCGATCGTACAAGATTTCGCAGCGGCTGATGTCGGAGAAAACCGCACTGTAACATCTTTGTAGCTTCCGGACGGGATGCTGTAAGCTCCACCACCACTCTGCAGGCTGAATTCAGCGCAGCTTTCACTAACTGTGCCAGTCAGAGTTGTCGACCCACAATTGCTGATCCTGAAGGTCAGGTCTTTGTAACTTCCTACTTCGACATCTCCAAAGGTAAGAGAGGTCGGACTCACGTTGCAGCAGACTTGGTATCCGTTACCACTGGCACTAACGTCGCTGCAAGCAGTGTTTCCCGTCTCAATGGTTGGACAGGATTTCGCACCGATTGATGTCGGAGAAAACCGCACTGTAACATCTTTGTAGCTTTCGGACGGGATGCTGTAAGCTCCACCACCACTCTGCAGGCTGAATTCAGCGCAGCT